>NZ_SJOF01000015.1 GCF_004331255.1 Acinetobacter sp. ANC 4173 | reverse complement strand
CTGCTGACGGTTCTGCTGACGGTTCTGCTGACGGTTCTGCTGACGGTTTTGCTGACGGTTCTGCTGACGGTTCTGAGGGTCGAATGTAAATGTCATAGTAGCGGGTGATTTTGTATATGCGCCAAGACCATCATGGTTAAAAGTGAATTCTAGTTGCCAATTTTTAATCTTGGCAGAGAAGCACAAAGTTGTTGTTTGGGGGGTATTACAACAGGTGAGTCTACATTCTCTTATTTATATTCACTAAGGCTTTTTAACTTTTATTATTTCTGTTGTTAATGCGTAGTAGCTCCTTTCACTCAAATTGATTTTACTTAACTTATCGCGATTCATAGACCAGTTACGATTAGGCAGAAATCAAATGCCAACGCCGAATTTTTCGTTCCAAACTTTTCATGAATTCCTTTAGTGCCGATATGAGTTCTTCCTTTCGATCTATATCAGTTAGATCCGTAAGCAGATCAACGCTATGACTACTTTTAGGCGCTAGACCTGTCAATATCATCCTACATTCCTTGAATTTAATGCCTTCTTTATAGAGGTGATTCAACATCACTGTTGTAGCTTGAACCGACTCGGTGATACTGTCCGTTGGTTCAGGAAAAGTATAAGAGGCTGTTTATTGAAAAGGGAACATTTGGATCAAATGGATTGGATTGCACAAAAGCCACGATACAGCCACAGAGCAATTCACCTGCATGTAGTCTGGAACGAACATTCTGGTCGTCAGACGTAGATTAATCCGAAACATAATAAATAAACACCATAAATCTATGTATGGGACAGACTTTTTGGATACATCAGTTGATTAATATTCAGCAAGTTGTATCACTAACAGGCTTATCTAAATTAACGATCTATTCAATGAAAGATAAGAAATCAGCATATTCCGATCCTAATTTCCCGAAGCGTATTAAGATTTCAAAGAATCGTGTTTGTTGGTCTATTTGGGAAATTAATCAGTGGATTGAAGCAACGATGGTGGTTCGTTAAAGATTGTGGGCTCCGACTACCTAAGTTTTAGGTATTTTGGATAAAGCATATTTCAAAAATCTGAATTAATGTATTTAAATTACCATAAAAACCTTCAATATTGGCTTGAATCCATTGTTGTTGAGAGTCAATGAGAGACCAATCAATACCATAACCACAATGAGCAATCAGATGCTCAAAGAAAATCCGTTGTGTGCGTCCATTACCTTCACGGAATGGGTGTATGACATTAAGCTCACAATACAAGTCAGCAAGTTGAGGAATTAGTTGTTGTGGCGCTAAGCCTTGAAAATACTTTTTTTCTTGAAGTGGTTTAAGTAATTTATTGGTTTCAATTTCAATACTGGAAAAATTACAAAAACGGGTGTCACCTTTGGAAATATCGATTTGTCTTAATTTTCCTGCCCAGTCGTATAAGTCGCTAAAAAGCTGTGTATGAATTGATTTTAAGTATTTTAAGTCGTAGGGTGGTTCAGCATATTCAATTAGGCTGCTCGCCAATCCAGAGAGTTCCAGTTCGGCTTGCTCTAAAATACGTTCATCGCGGATATTGAGTTTGTTCTTTAGGGTGTTTGTGCCAGGGTAACAATATAGGCTATCACCCATTTCCCCATATTTATCCATACATGCACCTGACTAAGATTCGGGTTGCGAATACTTATTATATTTTTGCAAGATTTCAGCTTTACTCTGTTGGGTTGTTTGAGCTGTCGTTGTAATGCCTTCAAGCTTTAGGCTGGCTTGATAGTTTTGCGCGCGTGTCGCTTGGATATATTTTTTTTTCTGTTCAGTGGTTCTGAGCATTTCTAACCTCCTCTGATGTTACATGTGAAGTAAGTATAGCAGAGAATCTTTTGATCAATGCCTTGCACATAATATTTCAAAATAGAATGCAACAGTATTATTTCATGTAATAACAGAAAACTAAAAAAAAGTGGAAGAATTTCTAGAATTTAGACTACCTTTAATAATAAAACTCTATGTATTTGTTGATAATTGTAATTTTGAGAAAATTTTGTTGATAAATTAAATGAATTTTCATATACAAAGATATGCTCATTTTTTATATCGATAAAAATGTTAAAATTTGACTATTTAGTAAAAAATATAGAGAATTTTATGGGGCAATTTATCTTGCCTTTTTGCTTTGACCGACAAAATGTTCAACTTGAGATAGTAAAAATCAACTCAGAATTACTGAAAATCAAAAAGATCAAACAAAGTCAGAAAGTCGTAGTACAAGCAAAGTTCAAAATAATTTATGTGAGAATCTGGCAGAAAATCTTGTTATTGATGCAAATGGAATCAGGCTTACGTGTGCATTCTAATTATGTTGCAATCTTACAGTTGATACAAAATCTGGATTATTTTATCGAAAAATCACAGCAACATTCATGCTTTGAGAGAAAAGTCCAAAAAGAGTTAGATGCAAAATTTTTTGCTCGATTTTTTAAGCTGACAAAGAATTCAATAAAAGATCAACTCATACCAAATTGTGCCGATATAAATGAATTTTACACATACAACTCGATAAAAAATTTAATTGAAAATGAATATGCAAATGACTGAACGAGAAAAGCAATTTTTAGAATTAGCAGAAAAATTTCAACAAGATTATTGTCTGCTACGTGATGAAGTTGTGAATACACAATTTGCTGATATATCCAGTGATTTACATAAAAAAGTTCATGCGCTATATGAGATGGCACAACAGATATATGGCTATATAGGCAGTACTAGACAAATTGGTAAGTATTTTTTTCTAGCTGCTTTAAGTTTTTTTGCATCTCCGGATACTAGTAATACGCAAAATTTAACGTCTCAACGTTATCTGATTCTGCAAGCAAGTTTTTTAACTTATCGACATTATCAAGATTTTTCAAAAATTCCTAAAGGTGAGAATAAGAAAAAACAGGTCTGTGATCTCTTACGTTATGTATCACGATATGTGCTGCATTCTAGTAATGCTGAATTATTTGAAGAATGCAGTAAGTTATTAAATCGTTATGTCATGTACGAACTTAGCTTGAAAAAGGTGGATCGCAATCAACTTTTTAATATTAAAGATTTTCAAGAAACACAAGTAATAGAATATTTATCGACACTATTGATCATATTTATACGACTAGATAAAGGTCGTGTTGTTCTTCGTCAACGTAAGTCAAAAAAAGGTAAAGCTTTAAAATGGCCAACTCAAAACGAAGTCAGAATATTTCGTGAAATAAAATCAGGTAAGCAAGAAGAGATTGGATATAACGCAAAAATCAATTTTCATGATGCCTCTCTTCATAAAGATGAAGATGGTGAAGTTGATCTATTAGACGCTGAAGTGGAGTTGTATTCGGAAGATGAAAAGGCTAAAAAATTTAATCATATAATTAGTGATTATGTTGCGCATTACACGCGTCATCGCCAACGCCGGCATGCTCCATTTATTACAAATCCTCATTATTTAGCGCCGGACGTACTGAAGCAAATTGTATATGTACTTAGAGCTGAATTATCTGGAAACTGGAAAGATGCTGCAATAGCTGCTGCATGTTTATTATCACTGTTGACAGGATTATCTCCTATTGCACTGATGAATTTTAACGAGCTTATTCAAGATGGAATTTTGATTCAAAAAGGTTCAAGAAAACGACGGGAATATTTACTCAATTTAGATTTAAAAATTTCAGAGCAGAAAATACAGCGTCTAAATCATGTGCGATGGAATGAAGAGATGTCGCATCAACTACATCTACCTGCGGCATGGTTTGACTACATCGAGCAAGGAGCTAATCCATCTATATCTTCAGCTTATATTAATACCAAGCTTAAGAAATGGCTTGATAGTCAGTTTGTGGGTTCGATCACCGTTGAAAAACTTCAAGCACAATTATATTTTCATATATGTTACGAAACATTTAATGAATATCTTGCACATGTGATCGCGGGCCGGGATAGTCAGCATCATATGCCAGGTATTTTTTATGGCGGGCTTCCAAAGGCTCAACTCGACACAACATATTTATGTTATTTAGAATCAGTGCTTACACTGCATTCAGCTCAATTTACAGAAGACACAGCAGAACTTAAAATATTACAACAACAATTTAAAGTGAGACCCGTATCTGTAGGACGGATAGGGAGCCAACTGGCATTTAACCCCAATTTTGTGGAAGAACAGTTTGCAATTTTACATAGACATTGCCAAGAAAGTATTCAAAAAGATCAACATATCATTAATCAACTGAATGCATATGCCTGCTGGATGTGGCATGTTAGCTTGCTAAGCTTGACCAGACGGCCGAACAAAAATCTGTTGGGTGATTTGGACGATTATTGCTTTGAGCTTAAAATTTTATATGTAAACGACAAAAATAATAGCAAGGCAAGAAAGGATGGTCGTTTTATTCCGTTAACTGATTTTTTCATCAAATCATTGCAAAATTACACTGTATTTTTAAAACAAATAATCGAAGCGTATGGTTCATATCTAAAACAAGTATTTGCCAAGAAAACAATTACTATCCATGACTTATTTGGAAAGGTTATTGATAGTAAAGATATCTTGCCGATGACTGCTAGACAGTGGCAGAGTAGGAAAATTAAGTTAATCCCATTATCGAGGGGCTGGGTGAATGCCTATATGCAAGGGATCTTTCCAAAAAATATGTATTCGAATTGGTTACGTCATTTTGATATGAATTTTTTGATGCATGAGCAGCAAGAGGGTAAACCATCATTAGCATTTCATTTAATTCAAGCCCTTTATGGTCATGACCAACGCGACCGCGAGGCGTTTCACCCTCATTCTTCAGTTATTCCGAATGTATATGTACAACAAGTCCGTCAGCAGCTTCAAGAGAATATTAAATCTTTATCAATTCAACACTTAGAGCGAAAATAGTTGTATGCAAGAAATTAAAAAACTAATAAATACGCAACAAGATAAGCTATTTGTTGATATTGAGGAATTGGTGAATGAGTCGCTAGATAGACAACTTTCTTCACCTGAAGTACTGCCACAAGATGTGCAAAACGAACTTGATCAGCAGATCAGGAAAAAATGGCACGAGCTTAAAGATGGTGTTGAATATTTGAGTCGTAAATTGAGCCGAGCTGAACAATCCAAGCTGATGCAATTTACTGAAAATGAATTTAAGAAAAGAAGAAAGCAAGTCAACCTGACGCAGCTAAATGCAAAACCATACAAAATAAAGCTAATTCCAAATACAAAGCGTATTGTGCTTCCTCGAAAAATTGAAAGTACGGAGTCACGGTTAAAACAGGGGCAGTTACATGCACAGGTTCTCAATGAGTTGAAACGATATTGGAAAGATTCACTTGAATATTGGGATGATTATCAAAGTTTATGGGGGAATTTATGCTTAAGTTTGATCTATATTTCAGGCTGTGCGGACGAACAGCATCTGATTGTCATCCAGAAGCAATTGCAGGAGGCTATTGAATTTGATACAGATTTGAATTGTTTACGTTTATATCATTCCCGCTACAAAAAGATCACGAATCCATTGTTACTGCACTATCGTGTTGAAAACTCCCAATACGGTAATGACGTAGAACAGCAGAAGTTATACCAGTGGAGGCATGTCTTTTTAAATCCATATGCTCAGTTAATCTTGCAATATTTGAAAAGATTGAAAGCGACTGATAAAGAATATCGTCTGCAAGCATCAATACATGATTGTATTTTAGAAAGCCTGAATAAAATGAGCCCAAACAAAAGTTTGGGAGATTTAAAATATCAATTTAAACGTCGTGGCTTTCGTGCATTTAATGATGTGCATATGGTGCTCGAGTTTAATCCAAAACTCAGTTTAGATATTTTTTTGAGTAATGTGCTACAACAAGAGATTCATACTGTTTCTTTAAGACCATCTGAATCAAGCTTGCTGTGGAGTCACAAGCGTGATCAAGTCGTTGAACCAGTCAATCAAACTATTCAATTTGAGCAAGAGCAGTTACATATTGAAGTTCCTACAGTTCATCGTAAATTACAAACGATTCCGTACGAGTTGATGTTGTTTGATCAAAAAAAGAGTAGAGCTAAAAAAGTTGAACGTTTACATAAAAAGAAGAACAGAGAAGAGCGTACGATTCGTCATTGGAAAGAAACACAGAGTGCTCTAGAGCAGAAGATGCATGATGCTAATACTGATGAAAGATTTTTAATCGAGGCGCAACTACGCTTAATTCAATGGTTATTACATTTGAAAAATAAAGGACTTCAATTATCAACCATTGAAAGCTATTTAGGATCTTTTGGTAAAGAATTTATATTTGAAATTTGGCTCAATAAATTAGATTTAAAGCAACAATCTAGTGATGATTATGAAGATTTGTATCGGCAGCTGTTGAACTACAGTAGTGAGCGTGATGAAAAAGCAACTCAACGTGAATCAGTGAAAGGAAAAACCTCTAAGAAGATGCATCAAACCGCACAATACCGTTTTGGGCGTCTGAAAGATTTTCATAAATTTTGCCAAGAGCACTATGATGCGCCAGAGGTATTGGTATTACAGAATTCAAATTTTAAACATTTACAAATTTGCAATGCACGCTTAGTGAGTCCTTCGTTATTTGGTAAGCTGCTGGAACAATTAGAAAACTTAAGCCAAGAACCAACAGCATCAGAATGGGGCGATCATCTGAGTTGTTTAAAGTTGATGTATTTATTGAGTTATAGAACTGGACTTCGATTAAATGAAGTCCGTTGTCTTAAAATACAAGATGTTATCTGTCCAGAATTACTCTTTAAAGAGGGTAAAAGTTCAATTTTTAATAATATCACGCTTCATATCCGAGACAATTCGTATCGTCGTTTGAAGTCGCAAAGTGCAAATCGTCAAATACCATTGAAAATTGCGTTGTCATATCATGAATTTTTAGTAGTACAACATTACATCCAACATCGATATAAGCAGTATATGACCGATCATCAAGATGACCTACTTTTTAGTGTGAATCAACGTGTATTAACTGATCAATGTATTAGTAAAATTACAGTAGATTTGTTTAATCGAATATTGGGTATACACCATGGTTTTAGTTTTCACACACTGCGTCATAGTGCAGCGAACTATCTAGCAATAACGTTGCTTGGGTCAAAAGAAATGGTCCATACGTATACTGATTGCGGTTGGGGAAAAGCAAAAAAGATGCGGGATTTATTGTTCGGTGAAAAAGCGCGGTCTGATGAAGAAATCATCCAACATAAGTGGCAGGTGCTTGCTGCATGGATCGGGCATAGCAGTATTGAACAGACGGCTTCAAATTACCTTCATGTTTTGGATTTATTAGCAGTCGATCGAATTTATAATTCGCCGTGTATTATTTCAAAAAATGTTCTAGAACGGTGTTTTGGCCAAGTGAACTTAAGGATAGAAGATATTGACTTAAGTCGTTATATCCAACAGCAGAAATGGTTTGATTTTTATCATCAGCAAACACAGCCATTCACGATGGCTGACCAACAAGAAAAGAAGTTTAGTATCGAGAATAGTACTCTGACACCTTATCAACGTTTGATAAATTTTAGCGATGGCCGTTTAAGCAAGGATACCCAAGCTCAAGTATGGCTGCAGCGATGTCAATTGATGTGTACTAAATGGATGAACCCCCAAAAATATAACTTAAAAGTTGAAAATATTGAGAGAGAGATTATAGATGAAAGTTGGTTTGAGGATCTTCACAATAAAGCCATGAGATTGACTCGTTCCCATGGACGGAATACTTTCCTTGATTTGTACGATAAAGAAGAGACGAGGCCTGAAATATATCAAAAAAATAACACGGTTGATGCTCTAAAAATATTATTACACTTTGGTAAGTTACGTAAGAATTTTTTGCATTTTGTATGTCGAGATCAAGATGATGAGCAACGAATTAGAATTTTTATTGCTGGAATGAAGCCAATATTAGGAGAAGAGCTAAATTTAGGCAAACAAAATTATCCAGTTAATATGAATGCACCTGAGCGAACAGTTCAATTCAGTTTTCAAAGAATAGACTCTAATAAAAATGTGACTGTTCTGGTTTTATTTAATCTAATGTTAAAAATTATGCAGGAAGATGAACTTTGGATTAAATAGCCTAAGCTAACTAAAAGATATTTTTTAAAAATTTCTTTTAGTTATAAGTAAACAGCTTTGTTGCTCAAACCAATCCATGACGACTTATTCAGCAATATATTTTCCAAATGAATAAACCGATACCTAAAGTCTACCGTACAACGAATTGGTGCTCTTACACAATCGAGGAAACATACCGATATGGTAAGCTCAACCACAAGGTAAACACAGACTAAATCAAACCTATTCTAATGCAGCTAGGGCAAATTTAATCTTCAAATCTTTGTGTGAATTGTCACTTAAATTTTAGTTTTTTAGGGAAGCCTTAATTCTTCTATGTTTATGCAATAAATCCTAAGATTTTGATATTTAGTGTAAAAACTAAATATGTATTCTTGACATAATTGGTTTAAATAAAGATTCATTCGTCCAAATTTCACTGAGTCACTGAACATATTTTATAAGGGTAATAATCGGTTAGAAATCACACTTTTCATGACCATCGTGGATGTAAGTCGTTGAACTCCCGGAAGAGCAGAAAGTTTTTCATCATATAGTTTTTGAAAACTAGTTAAATCGCTCACTATCACATGTAATAAATAATCAGGATCTCCAAATAAACGCTGTGCTTGAATGATGTGAGGAATATCAAGAATAGCTTCCTCAAAATGAGTAATGGTTTTTTTGTCTCCATCCTTCATAGTCACAAATACAATCGTCGAAAAATTCAGCCCAATACGACTAGCTTCGAGTTGAGCACAATATCCTTTTATTATCCCAGACTCCTCTAAAGTCCGAAGTCTTCGATGACATGGTGAAAGACTCAAGCCTACTTTTTCTGCCAATTCTGTAATGGATAAACGCCCATTAGATTGCAATTCCGCAAGAATCTTTCTATCTATCTTATCCATTTGGAAAAATCTTCCATTTAAATTGAGTTATGAGGAACTATTTGAAAGCACATTCTAAATCTTAAGGCTTATTCTTTCCAGCTTGTAAGATGGGATGATTTTTTAATTTATGACATTTAATACACTTATCGCTTTTTGGAGTATATCCATTCTTTTTGTAATCACTCCGGGTGCTGATTGGGCATATGCGATTTCAGCTGGAATTAGAGGCAGAGTTTTACCAGCTATTTCTGGGTTACTGCTTGGCCATTTTATAGCGACTCTTGTAGTTGCTGCGGGTGTAGGGGCACTTGTTGCGAGTCAACCTATAGCCCTTATGGTGCTCACGATTATTGGATCACTTTATTTATTATGGATGGGGATTGGTTTATCTCTTTATCCAGCAACTATATCTAGTGAAAATAACCTAAACCTAGATGCTAATAAACAAGGGTGGAACTGGGTTGTTAAAGGATTTGGGGTAAGTGGACTAAACCCAAAAGTCTTTCTGTTATTCCTAGCATTATTACCTCAGTTTATTCATTCATCTGCATCGTGGTCTATTTCTACACAAATTATTTCTTTGGGATTAATCCATATTCTTAGCTGTGCCGTAGTTTATATTTTAGTAGGTTTTAGCGCCCAAATCTTATTAAAAACGCGTCCACGCTTAGCACAGATTGTTAGCCAAATTTCAGGAGGCTTAATGGTTTTAATCGCCATTATTTTAATCATAGATCAGGTTAAACATTACAGTTTTGGATAAGCGCAAAAAATTTAATAGATGAAATCGTGAGGAAAAATCATGCAACAAGTTACATTACAGACATTAAAAAAGATGAAAAAGGATGGAGACAAAATCGCAGTTTTAACTTGCTATGATTCAACTTTTTCCAAAATTTCAAATCAAGCTGGCATTGATGCTTTGCTTGTTGGGGATACTCTAGGAATGGTTTTACAAGGTCACGATAGTACTTTACCTGTAACAATTGAACATATGGCATATCACACAGCATGTGTTAAAAAAGGGAATAACCAAGCATTTATCATCTCTGATTTACCTTTTATGACTTACTCTTTACCTGAGCAAGCGTTAAAAAATGCGGGTGTATTGATGCAGGCAGGCGCTCATATGGTTAAGCTGGAAGGTGATATCTGGCTTTGTGACACCATTACCCGCCTAACAAAAAATGGGATTCCTGTGTGTGCACATATCGGTTTAACACCTCAAGCAGTCAATGTACTAGGAGGATTTAAAGTACAAGGTAGAACAGCAGAAAAAGCCAAGCAGTTATTAGAATCGGCTAAGAAATTAGAAGAATCTGGCGCAGCAATGTTGTTATTAGAATGTGTACCATCCAATTTGGCTGAAAAAATTACCAAGGCTGTAGATATTCCCGTTATCGGTATTGGTGCTGGAGCAGAAACAGATGCTCAAGTCTTAGTATTACATGATATGTTGGGGCTCAATGAAAAAACAGCCAAGTTTGTTCGTAATTTTATGGAAGGACAATTGACTGTACAAGATGCTATAAAGTCGTACGTACTGGCTGTTAAAGATGGTTCATTTCCAAGTGAAAAGCATCAATATATTTACTAATTTTTCAGTCTTTAATTTAAGCATTTTTCTATAGTTATAATTTATACCAAAACATCAAATACAAAAACCCTGATAGGGTGTCAGGGTTTTTGTTGCATATTCTGCGGATACTAAATTTTGATGTATTTAAAGTAAAGAAAATATTGTGTCGATATGTCTAATTTAGATCTTTTAGCCAATTAAAGATGAGAGATACCAGTACCTTAGGTTGTTCAATCGGAATCATATGACCAGTATTATCGATTGTCTCTAAACGAGCATTTAGAATTTGATCATTTAACTCGATTGCTTCCTCAGTTGAGCGAACCTGATCTTGAGCACCAGATATAATCAAGGTTGGGCATTTAATTTTACTCATGTCATATACATTTCTGTTGAGCATGGATTGCTTAACAAATGCGTCATAGCCCAATTTTTTGCCCATTTCCTGAATTCTTTTTACAAGAAATTTATTGTTCGTATTTGATGGATGTAGTGTTTTTAAAATAGAAATCGAACTTAAGCCACGAAATTTTTCTTTAGAATTCAGTTTAATCGCAGCTAATTTATGTTCTTTTTGCTGCTGACTATCTGGACGCATTGAAGAAGCAATCAGTATAAGGCCTGCAACTCTTTCAGGAAATTGTTCAGCTAAAGATCTTGCAATATATCCGCCTAATGAAAAACCAATGACGATAAATTTTTGTGGAGCATTTTGAGCAATGTTTTGAGCAATCTCTGCGATGGTTTCACCTTTCGATAAATTTGCTCTTAACGTATTCCACTCTTTAGGCATTTCATCAACCACTTCATCCCAAAGCGATTCATCCAACATAAAACCCGGAATTAAGACCACAGATACCTGATTCTCATTCATTGAAATCATTTTTTACTGTCCTCATTCGCAAACTGTATATTATGAGCAACTTCCATGATTTTAGATCGTAGCCAACACTGGGCAGGTGTAGCATCATTACGACGGTGCCAATACATTGACCAGTTAAACTTATCACTATCAAAAGGAAGTTCTTTATAAATGAGTTTTCGACCTGCTTTTTTGACCAGATGTTCTGACATGACCGATATCATTGATGAATGTCTTAATAGTTGAGGCACAACTAACCAGTGAGGGGTATTCACAGAAACATTTCTGAAACGACCTAATTTCGATAATGCTGTGTCAACATAACGACCATCAATTGGGCTCATTGAAACCTTTAAATGTTCTTGTGCTAAAAAGTTTTCTAAAGTGAGTTTCTCTTTGCTTAAAGGATGGGTTTCAGACATGACACAGACCATACGATCTTGAAACAAGTCTTCTGACTTGATGGTGCTGGAGTGATTTAAATCCATACTGATGGCTAAATCGATTTGGTCGTTTTCTAATGCCAAAATGGTATCAATAGGGGAGATATGGGTAATGTCTAATCGGATTTTAGGTGCTTCTTTTTCTAAAATTTTAAATAGACCGGGCAATAACAAATATTCTAAAACATCGGACATCCGCAGTCTTAATTGCATCGTAGACTGGTAAGGGTCAAAAAACATTGCTGATTCAAGTAATCTTTCTGCCTGATGTAAAATTTGGCGAACAGGCTCAATGAGTTCTAAGGCACGCGGCGTTGCTTCCATTCCTTGTGAGGTACGAATCAGCAGATCGTCTTGTAATAAATAACGTAAGCGCTTTAATGCATTACTCATGGCAGGTTGGCTTAAGCAAACCTTTGCAGCGGCACGGGTCACATGCCTTTCTGTCAGCAAAGCATCTAGTGCAACTAACAAATTCAGATCTATTGTTCTTAGATTCACGAGATTTAAATCTAACCACTATTTGTTTTATGAATTTTACTATATTTAATATTCATTAGAAAGATAGTAGTTGCATGGCGATAATGTCTAATCGCAAACATCATTCTGAATGCATCATGAATCTCTCAACCTCTGTTGCTATAGACAACGAAGTTTATATCAATGCTCATCAACGTCGAATGGCTATGTTTGCATTAATGACAGCTGTCACACTTGCAAGTCTCGATACAACGATAAGTAATACAGCACTTCCTCATATTGTGAAGGATTTACAAGTTGCTGAAGCTTCAGTGATTTGGGTAGCAAATGCTTATCAAATTGCAATGATTGCTACACTATTACCCTTTTCAGCTTTAGGTGAATCAATTGGTTATCGACGCATCTATATTGATGGTCTAATCCTATTTTGTATAGCATCTCTCATTTGTGGACTTGCAACATCTCTAGATGGATTGGTCTTTGGTCGAGTACTTCAAGGGATTGGCGCAGCAGCCATCATGAGTGTAAATACGGCCTTTATACGGCATATTTATCCGCTTAAACGGTTAGGTCGAGGTTTAAGCCTAAATGCCTTAGTGGTTGCGGTAGGTTTTGCATTAGGACCATTATTTGCTTCGATTATTTTATCGTTTACGACTTGGCACTGGTTGTTCTTATTGAACCTGCCAGTCGGATTAATTGCACTTATTTTATCCGTGCATTATCTACCTTTTGTAAAAGGGCAGGCTTTACGCTTTGATATTTTATCAGGTGTACTGTGTACTGCTTTTCTGGGGCTGTTCACTTTTAGTTTGTGTTCATTTGAAAACCCAGATGATATCTCTAAAACAGTGATGTCAATGATACTGAGTATAGCTTGCCTATTGGGTTTGCTTAAATTACAAGCCAATCATTCTGCACCCATTCTTTCCATTGATTTATTACGTATTCCGATTATTGGTTTGTCCTCATTGACATCGATCAGTGCTTTTGCAACACAAGCATTGGCCTTTATTTCACTACCTTTTCTTTTTCAAAATACTCTAGGGATCTCACTCATCAGTATAGGCTTTCTACTGCCCGCGTGGCCTATTGTTGTTGCGGTCATGGCAGTCGTAGTGAGTCCATTAAGTGATCGATTTTCTGCGGGCATTCTCTGTAGCCTCGGATTATTCATACTCAGTTTAGGAATGTGGTCTTTAACAACGTTATCACTAAGCCCTGAGTCCTTTTCCATTGTGTGGCGTTTGACGGTCTGTGGGCTTGGATTCGGCTTATTCCAAGCACCGAATATGAAAGCAATCATGAGTAATGCACCGACACATAGAAGTGGCGGAGCCAGTGGCATCGTTGCAGTTTCTCGATTATTAGGACAAACCTGTGGCGCTGCATTAGTGGCTCAATGTTTTCATATATGGAATCAGGATGGACCTGAAATCGCAATATGGTTGGGGAGTATCTGTGCAGCTTTAGGTTGTATTTTTAGCTTACATCGTTTGAAAAAACCAAAAATGAATTAATAGATTATTTTATATAAGAGTTATCTAATGAATTTTCCACTTCCTTTGTTTTCAAAAGAGTTTTTAATCCAGCAAAAGAGACGTGTAGATGCAGAGTTTGAAAATTACTGTAATTTGAACCTAAATATCAACATCTCTCGTGGCATTCCATCCCAATTACAACTTGGACTTTCGCAGACTTTATTAGATCAGCCGTTGATAGAACCCTACCTTAATGAAGATGGTTTAGACTGCCGAAATTATGGAGGTCATCAAGGATTAATTGAACTTCGTCGTTTATTTTCATCATTTATAGGTTTGCCAGCTGAGCAAATCGTGGCACATGCTCCTTCTAGTTTGGCTTTGATGTATGAATGTGTCGTTCAAGCATGGCTGTTTGGCACACCCGATAGTGAAAAGCCTTGGTGTAATGAAGAACAGGGTATCGCATTTATTTGTGCAGTTCCCGGCTATGATCGACATTTTGCAATCTGCGAACATTTGGGTATCCGAATGATTTCAGTGGCTATGCTTGACGATGGGCCAGATATCGAAGCTATTAAGATATTGGTTGCAAATGATGCGTCTATTAAAGGGATGTGGTGTGTGCCAAAGTATAGTAATCCAACAGGAACTGTATATTCGAATGATGTCATAGATGCTTTAGCTTCCATGCCGACAGCAGCAAAAGATTTTAGGCTGTTTTGGGATAATGCTTATATGGTTCATGACATTGGTGAAACGGAGAAAGAAATCAAAAATATTTATCATGCATGTGTTCAATACAATCATGAAAACCGTGCTCTGATATTTGCATCAACATCTAAAATGACATTACCCGGACATGGTATTGCATTTCTAGCTGGGTCTAAAGCCAATATAAATTGGTGGTTAAAAGCGGCGTCTATTCGTAATGTTGGGCCAGATAAAGTGAATCAGCTTAAACAATTCCGTTTTTTAAAAGATGCTTCTCATATTAAACTCCTCATGCAAGAACATCGTAAAGTTTTAAAACCCAAGTTTGATATGATCCATGATATTTTTGGCTCTAAGCTTAGCCCATATGGAATTGCTGATTGGACTCGTCCGAACGGAGGCTATTTTATTAGTTTGAATGTGATTTCTGGTACGGCCAAAAAAATAGTTGAACTTGCAAAACAAGCAGGAATTATTTTTTCAACCCCGGGGGCTTGTTTTCCATATGGCATAGACCCTGAAGATGCTCAGCTTAGGATTGCACCATCATATCCAGAGTTAGATGAATTAAAGCTAACAATAGAAATTATTGCGACGTGTATTGAAAAAGCAAGTTGGGATTATCTTATTCAAATGAGAGACTAATTTATTCGACTTAATTTAAAAAAGCCTGCTTGATGACAGGCTTTTTTATTTTTTAACATTGAATCATATTAAATTTATTTTGTTTTAATTTTTTAACAATAATTAAAATTATTCAATTGGTTATGTTGTATATTGGCGAAATAATGCTGCTGCTAATATTCCTGCTGCAATCGCCAACAGTGGTTTTTTAGATACTAACATCAGGATTAATGTCGTGAGCAATGCTAAACGTGCGCCATGATCACCTTCAATAGCGATTGGTGCTAAAAGTGCCACGAGTACAGATCCAGACATCGCATTAATGAATCGTTGTACCCGATCACTAATCGGAACATAGGACATAATCAGAACACCACCCCAACGCGTGGCTAATGTCACAATGGCCATAATAGAAATAATAATCAACGTATAAGTGGTGCTAATTTCTACATTCATGCTTATTTCTCTTTCCAGAAAATTCCTACGATTCCACCCACTAAGGCACCTACAACAACATGACTGTTTTCGGGTAAATACCAATAAGCCAATAATGAACTACAAGCTGCGGCTGTCCAGATGATGAGTATTCTCAGATTTTTTTGACCACCTACAACCATGGAGAGTAGGAAACAGGCCATTACCATATCTAATCCCAGCAATGTTGGATTGTGTATAACATTGCCAAAATATAAACCAAGCCCAGTGCCCAAAATCCAAGCAAGCCAGAGGGCAATGCCTCCACCAAACAGAAGCCCTATACCTGATTCCCCACGATTAAATGCTTGTAAGGAAAGTGCCCAATTCGCATCAGAAATGACCAGTAAAATACTGTATCGTTTAATAGGAGGTAAATGGCGAAGCCAAGGATAAAGAGATGCCCCCATTAATAGATGTCGAGCATTAATAAAAAAAACAGTGACCATTAAGGGGATGAGCGATATTTTTTCACCCCAAAGATCTAGAGTGGCGAATTGTGATGCGCCCGCAAAGACAAATGTACTCATCGACATAATCGTGCTGTTGTCGAGTCCAACTTGGGTTGCTGCTAATCCAAAGGCAGCACCGAAAATTGCCACAAAACATGAAATTGGCAGAAGACTCTTAAAACCTGACCAAATTTCAGCAGAATTTAATGAATAAGTATTCTGTTCGATATGATGCACCATGATTTCCTTAGCTATTTAAATGGTTTGTGGGGGGTATTAAAGAGGGATAGGCTGTTTACAAAGCTGAAAAGCAACATTTAATGTGCCTTCAGATGAATTATGAATTTAAAGATTAGTAAAGAAAAGCGCATAATTTTCTTATATACTATTCGAAAATCGAATAAATAATCGCAAGCATGAATCTACAAAACTTACAGATTGATTGGCTCAAATGTTTTGTCACAGTTGTGGATACAGGTTCTCTTTCAAGTGCGGCACCTGAGCTATACCGTTCACAATCAGCGGTCAGCATGCAATTAAAAAAATTAGAAGCAGCTTTAGAATGTCAACTTTTGATTCGGACTCATAGACAAATTCAGCTTACGTCTGAAGGACAAATTCTTTTAGGTTATGCACGGCGTATATTAGATTTGCATCATGAAACACAAATGGCATTTCATAGTGAAGAATTAACAGGTCGGATTAGACTTGGTGTACCCGATGACTATGCAGCAAAATATTTAACTCCTGTACTTAAGCGTTTTGCACCTCGTTATAGTGGGGTTGAAATAGAATTGATTTGTGAACAATCTACTTCATTAATCCCGCGTGTTGAAAATGGGGAGATAGACTTAGCATTAATTTCAAGAGATAACGTTCGTCAAGGTACCTTATTGTTCCATGAACCTATGGTTTGGGTTGGTTCGCCACAATTTGAATTATGGCGTGAAGATCCGATACCAATTGCCGTTTATGAGAGTACAAGTTTAGCCAAAAAAAGTGCAATCAACTCACTTGCATTGCAAGGTCGTCGATATCGTGTAGTTTATAATAGTTCAAGTCTAATTGGACAAATTGCAGCGGTTGAAAGTGGGTTGGCTGTAGCTGTCTTTACTCAATGTAGTGCACCTAAACATTTAGAGATTTTGGGAGCAGAGCATGGATTAGGCCCATTAGAGCCCATGGAAACCTCTGTTTATCGAAGTCGAGCATCTTTGAATTCAAAAGCGGTTGATCATTTATATGACCTTTTAGTGAAGACTCTAAGACAATCAATTGCTTATTAAAAAAATAGCTTTGTTGCACAAACCTACCGTTAACAAATTATTTGACAATATAATTTTCAAATGAATAAGCCTACCCCTAAAATTTACCGTACTCTCAACTGCTCTTCATACAACTCAGCTCTCTTTTATCGTGGAAATATTGCCGTTCGGTTTGATTCCCAAGCTCAATGGTATGTGCAAATAACTGATAAACAAGGTCGAAATCAAATTTACTCTGACACAGCAATCTAATGTTGTTTAGTGATTAAATCCTTATTCCATCTGTCTTTACGTATGGTCACTAGCTTTGTTCAAAGTCTCATCCAAATATGAAAATGCTAATAAAAGGTAGAGGAAGTCATCTAGGAATTTAAATAATTAGCTTCATAAGACGTATTTAAAATTGATTACATAAAAGTTCATTGTTGGGAACTAAAAGTAGAAGTGGTACTCATGATGGTTACTAAAACCTTAGAATTGTTAATAATAAATATGTAAAACAATATATTACAATTTTATATGATGCGTACCATACGCATCATATATATTTTCTCCTATTTTGATATAATTGATCTGATCAGTCCATTGATAGGTTTCATTCAAATCTCATGAGTCTTACTGAAATTAAAGTTCGCCAAGCTCATTGCAAGGAAAAAACTTGTTTTTTATCCGATGAGGATGGACTTAGTCTAAAAATTGAACCCAATGGAAGAAAATCTTGGAGTTATCGCTATACCGATCCAAAAACCAAGAAACGCCGCCGAATTCAATTAGGGCTTTATCCGGATTTATCGCTGAAAAAGGCACGACAAGTCAGAGATGATTTTAGAGACAATAATTTCTGTTTTGAAAATGAGACTGTTTCCAATTTAATTACCTTTCGTCAGGTCGGAGAGGAGTGGCTACAGTTCAAACTTAAAAATGCTTTCAATGATTTACCACGCTGTGGTGTTCTCCAGTTAGCAGAAAAATGTTTACAACAAGATATTTATCCGGATCTACAGGATTTCTCTTTTCAAGACATTAAGCGCTATGACCTAGTTTCGATAATTAGAAAAATAGAGTCACGTCAAGTCAAAGAACCTGTCAAAAAAGCTTGTAGTTATTTGAACCAAATTTATGACTATGCTGTCGCCATGGGTTATTGCGAATTCAATATCGCGCATGGTTTAAATAAAATTGCTGTTAATAATAAAATCAAAAAGAACTACCCTTATTTAAAAGCGCAAGATATCTCAGATTTTATGTATAAATTACAAAAGTTGGATGCGCATCCCATCATTAAAAAAGCACTCATGTTTAAATTGCATACGGGGGTGCGAGGAGCAGAATTGTTATTGGCTGAACCTCATCATTTTGATTTAAAAGATAAAATATGGCGGATTCCAGCCCTACATATTAAACAGTTTCGACGTAAAGTTATCCTGGGGCATGAAATTCCAGATTTTTTAGTTCCACTTTCAGATCAGGCTTTAGAGATTTTAAAAGATGCTATGCAATGGTCATTGGGTGAAAAATTCATTTTTGCTAGTCCACGAAAGCAGAATCACCCGATTCATTTTAATACATTAAATATGGCTATACGTAAGATGGGGTATGGCAAACATCAACTTTCTTCCCATGGATTACGTTCTACCTTCAGTACTATTTTGAATGACTCCGGTTTGTTCCAAGATAATTGGATTGAGGCACAACTTTCACATATTGATAAGAATCGTACACGTGCCAGCTATAATCATGCTGATTATTTAATTCAACGAACTGAAATGATGCAGTGGTGGGGAGATTATTTAAGTACTGTTCAGTGATAATTTTATATTTATATAAGTTATTTTAAATTAATAATAAAATATTTAAATAATGTTGTAAGTGCTTTCGTAATGAAAATTACTGTTCGTGCAGTTATACCTTACATAAGGTGTTTATTTTTTTGTTATTTTGACGGATTCTTACTGAATTAAATTTGATTCTAATAAATTTTTGTATAAAAAAAATGTATTCCATACAGCTTAGGCTAATTGATAGACGCTATCTGGAAAGAATGAAAGAAAATATTTTTTAATTTCTGCTAATTCAGTTAATTGAGGCTCATTTTCTAATAATTGAAATGTCCAAACAAGTACGGCTTGGTGATTATCATAACAAGAATTAACACCAAGAAAGCATGCCATTCCAAAACCCTTATTGATGTTTATTTCTTTAATCAATTGATTTCCTAAATCACGAGCTTGCTGGCTGATCAATAACTCATCTGGCATCACAGTAGGGTATCTCCACAAAATAATCGAATGCTGGTTCAATCCTTATATTTAAAAAGTTATAATCTAATTGAAATTGATAAACTATACTTTCTAAAAGATATAATAACCTGCTGTAGGTTAAATTTAGCAAAGTATTACTTGGCCAACAACTAAAAATAACCCACAGCAGGTTATTTTTTGTAATTAAATCTATATATGATTACTTGTAAGTTATCCAGCCTAATGGGCGATCGAAAAATTTTAAAATTAAGTGATGTGGTGCATGCAACAGGAATCAATCGGAATACGCTCACTAATATGTATTATGACCGAGCTGTACGTATTGAATTGCCTGTTGCTGATAAGTTGTGTAAATACTTTAACTGTACGATGAATGAATTATTTGAATATACAGAAGAGATTGAAGAAAAAGATTAAGTTTACTTTACCAGGGAAAACTTCACATCGTATTTACAACCAGTTTTCATAAAAAATAAATTATGTGTTTAGCACGTTTTTTTTGGAATTAATCTAATGGCAGGGTATTTTCTTTATCGAAGATAATAATTTGGAACTTACCCGATACACAATAGCAGTAACTATTGAGGGTAAGTTCCATTTAGTATAAATCGCATATAAGGAACTATGACTTCACTGCAATTTATAAAGATATCTTATGCTAACCTTACATTTTCTACAATCATTTATGCCTTTGTCCTTTGTGAAAGGGGCCGTAAATGAACAGAATGCTTTCTAGAAAAATCTGTCCAAATTAGTTCTAATGAGGAATCTGATGATCAGGAGAGAGGAGATTTAGCAAATTTTAGCCTTTCATCGCACTAATTAAACACCTTGTTTATTAGCTATTTTAGCTAACTTTAGGGTGTCTAAAAATTGCTAACTTTTCTGTTCAACAAATTCATCAGAATTCAACGACGCTTTAAACTCTTTTTGTATCCGCAATTTGGGTAGCGATTGCAACCTAAAAATGCTCCATAAGGTCCGCTAGTTATTTTCCTGAGTCTGCCTTGCCCACATTTTGGACACAACCATTCAGGTGGGATGTCATGATTGATCGATCTATGTTCGTCCTGAGGTATATCAATAAATTCCTTAAAATTAGGATTTTGGGTAATTTCTTCAAGAAAAACTGAACCACGTTCGCCAATTAAATAAGCTTTTTCCTTTGCACGAGTCAGTGCAACATAGAACAAACGGCGTTCTTCCGCAAAAGCATGTGTTTCTGGCTGTGGTAAGACTAAGTTTAGTAATGGATCATCTTCTTTTTCAGCAGGGAATGCGCTACCACCACTATTTAAGCCTAGAAGAATGACATAGTCTGCTTGTAAGCCTTTGGAAGAATGGATGGTTTTAAACTCAAAAGTACAATTTCTAAGAAATGGCAAAATACTGTCTAAATTCGGTTTGTGGTGTTTATAGCGACCCAAAATATAAATAGATTTTTTCCTGCCTGAACCAGTATTGGCATTATTGATTTCCATAATGGTTTTAATCAGGTATTCATTAATTTCCTGATTCTTAGTGGAGAAGTTTATTTCGACTACTTTACGGCTGGTCTGATCAACAGCATTGACCACTTTTTGAAGCTGGGATTTATTTTTTTGGATAAAGCCACTAGCGACATTGGCAATACCCTGATTTGAGCGGAATGTCTGAGTAAGTTGAGTTTGTTTTGTGTAGCCAAAGACCTTTTCAAATTGAGTAAAAATACTGATGTCCGAGCCTGCAAAACGGTATATAGCTTGCCAATCATCCCCAACACAAAACAGTTTTGCTTCTGGTACCTGATTCAATAAGGACAGAATGAGTCTGGCTCTAGCTTGAGATGTATCCTGAAACTCATCAACTATAATAAGTTTGAAAGGGCTTTGGTATTTCATTTCATTAATTAACTGAGCAGACTCAATTAGCAGGTCATCGAAGTCGTATTCATTGTTATTTTTCAAGAACTGTTCATATTTTTGGTAAACCTTAGAAAATAACTGTAAAAAAAGACTTTCGCGTAGGGTGAGGGATGTTCTGGCTAATAGGCTGGTAATATTGGCTTGATTTGACTTGTAATGACTTAAAAAGCTGGCATAAAGATCATTAGCATCAAATTCATAAATAGACTGTGCCTTGGCGTTAATCTCAGCGAGACTACGTGGCTTAAATGCTTGTCCCCTTGATTTCAGCTCATGTTCCAATTTCTTAAAAATAGTACCTGTAATAAATTCATGAAAGGTTGTACTGATTAAATCAGTTTTATACTTTTGATGAGTTTCTGACTTCCATTTCATGTCATCCAGATATTTTTGCCCAAAATGTGCGGGTGTTTTACCATGCTGGTCTACAGCATAATGTTCTAGATATAGATTTATTTCAGGAAGGTAAAAATCAGGCTTATATTGGCGGTGAGCTTCATCGGCTGTTTCATGCTCGTAGTTTCTTTCGTACTGATAAGGAATTCCTTGGCTATATAACCAGTTGGCTATTGCTTTTTCGCCATGGGATTTAACAATCTCTCCTTGATAGGTTTCGAAACCATCTTTAAATCTGTCAAATGATCTTTTCTGTGCCTTCTCCCAATCATTTCTGGTCTTAAAAGCGAAAGGTGATAATGGTGGTCTTAAATAAGCTGTTTTAAATAAACGGTACTTCTCCTGAAAGTCAGGGTCTGTTTCTAATAATTGTTGAATAATCCGATTCAGGAGGGCTCGAGGATTTCCTGCATCGTTGGATACAGATGGGCTTTTACCAGTAGCTTTCCCAATAATTTTGACACCAAATTTATGGAAATTAAGTGCTTCAACACTAGTATTAAACTGGGTGAGAATATCATTTAGCCTAAAGCTAATGCGTTCACTCAGTTCCTCGCCTGCATTTTTATTGAATGCCAGAACAAGAATCTCTTCTGGTTTATAGAGCCCAGTTAATAGGGCGTATCCCACTTTCCCAACAATCGTGGATGTTTTCCCCGAACCCGCTGCAGCAACCAATAGGTTGCGGTCTTCGAAGATGATGGAGGAAACCCGTTGTTCATTAGTTAAGGGGGTACTTTCTACCTGATCAAAAAATTTCTTATGAGTTTTTAATTCACTTTCAACGAAGCGCTTATTTTGGGCATCAATAGAGTAGTTTGCCTGAATCGATAACTCAATAAATTGTCGAAGTTGTTCAAACTGATTTTGTAGTACAGGCTCAAATTCCAAATAGCTATCCCTTTGAATGAGGCTGCTAAATTGTTCTACTAAGGCTTTTGATCTTTGTGATAAGTCTGATCTGAACAGGTTGCATAGATGATAGGATAGGTAAATACTTTGTTGGATAAAATTTTGGTATTCGAGTAAGAATGGTTTTAAAGTTTCCTTAATTTTTTCAGCATTTCTTTTATTTCTTAGGAATTCTGCATCATTATGAAGTTTGATTTGAAACTCTTCAGCCTGTGAATTGAATATACCTTTGAACTGAAAATTTTGATCGAGGGTTTTTAGTGTCAATGATGACCATACCCAACCTTTATGAATATGTGTTTCTAGCACTTGTTCTGGATTAAGCTTTATGTTTTTGGTATCCAGTTCGAGTATCAGCTCAGGAAAAGTATAATTAATTCGCCACTTGGTAGATCCTGCAAAGATGTAGCTGAGTAAACTTGGTCGTATATCCATAATAGCCTAAAATGAAAAAATGATTTTCTAAT
This sequence comes from Acinetobacter sp. ANC 4173, assembly GCF_004331255.1. Classification (GTDB taxonomy): domain Bacteria; phylum Pseudomonadota; class Gammaproteobacteria; order Pseudomonadales; family Moraxellaceae; genus Acinetobacter. Next base: position 87,659 of record NZ_SJOF01000015.1, on the reverse strand, counting down.
ACTTAAAACTTCATAACTAATTATAAAGTTTACATAAATTTTATTCTGCCATTTTTGTTGGCATAACATCAGTGGATTAAATTATGTTATCTCTATTTTTGTAGATTAATATAATTGGTAGCGAGTTGATGAGGAGTTCTTTTGAACTTTGTCTTAGGTAATTTAGATAAATAATACTTATTTCATTTTTTATCATTTCGGTAGTTTGAAGCTCTCAGAGCTTGAAGTCATAATATCTGATATTGAACGTTCAATTGATGCTCGTAATCCATCAAATAGCTGAACTTCATTTGAGGTTCGAAGATAGATCAATATATTTTCACTCAAGGACTCTATGATTTCTTTAGGATTTCTAATTCTAAAGTGGTCGCTTTCAGCCAATTTAATGAGATGTGAAAGATCTGGAAATGCTTTACTACCAGCCAGTTTGAGTGCCATTTTATGATCAATTGAGTCATAGATCAGCGTATGCGTAATATCAAATGGTGGTGACACAAAAATACTCTTCATATCTGAGGTGTATTGCAGTGCAAAGTTTTTAAGGTGTGCATCACCATTGCCGATTAAACAGTTGAATACAATGTATTTATACATTTTCTCAACTTCAGCCACGCTACCAGTGTATAGATAGGTCGCTTTCAATAACTTTTCATAGCTACCGGTATATTTGGCATAAGGGTCATTTGACTTTTTCATGAGCGTCGCAAAGTCTTCATAGCCTAGTTTTGTACCATCACTGGATCTATCAAACCTTTCTACGACATATGTTTCTAAATTATCAGATAAGTAAGTCCGTGGAGGCTCAAGCCCACAATACTGTGCAGCCTGCATACAGACAAATTCATTAACGGTGAGTAATGGAAATTCAGACTCAAATGACTTTACAATCAAATCTCTTTGCTGAATTGTTTGATCGGTCTGAATAGTCTCTGCATTAGGAATACTGACTTTAGGTTGAATCCCAGCCAATGAAGTCCTGAGATAGTATTTATCTAAAAGCTGAGGAAAAAGGGGAGTATTGCTACGGTAGGATAAAATTTCATTTAGACTCAAGGATTCAACTTCAGGAAGATTTAGCTCACTTTTGTATGAGAGCATGCCGATGCCTTGATCTCCTTGAAGTGCCAATAAATACATGTCATTAACTTTGGCATATCTGGCAAGCTTTTCAGCAATAAATCTACGATTAACGCCTTCTGGTATATTCTGAGCAAATATTGGGTGAATTGAGTCTGATGAATACCCATCCATGCCTTTTTGGGTCATGGTGAGTGACACATGTTGTTGTTCTTGTGTTGGTTGATAGTGGTGCACTGAACCATAGGTCAATACGCCTAATTCAGTCTGATTAGCATAGACTGTGATATTGGTAATTTTTGTAGGAAGATTACTCGAAATATTCATTCATCCTCCTCAGCAAACATATTTTCAATCTCATCCCAATGGGGCAGTGTGTGTTGCTTTGCAGATACATCAAACTGTAACTCAACAGCATCAATTACACGTTCAAATATGTCAAAAGAACCCGTAAAGCGTCCATTCTCAATCTCTGAAATTGTGGTCTTATTGATTCGAGTCAATTCGGATAACTTTTGTTGCGTATAACCAAGGGATTTACGCGCTATACGCACTTTTTTGCCAATTTCAGCTCTGCTTGCCATAGTATTTTGATTAGAATATATTAGCCATATGGCTAATATATTCTATATAAGATATATAAAGTTATCTATATAGCTAACATATTAAAGGTTATATAACAAAAAAAATGTCCTGCACGAAAGTACGTTAAATCCATCAACTTTGGCTAGAAGCAGAGCTACTTGAATACTATTCATTTTAAAAGAGTAAAAACATCATCAAAAAAATCCCTTCACAGTTTTTGCCTTTTTCGGTTATGAAAATAAGTTTTAATTTACTGTTCCCAGCACAGGAATCAATTTTGGTCCAGCCATCCTCGCTTTGCTGATAATTTCCACCAACTCCTCGTAAGTCAGTTCAAACTTATCTTCACTATCAAAAACATAAACCATGTTCTTGCCTTCAAGTTCAGTCGGTGTCGGTGGCACAAATCGTTTCGGGATTAAGATCTGAGCCAGTTGTTCGTCAGTAAGTTTAAATAAGTGCATGTTTTATCCTATTCTTGGTAAGTCAGACCATTTTGTTAAATATGATGGTGATCTAAGGTTTTGATTCATATGCCATGAGGCTTCTTGACTGTTGGCAATACCTAACGTGAGGAGATTCTTCCCAAATCTTTCACTGATGGCTTCGATTGCATCTGAAAGTTTTTCGCGTTCTTGCTTGTGTGAATAGTCAGTGAATAAGTCGGGTACAAACTTTGATTTATCTGTAATTTCAAGCAGCACGATTCCCGTCTTTTTATACTTAAAACCCTTCTTAAAAATCTGATCGATACCTTTCATCGCGGCTTTGGTAATTTGCAGTAAATCATCTGTATGTTCGTGCATCTGAACGACGATATAGGGCGAGTAGCGCTGAGTCTTATCAAATCGACTGGTTTGAATATAAACCCCAATCATCTTGCAGATTGAACCATCATCTCGCATTCGCTTTACGGCTCTGGCTACATAGAGTCGTACCGAAGCTTTAATATCATCCACTTCATACACAGGGGTGCCGTATGAGCGACTACTGATGATTTGCTTCTTCGCTACTGCATCGTCAGTCAGATCGATACAGGAAAGGCCCTGTAACTCAAGCACAGTCTTTTCCATCACGACACTGAACTGCTTTTTAATTTCTTTAGGATTGGCATTGATGAGATCCAAAACAGATTGGATGCCCATAGCATTGAGCTTCTTACAGTTTTGTCTACCGACACCCCAGACCTCAGACACATCAACTTGCGCGAGTAGTGTCTCAGTAGAACATGGATCCGTATGCACTAGATTACATACACCATTGAAGAATTTATTCTTCTTGGCGAGATGATTGGCAATTTTGGCTTCGGTTTTCGAGCGGCCAATCCCAATACAGCAGGGTAGGCCCAACCACTGAAATGCCTTTATTCTCATATCTTGCGCGTATTCAGTGAGATCGAATAAGTGTTCATAGGCTGTTAGCTTTAGAAAGCACTCATCAATCGAATAGACCTCTTGTTCTCCTGGTGCTACATGGCCACCAAGCAGTTCCATAAATCGTCTGGACATTTCCCGATACAAAGAGAAATTACTCGATAAAACCTGAATGTTGTGTTGTTTGATCAGATCCTGAATTTGAAATACAGGAACACCCATTTTGATGCCTAGATCTTTGGCCTCTTGGCTTCTAGCTACAGCACAACCGTCATTGTTACTGAGCACAATGGTCGGGCGATCATTTAGGGCAGGATTAAACACACGTTCACACGAGACGTAGCAATTATTCACGTCGACTAACGCGAATATCTCATTTTCACTTTTCATTTTTATTCTTCTTTTTATGAGCGGTGATGAATACGTTTTAAGTTGAAAGTCACTACACCCCAGACAGATATCGTTTGGCTGTCATCGGGGATAATGTGATTGTAGTTAGAATTCTCGGCTTTTAACCAAAATTGTGGAAGCGGGTAGTCTTCGTCTCCAAAAAACTCTTTGATTTCAGACTTAAACATCTTGCTTGTAATCATTAACCGCTTAATGGTTGAAGCACTATTATCGATTAAGGCAACTACAATGTCGTAATGTTTAGCTTCGATGCTGCGATCGACAATGATCGGGTCATTGATTTCAAACCCTGCATCCAGCATGGATTCACTGTCTACATATGCAATGAATGTAGAAATAGGGTTATGAATCAGGAATTCATTGAGATCAAGCGCTTTGTCTTGTTCATCCTTGGTGCTGAAAGCGGGACCAGCAGGGATACGTTCTAAAGAGACTGGAATAGAAACTTTGGATTTTGGTAGTACTGCAGTAAGCCCCAATTTCTCGACAAGTTCATTTTGAACAGCGATTTGTTCTAGAACGGTATTGATTGTTGGGCTTGGCTTACCCTCTGGACCCATGAGCTCTTGTAAAGATGACCATGCGTCGTCAGAGAAGTAGATAGGCAACTTCTTAGACATGTGATACTCCTACGCTACGAGGCGTGTTTGGAAGTAGAATTTGTATAAATAGGATATTACTAACAGTGTTTAAAATTCAAATACAAAAAATTGTGAATAAACAAGGGCGCGTCAGAATAAGACGTTTTGTTTCTGCTCATCGCGTGGAAATGTGACGAATTCATCTGGCATTTGAAAGAAATATTCATGCGCGTGTTCATGATCAGCAGTCAGCCAATCTTTTCTGTACTGCTCTGGAATGACGATGATGGATCGTTTTTCATCCTTAGGTGCATGGAACTGCTTCATGAAGGGGTGATGATCTGAGTTAATGGTCAGCATAGAAAACGAGCGAACTTTATTCCCATCAATCACAGCATCATCATAGATCCCTGCAACCGTAAAAGGTTGATCATCTGCACGTTTGATGGTGTACCAATGTGGCTTCCCATTAATATATTTGGGTTCATAGAACTCCTGAACCGGCACCAAGCAAAACTTACTGTACTTCCATGCATGGCGAAAGCTTGGCTTATCCGCTACAGACTCTGACCGAGCATTATAAGTGTGGTTGCTAAATCGTAATTCTTTCGCCCAGCTCGGCAGTAATCCAAACTTTGCGATATCAAGTTCTAAGTGGTCAGCTCCATTCAGGATGATTGGGGCATGGTAAGAAGGGAATACATGATCCTTAATTTCTAGATCAAACTGACTGGTATCGACACCCAAGCGTGTCAAATTTCTTTTACTTGGAAATAGGTAATTTGAGCACATTGGGGAATCTATACCTCAATATATTGCATAGAATTATATGATACTTTCAAATCTAAAAGGTCGGCAAAGGTCTTTATAAAATGGCTCAACATATTTGATTAGGAGAGTGGTGGCAGTCCACTTTTTGCATAAACAAAGTGGGTTAATCTTAGTAGCTTAGTTAACCCGAATCCTGTTTAAGGCAATGATTCCATAATTTGAATTTTTGGTTTATTTCGTTAGGTTAATTGGTATGCGCATAACGTTGCGTAAATCCCACTTAGAAATCTATGAATACTACGTGCCTTACTCGTCACTAAATTGTATTGACCTTTCAATAAGCTGAATAACGTTTCTATTTTATTACGCTGTTTTAAATGATATTCATCTGATTCACAGAGTTGAACAGACAGCATATTCTTTCGATAATAGACAATAAAATCAATATCTTGAATTTTTAATTATTGGCTGATATAGCAACGATCCGCATAAAGTTTTGCTTCTAAACCATCAACTAAATGCTCTACCATTTTTATGTCAGCCACATGTCCATTAGACAAGGCAGAACAAGCGATTTCACCCAATTGATTCATCGCGATAAGCAATTTACAGCCATAAAACCAGCCGATCGAACTTTTACCACGTGATAGACTTTGTTGCACAAACCTATCTCTAAAGGCTTATTCCACAATATAATTTTGAGATGAATAAGCCTACACCTAAAATCTACCGTACAACCAATTGGTCCACATACAACTGAGCTCTCATTAATCGTGGGAATATTGCCATTTAGTTTGATTCCAAAACACAATGGTACGCCCAATCAAAAAGCAAACATGGTCGAAATCAAACTTACTCTGACACAGCCATCCAATGCTGCTTAATGATTAAAGCCATATTTCGACTTTCTTTACGTATGGTCACTGGCTTTGTACAAAGCCTGATTAAACTTTGCGGATTAGATTGGGCTGCACCAGATTACTCGACCATTTACAGAAGACAAACGCATATTGATATTCAAATTAACTATGAAAAGAGTTGCAATGGGCTGGATATAGTTTTTAAAGCTTTAGGCAACAAAGCCTAAAAAGGAACAAAAGTTCCTTTTCATTCAATGTGTTTGAATTTTGGTAATTATAAGAGATTGACTAGAGAACTAGAAAAAATCTTGCCTATACCGTTGCTTAGGGCACAGGCAAACAGCGTTGTATCTCAACAAAGCTTGGCAAACTGCTATGACCATCATCATGCACTGTCAGTTGTAGGGTATGCTGGCTTGCAGGTATACCACTGATACAACTGAGCTGCGCCACATAGTCGGTGCTGGCTTCGGCTACAGGTGCATGGACGGTGACTTGGCTTACCGCTTCACCCAATATCTGAGTCAGCTGACCATCAGATTCAGTAATAACTGCCAGTTCAGCATAAACACGCGCTAAGACACGGTTCATTGCCCATGACGTTTCATATTCTGGTCGGGTGTTAGCTAGAATTGGGGTTTTATCGAGTGCGATGAAACGAGCACCTTCAGCACTAAACTCAATCCGTGTTTCATAGCTGATGATCGAACCATGTACCCCTGATGCTGTTGGGGTCTGATAAGCAATCACCATATTCAAGTGACCTTCGCCATTTTGAGCGGTGGCAAAATTTGCATGCACAATATGATGTGAACTGATTTCATCAGGGACGGCTGCAAACCAAGTGATTAGGCTGTCGTGGTCATGGGCAAATAAATGATGCCCCCGATGACCTGACAATCTCACTTGGGGATGGAAGATGGACAGATGGCTATGCAGATCACCCACAGGGGCTTCGAGAAATGCAAACCAACGATGTGCCAAATGCAAAGCCATATACTGGCGTTGAAAATCAAGCATAAGGATAGCTACCCTGTTGTTGAATTGAGTCTAAAAGGGCATTCCCCCATGCAGTTGTTGGATGGGGGAAGTGGCTTAAATCTTGAGTGCGGTTGTTAATGTATCCAGTGCACGAAGACGGGCAGTTTCATTCGGCATCATGAGATTGATCATGACTTCATTGGTTCCATAATCTTGTGCAAGCTGACGCAGTTGCTGAGCCACTTGATCAGGTGTGCCCGAAATCAAACGCCCTTGATTACGTTCACGTATCGCCAGTTCACTGGCTGTCCATGTATGAGCAGCAGTGGTTTCAAGCGATGGCACACGATCAAAAGGATGTGCACTTTCTGCATAAATCAACCATAGATGAAAAGCATCGGCGAAGGCTTTGGCTTCCGCCTCCGTGTCACCGACTGCAACAAATACACATGCGACAACGGTCGGTTGTGCTGCAAAATGACGGGCTTTAAAGGCATCACGATAGGCATCGGCTGCGTTCGGTCCATCACTGCTAGGGTTGATGAAGTGTGCAAAAGTAAAACCTAAGCCCATTTCAGCGGCAAATTCTGCGGTAGAACCCGATGCACCGAGGACAAACGGTTGCAATTGGCTTTGGGTTTCGGGATGTGCACGCATTCCTGCATAACGTGAATTTTCAGGATGCTGTCCTGTAATAAAGCCCATCAAATCCGATACTTTTTGTCCGTAAGGAACTGATCTGCCTTTTTCCTCATTCAATGCCGCACCTGTTCGAGGGTCAGCACCAGGCGCACGCCCAATGCCCAAATCTACACGGTTTGGAAACAAGGATTCTAACAGTTGATAATTTTCAGCAATTTTCAAACTGCTATAGTTCGGCAATAACACTGCGCCAGAACCCACGCGAATGTTTTGAGTGGCAGAGGCAATTCGAGACATTAAAATTTCAGGTGAATTGCTGGCAGCCGCAGGCATACCATGATGTTCCGACACCCAATAACGATAAATCCCAAGTTGTTCAGCAGATTGCGCCAGACGCACACTGGCAGCCAAAGCATCACTGGCCATCAGACCTTCATCGACAGGGGCGTAATCTAAAATACTCAGTTGCAAGTTAGCATCAGACATGTTTTAAACTCCAATACGGTCATCATTTAGGCTTCAGGTTCAGGGCTTTGAGGCCACACCACTTGCAATGCGGTGCGGGTGATACGCCATTGACCATCAATACGTTGGTACTCGTCGTGATAGAGTCCGAGCAATAACAATGGATTTGGATCAGGCTTAGACGCTGTTTCGAAATCCACCAAATAACAACGACCTTCAGCACGGTCTGGGCCAGTCAGTTGAATCCAGTGATTGGCAATCACATGCATAAATGGGTAGTGACCACGATGATCACGGTCAAATAATGCAAAAGCATCTTGCAAACCTGCTTGAATCTCAGCGATGCCTTGCATTTTTCCGACAGTCACTTCGACCACGGCATCGGCTGAGAAAATTTGATCAAGATTGGCAATGTTGTTGCTGTCGAGATAATGCGAGTAAAGGGTGCGTAAGTTACGAATTTCTTCGTAATCAATCAGTTGTTGGATTTTTTCACTGTTCATGTTTTTAACCTTTTCACAAGATAGAGAGTGGGCAATCACGTTCAGGCGTGGGTAATGCCAATTTCAAATTCAGGAATTTGCGAGGCATTGAACCAACCTGAGCGATAGTCAAACCAACAAATTCGCCATTGTTGATCCTGCTCAAGTCGAGTGCGAAGCTGATAATGTGCGCCGTAGAGCAATTGTCCTGTTTCATCCACTGAACGTTCAGGAATAATCCGCCCAACGATCATGCGTGCATGTTGACCATCATCTTCAAGTTCGATCCGCAGTACATCGGCAAAGTGCTGCATCCACGGCCAATGTCTGCGGAAACTCTTTTGTTGACCAATAATTTGATGTCGTCCGTGGAGTTGTCCCATAGGGCTAAAGCCACCTGCGGCATCTTCGGTATAGCTGTCACTGAGCAGGGCAATGTCACCTTGATCAATCGCCCATGAATATTTGCTATACAGTTGCTGTACCGCAATCATGGCATCTTGCTGTGGCACGGCATTGCGAATTTGTGCCCATGGTGAATCCAGTTCGCTGACAATCACGGGGGCGACATCACCGAGTTGCCAACCCGCATCGCTTGGCGGCGCTTGCCAGTGACGGGCTAAGCTCAATTGACCCTTGCACCATTGCACTTGAATTCGAACTTCATGCAAACGCCAATCTGTGTTTTGCTGAGCTTCAAAGCGTAGGGTTAGACTGGCACCAAATAAAAACTGCTGTTGCTCATATTCAAATAAACCAATCACATAGGCACTGCCGACAGCTTGACCTTCTTGCCCAAGCACAAGCGCATGATTGCTGCTACGCATCCACACCAGCAGTGCCGTATCTTGTGCTAAGCACTGTTGCCAGTGTGCTAGACCCTGCGCTTGACCATGTTGGCTGCTGATGAGTGTGGCATCTGCACTGAGTTGAGGGGCAAGCGCATCCCATTTCCCCTCAGACCACGCCTGCAAAAAGTGATCCGTGAACATCGCTAAGCGATGGTGTAAGTCATGATCACTCATGGGTGTCTACGCTTGCAGGGTAGGTTGGATAATCGGTATAGCCTCGTGCGCCGTGTAAGCCATATAAGGTTTCACGTTGCGCTTTTGCCAATGGCCAACCATTAACCATGCGCTCTAGCAAATCAGGATTGGCAATATACGGTTGACCAAAACCAATTAGATCTGCTTTGCCTACATTTAATGCAGCTTCTGCGCTGTCTTGATCGAAGCCACCTGCCACAATCAATGTGCCAGCGTAGGCTTTACGGAAGTCAATGAAGAATGATGTTTCACAATCTGCACCAATCGTGCGTTGGTCACTCAGGTGTACATACGCCAATTGACGCTGACCCAATTCGGCAGCCAGTGTTAGCCACGTTTGTTTTTCATCATGGTAAGGGTGCATATCATATAAGCGTCCAAAAGGCGAAATACGAATGCCCACGCGCTCACCACCAATCGCAGCACTGACCGCATCGACAGTTTCTAAAACCAAACGCAGACGATTTTCAATTGAGCCGCCATAACAGTCTTGGCGTGTATTGAGTTCACCATTAATGAATTGTTCAAACAAATAGCCATTTGCACCGTGAATTTCAACACCATCAAAACCTGCTTGGATAGCACGTTGTGCCGCAGCAACAAATTGTGCAACGATGCCTTGTACTTCATCTGTACTGAGCGCACGAGGTTCGCTGGTCGCAACATTGCCTGGTACGCCTGCCGACACCCAAGCATAGGCATTGACATTGTTGGGTTGACGATCAACCGAAGAAACTGGCGCAGCGCCATCGGGTTGAATCGACACATGCGACAGGCGACCGACATGCCACAATTGAGCGAAAATACGTCCACCTTTGGCATGAACCGCATCGGTGACACGCTTCCACGCCTCGACATGATCATCGGTGTACAAGCCCGAAGTAAATAAATAGCCTGTGCCTTGTTGTGAAATATTAATCCCTTCGGTAATGATCAGACCTGCTGAAGCACGTTGGCTGTAATAGCGTTCCGTCAACAGATCGGGAACACCATTGGCACAACGTGAACGGGTCATCGGTGCCATCACCAAGCGGTTTGGGAGTTCAAGTCCAGCTAAATCATGTGTGTGAAACAAAGTTTGTGTCATATTTTTCTCTACAATATCGGGTGAGTGCTAGCTGCAATTCGATAGCGGCTGATCTAGATCAGCAATTGAGAATGACTTTACTATGATTTAAATCAAAGATAATCTATGAAAAATTCCAATGATTTAAGACTCAGAGGACAAAATGCAGCATTCACTAGATCGTTTTGCAGGGATTGATGCCTTTGTTGCCACTGCAAAAGTTGCCAGTTTTACATTGGCTGCGGAAATACTGGAGATGACACCATCAGGGGTGGCAAAGAGTGTGACACGACTTGAGGCTCGCATAGGCTTGAAACTGTTTCATCGCACCACCCGAAAGTTGACACTGACACCAGAAGGCGAAGTCTATTTGACTGCGTGTTTGCGGGCGATTGATGAGTTGGATGCCGCAGAAACAGGATTAGTGCCGAAAGACTGGGTACCACAGGGGCGTGTACATATTGGCGTGCCTGGTGCTTTTGGGCGACGCCATGTATTACCCAGTCTGCTGAATATGGCCACCCAATTTGAGAAACTGGATTTAACTGTGTCATTTACAGAACGAACGATGGATCTGGTCGAGGAAGGCTATGACCTTTCGGTCAGAATTGGCGAGTTGACTGATGACAGTAATCTGGTTGCCAAAAGACTGGGAACACAGCGTTTGGTGATCTGTGCAGCACCGAGTTATCTGCAAAAATATGGTACTGTCGAGACTCCTGAAGAGTTACAACATCGAGATTGTATTATTGGTTCGCGCCGACAGCAAAAACAGACGTGGCTGCTGCGTACCCGAGAAGGGAAATTTATGCAGCAAGAGATTCGGGTGCGTCATGAATTTAGTGATGGTGAGGCGATGCTTGCAGCAGGTTTGGCAGGCTGTGGCATTATGCAAATGCCAACATGGTTGGTGCATGCTGAATTACAGCGAGGCAGTTTGATTTCATTGCTCGATGACTTTGCCGGTGGGGAAATGCCAATTCATGTGATTTGGCCGAAGTCACATTATTTACAACCTAAAGTTCGTGCGGTGATTGACATGTTACAGGTTGTCGCAGGGCAACAGGGTTCTAGATTTAATCCATAGAAGCTAAAGTTTTAGAATAGACCTATTTTTACACATCTAATATGTGATTATTTTTGTTCAATTTCTCTTGGTAAAGCTCACACCGTTCTGGAATTTTAAAAGGTAGACTGCCAAAACTCTCTTAGACAAATTTCGTCTATTCTTTTTGTATAGGAAAGAACATTATGAGTGGACAACGATACACCCCAGAAATTAAAGATGAAGCTGTTAAATTGATTACTGAACACGGTTATTCTGTCCCAGATGTCCTAGAACGCTTGAGAGTATCACAGCGCAGAATTTATAAATTATAAATGGCTTAAAGCTGTACATCCATTACACAACAACGCTGATGAACATGAACTGCTCGAGGCAAAGAAAGAAATCCTTCGCCTTAAAAGTCAGCTTAAATAAACTGAAGACGAACGGGATAACTTAAAAAAGGCAGCAAGGTACTTTGCAAGCCTGCCAGAGTAAAGTATCAGTTTATCCTTGAATTATAGCCATCAATTTAAAATTAAAACGATGTGTCGGGTTCTTAGGATTGCTCGTGCTGGCTATTACGCCTGGTTGCATGAACCCGAATCAGACAGAACAATTGAAGATAAGAGGTTATTACAGCTCATCCGTGCTTCTTACGATGCTAGTTATGGCATCTACAGTTATCGTCGCATTACGCTGGATCTTAAAGAGTTAGGTGAAAGTTGTGGACCTAACCGTGTGCTAAAGATCATGAAGAACAATGGTATTGCTGCTGTTCGAGGATATAAGAAGCATAAAAGCTATGGTCGTGGTCGTCCTCAGATTGTACCATCTAACCATTTAAATCGAGAGTTTGTTGTAAACACACCTGATACCTCTTGGGTGACCGATATAACTTATTTTCGCACATGGCAAGGTTGGTTATATCTGGCTATGGTTCTTGATTTATTTTCGAAAAAAAGCCATCAGGTGGTCAATGAAACCTACGCTTGCCAAGGATATCGTTTTAGATGCACTTCTCATGGCAGTGTGGCGAAGCAGGCCTAATGAACCTGTGATCATACACTCAGACCAAGACTCACAATACAGCAGTGGAGACTGGCAGAAATTCTGTCAGAAGCATAACTTGGTTCCCAGTATGAGCCGCAGCCTTGCGCAGTACACTGCTCATGTTGGGATAATGCTGTTGCTGAATCCTTTTTTAGCAGCTTGAAGAAGGAAAGAATTAAAAAGCGAATCTGTAAAACACGCGAAATGGCACGTGCAGATGTGTTTGATTATATCGAGATGTTTTACAATCAAATCAGGCGTCATTCGCATCTCGATGGGATGAGTCCAGAAGCTTTTGAAGCAGCTTCAAAATGAGGCTGTCTCATGTCTAGGATACTGGGAGAAGTCCACCTTGTAGAAATACAAATTTAAATAAAATATAAAACCATTTGATAAAATATATATTAATATCAATATATTAAATTGTTATTTTAAAATTTGTTTTCTACTTTAATTTATATATGGTATAAAATATTTGCACTATAGATAATTAAAAGTGAAAAATGGAAACCTATATCACTATTCCCCAAAACTCAGATTTTTCCTTACATAACCTTCCATACGGTGTTTTCAGTCATTTCTATGATAGCGAACGTCATATTGGAGTCGCTCTAGGAGATTACGTCATTGATCTTGCAATCTTAGAACAAAATGGATTTTTACAAATTGAACCTGATGAAACTTTTTTTAATCAACCTACGCTCAATAAATTCATAGGCACAGGTAAAAGTTTTTGGTCTAAAATTCGAAAAGAACTACAAAGCTTACTTAAGAAGCAAAACCCTATTTTGCGAGATAATTTAGAATTACGTGAAAAAGTATTCATTAAACAATCTGATGTAATTATGCATTTACCAGTATCTATTTCTGGTTATACAGATTTTTATTCTTCAAAAGAGCATGCCACCAATGTTGGATGTATGTTCCGTGATCCTAAAAATGCTCTATTACCAAATTGGTCAGAATTACCCGTAGGTTACAATGGTCGAGCAAGCTCTGTAGTGATTAGCGGAACTGATGTTGTACGCCCTTCTGGCCAAATTAAACTTCCAGATTCAGAAAGGCCAATTTTTTCTGCGAGTCGAAAATTAGATTTTGAATTAGAAACAGGATTTATTATTGGTAAACCAAGTAATTTGGGTGAACCAGTTTCAGTTGAACGTGCTTGGAATCATATATTTGGTGTCGTTTTATTTAATGACTGGTCAGCCCGTGATATTCAACAATGGGAATATGTACCTCTTGGACCTTTTAACTCAAAAACATTTGCTTCTTCAATTTCCCCCTGGATTGTTACACTAGAAGCACTTGAACCATTTAGAACCCAATGTCCAATTCAAGAGCCTAAGCCCTTATCTTATTTAGTAGAAGATAATATTCATAATAGTTTCGATATCCATCTTTCTGTAGAACTTAAAACTGAAGATTCTGATACTGCCGATGTCATTAGCAAAACTAATTTTAAATATATGTATTGGTCAATGGCTCAACAATTAGCACATCACACAATTAGTGGTTGTAATGTTCAAATTGGTGATTTGATGGGTTCTGGAACAATATCTGGTTCAGAACCTAACTCCTATGGTTCTCTACTTGAACTTACATGGAATACAACAAAGCCGATAACATTATCAAATGGGCAACAGCGCAGTTTTCTGAATGATGGAGATACCATTATTATCAAGGGCTATTGTGAAAAAGAAGGTATTAGAGTTGGTTTTGGTGAAGTTTCAGGAAAAATAACTTCAGCATTTCAATTTAATTCTGAACATAAATATTGAGAGAATTAATTATGCAACTCTACAGTTATTTTCGAAGCTCAGCCTCATATCGAGTACGAATAGCCTTAAATTTGAAAAATTTACCTTTTGATGTTATTCCAATTCATTTATTAAAAAATGGTGGTGAACAACATAGTATTAACTATAAAAAAATCAACCCTGGTGAATTAGTACCTACATTGATTGATGAAAATGTTACATTAACTCAGTCCATGAGCATACTAGAATATTTGGAGGAAAAATACTCATCTTTTCCATTATTACCATCAGATATCCAATCCCGCGCATTGATTCGCTCATTTTGTCAAACTATAGTCAGTGACATTCATCCTTTAAATAATTTAAGGGTTCTACAGTACCTAAAAAAAACTATAAGCATATCTGATGAAGAAATAAATAAATGGTATGAACATTGGATAATTACAGGTTTTAACGTTTTAGAAAAACAGTTATCTCAGTCAAATAAAAAATATTGTTTTGGTAATAATGTTTCATTGGCTGATTGTTGCTTAATTCCGCAAGTCTATAATGCACAGCGTTTTAATATTGATTTAACTCAATTTCCTATGATTAAAGCGATTTACAACCATTGTATAGCATTACCAGAATTTAATACTGCTTCTCCTGAAGTACAAATTGATGAAATTTAAATAAGGACATTTAACATGACTTTTCATATCGAACAAATACATCATGTGGCATATCGATGCAAAGATGCTCAAGAAACTGTAAATTGGTATAGCAAAAACTTAAATATGAATTTTATTTTAGCATTTGCCGAAGATTACGTTCCTTCTACTAAAGCTTTTGATCCATATATGCATATTTTTCTCGATGCTGGGAATGGTAATGTTCTTGCATTTTTTGAATTACCAAATCAGCCTGAAATGGGGCGTGATGAAAATACTCCTAAATGGGTACAACATTTAGCACTTAAAGTAAAAGATCGCTCTGCTTTATTGGCAGCTAAAGATCACTTAGAAAATAATGGTATTGAAGTCTTAGGCGTAACAAATCACGGAATTTTTCATTCAATTTATTTTTTTGATCCTAATGGACATCGTATTGAATTGACTTATGATGATGAAACTTCTCATGAAAAGATCTCAATGATTACAGAAGGTATGAAAAAAGAAATGCTTGAAGAATGGTCTAAAACTAAGCGTGCTCCTCACCATACACATTTTTTGCATGCTGCCGAGCTAGAAAATAATGCAGTTAAGACGAATAAGAATTAACTATTAAGGTCACTCCTACTAACATAATGGAATTTATATCCAATGTTAGTAGGATTCATAATTAAATTTTAAGTTGCTCTATCCTCCTTTTTAATCCTGTCCTTGGTAATTCTCCCATTAAAAAACCTAAGTTGAAAGTAGAAGTTAGGCAGCTTCATCTTTAAATTCTGGGGTATAACGTTGTCCACTCATAATGTTTTCTCCTATGCAAAAAGAATAGACCATATTTGTCTAGGAGAGAGGTGGCAGTCCAGTCTGTTAAACTTGTACGCCTTGGTAAAAAATTCGGCTTTTGAATGTTTATACAACAAAGCCTCTTAAAAGTAAGATTACATTGATATAATTGAATTCTTTACTTAAAGCCTAATGTTCGTGAAAGTTCATTTAATTTAACAAATAAAATATTTTTTATGAAATCTAAATTCTCTAATAAAATTTCTGTATCTTCATAAATGGTAATAACAAACTGTATTTCATTTGAAATATTGAAAATTGGTATGCTCAGAGAAGTTAGGCCTTTAACTGGACGATTTTCAATGATTGTAATAATATCTTGATCATTGTTTTTAATATCGTCTAAAAATTTTTTTCTTTCAGCTGATGAAAACTTATAGCCAGCATATCTATATTCTTCAAATTTTAGAGCATCACGAATGATGTTAAGAGGTAAGAACTTAGCAAAAGTATTTCCAATCGTACTATTAACAATAGACATAACTGAGCCTACACGTATTTTAGAAGATAAATTGCTATTTGCTTCATTAATTTGTATGACTGTAGGGCCAAAAGAACCCCAGGTACTTAAAACAACAGGGTAAGACGTGATTTGATTAATCTCTTTTGCAACTTTTGAGGTTTCTTCAAATGGATCAAGATAGTTTAATGCTTTAAATGCAAGATCTAGACTAAGTTGACCAATATCATAGTTATTAGAATCACATTTTCTTAATAAGCCACATCTTACTAAGCTTACAAGATAAGGATAGAGTTTAGCTGAGCTGACTCCCATACTTGTAGAAATCTCTTTTAAAGATAATGTTGGTGACTTTCCACAGAATAATTCTAGAATTTCAGCTGTATAGTCAACAGAACGTACTCCTCTACTTTGTTTTAAATCTTCCATAAACATTACTCGTATAAATTTTCAGAAATATAAATTAACTCTTCAATTAACTGATTAATTGGTGTTGAGATGGTTTTCAATTTTTCAGTTTCTGTAAATACTGTCAAAGCCAAGCTGATTGAGTTACTTTTGTCTAATACTGGAACAGCTATCGCTGTGATTCCATTTGTAGGTGTGTTGTCTAACATAAGATGTTTATTTTTTCTAATGTCTTTGAGCATATTTTGAAAATCGGCAGTTGAATAATGAGAGGATTTGTACTTCTTTTGAGGTTTTTTTTCTATGATGTTTAATACTTCTTCAGGAGATTTATAAGCACAATAAAGTTGTCCAACAGTAGTCTCTAATAGTGATAATGTTAGACCTAGTTTAAAACTAATGTTTAAGAAACCTGCAAATTCTTTATAGAATATGACAGATGGTCCTTCATTTGACCACATTGAAATGAAAGCATTTAATTCATACTTTTCGGCAAATGCTGAAAGCCTGATCTTTCCATTTATAATTAATTGATTTTTATTAAAATGAGATATCCCCAAGCGAAGACCTAATGCACCTGGTTCATATTCTAAGGTGGTTTCATCGCGCTTTAATAAACCTGTTCGCATTAGGCTCACTAAATAAATATGAACTGAGCCAGGCACAATTTGTAGAATATCCGCAATTTCACTTAAGGATAATGGTTTAGGGGAGGAGCAAATAACTTTTAAGATTTCCGAAGCTACTTCTACACTCTGAATGCCGCGCTTGTTCTCCAATATGCTTCTCCCCAAATTAAATTCAAAACGATTAGACTGTTAAGTAACCTCCATCTACTGGAAGAATACAACCCGTGACATATGATGCTGCATTTGAACATAAAAAGGCAACTGGACCAATTAACTCATCAGGTTGACCTTCTCTGGATAACGGGACATGCCGAAGAAAATTTTGCAGTGCATCATTATTACTTCTAGTCACTTCAGACATAGGCGTGTTAATAATACCAGGGGCAATTGCATTCACTCGGATCTTGTATTGTGCTAACTCAACTGCTAGAGTCTTTGTCATTTGCGCAATACCACCTTTAGAAATGGAATATGCTGTGGCTGTTGGTGATGCTACAAAAGATTGAATAGAGGCAACATTTACCACATTACCTTTGGCTTCTTTAAGTAAAGGCAATAAGGAGTGTGTTAAATAATAAGCACCTTTAACATTAACATTTAAGGTATCTTCAAGATCTTGAAAGGTAGAACTCGATTCAAAAGTACTACGTCTTAAAATACCTGCATTGTTAACAAGAACATCAACCTTACCAAACTCGGAAGTTAGTTTTTCAGCAAGATGAAAACAACTTTCATGATTCGCAATGTTTAATGTATATGCATGAGCGTTTCGGCCAGATTGAATTATTTCATCTCTAACTTCAAGCAGTTTGGTCGTATTGAGATCGACTAAAATCAAGTTTGCACCTAAGCTGCTTAAACCTTTGGCTATAGTCGCCCCATTTCCCTGAGCTGCACCTGTCACTACAATTATTTTTTCGGATAAATTGATCATGGGTAGAATCCTTTCTTTTGACTTTTATGCTACTTCTTTATTTACATCAGTATCTAAATCTTGATTATTGTCTTTATTCTTAGCGAGAAAGAGACCTGTTTGATAACCAAAAACAAGAGCTGGGCCAAGTGTAATGCCAGCACCTGGGTAATTCCCTCCCATAATTGAAGTTGCATCATTTCCTACGGAGAATAGCCCTTTTATTGGTTGACCGCTGCTATTTAAGACTCGACTATGTTTATCAACTGGAAGCCCTGCATAAGTTCCAATATCGCCAGGTCGAATCAGAATGGCGTAAAAAGGACCTTCAGAAACTGATGCGAGACAAGGGTTAGGTGCTAGAAGAGCATCACCTTGATATCTATTATATGCTTTAGATCCTTTTCCAAAGTCTTGATCTTTTCCAGTTTTAGCAAGCTCATTATAGCGTTGTACTGATTTTTTTAAGCCATTGCTAGAAATTCCACATTTGTTCGCTAACTCTTCAAGGGTTGCTCCCTTTTTAAGATAACCAGATTTAAGATATTTATGAATTGGAAGTGGTTGTGGTGGTACAGATCCCATTCCATAAAGTCTTAATGTTTTATGGTCGCAAATTAGCCAGCATGTAAGATCTCCTCCTATATTGGCACTCTTCATCATGCCCTGCATAAAGTCATGATAAGAGTTTGCTTCATTAACAAAGCGCTGTCCTTCTTTATTAACCGCAATAACACCAGGTTTAGCACGATCAATAAAATGCGGCATAATTCCAGTTGAGCCATCTTTTCTCGGTAGTATAGAGATAGGGCACCATGCGGCTGGGTGAGGTAGATGTGTATCTTGTATTACATTCAATGGTTTTACTAATTGAACACTATCACCAGTATTGGTTTCTTTCATTGGAGACCAGTGTTCTTTACCTGTAACAGCATGCGGATAATATTTCTTTCTTAACTCTAGATTGTGAGGGAAGCCTCCAGCTGCAAGTACTACACCTTTTTTCGCTTTTATGGTAATCGCATTACTCTCAGATTGAGCAATTACACCAGTTACTACGCCATTTTCTACAATTAACTCTTTGCCCGCTGTATTGCGCATGACTGTTATATTTTGATCCATTGCCGACTTCATGAGTCGACCAGCGAGAGCATTACCATTTGTTAGGACCATACCGCGTCCATATCGTAATACTTCAAGAAAATGCTTACCGAATCGTTTAACTGTATAGATAAATGATTCAAATGATCGGGTTGCACGCATGAAGTGTCGGATTTCAGCACCAGATCCCATCATCATGCCGAAGATAGTGAGTTCAGGTAAGGGAGGTTCTAAATGCTTTAATTCACTTTTTAATTCTTTTGCATCAAATGGTCTTGTAACCATTGATCTGCCACCTTGTGCTCCTCCAGGGGCTTCAGCATGGTAGTCAGGAAATACCAAAGGCATATCAAATTTAACAGCTGTTTTCTGTGTGAAAAAATCATAAGCATCAGAGGTATGTTTTAAAAAAGAATCTACCCGTTCCTCATTATAGGCATCGCCACCTTCATGCTTTAAATAGGTCTTGACGGTCTCTGGCGTATCATTATGCCCCCAAGCTTTTGCTTCTTTTGTACAAGGGATCCAGAGCCACCCACCAGAACGAGCTGTTGTACCACCAAACTTATCCGATTTTTCTAGCACTACGACTTTCAGACCTTGGTGACTTGCGGTAACAGCTGTTGCTAAGCCAGATGCTCCTGATCCAAGAACAAGTACATCACATTCGATAATTTTATTCATATTGACTCCCTATTTGGCTCATAAAATCCTAGTTATCATACTAATCATAATTTACATACTGTGCAAAACAATTTGTTAATATCTAAATTAGAAATTGATAAAATGTTGATATATAATGAATTATTGTTTTGTAATTATTTCTATTTAAACATATTTACTGGTGTAATGTGTTGTGATAATTTAATCATAGTACAAATATTTTGTATTATTTAGAATTTAAATAAAGATTAGGAAGTCTGCTGCATAAGGAAAAAGGTATGGAAAACCTATTGGATAGAGACGTTAATTTTCTTCAAGTAAGGGAAGAGGAAAAACAAAGGATTTTGCGTAAAATTTTATTTAGAATTTTACCAATTATTTTTATAGGCCATTTTTTTGCATTTCTTGATCGGGTGAATATCGGATTTGCAAAACTACAAATGCAAGATGCAGTTGGTTTTACTGATTCACAATATGCATTAGCTGCGGGTGTTTTCTTTATTGGTTATGCAATTTTTGAAATTCCCAGTAATATTTTAATGCATAAAATTGGCGCTCGAAAAACATTAGCCCGCATTATGGTTTTATGGGGCTTGGTTTCAATGGCTACATTATTTGTAAGCACAGTGAATCAACTCTATATATTAAGACTATTGCTTGGAATTTTTGAAGCTGGTTGGTTTCCAGGAATCATGCTTTATTTAAGTTATTGGTTTCCTAGTTATATGCGTGCACGAGTCATTTCATTTTTATTACTCGCAACACTTGCTGCTCCAATTGTAGGTGGTCCAATTTCAGGCTTAATTATGACTAATTTGGATCAGTTTCACGGTTTAGCTGGTTGGCAATGGATGTTTATGCTTGAAGCCTTCCCATTGGTGCTTTTAGGTATATTTTGTATCTTTTATCTAACAAATAATCCAAGTGAAGCGTCATGGTTGAGCCAAGAGGAAAAATCTGTTCACCGTAAAATCATGATGGCGGATAATCGCTATAGTAATGAAAGTCATAACTCCCATTCACTATCACTCATTCTAAAATGTTTACTTGATATTAGAGTTTACTTATTGGCTTCATTGGCATTTGCAGCATATTGTGGGTCATATGCATTTAATTTTTGGATGCCAACAATCATTAAGGAAATGGGTATTACTAACATCGCACATATTTCATTTTATTCTGTCATTCCTTTTTCTCTTGCTGGTCTCGGCATGATATTTGTGGGTAAAAGTTCTGATAAATTTAGAGAAAGACGCTGGCATTATACGATTAGTATGTTGTTTAGTAGCTTAATGTTTGTTGCTTCAGCATATATCGAAGGCGGTCTAATTCTAAAACTTATTTTGCTTGGATTAGCTGGTTTTGGATTCAGTGGAGCTGTGGTTGTGGCGTGGTCATTACCAGCAGCTTACTTTAAACAATCAGAGGCTCCTGCTGGTATTGCCATGGTCAGTACTTTAGCGACAATGGCTGGTCTATTTGCACCATGGATTATTGGTGTGGTTCGAGAAGCTACTCATAACAATAATTATGCTTTTTTAGTCATTGCTTTAATCATGTTTTTATCTGCTGTCATTATGGCGCTGCTTGTTCCTAAATCTGCAATTCATGTAAGTCAAGAATAATTCTTAAAAAACTAAACATCATTTATGGAAGAATGAAATGAAATCGCCAATGTTTTTATCATTGGTGATAGGGAGCTTTTATGCCTTATCACCAACAATTTATGCAGGACCTTTCACTAGCGATCAAGAAGAAAGCTTACAAGTATTAAATAGAAATTTCTATTTTTACAGAGATTTCCGTAATGGTGAGGCAAATCCATCTGGAATAAATTCAACTTTACCGCTTGAGGAGCGTGAAGGATATCGAAATGAATGGGCTCATGGCGTAATAGTAAATTACAATTCTGGTTATACTGATACCCCTTTGGAATTCGGATTTGATGCCTACGGATTACTTGGAATGAAGCTACATAGTGATGAATATACTACAGGGACTAATCTTTTAGAGTTTGATCCAGTTACTGGTAAAACAAAAAATGCTTATGGTGAAATAGGTGGCGCACTAAAAGTTAGATACAAAGATACCGTGCTTCGATATGGTAATCAGTTCCCTAATGTTCCTGTAATTGCTACAAGCACTGTTAGGTTACTTCCTTCAGTCGCCACTGGCTTAAGTATCGAAGATAAAAGCTTTGATAACTTAGCATTAAATGCTGGTTATTTTTATAGTATGAATCCAGTGGATTCAACAAAAGATCTGAATTACTTTACTACAGATTATGCTGTAGGTATTAAAGCAGATAATATTCAGTTTTTAGGAGGGAGTTATAAGTTTGATAATAAGCAAAACTCAGTAACAGTTTATACTTCTAAATTAGATGATGTTTGGATGCAATATTATCTAGGAGGAAATTATCAATATAAATTTTCAAATGAAAATTCAGCTAAGTTAGCTACAGCAAATTATTCAAATAAAGATGAGGGGGCAAGTAAAGGTGGGAGTATTGATACTACTGCAATTTCAGTATTGGGAAGTTATCAATATGATGCACACACATTTTCTTTGGGGTATCAACAAGTCTTAGGTGATGAACCCATTGATTGGGTAGCGTTTAAGACAATGGGTGCGAATGTATCTTTACTAAATGCTGCTCAGTATGCAACTTTTAGTGAGGCAAATGAAAAATCAATTCAAGTCAAATATGAAATCGATTTTAGTAAATATGGTGCTCAAGGTTTAAGCTTTATGGGTAGGTATCTCTATGGTTGGGATATGGATAATAGTGATAGCACTAACCCATTTTATACAAAAAGACATATTTATGATCAAAGTGTTGATAATAAGCATTGGGAGCGGAACTTTACCTTGCAATATAAAATTCAACATGGATTTGCTAAGGGCTTAGATGTGAAGTTAAGACAAGCAACACATCGTGCAACAAAAGGATATCGTTATGTCGATATTGATGAGATTCGATTTATCGTTGAATATCCACTAAGCTTCTAATTCAGATATCTCTAAAAATAAAGCTCAATTTTGGTTGAGCTTTATTTTTTTTTGCAATTTTTTTTTAGAACTATTAATCCTTTTTATTTGATTGATTATGACGCTTGGTGCTTTGTTGTAATTTATATGCAAATTAACTTAATGTGTTTTATATTATTGTTTTAATTGTATTTATTGTAATAAAAGTGAGTTAAGTGATTGTGGCGAGTCATCTTTGATTGGTTTAATAATTAGAGCAGTTTTTATTTTTTAGTGGCTTTGTTGCACAAACCTATCTCTAAAGTCTTATTCCACAATATAATTTTGAGATGAATAAGCCTACACCTAAAGTCTACCGTACAACCAATTGGTCCACATACAACTGAGCTCTCATTAATTGTGGGAATATTGCCATTTAGTTTGATCCCAAAACACAATGGTACGCCCAATCAAAAAGCAAACATGGTCGAAATCAAACTTACTCTGACACAGCCATCCAATGCTGCTTAATGATTAAAGCCATATTTCGACTTTCTTTACGTATGGTCACTGGCTTTGTACAAAGCCTGATTAAACTTTGCGGATTAGATTGGGCTGCATCTACTTATCGACTCCACTGGTTTGAAATTTCTAGGTGAAGGTGAATGGAAACTTAAGAAACATCAACCTGAATATCGTCGCCAATGGCGTAAACTACATATTGGTATAGATGCTAAAACCTTGTAAATACGGGCAGTTCAGCTCACGACGAATAATATCAGTGATTCGTAAGTCCTTGGGCATTTACTTGATCAAATCCCGTTGGGTGAGCAAATTGATTCAGTTTATACAGACGGGGCTTATGACACAAAACAATGCTGACAGGTCATTGCAGATCGACAAGCGAATGCAGTGATTCCGCCAAGAAAAAAATGCAACGCCTTGGAAAGACAAGCAAGCGAGATCTATAGAGAGAAATGAATTACTAAAAACGGTCAAACGTTTAGGGAGAACGATTTGGAAAAAATGGTCAGGCTATCATCGCCGAAGTTTGGTCGAAACCAAAATGCATTGCATTAAATTATTAGGCGATAAGTTGTCAGCTAGGCATTTTTCAAGTTAAGTAAATGAGATACATGCCCGTATAGCCGTACTGAATAAATTTACGGAATTAGACCGACCTCATACCCGAGTTGTAACTTAAATTTGAACAGAATGGGCTGGTTTTAATTTTTAAATCTTTGTGCAAAAAAGCCAGTAGGTGGTGGGATTAAATCATGGTGATTATTAGTAAAGGTGATGTTTCATGAGTGTGCGAGGCTCTTTATGGTGATCATATTAATCCGGTTATATAGCAAAAAAGTTACCCATTTTTGAGTAGGAGTTAATAACCTAATCATAATGGATAACTTTTTAAGTAGTGCTTAAACTATTTTATATGCAAAAAAATTAATCTTGTAGTTCTGCCCAAACTTCACGATCACGCTCTTCTGTCCAAATTCGTGGCCAGTCAATACCATCAAATTCATCCCATAGTCGTTGCACATCAAATGGTAAACAGTGTTCAAAAATAGGCCATTTGCCAAATTTAGGCTCTAAAGCTGTATATGTTGCTTCAAAAGCTTCTTTTAAAGTTCCACCGCGTTTGTGAACTTCACCAACGTTATCAATCATACCTTTTAGGAATGAGCGTGTTTGTTCAATCGCAGCATCAGTTGCTTCAACACCTTTAGCTACGGCTCCTCGACCACCAATTAAATATTCTGCTTTATATTCTTTTAGAGAATCTAGGGTAGTCGATGACCATTCAAAATGGAAAGCATCTCCTGTATATAATGCAGCTTCTGCTTCTACCAAGTCACCTGCAAACAAAGTCTTACTTTTCTCATGCCAAACGACAATATCTCCAGCGGTATGACCACGGCCATGGAATTTTAGTTCTAGTTTTCCTCTATCGCCACCTAGATCGATTTCATAGCTATCTTTGAATGTTTCCGTTGGTTGAGTCAAGCCTGGAATTGAGTCTGGCTCTTTGAAAAGGCGAGGCATCCGACCAAACTCACTTTTCCAATCTTCAATACCACGTTCATCAATAAGCTTCTTGGTAGTTTCACTAGCAATAATATGTTCTGCTTCAAAAGCAGCAGCACCTAATACGCGTACTGCGTGATAGTGAGTCAGGATGAGGTATTTAATTGGCTTATTGGTATGCTGTCTTAATTGTTTTAACCAGTCCTGAGCGGCAGATGGAGTAGCACGTGCTTCAATTGCGACAATAAAATCCTCTCCTTCAAAGGCGCCAACATTTGGATCACCTTCAGCGGTCAGTGCAAACACTCCTTCAGAAAGTATTTCTAGAGTTTCCTTTTTTTCTGTCAGATCTGCTGAGGATGCAAATGGCTTAGTCATTACAATAGTCATTGTGAAATACTCCTTATCTATTTTTCAAATTCCAAATATGAAGACTAAATAATGAATAGCTAAGAAACTAGCTAAACTTATATACTTATACAATATACAATTGCTTTGCACAATATATAATTTTAATGTGGTGTGATATTCTTGCTTTGGTAAGATTTTCTAGCCATGTTTCTTTAGTTTATTTTATATTTAATTTGTTGTTATAAAAGGAAAATATGAATTCTGTTGATTTTTTTAAATGTTTGTCAAATGAAATAAGAATGACTATTGTTGAAGTTGTTTTGGAAAGTGAGATGATTTCAGTAACGGAAATTTCGGATCAGCTAAAGTTGAAACAGTCTACGGTTTCGCATCATCTAGCGATCCTGAGAAAAACTGGCATCATCAAAAATACTAAGCATGGGACATGGGTGTATTATTCTATTTCTTCCGAATTAAAGAATATTATTAGGGATCTTCTTGTTGAGGTAGGAAAGTTAAACTGAGATAAAGCTTATAGATTTTGTAATTTTGAATATATCGATTGAAACAATCTTGTTTTGTATTCTTATGCCTTTAAGCCTGTCTTTTTAATAAGGTGCAATAAAAAAATGACAATTGCGAGAATAAATAATGAAAATATAGTTAAGGCATATATATTTCCAATTTTATCAAACAAGTAGCTTGTAATTAAAATGGGCCAAATAGTTCCTTGATAGCTTATGAGTAAAAATGTTGAAAAAATTGAAGAAGTTTCATGATTTACAATTTTTTCTATAAAATAATATGAAGGCGCTAAGGCTAATCCATGACCAATTCCAATAAATAAAATACTGCATGTAAGGTATTTAATATTATGTGTGACTAAAGAGAGTATTAGTAGGAAGCACCCTATGGTTATCAATTTTAAGCCAAACTTCAAGCTAAAAAACTCTTGCATTTTTTTACTTGAAAGCTGAGTGATTGCTGAAATTAATAAAATTATTGAAATAGATAAGCCAGTAAATGTTGCATTTTTTTCTAAAGATAAGTTGGATAGAAATGTACCAGCTAAAGCTGCATATAAACTAAATATGGAAAAGCAACAAAAGGCACTTAAACTGCTGACTAAAAATAAATTTTTATTAGATTTAATTTTAGGATAGTTCCAATACTTTAGACTAATATTATTGGTTTCTAAGTTATTCTTTTCACGAATAAAAAAACAGAAAATAAGGGTGATCGTTGATGCTAGTGAAATGATGTAGTAGGGGGTCTTTAATGGAAATTGAGTATTATCTGCAATAATGCCTCCAATGATTGGACCTAAGGCAAAGCCAAAAACAGTAATAATTGAAGAAATCTTTGCAGAATTCATTTTATTTTGAAAAGGGTAGTTTAAATTCAGTCCGACTATAGTCGCTGTATTTATAAATCCTGATGCTACTCCAAGCATAAATCTAGCGAGGGAAAGTTCAACAATGTTCTGTGCTAAAGCTGAATAAATCAATCCGAGAACAATGAGGACTAGCCCACTGATGACGATTTTTTTAAAACCATATTTAAGTGTTAAATGGTTGAAGAACATTAGTGTAAAGACTACACCAAACATATATGCGATAAATGCGTAACCAATTTGTGTGGTTGTAATATGCCAATCTAGGATATAGAGAGAGTATAATGGACTTGCTAAAGCTGTACTTAGTGTTCCTAAACAAAGACTTATGGCTAGAATCACATAGTCAACTAGTGCGAGGGAGGGGCGCATTTTGGATTAATAAAATTGAACTTTGAGTCAATTTTATTTTGAGATAGTGGGATGAGAAAGCGTAGCCCTTCATTAGCAAAGACTTCGGAAACAAAAAGAAAAATCATTGTTGCTGCTCTAAGTGAATTTAAAAAATTCGGTTTTTCTCAAAGTAAAATTGCTGAAATTGCAGTACTTGCTGGTGTTGGGAAAGGAACAATATATTCATATTTTGAAACTAAAGAAAAATTATTTGAGGGCGTAATTGATTATTTGATTAACGAAACTTATCACCCCATTCAAAGCTCAGAATTAAAAAACGATGAAAAAGTGTCGGAATTTATATGGAATAAGATGAGGAAAAGTATTAATAATATTGAGTCGGCTGGTCGAGCAGATATTGCTCGTTTAGTTTTAAGCGAGGGAAAAAAATTTGATGACATTCGAGAATTATATGTAACTAAGATATATGAACCGAGTTTGGATGAAATTACAAAATTAATTTGTATCGCAATTCAGAGAGAAGAGCTTTTTATTAATTATGAACCTCGTATAGTGGCTGTATTAATCCTAGCACCAATTTGGATGGGAATGATTCATAATGGTATATTAAAGCCGCTTGAGACTTTGGAAATTGAATCATTATTCAAAGCCAATTTGGAAATAATTTTCAGGCTAAAACTATGAAATTAATTGTCAGTGATTTTAGCACTGTTGCAAATAGACATCTAAGACAATTATATTCCCTTCAAAAAAGCTTAGAGACCGAAAACCCTGTTGATTAGATACACTTCACCCTGAGGCTGACCATAATAAAACGATGAAGCCTGTCCTTTACGTAGTGCACGCATGACTTCAATACCTTTAATTGTGGCATAAGCCGTCTTCATGGATTTGAATCCTAACATGGCCCTGATGATTCGCTTTAGCTTGCCATGATCACATTCGATCACGTTAATTTTGTACTTAACCTGCCTGTGCTCAAGGTCTGGTGGACATTTAGCTAAAACAGTCTTCAGCTTACCATTCGTGGTTATTTGCAACAGTGCCAATTATCTCTATAAAGCCATCAGATACAACCGGTTTTTGGGGGTATTGTACGTCGATGGTTAAGAAAATTGATTAATTAAGTTAACAGTCAAATGACTCCTCTAACAGCTTTAGATAAAGTCCAACATTTCAAACAGTCCGCTAAGAAAATTGCAAATACGCATATTCTAAAAGCGGACATTTTTTCTTTGGAGAAACCGGACATTTCTATTTGGGGCTTACATTTTTGATTTCGTATAACGTGCATTATGTTAATTTTAGTAAATCTAAAAATACTTAAAGCACTTTTATACAATCCTCTACACAAGTTGGAATTATTGATAGATTGCATTAGGTGAAACAAAATCAATATGGGCAGCTTGTTCACCTGCTCCTATACCGATATGAAATCCACCAGCTGGCTCATTTAACTGAGAATTTATGCTCCAGTCAGTATCTCCACTTGCAGATAATGCAGCAAATGCAACCTCAGTTAAACTTCCTCTCATTATTTCATCAGTAAGAGGTAAAATACGGTGAAGTACTTCTATACCATCATTAGTTAAAATAGACTTTAATATTGATTGTTCAATTTCAAGTATAAGGGGAAATTGATTATTCGCACGTAACTCTTCAAATACTTGCCAAGCCTGTAAAGCTAAGGGACCAGCTGTAAAATGTGAATGTAAGTGGTGAGCGATAGTGACTCCATCACAAGACAAAGTCCCATTTACTTTAAAGGAGTTATTATTAGCATTAGGAACCAATCCTAACTCCAAATATTGAATAATACTAACCCATTGCCCAATAGCAATGTTGGCTTCAACCTTTGGTACCATAATATCAACATCATCTCCCAACTCTACCATCAATTTACATTTAGATGACTCCACAATAATTGGAGTATCTAAATATTGGATAAATTCAGTTAATTCTAAATTTTTTTTAGTTGTTGATTCAAAACATAGGCTTGAAAGCCTATCAAGTAAATAATCAACATCTTTATTGCCTGAGGAAAAAGCAAGTAAGGGTACCACCAATACAGCAGATTGCTTCAATGCCTCTAGAAGATTCTCGTTTGGATGAACTGATGGAAGAGCAGGAATAAGTAAGATTTTAGTGGGTGGAATGATTTTTTTACTAGTCACTTCATCCATATGAAGTACACAGAATCCAGACCCAGAAAACCTAGTAAGAACATAGGAGGAATCACTAACTACTGTTGGTAATTCAGTGTTCCCAAATAATTTTCTAATACCAGAAAACTCCATGATCATTCCTCACCAATTTCTACATTGCGGGCAGCAGCATCATCTATCACCGCCTGTGCGGCCGCTGCAAATTTTTCCTTGAGAGCTACTGCGCCACCACCGCCTGGATATGAAATTGTATAAGTTTCGCGGGCAACAATTGGTGCAACTTTTGCAATATGAGTTCCAGAACTGATAGTTACTTCGGAGACATCATTGTCTCCTGCTTTGACAAACGTGATTTTACGCATATTTATACACTCTAATTTATTGATTTATTAATTATTTTTAATAAACATAATGCTAAATTTTTATACAAAATCTATCTTTTTATTAGTCATCTTGTTTATTTGATTTTAATATATTACATCGTTTATTGATTTTTTTTAAACAAAATCATATCCCATTTAACATAATGGT
Source organism: Acinetobacter sp. ANC 4173 (assembly GCF_004331255.1). Lineage (GTDB taxonomy): Bacteria > Pseudomonadota > Gammaproteobacteria > Pseudomonadales > Moraxellaceae > Acinetobacter. The sequence continues at coordinate 57,999 of NZ_SJOF01000015.1, read as the reverse complement.
GGTTATACGAAACACATTTTTAATATTACTTTAAGATCAGCAGCTTATCTTGCTTCATACCCTCTGGAACGATCTCGTTCAACCGACTTTGAAACAAGTCGGTTTTTTTATGAGCAATTTTGATATTTCATGCCCATAAAATAGATCAAAAAACGCTCATATTTTAACTTTTCCCTGATAACTCAATGCCTGCACTTCGGAAACTATCCGCAATTTCTGTGGATAAACCTTGGGGTAAGTTTTGAGCAGTCTTGTACGCTCAGGCTGACATCAATTAGGGAGCATTGCGTCTAGGCCACTACGAGGATTTTTCATATGATGGGGACATAGAGAACAGGATGTTCCAACACATAAAACAATAATGATAAGTGCGACACCAGGACGTGAGGTACGACAGGAGTTATACCTAAACACCCAATACGAAAAAGCCCGACAGGATGTCGGGCTTTTTTTATTGTCGATAATGTACTTCCAATCATACATATGCTGTTGAATTTTGAGAAAGCTTAATATCTGTTCGAATGATTTCATTTTGTTCTGCTGTTCTAACTTTCCATAAAGTTATAATTTCTTGCCAGATAGAATCAACATTATCTTAAGTTACATTTAGTCGATGGTGTTGATGAATAAGCCTGCACCTAATATTTAAAGTACAACTAGTTGCTCTAGTACAGTCAAGGTTTAATTAATCGAAACAAACTATATAAGTAGATTCTTATCTTTATCTCTTATTTATAAATATAAATATTTTCTGATCTTTGTACCTGTGTAGACAGTTAAACAAAACATCTCTCTTTACACTCATCCAGAGCATAACACCAAAGATGATCACAACACGTCTCACATTAGATCTGAATGACGCGGATAGATGATCATCAGGTATACGGTTAGTTAAACATTCTGAGAGATCTATAACAGCAGAATGTATGGATATGTATCGAGATATGAAAGAAATAATTTCGCAAAAAAATTCATCTAGCATTGTCTGGAAGAATACCAAGAAACAATGGTTCATTTCTGTTGGGTATTTTAACTCGCTTGCGATCTATTGGATTGTACCTCTTTGTTTATTCTTACTGTGGTGGATCGCGTCAAACGAACAATGGATGCCTGCTCAAATTTTACCCACCCCAAAAGACACGTGGAATTCTTTCGTTGAAATCGCATCTCAAGATCTATGGTCACAGCTTGCGATCAGTCTTGAGCGTTTTGGTTTTGGCCTGTTGTCAGGTGTGTTAGGCGGCGTATTTTTAGGTGTTTTACTGGGCTATAGCCGCATTGCAGAACAATACTTATCTGCAACGTTTTATGCGTTGGTGATTATCCCAACATTGGCTTGGTTACCTCTGCTCATGATCTGGCTCGGCATCGAAAATAGTTTAAAAATTTTCATAATTTTTAAGGCCACGATGGTGCCGATTGCCTTACATACTCAGGCAGGGGTACGTGATATTCAACCCAAACTCAAAGAAATGGCAGCAATTTTACAGTTTAATCGTCTAACCTTGCTCACAAAACTTGTCCTGCCAGCGACACTTCCATATTTCTTTACGGGTTTAAGACTGGCTGTTGCAGCAGGCTGGACGAGCTTAATTGCTGTTGAGTTGTTGGCTTCATCGGAAGGCATTGGATATTTGATGGTGACAGGTCGTCAGCTATTTCAGCTCGATATTGTCTTTGTCACGATTTTTGTGATCGCATCTGTAGGAATTATTTTCGATTTTATCCTGCATCAAATTGAACGTAAGTTGGTGTTCTGGCCCCATGCTGCTTTAAGTGCTCATGCTTTTCACAAAAAAAGCAGAACCGATGTTTTCAAGTCATGGGTTTTACCTTTGAGTCTAATGGTGCTTTGGGCAATGAGCAGTTGGTTTGGTGTGATGTCGAGTCAAATTTTGCCCGCGCCGTGGAAAGTATTAGAGGCGCTGTGGTCAGGCATTCAAGATTTTTCACTCACCACTGCCATGTATTACAGCCTTTATCGTGCAATTTTGGGTTTGCTTATTGGCGGGCTAATTGGGGCTTCAGTGGGAATTGTAGTGGGGCTATTTAAGCCTATTGAAAATCTGTTGGCACCTACACTCAATACATTACGTTTAATCGCTATTTTTGCTTGGATTCCGCTACTGACAGCTTGGTTTGGGCTCGAAGATTTATCAAAAATTGTTTTCATTTCAATAGCGACATTTTTTCCGATGTTTATTGCGACATGGAAAGGAATGTCGAGCATTCCAATGCAGCTTGTTGAAGTATCGAGCACCTTAAGAATGACATTGCTTCAGCGCTTAACGCTTTTGAATTTACCTAGCATTGCACCTTCAATGTTTGCTGGGTTTCGATTGGCATTGCTCTATTCGTGGATGGCATCTTTTGGAGCTGAATACCTGATGGGCTCTGGAATTGGCATAGGTAGCTACATGATGGCAGCACAGCAAAACTTTGAAATGGACCGTGTGATAGCAGCAACCGTTTTGGTCGCTGGTTTGGGCGCGATTCTGGCATGGCTGGGCAAAATAACTGAAAACTACGCAACATCTTGGCGAAAAAATTGAGGTCAGACCATGACAATTACCCTTAATACAAATACTGAAAAACATCACCAATCTTTTCAATCTAATGCTCAAACACGTGTGGCATTTCACCATGTCCATAAGTCTTTTGTCGTCAATCAACAACCTGTCAAGGTTATTCACGACTTTAATCTAGAAATTAAAGAAGGGGAGTTTATTGCGATTGTAGGTAGCAGTGGCTGCGGTAAATCTACGCTCTTACGTCTTTTGGCAGGACTAGACCAAGATTTTGATGGTCGGATTTTAATTGATGGTGCGGATGTAAGCGGGATTGGCGGCGATCGAGCGGTAGTTTTTCAAGAACATCGCCTATTCCCTTGGCTGACCGTTGAGCAAAACATTGAGCTGGGTTTATTAAATGAGACGTTAAATGCGCGTGATAAAGATATTCTGGTCCAGAAAACAATTGAGTTGATTGGTTTAAATGGCTTTGAAAAGGCGTATCCACATCAACTATCTGGGGGGATGTCTCAACGTGTAGCCATTGCACGTAGTCTTGTTGTGCAACCTCGTATTTTCCTGTTGGACGAACCGTTTGGTGCACTGGACGCATTAACACGGCATCAAATGCAAAACGAATTGCTACGCATTCAATCCCAACAAAAAATGACCACTGTTTTTATTACGCATGATGTGGAAGAGGCCGTTACTCTGGCAGATCGTGTAGTGATTTTAAAACCCAAACCCGGTCGTGTTGAACAGATTATTCCCATTAACTTGCCGCGTCCTCGAAATCGTTCAAGTTTTGAATTGCATCAATTAAAAGAACAGATTTTTCGGATTTTGACCGAAGACAAAATTGGTTAATTGGAGTTATTGATGAGTGAATTTAGTCAAGGCTCGATTAGAAAAGCATTTTTATTCGGGCAATTATCCAATCAAGTCCCCCATACAACGACGGTTAATGATCCTTTTAGCCATAACGTAGAGGTTGGAAATGATCCTGTTGAGCCAAAAAAGAATGCTTTGGCAATCGCGATTGTCGCCGTTGCTGCGGCACATTTGGGAATCTGGTATATCGCTAAACAACTTCCTACGCCTCAGCTTGACGTCAAAACACCTGACCCTGTGGTGATAGAAATTGTCAAACCACCTGAACCACCCAAGGTGATTGAACCTAAAATCCCTCCAGTGGTGCAAAAGCCAAAGATACCACCTGTTAGCCAGATGCCTCAGCCTGTACAAAAGCAGGTAGAGCCAACTAAACCGGTACAGAAACACGTTGAACAGCATAAGGCAATAGAGCAACCACGACCTGTAGCGGAACCCTTAAGTAAGAACGTGGTGGCGGCTCCTGTTCAGCAATCAGTTGCAAAACCCACTGACGCACCAGCAAAAACCTCTGACGACAACTTGCCTGTTACTGAAGCAAAAGGCTATGCAGGTTATTTGAGTAATCCTGCGCCTGAATATCCTGAACAGGCTCTCGACCGGGGTTGGGAAGGATCAGTCATCTTGAGGGTGAAAGTTCTGCCAAATGGCAGTCCTGACAGTGTGACAGTCAAACAGAGCAGTGGCAAAAAAATACTCGATAGTGCAGCGGTGAGAACTGTAAAACAATGGAAATTCTCACCCGCCTTAAAAGGAAAAACACCAGTCGAAGGTTGGGTCGATGTTCCTATTCACTATCAACTCCCGAAATAATTTTTTAACTTAATATTGATCTATAAGGAATTTTAACATGAGTGATATAAACTCTCTGATCCACGATGGGACTATCTGGTTATTGGTTACTTTTTCAATTGTGACGTGGGGTTTGATTGTCATTAAACTGGTTCAAACCCAAAAAGCCAACCGCCAAAGCAAAGCCTTTGCCGAAGAATTCTGGAGTGCCAAAAATCTGCAAGATGCCATTCAGAAATCGGAAACAGGACAAGGGCCTGTGGCACGTATTGCACACACGGGTTTTAAAACACTTGCCGATGCAGACGATGAGACTCATCAAGATTTACAACATAGCTGGAGCCGTCAAGATTTACTCGAGCGCCATTTACGCAAACAAATTTTGTCAGAACGTCGCCAGCTAGAAAATGGTTCTGCCTTACTTGCATCGATTGGTAATAATGCACCTTTCATTGGCTTATTTGGTACAGTCTTTGGGATTATCCATGCTTTACAGGCAATTGCACATTCGGGTAATGCCAGTATGGATGTAGTCGCAGGGCCAATTGGTGAAGCGCTAGTTGCAACAGGCATCGGGATTGCAGTGGCTGTTCCAGCGGTACTGGCATATAACTATTTTGTGCGTAAAGTAAAAGCTATCGGTGCAGAACTAGATGACTTTGCGACCGATTTTGTCAGCCTAAACCAGAAATCAGGTTTCCAGCTTAAGACGATTAAGGTAAAAACAACAAGTACGATCACTCCAGCCAGCGAGTTAAGCCATACCCACAATAAAGAAAAGGTATATGCATAATGGCAATTTCAACATCGGAGCAAGATGATGTGGTCAGCGAGATCAACATTACCCCTCTAGTGGACGTGATGTTGGTTCTGTTGATTGTGTTTATCGTCACGGCGCCCTTACTGACCAATACTGTTAAGGTAAACTTACCCAAAGCTGCACCGACGCAGGTGACAGATCAAACCAAAGCAGTGGTCATTAGTGTTAAGCCAAAAGGGGAAATTTATCTGGACAAAGACAAAGTCACGCTTGAACACTTTGAACAAGCAATCCAAACGCGTAAGGCGGCTAATCCTAAACTGGCACTGAATCTGAATGCAGATGAGACAGTTCCTTATGGTACAGTTGCCAAGTTACTGGCCAGCATAGAACGGGTAGGTGTTGATAAACTATCAGTCATTACATCGCCTAAGTCTTAAGTTTGATTAAAAGAAATAGCAAGAAAGAAAATCAAGATCCAAATTTGAGATCTTGATTTTTATATAATTGTTTAATCTAAATTTATATTAAACTTGAATTTCACGATTAGGTTGTATGGTCTATTTTAGAGCTTCAATTTGATGGTGAGATGACGAATGACAACACTTGTTTATAACGACAAAAGAAGAGATAACTATGATCATTTTTTAGATTTATTAGATCAAACTCATATCAATCGTTATCAAGATTTCAACATTACCTTTGAATATAAAAAACTGGCTGAACAAATGCTGTCAGAATGTGAATTTATGGACGCATGTTCGCTTGAAGAAAAGCAGAAGTTATTCAATGAAATTAAGATAAAGCATCTTTATCAAGGACAAGTGCTATATTCGAGACATCAAAACTGTGGTGAACTGATCATTATTTTAAGTGGTGTACTCAAGTTAGGTTGGAATTCATACGATGGAAAATATCTTATTCATCGTTTTATTCCTACAGGTGCACTATTAAATATAGTCTATCTTATTTCTGAATCTGCCTTAGAGCATGAATATGTTGCACACGAAGCAACTGTGATAGCAACCATTCCTGAACATATCTTTAAGCACATCATACAGCACAATTCACGCATGTTGTATCAGGTCTTAAAATTGGTATGCCAGAGAACACGTCTTTTAGACAATGATATCTATCATACATCTACACAACCTTTAAAAGTACAAATTGCGCGACAGCTCATCTATTTAATCGAATTTTTTTCTACCCAAACTCAAAAAGGCATCGAAGTTTTATTAAAACTCTCACAAGAAAATTTGGCAGAACTTTTAAAAATATCGAGACAAAGTATCAGAAAGGAAATTCAGTGGTTTGTTGAAGAAGGCATTATTGAAACAAAATACAATCATATCTCCGTCAAAGACATCGACAAATTAAAAGCCTTACTGCGCTAAAGAGATTATGACGAATTATGAATAATTTTTCATAAATGCAGAAATGCTATGTAATTTTTGTTGCAGAATTTTAAAGGGGTAATTTCTAAACTCATACCATCAATGATGAGAACGATGATATGGCAGATTTATTAATAAAAAAACCAGTGAGTGAGTTAATCGATGTGATTCCTTTAGCAGGTCGTATCGGTGCACAAATTAATGGTATTGAATTATCTTCAAACCTTAATGCTGAGGTCTTGAATCAAATCAGACTATCATTGCTTGAACATAAAGTTATTTTTTTCCGTAATCAGGAACATTTAACTGATCACGGGCAGGAAAAGTTTGCAGAATTGCTTGGGCAACCTATTTCTCATCCTACTGTTCCAGTGGCAGAGGGTTCGACTTATATATTTGAACTTGATTCCCGTCATGATGGTCGCGCTGACGTTTGGCATACCGATGTCACCTTTGTTTCAAATTATCCAAAAATCAGCATTTTAAGAGCGGTAACTACACCCAATCGAGGGGGTGATACCACATGGGCAAACACGGAAGCAGCCTACGATGAATTACCAGAGCCGCTAAAACTTCTTGCCAATCAGCTCCGTGCAATTCATACCAATGATTTTGATTATGGTGGTTTTCGTCCTTCAGCAAGTGAGGACGTTGTAAAACGCCATCAAAAAATCTTTGCTTCAACTGTCTACGAAGCGGAACACCCATTGGTCAGAGTGCATCCTGAAACTGGGAAGAGGACTTTAATTTTAGGCCAATTTTTTAAACGATTTGTGGGTCTGACTGCTAAAGAGTCCAACAAGCTGTTTGAAATTTTTCAAGATCGTATAACCAAGCCTGAAAACACGATTCGCTGGACGTGGAAAAACGGAGATGTCGCCATTTGGGACAACCGTGCCACGCAGCATTTAGCTGTCAATGATTATGGCAAAGCTTTGCGTGTTATGCGACGCGTTACGTTAGCAGGTGATGTGCCTGTTGATATCGATGGTAAAGCGAGTAAGCAAATTAAGCCATCTACTTTATAAGCGTCTAAATAATACAGCGCTGATTTATCAATAAAAATGTGGAAAAGATCATGAAACCATCAATTTTTAAAAAATTGATCTTGCTGAGCTTATTGGCTTATGGACATGCCAGTTATGCTGAAAGCCTTAAAACAATCCGAATTGGTTCTCCCGATTTGACTGCCGGTCAGAAACATGCGGGTGGAGGAGTTGTTGATGTACTTTACAACAAAAAATGGCTTGAGCAGGAACTCGCAAAACAGAATGTCAAAGTGCAATGGTACTTTTTTAAAGGTGCTGGGCCAGCCATTAACGAAGCATTGGCCAACAATCAACTGGATTTCGCATTTTTAGGGGATTTACCTCCGATCATTGGTAAAGCCAATGGATTAGATACTCAATTACTTGTTCCAACGGCGCGCGGCATCACCAATTATCTGGCAGTGAGATCCGATCTTTCGATCAAAAATTTTGCTGAATTAAAAGGAAAACGTGTTGGCTTATTACGTGGTACGGCAGATGAGTTGTCATTTGTGAGTGCATTGAACAGCCAAGGGTTAAAGCTCAGTGATGTTCGAGTGGTCAATTTAGACTTTAACGCCGTTAATGCCGCTTTGGCCGCAAAAAAAATTGATGCGTCATGGGGACCTTCTCGATTTTTTTCATTGCGTGACAAACACATCGTTAATTTGCCTGTAAGTAGTCGTCAATTAAAGGGTGCAGGATCTACTCAAGGCGTGTTTTTAGGTCGTCAATCTTTTATTCGACAACATCCAAATGAAACACAACAGGTTGTGACTCAGGTTATAAAAGGTCTGAATTGGCTCTCAAATGAGCAAAATCGAGTACCTCAAGTCGCACTCTTTTTTACCCAATCAGGCTATCCAGCCTCTGTATATGCGCAGGAACTCAATGGTGTAAATCTGAAATTTTTATATTCACCGTTATTTGATGGCTATTACACCCAACAATTGCAGCAAAAAATCACTTTGGCTACGCAACAAGGGTTGATACGCAAAAATATTGACGTCAAAAGCTGGGTTAATCCGTCATTTGTAAATCAAGCACTTGAACAATCAAATTTAAAGACCTACTGGAAGCCAACTCAACAGTACGAATATTTGAAATCAGTGAAATAAGCACCGTCTTTTAAAACTTAATTATGGGGTAAATAATGTCGTTATATTCGAAAAGTGTAACGCGTGATCCATTCACGTCAGTAACCAAACAAAAAATTTTAAATTTAAGTCTACTTTCGCTGAGTATCTTGTCAGTTTGGGGACAAGCTCATGCAGAAACAGTCTCAAACACCGCACGTTCTTCAGAGGATGTGGCGCAGTTAGAGACCGTTGTTGTAACAGCAACACGCCGTGAAGAATCACTTCAAAAAGTACCTGTTGCCGTTTCAGTCATTAGTGGAAAAGAACTCGATAAGCAACAACGAAACTCACTTGAAACATTGGTCACACAAGTACCGAGTGTTAACTTTCGGGCTGGAGCTTCTAATAAGGATACTTCCTTGTTTGTTCGCGGTATTGGAACCGTTACTACTTCACCGGGTGTTGAACCTTCAGTCTCAACGGTGATAGATGGCGTTGTTTACAGCCGACCAGGGCAAGCAACACTTGACTTGTTGGATGTTGATCGGATTGAAGTGCTTCGTGGTCCCCAAGGAACGCTTTTTGGTAAAAATGCATCGGCAGGTGTAGTCAATATTGTGACCAAAAATCCGACCAGTGAAACCTCTGGTTATATTGATGCCTATGCCACTAGTGATAGTGAACAACGAATTAAACTAGGAGCATCTGGTACATTAATTCCTGAAAAATTAACTGCCAATGTCTCGGCGCTATTAGGTAATTTTGATGGCAATGTAGACAACCTTACAACCAATCAAGACGTTAATGGCTATAAAAACTATGGGTTTAGAACCAAATTTGAATATACGCCTACCGATAGTTTAGTGTTGGGCTTTACTGCCGATTATCTGCATAAAAAAGGGAGTGCCCCGACAGGTATTGTGGTTAAAAATACCGATGCCAACTATGCAGCAGCATTATCGCCTGTTGTGGCATCTCCAACCAATCGAAGTACGGTTGAAAATACCCAAGCCTCGACTGATGATACCAATCAGGGTGTAGCACTCACCGCAGACTGGACATTAACCAATCATCAATTATCATCCATTACGGCCTTTCGCCAATGGAAAAATACACAGATTGGTGACAGTGATCAGCTTGCTGCTCCGACACCAAATTTTGCCGGAATTGCCGATTTAGGTCATGTTAACAGTAAGCAATTTTCTCAAGAAATTAGAATTAAACCACTCGATCATGGTTTTATTGATTATGTCGCGGGTCTATATTTTTCAAAAAACAAAAACGATGAGACTTATCAACGTGAATCAACTTGGTATAACAATGCCACTAATGCCTATGTCGTAGATTTTGGTAAGGCAATCTACAACACAGACAGCACTAACTATGCTGCATTTGGCGAAGGTACCTTTCATTTCACAAATCGCTTGAGATGGATTGCGGGTTTACGTGTTACTCGAGATGAGTTGTCTTATGATCACAGCCGAGTTTCAACTGTTCCAAGCAGTGTAGGTGTCCGAAATGCTATTCGTTCTTCATTTAGCAGTGAAGGATCAACCAGTGAAACTGGAGTTTCAGGCCGCATTGGACCTCAATATGACTTTACACCGAATATATTGGGCTATTTTACCTATTCGCGAGGTTATAAAGGTCCTGCATATAACGTTTATTTTAATATGCAGCAAAATGATACACCTGTCATTGATCCAGAAACGGCTAACTCCTACGAACTTGGACTCAAATCTCAATGGTTGAATAATCGCCTGCGTGTCAATGTGGCGTTATTTAATACTGATTATGATAACTATCAGGCAAATTTTAGAACCCTCGACCCAAATGGTTTCCCGATAACCCGCTTGGTTAATGCAGGAAGTGTCTCTACCTATGGTGCTGAAATTGATTCGGTATATAAGATTAATCCTAATTGGGGACTAAACTTTTCAGGTGCCTATACACATGCACGCATTGATGACTTCAAATGTCCAGCTACCGATACTTCATGCCCGAATGTAAATGGTAAACCGTTGCCATTTTCTCCAGATTGGAAATTTAATACCCAGCTCGATCGCTATTTTACTCTGGCAAATAACAAGCAAATTGAACTTTCAACTCAATATGCATGGCAGAGCAAAGTACAGTTCAGCCTCGATCAAAACCAAAACACCATTCAGGGTGCATATGGGCTTTTGAACGCGAGCATTGCTTTAGCTGATACTGCTTCTGACTGGCGATTGGCATTGAATGTACGAAATATAACAGATAAATCATATGCGACCTTACTGAGCACAAATGGTAGCCGTATTACTCGTCAAGTCCCTAGAGATGATGAACGCTATTTGGGCATTTCATTCCGTAAAAATTTCTAAAAACTATGACTAGTACGCCTCGTTTTTTTCGAGGTGTACATCAATCCATTGGACTGATTAAAATGAGTAATCCTTTAAAACCTGTAAAGTCGTCTCAGGTTCAACATTCGTCTACAAGAAAGCTTCACCTTAATTTATTTTTAGACGGTTATGGCCATCATTTGGCCAGTTGGAGACATCCAGCGAGTCAATTAAACCTAAGTCCCTATGAGCGCTACTTAAGTGCAGCAAAAATAGCTGAAGAAGGGAAATTTGATGCCATTTTTTTTGCCGATAGTTTGGCTGTCGATCCATCAACGGCCACATCAGGCAAAATTCGTGGTAATGAGATTGAACCCCTCACATTACTTACGGCAATCGCGACGCAAACCCGTCATATCGGACTCATTGGAACGGCCACGACCACCTACAATGAGCCATATCATCTCGCAAGAAAGTTTGCCTCTTTAGACCAGATTTCTGCGGGGCGTGCAGGTTGGAACCTCGTCACTACCGATTTTGCGCTTGAAGCGAAAAATTTCAGTACAAAGGAACATGTTAAACATCAAGACCGCTATGCACGTGCTGAAGAATTTTACGATGTGGTGAAAGGACTTTGGCACAGTTGGGATGAAGATGCAGCTATTCACGATAAAGCCAAAGGTATTTTCTTTAATCCAGATAAGGTACACACGCTTAATCATTGCGGTGATATTTTTCAGGTAAAAGGTCCACTCAATATTAGCCCAAGCCCACAGTCTCACCCTGTGGTGGTTCAGGCAGGCAGTTCAGAACGAGGTAAAAATCTGGCAGCTCGTACGGCAGATGTCATTTTTACGGCCCAATCCAACTTAGCCGCTGCACAGCAATTTTATAGCGATGTAAAGCAACGTCTTGAAGACTACGACCGCCAAGAACATGAGTTAGTGGTAATGCCGGGTGTATATGTGCTTGTTGCCCATACGAATGAAGAGGCTAAGAAACAGCAACAGCTTTTAGATGAGCTCGTTGATGATGACATTGGCCTTGGGCTTTTAGGAAGAATGTTGGGTAATTTTGACTTAAGCGGTGTTGATGTGAATCAGCCTTTAGCTTCCTTAGATTTATCTGAAACCCAAACGGGGCAGCAAAGTCGCCAGCAATTAATTCAGGCACTCGGGCAAGAGCAGGGCCTAACCATTAAACAGCTCTATCAACGTATTGCATCGGGACGTGGACATTTTTGTTTGGTTGGAACGCCAGAATATATCGCCGATCAGCTTGAAGAGTGGTTCGTTAGTGGTGCAGCAGATGGATTTAACATTATGCCGGCCGTAATATCAAATGGAATTCGAGACTTTGTCGATCTGGTTATTCCCATCCTCCAACAGCGCAATTTATTCCGCAAAGAATACGAAGGTCAAACATTAAGACAAAACCTCGGCCTCTTGGCTGCTGCCGATTAAAAGGACAAAGTATGTATCTCGCAAATTCAGAACGATATCAATCACTTCAATATCGAAAAATTAAAAATAGTGGTTTGGTATTACCACCATTGTCACTCGGTTGCTGGCATAACTTTGGAGATGACACTCCGATTCAGCAACAAAAATCGGTACTTTACACGGCGTTTGATCATGGAATTAATCATTTCGATCTGGCCAATAATTATGGAACACCCTATGGAAGTGCAGAGAAGAATATTGGGCACTTTTTAAAAACTGACTTCAAGCCATATCGAGATGAACTTATTATTTCGACAAAGGCGGGCTGGGACATGTGGCCTGGACCTTATGGACAAGGTGGGAGCAGCCGAAAATACCTGATGGCCAGTCTTGATCAAAGCTTACAGCGACTGGGTCTTGATTATGTCGATATTTTTTATTCACATCGTTATGACCCAGAAACACCGCTTGAAGAAACAGCTAAGACACTTGCCGATATTGTGCAGCAAGGTAAAGCACTCTATGTGGGGATTTCTTCTGGATATACGCCAGAATTAACTTTACAGTTGATAGAATTGCTTCAGACCTATCACGTTCCTCTGACTTTGCATCAACCAATTTACAATTTTTTTGAACGTCAGATTGAGCAGGGTCTTACAGAGACAGCTAAACAAGAGGGTTTCGGTGTAATTACGTTCTCACCACTGGCTCAGGGGCTATTGGCTGGACGATATCTGAATGGGGTACCTGAAGATTCACGTATCGGACGCGGTAGCCGCTATCTACAATCTGAGCATCTCGTTGCATTGAAGCTACAGCAAATACAGCAGTTAAATGAAATAGCAAAGCGTCGGGACCAAACATTGGCTCAATTTTCATTGTCGTGGGTTTTACGTGATGAACGGATTACCTCGACAATCATTGGTGCTAGCCGACCAGAACAGATCATCGAAAACTTAAAAGCGTTGCAAAATACGACGTTTAGTGCAGATGAGTTGACTCAGATTGACGCTATTCTAAATACGCCATAAGTCTATACAAAATTTGCAGCATGGCCTTTAACGAGCCAGTGCTGCAAGACAACATAGATATGAATGTTTGAGCATTCTATTATTAAAAGCTAAGTTTCACGGTTGCACCGATGGTACGAGGCTGACCTAAACTAGCGAGAACAATACCATTAGAAGAATTCCATGTATTGGTCACATAGGTTTCATTGGTCAGGTTTTTTACCCATAGCGCAACATCTAGTTCATTTTCACCAATACGATGTCGTGCACCCAGACTCGCATTCGTTAATCCATAGGCTTTGATGACACTGTACGGGTTATTATCTAAAGAGCCATATGACCAATCTCGCCAAGCATAACTTCCTGAAACATAGGGTTGCCAATTATTATGCTCAGCTAAGTCATAACGGAAATTGAAATTTGCAATCCACTTGGGTACACCATATACACGTTCTTCAGACAGATCTTGTGTATTCACACCTGTTGGAATGCTGATATTGGATGGAGCAGGAGCGTTTTTATATTCTGTATAGGTGGTATCGTTAAGAGAACCATTAAAATTGAGCGTAAGGCGACGAATAGGTTGATAGGTTGCATCGAGTTCAATCCCTCGGCTGCGTACTTTACCCGCATTTGCCAATACACTCACGACAGAGTTACCGACTTGTTCATAGCTTGTGGTTTGATAGTCAGAAACATCAATCCAGAATATATTGCTATTGAGCTGTAAGGTATTGTTGAGAAAATTCTGTTTTAATCCAATTTCATAGTTATCGGCTTTTTCAGGATCAACCTTTAACGAGTTAGCACCCGCTGCTGGTGCAGAACCAATGCTCAGGTTGAAGCCTCCTGATTTCTCGCCGTGCGAATAAGTTGCATAAGCCAGTGTGCTTGGATTCAAACGATAACTACCAGTAAGTAAGCCAGAGTAACTTAAACCGTGTTGCTTCAATTCACCCGAGTCATATGCGCCAAGCTGTGCATTTAGTAAATTACGTTCTGCCACACTTAAACCCGAAACTGGGGTTCCGCCAATAGGGTCGGTTCTGTAGATACTGGCAGATTTATCTTCATAGGTGACCCGTGCACCTGTGGTGATGTCTAGCTTCGGTGTCGCATGCCATGTACTTTGACCAAATAATGCTGAGCTTTTTGTCTCAGTTGTCCCATATGAATACGAATCTCGATTATTCAAAATATTTGATTGACCATTTGCAATTAAGGTTCTTACGCTCGGCACGTTGTAAAGATAAAATGCGTCCGCCTTATCGCCATATAAAGAGAAAGTCGTATTGTCTAAATTTTGCTGAAAGTAATATAAGCCCGTCACCCAATCTATTTTCTGATTCCCAGCCGATGTTAGCCGTAGCTCTTGAGAATACTGTTCATCTCGAACCGAAACACCACCATTAATCAAGGCATTTGAGCTAATAAAATCACTGTTGGTTGGGGTAAAGTTCCAAAAGCGGTATGCACTGATCGACGTAATTTTTTTACCGCTATCTAGCGACCAATTGGCTTCTGCCGATCCACCACCTTGCTCAACAGACATGTGCTGTGGGGCATCTGAATGAATCTGTTTGTCTTTCCAGTTGGTATAAAGATTTTTGGCACCTGACTGTGTGGCATTTTCTAAGTAACGATTGTAGTTATTTCCATATACGGTACTGTTGAACGTTGGCCCAGCGTAGTACACGACCATCGCGCCTTGATCATCATCTTGTTTGTTGTAATCTGCAATTAGACGTAAATTAAAATTCTCTTGCGGCTTCCAGAGAATTTGACCGCGCACACCTTCGCGATCTGTATTGTTATAATCTTTACCATTATAGGTGTTATGAATAAAACCATCCTGAGTGGTTTTATAAAATGAAAGTCGACCTGCTACATTTTCGGATAGAGCATCTGAAAACGTTCCTTTAGCCTGCAAATAATTGCGTGAACCAAAAGAAATTTCAGCAGAATGGTCCGGGTCGAAGGTAGGCTGTTTTGAGCTAATGTTTAATAAGCCCGCCGTGGTATTTTTACCAAATAATGTTCCTTGTGGCCCACGTAATAATTCGAGTTGAGCAATATCTAATAAATCAAATACAGCCATGCCGGGACGACCTAAGTAAACATTGTCCAGATAGACCCCGACACTGGCTTCCAAACCATCACTGGCTGGGTTATTACCCAAACCCCGAACGGCTACACTCGATTGGCGAGGGTTCAAAAAAGCAACATTAAGGCTGGGTAGCGCTTGTTGCAGGTCTTCAAGTTTACTGAGTTTCTGTGTCTCCAGTGTTTTGGCACTTAAAATACTAATGGGTGTTGGAACATTTTGCGCTTTTTCTTCACGTCTTCGTGTCGTCACAATGACATCTGCAAGCTGAATGACATCATCTGCTTTACTGTTTGACTGTGAATTTGATGTACTGGCTTCCGTTACCGCTGTATCTGAAGTAGTGGAATTGTCTTCGGCATAGACAATAGATGAGTATCCTGCACACCCTCTAACTGAAATAAACAGACTTTGCGTGATTTTATTTAAAACGAATCTTTTTCTCTTGAAATGAAAGGTGTGCTTTTGAATTGACATTAATGGACTCCATTTTGTGCTTTCTTTGTGATGATTTTAATTTTTATGTAATTGAACACTGTCATTATCAGTACAAACTTAAGTTTATATTTTGATGATCTTATCTTTATATTTAATAGTAATTTTTAAAACATATGCCTTTTAAAATATTGTTGATATAGCAAATTTAAAAGCCAGCATGAGGTGCTGGCTTAGTTCAATCAGTAAATACTAATCTCTTCGTTATTTTTATGCTTCAAATGGTTCTAGCTGATCATTTTGTAATAATCTTCGTTGTTGCACATTTTCAATCACACCATTTTCTTTGACATAATTGGCCCATTCTTTAAGTAATTCATCAAGCTTTTCTGGATATTGTTTTGCCAAATCCTGAGTTTCGCCTTTGTCTTTTTTTAGGTTATATAACTGCCAGCGATTTGGACCATTTGGCGCAGGTATGAAGAGCGCTTTCCATTCTCCTTTGCGCAGAGCCTTTTGACCAAATAACTCCCAACCTGTGACATGATCTTCACTGTGAATATGGTCTTGTTGTACTTGTAAATAAGGTAAGATAGAACGGCCACGGAGTGGGACCAATTGACGACCTTTATACACCTGACCGGGGTGCTGAATATTTAAATAATCTAATAGGGTTGGTAGTAAATCCATGACCGTCAGAAACTCGTGACTGATCTGATTTTGGCGTTTAAATCCTGCGTAGTGAATGAACGAAACGGTTCTAATTCCACCTTCGCTAGTATGGGCTTTATATAAGCGAGCAGGCGCTGTGGCTGCTTGTGCCCAATGTTCTCCGTACCAAACATATGAATTTGCTCGCCCAATATTATCAATACTGTTGTCGTAATATTGCTCGATAATTTCATTAAGTTGGCCGCCAAAGACGGGCAGAGCTTCAAGTTGAGCACCTTCTGCACCATTGTCTGATAAAAAAATAACAATGGTATTGTCCAATTCCCCTCGATCTTTGAGGTATTCCACTACACGTCCAACGTTTTGATCCATACGATCTACCATGGCCGCATACACTTCCATAATTCTTGAAGACTTGTCACGTTGCTCTTGAGTCAGATTTTCCCAGAATGGGGTTCTAGCGAGGACAGGGTGAATTGTTGTTTCCGCATCTACCAATTGAAGTTGCTTGAGTTTTTCAAGGCGCTGTTCACGTAATTTAACAGGTCCATCCGCATAACGTCCTTTATATCGATCGATATCTTCCTGCGGTGCCTGAAGCGGCCAGTGCGGTGCAGAGAAAGGTAAGTATGCAAAAAAAGGACGTCCCTGACGTGTATCATCATCTTCTAAAAAGTCTAGAAAGCGAGTGGTAAAATAATCTGATGAATAAAACCCTTGGGGTAGTTCTTCCGAAAACTCATCATCTTCTGCATAGAGCCCTTTTGTTGACTTAAGTAAGCGTGGAATTTGGTCTTCTGGAATATCCGCTTCAAATAGATAATGATTGGCTGCACCAGGTAATAATGCAAAAGAACGTTCAAACCCTTTTTTAATTGGAAAATATTCTGGTTTTAGTCCCAAATGCCATTTCCCAGACATAATGGTGTAGTAACCCGCATCTTTTAATAACTCTGGTAATGCGGCAACTTTGTTATTTAATACACCTTCATAGCCTTCTTTACCTTCGAGCTCTGGGGTAAGGGCCTCTGCCATGGTTCCTAAACCAGCTAAATGATGGTCAGTACCTGAAAGTAACATCGCACGAGTGGGGGAGCAGGTTGATGCTGTATGAAAATTAGTAAGTCTTAAGCCGTTTAATGCCAACTGATTTAAATGAGGGGTATGGATTTCTCCTCCAAAAGCACCTAAATCTGAAAATCCCAAATCATCTGCCACAATCAATAAAATATTAGGTTGGTCTTTAATATTTACATCTGTCATGTTTTATCCAACAAAGCGACTAAAATGCTTAGTGTAAATATGACAAATTTTTATTCTGTTTTTATTCCGACAGTTATTTCATCTTAAAATCATATCATTATGACAAAAGCAGATATATCAAAGGAACTTGGTGGTACTGTGGAACTGATGAGTCTGGGCAATATCGCTTAGCTTTTCAAAGTCCAGAATAAAGATCTGATTATATTTGACCTCAATGATGTGTTGGTTTGAAAGAGCTGCTAGTTCTTTATTAATACTTTGTCTTGACGTCTGCAAAAGTTCTGCCAGATTTTCCTGACTCAATTTGAGATTCAGTAAAATTTTATCTTTGTCCTGATAGGAATGATAATCCACTAAAAAAACTAGTTTTTTAGCAAGACGCGTTTGCAATGTTTCAGTTGAATAAATGAAATTTTGTTCACGATTTAGCTGTGTTCTTACACAGATTAATTTCAACACCATAAACAAAGCATCTGCATTATTTCTGATGACATCCATAAACAATTGCCCAGGAAGGTTGGCAATTACAGTTCTACCTTGTGCAATATGATCGTGAAGTAAGGGTTGACCCGTTACAATCGGAACAATATTGATCAATGTACCTGAGGGCACAAAAATATCGGTGTGATATTTGCCTTGAGATGTGCTCCAGCCAAGTTTAAGCGCACCTTCAAGCAAAATATTGATATCAGTACACGGGTCATTTTGATTGTATATGGTTTGATTATGATAGTACTTTCTTATTTTTAAATGCTGAATAAGCGTAGATTTATCTGCATTAGATAAAGATTGAATAACCTGATAATTTTCTAAAATACGAATACTTTTGTGAATAAATTCATTCGTTATAATCTGATGATCCGAAGATTGTCCGCCGTCAGAATCATTCTGATATTTTGAGATAGGATTCCTGAATTCGATAATTGATGATGCTTTCATGATAAATCAGAGATATAAACTAAGATTTTAAACAGCTTATCAGAGTTAAAATTTATTCAAATTTCAAAAAAATATAATTTCATATTTAATTTTCATATGTACGTGTTATTAATTAT
This sequence comes from Acinetobacter sp. ANC 4173, assembly GCF_004331255.1. Classification (GTDB taxonomy): domain Bacteria; phylum Pseudomonadota; class Gammaproteobacteria; order Pseudomonadales; family Moraxellaceae; genus Acinetobacter. Next base: position 39,240 of record NZ_SJOF01000015.1, on the reverse strand, counting down.
TTAAATATCAAAATAATTTTTTACGTGATGGATTGTCTTTGAAATAACAGAATATGCCGCCGTTTCTGATAAAAATTCAGTCATATATTTATGACAGGAAATTAACATGACCACATTTATCCAGAAACCAGCACAACAACTACAGGTTAAAAAATTAACTGGTCGAATTGGAGCCGAAATCTCAGGTATTCATTTAAGTTCGGAGCTTGATTCATCCACAGTTCAGTTGATACACGATGCGCTACTAGAGCACAAAGTACTATTCTTTCGTGGCCAGCAACATTTGGGGGACACCGAACAGGAGAAATTTGCAGAATTATTTGGTTCGCCTGTTAAACACCCAACAGTACCAGCGGTGGATAGTACAGAGTTTATTTTTGAACTTGACTCACAAAAGGGTGCGCGAGCCAATTCTTGGCATACTGATGTTACTTTTGTCGATGCCTATCCTAAAATCAGTATTTTAAGAGGTTTAATTATCCCTGAAACAGGTGGTGATACAACTTGGGCAAATACCGAAACTGCCTATGAAGATCTTCCTGAGCTTTTACAGCAATTTGCTGAGCAGTTGGTGGCTGTACACTCTAATGAATATGATTATGGTGGAGCAAAACAAAATGTCGAGCCGGAACAACTAGAAAGACTGAAGAAAATTTTTGTATCTACCAAGTACGAGACAGAGCATCCAGTAGTCGTAGTACATCCAGAAACTGGCAAGAAAAGTCTATTACTGGGGCATTTTTTCAAACGACTTGTGGGATTCAGTCAAAGTGATTCACAGCTTTTGTTTAATATTTTACAAGAAAAAGTAACACGACCAGAAAATACCGTGCGCTGGCAATGGAAGGAAGGGGATGTCGTAATTTGGGATAATCGTTCTACCCAGCATTATGCGGTTAACGATTATGGCGATCAACATCGTGTTGTACGCCGAATTACACTTGCAGGTGAAGTAACGACTGGTGTACATGGCTTAAAGGGTAAAACCACATTGCCCAAAGACTTATCAGCAGAACAACTCGAAAAAGCCAAGCTTCAGGCTGTTTTAAATGCCAACTAAATACCATTTTAAACATGCAGAACGTCACTGTGGTGGTTAACGACAGTGACGTTCTGCATGTTGTTGAGAAAAACTATATGGCCACACTATCAAAACGTAATCGATTTATCTGGGTTATTCCTGCATTTATTTTTGTCGCTTTACTACTGTTTATTTTCAAACCATCTTCATCAGCACCGTCAAAAACAACAAATCAGAATGAAAACATTGTAAAAATTAGAATTGCAGTACCTGATTTAACCAGTAGTGAACGGCACAGCAGCGGCACACCATTAGTCGATTATATTTACTTAAATCAGTTGCTTGAAACAGAATTTGCAAAGAAAAACATTAAGATTGAATGGCGATTTTTTAAAGGCGCAGGGCCTGTAATTAATGAGGCTTTAGCCAATAAGCAATTAGATTTTGCTTTTTTAGGTGATTTAGCGGCCATTATTGGTAAATCGAATCAAATCGATACCACTTTACTGGTGGCAACTGGACGACATCTAGACGCCTATTTGGGTGTTTTACCAAATAGAGGATATAGCAGCCTAGAGCAATTAAGAGGCAAACGAATTGCGATTTTTCAGGGGACTGCTATGCAATTATCGTTTAATCAGTATATTGAACGACATGGCTTTACTGAAAAAGATTTCCGCATTATTAATTTGGATCCTGCCGCGGCCAATGCCGCACTTGCAGCTAAGCAAATTGATGCAAGCTGGGGTTTGATGTCAATTCTGGCGCTAAAACAGCAGAAAATCGTAGAGGTTCCGTTGAGTACTGGACAGCGGCAGGATGGAGCTGGAACAATCCAGTCAGGTCTGGTGGGTCGTAGTGAGTTTATTAAACAACATCCTGAACTCGTCCAAACATTGGTCAATACGGTTTTACAATCAGCATATTGGGTTTCACAGCCTGAAAATCGGGATAATGCCATTCAACTCGTCACTAAAAATGCAGGATTACCTAAAGAACTCTATGCGTTGAGTCTACAAGACAAAGCCTTAAAAACAGTTTTTTCACCACTTTTAGATGAATATTATCTAGGGCATCTACAACAAGGTGTACAAACTGCATTAAAGGCTAAGCTGATAAAACGCAATATTGATGTAAAACAATGGCAAAATGCTGAGTTTGTCGAGCGAGGGATTCAACAGTTGAATTACGTCAATTATTGGAACTCTTCAAAATAGAAAAATATTAAATTGATTGGTTTTGAAAAGACCTTAATTAAGGTCTTTTTCATGAGTGTTTTGCTATATCGTCTGGATTTCTGATTGTTCTGAATACAGAATACTAATCTCTATAAAAATCTGGTGGCTTACCTACCATATTGTTCAATATAATTTAATGATGCTTTGTTATACAAATCTATCTCTAAAGGCATATTCAGCAATATAATTCTCAAATAAATAAACCGACACCTACAATCTACCGTACAATCAACTGGCTTCTTATGAGAAAGTCTCTAGATTTGGTTTGATCTAAATACTCAATGGTATGCCCAACCACAAGGCAAACAAGGATGAAATCAAACCTACTCCAATGCAGCAATTCAGTGCTGCCTCATGATGAAATCTCTATTTCGACCCTCTTTGCATATGGTTACAGGCTTTGTTCAAAGCCTCATTAAACTCTGTGGCTTGAATTGGACAGCACCAGATTATTCGACCCTCTGTCGCAGACAAAAGTATATTGATATTGCGATTTGCTATCAGAAAAGTCGTCATGGATTACATCTACTCGTCGACTCCACGGGTTTAAAATTCCTGGGTGAAGGTGAATGGAAACGTAAGAAGCATCAGCCTGAATATCGTCGCCAATTGCGTAAATTATATATTGGTATAGATGCAGAGAACCTAAAAATACGAGCGGTTCAACTGACTAGCAATAATGTGAGCGATTCTAAGGTGCTTGGTCATGTAATAAAAAAATCTCTGAAGATGAACGAGTTGATTCACCGTATACAGATGGGGCTTATGACACCAAATACTGCAGAAAAGTCATTTCAGATCGACAGGCATATGCAATGATTCCTCCAAGAAAAATGCTAAGCACTGGAAAGACAAAAAACTAAGTTCTTTAGCAAGAAATGACTTGTTAAAAACGGTCAAATACTTAGGAAGAACAATTTGGAAAAAGTGGTCTGGGTATCTTAGGCGAAGCTTGGTAGAAACCAAGATGCATTGCATCAAATTATTGGGAAATAAACTCAGTGCCAAGAACTTTCAAAGCCAATTGAATGAGATTCATGCCCGTGTAGCAGTACTCAATAAATTTACGGAATTAGGTCGATATCATACTCAAGTTGTCACTTAAACCTGAGTCGCTTAAGGTAAACTAATCTTTGTGCAACAAAGCCCTATTCACTCCATATTTACATTAACTGATTTTCTTATTGTTAAAGATTTCAAGTAAATTAATTGAATTGGAAGTAGGCTGCTCCTTTAAAAAAATGTTTGCATAATCTTCTAGATGCTCTTCCATAAGTGAAGTTGCAAGTTGTTCATTACCTTGTTCAATTGCATTAAGAATAGCCGTATGCTCATCAATAGAGCAACTGTTATGGGTTGGGGATTCATACATGCGGATTAATAATGATGTTCTGGCAATTAATGTTTGAAGGTAGTTCGTAACCAACGGATTATTATTAATTTCACAAAGCTTTAAATGAAAGTCTCCTGAAAGTTTTACCCACTCTTTCCAGTTTCCATCAGAGAGAGCATTTTCTTCTGCCTTTACTAATTCTCTTACACTTTGTAAATTCACATTTTGGGCACGTTTCGCGAGTTTTCTTACAGTTCCCAATTCCAGCATGCTACGTGCTTCAAACACTGCTTTAGTGTCTTCTAGATCATGTTCAGCAACAATAGCACCACGATTTGGCTGTATTTCAATAATTTTATCGTGAGCGAGTTTTACGAAAATCCGTCGGATCACGCCACGAGTAACTCCAAATGCTTTACATAAGGGTGCTTCAACCAAACGAGTACCAGGTTTTAATTGACGATTTAAAATTGCATCTAAAATGGCATTATAAATGTGCATATCTATGTCTTTGTTATTCAGTAGTTTTTTGTTTTCATCTGAATGCAATGACATTTTTAGGATCTCCTTAGCGCATTAAAGTTACAAAACAGTGCAAATGTTAGATTGAACATGAAGAGCTAATTATAAGCTCTAAACGATTTTAGCAATGAATGTACACAATGCAAAGAAAATAAAAAATATAAATATTAGATATTTAATTAAAAATCATGTTGATAAAAATGAAGATTTTCAAATGAGTGATCTTGTTGGCTCAAAATTTGCTTTACATTGATTGTGCACAATATTGAATTATATTATTAACAATTTGGCTGAACTTTGTGAGTCATTTTTTGGGAACGACTTATGCTGCGAGTTAAGAAAAGAATCTTGTTTGGAATGATGGCCTCTTGTACAGGTATTTGTCATGCAGGGGTAGAATTCAACACAGATAGTGTCAATGTAAAAATTAGCGGTTTGATTGATACTGGTATTGCAACAGTTACAAACGTGAAGGGTGGAACCAAAACCAAGACTGAAGCAGTGGATAGTATTCTGGGTGTCTCTAACATTGGTTTTAGTGGAAACTATAAAATTGATGAGGATTATCAAGCCTTCTTTAATTTGCAGTCTGGTTTTAAACCTTCAAAAGGTGAACAAAACAAAGACGGTGAGCTTTTTGATCGAAATGCATATGCGGGTCTCAAAACACCATATGGTTCATTAAGTGTCGGAAAACAATGGACGTTTAACGATGATTGGTTTGTGGGTAGTGTATTTAAAGGCGGTTATAACTCAGGTGCCATCTTTAAACTGTCTGAGTTTGATGCTGTAAGTGAAATTTACAGTAATACTTTTAAGTATTCTTCGCCTGAACTGAATGGTTGGCAGTTTGGTGCTTTATATGCCACAGATGATGACTCTACGAAAAATACGCACGGGCAGATTTTCTCTGGTGCAGCGAAATATACAACAGCAAAATTAATGTTAGGCGCAGCCTATGAAGATCATGAAGCACATGATACAGACAATCATTATAGATTAACCACCTTAGCTTCAAAGTATACATTTGACCAACTTACAACCCGTTTAGGATTTGCATACGCAGATATTACAGGAGCGGGTCAATACGCAGCGATTGCAAGCAACTCAGCTGAACAAAAGGCTTGGGCTTCTGAAGTTGGGGTTGATTACAACTTTACCCCGAAACTCACCGTATCAGGCGATGTGATCTATAAGAAAAATACAACATTTGAACATGATGCGATGGTCTATAGAGCGCTGGCAATTTATCAACTACGTAAACCTCTTAGCTTAGTCGCAAACCTTGCTTATCTGAAAAATGATGATGGCTCAAGTGAAAGTTTAGTAAACACTGATTCAACACTCCCAGGTGGTGGTTATGCAGATCAGGATCAACTTTCATTGGCTTTGGGCATGAGACTGACATTCTAGACACAAAACAAAGACGACGAGCTTAGAGCATATCCAGCGAAGCTCGTAACACGAATTTAATGAATTTAGAGTGAGAGATCACAATGGATAACAACTCAGAAGCATTGATTAAGCCAGGTTATGACCCCGCTTTAACCAATCAGGATTTAGCACCACTTAAAACTCAGACTTGGGGCTCATATAATATTTTTGCCTTTTGGATGTCTGATGTACACAGTGTTGGTGGGTATGTAACAGCTGGTAGTTTGTTCGCATTAGGTTTAAATAGTTGGCAAGTTCTAGTCTCCTTATTAATTGGTATTGTCATTGTACAGTTCTTTGCCAATTTGATTGCCAAACCAAGTCAAAAGACCAGTACTCCATTTCCTGTTATCTGTCGTGCAACTTTTGGTGTTTTGGGGGCAAACATCCCCGCTGTTATTCGAGGACTTATTGCAGTTGCTTGGTATGGGATTCAAACCTATTTAGCATCTAGTGCATTTATTCTGGTTATCCTTAAATTCTTTCCTGAAATGGCGATATATGCTGATGTGAAGCAGTATGGTTTCTTAGGACTTTCATATTTAGGCTGGATTGGTTTTATGCTGCTTTGGGTGTTGCAAGCAGTCGTGTTCTGGTCGGGTATGAACAGTATTCGTAAATTTATTGATTGGGCTGGACCGGCTGTTTATGTGGTCATGTTCGCGATGGCAGCATGGTTGGTATATGAAGCGGGATGGGAGAATATTGATCTTAATCTGGGTGGTGTGAAGTACGAAGGTTTAGATGTGTTACCAGTAATGATTGGTGCTATCGCAATTGTTGTTTCTTACTTTTCTGGACCAGTATTAAATTTTGGTGACTTTTCTCGTTATGGCAAATCATTTGAAGCCGTCAAGTTCGGAAATTTTCTAGGTCTACCAGTTAACTTCCTTGGTTTCTCATTATTAACTGTTGTTTGTATTGCCGCGACTTTACCTATTTATGGCAAATTAATTACTGATCCAGTTGAGATGGTCGGTAAATTGGATAATAACTTTGTGGTGATCCTAGGTAGCTTAACGCTCATGATTGCTACGGTTGGAATTAACATTGTCGCGAACTTTGTCTCTCCAGCATTTGATTTTTCAAATGTCTCTCCAAGTAAAATCAGCTGGCGTATGGGTGGGATGATTGCAGCAGTCGGCTCTATTTTCATCACACCTTGGAACCTATTTAATAATCCTGAAGTTATCCACTATACGATTGATATCTTAGGTGCTTTTATTGGTCCGTTATTTGGTATTTTGATTGCGGATTACTACTTTGTTAAGAAGCAAAATATTGTCGTAGATGATCTTTATACATTAGATAGCAAAGGCAACTATTGGTATAAAAATGGATATAACTACAACGCAATTTATGCCTTGATTCCATCAGCAATTATTCCAATTCTATGTGTGTTACTTCCGCAATGGCATGTACTTGCAAATTTTAGTTGGTTTATTGGAATGTTCTTAGGGCTACTCACTTATAGTGTGATTAGTATGAGAATACCCGTCAAATACTCTAAATCAATAAATTAAGACTCAATTTAACCCCGTTAAGTCATTAGCGGGGTTAACTGTTAAAACGAATCTATTCGCTTGATAGATTTCTCAATTGAATTATGAAATATCAAAGGTTAATTATGCGTATTCAAGTCATTAATCCAAATACTAGTCTGGAAATGACACAATCTATTGCGGAAAGTGCAAGAAACGTTGCCGCTAAATTGACAGAAATTATCGCGGTTTCTCCAACTCAAGGTGTTGCGTCAATAGAAGGACACTATGATGAAGCGATTGCATCCTTTCATTTATTAGATTTGATTAAACAAGGGCAGGCTCAACAAGTCGATGGTCATATCATTGCATGTTTTGGAGACCCTGGTTTAGATGCCGCTAGAGAGTTAACGGATGCTCCAGTCATTGGCATAGCAGAAGCTGCTTTCCACATGGCAACTTTAATTGCAACAAAGTTCTCTATTGTAACGACGCTTAAACGTACCAAAATCATTGCTGAACATCTTTTACACCAATATGGATATACACATAAATGTGAAAAAATCCACTGTATCGATTTACCGGTACTTGATCTTGAAACGAATGAAACAGAAACCTATGAAAAGTTACTTCAGATGTGCTTGTTCGCGAAACAAAATGATGGAATTGGTGCCATTGTTTTAGGTTGTGGTGGAATGTCCAAACATGTTGAACGAATCTCCCAAGAGCTAAAAATTCCAGTGATTGATGGGGTTACAGCTGCGGTTAAATTAATAGAAGCACTTCATGGTTTAGGACTTCGTACGAGCAAATGGGGGGATTATGACTATCCAACTCAAAAGTAAGGCTTAACCATTTTTAGAATTTAAAGACAGTAAATGTATATGTATTACATGGGTTTAATTATCAAGCATATTCACGTTATTAAATGACATTCCGCTTCACCCAAAGAGCGAATTGTAATTTTGATACTCAATATATTTTATAGATATCATTTTTAGTTTGGAAAACATATGGCAACTTTACATGCACCAATTTTTGAAATCCCTCCATATTTACAGAAGTATACAAATCTAGCTGATGAAAGAATAGGAGCAAAAGTTATAGATTGCTCTGATGATTTTTTTGCAGAAGCAAAACGGATGTTAAATGCAAATGCACCAGTTTTTGTAGAAGATAAGTTTGATGATCATGGTAAATGGATGGACGGATGGGAGACACGCCGTAAACGCCATGCTGGGTATGATTGGTGTATTGTTAAACTGGGAGTAGCCGGAAAAATTCGCGGTTTAGATATTGATACCACATTCTTTACAGGCAATTATCCTGCATCAGCTGCACTTGAAGCATGCTACGCCCTTAGTGATGACCTTGAGCAGGTCGAATGGCAAAACCTTTTACCTAATAGTATTCTGGGTTCCAGTCAGCATCACATTTTTAATATTGAATCAGAACAGGTGTTTACCCATATTCGTTTGAATATCTTTCCTGATGGGGGTATAGCCCGTTTACGAATTTATGGAGAAGTACAAATTCAAATCAAAGATAGTGGACAAACGTTGGATTTACTCGCACTAGAAAATGGTGGGCGTGTAATTGCTTATAGTGATGCACATTTTGGACATCCACGTAATCTGATTAACCCAGGGAGAGGCGTAAACATGGGGGATGGCTGGGAAACTAAGCGCCGCCGTGAACCCGGTTTCGATTGGTGTGTATTGGCATTAGGTCAAACTGGTAACATTCAAAAAATTGAAATCGATACGGCACACTTTAAAGGGAACTTTCCTGCACAAGTTTCTATCCAAGCTGTATATGTGAAAGACGCGACCGACCCTCAATTGATACCGCAAAGTATGTTTTGGCCATTTTTACTCGAAGCCCAAGACATGCAAATGGATCACGTACATAGCTACATTGATCAAGTTTTAGCACATGAGAAAATCTCACATATTCGAATCAACATGATCCCAGATGGTGGCATTAGTCGTATTCGTTTATGGGGTAAAGTCACGACTACAGTGTAAATGACATGAATAAAATTCAAATACAGCCATTAACTGCTGAAAATTTCAAACTCTTTGGCGATGTGCTCATGACGAAGGGGAATGATTTTTTTTATATTAATGAACAATATACAGAACGCTATCATGACTTGGCAGAAATACAATCAGATGCAAAAGTCGGCATGAGTATTTTCAAGAATATCAAGGCAAGTCAGTTTCCTATCGAGATTTCGATGCTTGAAAGACATCCGCTCGGCTCGCAAGCATTTGTAGCCATGCATGGGCAGAAGTTTGTGATTGTTGTCGCGGAAAGTTTAGATAAAGACATGCCTGATCTGAATAAAATTAAAGCTTTTATTACTGATGGTAATCAAGGCGTTAATTATCATGCAGGAACTTGGCATCACCCGCTTATTACCCTAGAAGCACCTAGTGAATTCATCGTCGTAGATCGTATAGGGGTAAGCCAGAACTGTGATGTATATCAATTCGAAAACATGCTTTGTGTAGGGTCAGAATAATTAAGATTTAAACCTTAGTTCTGATGCTTAGAGTATTGGATTTACTGTATAAAAATCCTGCAATACAACCAAATTGCAGGATATAAAAACGTAGTCTTTAGCGATAGAAATAGCATTTTATCTATCTTCCTAGGAAATAAAAGTGACACAAGATTATTTACGTGGTCAAGAACTTATCGACCACATTCAGAATGCACCGTATTCACGAGATTTGACTGGCTATCATGGTGAACCACCTAAAGTAGAATGGCCAAATGGAGCTCGTATTGCAGTTCAGTTTGTACTGAATTATGAAGAAGGTGGTGAAAACCATATAGAACATGGTGATGCTGGTTCTGAGCAGTTCTTATCGGAAATCATTGGGTCTGCAAGTTTTCCAGACAAACATATGTCGATGGATTCCATGTATGAATATGGGTCACGTGCAGGATTCTGGCGTATTCATCAGGAGTTCAAAAAGCGTAATTTACCCATGACGATTTTTGGTGTGGGCATGGCTTTAATTCGCAATCCCTATATTGTACAAGCCATCAAAGAAGCGAATTATGATGTGGTTTCACACGGTCAGCGTTGGATTCATTATCAAGACATGCCAATTGAGCTAGAACGCCAATATATGGATCAAGCCATTAGTGTGTTGGAAGCTTTATTTGGGCAAGCACCTATTGGTTGGTATACAGGTCGGGATAGTCCTAATACCCGTCAGTTATTAGCCGAATTTCCACAAATTAAATATGATAGTGATAATTATGGTGACGACTTGCCATTTTGGAGTTCACTGACGAATGCTACAGGCAACAGTCGTCCACACTTAATTATTCCTTATACCTTAGAAAGCAATGATATGAAGTTCAGCTCACCCGGGGGATTTAACAGTGGAGAGCAATTTTACCAATATTTAAAGGATGCCTTTGATGTGCTATATGCAGAAGGAGAAACATCTCCGAAAATGTTATCGATAGGCATGCATTGTCGAATTTTAGGACGACCTGGACGCTTTAAAGCATTGCAAAAATTTTTAGATTATATTCAATCTCACGATAAAGTCTGGATTTGCCGACGTGGTGATATTGCTGAGCACTGGTATCAGCACCATGCGCCATAAGAGTTCGATTAGAGTTTAATTTAGAATAAAAGTTTCTTTTTTATAAACCATGATTCTGAAAGTTTCCTCGATTTTAATTCTACGTTTAGAAATAATTAGCCTTTGCAATAACATCCCAAATGCTATCTATGCAAAGTTTCTAGGAAATGAAGTGGAAATTTTTAGATGGATCGGGAATGGCGTCTTTTCATTGAGATCAAGCATAGGATGCTGATGATTATGCTCTCGATATCAATAAAAGATATTGCTTTACGAATATTCTTTTTGCTGTAGAGGCAAATCAGGTGGACTATATTTGTCTAGGTGAGTGATGGTAGACCATGCAATTGAGTGAAAAATGAAACTAGATAATGGTACTAGTGTCAAAAGATACTTTAACAATGCAACTCAAAGGTTTATTTTTTATTTTAAATCAAATGATTAGGGTTTAATTTCACCCTGAAAAATTTTGATTTATATTAGGAATTAAAAGTTGGTTCAAAAATTGCTTATATGTATATTGTGGTGCGATTTTGCATACAGGAATCAATTTTTGAATCATTTTGGCTCAAAAATAACATAAGGCTAAATTGAGGGTGGAGAAAATGGAAATTTATACTCAACGATTAGAAGCAGTTACAAAAGATTGTAGCTTTGACATCATTGAGCTGAATTTTGATACACGTCAAAAGAGCCGTTTTCGTGCAAATTTAAAAAACGGGGTTGATATTGGTGCAGATTTACCTCGTACAGGTATTTTGCGTAGTGGATCATATATTGCAACTGAGAACGGTAATATTTTAAAGATTGAAGCAAAAGCTGAAAAACTGATGAAAGTTTCAGCGCAACATGAGTTCGATTTGCTAAAAGCTGCATATCATCTGGGCAATCGTCATGTACCACTCATGTTGACGCCAACAGCATTGTATTTTGAACCAGATCATGTGTTGGCAGAAATGGTTGTCGGTTTGGGACTAGAAGTCACATTAGTTGAACATACTTTTGAGCCTGAAAGTGGTGCGTATGCACAACACCAGCATGACCATCGTTTAAGCCCGATTAAGAGCTTACACCATGTCCATCAATAACCCTGCACAACTATTAAGCCTATTAACGCTGTCATCTACAGCCTTACCCATAGGGGCGTATTGTTATTCTCAAGGTGTAGAAAGTGCAATTGATCGCGGATTTATTCATGATGAAGCGTCCAGCATTGTCTATTTCGAGGAAGTACTCGAAATGCTTTTGGTACGTTTTGAATTGCCTGTACTGAAACGATTAATGCAATTCACTAATGCTGCTGAGCAGTTTGATTACTGGGCAAACTTTTATCGTGCCAGTCGCGAGAGTAAAGAACTATTAGCAGAATCGAAACAATTGGCATTTTCATTAAATGCTTGGATTCGTGATGTTTTAGAACTACCCGTGACAGTCAAAAAACATCTCGGTTTTCTGCCTGTATATGGGCATTTATGTGGAAGTTTGGGCTTAAAAGAAGCAGATGTACTCGCAGCCTACACTTTTACTGTTTTAGAGAATCAGGTTTTGGCAGCAGTAAAAACAGTTCCACTGGGACAGATGAGTGGGCAGCGTATTTTATGGCATTTACATGGCTTGATCCCAGAAGCAATCAACCGTGTACTAAAGCTCAAAGATACTGAGATTAGTAGTGCTTTGCCTCAATATGCCATGCTGAGTATGCATCACGAAACTCAATATTCAAGACTATTCAGATCATAATTGTTAGAGGAAAAAATCATGTCACAACGTAGCCCGTTACGAGTAGGAATTGGTGGACCAGTGGGTTCGGGTAAAACAGCATTGACTTTGAACTTATGTCAGGCTTTACGTGAAAAATATAATATGGCAGTGGTGACCAATGATATTTATACCAAAGAAGATTCGAATTTTTTAACCCGTAACGAAGCCATGTCACCAGAACGTATTGTTGGTGTGGAAACAGGTGGTTGCCCACATACTGCAATTCGCGAAGATGCTTCAATTAACCTCGCAGCGATTGATGATTTATGTGAAAAATTTGATGGGCTTGAACTGATTATTATTGAAAGTGGCGGTGACAATTTAGCCGCAACTTTTAGCCCAGAGCTTTCCGATTTGACCCTGTATGTCATTGATGTAGCAGGCGGTGAGAAGATTCCTCGTAAAGGTGGTCCAGGGATTACCAAATCGGATCTGTTAATTATTAATAAAACAGATTTGGCACCAATGGTGGGCGCAAATTTAAGTGTAATGGATCAAGACGCCAAACGTATGCGTGGTGAAAAGCCATTCTTGTTTACCAATATGAAAACCAAAGATGGTGTGGAACTGATTATTTCTTTTATTGAAAAACAAGGCCTATTTAAAAACTGATTCGGGGAAACGTAATGACTTATTTAAAAAGAACTTTTGCTACTTTGGTTACGGCTTTTCCTATGTGGGCAATGGCACATCCGGGCCATGAGCATCAGAACAGTTTTATGACGGGTTTTATTCATCCTTTTACTGGCCTTGATCATTTAATGATGGCAATTGCTTTTGGTGTATTGCTTTGGTCAGCGACAACACGTTGGAAACTTGCTGGATTAGTAGGTTTGATGATTGCCATGGTGAGTGGTTTTGCATTGGGTCAACTCAACATTTTTTCCTCAAGTATTGCGGAATACGGCATTGTTTTCTCGTTGTCAATTTTAGCTATCGCACTTTGGACCAAAGCCAGTCGCTTATTTGTATTAGCCACCATTATTATCGCAAGTTTCCATGGCATGGCACACGGTATAGAACTAAGTCAATCTGGACATGTGATGGGTCTGGTTTTAGGTATGGTCGTTGCAATGTCGTGTATTTATGCAGTTGGATTAGCACTTGGCGCTTTGGTGCAAAAATACGTACCCAATGGTAAGAAAATTATTGGTGGCATCGCTGCATTAGTTGCATTGATTGGCTTGGCTTAATGATTTTTATGTCGTTTTAAATGCTGACACAGTAAAACTCAAAATTTAGTATTTGTCGCACAAGAGGAATAATGCAAGATTTAATGCTCAGTCGGACGCTTGATGCACAATTATGGTTTGCTAAGTTAGAACTCAGCTTTCAGGCGCAAAAAGAGCCTGAATGTACGGTGTTACATCATCGCAAACATTATGGTCCTGTGCGGGTGCAAAAAATGTTGTGGCCAGAAAAAACTGGTGTGTGCCATGCGATCATCGTGCATCCACCTGCAGGAATTGCCGGTGGTGATCATTTAACTTTTGACTTGTCTGTCGATGAGCAGGCACATGCTTTAGTGACCACGCCAGGTGCTGGGAAATGGTACAAAACCAATGGTAAAAAGGCTTATCAACATATCAATATTAGTTTGAATGGTAATGCTATTTTTGAATGGTTACCGCAAGAAACAATGTTGTTTGATGGAGCAAATGCGCATTCTGAAACCATCATACATTTGGATCAAGCGGCGAGTTTTATTGGCTGGGACATGTTGGTCATTGGTCGACAAGCGCGGGCAGAAAAATTTAGCCAAGGTGCCTATATTAACCAATTTAAATTGTTCCGTAATAAGAGCTTGTTGGTGGCAGATACTTTGAGTTTTAAGGGCAATGATCGTTGGCTAAACTCGTGTTTAGGCATGAATGGGCAATCTGTCATGGGGAGTTTCTGGGCAGTTCCTCCTACTCAATATCATGCCAGTGTTTATCTGGAGCAGCACTTGGATCTAATCCGGGAGCTGATGATGCGTATGGATGTGCCGGTCACATTAACTGTGTTGGATGATGTGATTTGTGCACGCTTCTTGGGAAATGATGTTCGGCAATGTCATGATGCTTTTGCAGCGATTAGGGCAAAATTGAGGCGATACTGGTTCAATCTGGATGAAGAGTTCCCTCGTATTTGGAGAACTTAGAGTGATTCAGCAAAATACGGTATAAAAATAGCATTTAGGTAATTCAGGTGATGTGCTAGTCATAAGGGCGGCATCTATATCAAAGAAAGGCAAAAGATATGGAATTAAATCCAACAGAGAAAGACAAACTTTTAATTTTTACCGCGGGTTTACTTGCCGAGCGTCGTAAAGCCCGTGGTTTGAAATTGAACTATCCCGAAGCGATTGCGTATATCTCTGCGGCTTTGCTTGAAGGTGCACGTGACGGTATGAGTGTAAGTGAATTAATGCATTATGGGACGACTCTGTTAAGTCGTAACGATGTAATGGATGGTATTGCAGAAATGATTGAGGAAGTCCAAGTTGAAGCCACCTTCCCAGATGGTTCAAAACTGGTCACTGTTCATCAACCTATCATGTAATGACAAAAGTAAGGAACGACGATGATTCCAGGTGAAGTGATCACGCCAGATCGTGATATTGATTTAAATGTTGGACGCGAAACTCTCAAAATTACTGTGGCCAATGCAGGAGATCGCCCGATTCAAATTGGTTCGCACTTCCATTTTTATGAAGCCAATGATGCATTGCTATTTGAACGTGAACAGACCAAGGGCTATCGCCTTAATATTGCGGCTGGTACCGCAGTGCGTTTTGAACCGGGGCAAAGCCGAGATGTGGAGTTGGTGGCTTTGGCGGGGAAGCGGGAAGTTTACGGTTTTTCGGGTCGAGTGATGGGAAAACTGGACTAGGTAGAGATAGAAAAATCTTTCAAGAATTTAGAGTAATCCAAAATGAAAATGTCACGACGCGCATATGCGGAAATGTTTGGCCCCACGGTTGGTGATCGGGTTCGCTTGGCGGATACTGAATTATTTATAGAAATCGAACAAGACCTGACCACTTATGGTGAAGAAGTTAAATTTGGTGGTGGGAAAGTTATTCGAGATGGAATGGGGCAATCCCAATTATTGGCGGAGGATGTCGCAGATACTGTCATTACCAATGCCTTGATTGTGGATTGGTGGGGCATTGTCAAAGCCGATGTTGGTCTGAAAAATGGCCGTATTTGGAAAATCGGAAAGGCGGGAAATCCTGATATACAGCCGGATATTACCATTCCTTTAGGCGCAGCCACCGAAGTTATCGCGGGTGAAGGACAGATTCTCACAGCAGGAGGAATCGATACGCACATTCACTGGATTTGTCCACAACAAGTTGAAACTGCACTGATGTCGGGTACAACCACCATGATTGGTGGGGGAACTGGGCCCGCGGCTGGTACATCGGCCACCACCGTGACACCGGGACCCTGGCATATTGCGACCATGCTGCAAGCGATTGATGATATGCCCATGAATATAGGCTTGTTAGGCAAAGGAAATTTGAGTTTGCCTGACCCGATTCGCGAGCAGATTGAAGCAGGTGTCGTCGGTTTAAAGTTGCATGAAGACTGGGGTTCAACACCTGCAGCGATTGATAATTGCTTGACTGTCGCGGATGAATATGATGTGCAAGTGGCAATTCATACCGATACTTTAAACGAGAGTGGCTTTTTAGAAGAAACACTCGCGGCATTTAAACAGCGCACCATTCATACCTATCATACTGAAGGTGCGGGTGGTGGACATGCCCCTGATATTTTAAAAGCCATTGGTCAAGCCAATGTTTTGCCATCCTCAACCAATCCGACCCGTCCATATACCATCAATACCATTGATGAGCATTTGGATATGTTGATGGTCTGTCACCATTTAGACCCAGCAATTTCCGAAGATGTAGCATTTGCTGAAAGTCGGATTCGCCGTGAAACCATTGCTGCCGAGGATATTTTGCAGGATTTGGGGGCAATTTCCATGATGTCATCCGATTCACAGGCCATGGGACGTGTGGGTGAGGTGATTATTCGGACGTGGCAAACGGCCCACAAAATGAAAGTGCAACGTGGACCTTTAGAAGGCGATACGCCATATAGCGATAACCATCGGGTCAAACGCTATATTGCTAAATATACCATTAACCCTGCGATTACCCATGGTTTGAGCCATGAGGTGGGTTCGGTTGAAGTAGGTAAACTGGCGGATTTGGTGTTGTGGAAACCTGCATTTTTTGGGGTGAAACCTGCAATGATTATTAAAGGCGGTATGATTGCCGCTGCACCAATGGGCGATATTAATGCCTCAATTCCAACGCCTCAGCCTGTGCATTATCGTCCAATGTTTGGGGCAAATGCGCGTGGTGTGCATAACACCTGTATTACCTTCTTGTCTCAGGCGGCAATTCATAACGGTGTAGCTGAAAAATTAGGGTTGAAGAAAATCATTTCAGCATGTCAAAACACCCGAAATATTTCAAAAGCAGATATGAAACTCAATACCTATGCGCCTGTGATGGAAGTTGATCCGGAAATCTATGAAGTATATGCAGATGGTGTACATTTGACTTGCGAGCCAGCAGAAGTATTACCAATGGCACAGCGTTATTTCTTATTTTAATTGGTTATCGTGCTTACAAAGCCAGTCAACTAATCTCTCATATATTTAAAGTCTTAAATCCATAAGGTGAATAAATTTCTTCATGGATTTTTGGCTAATGATTCTATTTACTAAGAATGAGTATTTAGAATGCTCAAACTTGTTTTAACAAACAGGCATGTTTTTCAGGGCGATTCTCAACATTTTTTCTTTTAGAAACGTTATTTCAAATGACCAATTTTGATCTGTATATTGAATAGCACGACCAATATACATTGGTCTTCTTACAACCAATCTTTGATTAATAGGTGAAATATTTGGGTTCTGTTTGATCCTTATCTTTGCTGTATGCCCAATCAAAAAGTCTAGAAAATAGAGTTATTCTGATGTCTATGTAATAATTATTTAAGTATTAAAGAAAGCTTTGAAAATGTATATCCTTTAAATAAAAACATTATAAATCAATTAGGCTTTGTTGCACAAAGATTTAAAAATTAAATCCAGCCCATTCTATTCAAATTTAAGTTACAACTCGGGTATGAGGTCGGCCTAATTCCATAAATTTATTCAGTCCGGCTATACGGGCATGTATCTCATTTACTTGACTTGAAAAATGCCTAATATCAAAAACTTTAATAGAAATAGAAAAGTAATCTTAAAGATAAGTGAAGCCACTCGTACTCCTTATTTAGAGTACGAGTTATCAATCAATAATGATATTTTATAGAGATGATTTTAGGATGTGGTTGGATACTCTTAAGGCTTGAGCAGCAATAGTCAATGCAGGATTGACTGCGGCTGAACTAGGAAAGAAGCTAGCATCAACTACATATAAATTATCGTGATCATAAGACCGGCAGTAAGAATCAAGAGGAGAATCTTTAGGGTTATTCCCCATTCGAATTGTCCCGCATTGATGTGAAGGGGTTCTCTTATCAAATGGTTGATTAAGAACTAAATAAAAGCCACATTCTTTAAGAATATTACTGAATTTATGAACTAACTTTTGATGTGCTTCCCAGTTATTTCTTTCCCACACTAAATTTATCTTGTCTCCCTCGACAAAAACACGATTGTTGGCTGAAGGAAGATCCTCACTCATAGCGTAGAAGTCTATACTATGCTTACTGAAATAATTCAAAGCTAAAGAAGGAATTAGAGGCATATTAGCCTTTAATATTTTTCCAGAAACTTTACCAAGCAATTGAATATTACCTAAAGGTAAACCTTTAGCTCCATCATTTAAATAAAAGTCATTGATACCAAAAGTTTTTGAGTAAATAGCATCATTTGTATATTTGTGATTAAAACCAATAATTGCTGAGCAATTATGATTCATAAAGTTTCTTCCAACCATACCTGAGCTATTAGCTAATCCATTCGAATTCTGTAAGTTATTTGAACGGAGTAAGAGGGCAGCAGAATGTATTGCACCAGCTGATAGAATCACAAGTTTGGGTTTAATTGACTGAAGCTCACCATTAAGAGAGTAGATGACTTCTTCAATACGATTGGTTGTAGGAGAGGTTTTTAGGTGTAAAACCTTGCTATTTGTTTGTAATCTTACATTCCGATATTGGATTGCTTGCGTAAGTGGACCAGTCTCAGCATCAATTTTTCCATTGAAAAAGTGAGGATGTGCATCCCATGGAACTTTTCTAGTTTTTTTCCAGTGTTCTATATCAACTGCTAATGGTAATGGATAAGGATTAAGTCCCTTAGCGATTAATTTATCTTTTACGACTTTAATGGCCTTTTCATCCTCAATAGCTTTATAAGGATATGGTTTTGAATGATAAGGTTCAGTTGGGTCAAATCTAGCATCACCTCTTACTTTGAATAGAGCTTCTGCTTTGGTATACCATGGTTCAAACTCTTCATAGGTAACAGGCCATGCAGGTGAAATACCACCTTCATGCTCCATTTCTAGAAAGTCTTCCTTTCGATATCGAGCGAGAACTGCACCAAAGAATTTTGAGTTTCCTCCAACATAGTAATAATTACCTGGTCTAAAAGGTTTTTTATCTTTATCAAACCACTCTTCTTGGGGTTTAAAGAATTGCTCAGTAAAAATCTTATCTTGATCTGCATTTGCTAAAGAATCTGGTAGTTGGGCACCACATTCAAGAATAAGAATATTAAGGCCACTAGATGCTAGCCCGGCAGCCATGGTTGAACCACCAATGCCAGACCCAATGATAAGAATATCAGTCTGATTATTTGAAAACACTTTTATTCCCCTGCAACTGTTAAGACATTAGTTTTATTGGCAATAGCTTGTTGTACCGCTAAAGAAACCTCTAAAGAGCGTAAGCCATCGTAACCAGTTGCAGCAGGTTGACCATGATTTTCAACAGCATTTTTAAACTTTTCGAATGAAGTAATATATAAATTCTCATGTTCAATATTAATAGATTGAGAACCATCAATATTATTGAGTTGCAGTGTTCCAACTGGTTGTTGGGTGAGTGTATTTTGCGCTAACAAAGTTCCTTTAGTCCCGATTACATCAATACTGGTTTGAAAATGTTTTGCAGTAAATGAATCAAAAAAACTAACTAAAGTTCCTTTAGCAAATTCGATTGTTCCCATAACAGTTTCAGAGACATTATTGTGACTGATAAGACCTGTTTGAGCCATGGCATTTACAGAAACAGGTTCATCATCAAGAAGAAAGCGAAGTGTATCTATATCGTGAACTGTAATATCTAAGACTACTCCTCCTTCAGAAGGAGTATTAATTCTCCAGCCCTGTAATTTTTCGGGTAGAGAAACAGCATGACAAAATCTAATGGTTAACACGTCCCCAATTGAACCAGCTGCAATAAGTTCACGCATTTTTTTTATTAATGCAGAATTTCTTAAATGGTAATTGATTCCTAAAACTACGCCATTAATTTCAGCCTGCGAAATCATCGCTTTTGCATCAGAAATATTAAGAGCCATTGGCTTTTCACACATTACATGCTTTTTTGCTTTCAGTGCCGCAATTGCCTGTTCAAAGTGCAATGAATTTGCACTTGAAATATAGACTGCATCAATTTCTTCATTTTGAAGAGCTTGTTTTAAATCTGTTGTAAAATTAGAAATACCATGCTGATTGGCAAAATCTTTAGCACGTTCTAGGTTGCCGCTTACTATTGTAGTAACCTCATCACCTACATTTCTAATAGCTGAAACAATCCATTCGTGCGCTACATTACTAGCACCAACTAACAACCAGTTCATAGTTAGTCTCCCTGTTTAGAACAAAATACGCTAAATACTAAGATGCCAAGATAACAAGCGATTGGTACAAATAAACTCATACTGAGCGAACTCATATCTGCAACATAACCTGTTAGAGGAGGGATAATTGCACCGCCTACAATACCGCAGCATAAAATGCCAGAGCCTTCCGCAGCTCTTTCACTTAAATGTTTTGAAGCAAGAGAAAAAATTGTTGGGAACATAATAGAGTTGAAGAAACCAACAGATAAAATTGCTATACCTGAGATATCTCCCTTTAAAGAACTACTAGCAAATAAAAGTGACATTACAGCTATGGAAAATAATGCTAGTAATTTTGCAGGTGTAATAACACGCATCAATGCTGAACATAAGAAGCGAGCAATCATTGCTCCACCCCAGTAAAAAGCAACTAACTTTCCAGCATGTTCTGCTGTGATATCCATGATGTCTGATTGCGATAGGTAACTAACAAGGAGACTACCGATAGTAACTTCAGCACCAACATATAAGAAAAGACAAATGAAACCTAAGGCAAATCTTGGAGATTTAAGTAAACGAAGAGATGAGGTTAATCCTTTATGATCCTTTGAAATAATACTTTTCGGACCATAATTTCTAAAACGCGCTAGCAGAATACAAGATAAACCAATAACAATTGCAATGCCTGTATATGCGTTACTAATAACAGAAGCTTCCTTCTGTAAGTAAGCACTCATTTCAGCGGCATTTAGTTGCGTAATATCAACTGTAGCAATACTTCCTAAAATGATGATTGCGCCGAAATATGGTGCGACGGTAGTACCTAGAGAATTAAATGCATGACCTAAAGTAAGTCGACTTGAAACAGACTCAGCTTTACCTAAATGAGCTAGTAAAGGATTTGTGACAACTTGGATTACGGTTACGCCAACAGCAAGAATAAACAAAGCTGATAAGAAAGCTGGAAACATAAGTATCTTAGTGGCAGGAATAAAGGCTAAACAACCAATACCCATGACAGCAAGACCAATGATTGCTGAACGAATGTACCCAAAACGATAAATTAATCTACTAGCGGGAATTGAAGCAACAAAGTATGCAAAGAAAAAGGCTGACTGAACCAACATAGCTTCCATATATGTGAGCTGGAAGATATCTTTTAGTTTGGGAATCAAAACATCATTTAAGCTTGTTATGCTCCCAAATAGAAAAAACAAAGCAAAAACCATTATCTTCAATGAGTTATTACTCTGTACATTCTGTTGATATTCTTGGTTCTTTAATATTGTAGAATTACTCATTTGATACCTTTCCGTGGTATGTTAAAGAGAGAGCAACAAGGATGTCGTTTTTTTTTGATATTAAGTAGGTATTAACTTGTCAATAAATGATACTATTATTGCAATATCTTGTGGAGTACAATAATGAAATCAGAATATGAGAAAATTATTGTAAAACCATATTCGTCTTGGTCATTTTTAAATAGAAAAATGGAAGATGAAATACCTTTCCAATGGCATCATCATCCAGAATTTGAGTTCACCTTAACTTTAAATAGTTATGGTAAAAGATATATTGGCAGTGATATTAGTGATTATTATGAAAATGACTTAGTAATGGTTGGGCCAAATATTTCTCATACATGGAAGTCTTTAGGGAAATTTAATAATATGGAGCCTCATGTTGCATTAGTTGTTTGGGTAAGTGCTGATTGGATTCAAAAAGTTATCGATATTTTTCCAGAAATGCGACCTTTGAATAATTTGCTAAAATTGTCAAATAATGTTGTGATATTTAGTGAAGAAGCTAAAAGTAAAGTTAAAGATAATTTTCATAAAATACCTACACTTGGTTGGGGTGAACGAACTCCGATTCTACTTAATATTCTTTTAATTCTTTCACAAGATGAAAAAATGAGTATTTCGAATGTGAACAAATTGAATATCACTTCTGAAGGCAATAAAAAGATTAAAAAATTTATAGATATTGTTGATTTTATTGATAAAAACTACAGTAATAAAATATCTATAGAAGAATTGGCAGAGATGTGTTTTGTCAGCCCAGCTACTTTTCATAGATCTTTTAAGAAAATCTTAAAAAAAACACCTATGGATTATATTATAAGCTTAAGGATTAATCATGCATCTGAGCTTATTTTAGAAAAGGATATAGCAATTTCTATTATAGCGGAGCAAGTGGGTTATTCTTCTTTGTCCTTATTTAATAGACATTTTAAAGAATTAAAAAAAATGTCACCGAGGGAATATCGGTTGACTTATAAAAATCAATTTATTTGAAGTTTTATTTAATTTAATAGAGCTCCACTACTATTTTGTGTAACTCTATTGGAATATATTATTTAATAAATGAGCTTGTTTTTATTAGTTGGGCAATATCAATTGTTCGTTCAAATATTAAGTTTGCTGCATTAATGCAAGCATCTTCTAAATTTATAGGACCTGAAGTTAAAGAAAATGCTGCCGTAATACCATGTTTATATAATTCTTGATAGTTTTCACCTAATGTACCAGCAATTACAATAACTGGAACATTTGCATTTTTAGCTATTTTAGCTACTCCAAATGGTGTCTTTCCATTTAAAGTTTGCCCATCAAATTTTCCTTCACCGGTAATCACCCAATTTGCACCGTTGATTTTATCGGAAAGGTGATTTAATTCTGCAATAACTTCTACGCCTGATCTAAATTCAGCATTCAGAAATGCTTTAGCTGCATAGCCTAATCCACCCGATGCTCCAGTTCCTGGTTCATTTCTTTTGTCATAACCTAATAAAGCGGCTGAAATATCGGCAAAATGTGCAAGAGCATTATCTAATAAAAGGACTTGTTCAGGGGTAGCACCTTTTTGAGGACCAAAAATATGGGATGCGCCATTCACACCACATAAAGGGTTGGTTACATCTGCTGCTAGTAAAAATTTGGTTTGCTTAATTCGCGGATCAAAATGGGTGAGATCAATTCTTGTTAAATTCTGAAGAGAAAGCCCCCCCGATTGAAGAACATTATTATCTTCATCTAAAAATTTTGCACCTAATGCAGATAAAAGTCCTGTTCCTGCATCATTTGTCGCACTACCACCGACTGTTAAAACAATTTCTTCAGCACCTGCATTTAATGCAGCAAGAATAAGTTCACCAGTACCGAATGTACTGCTAATACATGCATCGCGTTGAGAGGGCTTAACTAATTGAATACCACTTGCTTGGGCCATTTCAATCAGAGCAATTTTTTCAGTTTCTAACCAACCCCATTTAGCAACTACAGATTCGCCAAGAGGACCATGCACAGTTTGTTCACGCCATTCACCTGCACAAACTTCCAATACTGCTTCAATAGAGCCTTCGCCGCCATCAGCCATAGGGCATGTAATAACTTCTGCTTCTGGAAAAACTTTTTTCCACCCTGAAGCAATAGCTTCTGCGATTCCATGTGCAGATAAGCTATCTTTAAATGAGTCTGGTGCAATTATAACTTTCATAACTATTCTTTAACCACAAATTTGTTTTAAGAAAAAACTTATTTCGATTCGTGAAAATAAGAGCCTATCCAACCTAGAGAAGCTCTTATTTTCAGATGCTTAACCTGTATTTCGTAAACCAGCAGCGATACCTGCAATACTTACCATTAATGCTTGATCTACTGGTGTGTTTTCTAAGTTATCTTCCATCAAATAACGACGACGACGTTTCATTAATTCAGCTTGTAGTAAATGCAACGGTAGTAAATAAGGTTTACGAACTTGCATTGACTGATCTAATACATCATTTGTGCTTAATAACTTAGATTCGCCTTTAACTAATAGTAGCGTTTTGGTAGCTTCCTTTAGTCTAAGTCGTAAGTCATTACCGAGTTCTTTTAAGTTTTCATCATCTGTTAAGTGAGATTCATAATAGAGGGCAATATGACAATCCGCTTTTGACAATACCATTTCCAACATATCAATAAGAGTTTGAAAATAAGGCCAGTGAGTAAGCATATCGTCGAGGATAAATTTTTTATCCTCATTTAAGATTTCATTAATTGCTGCTCCTGTTCCAAGCCAAGCTGGCAACATTAAACGAATTTGTGTCCATGCAAATACCCATGGAATAGCACGCAAAGATTCAATCCCTCCGCCAGCGCGACGTTTAGCAGGACGTGAACCTAAAGGAAGCATTTGTAACTCTAACTCTGGAGTGACTGTTCTCAAGTATTGAACAAAATTAGGGTTTTCTCGAACTGTCTTACGGTAGACATTTACTGAAATATCCGTCATTTGATTCATCAAGTCTCGCCATTCCTGTTTTGGAACAGGGGGAGGCAATAAGGTTGCTTCTAATGTGGCAGCTGTATAAATCTCTAGGTTCTGAAGAGCTATTCCTTCTAAACCAAATTTAAAACGAATCATTTCGCCTTGTTCAGTTACACGTATTGCACCTGAAATTGAGCCAGGGGGTTGCGAGAATAAAGCCTGTTGTGTGGGTGCTCCACCTCGGCTAATTGAACCGCCACGTCCATGAAATAATGTGAGTTGAATGTTATGTGCTTTTGCTATATCTGTAAGCTCTTCTTGAGCGCGATATTGAGCCCAATTAGCGGACATAAATCCAGCATCTTTTGCTGAGTCTGAATATCCGATCATAACTTCATGCTTGCCTTTAATATGCTGTTTGTACCAGTGCATATTGAACAAGGTATCCATTGTATTTGCAGAACCCTCTAAATCTTTGAGTGTTTCGAATAAAGGAACTACTCGAAGAGGATTTAATATTCCAGCTTCCTTTTGTAAAAGAAGGACTGCTAAAACATCACTTGGATATTCTGCCATTGAAATAATATAGGCACCTAAGCTTTCAGGAGGTTGATCTGAAAGCATACGCATAGTAGCAAACACTTCTTTAACATCAGGATTTTCAATCAAGCTGTCATCTGAATTTTTTAAATACTTTGGCAGTAAAGGGCGTTTACTTTGTAATTCCTGAATTAAGAAATTCTGACGTGCTTTTTCTGTCCAAGACTCAAAATTTCCTAGACCTAAATATTCTGTAATAGCCGAGATAGCCTGGCGATGGCGACCAGATTCTTGGCGAATATCTAATTTAAGTAGTTCAATACCAAAGCAATTAATTCGGTAGATAAAGTCTAGTAATTTGCCATTGGCTATTTCAGGTAAATTGCACGCTATTAAAGATCGATGGCATAAGAGTAAAGGTTTTAATAGCTCATCTTTATTTTTAATGACTAAACTGTCATCACTATCAATACCCTGTAATTTCTGATTTAACCAATGAAGAGTGGCTTTAATTCGCTCTCTTGTATCTCTTAAATACTCTCGGTAAGGTTCAGGATGATATTTACCTAATGCATCACTTAATTCTTTTGAGCAAACTTGGAGTGAAAGATCCCAACGAAGGTCTTCAATATCTCTTAAGTAAAGGCTAGCAGCCTGCCAGCGAGAGAGCCAAAGTACTTCTTGAGTGATAGTGTGAGTAACATTAGGATTTCCATCTCGGTCTCCACCCATCCAAGAGGCAAATCGGATAGGAGAAATATTTAACGGTAAATGTGAATCACAGTTTTTATAAACGAGACTATCTAGCTCACGAATAAATTTAGGTACAGCATTCCATAGAGTTTGTTCAATAGTGGTAAAGCCCCATTTGGCCTCGTCTATAGGAGTTGGGCGATTCTGACGAATTTCATCAGTTTCCCAAGCTGAACAAATTAATTGCTTTAAATCATTCAGTATTGATTGACGTTCATTAGGGGTTAACTTTTGCTGGTCCAACTTAGATAAGCTTTCATTGATATTGTCGTATTTTTGAATCAATGTTCGTCGGCTAACTTCTGTTGGATGAGCAGTTAAAACTAATTCAATTTTTAGCTGACATATTTGTTCAAATAACTGTTTCGAAGTAATTTTATTTTTTTTAAATTTTTCAAATAAACATACAAGTGGATTAGGAGAGGGGCCTTCTTCATTGAATTCACTTTGACGACGATTTCGGACTACATGATATTGCTCCGCAATATTGGCAAAGTTTAAAAAATATGAGAAAGCTCGAGTCAAAGGTAAAATTTCTTCATCTTTTAGATTCAAAAATATATTTTCGAGTTCTTTTTCAGCTTCAACTTGGCCATCACGAGCAGCTTTAGCTAAAGCACGAATTTGTTCAACTAAGTTGAATAAACTTGCACCTGCATGTTGTTGTAGGGTTTCGCCTAAAAGATTCCCTAATAGACGTACATCTTCACGTAAGGATGTATCAATTTGTCGAATCATTTTTACTTTCCAATTTTACTGTTTTATCCATTAATTTTCTTTTGAAGCCATGCATAGATACCTATGGCTGCAAAACCAATAGTAGGAACGATGAAAGCAAGCTCAATACTTCGTAAATCAGCAATTAATCCCATGAAATAAGGAGAAATTGCTCCTCCAACCAAGGTCATTACTAAAAGTGATCCAGCTTTTTTTGTATGAGATCCTAAGTTCTTAACACCCATCGCAAAAATTGTTGGATACATAATCGATGAGAAGAAGAAGGAAAGGATAAGAGCATAAATTGAGACTATCGAAAGACCTGAAACAACGACTCCACATAGGACGACATTTATCATTGCATAAGCAACAAGCATTTTCCGAGGAGAAAATGAACGCATTAATAATGTGCTAATAAAGCGTCCTACCATAAATACGATTAGGCCTATAGATAATAAGAATGATGCTTTTTGTGGAGTAAGTCCTGTCCAATGGTCAATTGCGAAATTAATGAAAAATGCACAGATACCTACATGGGCAGCAATCCAAGAGAATTGCGCTATTAAAGCACCAGTAAAATTTGAATAGGACCAAATTGAACGTTCTTCATTAATTTTATTATCTTGTGTAGTAGCAACTTGTATTTCAGGAAGAGGCGTTCTTGCAAAAATGATCATCATGATTACAACGACAAATGCAAGACATACATATGTAAACATTACAGGGTCTACAGAAAGTTGTCCTAAAGAAATATGGGGAGCAAAAAATAGGGCGCCTCCAATTAATGGACCGACAAATACGCCTAATCCATTAAAAGATTGTGCTAAATTTAAGCGTCTTTCAGCATGCTCTGGGGCTCCTAGGACAGAAGCATATAAATTAGCAGCTGTTTCTAAACAACCTAAGCCACATGCCAATACAAATAGGGCGATTAGAAACATACTAAAAGCACCAGCAATAGTAGCTGGAATAAAAAGTAATGCTCCTAAAGCAAATAAACCTAAACCTATTTGAATGCCGGATTTATATCCGAAGCGCTCCATGAATATACCAATAGGGAGGGCTACTAAAAAATATGCACCATAATATGCAGCTTGAACAAAACCAGATTGAGCTTTAGTAACATGTAAAGAATCTTGAAAATGTTTGTTTAAAACATCCAATAAACCGTGTGAGAGTCCCCACATAAAGAACAAACTAGTAACTAAGATAAACGCAATTTTGGTAGCGGATTTAGAAGGATTCGCTTGGTAATTTACTGCAGCATTGATATGTACGTCCATGTGTACCTCTATCATATTATTTAGTAAAAAGTAGGAGTCAATACTCCTACTCAGATATTCATATTAACCAGTGATGCCACCATTAACGGCGATAAACTGTTTCATTCTTTCAACTGCTAAATCTGGCTTAATCAGAGCTCCTGCTTGATCAGCTAGGCGGAACACTTCGCAGTAGTGATTTAAGCTCCGCGCTGATTGCATACCTCCTAACATGCTGAAATGGTCTTGATGACCATTTAGCCAAGCTAAGAAAACAACCCCAGCTTTGTAGTAGCGGGTAGGAGCACAAAAAATTTCTCTAGAAAGCTGTACCGTAGGTTGCATAATCTCTTCATATCGTTGGATATCACCGTCTGCTAGTGCAGCAAGTGCATGGGCAGCGACAGGAGCGATTGGGTCAAAGATTCCAAGAAGTGCATGCGAAAAGCGATCGCCATCACCTGCAATTAATTCACCAAAGTTGAAATCATCACCTGTATAGAGCTTTACCCCTTCAGGTAAGCGACTTCGAAGTTCTATTTCCCATTTTGCTTCTAAAAGGGAAATCTTAATTCCATCAACTTTATCTACATTCTTGTTAATAATAGAAAGAACAGTATCCATAGCTGTAGGGACATCGGTACTTCCCCAATAGCCATGTAAATTAGGATCGAAGGCTTCACCAAGCCAATGCAAAATAACTTTGTCTTGTGCCTCATTAAGCAAAGTTGTATAAACGTTTTCATAGTCAGCAGCGCACTTTGCTGTGGCACATAAAGCGCGGCTAGCCATTAGAATGGCACTTACCCCAGCATTGTTTACGACTTCAAATTGTTCTCTATATGCAGAAAGAACATCATTTAACGTTGTTTCTTTTGTCACTAATAATTGGTCTGTACCTACACCACAACTTAACTCCGCCCCAGGAATAGTCTTTGCATGGGCCGCACTTCTGGTAATAAGCTCAGCTGATTCTTTCCATCCTAAACCCATGCCTCGTTGAGCTGTATCCATTGCTTCTGCCACTTTAAAACCTAGGCTCCATAAGTATTCGCGGAAAGCAAGTGTTTTGTCCCAATCGATTGAGATGGTTTCATCCCAAGGATTTCCTGACTGAGTAGGATTAACTACAACATGCGCAGCTGCATACGCAATACGATTCATAGAGCCTTTTACTGGTGATGCAAAAGGTGCTTCTGCATATTTCAGTTCGTATTGTTCAAGGTTTCCATTATGCAAAGGTAAGAGAATCTTCATGTGTTTTATCCATTGTTGGTAATGTTTTTCCTAAAATGAGATCAGCTGCTTTTTCAGCAATCATGATGGTAGGAGCGTTAGTATTCGAGCTAGGTACTCTCGGCATAACAGAAGCATCGACTACTCTTAATCCTTCAATTCCATGAACTTTTAGATCACTTGAGACAACAGAATCCTTGTCATTTCCAATTCGGCAAGTACCAACTGGATGATGATCTGTTTTTGCATTTGCGCAGGCGTATTCAAATAATTGCTGATCACTGACTTTTGAACTTCCAGGAAGTTTTTCCTCTAGTACAAAACGTTTAAGAGCCGTTTGATTCATAATTTCTCGAGCTAAACGTAATCCTTTGATTGACATATCTCTGTCATAAGGATCTGCCCAATAGTTTGGATCAATAAGTGGAGCGCTAGAAGGATTGCTATTTGCAAGTCTTACTGTTCCCCGTGAGCGTGGTCTCAATAAAGCAGAGTTTAGCGTTACACCGGGATTATTCATTTGGGCAACCCCGGCTTCAATACCAGAACCTAAGCCTAGATGAAATTGGATATCTGGGGAGCGTGCAGACTCATCCGCATACCAAAAGCCCCCCGTTTCGAAAAGACTAGATGCAACAGGACCCTTTTTAAGCAAGAGGTATTGAAGTCCAGCCCAAGCAGCTAAAAATGGTGAGGAATATGGGTCATAAGTGTGATTACCCGTACATTCTGAGATAACGAATAAATCTAGATGGTCTTGAAGATTACTACCAACACCTGGTAAATCATGTTTAACTTCAATACCCACATCACGTAAATGATCTGCTGGCCCAATACCAGATTGCATAAGTAGTTTAGGGGACCCGATAGCTCCACTACTTAAAATGATTTCACGTTCCGCATTATAAATTCCAGACTTAGAAGGATCAGAATGGATAACTTCAACTCCAATCGCTTTTTTTCCTGAAAGAATAATGCGTTTAGTAAATGCATTTAGCAGAACTGTTAGATTGCTTCGATTCTGTACAGGACGTAGATAAGCCGTTGAAGTTGAAGAGCGTTGAGCGTGCAATTGGGTAAGTTGATAATAGCCAAGGCCATCTTGTTTCTCACCGTTGAAGTCAGGATTAAAAGGAATACCTAATTCTTGACCCGCTTGAAAAAAAGCTTCACAAATTGGAAGTGGACTAATAGGATTAGAAACACCTAGTGGGCCATCATAAGAGTGATATTTGTTAGCAAATCGTTGATTATTCTCTGCGCGTTTGAAATAAGGCAAAACATCAGAATATGACCAACCTTTTGCACCACATTCAGTTTCCCATTCATCATAATCTGCAGCAGCTCCTCGGGTATAGATTTGAGCATTAACAGATGATCCACCACCAATAACTTTAGCTTGAGTAAAACGTAATACTCTATTATTGAGGTGCTTTTGAGGAACGGTATCCCAACCCCATGAACCTCGTCCTTTGGTCATTTTGGCAAAACCAGCTGGCATACTGTATAGGGGATGCTTATCATCACCTCCAGCTTCAAGGAGTAGAACATTAATAGCAGGATCTGCACTAAGGCGATTAGCTAATACACAACCAGCTGAGCCACCGCCAATAATAATATAATCATATTTCATGGCATTTCTCAGAAGCTAGGGATAGAGAGACCGCCATCAATATTGATGACAGAGCCTGTAGAAAAGTTCAATTTGCCAGAAGCTAAACTGCTTACTGCTGCTGCAATATCTTCAGTTTCCCCCCAACGTGCCATGGGTACGAGCCCATTTTTAAAACGTTCTTCGTATTTGCTAGCGACACTAGCAGTCATGTCTGTTCGAATAATTCCAGGACGTACTTCAAATACGCCAATATTTGCTTCAGCTAATCGCAAAGCAAAAAGCTTTGTACCCATAGCTAAAGCAGCTTTAGAAAGACAGTATTCACCACGTTCAGTAGAAGCCATTGAAGCACTAACACTTGAAATAGTAATAATGCTACGAGGACTACTAGACGGAGTTGCTAACATATGTTTAGCAACTTGTTGAGTTAAGAAAAAAGTTCCTCTTAAATTGGTATCTAGAACTAAATCAAACGCTTCAGGTTGCATTTCAAGTAGATCACCGCGAGAAGGTGAGCCAATACCTGCATTGTTAACTAGACAATCAATTTTTCCACCCCAAGCGATTACTTTGTTAATTAGTTCTTCTTGAGCTTTTAAATCTTGGAGTTCGCTAGCGACAGCTAAAGCCCTTGACCCAACAGATTCTACTATTGAGCATAATTCTTTAGCTACTGAATCTTCACTGCGGCAAGTAAAAGCAATATCAAAGCCTTCTTTTGCTAATTGCAAAACTATTGATGCTCCAATTCCTCTGCGACCACCGGTGACTAATGCAATAGGTCGTTCTTCAAAATCCTTAATCCTTGTCATAATCCTTTCCTTTTTGGAACGTTCCAATTTTCAATTAAAATAAACCTAGTTTTTAAGTTTTAGGCAACCACCAATTAGTTCGTTCACCAATATGTAATTGAACTGTTTTTTGTTCTGTATAATCTTCTACTGCTGCTATACCTAATTCGCGACCAATACCTGATGCTTTAAAACCACCGAAAGGGAGTTCAGGGAAGCCTTCAAGAAAATTGTTTACCCAAACTGTACCGGCATTAATTTCTCTAGCAGCTTGTAAGCAAATATCAATATCTTTACTCCATACGGCAGCAGAAAGACCGTAGCTAGTATCATTTGCAATTTCGATAGCTTCTTCTAAAGTATCAAACGTTAAAACAGATAAGACTGGTCCGAAAATTTCTTCACGAGCAACAGACATACTTGGCTTAACATTGGTAATTACTGTAGGTTCGATAAACATCCCTTTTTCTGTTGGCAAGCGATTTCCACCTAAACGAATATATGCACCATCAGCTTTCGCATTTTCTATAGCTGTTTGGATCACTTTTAGTTGAGCTTCACTAGTAATAGCGCCAACTTTCACATCAGGATGTAATGGGTCTCCTACAGGCACTTGTTTAGAGCGTTCAATAACATCTAATGTAAATCTTTCTGCAATATCTTTATGAACAAGGATTCTGCTACCACCATTGCAACATTCGCCAGCATTAAAATAAACACCAAATACAACTGCATCTACAGCGGCTTTCCAATCACAATCTGGGAAAATAATTTGTGGATTTTTCCCGCCTAGCTCAAGAGATACTTTTTTTAATGATCGCCCAGCTTCTGCTGCAATATGACGACCTACACGTGTAGAACCCGTGAAAGAGACCATATCAATATGAGGATGCGTAACTAAAGGTTCACCTACAGCTGGACCTAATCCAGTTACAATATTAACAACACCCTTTGGTACACCAGCTTGTTGTAAAATTTCCCCGAGTATTAAAGTGGTGCCATTAGTTAATTCACTAGGTTTGATAACAGTCGTACATCCAGCCGCTAAAGCAAACGGTAATTTTTGGCTTAAAATCCAAATTGGAAAATTCCATGGAGTGATCATTGCTACCACACCAATAGGTTGCCGCATTACGACACCAAGGGTTGATGTGCCTAAATTATTATAGCTTTCACCGTGTAAAGTCCGAGCAAGTGCAGCTGCATATTTCCATAAATCTACACAGCCAGAAACCTCACCACGAGCTTGAGTTAAAGGTTTTCCTGTTTCTAAACTCTCAATAAGTGCCATCTCTTCAACACGATCAGCTATACCTTCTGCAACACGTATTAATACATCAGCTCGTTCACTTCCTGATAAATTTGACCAGATACCATTATCAAAAGCTTTACGTGCAGCATTTACAGCACGTTCAGCATCTTCACGACTTCCATCAGGATAAATACCAACAACTACATCATGTGCAGGGCTTTTTCGTTCTGTAACCTTTCCTTTTTGTGAAATGCACAATTCGCCATCAATCAACATTTGGCCTTGATAAGGCTTTTCAATGACAGGTACATTATTGTCTAAGTTTAAGAACTTCATTTCATTTTCCTTTGTATTGAGCAGTGCGGCGTTCACTAAAACTTGTTAAGCCTTCTTTTGCATCTTCAGTAGTGGCAGCAAGGGCACCAGCTATTCCTTCTAGAACAGCTGCTAAATTATGTCCTTCTCCAGCATCGATAAGTTGTTTGATAAGTTGAATTGAGATAGGTGCTTTGGCACTGATTTCTTCAGCAATACGCATAGCACTTGATAACACATCACCGATATCACTAATTTCTTGTACTAGACCAACTTTTAGTGCCTGTTCGGCGCTAATTCTTCTGCCAGTCATTGCTAAATATTTAACTTGAGTAGAACCTATTAAATTCACAAGTCTTTGGGTCCCAGACCAGCCAGGGCAAGTAGCTATACCTGCTTCAGGTAAAGCGAATGTTGCATGAGGATCCGTAACGCGAATATCTGCTGTTGCTAAAAGTTCTAGACCACCACCAAAAGCGTGACCATTAATTGCTGCGATCACAGGCAGGCGCAAACGAGCCCACAAGTCGAAAACTCTATGTCCATTTCTTGTCCAACTACGCCACATATCAATGGGTTCAAGTGCAGCCCAAACTTTAATATCTGCACCAACACAAAATGCACGATCTCCACTTGCAGTGAGTATGACTGCCTTAAGATCTGTACGCTGATCAAGAGATTTGGCAATATCCTCAAGCTGATTAATCATCTCCGGAGTGAGAGCATTCAACTTCTCAGGTCTATCTAATTGGACAATAGCTACAGAGTTCTCAAAACGAATAGTTACTAAACCTTGTGGTGTACTCATACTGCATATTCCTTAAGTTCTAACCCCATTACTGCATCAGTGAATAAACTTGGTTTCATGATTTGTAAGTCTGGAGAAATAAGTAATTGGAATTCTGCTTGAGAAAGAATATCTTTTTCTAAATTAATTCCCGGAGCAATTTCAGTAACCATTACGCCATCAGAAGTAAGTTTCATTACACATCGTTCAGTCACATAAATAATGTTTTGTCCTCTTTCTAAAGCCATACGACCACTAAATGTTACATGGTCAACTTTATTAACTAGTTTTAGTGATTTACCTTCTTGATTAATCTTTAATAATCCATCACCAACTGTTAATTTTGCTCCAGCAGTAAAGAAGCCTGAAAAAACAATATTTTTAGCGTGTGTTGTAATGTCGACAAATCCACCACAACCTGCTGTTAAATAGGGTTTACTTGGAAGTTTTGAAACATTTACATTTCCTTCACGATCGATCTGTAGAAATGAAAGAAGAGAGAGGTTAAAACCGCCTCCTTGGAAATAGGTAAATTGAGCGGAAGCAGGCATAATTGCGTCAGCATTAGCTGCACAACCAAATGCAAAACCAAGTAGAGGCATTCCTCCAACAGCACCTTGTTCGATTACCCATGTAACCTCACCGTTGTAACCTTCTTCTAAAAGAATACGAGGGACATTAGCTGAGATACCGAAGCCTAAATTGACGGCCATACCACTTTCTACTTGCATCGCAGCTCTACGGGCAATTACTTTCTCTGCTCCCCAAGGGGTAACTTCAAATACAGAGTCTGGTTGCTGAATTTCGCCACTAATTGCTGGATCGTAAGTAATTTGAGTCGTTTGCATCTGATCTGGTGCTACGACGATATAGTCAACTAAATTACACGGGACATGAACATGGTGCGGTTTAATGGAACCAGCTCTCACTACACGTTTGACTTGTGCGATAACAATTCCACCATTATTTCGTACAGCAAGAGCTTGATCTAATGCGCCAAGTAAACCCCCTTCATGTTCAAATGAAAGATTTCCTTTCTCGTCAGCAGTTGTCGCTCTAATAATTGCTACTGTTGGGATAATTCTCGGAAAGAATAGCCACTTCTCACCAGCAAAATTTACTTTCTCAACAATTGGTTGAGTTACAGCTTTCGCATTCATAGCGCAACCTTGTAACTCAGGGTCGACAAATGTATTAAGTCCAACTTTTGTTAATACACCAGGGCGCTTTGCTGCTGCATCTTTATGTAAATCAAACATGATGCCGCTTGGAACGTTATAAGCCGCTATTTCATTGTTTACAATCATCTTCCAGATTTCAGGCATTGGTAAGGAAGATGGGCCACTAGGAAAGGAACCTGCTAGAACTTTTTTGATTAATCCTGCTTGAGCTAGATGTTCAATCCCTTTGATTCCGTACATATCTCCAGCCGCAATAGGGTGAAGTAACGTCAAGTCTTTTGGGTGGGAAGCTTGTTTATGGCGCTCACCAATAGCAGCAAGAATAGAATCTGGACAAGCTAATCCACTAGATGAGCTAACCGTTACAATGTCGCCATCAGCAATTAATTTTGCAGCTTGTTCTGCACTAATGAGTTTATTCATGATGTTTTCACTTTTGCACAATAATTTGTAGATCGTTTCAAACTGGGTTCATTCAATTTGAATAAAATTCAGCGCTATTGATAAGAAGAAATGACCTGAAGGCACATACTTTTAAATCCGATAATGGGAAGTAATATCTTCTAGACTTGAAGCAGGCTTCTTGCTCTTTAGCATCATAAGTTCCTTCTTATGCTTAAATAGGAACGTTCTAATTTTATTTGGAACGTTCCAAAAATATAAAATTACTATCCAATTCTGTCAATATATTTTTTTAATAAGAGGAAATTAAGTAAAAAAGAAATGGTATGCTTATGCCCTGATGCATATAAATGAGGTATCGCTCTTGAGTAGTAAGGCACCAAAAAGTAAAGCCACTATTATGGATATTGCTAAGGTTTCAGGGGTTTCTAAATCCACAGTCTCTTTAGTATTGAATAACAGTGAACTTGTAAAATCAGAAACTGCTGAAAAGGTGCGTAAGGTCGCTTCTCAATTGGGCTATATCTATAACCGTAGTGCTGCTAACCTGCGTCAGGGAGTAAGTAATATTATTGGGGTAGTAGTTAATGATTTAACAAACACTTTCTTTGTTGAATTATTAATTGGAGCAGAAAGAAAACTTTTAGAATCTGACTTTACAACTCTACTAGCACATACTGCTGAAGACCATGCTCTACAACAGCAGGTTATAGTCACTATGCGTGAACATAAAATTGCAGGTTTAATCATTTGTCCGACCTTTGATACTTCACCTGAATTAATATCTATGCTGAAAAAGTGGGGAGTGCCTTTTGTAACCGTTATGCGTTCTCTAGAAGGAGAGGCTTGTGATTTTGTTGGAGCAGATAATAGATTAGGCATCCAACTTTTAACACAACATCTCATTGGGTTAGGACATACAGAAATTGGATTTATTGGACGCCATATGGGCTATTCAGTAAGTTTGGAGCGTATAGAAGGCTTTAAGGAGTGTCTAGAAAAAAATGGATTAGAATATAATGATCAATGGGTTATTGATGCACCTATTAGTCGGGAAGGTGGAAAGTTAGGAATGGCTCAATTGCTAGAGTTAAAAAATAAGCCTTCAGCGGTGATTTGTTATAATGATTTGATTGCAATAGGGGCCTTGAGTGAATTAGATCAACGAGGATTAAAAGCAGGTGATGATATTGCTGTAGTTGGAGGAGATGGGATTTCAGAATCAGAATATTGCATACCTCCATTAACAACGGTAGCTTATCAGCCAGAAAAATTGGGTGAAATTGCAAGTGAACTCTTACTTGCTAGAATAAAAAAACCCGATGCAGCTCCCTTAAAGTTTCTATTAAAACCAAAACTAATTGTACGAAAATCTTGTGGTAATATAAAAATTAGAGAAAAAGTATAAGGCCCTAATAAAAAATAAGGCTAAATTTTTATCTCAAGCGTCATGAATTTCTATCGCAGATAAAAATTTTAAATATGAAATTTCATACTGATCTAAATAAATATTGACAGAATAGATTTGTATATCTATATTTTGGAACGTTCCAAAAAATATGGAACGTTCCAATTTTTATGAAAATGAAGGAATCTTCATTTTGTAGATAATGAGCAGTGAAATATAGAAATTTTGTTAAAAAGGACTTTTAATGAAAAAATCAATATGGTTGATTGGAATCACCAGTATCTTTGGTATGTCTCAAACACAGGCATTAGAGTTTCATGGCTATTCTCGTACGGGAATTGGCTCTAGTGAAAATGGAAATACTCAACAATGTTTCCAGTTGAGTGGAGCTCCTACAAAATACCGTTTAGGAAACGAATGTGAACAATATGTTGAATTAGGAGCTAAACAAACCTTAACTACGTTTGAAGATGGATCCCAATTAAATATTAATGGAATGCTACAATTTTATAATCAATATGGAAAATCTTTAGAATTTAAGGGCAATAGTGGTTTTACTCGGTTAAATCAAATCTATGTCGATTGGAGAAATATCTCATATTTGAATGGAGCAAATGTCTGGGCTGGAAGACGATTCTATAATCGAAATGATATTAACATGTCAGATTTCTTCTATTGGAATGAAAGTGGAACAGGCTTTGGTATTGATGATTATAAATTTGATAAAGATTTATCGCTAAGCTATTCATTTTCAAGAAAAGATAATGTGTTTCAGGAAAAATATATCAACCGACATGATGTGACATTAAAAGGAATCAAGTTGGATTCTAAAAATACCATCAATACAGGTCTTTCTCTTGTTGATGCAGATAAAATGGGATGGGCATTAACTGTACAAGATGTCACTGATGGCGTGTGGAATGGTAAAAATACTGTTGCTGTACAATATGGTGAAGGTGCGGGTATGGGGCTGAGTTATACAGGTAATTCTGAGCTTGACCGTGATAATTCTTCATTTCGATTTATTGAAGCTCTAGACTGGGAATCA
Organism: Acinetobacter sp. ANC 4173; assembly: GCF_004331255.1. Classification (GTDB taxonomy): domain Bacteria; phylum Pseudomonadota; class Gammaproteobacteria; order Pseudomonadales; family Moraxellaceae; genus Acinetobacter. Next base: position 1,475 of record NZ_SJOF01000015.1, on the reverse strand, counting down.
AATAATAAAAAAATTAACGGACAAGCTCAATTCGTTTATCAAAAGGATCAATTTAAGAATCAAGATGATCGTGATTGGATTTCAGTAGGTTCACGTGTTGCCTATGTAGTTCAGGACCATTTTAAAATCTCAACAGAAGTCGGTTATGACCAAATCAAAACTAATGATCAGACTCGAAATCTAACCAAGTTAACTATTGCACCAACTTGGTCAATGAAAGGAACAGGTTTTTATGATCGCCCTGAACTTCGCTTGTATTACACCTATGCGTTTTGGAATGCAGAAGAACAAAAGCTAAGAGATATGCTGGTGCCAGATAATGCTTTTCAGAACGTTAGCCACGGTTCTAATTTTGGGATTCAGCTAGAAAACTGGTGGTAAATAGTGTCGTGAAATAACTATAAGAAAAAAATTATGCCTATTGCTGGCATTCTTTTAGCCTATCAGAATGCCAGTTTTTTATTATTCCCAAATTAAATAAATAATCGTTAAAAGTATTTATAGCTTCAATTGAGAATTTTAGGGCTAGATAAAACACCTAATCTTTATTTAATTTTAATTACGATTTTTCCGAATGCTCCTTTTGATAAATGTTCAAATGCTTCGATAGCATAAACACGTTTAATTTCAGGTTTAATAGCATGCTCATTTAAAAAGTTGTTCATACGTTCAAAGGCTTTTCGAGGAGCAACAGCTATACCTCTTAAATTAGTTTGTCTGAAAATTAAAGGCATGAGATTTAATTGAGATGTTTGACCACTTAAAAAACCTACTTGTGCAACAGTTCCTGCCACTTTTGTTGCAGCAATAGATTGATTAATACCACTCCCCCCAATGAGGTATGCCTTTATTCAGGCTTTGTTGCATAAAGATTTAAAAATTAAATCCAGCCCATTCTATTCAAATTTAAGTTACAACTCGGGTATGAGGTCGGCCTAATTCCGTAAATTTATTCAGTACGGCTATTCAGGTTGATGTTTCTTACGTTCCCATTCACCGTCACCTAGAAATTTCAAACCAGTGGAGTCGATAAGTAGATGCAGCCCATTGCAACTCTTTTCATAGTTAATTTGAATATCAATATGCTTTTGTCTTCTGCAAATGGTCGAGTAATCTGGTGCCGCCCAATCTAATCCGCAAAGTTTAATCAGGCTTTGTACAAAGCCAGTGACCATGCGTAGAGAAATACGAAATATGGATTTAATCATTAAGCAACATTGGATGGCTGTATCGGAATAAGTTTGATTTCGACCATGTTTGCTTTTTGGTTGAGCGTACCATTGTGTTTTGGGATCAAACCAAATGGCAATATTCCCACGATTAATGAGAGCTCGGTGGTATGTGGACCAATTGGTTGTACGGTAGATTTTAGGTGTAGGCTTATTCATCTCAAAATTATATTGTGGAATAAGCCTTTAGAGATAGGTTTGTGCAACAAAGCCCTTTTGAAATGAAAAAACCGCCAGTATTGGCGG
>NZ_SJOF01000014.1 GCF_004331255.1 Acinetobacter sp. ANC 4173 | reverse complement strand
GGTGGCTTCGGTGGTCAAGGTGGTGGCTTCGGTGGTCAAGGTGGCTTCGGTGGTCAAGGCGGTGGCTTTGGTGGTCAAGGTGGTTTTGATAACGAAACTAAATTTGATGACTCTCAAGAAGACGACAACAATCGTTAATTGATATGCATTAAAAAGCCTCTCATGTGAGAGGCTTTTTTTTTAAATAAAAATTATAGGTATTTTACAAATCACGCGGAATGGGTATGGGAATAACATTTACACTAGATTAATGATAAGAATAAAGGCGTATTAATATTTATAAGTGATAAATGAATTACATCACTGTATGGCAAAGAAAAGCCAGTCACTTGACTGGCTTTTTAAGTGATCACTTAAGATGTTTTATTATTTTTACGGTCTAAAGTTGGATCTTTAATTTCGACAAAAGCATTATTACGGATTTCACGTAACCAGCTGTCTAATTCAGTATCGAACTGACGCTCACCTAAAATTTGTCGAGCCATACGTTCTTGATATTCCTGTGTCATATCTTGCTGACGTGTCTCAGTCACTTGCAGAATATGCCAGCCAAACTGAGTTTGGAAGGGTTGACTAATTTGACCTACAGGAGTGTTCTTCATTTGCTCTTCGAATTGAGGAACCATCGTGCCTGGGCTTACCCAGCCTAAGCTACCACCATCGCGTGCAGAGCCAGAATCATTGGAGAATGTCGCAGCCAGCACTGCAAAATCCTCACCCGCTTTAAGTCGATTGTAAATGCTATTAACCATTTGTTTAGCACTTTCAGGGCTTACAACTTCTGAAGGTTGAATCAGAATGTGTCGAGTGTGGTATTGAGGAATAATGGCTTTTTGTTCAGAACCTTTGCGTTCTAACAGCTTAATAATATGAATACCATCACGAGCTGTAATCAGCTCACTGGTTTGACCAACTTGTAATGGTGTAACGCGTGCTGCGAGTTCTGTAGGGATTTCAGAAAGATTTCTGAAGCCCATATCTGCACCTTCAACTTTAACGTCTTTGGTGTTGTATTGCTTGCTAATCGTTGCTATGTCATTACTGCTGTTTAAAGCAGTACGTACTTGTTTAGCAACGCCTTCAAGATTGCTGTCACCCGCTATACGTGCGTGAATGACATGAACTTGACTACCAAGAGCGGCTTGTCCTTGTGGGGTTTTAAGAAAATTTGCTACGTCTTGGTCGCTAATTTTAATGCGCGACATCACAATCTGTTGGCGTAAACGAGTAATGGCTAAATCTTCCGCAATCCGTTTACGGAGTGATTCGTAAGTGCCAGACGCCATTTTGTCTAATTTTTGCTGGAATGCTTCTAATGAGTTACTTCCAGATTGGTTCGCTACTTTGAGTACGGCTTCATTTAAGCTCTTTTCGTCAGCTTTAATGTTGTAGCGTTTTACTTGCTCTAACTGAGTTTGACGCAGAATAAGTTGCTCAAGGGCTTGTTGTTCAAGATACTGCTCTGGTGGAACAGGACGCTTTTGGGCTTCTAATTGATTTTTAGTTTCAGCAACGCTTTCTTGTAAATCACTGCGTAAAATGACACTGTTGTCGACAACTGCCACAACTTCATCCGAAGTCTGGGCAAATGTCGGCATTGATGAAGAAAGGGCAATTGCTAACGCAGTCGCCTTAAAGAATTGTTTTAACTGTTTTGTCTTCATTAACATCGTGTCCAAATTAATTAATACGATCGTAACCTAAAATTCGATTTTCAAGCATGGATGCCAGTTTGTTGTTGAAACCAGCTAAACCTTTTAGGTTAATTTCAGCCATAAAAGCACGTTTTGGTTTAACACTAGAATCACTTACATCATCTAAATCATTGTAGTAAGAGCGCCCGTAGAGAGAGAGCCCCCAACAGCACGATTCATAATTCACACCGAGTAAGTATTCACGCGCAACATTGTTATCCATGTCATATTGAGCGTGGCCCATAATACGCCAGTTGTTGTGGATGGGTTGTATAAATGATGCAACAAACTGGTCATATTTATCTTGGCGGTTGGCGATTTCTTTACGATAGAAATAACCCGCACTGTAAATATTTCCTTGATCACCCATGTAATAAATTTGTACATCGCGTTGTGCATTATCGCCATTCGCCATCCAAGCCGAGTTGGCGCTTACACGATAATGCTGTGAAAGCTGGCTAGAAAGACTCACGATAGGCCCTGTATGTGATTCTGTGTTTAATTCATCCGTTGTGCCATCTAAGGTCACGCGACGATCATCAAAATAGAAACTTTGACCTACACTCGCTTTTATGCGTTCTAAGCCAATATCATCAAATAAGCTATAACTTAAACCCAATGACAAGAAATTATTGTCTTCTAAGCGGTCGTGACCATAGAAACGTCTTGAGCTAAATAATTGATCATAATTGATTGAGGCGCTAATGGTATCGAAGTTTGGATAGGCTGCTTGATTTTCATAAGGTGAGTAAGCATAGAAGGCACGTGGAGTGATGGTTTGTAGGTATTTGCCATCTTTCTCGAAGGTTAAGCCTGTATCCAAACTAAATTGCGGCACAACAACCGATTTGTTTTGATCACTATTGCTGACAGTTGTGGTTTGATTCTGTTGAGCAGTAATAGTGTCTTGGTCGTAGAAGGTATTGATACTGCGTACCGATACTTCAGGAATGACAAATGACCATGGATTACGATAATTATAGCGGACAGCGAAATCGTTGTAGAATCGAGTACCGCTTGGTTCAGATGTTGCTGATGTGGTGTTGCCAATATTCTTTTTAAAATAAGCTGTGTCGTTGTTAAATTCGTACTGGAAGCCTTGTGGATTTCCACCTTTGTAGTTTAGTAAGAATTGAGGTAAACGCGCATAAGGACGATCTTCATCTGAAACTGTTTTATCCAAGGTTTGGAAATCTTCGACTTTTAACTGGGCAGTCAGACCAGGAATACCGTTTTTGTAATTAAGCTCCCAAGCACGACGTAAGTTTAAGTCAGTTTTGGTATTTGGATTACTGTTTAGGTCGGTGAAGTAGTCTTTATCTGATGCATAATTGTATTCTAGGTTGGTTGAGAAGCTGTCGTTGATTTGCCATTTGTGGATAACATGCAAATCTTTACGATCTTGGTTTTCATAGCTTTCATCTGAAGGTAAATAACCACCCCAAATTTTACCTTCTCCAAAGTTTTCCGTTAAATAGCGAAACTCTGCATCAATCATGGCACCACGGTCACTCATATAGCGTGGTGTCAGTGTGGCATCATAATTGGGTGCAAGGTTTAAATAAACAGGAACTGAAAACTCGATACCACCATCATTGGTGTAGCCAAAACTAGGAATTAGAATTCCTGTGGTTCGACGGTCATCAATTGGGAAGTTGAAGTAAGGTACAGCTAAAACAGGGACATCTTTCACATATAGCTTGGTGCCTTTGGTAACACCACGTCCTGTGTCTTGATTCAATTCAATCGTGTTGGCTTGGATCTTCCAAGTGGGTTTTTGTTCTGGCGGACAAGTGCTGTAAGTGGCATTGCTTAAAACGACAACATTTTCAGAGGTACGTGCAATTTTTTCAGCATGACCGTGTGCATGTTGTTCTTCAGCAATATAGTAACTATTATTTAAATCGCCTTGTTGGGTTTTTAAATTGTAATTAATTTGATCACTTTGCGCTAAAAGACCCGCTTGCGCCATTTGCACACGTCCTTGCGCATTGGCAAAAGTTTGTGTTTTATCAATAGTGATTTTATCTGCACGAATTTGTCGACCTTGTTGGTCAATCAGGACGTTACCCTCAAGGACAGAGTCACCATTCGGGTCGTAATGACCATAATCGGCCGTGACAACCGAGGTTGCTTTGCTTGGATCGATTGTTGTTGTATTGGATGCAATAGGTGTGACCCATGCGCCTTGGCAATAAGCTGCGCTAAGAGATTTCCCTTGGCGTTGCTGTGCTTCAGGTGCGGATTTGTCGACATAGTATTGTTCAAAAAAATGCTGCCCCGCATAGGCTTCATTTATACTTGCTTTCAGTTGTTCGTTGGTTAGGGATGAAACAGTATTAGATGTATCTGCATATGCCGTAATCGAGCTTCCGCATAAGAGGCTGAAAATAGCAGTCGCTAAAGGATTGAATTTAAACTGATGCTTCATTTGTGTCATTAACCAAGTATGCTTAATCGCAATTAATTATTGTCGCATCATAGAGAAAAAGTTGATAAGTGGCTACACTTAGCACTTTAAAAACTCAGCCTGTATTAGAATTTATCGCAAATGAATACACAACGTGAACAATTGATACAAACATGGATTACATCTGTACTTAGTTCAGATCAATTTGAAATTAATTTTTTAGCAGGCGATGCAAGTTTCCGTCGTTATGCACGAATCAATTTGAATAATAAAACATTTATGTTGATGGATGCACCACCTGAGAAAGAAGATTGTGTACCTTTTGTGTCGATTGATGAATTTTTTGATGCACATGGTGTACGCGTACCGCATATTGTGGCGAAAGATTTAGAACAAGGTCTGTTGTTACTTGAGGATTTTGGCGATGTGCTGTTGTCGACACAGTTAGATGACAACACGGTTGACGCACATTATGAGCAAAGTTTTAAGCAATTGATTCAATTGCAATCGATTAATGGTGAGGGTCACTTTCCCGCCTATTCTTATGAAAAGTTAATAGTTGAAATGTCGTTGTTAACCGATTGGCTGCTGCCAAGTTTACAGATTCAACCCTCGGAAGAGGAATCTGCATTGATTAAAAGAACATTTGCGATTTTAGCCAATGCAGCTTTGGCTCAGCCTCAGGTGATTGTACATCGTGATTTTCATAGTCGTAATTTAATGCTTTTGGCAGATGAGCAAGAGCAAGGCGTGATTGATTTTCAGGATGCTGTGATTGGGGCGGATACGTATGACCTCATCTCTATCACACGCGATGCATACGTGCAGTGGGATCCTGAGCGTGTGTATGGTTGGTTTAACCTGTTTTATGACTTGTTGCCTGCTGCTGCGAAAGAAGGGCGTGACTTTGAGCAGTTTAAGCAAGATGCAGATTTCATGGCGATTCAGCGACATATTAAGATTTTAGGCATTTTTGTGCGCTTGTTTGAACGCGATGGAAAATCAGGTTATCTCAAAGATTTACCGCGGGTAATGTGGTACTTATTTGAAGAAAGCAAGCCATATGCAGAACTACAACCATTTATGCAGTTCATTCAGGTTAAAGTAATGCCAAAATTTGAACAAAAATATGGCAAATACGAGGTTGTTGCTGCATGAAGGCGATGATTCTGGCGGCGGGATTAGGGAATCGTATGCGTCCCTTAACGCTGTATAAACCTAAGCCTTTACTTGAGGTGGGTGGCAAACCACTGATTGTTTGGCACATTGAAAAACTCAAAGAAATTGGCGTAACCGAAATTGTGATCAATTCTGCATGGTTAGCCGATGTGCTGATTGGTGCATTAGGCAATGGTTCACAATTTGGCGTCAATATTTTGTGGACACGCGAAGACGAAGGTTTAGAAACAGCGGGTGGCATTATTAATGCATTACCTTTATTGGGGGCTGAGCCTTTTATTCTAGTCAATGGCGATGTCTGGACGACTTTCGATTTTGCCTCATTACTGGATGTCGAGCTTGCTCAGGATTTGGCACATTTGGTGTTTGTGAAGAACCCACCGCAACATTTACAGGGTGATTTTACCTTGGTCAATGGACGTGCATATACTTTTGAACAAGCTCAGCAAGGCGAAGATTTAACTTATAGTGGTGTGGCAGTTTTACATCCCAACATGTTCACGGGCTTGGAAAATGGTAAACGTCCTTTAGCACCATTATTGAAACAAGCCATGCTGGATGGTCGAGTTTCAGCAGAAAAAATGCAAGCTTCGTGGGTTGATGTGGGGACACCAGAGCGTTTAACAGCCCTAGATTTGCAGATTAGGCAAGGCATGTATGCTTAAGTGAATATTCACTAAGCACAAGCCACTATGACTTCATTGATAAATCGGTATACTTCACCTAACATTTTCGAGACGTTAATTGTATATGCACATGTTTTTTCAAGAACTAAAGCAGGGTAGTCAAGCTTTAGGTTTAGAGCTCAGCGAAGAGACTTTAAATTTATTACTCAAATACCAAGACGCTTTAGTTCTTTGGAATAAGGCGTATAACTTGACGGCTATTCGTGACCCTAAAGAAATGCTGGTCAAGCATTTGCTTGATAGCCTCAGTATTTTAAAGGATTTACCAGCAGGTCGTTTGCTCGATATTGGTACAGGTGGGGGTATGCCGGGCATGATCATTGCGTTATGTCAGCCTGAACGTAGTTGTGTGTTGTTAGATTCGAATGGTAAAAAAATTCGTTTTTTAAAGCAGTTTATTGCAGACTTAAAATTAAAAAATGTGATTGCTGTACAAACACGTGTTGAAGATGAAGATAGTATTCAAGATTTAGGAAAGTTTGATGTCATTACTAGTCGAGCATTTGCTTCACTGACCGACTTTGTTACTGCATCTAAGCCCTACATGCATGAAAAGAGCATCATCGCATCAATGAAAGGCTTGATTCCTGAAGATGAAATTATCGCATTAAAAGATGAATATAGCTGTGAAGTGATCGAGTTAAAAGTACCTCGATTAGATGAGCAGCGCCATTTATTGTTATTGAAACAGATTTAATTATTTTCGAAGGACTGGGGTTACCATGGCTCAAATTATTGCGATTGCGAACCAAAAAGGTGGCGTAGGAAAGACCACAACCGCAGTTAATTTGGCAGCATCATTAGCCGTGCTGAAAAAAAGAGTTTTACTTGTGGATATGGATTCACAGGGTAACGCCACAATGGGGTCGGGCATTCAAAAGAATGACCTATTATATTCAGTAACAGATGTACTTTTGGGTGAAGTACCCATTGAAACTGCAATTAGTAAAGCGGAAGTCGGTTATAAAGTTCTTGGGGCAAACCGAGACTTGGCGGGCGTGGAACTTGCAATTGCTGAACAAGAAGGTCGTGAGTTCATTTTGCGTGATGCTTTACAAAGTATTGATCATGCCTTTGATTATATTATTGTGGACTGTGCGCCAAGCTTAAGCTTAATTACAGTAAATGCATTAGCTGCCGTTCAAGGTGTCATTATTCCAATGCAATGTGAATATTATGCCCTAGAAGGCTTGGCAGACTTAACTCAGACCATTGACCGTATTCAACAGGCTTTGAATCCGCAGTTAGAAGTTGTGGGTGTGTTACGCACCATGTATGACGGTCGTAATGCTTTAACCCGTGATGTATCAGCTGAATTAGAACAGTATTTTGGTAAAAAGCTGTATGACTGTGTGATTCCGCGTAATGTACGTTTGGCTGAAGCGCCTGCTCACGGTTTACCGATTATTTATTTTGAAAAAAGTTCCAAGGGTGCAGTTGCCTATTTAAATTTAGCAGCTGAGATTTTAAAGAAAAGCAAAGTGAAGAAAGGAAGTAAAGCATGACCTTAAAAAAACGCGGACTTGCCAAAGGTCGTGGTTTGGATGCCTTACTTGGGTCAATCCAAAAAGAAAAACTACAACTTGAAGTGCAAGCATTAGATCATGGTCAGCTAAAACAAATTGATGTTAATTTGCTTAGACGTGGCGAATATCAACCGCGTCGATTTATTCAGGAAAATGATTTACAAGAATTAGCTGCATCCATTAAAAAGCATGGCGTGATGCAACCGATTGTGATCCGTCCGATTGCTGATGAAGAGCACCCGTACGAAATTATTGCAGGTGAGCGTCGTTGGCGCGCAGCGCAATTGGCGGGATTAACTGAAATTCCAGCATTAGTTCGTGATTTGAATGATCAAGTTGCAATTGCTTTGGCATTGATTGAAAACATTCAACGTCAAGACTTGAACCCAATTGATCAAGCACTTGCTTTACAGCGTTTCCATGATGAATTTGGTTTAAGTCATCAAGAAATTGCAGATACGGTGGGTAAAGCACGTACTACAGTGAGTAATTTGTTGCGTTTGCTGACGCTGGCTGAATCAGTCAAAGATATGATGCAGCAAGGGCAGCTTGACATGGGACATGCGCGAGCAATTCTGACTCTGAAAGCGAAAGAACAAATAAAAGTCGCAGAGTTGGTGATTGCTAAAAGTTTGTCAGTACGTCAAACCGAGCAACTGGTACGTGATTTGACTGCGCCAAAAACTGAAAAGGCAAAAACCGATGTTGCGCCAGATTTACAACAGCTTACGCAGCGTTTAGCTGAACGTTTTAGTGCAGATGTAAAAATTGATCATAATAAGCAGGGGAAAGGCAAACTCGTGATTCATTATCATTCACTCGATGAGCTGGATGGTATTTTGAATATTTGTTTAGCTGATTAAAATTTTAAAAATTCTTGGGGAAGAATAATGTGGGAATTAGTGAAAGCTGGTGGATGGTTAATGGTGCCACTGGTTTTATGTTCCATTTTTACAGTGGCAATTACCATTGAGCGTTTTATTCGTTTAAAGCGTTCTGTGGTATTACCAAAAGAGCTGCTGTTGAGTGGAGGACAGGATGTACATCAGGTTGTGCAACAATTACAAAATAGCAAAAGCTTGCAGTCGAGTAGCCTTGGACGCATTTTAGCCTCTGGTTTAAACAGTCAAAAGCAAACAGAGCAATATGCACGTGCACAAATGGAAGCAACAGCATCACAAGAAATTGGTTTTTTAGAAAAAAATATTAATTTCTTGGGCACTTTAAGTGCGGTTGCACCATTACTTGGATTATTAGGGACAGTCGTGGGGATTATTGAATCCTTTTTAGTGATTGATATGGGAAGCAACAGTAACCCAACCATGATGATTCCAGGGATTTCAAAAGCTTTAATTACCACAGCTGCCGGGATGCTCATCGCGATCCCAGCTTTATTTGCATATCGTTATTTTCAGCGCTTGGTGCAGGAATATGTGGCGGAATTAGAACAACAATCAACCTTATTCCACGCAGCGATTTACTACCAGAATTCTGCTACTGAAGAGCAAGAACTGCGTAAAGCAGGTTAAGGTGGAAGATGAAATTCAAGCGTAGGCAAGTTGAAGATATTCATATTAATTTGACACCAATGATAGATTGTTTACTGTTTATCTTGGTGTTTTTGCTGTTATCGACCACATTTAATCAGTTCAGTCGCATGAATTTGACTTTACCCGATGCGCAAGGCGTGCCCCCGAAGCAATACAGTCATAAAATTGAGGTGATTGTAGATTCATCAGGACATTACGCCGTGAATGGTCAAGCATTGTCGAGTAAAGATGTTGCTGATTTGAGTACTGCAATTAAACAGATTTCTAATGAGCGACGTGATTTAATGTTTGTGATTGCTGCCGATGCAAAAGCTACGCATCAAGACGTTATCCGTGTGATGGATGTTGCAGGGCAACTCGGTTTTGTGAATATTAATATCAGTACCAAAGTACCATCTCGAGGTTATTAGTGAATCAGGATTTCAAGGTCTATCTACGTCTTCTGAGCTATCTGAAGCGATTTTGGGGCGTAGCGATTTTAATCGTCATTGGTTTTGCTATTAATGCAGCAACCGAAGTATCAATTGCTAAGTTGCTAGAAAAAATTATCACAGCCATACAACATCGGGATCAGGGTTTTACTAATCTTATCCCGTTTTTGGTTGTGCTATTAATGTTCTTTCGTGGTGTAGGCTCATTTATCGGTGGTTATTTTACTGCTGTTATTTCAAGGAATTTGGTCTTTGATATTCGTCAGGAAGTGTTTGCCAAGCTATTACGTTTGCCTTCGCAATACTACGTAGACAATACTAGTGGTCATATCACAGCCAAAATTATGTATAACGTGGAGCAGTTAACTGCTGCGTCATCTGAATCGTTAAAAACCATTGTGCAGCAAGGCTTAATAACCTTGGGCTTGTTGGGATATTTGATTTATACCAACTGGCGCTTAACCCTAATTATTCTTATTTTCGCACCATTAATTGGCTTGTTGATTCGTAAAGCCTCGAAACGTATGCGTAAATTGTCATTACAAGTGCAAGACACGATGGGTGATGTTAACCATGTGGTGCAAGAAACGGTCAATGGCAATGTTGTGGTGAAAGGTTTTGGTGGACAAGCTTTTGAACAAGAGCGTTTTAAAGCAACCTCTATTGAAAATCTAAAGCGTGGTTTGAAAATGGTGGTGGTACAGCAGTTGAATAGCCCAATTGTGCAGTTCATCATGTCCATTGCCATGGCTACGATTATGTGGATTGCTTTGCGTCCTGAAATTTTGCGAGATACCACAGCGGGCGAATTCGTTGCCTATATTACTGCCGCAGGTATGCTGAGTAAGCCAATTAAAGCCTTAACTGATGTGAATGAAAAATTACAGCGTGGTATGGCAGCGGCGCATTCTGTTTTTGAGTTAATTGATTTACCAGAAGAAAAAAATGCAGGGGCTTTAACACCTGTCTTGCAAGGCGATATTCAGTTTAAGAATGTTAATTTAGTTTATTCTGATGGTCATCATGCCATTCATGATTTTAACTTGCAGGTCAAAGCTGGCGAAACAGTTGCATTGGTTGGACGCTCAGGAGCAGGTAAAACCTCTTTGGTGAATTTGTTACCGCGCTTTCAAGAGTTAAGCTCGGGTCAACTACTGTTAGATCAATACCCAATTGATGATATTGAAGTCAATTGCTTACGTTCGCAAATTGCGATGGTGAATCAGCAGGTTGTGTTGTTTAACCGTACCGTACGTGAAAATATTGCTTATGGTTTATTGAACGATTCAAGCGATGAACAAGTGATGGCTGCGGCAAAAGCGGCTTATGCACATGATTTTATTATGGCGCTACCCAAGGGGTATGATACACAACTCGGTGCGCAAGGCTTGAATCTATCCGGTGGTCAACGTCAACGTATTGCAATTGCACGTGCGATTCTAAAAAATGCGCCAATTTTAATTTTAGATGAAGCAACCAGCGCACTGGATAATGAGTCGGAATATTTTATTCAGCGGGCATTTGATTCGGCGATGCAAAATCGCACCACGATTGTTATTGCGCATCGATTATCAACAATTGAAAATGCAGATCGCATTGTAGTGATGGATCAGGGTCGTATTGTTGAGCATGGTTCACATGCTGAATTGATTCAGAAGCGTGGCGCATATTTCCAGTTACATCAACGTAATTTTGAGGAAAACTAAGCAATGTCGGTAGCACAACTTATTCAAAATGCTTGGAATAGACAAGCAAAGTGGTTAATTGTGCTGCGTCCGTTGTCTTGCTTATATCATTTTGGGTTTGGGTTTAATCGAAAGCTTTATGAAAAAGGGATAAAAGCCGTTTATACCGCGCCAGTGCCAGTCATGATTATTGGTAACATTACTGTGGGTGGGAGTGGCAAGACACCGCTATTGATCCATTTGGTGAATTACTTACAATCCAAGAATGTACGTGTAGGTATTATCAGTCGTGGTTATGGGGGGAAAGGGCCATTCCCTGCATTTGTAGGATTGGATGCTACACCCGAGCAAGTGGGTGACGAACCGTGTCTGATTGTACAGTCTACTGGCGCTGCGATGGCGGTGGGGTCAAATCGTCAACAAAGCATAGAGCTATTGTTGGCTAAGCATGAGCTAGATCTCATTATCAGTGATGATGGTTTACAACATCACGCGCTTGCGCGACAACTTGAATGGATTGTACTGGATCGTAATCGTGGCTTGGGTAATGAAAAATTGTTGCCTGAAGGTTATTTACGTGAACCGAAAAGCCGTTTAAATACTGGGACAGTGATTGAACATGCTGCTCAACCTGAAACAGAACTGAATATGCATTTAGAGGTTGCGGAACCTTATTTGCTGAATACAGATGAAATTCGAAGCTTTGACTCTAAACAAAATTTTTATGCGGTTGTGGGTATTGGCTTTCCACAACGTTTTTACCGTACCCTTGAGTCCTTAGGTGTGCAGCAGTTCCAGTGTCATGAATTTCCAGATCATTATGATTATGATTTAACAGATTTACAGTTTGAAGATAGCAATCCGATTATTACTACGGAAAAAGATGCAGTTAAACTGCTGCCTATTTTAAAACATCATCCAGAGTTTAAACGTGAAATTTGGGTGGTGCCTGTTGAAGCTGTACTTTCTAGTGCATGTTATCGTGTGTTAAATCAGCAATTGGCTGATTTAGGCATTTCAATTGAATAAGAGTGAATTATGAAACATATCGTCATTCCTGCGCGTTTTGCCAGTTCAAGACTTCCTGGTAAGCCATTATTGCAAATTCATGGTCGTCCCATGATTTTACGTGTGGTTGATCAGGCAAAAAAGGTGCAAGGTTTTGATGATTTATGCGTAGCGACGGATGATGCACGCATTGCAGAAGTATGCCGAGCTGAGGGTGTAGATGTAGTTTTAACTAGTGCAGACCATCCATCAGGCACAGACCGTTTAAGTGAAGTGGCACGTTTAAAAGGCTGGGATAAAGACGATATTATTGTCAATGTACAGGGCGATGAGCCATTATTGCCCGCAACTTTGGTCAAGCAAGTTGCAGAACTTTTGGTTGCTCAACCTGATTGCTCGATGTCAACGTTGTGTGAGCCAATGCATAGCTTGGATGAGTTTCAGCGTGACAGCATTGTCAAAGTGGTTAAGTCTAAATTTAATCAGGCACTCTATTTTAGTCGTGCAACGATTCCTTATGATCGTGATGGCGCGAAACTTGTCAATCCAGTATTGCATGATCAGGCATTTCGCCATTTAGGCTTGTACGCTTATCGTGTCAGCTTGTTGCAAGACTATGTGACTTGGGACATGGGTGTTTTAGAAAAACTAGAAAGTCTTGAGCAACTGCGTGTACTTGAAAATGGACATCGTATTGCAATTGCTATTGCAGAAGCGAATTTACCACCAGGTGTGGATACTCAAGCGGATTTGGATCGCTTAAACACCATGGATGTTGCACATTTTGAATAAGATAGATTGATGATGCAAACCGATATTCAACCGCAAGTGTTTCCGTGGCAACAAAATGTGTGGGATACCTTAACAGGACGTTTCCCACAATTAGGACATGGCTTATTGTTTTATGGCAAAAAAGGCTGCGGTAAAGAAGCATTTACCCAATATTTTTTGGCGTGGATTTTGTGCCAACAACGTCATTTACGTAATGCCCCTTGTGGAGAGTGTGGCAGTTGTCAGTGGTTGAAATCGGATACACATCCAAATTATGTGTATATTTCAACAGATGAAGAGAATAAAAAGCAAAACGCAAAAATCAAGATTGAAAAAATCCGAGAATTATTACCATTTGTTCAACAAACTGTAGATGGTTGGCGGGTGATTGTGATTGATCCAGCAGAAGCGTTAAATATAGCTTCTGCTAATGCACTTCTGAAAACATTAGAAGAGCCGGGTGATCGTGTTCTCATTATTCTTATGGCGGAACATTATTTAAAATTACCTGCCACGATACGCAGTCGATTACAGCATTTTGCACTTGATCGAATTAGTATAGAGCAAACACGGACGTACTTGGCAGAACATCTTGCATCTGAACTTTCACAAGAACAATTGACGCTGTTGTTGAATCTGTCGAACGATATGCCATTACAAGCTTTAGAGTTGGCACAAAGCCCATGGTTGAATTTACGTCAAGATTTTTTAAATGATTGGCAAAAGTTGCTTCATGATAAAAATATGCCAATGGCAATCGCGACCAAATGGCAGAAAGCATTGCCATTTGATGATTTTAGTCGCATGTTTGAGTACTTGTTGGCTGACCTGATTTGTGTCAAGCTAAATCAACCAATTAAAAATATAGATTTGGAGTTGGTACAGCTTTCTGAGCAATATTCTTTAGAAATGCTTTTCAATTTATATTCAGATTTGCAACAGTCCAAGCAGTTTATTGAGCAAAACGTACAAACAAATTTAGTACTCGATCAACTGTGTATAAAACTAATGAATGTTTAAAGGGGAAAACAATGCAACCACGTATGGGCGGTATCATTCAGGCAAACATTCCAGATAAGGAAACATTGTACCAATCCTATATGCCTTATGTAGTAGGCGGCGGTTTATTTATTCCTTCCAAACAAGCTGTAAAATTAGGGGATGAGGTTTTTGTACTCACGACATTACCTGAACAATCTCAAAAAATACCTCTAACGGGCAAAGTGATTTGGATTTCGCAGAAACAAAACGGCATCAAACCTCAAGGTTTTGGTATGCAATTATCGGGTGAAAAAGGTGTTTTCTTTAAAGCTGAAGCTGAAAAAATTCTCGCAGGCTTTAAAGTCGAAGGTCGTTATAGTTACACCATGTAATATGGTTGAGAAATAGGAAAAAATCGTGTTTGTAGATACTCATTGTCATTTAACCATGCTTGATCTGACTCCATATGATGGAAATTTAGATCTGGCTTTGGCGCAAGCGCGCGAGGCTGGCGTTACCAAATTTATGAGTATCTCGGTCGATCTAGATGACCATATTGCTTTAGCGGAAATTGCTGCGCGGCATGCCGATGTGGGTTATACCGTGGGTGTGCATCCTTGTGAAGACGCAGGTACGATGGCGCGCGCAACAACTGAATATTTGGTGGAGCTAGCCCGAGCAGACAAGGTCTGGGCGTTGGGTGAAACAGGATTGGATTATTTTCACAGTACTGACTTTATTCAAGAACAAAAAGAGTGTTTTGCCCGCCATATTCAAGCTTCACAAATTGTGAAAAAGCCTGTCGTTGTACATACTCGCTCGGCTAAGCATGACACAGTAGATATTATTCGTGCAGAAAAATCGACGCATGGAATTTTGCATTGTTTTACAGAAGATTGGGCCACGGCGAAAGCTGTTTTAGATTGTGGCTATTATGTTTCTTTTTCAGGCATTGTTTCTTTTAAAAATGCGCAGGATTTAAGAGATGTTGCCAAGCAGGTTCCTTTAGATCGCGTGTTGATTGAAACAGATAGCCCATATCTTGCGCCAGTGCCATATCGTGGTAAAACAAATGAGCCAAAATATGTGCCATATGTAGCCAAAGCCTTGGCTGATGTATATGATAAGTCGCTGGAAGAAATGGCATTGATTACCACACAAAATTTTGAAAACTTGCTGCAATTAAAGTAATAGATTGTGTGGCTTTAGACTGAATATAAGAATTGAAGAGAGTGTAGAGTGAAGATGGATCGTCAAGCTCAGTTCCGAGCAAGAGAAACTTTAATTTTCCAAGTAGCTGAGCAATTATTGCTTGAAAATGGCGAATCAGGCATGACACTCGATGCTTTGGCTGCTGAGCTTGATTTAGCAAAAGGCACACTCTATAAGCATTTTCAAAGTAAAGATGAACTGTATATGCTGCTCATTATTCGTAATGAGCGTATGTTGCTAGAGATGATTATGGATTCGGAAAAAGCTTTTCCTGAACATCTCGCATTCTTTATGCTCCATCATCTTCATCATCCTGAACGGACAGTGCTTTTTCATCAAATAGAAGAACGCCTTTCTATTACAGGTCAAGGCATTCAACATTTATTTAGTGAGTTGTACAAGGTGCGACGTCATCGTTTACGACTCATTATTAATATGACAGAAACCTATTTGGGTTCTATTCAGAGTTTGATGTCTGTACGTGATTATCTGGCATCAATTTGGTCTTTAACCTATGGTGCTGCTGCAATTTTGAATTCTAGCTTCTATCAACGCTATCTTGGCTCACGTGATACTTTACGCGTGGCGTATATCGACCAAGCCCTTGCATTGCCTAAACAAGTCAGTTCGTAGACGTTCAAATCATGACATACCATCAACGTACTTCGAGTCGAGGTTTTACACTGATTGAGGTGATGGTTGTCATTGTGGTGGTCGCTATTGTTACTTCATTAATCATGATGAATTTTGGCGGGATTGATCAGCGTAAAGCGATGCAAGCGCGTGAAATTTTCATTATGAATGTGCAACGTATTGCTCGTGAGTCTAATGATCAATCACTTGTTTTGGCTTTAAATGTACAGCCTGCAACGGATGTAAATCCTTTTCGATATCTGGTTGTGGAATATCATTCTGCAAAAACTGAAGCGAATACGGTCGTGAACCAGTCTTCTTGGACAGAATATTCAGCTTTTAAAATACAACCTTTACCAGAGAATGTAAGTTTTCAAATACAATCGACAGATTATCAATATGATAAAGCACAGAACTTAACTTTGTTGGATGCTAAAGCGCCCCAATTAATTTGGTTGGGTAATGGTGAAGTCAAGCCAGTAAGAATACAATTTTATTATTCACAACAGCCAATTGGACCTGAAATTGAAATTGATCATTTAGGTAAAATTAATGAAATCTAAAGGGTTTACACTATTAGAAGTCATGGTGGCTTTGGCAATTTTCGCAACTGCGGCAATGGCATTGAGCAAAGTTGCAATGCAATATACACAAGCGACAGCACAAGCGATTTTACGAACCAAAGCTCAATTTGTTGCACAGAATGAAATCGCTGAAATGCAAATCAAAGGGGAGTGGTTGGATGGTACTCAGTCTGAACAGTTATCCCAACAAGGTGAGCATTGGCAAATAGAGAGAAGTGCACAGTCCACGATTAGTCCAAATGTGCAACGCGTAGAAATACAAGTGCGGTTGTTTAACACGGAAACAGGGAAAGCCGAAGCGGGAGTTACCCATTTGGTCTTTTTTAATAATAGAACATAATCATGCAAAAACGCGCTGGTTTTACTTTGGTCGAACTGTTGGTTGCTATCGCAATTTTTGCAGTTTTGTCTGCTTTGGGTTGGAAAGTTTTTGATTATTTAATAAAAGTAAAAGAGCGTAATGCTCAACATGAGCAGAAATTGGCGAATTTACAACAAGCCTACCAGCAAATTTTAAAAGACAGTATTCAAATTGCAGCGCTGACCTCAAATATAAATGGTGAAATTGAACCTGCTTTGGTTTTGCAAAATGATCGTTTTGTTTTTAGTAAAATTGGTGTCACTGATCCGCTATTACAGGGTATTCCAGCCGAGGAACGCATTCAATATCAATATCAAGCAGATACGCAGCGCTTAAACCGATTGCGTACGCGTGGTTTGAATGCAGCAGCACAAATGCAGCCAGAATCAAGTGTATTGCTTGAAAATGTTGAACAGTTTCAAGTAAGCGTGTTGAATCCGAATGAACTCTCTTCATGGCCTGAATTTGCGGAACAGCAAGACGATTTGGTACAAAAAAAGAGACTGCCAAAGGGAATAAAAATAAATTTAACGGTCAATGGTGTTGCGTATGAGTGGATATTTAGTCTGCTGAATACAGATTATTTAGAGCAGAAACAAAAGAGTTAAAGCGCAGTAAATGTTCATTACTGCACACAATGGGATGTCAAATGAATAAGCAAAAGGGAATCGCATTAATCACGATATTGGTGATGGTGGCTTTAGCTACTATTTTGGCTGCAACCATTGGTCAGCGCCAGAAGTTCACTGCGGACAATACGGCTTATCTGATACGACAGAATCAATCATTGTGGTATGCAAAAAGTGCGGAAACCTTTTTTGCGGAAATGTTAAAAGAAGATGCTGAAAATGCAAGTGATGTGGATTATTTACAAGAAAATTGGGCAAAACCCATGCCTGCATTTCCTGTTGAAGATGGTTATGTGACGGGGCAGCTTTACGATGAATCTGGTAAATTTAATCTGAATAGTCTTATCGATGATTCGGGGCAGGTTAATGTCGCGGCAAAGCAATGGTTTGAACGACTATTGATGAATGTGGGTTTAACTGCCGAATTGAGTGAAGCTGTGATTGATTGGCAAGATGCTGATAATGAAAATATAGGACCAATGGGGGCTGAAGAAAACTATTATCGAGGACTCAATAATGCTTATTTGCCAGCAAATACAAAATTCCATTCGGTTGATGAGCTAAAAATGGTCCGAGGGTTTGAAGGTGAAAAATATCTAAAAATTGCACCATATGTCAGTACTATTTCGGTTAAAGATACCAAGTTGAATATTAATACTGCACCTGCGATTGTATTGGCGAGTTTGGATGAGCATTTGGATGTAAAAGCTGTGCAGGCGGCTTTGGAGACTAGACAGCAGAATATAGAACATTTTGCTAATCTAGATGAGTTTTGGAAGCTAGCGCCTTTTAGTCAGATTAACGCTGATACACGAAGCTCAGTTCAAAGTTTACTTGGGGTAAAGTCGAATTATTTTCGTGCAAAAATTGAAGTTGTGCTGAGTGAAAGGAAGCGTCAATTTCAAACAAATTTATTGAGAGAAGATAAGAAAGTTTATGTACTGAGTCGGTCCCTTGCTCCTGAATAGGTAAATCTCAAGGACCGATCGTGATAAATGGGAAAATTAATGTGCTTTAGGTCGCTTTTGTTCTATAATTAATATTATTTCATTGATGACTGATACCGTTAAGGCACATGTTAATTCGTAAGTTATTTAAGTTCGAAAATGCGCATATAGTGCGAAATTGCACATCAGACCGCTGTAAGCGTTCGATTCATGGGCATAGCTATAAAGTTGAATTACTACTTAAAGCTTCGAAGTTGGATCATGGTCAAATGGTATATGACTTTGGTCTGCTTAAAGGGCTAATCAAAGACATTTTTGACAGTTTTGATCATGCAATTTGTTTTTGGCAGCATGATGACCCAGAGTATATTCAGGCGTGTAAAAAATTTAGTGCACGTTGGGTGGCATTACCTGTTTCACCTTCAGCGGAACAATTTTCTCGTATTTTCTTCTTTTTAGCGCAACAGATTTTGGCATCAACCGAAACACAAAATGGTGAAGGTGATGTAGAAGTCTATTCTGTAATTGTGCATGAGACTGATACAGGTTATGCACAAAGCTTTTTAGAAGATATTGACAATAAACAGATGGGAATATTGTCCTTGGATGAAATTGTATTTTCTGAACAAGTACAATCAGAATGGACTGACCCTTTAATGTATGAAAAGCTGAAACAGGGCTTTAAATTCCAAAATCCGAGCGTGGATTTACAAGTAAAAATTTAATTTACAGATTAAGAAAGAATTCAAAGGGATTAGGAAATAAGCATGTCTTATACCGATCAACAACTACACAAGTTGGATAAAGTTCAGCTTGATGCTAGTTGGAAATATGGACTCAGTGATTTCTTACTCAGCCCACAAATGGATGAGTTAAGAGATTTTTTGGTGTCAGAAAAACAAGCACAGAAAGAAATCTATCCACCGAGCAGCTTGATTTTTAATGCGTTTAATACAACACCTTTAGAGCAAGTTAAGGTGGTGATTTTAGGGCAAGACCCTTATCATGGACCAAATCAGGCACATGGTTTAAGTTTCTCTGTGCAAAGAGGTGTTGCATTACCACCATCCTTACGTAATATTTTTCATGAATTACATGCGGATATAGGTGTTGAAATTCCACGTCACGGTGATTTAACTCATTGGGCGGAACAAGGCGTGCTCTTACTGAACAGTGTGCTGACTGTTGAGGCGGGTCAACCGACTTCACACCAAAAGCGTGGCTGGGAAAATTTTACGGATCATGTGATTGATGTGTTAAATGAACAACGTGAACACATCGTATTTATTCTTTGGGGCGCATATGCCCAACGGAAAGGGCAAAGAATAGATCCGAATAAACACCTTATTTTAAAAGCGGCACATCCATCTCCACTGGCTGCAAATCGTGGCGGTTTTTTTGGATGTAAAGTTTTTTCAAAAACAAATAATTATCTCAAACATAATGGCATTGAGCCTATAAATTGGCAGCTGGACGCATGACACATTCTCCCATATTAAAAAGTTATCATCCTGATATTCTTGTTGAAGAAGCAATTAACGGTTGGCGTATTGTACGTTTAAATCGTCCGAAGTCTTTACATGCGCTCGATGAGTCTATTGTCTCGGCGCTGTTAGAAGTATTTCAAGATTTTCATCATGATGATCGTGTAAAGGCGATTTGGCTGGATTCTACGACACCAAAAGCATTTTGTGCGGGTGGGGATGTCCGTAAATTACGTCAACTGGTCATTAATTCAGAAGTTGATGCAGCAAACAAATTCTTTGAACAGGAATATGCACTTGATCTGCTTTTGCATAACTATGCGAAGCCAGTACTGGTTTGGGGTGAAGGCTATGTCATGGGTGGCGGTTTAGGCCTATTTATGGCGGCCCCTTTCCGTATGGTGACACCATATTCACGTTTGGCAATGCCTGAAATTAATATTGGTTTATATCCTGATGTGGGTGCAACACGTTTCTTGGCCGATCGTGGTGCGATTGGGTTGTTTACGGGTTTAACAGGCTCAATTATGACGGCTGCTGGTGCTTATAGTATTGGTTGGGCAACGCATATTTGTGATGCACACCGCGATAAGGTACTTGATAAGCTAGTCAATATTGATTGGGGACACTACCCAGCGGGTGATTTCCGCGCAATTGATGATACTTTAAACAGTTTGCATAGACCTGTAGGACCAGGGCCGTTACAAAACTCCTTGGATGTAATCCAAAGCGTTTGTCGTGGTGTAAATTTTGAACATGATTATGAGTCGATCATTGGTTTGAGAGATGCTCGTAGCGATTGGTTGCGTCAAGCCAGTGAAAATTTACAAAAAGGTTCACCTGCGACTGCTGCGCTAACATGGTTGTTATGGCAATGGGGTAAGCAGATTCACTCTTGGAATGAGGTATTCGAGTTAGAAACGCAAATTTCTGATTGGAAAATTCGTCATGCCGACTTCGTGGAAGGTGTTCGCGCACGTTTGGTGGACAAAGATTTGGCGCCAGAATGGACTCAAGGAACAGATTTGTCCTTAAAAGGCATTTTATCTGCAAATCCACCTGTTACGACAATTGAAAGTTGGAATCAATTGCTTAAACAGTATGGTGTGCTAGCCTAATTAATGACGGAGTTTGAACTTTATTCTGATGAATATTGGATGCAGCTTGCTTACGAGCAGGCTGCTATTGCTGCTTCACAGCAGGAAATCCCTGTCGGGGCCGTTCTGGTTAGTCAGAATGAAATTCTTGGGGTGGGTCATAATGCTCCCATTTCACAGATTGACCCAACAGCACATGCAGAAATCCAAGCAATTCGTCATGCATGCCAGAAACTTCAAAATTATAGGTTGCCTTCAGATACGGTTTTATATGTGACTTTAGAGCCTTGTACCATGTGCGTCGGGGCTTTAATTCATTCGCGCGTTGCCAAAGTGGTGTTTGCTGCAACTGAACCTAAAGCGGGTTCTCTGGTGAGTGCACGTAAGTTATTGGAAACGGGCTATTATAATCATCAATTTGAAGTGGTTTCTGGGTGTTTGCAGGAGCAATGTTCTCAGCAATTAAGTGATTTCTTTAGAATGCGTCGTCAGCAGAAGAAAGAGCAAAAAAGACAAGAAAAACTTGATGGTTCAAATTAATTTATTTAATTTCATGTAGAATTTAATGACAATAAAAATTGTCAAAATGGATATATATATGAATTCAATTCAAGTTAAAAAGAAATTTGAAGCCCCAATTCAACAAGTTTTTGATTTATTAGCAAAACATGCAACTTATAATGTAGCTTTCGCACCCATTCAAGTCGAGCGTATAGTGGATTCAAAAGATCCACAAAGACCAGATGGCTTAGGTTCAGTTCGACGGATGGGAATTGGTCCTGTAAAGCCTTTGCGTGAAAAAATAACATTAATGGAAGAAAATCAGCGTATTGAATATAAAATTATCCAGAATCCATTCATTAAACACCATATCGGGATTATTGAGTTTGAAGCATTGACGCCAGATTCAACATTGGTGACGTATACGATTGAATTACAAGCACGCGTTCCCTTTGTCAGTAAATTAATCCTTGCACAGCTTAATTCTGCGATTAAACTAGGTTTTTCTAAACTCGCGAAATCTGTGTAAGGCATAACGGAAAAGCAATGACAGTTAAAATTATTACGATTGATGGCCCTAGTGGTTCGGGCAAAGGTACTCTCGCTGCTAAATTAGCTGCACACTATCAATTTCATTTATTAGATTCTGGTGCTATATATCGGTTGCTTGGACTGTCATTGCATAAGCAAAACCTATTGGAAGAAATTGATTCTCAAATTGATCGTTGTGCTGAAATTGCAACAAATTTAGACATACAATTTGTAACAACCCCAAATGAAACACAGATTTTGTTAGATGGCGAAGATGTTACTCAAACCATTCGGACTGAACGTGTAGGTGAATTCGCATCAAAAGTCGCTGCAATTCCTGCACTTAGAACAGCATTATTTGAACGTCAGCGTGCCTTTGCACAAGCGCCAGGCTTAGTTGCAGATGGTCGCGATATGGCAACTTCAATTTTTCCAGAAGCGCCAGCGAAGATTTATTTGACCGCTTCAGCACAATCCAGAGCTGAGCGTCGGGTAAAACAGTTGCAGGGTATGGGGCTGGATGTTAAAATAAACGACATTTTAGCTAATATTGAAGCTCGCGATAAACGAGATATGGAACGCGAAGTCGCTCCACTCAGACCCGCAGTAGATGCTTTGATTATTGATAGCTCTGAGTTAAGCATTAATGAAGTGTTTAATCTCATGACTCAATATATCGACAAGCAGTTAGCCAAGTAAAGAAATTTTTAGCGAAAGCATAGCTTGATCAGTTTATAACGGACTATGTAGACGCGTAACTAAAACGGCCTTGTCTGATCCAAGACCGCATACTTTATCGGGTATATCATGACCGAATCTTTTGCAGCCCTCTTTGAAGAAAGCGAATTAAACCTCAACGTTGAAAAGGGTGCTGTCATCCAGGGCGTTGTAGTAAGCATCGACTCTGACTGGGTAACAGTTGACACTGGCCTTAAATCTGAAGGCGTAGTTGACCGTGCTGAATTCTTAAACGAACAACGTGAACTTGAAGTTCAAGTTGGCGATACAGTAGATGTTGTTGTTGAAGCTCTTGACAACGGTATGGGCCAAACTGTTTTATCACGTGAAAAAGCGAAACGTGCTGAAACTTGGACTAAACTTGAAAAAATCTTTGAAGATGGCGAAATCGTTACTGGTGTTATCTCTGGTAAAGTTAAAGGCGGTTTCACTGTTGACATCGGTCCAGTTCGTGCGTTCTTACCAGGTTCTTTGGTAGATACTCGTCCTATCCGTGACACGACTCACCTTGAAGGTAAAGAGTTAGAATTCAAAGTAATCAAACTTGATGCTAAACGTAACAACGTTGTTGTATCTCGTCGTGCTGTTATGGAAGCTGAATCTTCAGCTGACCGTGAAGCTCTTCTTGCTCAGCTTGAAGAAGGTCAAACAGTTACAGGTACTATTAAGAACCTTACTGATTACGGCGCATTCGTTGACCTTGGCGGTATCGATGGTCTTCTTCACATCACTGACATGGCTTGGAAACGTATCAAGCACCCATCAGAAGTTGTTGAAGTTGGTCAAGAAGTTACTGTTAAAGTACTTAAATTTGACAAAGAGCGTAACCGCGTATCTTTAGGTCTTAAGCAATTAGGCGAAGATCCATGGTTAGCGATCATGAGCCGTTACCCTAAAGGTTCAATCGTTAAAGCTCGCGTAACTAACTTAACTGACTACGGTTGCTTCGCTGAAATCGCTGAAGGCGTTGAAGGCTTAGTACACGTTTCAGAAATGGACCACACGAACAAAAACATCCACCCATCTAAAGTTGTTCAGATTGGTGACGAAGTTGATGTTATGGTTCTTGAAGTTGATGAAGAGCGTCGTCGTATTTCTCTTGGTATCAAACAAACTCGTGCTAACCCATGGGAAGAGTTTGCTAAGAACCACGACAAAGGTGAGAAAGTTTCTGGTACGATCAAATCTATCACTGACTTTGGTATCTTCATTGGTTTACCAGGTGGTATCGACGGTCTAGTTCACTTGTCTGATATTTCTTGGAATGAACAAGGTGAAGAAGCGATTCGTCGTTACAAGAAAGGTGACACTGTTGAAGCTGTTATCTTGTCTGTAGACGCTGAAGGCAACCGTATCAGCCTTGGCATCAAGCAAATGAATAGCGATCCGTTCAACGATTTCTTAGCTGCTAACGAACGCGGTGCTTTGGTTAAAGGTACTGTAACTGCAGTTGACGCTAAAGGCGCTACTGTTAAGTTGGCTGACGAAGTAGAAGCTCAATTAAAAGCTTCTGAAATCAACCGTGATCGCGTTGAAG
Source organism: Acinetobacter sp. ANC 4173 (assembly GCF_004331255.1). GTDB lineage: Bacteria > Pseudomonadota > Gammaproteobacteria > Pseudomonadales > Moraxellaceae > Acinetobacter. Next base: position 71,087 of record NZ_SJOF01000014.1, on the reverse strand, counting down.
ATGCAACTAAATTCTTGGAAGTTGGTCAAGAAGTAGAAGCTAAAATCATCAACGTTGATCGTAAATCTCGCTCTATCAACTTGTCTATCAAAGCGAAAGACGAAGCTGAAGAGAAAGAAGCTGTTGCTAACTTGAAGACTGCATCTGTGTCTCAAGAAAATGGTCCTAAGACTATTGGTGACTTGATCAAAGCTCAAATGAACCACTAAGTAGGTCGTATAAATTGTATTGTTAATGTAATTTAACTAATACTTTTTACACAAATACTGTAAACGGTAGCGTAGTATTTAATTATTGCGCTACCGTTTTGTATTTAAACAGGTTATTATCAGTTTAGGTACAAAGTAGCTTGATAATTAAAGAGGTCGCCGATGACTACTGAAGCTCTTAATAAGTCTGACTTAATTGAGCGTATTTCTCTAAAAAACCCGCACTTAGCGGAGCCTTTAGTGGAAGAAGCTGTTAAGATCATGATTGATCAAATGATTGCATCACTTTCGTCTGATAGTCGTATTGAAATTCGCGGGTTTGGTAGCTTTGCCTTGCATCATCGTGAACCGCGAATTGGTCGCAATCCGAAAACAGGAAGATCTGTTGAAGTAGCAGCAAAAGCAGTTCCACATTTTAAACCTGGTAAGGCATTACGTGACGCGGTGAATGAAGCTATAGACTAATAATAAGAAGGGGTGTATATGCGTTATGTATTAGTCGCCATATTAATCATTTTATTTGGTTATTCCTTGACTTTGGTTTTACAGAACGGTACTGAAGTCACGGTCGATTTGTTATTTACACAAGTCCCAGCTATGCGCTTAGGTCTGGTTTTATTGCTGACTTTATCCTTGGGTGTGGTGGTTGGATTATTGCTTGGTATACAAGTATTTCGTGTGTTTCAGACAAGTTGGGAGATTAAACGCTTACGTAAAGATATTGATCACCTTCGAAAAGAACAAATTCAGGCTGCACAATTAGCTGCTGCTGAGGCAGCTGCGAACGTAAGGCATGAAAAAACTGTATTTGATGTAACAAACGATAATAAAAGCCCATTATAATGGGCTTTCTTTTTGTCTAATCAAAGGTAAATTCTCTTGAGTATCATTGTTGCACTAGATGCTAAAAGCCAAATTGATGCATTGCACATTGCAGAGCAGTTAGATCCTGCATTATGTCGAGTAAAAGTTGGTAAAGAGTTATTTACTCATGAAGGCCCATCGATAGTCAAAGCCTTGCACGCAGAAGGTTTTGAAGTTTTCTTGGATTTGAAGTTTCATGATATCCCGAATACCACGGCACAAGCTGTATGTGCAGCAGCAGATTTGGGTGTGTGGATGGTGAATGTGCATGCCTCTGGTGGCCGTAAGATGATGGAAACCTGTGTGGAGCGTTTAAAGGCTGGGAGTTATCCAACTCAACTGATTGCTGTGACTGTACTGACATCAATGGGCCGTGAAGACTTGCGTGATATTGGTTTGGATATTGAGCCATTTGAACAAGTAAAACGTCTAGCAGCTTTAACGAAAGATAGTGGTTTAGATGGTGTGGTATGTTCTGCGCAAGAAGCAAAAATGTTGCGTGAATTATTAGGTCGAGATTTTGCTCTGGTGACGCCAGGTATTCGCCCTGAAGGTGCTAATGCGGATGACCAAAAGCGAATTGTTACGCCAAAACAAGCGATGCTAGATGGTTCTACGCATTTGGTGATTGGTCGTCCAATTACGAAATCTGAGAATCCGCGTCAAACCTTAAAAGATATTTTGGCAACACTTTAATTTTTAATATTGTGAATAATCGATAAAAGCCTTTCTAATGAAAGGCTTTTTTATATAAGTTAATACAATAAAAAGAGTGGGTATGTAGTGATCACTACAGCTATATTGTTTGGTAGTTCGTTGGAATGAAGAACTTGAGAAAGCTTCTGAGCTTCAGCACACTTTGTAGGAACTCAGAAGGTAGATGAAAAAATAGATTTGTTGATTGTGTATTTTGTGTCGATAGGGTCAATATTGGATTTGCCATCATTGATGTTGTGGTTAGTGGTGTTGGGAGTATTAACATGGGTTTTTAGTTGGCGTATAGAATTTAATTTATTTTTTCTTGGCATGGAAACATAACATTCAATGCCAAAGGAATCCTAAAATCACTAAAGTGCTGCGAGTAAGCTAACAGCAATAGGTGCAAGTATAGAGAGAATAAAACCACTGACCATAGCGTGAGGAATAAAGTCGTTGCCACAAGCTTGTTTGACCATGGGAAGTGAGACGTCCATAGCAGTAGCTGCTGCTGAAGCGATTGCTGAGCGCGGATAACGCCAACCAATACAATACATAAGAATGATTGCAAAGATTTCACGAAATAAATCATTAATCAGCGCAATACTGCCTAATGCAGGATTTTTAAGTTCGGTGACGACAATTCCGCTCATGGAGTAGAAACCATAACCTTGCGACAACATAATGAGATCTTTCAGTTGAAGTTGATCCAGAAAAATACTACATAGCAAAGCCCCAATAATTGAACCAATAATGCAACCGATAGGTACCAAAAGAATTTTAAAATTTAACCAAGAGCGATCTAAAGGGCTAAATGCAAGATCGAGTCCAATTAAAAACATGAAAACTAGCAGCAAATACCAAGTATTGACTTGTACTGAAATTCCAACATTTTCCAGTAATTTTGCTAAAAGAAATCCTGTAGCTAACGCTAAACAGGCATAGGAAATACTGATGAAAGATTTGAATAGTAGGGTAAGTGAGATTTTGCCTGAAACGGGTTGTATGCCAATAAATTTATAAAGCGCAAAGCAACATAAAAATGACCCTATTGTTGTAAAAAAAGCCAATGTAGTTGCACTGGTTAATATATGCGAAGAGCCATGAATATGTTCAAGGGCATGGGTAAACTCCATGCTAATTCCGATCAAGAGTAGATAAGAGAAATACGGTAAAACCTTAAAACATAGTTTAATAAAGTTATTTGGAATTTTTTTGGCAAAGACATATCCAGCAGTTAAACATAAAAGAAGCTGAGATATCAGTATAAAGGCTTGCATAGGTAAAGTGATAGTTTGGGGTTGTGCCCATCATAGCTTATGTGTACCACTGTTGCAGTGATTCATGCAAAGGTAAGTCAGGATTTTTAAGGTTCGGTACAGGCGTAATCAAGGGTGTATCTTTATATACAGTTGTAGTTTGATAGATTCGGCAATTTTCAAATATAGAGAATTGGGTTAAAAAAGGGTTCTTATCTTTATTGACACAAATATGAAAAGATCGATTCTCAGTCTCATGTATTTAATACAAGCGATGCGTAAAGCTGGGATTGATATCGATCAGCAATTAAAAGGTATTGGTTTAAGTGTGGATGCGTTGGATCCAACAGCCATTATTCAGCCCAGTTTGGAACGTGATGTATTGATGGTCCTAGGTGAGCATATTTCTCCTGAGCAAGGCTTAAATATTGGGCAGCATTATGCATTGGCTGGATATGGTCCTTTATTAATGTTATTGGTGACCAGTGATAATATTGGGGTCGCACTTGAAAAGGTTATTGCGTATCAACCTTTAACACATCTTACAGCTAAACTGAGTTTAAAATTTCAGAATCATCAGGTGGCATTGTGTTATGAAGCCAATGATTTAACAGATGAGCTAAATATGTTGCGTGCACAATCCGAATTGGCAGGGACATACAAGTTTATTCAAGAGTTGTATAAGAAGATGGGTTTAAGTGTGCCTCAGCTTAAAGTGGAGCTGCCTTTTGATCAACCTGAAAATGCCGAGATTTTGGCAATGTATCAGGCGCACTATGGATTGGATATTACATTTTCAAAGTCTTATGCCGCTTTTTGGTTTGATGAAGTAGTTTTGGATATTAAAATTCCTTCGGCTGATCAAATGACTTTTCGTATTTATGATCATAAATGTCAGGCTGAAATGAAGCGATTGTCTCAGCAATCAGTAGTGCCCGATTTGGTAGAGCGTGTGCAGGATTATTTGGATTTACAGCAAGGTGTTATTCCGACTATGGCGAAAACAGCACAAGCATTACATATTCCTGAGCGTACTTTAAGACACCAGTTGCAGCAGTTAAATAGTAGTTATAAACAGATTAGAGAGCAATTAATTAAGGAAAAGGCTCTAAGATTAATTGAATATCAGGAGTACACCATTGAAATGATTGCTGAATTATTGGGTTATTCTGAGCCTGCTGCTTTTAACCATGCATTTAAACGATGGTTTGGACGTAGTCCAAGGCAATATTCCAAGTAGTGCTTGGACTCATGCCAAAGTTTTATTTATTGTTCTCTAATTTTCGTTATACTTTCGTCAGACCAAAATAGTAATCAAGATATGTCGGATTTAAATCTTCACAGCACCGCCTTTGCTCCTTTATCACCAGCTGAACGTTATGCGCAAGCCTTAGCTTCGGGTCAATTTATGCCTGATGAAGCTCAAGCACAGGCCGTGCACGAGTTAGATCGTGTTTGGCAAGAACTGATTCAACGCTATAAAGCATCAAAGAAAGCATTTCGTCGCTTCCGTCGTCAGACATCTCCACAAGGTGTTTATATGTGGGGTGGTGTGGGTCGAGGTAAAACTTGGTTGATGGACCAGTTTTATGATTCGATTCCATTCCGTCGTAAAACACGCATGCATTTTCATCACTTTATGCAACATGTGCATCGTGAGCTCAATAAATTGTCTGGTCAGCGCAATCCTTTAGATGCGGTCGCAGATCAAATTTATAAAGAAGCAGTAATTATCTGTTTTGATGAATTCTTTGTGACTAATGTTACGGATGCAATGATTCTGAGTGAGTTATTCCAGAAATTATTCAATCGCGGAATTACTTTGATAGCAACATCAAATATTGCGCCAGATGGTCTTTATAAAAATGGTATTCATCGTGACCGCTTTATCCCTACCATTGAGATGGTTAAGAAGAATTGTGTCATTTTGAATGTAGATGCGGGTGTAGACTACCGTTTGCGCGTATTAAAGCAAGCGCAATTGTTTAAACATCCATTAACGCATGACCATAAACTTTGGATTGCTCAGCGCTTTACGGCATTGACCCAAACTCAGCATCAGTCGCAAGAACCAATTGTAATCAATAATCGTCTGGTGGAAACTATTGGTCATACTGAGGATGTATTGTGGTGTGAGTTTTCTGAACTGTGCTTGAAACCTCGTAGCCCAGCCGACTTTATTGAAATTGCGAATATTTATAACACTGTACTGGTGAGTAATGTTCCGCATTTAACCGATTATCTGTCGGAAGGTACGCGCCGGTTCATTTATCTGGTTGATGAGTTTTATGACCGTGGAGTCAAATTGTTGCTGACTTCGGAAGACACGATCATTGATATTTATCAAGGTGACAAATTGGCATTTGAAATTGAACGGACGCGTTCACGCTTGCTGGAAATGCAATCGGATGATTATTTGCACTCTGAGCATCGTTTAATCGAGAAATCCGCCAAAGATTTTAACGAATAAACAAAAAAACGCCATGAATTGGCGTTTTTTTATGGGCAAAAGTATTGTATGTTGAATCGACATTTTTTCTTGTATAGGGAAATGTGAAGACCTAAAAACAAGTAAAAATTCACGAAATGGAAGATGTTCAAGGCAATTCTGAACTTAAGTCTAATTTCGGCATTCCAAAAACTTAATACACTATAAAAAGAGTATTCATGAAAGTGATAATGCAGACTAAGTAGAATTTTATTTGATGATGTCAATATTTATTGAGCAGAAAATGCTTACTATTTAGGAATGTGATATTCGTATTCAGCAAAGTATAAATAGGTATACTAGAATCTCTTGTTATAAAAAGTAGCAATATCAGGAAAGACAATGACTGTACGTATTCAAAAGGGTAAGTTAGCGATTGCTAAAGAACTTTACGATTTCATCGAGAATGAAGCTTTACCAGGTTCTGGTTTGGACAGTGAAACATACTGGAAAAACTTTGAGCAAGTTGTTGTCGATCTTAGCCCAAAAAATAAAGCGCTTTTAGCTAAGCGTGAAGATCTACAGGCTAAAATTGATGAATGGCACCGCAACAACACATTTGAATTAGAAGCTTACAAAGCTTTCCTTAAAGAAATTGGCTACTTGGTACCAGAAGTAGAAGATTTCCAGATCAGCACAGAAAATGTTGATGAAGAAGTTGCATTATTGGCAGGTCCACAGTTGGTTGTGCCAGTACGTAATGCACGTTATTGCTTAAATGCAGCAAACGCTCGTTGGGGTTCTTTATACGATGCACTTTACGGCTTCGATGTAATCTCTGAAGAAGGTGGCGCAGAAAAAGGTAAAGGCTATAACCCTGTACGTGGTGATAAAGTTATTGCATTTGCTAAAAACTTCTTAAATGAAACTTTCCCATTGGCACAAGGTTCACATGCAGACGCTACACGTTATGCAGTGGAAAATAATAAACTTGTTGTGACTTTAAAAGATGGTTCTACAACTGGTTTGGCACATGAAGCACAATTTGTTGGCTTTAATGGTGAAGAAGCAAATCCTTCAGAAGTTGTTCTATTGAATAATGGTTTACATGTCATTATTGAAGTTGATGCAACAAGCCCAGTGGGTAAAACTGATGCTGCTGGTGTTAAAGATTTAGTTCTTGAAGCCGCAATTACAACGATTCAGGATTTAGAGGATTCTGTTGCAGCAGTTGATGCAGAAGAAAAAGTAGAAGGCTACCGTAACTGGTTGGGCCTAATGAAAGGTGATTTGCAAGAATCGATCGAGAAAAATGGCAAGACGGTTACTCGTACATTAAATAAAGACCGTACCATTAAAAACTTGATTGGTGGTACGACAACTTTACATGGTCGTTCGTTAATGCTTCTTCGTAACGTGGGTCATTTAATGACGAACCCTGCTATTTTGGTGGATGGCGAAGAAATTTTTGAAGGCATTATGGACGCGTTGGTAACACCGTTACTGAGTGTTGCTGATATTCGTGGTCAAAATGAGAATAAGAACTCTCGTAAAGGCTCAATGTATATCGTTAAACCTAAAATGCATGGTCCAGAAGAAGTTGCATTTGCAGTTGAATTGTTTGAACGTGCAGAACAAGCAATTGGCTTACCAACGAAGTCTTTAAAAATCGGTATTATGGACGAAGAGCGTCGTACATCAGTGAACTTGAAAAACTGTATTGAGGCTGCTAAAGACCGTACGATCTTTATTAACACTGGTTTTATGGACCGTACGGGCGATGAAATCCATACTTCTATGGAAGCAGCACCAGTTGTTCGTAAAGAAGCAGTAAAAACACAAAAATGGATTGCAGCTTACGAAAACCGTAACGTAGCAATTGGTTTAGAGTGTGGTTTGCAAGGTAAGGCACAAATTGGTAAAGGCATGTGGCCTAAGCCAGACAGTATGAAAGATATGTTAGCGACTAAAGCTGCACATCCAAATGCTGGTGCATCATGTGCTTGGGTGCCGTCACCAGCGGGTGCTGCGCTACATGCAATGCATTACCATCAAGTCAATGTAAAATCACGTCAAGATCAATTGAAAGCTGAACAAATGCTTTCTCTAGATGATTTGTTAACCCCTCCTTTTGCTCCAGAGACTAACTGGTCGGCTGAAGAGATTAACAATGAACTTGAAAATAACTGTCAAGGTATCTTGGGTTATGTGGTTCGTTGGGTTGATTTAGGTGTAGGTTGTTCTAAAGTTCCAGATATCAACAACGTTGGTTTGATGGAAGATCGTGCAACATTACGTATTTCTTCACAACACGTTGCAAACTGGTTACGTCACGGTATCGTAACACGTGAGCAGGTTGAAGAAGTCTTGAAGCGCATGGCTAAAATTGTAGACGGTCAAAACGCTGAAGATCCATTGTATACAGCAATGGCAACAGACTTTGATAACAATATCGCTTTCCAAGCCGCTTCTGATTTAATTTTCAAAGGTGGTGTGCAGCCTTCTGGTTATACTGAACCATTGTTACATGCTGCGCGTTTGAAATTAAAAGGTTACACAGGTGACTGATTTCGATTAGTTACGTGAATCTGACAAAGACCTTTCAATTTTGAAAGGTCTTTGTTTTTTAGGAATCTATAAAATGTAACAACAAAAAGAATATGGGTTTTGTCGCAGGGACATGGATACATACAGAATAAGATTTAGTAGCGATTGAACAGGCTAAAATGAACGATTTGGTCTATTTGCGACATGGATATACTTATGAATTGGTTGATTTTAGTCTAGGTCGCCCAAGAACGATCTGACTAGATCAGGATGATGTGTGTTATCTAGCGAGGGTTATTGGACATTGTGGCGTATTACCTGAAACCTTAATAAAACAAGATGAAAGAGATTGTTTATACTTGGATAAGGACAAAGGTAGGGAACTTATTGAGTTGTATAGTGAGATGATTGAAAAACTCATCCCTTGTGGTGGTCAAGCTTACTGTGATTATGTCTATAATATTGAAGTTGCGGATTCCACTGCTTATTTTGTGACTGAAATGGGAATTCTGGTTCATTGTTAAATGAAAGATAGCATCAATTGGATTCAATAAATGTGTGCCAATTTTAAACCTCTAACCTTGTCACAACTACAGCAATTGGGTTTGCCACAAATTCCGTTTGAATATCTGGAAGAGGTTTATCCTAGTTATAAAACTCCGTTATTGTTTAAATCTGAACATGGATTGGAGTGGCGAGAAGTATTATTTGGTTTAGTGCCGAAATGGGCTGAAGATGTCAGTACCTCTAAGCGTACTTATAATGCTAGGTATGAAACTATTTTTGAGAAGCCAAGCTTTCAGGATGCGGCTTATAAATGTAAGTTCGGTGTAATTCCAGTCACTGAGTTTTATGAAAGTAAATATATTGAAAATAAACCACAACGATGGGGTGTACGGCGTAAAGATGGCAAAGCCTTTTTTATTGCTGCAATTTATGAAATTTGCAAAATCAATAATGAAATTATTCGTTCCGCAGCAATGCTGACGATGGATGCCATAGACCATCCTATGATGAAAGAGTTTCATGAACCTGGTGATGTCAAACGATCAATTGTCGTCATTCCGCATGAGCATCTTGATCATTGGCTAAATTTAAAACAGCCACATCAAATGACTCAATTTATGCAGGGATTTCCAGTTGAAGAGTTTGAGTGTTCACATGTACCTAAAGCCAAAATAGAAAAGCCAACACCTCAGTTGAATATGTTTGATCTTTTCTAAATATAAAAAGGGCTTCTATTTAGAACCCCTTTTATATTTTATAAATTAACGATTAAGATTGTTAAAAATATGCTTCAAGCTGTCCATCATTTTTTCAATCTGTAAAGGGGTTAAGCCTTCAAATGATTGTTCAAGTACAGCACTGGTTAAATCATTGATTTTATGTGTCATTTCATTACCCTTTTCAGTAAGGATGACCCGTGTTATACGAGCATCATCTTCACATGAATAGGTGTTAACCAAGCCCTCATCTTTAAGACGATAGACAATCTTTGTGGTTGTAGACATTTTGGATACGACCATATCCGAAAGATCAGATACGCTGGCATTCGGTTTGGATTTTAAAGCAAGTAAAATGCGACGACGAGAATTATCCAAGCCGTACTTTTTTAGGACTTGATCGACCTTTTGCACGTGTTGTGAATAAACCTGAGTTATCCAAAAAAAAGGAAAGTTTTCTAAGGTGAAGTCATCAGTGGTAGGTAAAAACTTCGCATACTTTTTAGTCATATGAGATTCCAGATATTTATTTTTATATTGCTTAATTTTATGTGAAACATGACACATTATGCAATATAAATGTGATTAGATTTTCAAAATACAGTTTGTGTATCTGAAGTGACTTGATGACGAGTTATACCTGAGGAAGTTTAAATGACTGCTCTAGGTCTAAATGAGTATGGTTTTGGTGCAAATTAAGAATGCACATTAAGGGTAGATAAAAGGTCAATCCTTTTCCTTTTGTCATAGAAACCAATCCTATAAATAAATCTGGGTTGAATAGGCAATTCATTTACCGTACATATTGAGTAATAAATAAACTGATATTCCATATAAGTTTTTCATTTTAGTATAAAAAAATGTTTTGAAAACTGGCTTTGTTTACAAAACATTTCTGTCATTTAAAACATTAATCTAAGAAAAAGATATATTTAAATTATAAATAATTAATTAAATCAATAGTTTAATTCAATATTAATCCTTGAGGAAGTTGAGCTAAATCATTTATGACTATTCAGTTTTTTGTTTTGTTACAATCAACTTAGTCAATGTATTTAAATTGTATCAAAGGATAATATTTTAATCTTTCTTGAAAATCAAATCTAATAAGTTGATTTTGTAAAAAAAATTAAAAAAGTAATTACAATGCAAAAAGAGTATGCATAATAAAACCATCTATTGTTAAAAAGAGGTTTTACATGGATCCGTCGCCGTGCAGGTCTAGCTTATTAAAATTTTGCCTTGAGTTAATCGAGGTGCAGCAATAATGGAATTCTTATTAGATCCAGGAATTTGGGTTGGCTTACTTACCCTAATTGTTTTAGAAATTGTTTTAGGTATTGATAACCTAGTCTTTATTGCCATTTTGGCAGATAAACTTCCACCAGAGCAGCGCGATAAAGCGCGCGTTATTGGTCTTTCTCTCGCATTGATTATGCGCTTGGGGTTGTTGTCCGTTATCTCGTGGTTGGTTACGTTAACCAAACCACTCATTCAAATTGCCGATTTATCTTTCTCAGGGCGTGACTTAATCTTACTCTTCGGTGGACTGTTCTTGGTCTATAAAGCTGTGACCGAGTTGCACGAGAAGATGGAAGGTAAACCTGAAATTAAATCAACATCTTCAGTGGTATATGCCAGTTTCTGGGCAGTCGTTGCGCAAATTATTGTACTTGATGCGGTCTTTTCTCTAGATTCGGTCATTACTGCCATTGGTATGGTTGATAATATCTACGTGATGATGGCAGCGGTAACTATTGCAGTCATTGTAATGTTATTTGCCTCTAAGCCACTCACTAACTTTGTAAACCGTCACCCTACAGTTGTTATTCTGTGTTTAAGTTTCCTATTGTTGATTGGTATTAGCTTAATTGCGGAAGGATTTGGTTTCCATATTCCAAAAGGTTATATTTATTCGGGTATTGGCGTGGCAATTTTGATTGAAGCCTTTAATCAATATTCCAAGCGTAATGTGGCAAAACATGAATCTAAGATTCCATTGCGTCATCGTACCGCAGATTCCATCTTAAAACTAATGGGTGGAAAAGTTGAACCTTCTCATATGGACGCCGAGCAAATTGAAGCTCAGGAAGCCTTTGCAGCTGAAGAGCGTTATATGATTGGTGGAGTATTGACTCTGGCAGAGCGTTCTGTTGCTTCTATTATGACGCCTCGTAATCAGATTTCATGGGTTGATTTAAATGATACTCCTGAAAAAATTCGAGAACAGGTACTTGCGGTACCGCACAGTTTATTCCCTGTCTGCCGCGGCAGCTTGGATAAAGTCATTAGTGTAGTGCGTGCCAAAGAATTGCTTGATGTATTGGATGATGGTGAAGAAGCGTTAAAATCACTGATTAAACGTCAGCGTCCAATTTTTATCTTTGAAAAGATGAAGGTGATTGATGCCATTAATACGTTAAGAGCATCAAAAGGGTCATTGGTTTTGGTCACGGATGAATTTTCCAATGTTAAAGGCTTAATTTCTCCGCTAGATGTTTTTGAAGCAATTGCAGGTGAATTTCCTGATGCTGATGAGCAATTAGACTTGGTCAAAATTAATGATCAAACATGGAAAGCTTCGGGCATGTTGGATTTATACCAGCTTGAGCTTGAACTCGGTGTTTTTGATTTGGTGGAAGATGATGCAGGTTATATGAGTGTAGCTGGTCTGATTCTGGATAAAACGCAAGGTGAAGTCCGAGTTGGCACGCAGCTTGATTATCAAGGTGTGCATTTTGAAGTTACGGAATTAGATGAGAATCGCATAAAATTCGTGACAATCATTTATCGCCACTAAGTCATATAATGATGAAAACGCCCGAATAATCGGGCGTTTTTTTGAAATAAAAAGCCATCAAGCTAGATTGGAGATTAAATACAATTTGATGGAAAAACTAGATGTGAAGTTGCTGTTCAATTAACCCCCAAATATTACGATGTGACTTACGGAACATCTGCATATGACCAATGCTTTTGTGTTGAAATTGCTTTGGCTTAAGTTCAATCATAGCTGTTGCAGCATTTGGATAAAGATCGAGTAGTGCTTGAACATTGGGATGAGTTGCAATTTCATCGTCTGATGCCCAAATTGCAGTAATGGGGCAAGTAATCTGGCTATGGTAATCAGCGAGTTGTTGTTTCTTGACAGCATGCATCACATAACCTTGTGTCCCACAAAATTCAGCCCATTGTTTTGCAACATTTTTGGGGAGGTTTTCACCCATTCCAATCATTTTGGTGGCACCAAACCCTTTGAGTTTACTCGAAATTGGGAAAACCACATGAAACATAATAGGGGCGAGGAATTTGGTTTTACCTTTTAAGCCGCGGACATGACCTGTTGATCCCGCAACAGCAATGATTTTAGCGACTTTGTTGTAATTTGGTGAAATACCAAGGAGTTGTCCACCTGCGCTATGGCCAAGGAGAATCACTTTTTCGGCTTGAGTTTGTTCTAACAGACAATCAATTGCGGCGGTAATATCTAATTGCCCCCAATCGACAATGGTTGCTTCAGATTGGTGCAATGGGCCATGCAATGAAGCACCAATTCCTCTAAAGTCAAAACACATGACAGTATGTCCGAGACTATTTAGCCATTCTGCATAAGAGTGATAAAACTCTTTCACGATTCCCGTGGCAGGACAAATCAGAATAGGGAAGGCTTTGTCGGAATTTATTTGATTTTGATAGAATTTTGCACTTAATTGATAGCCATCAGTACATTGTATTTGAATCGATTGAGGTTGAGTGTTCATAAGCACTATGTATTTGCTGTTTTAGATTACTTTAACCAAGTTCCAAAAAGAAACTTGTTAAAAGTATGACTTAGAAGTCATAAAATTCATATTTAAGAAGGATAAGGAGGGGTGGTGTTTGATCATTTTTCAATTGCAATGAAATTGGCAATTCTTTTTAGTGGGGTGTATTTATGGTTGGGTATGTTAACAGGGGTTTGGAAATACTGGCAGATTAGACATTCTACTCAGGCAAGAGCACATTATTATGTAGACATCGCACATAGAAGTAGTTTGTTGTATGCATCTGCAAGTTTGATTTTGGCTGTGCTTGCTGAATTTTCCATGTGGTCAGAAATGTGGAATCTGATTTTTGTGGTTATTAATTTGATTTTCTTTAGTGCATCAATAGTGAGCTATGTCTTGCATGGTTATTTAAAAGACACAACGAATCAATTTAAGGTACCGCATCAATTGGGTAATAAGGTTCTACCGCGAGCGATGATGACTTTAGCGATGGTTTTACTGGTGGTAGGTGAGCTGTTTGCGACTGGAATGTTAGTGCTAGGTGCGGGACTTAATTTATTTTAATTATTTACATACTTTTTTAAAGATGGATGAATAATCATCCATCTGTTCAATCGAAATTCTTAGATTTTTTCTGGGCACGGACTTTTTGATCAATTACAGCCCAACTGTAAAATGCTGCAGAGACGAAAAGAGCGTATGCAAAATACTCAGCTTTCAGATGTCCTTGAATGAGTCCGTGAAAAAGCAAAGTCAGCATAAGTGCCACGGTTGTACTTAAGTACGTGACCATATTCTTGTTTGCTTTTAGAGCGTTAATGAAGACTTGCTTGTTGAAATGTAATGATAACATCTCCATCCCTCCTATGAATTTGACCTAAACCTAAGTGTTTTGGTCGGATTGGTTACTAATGTTGTACTTCGAATTAAAGGGTATTTCAATAGCTAATACCATTATTTTTCTATTTAATTTGACTAACATTAGTATTTGTGTGATGAACTGTTTATTTTATGAATGATTCATATTTTATTCGGTAGTAATTACCTATACATATTGTTTTGGTCAAATATGTCATCAATATGATATTCATAACCCTAACACTTAGCCTACTTTCATATTGAAAAAAGCTTAATAGTGCTTAAGTCGTATAAAGCAATAATTAGACCATATATTAAATCTAATGAAGAGGGAGCTAGAGCGGGCGTTTAGACATGCGGGGCATGGTATTGCATGGCTGCGAAAAGTAAACAATAAAAGTTGATTTGGGTAAAACCGACATTTATTGGTCACATCTAAAATCTAATTTGGGTAAAATTGGATTTTAATTACAAATTGAAAACTTATTTTCTAAATTTGTCGCAGATAAGAGCAATAACCAAGACCAGTAAAGATGGGATTAACCATGCAAGATTTTGTTCATTTAATGGTAGATGTTGAACAAATTCTGGTAAGAAAGAATTGAGTTCTGCTGCTTTTAAGCCTTCTAAAATTCCAAAGATAAAAGCGATTGCAGTTACTGGTGCAATAATTGCTGGCGGGTTTTTCCAGAATTTTGCGAAGAAACTGAGCATGATTACCACAATTGCAGGTGGATAAATCGCACATAGCACAGGAACGGATACTGCAATCAGTTTAGTTAAACCTAAATTTGAGATCAGGAGTGAAAAACCAACTAGAACAAATACAAGAATCTTATAAGGAATTTGAGTCAGCTCAGAGAAGTATTCTGCACATGCACAAGTCAGACCAATAGCAGTCACCATACATGCAAGGAAAATCATACCGGTAAGGAAGATTGAACCTAAGTCACCAAAAGCATGTTGCACATAAGCATGCAAAATAACAGCGCCATTTGCTGCATTTGGTGCGACTTCATGACTTCCAAGTCCGAGTTTAAACAAACTGAGATAAACCAGCGTTAAACCAACACCAGAAATCAGACCAGCGATCATCGCGTATTTTGTAACTAACTTTTTGTCAGTGACACCGCGTGAGTGAATGGCATGAATAATGACGATACCAAATACCAGAGCGCCAAGCGTATCCATGGTGAGATAGCCATTTACAAAACCTTCAGACACTGGGCTGCTTGCATAATTATGGATAGCAGGAGGGATATAACCCGCAGGGATTAAGAATGCTGCAATACCGAGTACGGCTAAAGAAACAATTTTGATTGGTGCGAGGAAGTGCCCCACGGTATCCAACAATTTGTTTGGATAAAGTGAAACTAGAGTAACAATTGCAAAATAGATAATGCTGTAAATCAGCAAACTATTGGGTGAAGTACCAAAATATGAGGAAAATCCAATTTCATAAGAAACAGTTGCTGTACGAGGTGTAGCGAAGAGTGGACCTACAGCCAAATAACAGACAATGGTTAAGATTAAACTGGCAACTTTACCCAGTGGAGAGCTGAGCAGTTGAATTGAACCTTCTACACGTGAAAGTGCAATAATGGTAATTACAGGTAAACCCACTGCAGTGACCAGAAAGCCAGCAGCTGCTAGCCAAACATGTTCACCCGCTTGTTGGGCAACAATAGGAGGAAAGATAATATTACCTGCTCCAATGAACAGAGCAAAGGTCATGAAACCCAAGGCAATAATATCTCTAGTACGAAGATTCGTCATTTGGAGAGATGCATTGACTAAAAACAGGCGATTCTAGTAGAAAATAAGGACTTTGGAAAATTTTTTATATGTAATATGAATTTTTTTTATACAAACTTTTGTGTGGTTTGACTAATGGTTGAATTATATGGCTGAAAACTGATGAAAAATTACTAAAGAGTCTGTTTAGAAAATTATAAAAAAGTTAGATGGGAAAGGTGTTGTACACTATTTGGGAGTCTCAATTTTGATATTGTTAATGGTGTTCTGATTTCTGAGTTATCACTCGCAACATTTTTAAATGAAAAGGATTATAATGCCTGCATCATTTAAGAGGGTGAGAATATGCTGGCTTCTTCAGTAGTGATTAAAACTGAGCAAGACATTGAAAAACTACGTGTGTCAGGACGTTTGGCTGCGCAAGTTTTGGCAATGATTGGTGAGTATGTTAAGCCTGGAGTCAGTACTGAATATTTGGATGATATTTGTCATGATTATATTGTAAATACCTTAAATGTAACGCCTGCAAATATTGGTTATTACGGTTATACAAAAACTACATGTATTTCCCCGAATGAAGTTGTTTGTCACGGTATTCCTTCTGCAACCTGTATTTTACAAGATGGGGATATTATCAACATCGATGTTGCAATTATTAAAGATGGTTATTTTGGTGACACGAGTCGTATGTATTATGTGGGGAGTATTAAGCCAGAAGCTAAAAAACTGGTAGATACCACGTATGAAGCCATGTTAGCAGGGATTAAAGCAGTTAAACCCGATGCAACATTAGGGGATATTGGTTTTGCTATTCAGTCCGTTGCACAGCGCGAAGGGTTTAGTATTGTTAAAGATTATTGTGGTCATGGTATAGGCAAAGTTTATCATGAGCAGCCAAGCGTCTTACATTATGGGAAACCAGGCCTAGGTTTGAAGCTTAAAACAGGCATGGTGTTTACGATTGAGCCTATGGTCAATATCGGTCGTGGCAGCGTAAAAGAACTTCAAGATGGTTGGACGGTCGTGACTACGGATAAGTCACTGTCTGCTCAATGGGAGCATATGGTTGCAGTCACAGATACAGGGTTTGAGTTATTGACGCCTTGGCCAGAAGGGACTGGAGATTATCCAGAAATTAAGTGACCACTCAATTAAATCGAATTTAGACTTAAGTCTAAGTTTTTTGTTTGTTCGCGAATATTAATAGTTAATTTCGATCTTTGTTTTGCTTGAGTTATAGTTTTTCTAGGCTGTGTGATTTTTGAGCAAAAATATTAATCGTTTTTTTGTCTTTGATCGAATTAAGATCGGTCTATAAAATGCACTCCAAGATTCTCGCTGTAGTTTCTTATTTCAAGCTTATCCTTCTCGGATAAGCTTTTTTTTTATCTTTACTTATGTTTGTGTGCTAAATGCTCAACTAAGTAATCAATAAAAACGCGTACAGCAGGAAGTTGCCCTCTGCGAGATGGATAGACCGCGTGGAATATACCATGAGGTGCTTTCCATTCTGGTAAAACGCGCACGAGTTCTCCAGTTTTAATAAAATCTTGTGCAATCGAATCTGGTAGTAAAGCAATGCCGCAGTTTTGTCGGGCCAGTTGTGCCAACATCATTAAGTCTGAACCCATGACAACAGGATTCACCTTGATTTTCTTTTGATGATTCTGGTTGTCATGTACAATAATTTGCTGATCAAGATGCTCATCGACCATGCTCAATATGTGGTGATGTGCTAAATCTTCGGGTTGTTTAAGCTCGCCAAATTCATTGAGATAGGCCTGACTCGCAAATAGATGCTGTTCAATTAATTCAAATTTTCTCAAGATAAGGCTAGGATCGTCATCCAGATTTGATCGGACGCGAAGGGCTAAATCTATACCTTCATTAATCACATCGACCCGACGATTACTCACCAGAAGTTGAACCTTAATTTCTGGATATTTTTTGAGGAAATTGGGCAAGATCTTGGTCATTTCATTCTGAGCAATCGAGACGGGTAGGCTGACTTTAATTACCCCGCGCGGCTCTACACTTAAATGATCCACCAAATCATGGGCTGCCTGTGCAGCGTTCATCATGACCTGAGCGTGTCGATAGACATTCATGCCAATCTCAGTCACGGCAAAATGACGTGAACTGCGTTGAATAAGTCGCACCCCAAGGTGTTCTTCTAAATTATAAACGCGACGACTGAGTTTTGATTTAGGAATATCTGTAGCGCGTTCTGCCGCACTAAAGCCTCCATGTTCAACCACTAAAGCAAAGCAATAAAAATCATCGAGGTCGGATAACATTTATAATTCCATTTATGCAACAATTTCTAAAATTTAGAGTTAATGTTGCATATTGTCAATTTTTAATCGTGAGTCTTTCATGTAATTTTGCTGTTGAATCTATTAGACTGCAATTAAGTGATTACAGTTGAAAAAAGATGTACCAACAAATTATTGAAATAGATTCAGCAGAAAGCAATATCAGTTGTCCAATTTGTCAGCAGGCTGTTGTAGATTGGGCGCAAGAGCAATATATCCAGCCGTGTGAACATACATTATTTATTGCAATGGATTTGGGATTTGAGTTCGTATCGGATTCTTTTGAAGAAAAAATGCCCCGTTCAGTTGATGAAATTCATGGTGATGAGGTGGCAAATATATATGAAGAAATTCAGAAAGTTGATTTTGAGCATGCCATTCTAGTGCGTTCAGCGTTGGGGGTAGAAAATATGTATCGATATACTGGGTTTTCATCTGAATTATAAAAAACAGCTCCATCAAGGAGCTGTTTTTTTAAGGATTAACCTTCTATTTCTTCTTCAATGTCATCGTCTGCGGTATCCATACCGAGTTCTTTCAGTTTGCGTGTCAGCGTATTTCGCCCCCAACCTAAAAGCTCAGCAGCATGGCGTTTGCGACCACGAGTCTGTTGTAGTGCAGCATTAATAAGTGTGCGTTCAAACATTGGTGTCGCAATATCAAGAATCTTCATTTCACCATTTTTGAGCTTTTGAATTGCCCATTGACCCAGTAACTCATCCCAGTGATGTAGTGAAATACGATCAAAATGTGGAGTTGTCGCGTGTTCTGATGCTTTCTCAATCGGAATTTGCTTAAGTTCAGAAGGCAGATCTTCTGGGTAAACTTCACGACCTGTAATCATGACAGTAAGCCAGCGGCAGGTATTTTCCAGTTGGCGGACATTACCCGGCCAAGGAAGTTGCTGCATATACTCTTGTGTTTCTAGGCGCAAAATCTTCGGACTGACCCCGAGTTCCTTACCTGCACGTGCAAGAAAGTGCTGTGCTAGCATCGGAATATCTTCACTGCGATGCGCAAGTTTTGGAATATGAATGCGAATGACGTTAAGACGGTGATATAAGTCTTCGCGGAAACGTCCTTCATTGACTAATTTTTCGAGGTCTTGGTGTGTTGCTGCCACAATACGGACATCGACCTTAACAGGAATGTGACCACCGACGCGATAGAACTCACCATCCGCCAAGACACGTAATAGACGTGTTTGGGTTTCGAAGGGCATGTCACCAATTTCATCCAGAAATAACGTACCGCCATTGGCTTGTTCAAAACGACCTTGACGTTGCGTATTGGCGCCAGTAAACGCGCCTTTTTCATGACCGAAGAGTTCAGTTTCTATTAAGTCTTTTGGAATTGCTGCCATATTTAAGGCAATAAATGGCTTGCTACTACGTGGTGAATGGCGATGTAGCGCATGTGCAACTAATTCTTTACCTGTGCCAGACTCGCCATTAATCAATACGGTAATATGTGATTGTGATAAGCGCCCAATGGCACGGAAAACTTCCTGCATGGCAGGAGATTCACCAATAATTTCTGTAGATTGAATAGGTGATACTGTTTTTGCAGATTCTTGTTGTTGTAGTTTAGTGATGTGCAAAATTGCACGATTGACTAATGCTAACGCTTCATCAATATCAAATGGTTTTGGTAAATATTCAAAAGCACCGGTTTGATAACTAGACACTGCTGATTCAAGATCGGAGTGTGCTGTCATAATAATGACAGGTAGGTCTGGATAGTTGCTCTTAACTTTGGCTAAAAAAGTTAGACCATCAATTCCTGGCATGCGAATGTCAGTAAGAATGACATCAGGCGCGTCAGTTGGCAGTTGGTCTAAGGCAGATTGTGCTTCTTCAAAGCTAGTAACATCAAAACCTTCTTCTTTGAATGTTTTTTCTAGCACCCATCGCATGGCGCGATCATCATCAATTACCCATATTTTATTTCGCGACATGGTTAGACTCCCAAGGTAAATATAAGCTAAATACTGTTTTTCCAGGAACTGATTGGCATTCAATCATTCCGTTATGTTGGTGCATAATGTTTTGTGCAATGCTTAGACCGAGACCAGTGCCTTTGGCACGACCAGTCACAAGTGGGTAGAACACGGATTCCAAAATTTCTTCTGGAACGCCTGGCCCGTTATCTTCAATATCAATACGAACCGCAGAGCGGTTGAGTACACCATTAATAGTAACAAGACGTTGAATTCGAGTTCTTAAAACCAGTTCTGGTTGATGTTCGGTAAAGAAATCCTTATTTTCCATCATGGCTTGTACGGCATTAACACTGATGTTCAGCATGACTTGAATCAGTTGATCACGATCTGCTTTGACTTCAGGTAGTGATAAGTCGTAATCGCGTGTGATCTTAATTTTCTTTTTGGTCTGGTTGGCAATGAGCGAGCGAACACGTTCTAAAGGCTCATGTACGTTGACTGGCTCATAACTCGGTAATTGACGAGAACCCAACATGGTATCCGCAAGGTTACGAAGGCGATCAACTTCACTAATAATAATGTCGGTAAATTCTGAATATTCTGGATTGTTTAAACTGCGAGCTAGCAGCTGTGTTGCACCACGAATGCCACCTAAAGGGTTTTTAATTTCATGTGCCACCCCACGAATCAATTGTCGTGCGACTTGATGTTGCTGAATCAGGTTTTCTTCTTTGGAGATTTTCAGCATCCGATCAATCGGATTAAGCTCAATTAAAAGTAAAGGGTGGTAAGGTTTGCCAGCATTAAGTTGTGAAACCGTGTAATCCACATGAATGTCTTTAAAGTTGACGTTAATTGTAGCTTCACGACGTGTATATGGTTGACCAGTTGCTAAAGTGTTAAATAATGCTTCTTCTGTATTAAATTCATCGTTTGGCATATGCAGCAAATTTAAGACGGGTTGTCCATTTGCTCGTAATAAACTCATATCAAACAAAGATTCACATGATGAGTTTAAGTAAAAAATATTAAGTTTACTGTCGACAAGTAAAATCGCGGTGGTCAAATTGTCCACCAATACGCGATAGTCGATAGTATGTGGCTGATCCATTAGCGAGGGTATCCTGTATTAAAATGGCGCAATGGCATCTTCAAAAAGCATTTAATAGTCCAATATTGGGACGCAATTGATGCATATTAAGCAAAATGCACGCCAACTTTAAATCTAGGTGATCAAAGTTGAACCTTTATTAAAAAAATGCGCTGAAATTGGACTTTATTAAAATTGTAAGCCGAAGATATAAAGTAATTAACTTTTAAAATGTATCAAAATAGTGCAAATGTAAATATGCAAGGCAAACAGTGGATTAATTTTGGTGCATTACACAAAGAGTCGGCTTCCCACCTATTTTTATCAATCGAAAAGTCTTACAATACGCGGATTCTAGTGGAGCGCAGATTCATGAAGTCCCCCAAAGTCGGTTTTGTTTCTTTAGGTTGTCCTAAGGCATTGGTAGATTCTGAACGAATTTTAACTCAGTTAAAGACTGAAGGTTATGATGTGGCATCAGATTATGATGGTGCTGATTTGGTTGTTGTTAATACCTGTGGTTTTATTGAATCTGCAGTACAAGAATCATTGGATGCAATTGGCGAAGCAATGAGTGCCAATGGTAAAGTTATTGTGACAGGTTGTTTGGGTAAAGACGAAGATAAAATTCGTGAAATGCATCCAAATGTTCTAAAAGTCACAGGTGCGGCAGCTTATCAGGATGTTATGGAAGCGGTACATGAATATGTTCCAGCACCGCCAAAGCACAATCCTTTTATTGATTTAGTGCCAGAGCAAGGGATTCGTTTAACCCCGAAACACTATGCGTATTTAAAAATATCGGAAGGATGTAACCATCGTTGTACCTTCTGCATTATTCCAAGTATGCGTGGCGATTTGGTTTCACGTCCAGTCGGTTCTGTTTTAGAGGAAGCGGCTGCGCTTAAACGCGCTGGTGTAAAAGAAGTACTCGTTATCTCTCAAGATACTTCTGCTTACGGTGTCGACACCAAATATAAACTGGATTTCTGGAACGGTCAGCCAGTTAAGACCAAATTCTATGACATGTGTGAAGCCTTGGGTCAATTAGGGATCTGGGTTCGTTTGCACTATGTTTACCCATATCCGCATGTAGATGCTGTTATTGACTTAATGGCTCAGGGTAAAATCTTACCGTACTTAGATATCCCTTTTCAGCACGCCAGTCCGCGCATCTTAAAATTGATGAAGCGACCAGCTCATAGTGAAAATACATTAGAGCGCCTCAAGTTATGGCGTGAGAAATGTCCTGAATTGGTAATTCGTTCAACATTTGTGGTTGGTTTCCCGGGTGAAACGGAAGAAGATTTCCAAATGTTGCTCGATTGGTTGAAAGAAGCGAAGTTAGACCGTGTTGGTTGCTTTACTTATTCACCAGTTGAAGGTGCTACGGCTAACGATTTGCCAGATCACGTACCTGAAGAAATTAAGCAAGAGCGCTATGAACGTTTTATGGAAGTTCAGCAGGAAATTTCAGCCGCTAAGCTACAAAAGCGTATTGGGCAAGTCATGACAGTATTGGTTGATGATCTTGAAGAAGAGTTTCCTGTTGCAGTTGCACGCTCATATGCGGATGCACCTGAAATTGATGGGAACGTCTTTGTGGAAGATATTGATAAAAATCTGATTAAACCAGGTGCTCTGCTTGAAGTTGAAATTACCGATGCAGACGAATACGACTTGTTTGCAAAGTTGATTCAAGTGAAATCAGCTTAAGTAAATCCATATATAGAAAAATACAGATTAAGTAAATTTGGAGTTTGGAATGTCAGATTCAAAAAATCCACGCTATTCACGCATTTTGCTGAAACTTTCAGGTGAAGCACTTGCGGGCAACAAAGACATGGGTATTGATGCACAAGTGCTAGATCAAATGTCGTTATCTATTGCACATTTGGTCGGACTTGGTGTGCAAGTCGGTATTGTTGTCGGTGGTGGTAACTTATACCGTGGTAGCCAGCTACAAAAAGATGGCTTGGTTGGCCGTGTAACAGGTGACCAAATGGGTATGTTGGCAACTGTAATGAATGGTTTGGCAATGCGTGATGCATTAGTACGCCGTAACATTAAAACACGATTAATGTCAGCATTGCCAATTGGTACTGTGGTGGAATCTTATTCTAGCCGGGATGCCATTCGTCACCTGACTCAAGGTGAGGTATGTGTATTTGTTGCAGGTACGGGTAACCCATTCTTCACGACAGATACTGCGGCTTGTTTACGTGGTATTGAAATTGAAGCCAGCCTTATCTTAAAAGCCACTAAAGTTGATGGTGTCTATAATAAAGACCCAAGCAAATTTGATGATGCTGTTAAATATGACAATTTAACATTCGATCAGGTATTGGATGAAAAATTGGGTGTTATGGATTTAACAGCGATTTGTTTGTGCCGTGACCATCATGTACCACTTCAGGTATTTGATATGAACAAATCTGGTGCGTTACTTTCAGTGGTTATGGGTGAAAAAGAAGGGACTCACGTTACGAACTAATGTACGTGAGCCAGAAAGCTCTTTATACTACACGCTATTTTAGTAATGATATCTTTTAGAATTAAGTAAGGAAGATCATATGATTAACGATCTTAAAAAAGACGCAGAAGACCGTATGAACAAGTCACTTGACTCGTTGGAACATGGTTTTGCAAAGGTTCGTACTGGACGAGCGCATCCATCCATTCTGAACGGTGTAATGGTTCCTTACTATGGCTCTGATGTACCTTTAAATCAAGTTGCCAATGTTGGTGTTGAAGACTCTCGCACCCTATTAATTCAGCCATTTGAACGTACAATGGTTGCCGCAATTGATAAAGCGATTCGTGAATCAGACTTAGGTTTGAACCCTATTACAGCTGATGCGATTCGCGTGCCAATGGCCGCATTGACTGAAGAAACACGTCGTGATATGCAGAAAGTTGCACGTAACGAAGCTGAAAATGCGAAAGTAGCAATTCGTAATATTCGTCGTGATGTATTGGGTGATATCAAAGCATTGTTGAAAGAAAAAGAAATTTCTGAAGATGATGAGCGCCGTGCAGGTGAAGATATCCAGAAAATCACCGATAAATTCGTTGCTGAAGTTGAAAAACGTCTAGCTGCAAAAGAAGCTGAATTGATGAAGGTCTAAAATTAATGACCACATCTGAAGACACTACACATCTTCCAAAACATGTTGCCATCATTATGGATGGCAACAATCGTTTTGCCAAAAAAATGCAAATGCAAAAGGGTGCGGGACACCGTGAAGGTAAAAATGTCTTAGATCCAATTGTTGAGCATTGTCGAAAAAGAAAGATTCAGGCTTTAACCGTTTTTGCATTTTCAAGTGAAAATTGGAACAGACCTCAGTATGAGGTGGATTTGCTGATGAATTTGTTGGAAGAGACAATTCATGAGCAAATCCCGCGTATGGAAAAATTTGAAATCGCTTTACGATTTATTGGTGATCGTTCACGTTTGTCCCCGCATTTACGTGAGTTAATGTTGTATGCTGAGCAAAGGACTGCTAATTTCACCCAAATGACTTTAACCATTGCGGTAAGTTATGGGGGTATGTGGGATATGGCTCAAGCTGCGCAGCAAATCGCTCAAG
This sequence comes from Acinetobacter sp. ANC 4173, assembly GCF_004331255.1. Taxonomy (GTDB): domain Bacteria; phylum Pseudomonadota; class Gammaproteobacteria; order Pseudomonadales; family Moraxellaceae; genus Acinetobacter. The sequence continues at coordinate 46,541 of NZ_SJOF01000014.1, read as the reverse complement.
AAGTTAAAGCTGGTAAGCTTGAAGTGCCACAAATTAATGCTGATCTGGTAGGACAGTATATTAGTATGTCAGATTTACCTGCTGTAGATTTACTCATTCGTACAGGTGGGGATTATCGACTGTCGAATTTCTTGCTTTGGCAAGCCGCGTATGCAGAATTGTATTTTACTGAAACTTTATGGCCTGAATTTGGTGTGCAAGAGTTTGATCATGCACTTGAGGTTTTTGCAGGGCGTGAGCGCCGTTTTGGTAAAACATCTGAGCAAATTCAACAAGATAAATTTGAGAATTAATAAATGTTAGAGCGGATTATTACCGCCTTGGTATTGGTGGCAGTTGTACTTAGTTGTATGTTTGCTACTCAATCTCAGTATCCAATGTTGATGCTGATGATTGTTGCCGCTGGGGTTGCTGGTTATGAGTGGTTTAAGCTCATGCCGAGAAAAACAAATCATATTATTAAGCCTTTTGCATGGTGCTACGGTATTGTTACTGCTGCATTAGCAACTTTAGCTTTGTATTTTAAAGATATTGCACTTTTATTGTGGTGTGCATCAATTTTGTCTTGGTTGGTGAGTGTTTATTGGGTAAAAAACTATCCAGAATACGATGGTTGGTATAATAATAGCCTGTATTTCTCAGGATTTATTCTTATTTCCGCTGCTGTGACTGCAATTTTTGCGCTATGGGTGAGTTCACCGTGGTGGTTGATGTATCTGTTCTTGTTGGTTTGGGGAGCAGATAGCGGTGCATACTTTGTTGGGCGTAAATTGGGTAAGAAGAAACTTGCACCAGATGTGAGTCCAAATAAATCTGTAGAAGGTTTGTACGGTGGTATCTTAACGTCAATGCTTATTGTGGTTGTCGTTGAGGTTTTATATCTGGACTTAACGTTAGCACAACATATTTTATTTCTGATTCTCTCTATAGTCACTGTGTTTAGCTCGGTGTTAGGTGATTTGTTTGAGTCAATGATTAAGCGCCGTGCTGGTATTAAGGATTCAGGTCGTATTTTACCTGGGCATGGTGGTGTGTTGGACCGTATTGATTCATTGCTTTCTGCAGCACCTATATTTGCTGCGGGTATGTATGTGTTAAAACTAATTGGCGTAGATTTGTAAATGTCACAAGCTGTTTGTATCTTAGGTGTAACGGGTTCTATTGGTCAAAGTACCTTAAAAATACTGCAACAGCATCCTGAAGACTATTCTGTCTTTGCAATAACGGCATACAGTCGAATTCAGGAATTGGTGCAAATTTGCAAACAGTTTCGTCCTAAAGTTGTGGTGATTCCGTCTGCTAAAGAGCCAGAGTTACTACAACTTTTTTCACAAGAAAATATTAACGACATTGAAGTTTTATTTGACGAAGCAGGCTTAGAAGCTGTTGCTCGTCATCCTGATGTCGATGTCGTTATGGCGGCCATTGTTGGGGCGGCAGGTTTGTTGCCGACCTTAGCGGCTGTTAAGGCAGGTAAACGAGTATTACTTGCCAATAAAGAAGCTTTAGTCATGTCTGGTGACTTGATGATGCAGGCTGCACGTCAGCATCAAGCTTTATTATTGCCTGTAGACTCTGAACACAATGCAATTTTTCAGTGTTTACCAGAACAATATTTGAATGTGGAGCGTAATGGTCAGCCTAAACTAGGTGTCTCGCGCATTCTACTAACGGCATCGGGTGGTCCATTTCTTCACCATTCTCTAGATGAGTTGCGAAGTGTTACACCTGAACAAGCCTGTAAGCATCCAAACTGGTCAATGGGTCAGAAAATTTCTGTAGATTCTGCGACTTTGATGAACAAAGGGCTTGAGCTAATTGAAGCGTGTCATCTTTTTGCAATTTCAGAACATTTTGTAACAATTGTTGTGCATCCACAGAGTATTATTCACTCCATGGTGCAATATGTTGATGGTTCAACATTGGCGCAAATGGGGAATCCAGATATGTGTACCCCAATTGCACATGCTTTAGCTTGGCCTGAGCGTATTAATACCCATGTTCCTGCTTTGGATTTATTTGTCAATCATCAACTTGATTTTCAAGAGCCAGACGCAACACGTTTTCCTGCATTAACTTTGACTCGGCAAGCCATTCAGGCGGGGGGCATAGTTCCTGCAATTTTAAATGCGGCGAATGAGATTGCGGTGGCAGCATTCTTGCAAAAAAGGATTGGTTTTACTGATATTCCAATAGTAGTTGAACATACGTTGAATCGGGTTGAAAATGGTTCTGCGGATTCAATAGATTTAATCTTGCAAGCGGACTCAACTGCTAGATCTATTGCTCAGCAGTTTGTAAGCAGTAAAGGAAGCTAACATGAATGCCTTGTTTATTATTGTTGCGGCAATTTTATTGCTCGGGCCTCTCATTGCGATTCATGAGTTCGGACATTATTTTGTAGCACGTAAACTAGGCGTCAAAGTTTTAGTTTATTCCATTGGTTTTGGTCCAACTGTGTTGAAATGGACATCAAAAAAGTCAGGTATTCAATATCAATTGTCTGCTTTACCTTTAGGTGGCTATGTCAAAATGTTGGACGAGCGCGAAGGGAATGTGGCAGAAGCCGATTTACCTTATGCATTTAATCGCCAACATCCATGGAAGCGTATTGCGATTGTGGTTGCTGGACCGTTAATTAATCTTATCTTTGCAGTTTTATTGTTCTGGGTGTTGTTTTTACCAGCACAAGAACAGTTGAATACTCGTATTGGTAAAGTTTTGGTGAATTCACCGGCTGCAACGGCACAAATGCAAGTTGGTGATAAGATTACGGCTGTTGATGGTGCTAAAACATCGACTTGGGAGCAATTAAACTTTGCTTTGGTTGATCGTGCTGGTGAAACGGGTGTCATTCACATTGATGCAGATCGGAATGGTCAAGCAAGGTCTTTTGCACTTCCGATTCAGAATTTCTTAAAAGATCAGAATCAATCGCCATTAGATAGCTTGGGTTTTATTCCTTATCGTCCGCACATTCCTGCAACTGTCATGAAATTAAATGAAGATGGCGCAGCAATTCGTCAAGGAATGAAAGCTGGAGATCGCATTGTTGCAATTGATGGCGTTAAAATGAAGGATTGGTTTGATGTAGTGGAGGTAGTACAAGCTTCACCTGAAAAACTACTCAAAATTGATGTATTACGACAAAATCAGTTGGTGCACTTGGAGGTGATGCCTCAAGGTAAGCGAGATAACATGGGTAATGTGTCTGGCGTGCTTGGTGTGCAAAATAATCCTGGTCAAGTAGTGATTCCTCAAGAATACAAACAAACTATTCAGTATGGTCCAGTAGAAGCATTTGGTAAGGCGCTTGATAAGACAGGGCAAATTAGTACCATGATCCTGAATTCTATCGTTAAGATGGTTCGTGGTTTAATTGGTTTTGAAAACTTATCAGGTCCAATCACGATTGCAAAAGTTGCTGGACAAAGTGCTGAAATGGGATGGCAAACCTTTATTTCCTTTATGGCGCTTATGAGTGTGAGTCTGGGAATATTAAACTTATTGCCTATTCCTATGTTGGATGGTGGGCATTTAGTGTACTACTTTGTGGAATTGATTCGTGGTAAACCTGTTTCTGAACAAATACAATTGGTTGGTTTAAAAATTGGTATGGTACTGTTGGGTAGCATGATGCTCCTTGCATTATTTAATGACTTTATGCGTTTATAACAACGTTGCTTTGAAATTAACATCGGAAAAGACTGGCATGCAGCACACACATTTATTTATGCCTTTGGCGCTGGTTAGTGCTATGGCAGCAGTACAACAAGTATATGCAGCGGATGAATTTATTGTTCGTGATATAAAAATTGATGGACTCGTTCGTTTAACTCCTGCCAATGTGTATACCATGTTGCCAGTGAGTAGTGGTGATCGTGTTGATGATCAGGCTATTTCGAATTCAATTCGTGCACTATATGCTTCAGGCATGTTTGATGACATTAAGGCATCAAAAGAAGGTGATACGCTTGTATTTAAAGTGATTGAACGTCCTCTTATTTCTAAAATTGAACTAAAAGGCAATAAACTTATTCCTAAGGAAGCTTTGGAAGAAGGCTTAAAGAAAATGGGCTTGGCTGAAGGTGAGGTGTTAAAAAAATCAACACTTCAAACAGTTGAGTCTGAACTAGAGCAACAATATGTTCAGCAAGGTCGTTACGATGCTGATGTGAAAGTGACAACTACAGCAAGACCAAATAACCGTGTAGATCTATTGCTCGAGTTTAATGAAGGTAAAGCTGCTAAAGTTGTAGATATTAATGTCATTGGCAACACTGTTTTCAGCGATAGTGACATTCAACAAGCTTTTGCTGTAAAAGAAAGTAGCTGGAGTTCAATTGTTTCACGTAATGACCGTTATGCACGTGAAAAGATGGCTGCAAGCTTAGAGGCATTGCGTGCTTTATATTTAAACGCAGGTTATATCAACTTTGATATTACCAACTCAAGTTTGAACTTGAGTGAAGACAAAAAACGAATTTTTATTGAAGTTTCAGTAAGTGAAGGTCAGCAATTTAAGTTTGGTGAATCTAAATTTTTAGGAGATGCGTTGTATAAGCCTGAAGAATTGAAGGCAATGCAGATTTATAAAGATGGTTCAACCTATTCGCAAGAAAAAGTAAATGCTGTTAAGCAGTTGCTATTACGCAAATATGGCAATGCTGGCTATTACTATGCAGAAGTTAATGTTGTTCCACAAATTAATAATGAAGCGCGTCAAGTTGATCTGAATTATTATATTAATCCAGGCCAGCAAGTGACTGTACGTCGTATTAATTTCACAGGAAATACCAAAACTTCTGATGAAGTATTACGTCGTGAAATGCGTCAAATGGAAGGTGCTTTAGCAAGTAATGAAAAAATTGACTTGTCTAAAGTGCGTTTAGAGCGTACCGGTTATTTCAAAACGGTAGAGGTCAAGCCAACTCGTATTCCGAATATGCCTGATCAGGTGGACTTGAATGTGAATGTTGAAGAGCAACATTCAGGGACAAGTACCTTGGCAGTTGGTTATTCACAAAGTGGTGGTATCACATTCCAAGCGGGATTAAGCCAAACTAACTTTATGGGTACTGGTAATAGTGTTGCAATTGACCTTTCTCGCTCGGAAACTCAAGATTACTATAACCTGAGTGTAACCGATCCATACTTCACTATTGATGGTGTGCGTCGTGGTTATAACATGTACTACCGTAAAACTAAGTTGGATAGTGACTATAACGTTAACAACTACGTAACAGATAGTTTGGGTGGTGGGATTAACTTTGGTTATCCAATTGATGAAAATCAAAGTGTTAGTGCTGGTTTAAATATTGATCAAACAGAAGTGACCACAGGTCCTTATGTATCGACTTATGTGCGTGATTATTTAAAGGCGCATGGTGGAAAAGTTAAAAATACTGCGACGTATTGTTTGGTAGATTTGACCGAAGATAATGATTATACCTGTCCAGATGGCCAAACTTCTGATCCTTATGAATCTGAATTTACAGGTGATTTCCTCACTTATAATCTAACTTTGGGTTGGTCATACAATACACTGAACCGTCCAGTATTCCCTACAACTGGTCAGTCGCACCGTGTCAATGCGGAAGTTGCTTTACCGGGTAGTGATGTTGAATACCAAAAAATTACTTACGATGCACAAGCATTTCTACCTCTAGGTAAGGATTTTGTTCTGCGTGGCTATGGTAAGTTGGGTTATGGTAATGACTTACCTTTCTATAAAAACTTCTATGCAGGTGGTTATGGGTCGGTACGTGGTTATGACAACAGTACTTTAGGTCCAAAGTATGATGGTGTTTACTATAGTGAAACGGGGCAAACAGACCCATCACCAGAAGAAGTGGGTGGTAATGCTCTAGTTCAATTTGGTACTGAGTTGGCATTGCCTTTACCGTTTAAAGGTGATTGGACAAGACAAGTTCGCCCAGTGTTGTTTGCTGAAGGCGCACAAGTATTTGATACTCAATGTGATGTCTTTAGCACAGAAGCTGCAAAGCAAACGTGTAAAGATGAATATGGTTTTGATTTAGGTAATATGCGTTATAGCGTGGGTGTTGGCTTTACTTGGATTACTATGATTGGTCCATTGTCGTTAAGCTATGCCTTCCCACTCAATGACAAGCAAGGCGATCAAACCAAAGAGCTTCAATTTGAAATCGGTCGTACTTTCTAAGTACGATCTTTTTTAAACCAAAGACAATATACAATAAGGTTTAATTCATGCGTAATATAATCAAAGCTTTAGCTGTTTCGAGTGTTTTACTCAGTTCTGTTGTACATGCGGCTGGTTATGGTGTTGTTGATTTAGAGCAAGTGGTTGAAAATAGTACATATTTAAAAGCACAAAATGCAAGTTTACAGCAGTCGATCAAGCCTCAAACAACTCGATTAGAACAATTGAGTAAAGAGCTGGACGCGATGAAGCAGAAGGCTCAAGGAACTAAACTCTCAGAAGCTGAAATGCAGAAAATGAGTGCAGAATACCAAATTAAGTTAAACGAGCTAAATGGTATTCAGCAGGGTTTACAGGGTAAAGTTCAGGCATCTTTGCAAGTAATGAACAAGACCTTGGATTCTCGTATTAAGCAAGTTGCTGAGCAATTGCGTAAAGAGGGTAATTTAGATGTGGTGTTGAACAAAAACTCTGCACTTGCCTATGACGCTAAGTATGATTTAACTGATAAAATGATTCAAAAGGTTAATGCAATTAAGTAATCAATGAATCTTAACAAAAAAAGTTTAGAAGACCTAGCTCGTCTTGTGCAAGGCGAGTGTATAGGTCAATCCAACCTTGTAATTCAAGGTTTGGCAAGCCTAGAAGCAGCATCTGTGAACAATATTTCGTTTGTGACAGATGAAAAGTATTTAGATAAAGCACTTGCCTCAAAAGCAGGTGCTCTTATTGTCACTCAGGCTTTACAGGAAAAATTGTATAGCCATCAAAATTTTATCCTCGTTCAAAATCCATATCTTGCTTTTGCAATTCTGACTCATGTGTTTGAGAAAAAGCATACTGATGTTGGTATTGAAAGTACTGCTCAGATTCATTCTTCCGCGATTGTCTCGGATTCGGCTTATATTGGTCATTACGTTGTGATCGGTGCGCATTGCGTGGTTGGTGATAACACTGTAATTCAACCACATGTGCGTATTGATGATGACGTTGAAATTGGTAAGGATGGATTCATTGATTCGCATGTTACGTTAACGGGCGCATGTAAAATTGGTGATCGCGTGCGTATACATGCCAATACAGTGATAGGTGGAGAAGGTTTTGGCTTTGCACCTTATCAAGGTAAATGGCATCGCATAGCTCAATTGGGGTCTGTTCAAATCGGAAATGATGTTCGAATTGGTTCAAATTGTAGTGTCGATCGTGGTGCTTTGGATGATACCATTTTGGAACATGGTGTTAAGATTGATAACCTTGTGCAAATCGCGCATAACGTTAAAATTGGTGAAAACACCGCGATTGCTGCAAAGAGTGGAATTGCGGGTAGTACAACAATTGGCAAAAACTGTATCCTTGCTGGTGGTTGTGGTGTGGTTGGACACATTTCAATTGCGGATAATGTGACAATTACTGGAATGTCAATGGTCACAAATAATATTTACGAAGCGGGAAGTTATTCTGGTGGTACAGGATTATTTGAAACACCGCAATGGAAGCGTACAGTTGTAAGGCTTCGACAATTAGCAGATGTGCCATTGACCCAATTAGTCAAACGACTTGATCATATGCAGACTCAAATTGAGTCCCTTGAATCAACTTTTAAATTGCGTAAATAGAAATATGATGACTGAGTCGACTTTACTATCATTTACGAAACCAGAATTGCCAATGCATATTCAGCAAATTCGTGAATATTTACCACACCGTTACCCATTCTTATTGGTTGATCGTATTGTTGATGTAACTGATAATGGGATTGTGGGTTATAAAAACGTTTCAATAAATGAAGAGTTCTTACAAGGACATTTCCCGAATTATCCAATTATGCCTGGTGTATTAATTGTTGAGGCCTTGGCACAAGTGTCTGGTATTTTGGGCTTTATTATGAACAATGAGAAACCAAGTGAAGGTTCTTTGTTCCTTTTTGCAGGTGCAGAGAAGGTTAGATTTAAAAAACAAGTGGTTGCAGGTGACCAACTTGTATTAAAATCTGAGTTAATTATGCAAAAACGTGGTATTTACAAATATAATTGTATTGCCACTGTTGACGGCGTAGTTGCAACAACCGCGGAAATTATGGTTTATCATCAGAAAGTATAGAGCAGGCATGAGCAATAACGAATTAATTCACCCAACCGCTATTATTGACTCATCGGCAGTAATTGCTCCAGATGTGCAAATTGGACCTTATTGTATTATTGGTCCACAGGTCACAATTGGAGCGGGAACAAAACTTCACTCACATGTTGTGGTTGGAGGCTACACGCGTATTGGTAAAAATAATGAAATTTTCCAGTTCGCGAGTATTGGCGAAGTATGTCAAGATCTTAAATACCAAGGTGAAGAAACTTGGTTAGAAATTGGTGACCATAACTCGATTCGTGAGCATTGCAGTTTACATCGAGGCACCGTACAAGATCAGAGCTTGACCAAAATTGGTAGTCATAACTTATTGATGGTGAATACCCATATTGCACATGATTGTATGGTGGGTGATCACAATATTTTCGCTAATAATGTAGGCGTGGCGGGTCATGTTCACATTGGTGATTACGTTATTGTTGGTGGAAACTCAGGTATCCATCAGTTCTGTAAACTTGCTTCATTCAGCATGATTGGTGGTGCATCTTTAATTTTGAAAGATGTCCCTGCTTATGTTATGGCTTCTGGTAATCCTGCACATGCTTTTGCAATGAATGTTGAAGGCATGCGTCGTAAGGGCTGGTCTAAAGAAGTAATTCAGGGTTTACGTACAGCGTTTAAACTTATTTATAAAGAAGGTTTGACGACAGTTGAGGCGATTGAGCGTATCCGTCAGGAAATTTTGCCTACGGTGGCAGAAGCTCAATTGTTACTTGACTCTCTAGAACAGTCTGAGCGCGGCATTGTGCGTTAATTTGCTGTAAAAAAAAAGACACCTTAAGGTGTCTTTTTTTTATTTCTTAAAATAGCCAGCTTCTTCACTTTTTGGATATTGTTTTAAGAGTTTAGCTTTATATTGATTTGCCAGTGCTGTATTACGATCTACATCTTTGGCTATGCTATATAGTTGATAGAGTGCTCGAGCTGCTTTGGAAGATTGAGAGTATTGGTTGACCACAATATTATAATTTCGCTTGGCTTCAGTATAGTTGGTCGGTTCGATGGCTAGATTGAATTCTGCTAACCAAAAATATGCATTACTAATATAAACGCTATTGGGGTGATTCTTGATGAAGTTTTGCATTGGAGCAATCGCTTTTTTCGCACCTCCTTGTTTATAGGCATCTAATGCGACTGTATAGGCTGCTTTCTCTAAATCGGTAGTTTGTTGTTGGGTATTTGCTGTGGCTGTTATATCCGTGTTTATGGCTTTGGTTGAGGGTGTTGCTACAGGTGTGGGGTTGCTAGCATTGTTTACTGCTGGAGTGGCGGTTGAGGTGGTGCTGTTGGAGCTGGGAGAAGTATCCTGTTGATTATCCTCCGTTTGGGTGGCACTGTCAGGGTCAACCTTTTGTTGTAATAATTCTAAACGCTGATCTAAGTCGGTATAGCGGTTGTTGAGGTCATTTTTAAGTTGCTCAATGGTATTTTCTTGTTCTTCAAGACGCCCACGTAGACTTCGAATGTCATTTTCAAGCTGTTGATTTTTTTGCATGAGTTGCCAATTTAGATTGGTTGGCGCAGCTGCTTCTGGTGTTGATGAGTTGGTGTTCGTAGAGTTATAACTTGAACCTGAATCGCCCTGACTTAAGCCGCGTGTTTCGATAGGAACATTGGCATATAGTGTAGTGCTGCTGAGTAAGGTGAGTGCATAAATTGCATGCTTATATTGCATCATAAAACATATCCATTTTGTATTACTTGCTTAAAGCCTTGAGTTTTTGTGGCTTTATTCATTTCATCTTGAACACATTTAAAATGTTCGGGTAGGGAAAAGCAATAAGTGTTTGCAATCTTGTCGTATGTTTAAAGTAAACTCATCCGACATGAAGAAGATAAATTGTGATAAATCTGTATTTTTGTATTTTAAATAATCAAATGAATAGCTTAGGCATATAAAACTAGATTAAAGGCTTGCAACTTGAGTAAAAATCTCTATACTCTGTTCTTGCAATGGTAGCCCTGCCGGTTACTTCGCAATTGCACTCTGCGAACCCCGCCAGGACCGGAAGGTAGCAACGGTAGTAGAATTGTGATGTGCCGAAGCTTTGCTGGTAGGGTTGCCACCATTTATTTTTATAACATTTTATTATAATTAATCTTCAAACTCCTTTTTGTTAATTGCCTTCATAATTGCATCCATATCAAATCCTCTATATTGTAAAAAGCGTATCTGTTTCGCTTTCAGTTTTGTATCTTTCTCAACAGCATGACCAAATTTCTTGATTTTCAGTTGATAGGCTTGTTCAGCCCAATCGATTTCTTTCAATTCGTCTTGAATGAGTTCACTGTTAATTTTTTTGTTTTTTAATGCCAATTTGATGCGTTGTGGTCCTTTCCCTTTTCTTTTTTGGCTCGATAGCACAATTTCTGCTACACGCTGATCGCTTTGATAGTTTTGCTCTGATAGTTCATTTACAAGATTAATGACTTCCTCGCGATTTGCTGCATAGGTTGCGAGCTTTTCGATCAGTTCGGCTTTGGAGAATTCTTTACGGGTAAGTACAGCAAAGGCATAAGAACGTAAGCGTGAGCCTGTTAGCCCTGTATTTTGAGGAGGTTCAGCCTCTATAGCAGCATTATTGTGATTGCTTGCATCTGGTGGCAGTGTATGCTCAGGGTGAGAAGTTCCAAGCTCTTGTTTTAAGCTGTTGTAGTCAAGCAATTTGGGAAATTTAGATTGGCTCATAATTCTATAATCTAGATTGAAAAACGCCCCGAAGGGCGTTTAAGTGTAACAGGTATATTCTAAGAAGCAGACGCTTTAAGCATCGAGCAAGAGGTCAGATTCATCCTCTTCTTCTTTATCTTCTACAACACCGCCCGTTGTTAATAACTGGTCACGAATAATGCGTTCCACTTCTTGTGCTAATTGTGGATTTTCTTCAAGGTGGCGAATGACATTGTTTTTACCTTGACCAATTTTGTTACTTTGATATGAATACCAAGCACCCGCTTTTTGGATGATGTCTTGCTGAACTGCAAGATCGACTAATTCACCTAGCTGGTTAACGCCTTTGCCATAAAGAATCTGGAAAAGTGCTTCTTTAAATGGCGGTGCCATTTTGTTTTTAACCACTTTAACTTTGGTTTCTGAACCCACAATTTCGTCGCCTTCTTTAACTTGACCAATACGACGAATATCAAGACGAACAGAAGCATAGAATTTTAATGCGTTACCGCCTGTTGTAGTTTCAGGGCTACCGAACATTACACCAATCTTCATACGGATTTGGTTAATAAAGATCACCATACAGTTCGAACGCTTGGCATTCCCTGTAATTTTACGTAAGGCTTGGCTCATTAAGCGTGCTTGCAAGCCCATATGTGAGTCGCCCATTTCACCTTCAATTTCAGCGCGTGGTGTAAGTGCAGCAACAGAGTCGACTACGATTAAGTCAATTGCGCCAGAGCGGACTAACATGTCTGCAATTTCAAGTGCTTGCTCACCATGGTCGGGTTGAGAAACCAAAAGGTTGTCAATATCAACACCAAGCTTACGAGCATATTGCGGATCAAGTGCATGTTCAGCATCGATGAAAGCACACGTACCACCCGCTTTTTGACATTGCGCAATGGCTTGTAATGTCATGGTGGTTTTACCTGAAGATTCTGGACCGTAAATTTCAACAATACGACCCTTTGGTAAGCCACCAATACCTAGTGCAATATCAAGTGTCAATGAACCTGTTGAAACGGCTTCAACAGCTTGTACTGTATTGTCACCAAGGCGCATAACTGTATTTTTACCAAACTGTTTTTCAATTTGGCTTAGGGCAGCATTGAGTGCCTTACTTTTATTCTCATCCATCTTACAACCTCAAAACTTTGTCACTTTACTTTTAACCTAAAGTGGATGTCTTACATTACAAACGTTTTCCACTTCAGTATAGTGACAGAATTATTTCTGTTATTCTATGCCTGTTGTATCTTGTGCGACACAACATGACGCGACTAATTTAATCATCATTATATGACCAATCTTGGCCAAATTGCTGATCATTTTCTTGTTTAAATTTACTGATTTGCCGACGATCTTTTTTCGAAGGTCGATGATCAGGTCGAGCAAGATTATGCAATTTTCTTTGTGATGCAAGCAATTCCCTTTTTGCTAAACTGACTTCAGTTTCCTCATATAATTGCTGAGCAATGGGGGCGGGGCCACGCACATTAGAAATTGCTTTAACAACGACCGTTTTTTTCTCAAAACCTTGTTGGATGGTAAGTTCCATACCTACACGAACTTCTTTAGAAACTTTGACACGTTCGCCATCGAAATGGACTTTACCACCTTCAATTGCAGATTTGGCAATGCTTCGAGTTTTAAAAAAACGTGCAGCCCATAGCCATTTATCGATACGTACAGTTTCAGCAGGAAGATTTTGCTCTGCTTTAGGCATATTGCTTTTGTTCCTCGGCTTGTTCAAGTAAGGGAATTAAGTCGGTGAGTCTATCAAGCATTGGGAAGTTAGATTTCTCACGCACTAAACCTGTAGATGAGGGCTGTTGAATCGTAATTAAATGCTTTAATCCAAATTTTTGTGCACCCAGTAAAACTTTTTCAGTGTCATCAACAAAATAAGTTTGCTGTACATCAAAAGGATGCAACTGGTGTAACTTTTCCCAGAATGCAGTAAATTCTTTGGCGTGGCCTAGTGTTTCACTGCTGAAAATTACATCGAAATATTGCCCAATACCTGTTTGGGCAAGTTTGAATTCTAGACTGGCACAGTCCGCATTGGTGGCTAACCAACACGGATAATGATTGGCTTTCAAATATTCTAATAATTCAATACAGCCTTCACGGCGGCTCACTTTATGTTGCTGCTTTTGTTGTAATGCAAGCACATCAAAGCCGACTTTAGTCGACCAAAAATGTGAAGAATACCAGTTTAAAGTGTGGTTATGTTCTTGATAGAATTGGAATAGGACTTCTTTGCTTTGTTCGATCGAACATTGATGCACTTCAGCATACTGAATGGGCACAAGCTGATTCCAAATCAGGTCATCATAAGCAAGATCGAGTAAGGTTCCATCCATGTCAAAAATAATAATCGGTCTTTCCAATCAATAATCTCCAATGTTTTTCAAAGTTCAACAAGGTACATAGAAAAACCATATAACCACTGAAAATATTCACTTTTTACATTCATCAATGCTTTTTAAATATTTTCAAAGTTCAACAAATTTGTTTACGTTTCAAGAAAAATTATGTACAAATCTGTGTACATATTTTTGTCTTGTACATGAGCGTGAGAATTATAGCGCATTGGATGGTACGTAACATGGCTTTAAGTGATTCATGGTTAAAATCTAATAACGGTAAGGTACGCGATAAAGTTGAAGTGATAACTGATCGTGATGCCTTGTCTGTTCGCATATCACCAAAAGGAAAAATAGTATTCCAGTACCGGTATCGCTTTAATGGAAAAGCCAAGCGCATAGATGTTGGAACATACCCATTAATGAGCCTGAAAGATGCCAGAATATTGGTACAGAAATATAAAATAGAGTTAGATCAAAGCAAGGATCCACTTCAGTTGAAGCTTAAGCGTGAAGATGACTATGTAAAACAGCCGACAGTAAAGGAGATTTGCGATATTTGGTTTAATACGATTGGTGTAAATAAGGTGGCATGTAAGGATGATTATAGAGCTTTTGAAATCCATGTTTATCCACGTATTGGAAAGCGTATCTGTGATGAAGTGTCTCTACAAGAGTGGTCCGAATTATTATTTACGATTACAACAAATGCAAAAACAGTGGCTGTAAAAATTCTAGGTAATCTAAAAATGATTATGCGCTGGGGATGTATCCACGGTAAGTTAAATAATCAACCTATCCAACATCTGAAAGCTGCAGACCTGAATGTAAAGAAAGTAAAGCGGTCACGCTACTTATCAGAACAAGAAGTATTTTGGGTGGTTCACGCATCACTCAGAAATAATGCCATGTCACCAAAAAACAAAGCCATAATTATTATGCTGCTATTTTTTGGGTGCCGTGTTTCTGAATTACGTTTGGCCAAAAAGTCAGACTTCGACTTTCAAGAAAATATTTGGTATATCCCGCCTGAAAACCACAAGATGGGTGATAAAACAAATAAGCCAATTATTCGCCCTATCATTCCTCAGGTTGTGCCATTTTTAAAGTATGTATTTTCATTATCGCCAGACAGTTGCGAATATGCTTTCCCAAATTTAAAGGGAAAGAAATACACCAGACTAGAGAAGGGCTTTCAAACAACTATTCCAGTGCATGTTAACAATAGTATTAAAAAGATATTTGATGTTGGTATTGATCAGTGGTCGACACATGATTTGCGCAGAACAATGCGGACACATATCTCGGAACTTGCACCACCGCATATTTGTGAAATTATGCTTGGTCATGGGTTACCAGCAGTATGGGGGACATATGACTTACATGAATACTTAAGTGATCAGGCGCAAGCTTATGAAAAATGGTTTTATAAGCTTTGCGCCATATTGGATAATCATGAACGATTTGATATTAAAGGCTGTATATCAAGCGACTCAAGCAATCCATTTCTCTCTTCCCATAATGCTACAGCTTTAATGCCATAGCGACTGCTTGATTTACCATGTGCTTTGATTAATGGTTTAGGAAAATCCTTTTTACTACGCCAGTTAATCAAAGTGCCCTTGGAAATACTGTATCGATCCAACAACTCAGGAGTTGATATATACAATCCCATCACTTCACCTCCTTCAAACTTTCCTTAACTTCTTTTATTGGATCAGGTCTTGGCTTTGCCCACCATAAAACGGGACCATCTTCAGTATCGTAAGCTGCTATTAAAAATAAACCTTCTTCTGATGGGATGGGCTTCCATTTAGACCAATCTGAACAGTCATCTTCTGGAATTTCAGGAATATCTTGGTAATCCCATCGCTCATAAAGAATCTCTACACCAAGATTCTTTTTAAGCTGCTCCCACTGCTCCTTGGTATAATATTCAACACCATCTTCAATGGTGTCATGTTCCTTGATATCAGGATGAAACCAATTACTATCGAGGTCATCTGGCAAAGCAGCAGGTTTAATTTGAAAAGTTTTCTCAATCATGACTTTGCTCCTGTGCTTCAACCAAGAATAGCGACAGAATCTCAGTGCCTACTTCGTAAGAGTAGTCCTCGTTATCAATGTCTTCTTGGGTAACAATATGATCGATCGAATAACCGGACTGGGCTAAAATTACTCCGTAACCAACATCTTGAAAATTCCCATCAGATCGTGGATCACACAATTGATCAGCGAGACGTTCACTGAAATTCTCAATTGCGCATTCAGCTTCATGTTTTGCTTCCGACAAAGTGTCGTGAATTTCGTAATTTTCACCATCATGGCTAAAGTATTTAACTTTTTCAGTTGGAACCAAAACAAAACCTTCAGGCACTGCATTTGCTTCTTCTATTTCAACAAGCCCATCAATAGCTAAGCTAACCAACTTTTCCAGTTCAAATTCAGGGCTTTCACGCCCATTACCATCAGAACCAACTTTGAATTTCACGGATGAAATATCAACATTCTCATTTTCAAGAAGTGCCAAAAGAGAATGAATAACCATTTTTGCTGTAATAGCTGAGTTTTTAATATCCATCAAACTTCACCCCGCAATTTTTTTAATTGGATAATTATGTTGGTAGTCGCATGGTTTAGAGCTTTCTCGGCATCTTTGGTGCTTAAGTTATTTACATACAAGCCCATGGCTAACCACATTGCGCAAAATGAAAATTCTTTTACGGCATCACCGCCTTCTTGCTTGAGAATGCCCATTACTGGTGAAACTGCCTTAGTGAAAATATCTTGAGCTATGGCACTTGGAGCTAAACCCACATCAATTTTTTTAATTTCTAATTCTTTAATACTCATCACTTTCTCCAGCATGCTTCTTTAAACTTCGCATCAATTACAAGTTCTTCGATTTCACCGACACTTACATTGTGGAAAATGTGGTCCATCTTTGCCCCGAACACTGTGAGTGTTCGGGTAATAGTTGAGTATTTGAATTTCATGATGCATTCCCCAATGGATTGAAGAATGGGTCCAGCTCAGCTCGACGCTTATTCACCAATTCCACCAACTGCGGTTGAATGAACTCATCGGATGCAGATACATCAATCTCAAGAGCATCTAATTCAGTGAGATCCATCGCCTTAGAAATACGAACCGATAGTGATGAGTCATTTACCAGTGGATTCAGCTCATCCAAGCGTGCGTGAATTGCACTCATTAATGGCTTGCGTTGTTCTTCAGTCCATCGCACTGTGTACTTGTATAGAGCGTTTGCTTCATTTGGGGTCTTGGCTATTGAGGCACGTTCAAGCAACTCTCCTAAAAGTTTTTGGTAGTGCTCGTCTTGAGCATGTTGAACAATAACCTCGACATTCTTTTCTTCTGTCTGCGCGGTCTGCGGTTCAACTAAAATGAGGGGAGGTTGATCACCAGCCTCAATATGATCTTGCTCAGCTTTTATTAGGCTCTCAGCATCTTGTTGCAACTTCTTAAGCGCCTCAACACTCAAATCTGCATTCTCGGTTTTTGGCGCATACTGCTCTGGATCTAATTCAATTAGCTTGGTCTCAACTAAGTTAAATAGATGGTGAATATGTTCTCGATCCAGATATCCGTTTGCAGAGAATGAGTAGCGAAGTGCTAAAACAGATTCAACTTTTACACACTCATTAATCTGAGAAGTGAATGACTCAACAATTTTCAATGGGTCAGTTTCAATTTCTTTACTTGAAGAATCACTCGGCATTTCACCTGAATGTTGGACCGTTTCTACTTTTTCCGAAGGCGTCTCATCCTTTTTACGGGATGCTTTTTTAGTTTTAGTAGATGGTTTCATGTATGTATGAAAATCTACAACCTTTATAACCAATTCGTTTTTGACACCTAACAAGCTTTGAAAAGCTTTAGCTTGTAATTCCGCATTAGCTAGATCTCGTTGAACTGAACCATTTTTAACAGCCAGCACTAATTCTTCATATTCAGGAATGAATTGACCTTTAACAATACTGCCAGTATTTCCAATGAGAAATATGTCTTGTCCTTCCTCTAACTCATCTAGAGAATAGGGTTTTAAGAATGTGAAACCATTAATTGTAATTTCATCAATCTTGATGCAAAACTCGTAACCAGGTTTAACAAAGACAGTAGCAGGGAACTGATCTAAATCATTGAACTCAATGAGTTCACCTGCTAAGCGACACATAATGTTTCGTCCAGCCATCATTGCAGCAAAAGCTTCATTACCATTTAAAATATTCATGTTCTTATCCTACTGTACTGTTAATGACGTAATGCTTGTTGCTGCTGTGGATTTTGTTGAGGTGGGTTATTTTTCCAACCCATTTGATCTGCTCGAGCACGGCATGCACGAAGAATCGCATCGTTGTATTGAGTATTAGCAAAAGTACTAATCGCTTTATCCAGCGTTTGAGGCTTTTTAGCATCTCGGATCGCTGCAAGGGCATCGTTATAGCGTTCACCAATCGGCTTTTGCTGTTGGCCATTACCATTTTGCTGGTTGGATCTTTGTTGATTGCTAGCACTGCGGTTTGCCTGTTGAGACTGGTTGTTGTTCTGCTGTGTATTATTTCGGGCATTATTATTGTTGACCTGATTATGATATTCATCAGAGTCATAGTCTTTGGTGTCATCAATCAGGAATAAGCCATTCAGGGCATACTTGCGTGCATAAGAACTGGATGCACCAAAAGTTTGAGCAACGTCCATACCTTTCTTACTGATCTCTACACCTGCATGGGCTTGAACCGTCGTTTCTTTGCCATTGGCATCAGTAAAGATAACTTTTGCTGTAACGACTACAACAGGTCCAACCTCCTGAACTTCGTCGGTAATGATCAGTGAAGCATTGTATTTTTGCAGTAGAGGTTTAACTGCTTCAAGAATGTCTTCACAGTTACGGTAGTTATAGTTGCCAAAGGTATTGCGCTTACTTTTTGGAGCTTTAAGTTCAAGTTGAATAAGCTGCAATACGTTCACTGGTTGCTCTACAGCATTTGTGTTTTGTTGATTTGTATTTGTCATATCCGCTACTCCTTAAGCCCCAACCCAGCCCATGCGTTTTTTATATGCACGACGTTCATGTAATGGGATGTGTGTACGCTGTAGAACTTCGGCAAGATGCTTGCGTCGTTGAGCCTCTTTAACCCATGGCAATGCTTCCAAGCTTTTACGTAAATCGCTGTTCAGATTTTCCAGCTTGAGCAACCAGCGCACATATGGTTGGTCTAAATCAATAAGAGCGGTGCCTTTGTGTTTGCCGAAGTTAATAACTTCTGGAGTTTCAGCATTTGGTTTTGTATTCATGGCTTAACTCCCGCTTTAACGATGTGTTCAACTTGAGCGGCAGTTTGATGACGATCAGTAGAACAGCTAGTGATGCCTGAAAGGATTGCGGTGCATATAGTGATAGCAATTAATGCAGCAGTAGCTAAACCCGATGATTTGTACTGCACCGTGTTTTCAGGAGTAGGGGGTTGGTGAAGAAATGGAGTTGTATTGCTTTGGTTCTTTTCGAACTCTGGCATTTGACTGTGTTTGATTGTTTGATTCATACTTACTTCACTCTTTGAGTAAAAGCACACAGGTTTGACGGTCGGTGTGCTTTTTTGTTATCTGGTGAAATAATTAAACCAAAGGTATAAATTAATTGCAACCATATTTTAACCATAGGTGAAAAATATTTTCTACCTAAGGTTTAAATTGGTTTAATGGACAAAAGAAAACCCATCACATGGATGGGTTGGGTTTTGATTGAATTTTTTGCTTTAGTATTTTAAAGGCCTATTATGAGCCACAACTACACCAATTATCGAAATGTCTATTTGGGTGGAGTTGAGTACTGGGAAGTCTGGGTTTAAAGGCACAAGTTCAACAATATCAATGCCAAATTCATTCACGCCTATCACTCTATATTTTTTAAATGTCGTACTGGCTACTCCGTGTTTTACCTCTTGAGCAATCACAAATGAACCGGGTTTTGCTTCAAGAGAACCATCAACCACAATTTCATCACCCGGCATGAATTCTGGTGACATACTCATCCCTTCAACTCTTAAGGCAAAAACACACTCAGGTTTATGCCCTTCATATGTTGTCCATGTTGAGCTGATTGGATTTAAACCATCATAACCAACCTCATGAAACAAGCCAGCCTGAACATAATCCAAAAGTGGAATTGTTATCAGATTCCTACCTATAGAAGAGACGTTGCTTGTCTCTTTAGTTGAAATTTGTTTGCCTTCGCTTTGTCCTGATAAAAGCCAGCCAACATCAACTTCCAAAAGTTTAGCTAGATTATCAAGCGTTTCCTTTCCGATCTGTCCTTTTTTCCATTTAGCAGGTGCTTGCGGTGATAAGCCGATGCTGACCGCCGCTTTCGACCATGACATTTTTTTTGCATCTAAAGCTTCTTGAATTCTCTCAACCAGCGTAGTCATAACAATCATTATCTTTAACCTTTGGTTAAATTTTCGTTTAAAAAAATATATTTGTGAAGCAACCATAGGTTGAAATTGGTTTTAACTCATGGTTTAATAAAAAAATAAAACTGGTATAAATAAGGTTTAAAAATGAATCCTATTCAAAAGGCAATTGATGCCGTTGGTGGGCGAACAGTTGCAGCATCATTACTTGGAATTTCCTATGTAGCCGTTAGAAAGATGGCTGAAAAAGGTGCTCTTCCTCGTACTGATTACACAGGGGAAACAAACTACGCGCACATCCTTGCTGAAAACAGTAAAGGTGAGGTTAGCGAAGCTTGGTTACTCGATAAGGCAAATCCAAAACATTTAGCAGCTTAGGAGAACCTATGAGCAAAGTATCAATCGAATTACCTGCAAGCGCCATCAATGATGCATCGCTCATATTGAGAGCAATTAATGCAAGCAACCAAAGTAAGATCGCTGAGCTTTTGGGAATAGATGCAAGCACACTTTCACGTATGAAAAATGATAAGAAATCCAATGACTTGACAGACATTGAGCTTTTGAGCGGTTTGTTGAGCGCTATTGGTTTAAAGGTTGTAAACGCAAATGACGTGTATTGCTCTCCTGAGGTGGCAGAGGCTACGCGTGTATTCCTTAGTAATTCTTTTAGTTCACCTGACTACATGCGGATTTTATTCAAATAAAAAAGCCTGATCTCGCGAATCAGGCTTTTTTAGGTAATTCAAACTACTTGCGGAGATGAATATGACTACAAATTTAACACAACACCCATGTGCTGGCAAATGCACCAAATTTAAAGAAGAGCAATGCTCAACCTGCTTAGTGAGCTTTGAGCCTAAGGCAGACTTTTTAACTGGTGATGTTGTAGTGCTTAAAACCCTAGACCTACTGTCAGTGACAGAGCTGTTTACTTTGAAAGGCTTTGATGGGGAGTTTTGGCATACAGACCACCGCATTGGTCGTGTGTCTGGATTAGTCATACGTACAGCCACGGTTTCAGAACTCAATGCCAAGCGCCGCTTAACCGAAGCTGAACACTCAATAGCGGAGGTTCCATGATTACCAACAAGGTACTTAAGAAACAGCCTGAGCATAAATATGTTCAAGGCCTTCAGTCATGGTATGAGCCAGCACTTCGCACCCTAGATGGCTTACTGGATATTCGAAGAGCGAATTTGCGCAAGATTAATCGTGATGAAACCAATGCAGCAGTTATGCGTGATGAATTTGTAGAGATGTTGATGAATGAACACCGAATCTCAGCTTGGTATGCAGGAGAGATCATTGCCAGCCTGTTACGTGCTGAGCGAATTATGATGTTTGGTCGGTTTATACAGATTATTGAAAAGGAAGGTGAAGCGTGAGCCTAGATGCAACAAAATGGGCATGGGGCGTTCAATTTCCAGAGCGCAAAAGTGGCAGTCTAAAAGCACTAAAACGATTGGTGCTTTTGTCATTTGCTGATCGTGCTGGAGAAGACCACACATGCTTCCCAAGTGTTAGCCGTTTAAGAGATGACACCACTCTTGACCGTAAAACCGTATTAAAGATTATTGCTGAACTCATTGAGGATGGCTTAATTGAAGATACGGGGGAACGCAAAGGTGCAACCAAACAAGTTAAGGTTTACCGCTTGTGTGGTGTTTCTGGACGAGAAAATAAAACAGTCCCAACAACGGAACACTTTAATCAGGAAAGCCCCGATTTAAACAGTCCCAATAATGGAACAGTACCAACAACGGAACAGTTCCATTGTTCCCTTGAAACAGTCCCAACAATCCCACCTAACAGTCCCAACAATGGGACACGGAATCTACCAAAGAATCTTCCAGATGAATCTAAAAATAAAAAAGATTGGCTTTGCTTCAAAAAACTTCGAGAAGAAATTTCTTTGGCCGATGACAGCATCGATCCAAAAACCATCTTGACTGCGAAATGGGCAGAACGAGAAAAACGAGCATTCGAGTTTTACAACCAAGACAAATCCCTTTGTGATGAACTCATGAACTTCCACTTTGCTGATTGGCTGCTGAACGCATATCGCAACAAGTACTCGCAAGACACCAAAATGGGATACAGCAAAACACCTGCAGCGAATAATCCAAGACACCTTTCTGAAAAACAGATTGCGACCTTCGCACAGAAACTTGCATACCATCCAGAGTTTGCAGGCAAGTACAGCGAACCAGGTGAGTCTTTTGAAAAACTCGCAGCACGCATCGCCGTGAAACTTGAAGATCCAACCCAAGCTAAAAAATGGGAATCATATCTAAAACAGGTTGGTTTCTCTGGCTCCTTGCTGGAGGTGGCATGAGTTCAATCAGCGTTGCCCAGTACCGTGAAATGTTCCCAAAGCCCAACCAGTCGAAGGGGAAAGGCAAAGGGAACAAGTTTAAAGCAGAAAAAGTTGAATTAGATGGAATGACCTTTGATAGCAAAAAGGAGCATCGGCGGTACATCGAACTTAAGGTAATGCAGCAACGTGGTGAGATCCGAGACTTAAAACATCACACCAAATTTGAATTGGCACCGAAGACAAAGATTGAAGGGGAGAAAAGAGCAAAACCAGCATTACGATATTTTGCTGATTTCACGTATTACCGCATTACTGGAGAGTTTGTAGTGGAAGATGTGAAGTCAGTAGCGACAAGAAAATTAGCGAGTTATCGCAACAAAAAACACTTGATGAAAACAGTGCACAACATAGATGTAAGAGAGGTTTGAATGAGATTTGATCTATCAGATGTTATTTATAAAAAAAATGATCGCGTTTATGTGGATGTCAATATGGATGGCCTTCCTCTTATCTCGCCATTAGTGTTGGTTGGGTATATCCCGCAGAAGCCAAGGTACAGGAGTGCAAGGGTATTGCTTGATATGAAGGATAGTGTGACTTGTGCTCTCGATGATGGGAAGTTGGTGATCATTCCTAAATCTGGGGTGAAGCCTGTGATTAGGCAGGTAGGGGTTTTGCGTATTGCTGTTGAGAAAGAAGTTGAGGTAGTGGTCGAAAAAAAAGTTAAGAGTGAAGCTATTAAGGATCTGAACCTCGCAATAATTATTTCACAATCTATTTTAATTTTTGTGATGTTGCTTTTAATTTTGCTTTTCTAGGGGGTGATCGTATGAATGTAGCAGTCAAAGCAGGGGTGATGGCATGGTCAAAGCGTTCTGCCCATCAATGGTTGGAACAGTATGGGTTGTGGGTAAGATCGGTAAAATTCAATGTAACAGCCAATCCATTAGCAATACTAATTGACCAAAATGACAAAAGCAGAGTTCGTGCAAGTCGCGTATCTATAGCATGCGAGATTAATGATTTTGAGGCAGTGCAGGTAAGCCAATTACTCTCATCAATGCACAATGATAGCCGTGAATATTTAGCCTCAAGAGCATGGTATTTAATACTTTATTATGAAAATGAATGGTCTTATAACTCAATCGCAAATGCTCATAAATGCAGTAAGGCATTAGTAAGATCAGAGATTGATAAGGGGCTTGCGTATTTAGATGGGAAGATAGATGTATTGCAATCTTGACAGTGCAGCACACTTGGTTTAAATTTCTGATATGGTGGCAAGTTGTTATGCTTTCACCAGTATATAAAAGCTCATCGAAAGGTGGGCTTTTTGCATTCTGAAATATAAATTTCTATGAATATGTATTTTATATGCATTTGGGTATTGCAATCTGTTTAGATTTTCTGCAATATGCGCGTCAGATTTAGTTGATAGTTCCCTGACTAATCTTTTTAAATTTTAATAGCCTACAATATAATTTGTGGGCTTTTTTTATGCCTTGGGAAATGTTTTTGTGTAAGCAATAGCGGGGCACCTATGGCGGTACCCTTATTCGTAGTGGTTTAAGTTGAATGCCGCCACCCAGATTCTAATTAGGGATAATTCATTAATACTGGTTTGTTTTAATTTTTCACAAAAAATTCACGAACAAGTATGCATGATCACTTCTAGAAACAGCTGTAGTTTCCAAATGACCCTCCAAGGTCCTTAGTTTAAGCCCACATCAATCTACTGCTGAAGTGGGCTTTTTTTTGCATGGAGAAAAGTAATGCTCCGATTTTTAATGTGTTTATTTGGCTTGCATGGTGCGACTGAAGTTGATTACACGGTTGATGATGAAGAAGTCAAAGTGTGTCGAGAATGTTTGAAAGAAGTTAAAGATTAGCCGAACGTATTACGGCATATAAAAACCACTCGCATTCTAGATGTTGAGGGGTTTTTCTTTTCTTATTGGTGGTGATGTTGACAAAGACCGTACGTAATTCATTATGTAAGTGTAACAATGTATTTGTACTGTAAATAGTGAATATTCGCGATCAAAAAATATTACCGCATGTAAAGCGCGTCACAACGTAGCTTCAGGCGAAACCGCTACCAAACAAACCGCAAGTATCGTAGTTACTCCATATTGACGCAACTGTAAATAGTGAATATAGTTGTGGATAACCCTAGTGTTGAAAGACATATAGGGTATTTTTGTCTAAGGAGAAAATGTCATGAGTCTTGCTAAGGTATTCCTATTAGGTATGCGCAGTGCTTATGAAATGTCACCGGAAGAGACTAAACATACAGCACACTTTATCACTCCTGCTACTGTTGAGGTTGTGCGATTGGGGGCAACTCTAGATATGGCTTCGAGTTGGAAGACTATTGCTGATACCCAGACTTCTGCTTTCAATCAACTTTGTCAAAATCCAAATGATAGATCGGTAACGCATGCCAAATACGCAGAATAATGATGGGGACGTAGACTACAAAGCAACAGACGTCCCTGAGCCTGAAATAATTTTAAATCCAAAAGTTGATAAAGCAGAAAAAATACCTAAACCGGAGATAGGGCGGGCGCTTCTTCGAATAGAACAGAAGAGAGTTGAATCACCCTTTATTCCTCCTGATTATTTAGAGGCTTATGAGCGAATCTTACCTGGTGTTGGTGAAAAGCTCATGGACGCTATAATTCAGAATCAGCTATTTCAGATGGAAGTTAAACGGTCTGAGATTGATTTAACTGATAAAAAAATTACCGAAGCTGTAAAAGTCAATGATGCAAATATTCGTGAGCAAGATGCTCTTAACCTAGCTAGGTCGCGTGAAATTGATATTAAGAGCAGGGGTCAAATTTTTGCATTTATTATTTCAATTTTAATTTTGTGTGCTGCAATTCTTTTTGCCATCCTTGGCCATATTATTATAGCTGGAGCTTGTGTTGGGATCATGGTTGCAATGGCCAGTGTTTTGTTTCTTCAGAAAACACCTACTCATGAAAAAGCTGTTACTGCTGAGAGTGAGAGTCCAGCGGAAGCAACAAAACCTGATACACCTTAAAACAAATGAGCAAAATGCAAACCACCCTCGGGTGGTTTTTTAATGGGCGCAATTTATGAACGAAAACGACTACTTCTGGAAAACCAAAAAGCGCCCACCTAAAACTAAACCCAGAGCAAAACCATTACCTAAGGCCAAAGATACATATCTAGAAGCAGAAGAAGAATTTGAACAGGCTTTAAATATCCTAGGTATCAAGTACGAGAAGAAATTCCAGTTCAAATCTACTAAGCATTGGCGGTTTGATTTCCATTTAATTGAGCATCGAATTTTGGTTGAAATATCTGGCGGTCCTTGGTCGGGTGGTCGCCGTGGCAAATTAGCAAATAAAGCTTGGAGTATGGATCGATATGATCATGCTGCCGAAATGGGTTTTACCGTTGTTCGCTTAGAGTCTGCCAATAGATACAAGATTGATGAATTTGGCCCATTACAGATAGAAGCTCAATTTGCATCTCAATGGCTCAAAAACTTAAAGAGAGAATCATTCAATGGACCAGATCAGACCATTCCCGCCAACGGATCTGATTGATCAGGCGGAGGAAGAAGAAGCAATTCGACTTGCACCCGCCGTGGAATTAAAAGACTGGGTGATTAAAAATTTCTTAACGCCGGGCGGTGAACTTCATAATCCAGATCATGACCATATTGCTGAGCTACTTCATGATGACGAAACTTTCCTAGCCTTTGCTTGGGCATCATCTGCATGCATGGCAAAGAAACGCATGGTGCTTGGTCAGTGTGAAAAGGTGATGTTTAACCAAGGTGGGTGGAAGAAAGCACGCCAGGAGCAACAGATGCGTGACTGGTTTGGTTATGTTCCAGTTTATCTAATCACCATTGATGCAAGCTTTTGTGAAAACTCTAATGACCGTGACTTCTGTGCTTTGATCGAGCATGAGCTTTATCACATTGGTGTTGAGCGTGATGAAGATGGTGAAATCATCTATAGCGACCACACTGGCTTGCCTAAGCATTACTTAGCAGGTCATGACGTTGAAGAGTTTATCGGCGTGGTCAAACGCTGGGGAGCAAACGAGAACGTAAAAAGGCTTGTTGAGGTTGCTAAGCAAGCGCCGTTTGTATCAGAGAAGAATATCGCTGCGTGTTGCGGGACTTGTCTAATTAACTGAGCCTGATGGCTCATTTTTTTGCCTGTCTTGTTTTACGTAGTTTTACAAAGGGGTGTTTATGGCAACACTAAGGGAGCCTATAAAAATCTTTATAGTTCAGTCTCTTGCTTGCTTTGATACACCTCAACAGGTAGCTGATGCTGTAAAACAAGAATTTGGTATTGAGATCGAACGTCAACAAGTCTCGGCTTACGACCCAACAAAATCAATGGGCAAGAATCTAAGCAAGAAATTAAAAGAGCTTTTTGATCGAACGCGCAAAGACTTTAAAGAAAATACTGAAAACATCCCTATTGCTAACAAGGCCTTCCATTTTAAAGAGCTTCAAGGGATGTATGAGGATTATTCAAAAAATAAAGTCATGAGAGCTAAAGTCTTAAAACAGGCTCAAAGCTTGATTCAAATGGGGAGCACCACTGGAACAAGCGAGCTATCTGAAAAAGAGCAGATTGAAATTGAGATGAAACGTCTTGAGCTTGAAAAACTCAAGCGTGAAGTAAATCCACCTGAAAGCAGACCTCCAGAGGAAGATTACAAAATCAGCCTGAACCCTGATGAGGAAATTCCAAATGAGCCAATTCTTTGAGCCAAATAACGGTGCTGTAAAGCTCACACCAAAGCAGGCAAACATTTACTTATGGGGATGGCAACCTGAAGCACGTTTTCGTGATGCTGTATGTGGACGTCGTTTTGGTAAGACTTTTTTAGCAAAAGCCGAAATGCGCCGTGCTGCGAGATTGGCTGCTAAGTGGAACGTATCTGTTGAGGATGAAATTTGGTATTCAGCTCCAACCTTCAAACAGGCCAAGCGTGTTTTCTGGAAGCGATTAAAACAAGCAATTCCACCATCATGGCGTGCAGGAAAGCCAAACGAAACTGAATGCACGATCACTTTAAAAAGTGGTCACGTTATGCGTGTTGTTGGCTTAGATAACTATGATGACCTCCGTGGATCTGGTCTATTTTTTCTAATTATTGACGAGTGGGCAGACTGTAAATGGGCGGCGTGGGAGGAAGTACTTCGTCCAATGCTTTCAACTTGCAAATACATTATCAATGGTGAACAGCGTGTTGGTGGTCATGTTTTAAGAATTGGCACACCGAAAGGATTTAACCATTGCTATGACACATTTATGGATGGTCAGCCTGAACACGAACCTGACTGCCGCAGCTTTTCTTACACATCACTACAAGGTGGGAATATTCCTGAATCGGAAATCATTGTTGCTAAGCGCAAGATGGATCCGAAAACATTCAGTCAGGAATATGAGGCTAGCTTTGAGAGTTATCAGGGTGTTATCTACTACTGTTTTAACCGGGTTTTAAATAGCTCAGATGAAACAGTAAAAGAAGGCGATACGCTTCACATTGGCATGGACTTTAACGTCACCAAAATGGCTGCGGTGGTTTATGTGCGTCGTGGTGACACCATGCATGCAGTTGATGAGTTTGTGAATCTGTTTGATACACCCGCAATGATTGAAGCGATTAAGGAGCGTTATCCAGATTATGAGATTGGCATTTATCCAGATGCCTCTGGCGATAACCGAAAAACGGTTGGTGCAAATAAGTCAGATATCTCGATGCTGAAACAAGCAGGTTTTAAGGTTTATGTAAATGCATCAAACCCCGCCGTAAAAGACCGCATCAACTCAATGAATGGCATGTTGTGTAATACATTTAGTGAAAGGCGTTTGTATGTGAATGTGAATAAGTGCTCGCACTTTGCTAAGTGTCAAGAACGTCAAATTTATGATGAGCATGGACAGCCAGATAAGAAGGCTGGATTTGACCACATGAATGATGCCGGCACATACCCAATCGTTTATTTATTCCCAATTAAAGCACCTGTGGTGAAAGCAAAACCAATCACTAGGACTCAAGGTAGTTGGCAAGGATAAAACATGGCAACAGATGATAAAAAACAGCATGAGAAGATCTTGGCTGATGCAAAGGCATTCATGAAGGAGGCGAAAGCTTACTGGAAAGAAACGTATGACCGTGCCACTGAGGATAAAGAGTTTGTCACCATAAAAGGTGCTCAGTGGGATGATGATGCGAAAGCCAAGCGCAAAGCTGAAAGCAAGCCAACACTTGAGATCAATCTTGCTCGAACTTTTGTGCGTCAGCAAATCAACACCATGCGGCAGAACCGACCGCAGATTCAGGTTGTACCTGTTGATAGTGACGCTGATTTGGAGGTTGCTAAGATCCTCGGTGGCTTAATCAAAGACACCGAGGAAGCAACCAATGCGGAGGATACATACGATCAGGCAGCGGAAAATGCTGTTTTTGGTGGTATTGGATTCTTGCGTCTAGCCACCGATTATGTGAGTGAGGATTCGTTTAATCAGGAACCTAAATTCATACCAGTGGAAAACCCGCAGGCTGTGTTGATTGACCCTATGAGTCGTCGTCTTGATGGTTCAGACATGACGAAATGCCTGGTATGTGAATGGGTTAAAAAATCAGTCACTGAGGATCAATACGGAAAGGATCCTGTTGATTTTGAACTTGATGAGGATCTTGACTGGAATGACAAAACCAAAGATTCATTGTTGATTGCTGAGTATTTCTATATTGAGCAAGTAAAAGATGAGCTTTTACTACTTAATGATGGAACTATAGGTTTTAGATCCGAATTAAAAGATCAGTTTGATGGTGTGCTTGATGATTTTGTTGTGCAATCACGTGCAACATATCGTACTGAAATCAAGTGGGCTAAGTTGACTGGTAGTCGAGTGCTTGAAACTGGTGTTTTCCCAGGGAAGTATATCCCCATCATTCCAGTTTATGGCGAGGTCACATGGATTGGTGAGAATCGAAATGTATTCTCATTGATTCACTTTGCCAAAGATGCTCAGCGGCTATTCAACTACTGGAAGTCAACAGAAGCACATATTCTGCAAAAGAACCAAGATGATATTACTGTTGCAGATGCTCAAGGTGTGAATGGTTTTGAGGATCAGTGGGAAAACCCGAGTAAATATGCTGCGGTTTACTATAATTTCTTGGATGATCAGGGCAATCAAAGACCGGCGCCATTTAAACTCGGCGCAGCTCAACCGCCATCTGGTATTTTAAATGCCGCCGTTACATCGCAGCAATTGATTGCAGATACGTTAAATATGCATTCGCCGCAAATGGGGCAGGATGTAAATCAGCAATCAGGTCGTGCGATTGGTTTATTGCAGCGTCAAGCTGATACAGCGCATTTCCACTTTCAAGACAATCTAAATAAGGCCTTGCGTCACGCTGGCCGTATTTTAGTTGGTTTATACCCATTGCTGTACGACACGGAAATAACACGCCGTATTGTGGGCAATGATGGTGAAGATGAGCTTGTTAAGTTGAATGCACAGCCAAACAGTCCCGATGAGTATCAGAAAGCCGAAGGCAAACTGCTAAATGACTTAACTGTAGGTCGCTATGATGTTCGAATGGATACTGGTCCAAGCTTCAACACTCAACGCGAACAGTCATTCCAGATTATGTTGCAACTTCTGCAATTCAACCCTGAATTGGCGCAGATTGCTGGTGATTTAATCCTGAAGGATTCTCCACTGGTGAACGCTAAAGCAATTGCTGAGCGCGTGAAGAAGCGTATGGACCCATCTTTGCTTGATGATGGTAAAGAGTTACCACCACACATCAAGGCACAAGTCACGCAGATGGATCAGTTGATTCAAAAACTCACACAGGATCTACAGGCAACTCAAGCAGCGTTAAATGATAAAAAGGCTGATCGAGAGGTTGAGATTAAAAAAGCAATAATGAATGCTGAGCAGGCAATCAAGGTTGCTCAAATCAATAACTCTGGTCGTGCTGATGTTGAGGAGTTGCGCGGCATGGTTGAGTTAATGAAACAACAAATCGATTTAAGTAATGCACCACAAGATTGGTTGCAACAAGGCGAGGATGTTGATCAATATGCACCAACCGAAGCCATTGATGATAACGAATACCCGCAGTCTGGAGGGCTTGAGCCACCACCAGACATGACGCAACAAGGAATTGAAAGCCCTGCCACTGAGCAGGGTTTTTTAATGCCTGAAGAAAGTGCTCAACCAAACTTCGCTCTTAATCCTGATCAGATTAAGGAAAGCGCATTGATCAAAAATGGTGGCGATTTATTGCCAAATATGGAGCAACAAAATGACGTTTGAAACTGACGACAACGTAGATACAGGCGCTACGCAAAACACAGCCGCAGAAGTCGAAACAGGACAAACAGAAACTGAGCAGACTCATCAGCAACCTGAAGGCGGGCAAAACACTGAATTATCAGATGAAGAAAAAGCCAAGCAGGAAGCTGAAAAAGAGGGTGAGAAGAAGCGCAATCGAGCACAAGAGCGAATTCAGCAATTGGCTCGTGAGCGTGCGGAATATAAGCGTGAACTTGAAGAGCTTAAAGCTAAGCAAGGCGCACCACAAAGCACCACTGCTCCACAAATTGAGGATTTTGAAGATTACTCAGAATTCCAAAAAGCCCAGCAAGAATATTACGTCAAGCAGGCTGAAGATCGTGTTTTGGCGAAACTTCAGCAGGATAAAACACAGCAAACACAAGTAGAGAAACAGGCGGCATTTGAGTCTGCTCTAATTGAAGCATCCACAGAATTACCAGATTTTGACAAGGTTGTTCAAAGTGGGCTTGCTCGTGATTTACCTATGCCGATTTCTCTTGATGAGCTTGCTGCAGAATTTGGGTATGACGCAAAAACTCAAACACGATTGCTGTATGAATTGGCTAAAGATGAAAGCTTTCATGAACTTGTATCTGAGTCATCAAAACTTAAAGCTGCTCGTCTTTTAAGTGAAAAAGTCGACTCATTCAGCAAAACGTCTACTGCTCCAAAAACCAGCAAAGCACCACCACCAATCAATCCAGTTAAAGCAAATGCGCCAGCTTCACGCGACATGCAAACGATGAGCGACAGCGAAGCAGTTGCACACTTAAAAACACTTAAGAAAGGTAAATAATTTATGGCTAATACAGTCAATACAGCTCAGGTTTTTGCACAAGAAGCCGCAGCAATCCTTGAAGAATCTTGCCCGTTTGTGATGGCAGTCAATCGCTCACGAGAGAGTGAGTTTGATAAAAAAGTAAATGGTTATGATGTTGGTGATGAAGTATCAATCAGCATTCCTGGTGTAAGTCGCATCTATGATGGTAACGTCCTTGCTGAAGGTGGAACCATTGACGCATGGAAAGAGCGCAAGGTATCGCTAAAAATTAGCAACCATGTGCATGCAGCATTTGAAGCCACACATCTTGAAAACGTGTTTAAACTGGATGCTTCAGATCCGCGCCGTCGTGAATATGTTGAGCGTGTATTTAAACCGCAAATCCAAACGCTCGGTTCAAGCATTGAAGCGCGCATGATTAAGGATGCAATTATTCGCACGCCTTATCTTGTTGGTACACCGGGTACAACGCCGAACTCAATCAAAACCTTAAACCAAGCACGCGCAAAACTGCAAAAAGCATTAGCGCCTGAAGGCAATCGTCAAGGTTTGATCTCAACCGATCTCAACATGGAATTGATTGATTCAAGCAAGGCACTATTCCAGCCGAAGAACATCAGTGACCAGTACCGTGAAACCAATCTTGGTCGTGCATCTGGTGCAGATTGGGATGAAGTAATTAACCTGCCTACACTGTACAACGGTAACAAGGTTACTGGCGTAACTGTGAATGGCGCGAGTCAAACAGGCAGCAAATTGTCGATCAAAGGCTTGGCTGCTGCGGATACATTTAAAGCAGGTCAGATTTTCACTATTGCTGGTGTTTATAAAACTCATCCGCTTACTGGTGAATTAACCAAAGACTTACAGCAGTTCGTTATTGTTGCAGATGTGACCTCTGCTGGTGCTACAGCGGATATTGATATTTATCCAGAAATCACACCAGTAATGCCAAACAAAACAGTAAATGCGAGTGCTGTTGATGGTGCTGCAATTACTTTCTATGGCGCAGCAAGCACAGGCTATGTGCAAAACTTGCTATTCCAAGAATCAGCATTCACAGCTGCATTTGTTCCAGCGAAAATCGTAACGCCTAAAGAGTTTGGTTATTCATACTCTGCAAATGGCTTACGTTTCACTGTCCAATCATCTGGCAACTTCAACACCCTATCTACTCAGACTCGTATCGACATCATGTGGGGCTTCACACGCGTTCGTGACTTTGCATGCCGTATCACTGAATAATTAAAACCATGACGACAAAATGCCCACTATATGCGGGCGTCGTCATTTTTGGAGTAATGAAAATGTCAAATGAAAAACAGCTAGCAACGATTGATTTTGGTTCTGCAATCTGGGCTTTAAAGCAAGGCAAGAAGGTTGCACGTAGTGGCTGGAATGGGAAGGGAATGTGGTTAATCCTAACACCGGGTCGTGTAGTTAATAATATAGAGCCAAATAGTTTTTATGAAAAATGTGGCTTTGAGGCTCCAGTTACTATTACAAGCCATATTGATATGAACGCCGCTGATGGTTCAATGGTAGTTGGTTGGCTTGCGAGCCAAACAGATATGCTTGCTGAAGACTGGTTTGTATTGGAGTAATAAAATGCCTAAAGAATTCCCAAGAGCCTTATACACAGGCAACCAGACTAACTACGAAATGATCGTAGTGGAAAATGTAGAAGAAGAGCGTGAGTTACGTGAGCAGGGTGCTGTTGATTTTGCTGATTTACCTGAGCGTGAAATTGGTGTTGAGCTTGGATCTACAAGTGAAGTAAATCCTGACAGCTTCATCACTCAAGAGCGATTTGAGTTGGCCACACAAGAACTGGTTGAGGTTAAGCAAGAGCTTGTTACCGCAAACACTGAAATCAAACGTCTTAATCAAGTCATTACAGATGGCATGGCTGAAAATACCGAGCTTCGCAAACAGATTCGACTCAAAGAACTCGAAGACATATCGGCAGATGAACTCAAAAAGCTTCTTGACGATGCCGAAGTGACTTATCAAGCAAGTGATAGAAAGCCAGTATTAGCGAAGCTTCTTCTAGATCATGAAACTGCTAATCCAAACTGATGAGCAAATCATCATTCAGTCATTAATCATTAAAAGCTGGACGAATAGATATGGCGCAAACTCACACTATCAAGAACACCAGTGTCAATCACAGACGGCACAAACTCAGCGCATGTTACATCGATTGGCGGTGACTTTAGCTATGCAGTTGGTGATACTGCTCCAGATCCAAACTCTGATTATTGGCATCAAAATTCATCAGTGTCGGTTGGGATTGGTCCCAAATTATGGATTTGTAGTCAATCATCTGCAAATGTTCAAGTAAGAGTATCTATATATTAAAGGTCTTGTATGATCAAAACGCCGTCAAGCACCGTCATTGGCGGTGCAGGAATTTGGACACCCGGTTGCGCTGTAATAGGTGCACCAAACAACATCCACCAATTCATCAAATCGCTGTTTAGTGATGGGAGTCAGGGTGCATATCTAGACAACAATGATTTAAGTACGGTTTATCAGGATGCAGCAGGAACAATTGCTGGAGCAGTTGGTCAGGCTGAGGGATTGATTTTAGATAAATCAAAAGACTTAAAACTTAGCGATAAACTAAACACAGTAAATGGATTTGATTCTGTACCAATAGGTGGGCAGGCTTTTAATAGTTATGCGACTGGTGCTAATTCAGTAGCTGGAAAAACATATATTGTTGAATTTACCGTTAGTAATTTCTCTGGAAGTGGCAATGTTTCATTGAATGGCGGCTCTTCGCAGTGGATTTTCAACCCATCATCTGCAGCAAACTGTGCCTTGGCTGGAAATGGTACAGCTAGATTTTTTGCTACAGCTATCACATCAGCAGCTATAACTTTTTTCACAAGAAGCACAAACCAATGTACTTTTTCAAACATTTCAATCAAAGAAATTGCAGGTAACCACGCATACCAAACCACATCTATAAAACGCCCAACCCTTACACAAGGCGCAAAATCAAAATACGCAAAATTTGATGCTGTTGATGATGTTTTGCAGTTCAGCAATACAGCTTTAAGCAATGCGACAATTATTAGAGCAAGCTCGAGTGGTGTAACTGTTTTAAAGAATCAAAGCATTGCTGCAAATCACACAATCACTCAAGATTTTTCGCATTATCTGATGATCAATAAAGCATTATCTGATTCTGAGATTGCGCGAATTACAGCGGAGTTTAGTAAATATGTCTAATTTAGCTATTATTCACATCGCTACAATTGAAGATGCTCCAATCATAAATGGTATAGCTGAAATTCTTGGCAAAGGCCCTGATAGTCTATCAGTTTTATTGCAAGATTCTAACGGTAGGAAATACCTTGGTGGACATTCATGGGCTTGGGTGGAAGAAGATTATCAAGCATTCAAATCACGCCAAGGTTTTGATCAGATTCTAACAACAGAACAACTTGAAGCGCTGGATCGACTGATTGAGTCTGTTGTGACTCTGACAAGTGAATACAACGCTGTAAATGATCACTGGGCACCCAAGTTAGCAGAACTTGGACTGAGTGAAGTCATAACCGAATCAAATTGAACATGACCGCCGAAAGGCGGTTTTTTATGGAGCATGAAAATGCTGGTTGGCAGAATTATTGAAATGTCGCTTAAACAGCTTGGTGTTCTTGCTGCTGGCGAAAGTATACAGGGTGATGAGCTTGCTGATGCTTTGATTTTCTTGGAGGGGTTGCTTTCACAGTGGGCAACTCAGCGACTCTATATCTACAAAGCGACTGATGTTGTGATTCCGCTATCTGGCACCGGTGCATATGTGGTGGGTCCATCTGGTGCGGTACTTGCAAATATTCAAGGTGTGCAAGAAAAAGCACTTCTTGATGATCGAGAGATCACGCTTGTTCGGGATACAAATAGCAGTAAAACTGATGCTGAAGTGACTTATTCCATTGGATCTCCAAATTGGACATTCAATGTTTTTGCAGATGGCAATGAGTTGAAAATTAAGACTTACTCGCTTCCGTCTGAGTTGGTGGCTCAAGATGAATTGGTTATTCCGTCTAATTATCAGCGACCATTGATTCTCACGCTTGCTATTGAGCTGGTGCCAATGTTTGGTATTGAGCCAACACAAATGCTAATTATCAATCAGCGACAAGCAGTTGAAATGCTAAAACGCAGCAATGTGACTCCACTTTACGCAAAGAATGATTTACCAGTAGGGGTTTAATATGGCTTCTGTTGATATCCCTATTGTTGGTCAGTCATATCACTTAGAAGATTGGTCAATTGACTGTCAGCGCACAATCAATCTATATCCACAAGCAGTTGAAAGTGGAAATACACCGCAAGTTTCAGCACTCATACCGACCCCCGGGCTTATTAAAAAATATGAGTTCGCAACTGGCTCAATTCGTGGCATGTACGCTTTAACAGATCGGATCCTAGTTGTTGCTGGCGGTAAGCTTTATACGATTAATAAGATTGGCGCAATCTTGATGATTGGTGATATTGCTGGTGTAAATCGCGTCACATTTGCTGATAACTCACTGCATGTCATGATCGTGGCAAGCAAGGCATATAAATACACCATAGCAAACAACACGCTTACAGAAATAATAGGCGGTGAGTTTTTTGGAGCAGCAGATGTCACTGTTCTGGATTCTCGTTTTGTTTGGACTGTGCCAAAGTCTGGGAAGATCCAATGGTCTGGGCTGCTTAATACGGAAACCACTGCACTTAATTACGCTACAGCAGAAACCAAGTCAGACGATCTCGTTCGCACGGTTACAAGCAGCGGTCAACTCTGGTTAATTGGTGAAAAAACCACAGAAATCTGGTCAAGTACTGGTGATGCAAACATGCCATTTCAGCGCATGTCTGGAGCATTCCTGCCAATTGGCTGTATTGCTAAGGATTCCGTCTGCCAGTTTGGTGCAAGTCTTGTTTGGTTGACTCAAACAGATGCCGGCCGTGGTCAAATCATCATGACAAATGGCTATCAGGCACAGCGCATTTCAAATCATGCAATTGAATATGAAATTGCATCATATTCACGGATTGATGACGCATACTCATTTGCATATCAGGAACATGGCCACTCATTTTTATTGATGACATTCCCAACCGCAAAAAAAACATGGTGTTTTGACCTAACAACAAGCATGTGGCATGAGCGTAGCTATCACAATCCAGAAACATTCAATCATGAGCATCACAGGGCATCAAGTTATAGTTTTTTTATGAATATGCATTTAGTTGGCGATCGACTGAATGGAAATATTTACCAACTCACGCCAGATTCACAGACTGATGATGGTGCATCAATCCTGCGAGAGCGCATAACACCGGTGATCAATCCTCACACATCAAGACTGATTTTTGATGAGCTGGAATTGATTGCTCAGGTTGGGCAGGAATCAAATATTGATCCGCAGGTTATTCTGGATTGGTCTGATGATCGTGGGAAGACGTGGTCACTCAGCCGACAGCAATCACTTGGAAAGATTGGCCAATACACAAACCGGGTAATTTTTAGAAGGCTTGGACAATCATTTGGGCGAGTTTTCCGTATTCGCATGAGTGATCCAGTTCGACTTGTGATTACAGGTGCTAAAGCG
This sequence comes from Acinetobacter sp. ANC 4173, assembly GCF_004331255.1. GTDB lineage: Bacteria > Pseudomonadota > Gammaproteobacteria > Pseudomonadales > Moraxellaceae > Acinetobacter. The sequence goes on along the minus strand of NZ_SJOF01000014.1, from coordinate 9,644 downwards.
AGGATACGATGAAGAAATTAGAACCCCCTATAAATCAACCAATGATTGTTAATGGCCAGATCTCACAAGTCTGGCTTTTATTTTTTTCAGAACTAGCAACAGCAATCAATAAGCTGAACGGATATTAATATGAAGCACTTCCATTTTTTACCACCAGCAGATGTGAATGCACTTGTTCTAGCAATTAAGCGCCGCCCCGATCTATGGAAAGAAGACACCTATCTTCGTGATTACCCACAGGGTCCATTTGGTGAAATTGAATCAATCATGCTTCGATTCCCTGAAAAACGCGTATTTGATCAAGAAGAAGAACTGGAAAAATACAAACAAGGTGAATCTCATTTTGATCAGCATGAAAGTATCAATTACCCAGCATTTGATATTTTGCATGAGGCACGCTCTTTGGTGTTTGGCTTGATGGCATTGGTGCAGGGTGAGCGATTAGGCCGAGTAATGATTAATAAAATTGCTCCGGGTGGTCAAATTTACCCACATGCCGACACGCCTGAGCATACTGAATATTACACTCGTTTTCATGTTGTCTTGCAGTCTGCACCAGGTTGTATTTTACGTGCTGATGATGAGCAAATTGATATGCGCACTGGTGATGTATTTTGGTTTAACAACAAGCTCGAGCATGAAGTAATCAACAATTCAGCTTTTGATCGAATCTCAATGGTTGTGGATATTAAGGTGAAAAAATGATTACAGCACATGTAGAGAGCTTTGAGCAAAACCTTGATTACCTAAAACCATTACTACCAATTCATTACCAAGAATTAGCGCTTAATCAAGACAAAGTGCCGCTTTCCCCGCAATTTGATAAATACATTGCAGCAGAGCATCAAGGTGGATTGCTTTTCGTGACTTTGCGCAAAGCGGGCGAATTGGTTGGCTACTTCATTGGGTTTATTGCACCCGGCTTGCATTACTCAACCTGTCTAACTTGTCAGATGGATATCTTCTATGTGCTGCCTGAACATCGTGGTGATGGTGCAGGATTCCAGCTATTTAAATTTGTAGAGCAGCAGCTTAAGCAGCGTGGTGTTCAACGCATGTTTGTTGGTTCAAAAATGCATAAAGATGCATCCTGGCTTTTTGAAAAATTAGGATATGCGCCTGTTGAGACTTATTACTCGACATGGCTTGGAGATTAATATGGTAGCAGCAGCAATGGTTGGCGCAGCAGTAGTTGGTGCTGCTGGGTCGGCTTATTCAAGTAAACAAGCCAGCAAAGCAGCAAAAACACAAGCAGCATCGGCGGATGCAGCGAGTCAAATTCAATGGGATATGTATGACCAGACCCGTCAAGATTTAGATCCCTACAAACAGGCTGGCACAACATCACTTTCTCAAATGATGGATCAGATGGGTGCTAATGGTTATTTCAACCAAACCTACACTGGGCAAGATATTTACAACGACCCGAGTTATCAATTCCGACTGCAACAAGGTGAGGATTCAATTCAATCGAGTGCAGCCGCTAAGGGTGGCTTATTAAGTGGTGCCACATTAAAAGCATTGCAGGATTATGGTCAGCAGTCAGCAAGCCAAGAGTATAGCAATGCATACAACCGATTCAATGCCGACCAGACCAACCGATACAACCGACTGTCTAACATCATCGGCATGGGTCAAAACGCAGCTGCACAAACAGGAAATGCCGGCATGCAGACTGGCCAAGCAGTGGCAAATAACACCATGGCTGGAGCAAATGCTATTGCCGCTGGGCAAGTTGCAAATGCAAACAACTGGGCAAACACAGCAAATAATCTTGGCAGCTTAGCAACAAGCTACGCAATGATGAAAAACAACGGGGTGGTTTAATATGGCTCTTGATTACACATTACCATTACAGGTCAAATCCCCAGACATGATGGGGATGCTCGATCAAGGCTCTAAGCTCGCTCAGTTCTACACCCAAAATAAAACTGATGGTGAATTGTCTCGAATTTATAAAGAGGCCAGTGGCGATCTGGATAAGATGCTTGAAATTGGAAAGCAATCGCCATTCGCTCGCTATGTAATGCCGCAATTACAGTCTCAAAAACAAGCCCAGATTGATGCCGCGATTAAGCAGCAAAAAGACATTTCTGAGATTGGTAAGACTGATAGCGAAGCATTCAAGAATAATCAGCAGGGTGGTGGTTTTAAGCTAGAAAACTCTCAAAAGCAACTTAGTGCCATTCAGTCTGCGGTTCAACAAGCTGCAATGACTGGGGATAAAGGCGCAGCAATCATTGGTCTTGATGCGGCAAGACGAGTCGGATTGATTGGCGACAATGAGTATAGCCAGCAATATCAATTGCTCAGCGTCATGAATCCAGAGCAGGTTAAGGCTTATGCGCAAAGTGTGACATTTGCAAATGCGAAGGATCCAGCAAGCCTTGTTTTTACAAGTGCTGATAATCGATTAGATAATGAGACCTCAGTAGGTAACAATATCCGCGATAACACTACATCTGAAAACAATAATGTTCGCACCACTAATGCGAGTATTTACAACACAGACACTAATGCCGCAACCGCAGACAAAAATCGTGAAATTCAGCAGCAACGCCTTGAGTTTGATCAGCAGCAAGCAGAAATTAAAGCTGGTCAAGGTGAAATTAAAGAGGCGAATGGTAAGTTATGGATTGTCTACAAGGATGGTACTGCGCGCCCAGCCGTAGATCAGAGTGGAACCCAATTAACATCAAGCAAAAGTAATCCGCAAGCACAAGCGCAGAATGAGGAAACAATGCGAATTAGCCGGATTGACACTATTCTTCCAGAAGTTAAAAAGCTGCTTCCAAAGGCAACCGGAAGTTATGCCGGTGCTGGTGTTGATTTTCTTGGTAATGCAGTTGGCTACTCAACAGAGGGGTCAAAAGCTACAGCACAGTTAAAAACACTGGCTGGGCAGTTAGTTGCATTACAACCAAAAATGTCGGGTCCGCAATCTGACAAAGACGTGCAAATGTATCGTGAGATGGCTGGTGAATTAGCAGATGATACCAAACCAGTCGAAACACGACTTGCAGCATTACAGATGATTGAGCAGATAACCAATAAGTACCGTGAAATCAATAGCCGATCTGGAAACCAGTTACAACAAGGCCAGATCCCATCAAGTAGTGCTAGCAATAGACCAGCCTTATCGTCGTTCTTTCAATAGGTGAAAACATGGCAAGCCCTCAGCAATATTTAAACAATCCAAATGTTCGAAAAATGCTTGATGTGATTGCTAGTGCTGAGGGTGTAAAGCATGGCTATAACACAATTTTTGGAAACGAGCGCTTTGGAAATCTATCAGCACACCCAAATGTGAGAAAACAGTTCAAGCAGACCAATGGGAGGATGAATGTCACCACGGCTGCTGGTCGCTATCAATTCATAAAAGACACATGGGATGATGCTTCTGGGCGTTATGGATTGAGGGACTTTTCCCCTCAATCTCAGGATATCGCAGCAATCGGACTGCTTATGCAGAATGGTGTACTTCCATACGTCTTAAAAGGCGACTTTCAAACAGCGGTGCGAAAGTCTGGTGGCACGTGGGCATCACTCCCATCATCTCCATATGCCCAACCCAAACGCTCACAAGCGGAAATTGATAAATTTCTTGGTGGATCTTCATCACAGCCGCAACGAGTGCAAGCGGTGGCATGGAAAGAGATATCGGGTCAATCCACCAAGCCATCCAGACCACAAACAGTAAAGTTTTCCGAGATTACCGGAGAGCAACCACAAACCGATTCACGCCCTGCATTAGTCGCATGGAATGATATAGCCGGAGGTTAATGTGGCTTCACAAATTCAAAATCAAATCGCCAGTGCAAAGCAAGCTGGGTACAAAGATTCCGAGATCTGGAATCACATTATCAAAGATCCAAAAACCGCTGGGCAGATCAAGCAAGCAAGAGCAGCTGGATATAGCCAAAACGAGATTGCTCAAAATTTTGGCTTAAAGGTTAAGTTTGTCGACTCAAAACCCAAAAGCAACTATCAGCCATTCGACAATACAAAAGAGGCACGCCAAAAACGTGAGCAAGAGGCACTTAAAAAGCAAGGACCAACCCAATTTTGGGAATCTAGCTTGCTTGGTATGGCTGATATCGGCATTCCATTCGTTCAAGCTGCTCAGTACACGAAAGACAAAGTAAACCAAGGCATTAATGCGGTTGCTGGAACCAACCTGCCAACCGATTCTTACGAAGGTGTAACCAAGACCTATAAGAACATTAATGACGCTCACAACACTGTACGTAAGGCAAATAACCAAGGTGTTGATGTTGGTCGTATTGGAGCAAACATGGTAATGACTGCACCACTGGCGGCAGCGGGCGGAACATTGCCTTCAGGCGCAAAGCTAATTTCAAAAGCTGGAGCTGATTTCCTTGGGAAAAATGCCGCCGTAGGCGGATTGATTGGCGCAACTGGTATTCATGAAAATAATACTGAGCGCTTAAAAAGCATGAGATCCGGTGCTATTGGTGGTGCTTTAGGTGCTGCGGTTGGGCAAAAAGCTGGCGAGGCTGTATCAAAGATTGCTAGAAACACCGTTCCAAGTGCTAAAGCTGCAACGCAGGCTCGAGTAAATCAAGCCATTGACGACCAAATCGAAATTGCATTAAAGCAAAGTAATGTAAAAATCAGTGATCTGTCTGATGATATTGTTGCTGGACTTCGCAAGGATGTTGGTGCGGCATTAAAATCTGGCAAAGCTGTAAACAAAGAAGCATTGGCCAGAAAAGTAGTATTTGATCGACTTGGTATTCGACCAACTCAAGCACAGCTTACTGGTAGCCCGCAGTTATGGCAAAAAGAAGCTGAACTCGCAAAAATTCAAGGTGCTGGTGATCCACTACGTAACAAGCTTATTCAAGACAATCAAGTATTGTCGGGATTGCTTGACGATGTGGCGCTTAAAACTGGTGGAAAAGCTGATGATGCTTATGGTGCTACAAGTGGTGCCATTGATGCATTAAGAGGCCAGCAAGCTCAAAATAAAGAGTTTATTGGTGCTGCTTATGATACGGCCAGAAAGTCGGCTGGCAATGATGTGATTCTTGATGGGCGTGGATTTACAAATGACGCAATTACACGACTAGATGAGCAATATGCTATGTCTAGTTTGCCGCCAAGCATTAAGAGGATTATTGGTGATATTGAAAAGAATCCAAACGCATTTACCTTAGGTAAATCTGAGGAGCTTATCAAAATTCTCAATCGTGAGTACAAATCATCACTTATGAACGGTCAGCCATCTAGCTCAACTCATTCGATTGGCTTGGTCCGTGATGCACTAGAAGGTCGGCAAAATGAAGCTATGCAAGGATTGCTCTCTGGTGGTGGTAATGATGCGGCACAAGGCTATCAGTTTGCACGTGATGCTTATAAATTTAATGCTCAGCAGATTGAAGGAATCCCATTGCTTCAAGATGCGATAAAAGGCGTTGAACCGGATAAGCTATTTCAAAAGCATTTTCTAAATGGAAATGTGAATGAAATCCAACGCACAGTAGATCTGCTTAACAATGTTAATCCACAGTCAGTTGCAGACATTAAAGGGCAAGTGATCAAGCATATTTCTGAAAAAGCAATTAATCAGAATGGGCAGTTTAGCCCCGCAGGTATGAAGCGTGCACTTGATGCAATCGGGGATCGTCGACTCAATACCTTATTTACCCCTGATGAGGTGGCAAAAATCAAGGATATTGGCATGGCTGGTCAGTACCTAGTGACACAGCCAGCTCACTCTTATGTGAATAACTCAAACACCTCAGCAGCATTAATGAACTTCCTTGGAGGAATCATTAATAAGCCTGGTGTACGTGTTCTTTTATCTCCGCTTAAAGATGTTGCTGACTCTGTAAAAGTGAGTCGAGCATTAAAATCTAATATCACCAGCGACGCGAAAGCATCCACTGAAGTGGTAAATAAGGTTTTATTAAGTGATGGTGATAAAAACCTGATTGAGCAATTAACCAAGCTTGGCTTGATTGGTGGTGCCAACGCAGCAAAAGACTAATATTTGTGCTATAAAATCCCTCATAACTATGGGGGTTTTATGAAAAAAATATTCTTAATTTTGGTTGTTTCGTCTCTTGCTGGGTGTGCAACAACAAACATTGCGCCTGTAAAACTAACTGCTGGAGAGAGTATTCGGAAAATTTGTGTAAAGCACAATCCAAAAGTCATAGTTCAAAATCTTGAGGAAATTATCACCTCTCGCTTGGAATATCACAATATAGCAACCCATGTGTATAGTGGTGAAAAGCCAGAACAGTGCGAATACTCATTAAGGTATGTGGCATATCAAAAATGGGACTTTTCAATGGTACTTACTAGCGCGCAATTAAGCATCTATAAGGGTGACAAAAAGATTGGCTTAGCCGAATATAAATTACATGCTGGTGGATTATTAAACCCGACAAAATATAAAAGCAATGAGTCCAAAATAGAGCCATTGGTTGATCAGTTGATTGGGGAAATTCAATAATGAAATTCATGAAAATCAAAGTGCTGGTTATTAGTGTGCTGATTTTAACTGGTTGCGCAACCGCTAACATTGTTCCAACTGGGACAAACACCTACATGATTTCTCAAATGTCAGCAGGTGGTGTATTTACCAATACATCAAAACTTAAATCAGATGTAATTTTAAGAGCTAATGCTTTTGCTGAAAGTAAGAATAAGATTGCCATACCAATTACATCGACCACACAACCCGCTATTCCAGGAAGAATGCCAAGCTTTGAGTATCAATTTCGCTTGGTTGATAAAGATGATCCTAGAGCTGATGGTGGTGAATTGCGCTCAACTCCTGACAATATTAACGAGCATAGAGTTATATTCAAGCAAGAATAGGGAAAACACCAGCAGTATTTTTATTACAAAATTAAATCATATATCCACCACCTTCGGGTGGTTTTTTATTCACAGGTGAAACATGGCAACACTCGCAACAAACGTCAGTTTTCAATGTCTTGGTTTTGATGGCAAGCCGTTAGCAGGTGGCAAAATTTACACCTATGCAGCAGGCACCACAACACCAAAAACCACATACACCACCATGGCTGGAACGGTAGCAAACCCTAATCCGGTCATTCTTGATCAAAACGGAAAGGCTAAAATCTTTCTGGGTGATGGCGCTTATCGCCTTCAAATTCTTGATAGCAATAACGCCATAGTTGATGATATTGATCAGATTTCGCGCTATGTCACACAATCCGAGTTTGCATCGTTTCAGCAAACTGTAAGTGATGGTGTTCTGCAATTAACCGAAATCAAAGAGCAAATTGATGTTTATGTGGACACAGCTCTTGGCAATCAAAAAGGTTATGCAGGTGGAGTTGCTCCACTTGATGAAAATGTGCAGATTGATCCGGTTTACTTTCCTGAATTACCTCATACAGGCGTTCCACAAGCAACTGAAACGCAAATTGGTGTCGCTGAAATCGCAACTCAAGCAGAAACCAACACAGCGACAGACGACCTACGCACAGTTACACCAAAGAAACTGCTAGCAGGTGTTAAAAACCATTTAAATGCATCCGGCGATGCTCCAATGCATGCTTGCAGAGCTTGGGTAAACTTTAACGGCACAGGTACAGTATCAATTAGAGCTAGTGGTAATGTTTCAAGTATTACAGACAATGGTGTTGGGGATTACACAGTCAACCTAACAACAGCAATGCCAGATGCAAATTATGTGTGGGATGGCACAGTTCAGGGTGATGCTGTCGGATTTGCTCGTTCAGCGTTCTCTAATACTGCTGATGTGAATACAACAACATCTTTCAAAGTTAAGACAGGCTATAGCTCCGGTGGCTCAAGCGCACTTCAGGATTTCCCAACAGTTTCAGTAACAGTGTTTAGATAAGGATGAGTTAATGAAGATTATTTATAAAAATGACAACGGTGGTATTTCGATTATTCATCCATCTCCAGAAGCTCTTAAGGTTATGACTATTGAAAAAATAGCATTAAAAGACGTTCCAACAGGTTTAGCTTTTGCCATCGTTGAAGATTCAGAAATTCCTGAAGATCGAACTTTTCGTGATGCTTGGACTATTGAAGATTCATTGCTAACAGGTGGGGTGGGTGCATGATTCAGGTCAACTTAGACAAAGCAAAAGAAATATCACACGACAAGCGCAGAAATAAACGAGCAGATCTATTTAGACAACTCGATATTGAAGCAACAATTCCAATATTAGCAGAGCAAGCGGAAGCACAACGACAGATTATTCGTGATGAGTTTGCAGTGATTCAAACCGAAATTGATAACGCAGAAACCGTTGATCAGCTAAAAGAAATAATTACCCAACTTTAAACACAGCAAACAACCACAAGCCCTAGTGCCTAATAAGCCTAGGGCTTTTTTATTACCAAAAAATTAAAGGGGGTTACATGCAAGAGCATGAAAAAGTGGCACTTCAATTAATTCTGATGGGGTTCGTAATTGCGATGGCTAAGGTACTTGTAAGCACTGAAAAACTAACATGGCGCATCGTGATTGGTCGTGCAATTTTGAACGGTTTCACAACCTTGGGGGCGGGCGGGGCGCTCATCTGGATATCGGATTTAAACATGCTTGCCATTTTGGGCTTGGGGGCATTTTTAGGAACGCTTGGCAGTCAATTTGTTGAAGCTCAGGCAGAACGGTTCATTAAAAACAAGGTGGAAGCGAATGAAGACCAGTAATGATGGCGTTGAATTAATCAAGGGTTTTGAGGGGTTGCGCTTAAGTGCTTATGACGATGGTGTGGGTGTGTGGACCATCGGTTTTGGCACCATTAAATACCCAAATGGTGTGCGAGTAAAGCGCGGTGAAAAATGCACCAAAGTACAGGCTGAGCAATATTTGCGTAATGATTTGATCACTTTTGAAAATGCTGTGAATCAATTGGTAAAAGCTCCACTTAATCAAAACCAGTTTGATGCCTTGGTTTCATTTACCTATAACTTGGGTGAAACAAACCTACGTAGCTCCACATTACTTAAAAAGCTCAATGCTAAAGACTATAAAGGTGCTGCGGCAGAGTTTTTAAAATGGAATAAAGCTGGCGGTAAAGTCATGAGCGGCTTGGTTAAACGTCGGGAAACGGAAATGGAGTTATTTTTAAAATGATTCTAACCCTACTTTGGAAGTTCAAATATTGGATCGCAATCGGAATCCTTCTATCTATCTGCATTGGGCAGCTGGCTTACACCAACCACTTGGGCGGAAAGCTTAAAGATGCAGATTCTAAGTGTATTGCCAAACTTCAGGAAATTGAACAGAAGCAACTAAAAGCTCTGACTGAAAAACAAAACGCAATTAATCAGGTGAGTGCAGACTATGAAAAAGCAAAATCAGAACAGCGTGTGCAAGTCGAAACGGTTACACGTACAGTGCAAAAGATCATTGATCGTCCTGTGTATAACAATGTGTGTTTTGACGTTGACGGGGTGTCAGCAATCAACTCACTTATCACCAGTGATTCCAGCGAACCTCCTTGAGGGCTGTCCAGATTTGCAAAAGTTAGAGTCTGGACAAGGTAAAGAAGTTTTGCTTTGGTCGATTGATACAGTCGCTAAATATAATGACTGTAAGGCGAAACATGGTGCTATTGTGAAAGCTCTCAAGTGATCTAACCCCAAAAAGTTGGACAAGA
>NZ_SJOF01000013.1 GCF_004331255.1 Acinetobacter sp. ANC 4173 | reverse complement strand
TTTAATGATACCGCCACGGTCAGCAGCGGCCAGTCGGTCAATATCAATGTACTTGCGAATGACTCATTTGAAGGCAGTAGCGTTGCAGTCAGCAGTGTGACGCAAGGAGCCAACGGCAGCGTCAGCATCAACCCAGACGGCACCGTGAAATACACAGCGAATGCCGGCTTCAGTGGTAGCGATAGCTTCACCTATACCGCGATCGGCAGTACCGGGGTCGCTGAAACCGCCACCGTAACAGTGACCGTAACGACACCGCCATTTACACTTCTCAATAACTTGCAACCACGAGTATCTGAAGAAGGTTTAACCAATGCTAATTCAAACTTTGTATCAAACCCGGATACCACAGGCTCATCGGATACAACTAATTTGGCCACAACAGCATGGACGACCGTATTTAATACCAATGCGAGTACGGGATATAGCTATGCCTTGACTGCGCCAGTAACTCCACTCACCAGTAACGGTGTGGCAATCACATGGGTAGGTGTAGGTACTGCGACTCTGGTTGGTCAGGCTGCTGGTATTGATGTAGTACGAATACAGGTGAATGCTTCAGGTCAATATCAAGTGACTTTACTTGATCAGGTTGATCATGCAACAGCAAATCTTGAAGATGTGCTTTCATTTGGTGTGGGGCTGACTGTAACGGACCTGAATAATGTCAAACAAAGTACCACGATCAATGTCGCTATTGAAGATGATAGTCCAATTTGGGATAGCACACAAAACAGTGGTAATCCAACAGCCAATATTACAGTTACTACCGATATTGGAGTATCTCCAGTAAAAGGTGACTTGAACATTCATATTGGTGCAGACAATGGTAGTCAGGCAAAAGTTGTATTTACAGCACCAGCGGGTGATATTCAGTCAACTTATATTGATCCTGACGGTGGTGCAACCAAAACAACCTATCCAACCTATAAAGGTATGCGCTTACATTATGAAGCGCAGCCCGATGGTTCATTGATTGCCAAAGCAAGCGATGGAACAGCTGTCTTCACGATTCGAGGTGATTTAAGTACGGATACGTACAGCATTGAAATGCATGTTAAGTTGGATCCAACAACTTATACGGCAACTAACTTTGCAGGCAGTCTGAAAGGCGGGAATACGCCAGGTACATATTTATATGGTGACAATGGTCAGATTTTTGAAATTAACCTGAGTAGTACAGAGAATGGCACAGCAAGTACTGTAAATACCAACCAGGGTTTCTTTGGCGTTTCGAATAACTGGATTGATGGCGGCGAAGTTCTTAACCTGGATTTCGGGACCAAGATGACCGGCATGGTATTAAAAGTAAATGGTTTAACAGGTTCAGAACAGATGAGCTACATTGCCAGAGATGAATTTGGCAATATCGTGGGCACAGGAATTATTAGTGTTGGTGGTCCTGGCTGGACAACGATTGATGGTCAAAATGGAACATTCACTCTACCTGTATCAACATTTACCGGCGGAAGTTTTCAAAACTTGACCTTTTCGGGAGTCAGTGCTTCTGATAGTGCACGTATCGGTCTCACTAGCATTAGTGGTGAAGGTGCAGTCAATCAGACTATTACCAATATTAGTGTTGGTGCAGTGGATAGCGATGGTGATGCACTTACAACGACGAAACCGATTTCAATTACCTTACATAGTATTGATGAAGATTTTAGAGGAACAACAGGTAATGATTACTTTGATGGGGGAACAGGAGATGATCGACTCTTTGGTGACCTAGGCAATGACACATTGTTTGGCAATGTTGGCAGTGACCAGTTATATGCTGGTGCAGGTAACGATATTCTGATTGGTGGTGCAGGTAGCGATATTCTAAATGGCAGTACTGGCGCAGATACCTTTGTTTGGGGCAAACAGGCGACAGGCCTGAGTACTCTTGTTGCCAATGGTCTTACTGATGCCGATGCTTCAACAGATATCATCAAAGACTTTAGTAAAGCCGAAGGTGACAAAATCGATGCCAAAGCTTTATTGAATGCACTGGGCTGGGATAACACGATGGTGACATTAGGTAACTATGTCAGTGTCTCAGGGAATACTATTGATATTCATAACACGACCAATACTAATCATGTGAGTATAGTTGTTGAAAATCAAACATTTAGTGATCTAAATGATATGATTACCAAAACCAATTTCCAAACCACCTAAAACCCTATGCTGGAAGATAGCTCGTCTATCTTCCATGCGAAGCTGTGCATATTTTTTAGAAAATTAATCATGTTGTGATCTGAAAAGTCAACAAATACATAGGTAATGAATAACGAACATTGCCTAAATTGAATACCAAAATCTAAGGGGAATCCTTGTGAAACATACGGCTTTAACGGCTTCTATTTTAGCGATTGCATCGGTTATTTCATTGAATGCAAATGCAACAGATATTCGTTCGGTAACGAAACAAGCAATTGAAAATAACCCGGAAATACAGGTGCAATGGCGTTCATTTCAGGAATCAATGGAAAATAAAAATCAGGCAAAAGCAGGATATTTACCTTCTATCGATTTAAATGCTGCCTATGGTAAAGGTGAGCGTGATTTTGATGATCGTAACTGGTTTAATCAGGGACAGGCAGAGATTTCCTTGACTCAAGTTTTATTTGATGGTTTCCGCATTAAAAATAAAGTCGAGCAAAGTGATTATGCTGCATTGAAAAAGTACTATGAACTCAATGCAGGCGTAGAACAAAAAGCACTGGAAACAGCACAAGCTTACATGGATGTACAGCGTTATCGTGAGTTGGTTGGATTGGCGCAAACCAACTATAACAATCATTTTCGTGTATATAGTCAAATTAAACAACGTGCCGATCAAGGTGTAGGTAATCGTGCCGATTTAGCACAAATTACCGGTCGTTTGTCCTTAGCACAAACCAATATGATGACTGAACAAGCCAACTTAAATGATGTTACGACAGGATATATTCGTTTAGTTGGTCAATCACCTGATGTTTACTTACAACCTGTGCAGTTGAATGCTGTGATTCCAGCTAGCCGAGACGCAGCTGTTGCAGGGGCTTATGAAAATAGCAATAGCTTACGAGCAGCACTGAGTGAAATCGAGTATGCACGTGCCAATGCTGAAGAATACAAATCCAATATGTTCCCGAAACTATCGTTTGTGGCACGTACTGGGCTTTATGAAAATCGTAACAGTTTTGACGACCAGTTAGATCCACGTGATTACGGTCAAGACAGTGCTGTTGAGCTGCGTTTGACTTATAATTTATTTAATGGGGGGGCTGACCGTTCAGCAACTCGTGCTGCTAATCAACGTATGTTATTGGCTGATGATTTAAAAAATAAAGCTTGCGTTGATCTTCGCCAAACGACTGCCATTGCTTGGGATAATGTCGATAATTTAAATCGTCAAATGGAATGGTTACAACGTCATCGTGATGAATCTGCTGCAGTAGTAAAAGCATATAATGATCAATTCGACATTGGCCGTCGTAGCTTACTGGATGTATTAGATTCTGAAAATGAAGCTTTCCAGGCCAATCGTAGTTATACGAATGCACAATACAACCTCAAAATTGCACAATTACAAACATTAAGCAGTACGGGGCAATTATTACCTGCTTTGGGTATCCAGCGTGACAACATGCCAACACCATCTGATGTGAGCAATAAACGTAGCATTAACAATGCCAATGTATGTGGCGCTGCCGTGCAAGCCTCTGCGGAATAATGTTGAATTAGTAATAAATGATATGGAGTTGTGTGATATCACCAACTCTATTTTTTGAATGGTGTTTTTGTGGCGACAAATTCTGTATTTGATCCTTTGGCAAGCTGTCTGATTCGCATTGCAAGGGAAAATGAAATTCATATTACACAGGAAGGCATATTATCAGGTCTTCCGCAAAAGTTAGGACGCCTGACTCCATTACATTTTGCCAGAGCTGCCGAACGTATTGGACTGAGCAGTAATATGGTGCAACAGCCCATACAACAGATTAATATACATATTTTACCTGCAATCTTGTTATTAAAAGATAATAAAGTTTGTATTCTTTATGAACTGGATCTACAAGCCCAACAGGCTATGGTCTATTTTCCAGAGTTAGGAGACACTGTTAGTCAGGTTTCATTAGAGGTATTGCAGGCAGATTATCTGGGGACAGTCATTTATGTCCAGCAACGCCAATTTATTGTTGATAATAAAGTTAAATTAGAAAAAAGTGATCAACACTGGTTTTGGGGCGTAATCCGAGATAACAGAAAAATTTATAAAGATATTTTACTCGCTGCTCTTGTTGTAAACCTCTTTGCTTTGATCATGCCGTTATTCATAATGAATATATATGATCGAGTTGTTCCTAATCATGCGATAGAAACTTTATGGGTACTTAGCCTCGGCATTTTTGTAGTTTTAACTGCTGATTTTGCCTTAAAGTTGATCCGTAGCTATTTTCTGGATTTGGCTTCAAGCCGTTCCGACCAAAAACTTTCTGCCTATATTATGGAAAAAGTTTTAGGTCGTAGAATGGAAAACGAAGCCCCTGTCGGGGTCACCGCTGCGAATATTCAGTCTTTCGAGTCAATTCGTAGTTTTTGCAGTTCATTAACACTCATCAGTTTAATTGATTTCCCCTTTTTCTTTTTATTCCTGATAGTCATTGGCATGATTGCTTGGCAATTCATTGTGCCCATACTGATCGGTTCATTCATTATTTTACTCTATGGTTTATCAGTACATTTACAGTTAAAGCAATTGTCTGAAGCCATGACCGAAGCATCACAACAGCGTAACTCCTTCTTGATCGAAAGCTTAACAGCCTCTGAAACGATTAAAAGCTTTAATGCCAGTAGTCGCACTCAAACTGTTTGGGAGAAAGCTTCAGCATTTGTGATCCATTATTCTTCCCGATTACGTTTTTTAGGCGGGACCGTTGCTAGTTTTGCTGGATGGATACAGCAAACGATCGGTGTGGTCATTATTATTATGGGGGTTTATCTGATTATTGATGGACAACTTTCACAAGGTGCATTGATTGCCTGTTATATGTTGGCGGTTCGTGCTACAGCACCGATTGCTCAAGCGGCAGGATTGTTGACTCAATATTATCAAGCCTCCAGTGCCTTAAAAAGTTTAAACCAAATGGTTGCAGCAGAACAGGAAAGAGAACAGCTCAAAGGTTGGGTCAGTCATCCTCATATTAGTGGCGATATTGAACTGAAAAATGTCAGCTTACGTTATGCTGAAGATGCACACTTGGCTTTGGATAATGTTTCTTTTCATATTAAAGCAGGCGAAAAAGTTGCAATCTTAGGACAGATTGGTTCCGGGAAAAGTTCAATTCAAAAATTATTATTGGCATTGTACAAACCAACTGAAGGAACAGTCTCAATTGATGGTACCCATATCTCCCAGATAGATCCTGCTGAACTGCGTAGCAATATTGGCTATATCCCACAAGATATTCATTTATTGAATGGTACAGTGTTATCCAATATTACTTTGGGCAATCCACATATTCAACGTGATGCTTTGGAACAAAGTCTTATCGTATCGGGATTGGTACGCGTTTTAAAAGCACATAAAGATGGTTTATCCATGCAGGTTGGTGAGGCCGGTTCACATTTATCGGGCGGACAACGTCAAGCGGTCGCAGTAGCAAGAGCGATTGCTCAACAAGCCAATATTTTACTGTTTGATGAGCCAACTAGCGCCATGGATGCAGCACTTGAAAATCAAGTTATTCATAACTTAAAGCAATATATGAGTGCACAACAAACGCTTATTTTAGTTACGCATAAACCGTCTTTATTACATTTGGTTGATCGGATTATCGTGATGGAAGATGGTAAGGTGATCGCTGATGGCCCAAAAGATACTGTACTGACAACAATAATGCCTAAGCAACGCAAAGAAGGAGCTGAAGCATGAGTAAACATGACAAAATTCAGCGCGAGAAATTATTTGACAGTGTTGGGAGAGGCATTGAACACTCTGAAAAACTTTGGATGAAGGTATTAGGACGTTTAGGGCTATTTAAGAATAAACCTTATCAAGATCTTGATGATTGGCAAAGCCAGATTCAAGAAGTGACCCAGTCACAAACTCCAGTTCGAGCAAGAGGCATTTTGTACTTGATTGTACTGATCTTCTTTGTATTGTTGATCTGGTCTGCATTTGCGACAATCGATGAAATTACCAAAGGTGAAGGGAAAGTCATCCCATCACAACAAATGCAGGTGATTCAATCTGTTGATGGTGGTGTTGTTGAAAAAGTTTATGTTCAGGAGGGAGAGCACGTTAAAAAAGGAGATTTATTAGTTCGGATTGATCCTACTCGCTTTGTCTCCAATTTAAATGAAGTCAATGCCAAGATTTTTGCGTTACAAACTAAAGTGAAGCGTTTAACTGCACAGGTCAGTGGCGCAACATATGCTTCAAGTGCTGTGCCAGAAGGTGTTTCACCAAGTGAAGCAGCGCAAATATTGACACAGGAAAGTCAATATTATAGTGAGAGCTTGAGAGAGTTGAGCCAACGTACCATGACCAATCAAGGTGCGGTTTCTACCCGACAAGGTGAGTCGCAACGGGCACAGGCTGCATTGGCACAAGCTGAACGTGCTTATCAGATGGCTGTGAAAGAGTTAAATACAACTCGTCCATTAATTAAGACGGGTGCAGTTTCCGAGATGGATCTTTTACGTTTGGAACGGGATGTTTCGAATGCGGATGGTGAGCGTAAACAGGCCGCTGCAAATCTAAGAGCTTCTCAATCTTCTATTGGGGAGGCACAATCCCGTACATCAGAAGCCGCAGTGAGTTTGAAAAATCAGTGGCGAAATGAATTGGCAGAAGCACAAGCACAATTGGTAAGCTTGAAACAAAGTATTTCAGGTGTAGCTGATCGTGTTAAAACGACGGATATTCGTTCACCTGCAAATGGTATTGTACAAAAGATTTTCTTTAATACGATTGGTGGTGTAGTCAAACCGAGTGATCAGGTCGCTGAAATTGTACCTGTTGATGGTCAGTTAATTGTAGAAGCAAAAGTATCACCAAAAGATATTGCATTTATTCGACCTGGGTTACCTGCGGTAATTAAGTTTAATGCTTATGACTTTTCTATTTATGGTGGTATGGAAGCTAAGGTAAAACATATTAGCCCTGATACTTTTACTGATGAAAAGGGCAATACATATTACATTGTACGTGCAGTAACAGATCGTCCTACTTTTGGTCGAAATCTATCTGTAATCCCTGGTATGACCGTGCAACTGGATATTATGACAGGCAAGAAAAGCATCCTTTCCTACCTTCTTAAACCAATCTTAAAAGCAAAAAGTAATGCTTTAACAGAGCGTTAATTTTCCCTGTGATTCGCTTATTTATTCAGGGATATGGTAAGCGAATCATTTATCTTTCGAGTAATCTTCCTATAAAACGGAGAGGCTTTTTATAAATCTCTAGTTAGTTTTACTGAGTATAAATATTTTGTCTGTTAGCTTAATATTTTATCTAAGCTAATCAAAGTCGCGGAACATTGATTGAATATGATTCATGTAACATAAAAAGCAGAGAATTTGCCGCTACATTGCTCTATAAATTGTCTCCCCTAAACCCAGTCTGGCCAATTTTTTCTTGAAAACCCATATGTTAAAAATACAGGGATTTTTTCTATTCTTCTTTATATCGGACTCAGATTAAAGATGTGTTATAAAGCATTTTACCTAATGTACAATCACCAAATTACTGAATAAAATGGTGTTCAATGGGTAAAATACAAACAAATGATGAAGTAACCTTTTTGTAGTAAAAAATTAAATCTAAAATAATTTTATATTATAAAACAATATATTAATTTTTTGATTTGAATGTCACCGCTTCCGCCAAATATCTAAATAAGCCCTTGTTATTACAAGGGCTTATTTTTTATCTATGGTTTTACGCCACGATAGATCTCCCATCAAATTTTGGATGTAAAATAGGATAATTTAGCAAATAAGTATAAAAATATGAATCATCCTAAACTTACGGCTTCGGAAAGATGTTTTAAATAGATAAAAAAAGAGCTTATGAATGAATCTTTAAATGAAAAAAAGGTTGGTAATAGCCCAAATTGAATTGGGCAACCTCAATCAAATATTGGTAACTATCACGGGAAAATCCATTCTCCTGCCAGACCACAAATCGTACATCGCAATTTGGTGGTGAATATTCCTCATCGTTTAAATGAAAACTTCCAAACGATTGGCTCACCGATCAAGCTATCTGATACTCCTGTTGAATACCATCACGCACCGCCAGAGTTAGGTGAACATACTGCTCAAATCTTATCGAGCTTTAAAATAGCAGAAGAATTGGTTGCACTAAAAGAGAAGGGCATTATTGATGGAAAAATTGCTTAAGCTATTGCCGTTTTTCATGTGATTTAATTTAAATAAAAACTGTGATTTGCAATAAATCACAGTTTTTTTATTAAAAAATAAGCGTTTTAATATTTAAAAATAAGCGGCAGCTCTGGTCTGAAATCATGAATCATTCCTTGAGGCTCATGATCAAAACTAATTTCCATTAAATGCTCTAATCCATCGGTCACTTCAAAATCATCAAGCGTATTGAACAGTAATGAAGTAGGGTGCTGCTCTAGGTTTGGAATAAAAACCTTAATCGCGGTGATTTCTGATAAATCTTTGTTATGGACAAGTGGTTGTTGTTTTTCTTTTGCGGCAAGGTCTGGTCGTGAAGCAAATGAAAGGAAGAACCACATCGGTTCAGATACCACAGAATCTTTGGCAACATTTACTTCTAAGTTGGCTGGTAAATAGCTTGGCTTGTAAACCCAATGAGGAAATTTTGCGCCATTATCATCTTTATTCTTAGGACGAAAACAAATTCCAAAAGGGGACGCGATATTGTCTTTAGCGCTTAGACGCTCAAACAGCAGGGTGGGTTTTGTGAGATCACTTGAGGCTTCATCTGGGTTATTTAAAAAGATTAATTCGATAAAGCTATTTTTAAAGAAAAAGCGTCTGTTTTCTGTTCCTTGACCCGCATGCTTATTGGATGAACCTTCTGTGAGACCAAATTTTTTTAAAGTTTCAGCTTCAGGAGCTTCTGGTTTTACACAAATAAAAATATGGTCCACTTCCATTTTAAGTTCTCATGTTTTGTTGATGAATATTAAATAATTGATTAATAGAATTTTTCATGTTTATCGCAAGTGTTTCATCGAAACCATCGACTAAAAAGCGGCTAATGAGGCCTTCAATCACCGTATAGATCAGCTCAGATAAAGCTTCACCATTCGGTACCTTGCAGTTTTGTGCAATCAGTACTTTAATCCATTGTTTATGGGCTTTAGAAATAGAAATAATGTCTTGGTCATCTTGATTAGATTCAGCGACTGCTCTTACAAATAAACAGCCCTTAAAAAAATCTTGCCTAAACCAATTGGTGTGCCAATCCAGAATTTTATTGATGGCTTCTAACCCCGTTGCATCTCCCACATAGCCCAAAAGGCTTTGCTTAAACCGTTCATCCCGTGCAACGAGTACAGACTTAACCAGTTGATTTTTATTTTTATAATAGGTGTACATGGTGGTTTTAGAGCAGCCAGATTCATCGCGAATCAGGTCGACGCCAACCCCGACAAAACTATTTTCATTAAATAACTTCTCGGCTGTATCTAATATTTTTAAGGCAGATTTTGACATGTGTCTTTTCCAAAAAATAAAATAGTACAGATCTGTACTATTTGGAATTTTATCTATATGCTTTTTAAAAAGCAAATTTTTATTTGAGGAAAAAACCATGTTCTCGATCTTTTATGGCAAAGAAAAACTGGCTCCATCGCCCACTAAAATTGATGTTTTAAGAAGCCTTGTTGGGGGTACGGTCAGTATTTTTATACTTCTGTGGTTGAGTAAGCTCACACACAATATCTTTATCATGGCACCGTTTGGTGCAACCTGTGTATTGCTCTATACCGTGTCTCAGTCACCTTTGGCACAGCCGAGAAATATAATATTTGGGCATCTTATCTCGGCTTTTGTGGGTTTGTTTTTTCTAAAATTTGTTGGTGTTTCGATTTTTACAATTGCTTTATCAGTGGGCTGCGCCATTGCACTCATGCAGATTTTTAAATGCGTTCATCCACCTGCTGGGGCCAATCCTTTGGTTATTTTGCTTACTGCGAGCAGCATACATTATGAGTGGAGTTTTCTAATTTTTCCTGTTTTGGTTGGTGCAGTGTCTTTAGTTTTGGTAGCGATGCTGATTAATAATATTAAGGCGAGTAGCAAGTGGCCGATGTATGGTTTGGGAATTTTAAATAGTAAAAAGTAGGGAAGGTATGAAGTATTTTGAGCTTAAAATAATGAAAGTATTCACTACGCCAAGATAGTGAATACTTTTGAATGAAATTATGACTTTTTAGAAATACGTTCTTCGATGGCAAATTTGAGTAAAGAAGCGCTGCGGTAAAAACCGTGTGCGAACTTTCCAAATGGTATGGTAATAAAGAAGGTCATGACCGTAGCTAAATGGAAAATCAGTAAAAGTGCCATGTAAGGTGTATTGCGAAATGCCATAAGAGCTAAGCCTGAAGCACTGACTAAAATTAAAAGGAAAATAAAGCCTCGATCTACAGGTTTTTGCTCGCGGTCACCATGTAATGGATGGCGTTTAAGATTTAAATAGAGTAAGCTAGATGGCCCAATTACTAAGCCAAACCCACCCAACGTACCCAAAATAACAGGCAAGCTAAAGATAGGGTAAGGCGCATGTAGGTTAAGGAAGTAGTGATATAAAGTCGCTACACCTGTGGCTGCAAAGCAAAGCATAAAGCCATAAAAAGTAAGGTGATGGAACACACGGCGGATTTGTGTGTAACGGTCATCTTGCTCATTACAACCTTTACCATGCCCACCGTCTAAATATTTAAGTGTTAAAACATTTTGAGAGGCTTGAATAAGGTCTGGTTTCTCAACTTTGCCGTGAATAACTTTAGATGTTTGTCGCCAGAATTTACTAATCCCAATGCCGAGCAAAACAATCGCAACTGTAAAAGTCGCTCCAAAAAGTAGAGCCAAGAAGTTATGCGGAAAAATCGCATAGAAATTACCCTGATAGCCTGCAAACAAGTCGGTGCCTTTGTACCACACCACAGCTAACATGCATAAAAAGAAAATGAGTGATAACGCAGAAACAAAAGGAATCCCGACAGACTTATAAAGTCGGCCTAAAGGCTGAGGGGTCGCAAACTCTTGGTAAGTTTCCAAACGTACTTGCGCCATCGCTTTTGGAATATTGACACCAAACTCATGTGGCGGGGCATATTGGCAAGCGTGTAAACATGCACCACAGTTATGGCACAGATTTGCGAGGTAATGAATATCGGCTTGATTAAACTCAAGACGCTTGGTCATGGCCGTAAATACAGCACAAAATGACTCACAGTAACGACAAGCATTACAAATCTGTAGCGCTCTTTGAACTTCCTGCTCATGGTCAGAGAGCTGAACAACTGGAATTAGGGCTTTAGTACTAGCATTCATGTTCAACTCCTTGTGAAAGTGCATAGTGGGCTGCATTTTTTCCGGCAATGCGTCCAAAGGTCGTGCCAATCGACATACCAACGCCTGCGGTATAACCCTGACCGAGTACGTTACCTGCCATCATTTCTCCTGCGACAAACAGGTTGCGGCTGGCTTTATTGTTAAAACGTACAGCAGCATCGTCTTCGACTTTTAAGCCTAAATAGGTAAAGGTAATGCCGGGTTTAAGCGCATAGGCATAGAAGGGTGGTTGATCGAGAGGAACTGCCCAGTGGGTTTTGTTGGGAACAATATTTTGGGTGGTGCAGTCATCTAAAACGGTATGGTTAAAGGTGCCTTGTACGCAGGCTTGATTAAATTCTTCTACAGTGTGACATAAGGTTTTTGCATCTAGCCCGATTTTTTCGGCTAACTCTTGAATGCTATTTGCTTTTACACCTGCAAACACAGGTGGCATAAAGCGACCAATCGCTTTTGAGTCGATAATGGAATAGGCAATTTGCTGTGGCTGTTTTGCAACAAGTCTCCCCCAAATTGCATAACGTTTTGGCCAGAAGTCTTCACCTTCATCGTAAAAACGTTCGGCTTTGTTATTGACCACAATACCTAATGAAACGCAGTCAATACGGGTGCAGATGCCGCCGTCATATAAGGGGGCTCGTGCATCTACAGCGACGCAATGCGATTGTGATGGATCACCAATAATATCGGCGCCTTGATCTATCATAAATTTAAGCAAGTTGCCCTGATTAAAGCGGGTTCCGCGAATAATGAAATTATCGGCAGGCCATTCGCCGTTTTCATTTTGTCCCCATGCGTCTCTTAACCATTCCAGATTTGACTCAAAACCACCTGCGGCCAATACACAGCTTTTTGCTTTAAACACACGACCATCTTCCGCAATTGCAGCTTCAAAATGTCCTTGGTTTAACTTGAGGTCTTTAATTTTTGTGTTGTATAAAATCTGAATGCCAAGTTCTTGGGCACTTCGGTAATATGCATTCATGAGGGCTTTACCACCACCCATAAAAAAGGCATTGGTACGTGCAACATGCAAAGCACCCGATAGTGGTGGCTGAAAATTCACACCATGTTTACGCATCCAGTCACGACAGGTCGCCGTGCTACGAATAACGAGACGAGCTAAGTGTTCATTGGTTTTTCCGGCAGTGACTTTTAATAGGTCTTGCCAATATTCTTCTTCGGGGTAGGCATCGACCAATACATCTTGAGGGGCATCATGCATGCAGCGAAGGTTACGAGTGTGTTGTGAGTTACCACCACGCCATTCTTTAGGTGCTGCTTCTATTACAAGCACAGAAGCACCTCTTTCTTTTGCCGTGAGCGCCGCACAGAGTGCGGCATTTCCACCACCAATTACAATCACATCATGCATGGATTTCTCCCTTTCTCAGCTAAGGCTAATGTAGCTTTAAAAGGGAAAGTGAAGTGAGAGGCTAAGCTTGAATGGGTATTTAGTAAAAATAAACACTAAAGTCTTAAGTGTTTATGAGTTTCGCACCGGGCCAACGCTTTTCATTAATCAGGTTGGTGACACAAGCACGAATCACCACTTTGGTGGCTAAAGTTGCAGGTGAGAGTTCTTCTTCGGAGAGACTAATCAAATAGTTAATACGCTCAATGGCGGGTTCTACAACGCGGAGCAAACATAAGTCTTGCCGTGAGTTTAACGATGCGCCCGCAGGTTGGATGGTTGCCATTTCGAGTTGGCTAATACTTTCCATTAACAAGTGTAGTCCATCAATTTCATAGGCCACTTTAAGCTGATGAATTTTCTGTTCGAGCAACAAGCGCAGTCCATGTCGCTGGCTCGGTAAAATTAGCGGAAGTTCTTTAAGCTGTGGATGAGTAATGGTTTGAGTGTCGATACAACTTTCAAGGTGGTACTGACTCAGCACTTCTTTTGGCGAGATTAAAAACATCTGTTCTTTGACTAAAGGCTGTATGGCCCACTGTGGGTCGACATCGTCACTAAAGATGATGGCAACATCGAGCTGCCTTGCATTAACTAAGGCCTTGAGATCGCCAGATAAGCCTTCAATTAAACGGACTTTAATGTCGGGATAACGGTTTCTCATGAGTTTTAAAAAGTGCGTGCCAATAACCGATGCGACACTTGGCGAAAAACCGACGGTGACATGACCACTTAAACGTGAAGAGTGTGCAGAGTCTACGGCATGGTCTAAGTGCCTAAGCGCCAGTTGAACCTGTTGAAAAAAAGCTAAACCTGCAGGGGTGGGAACTGTACCCAAAGCAGTGCGTTGTAAAAGGCGAATGGAAAGCTCGCTTTCTAATTTTGAGATTTGCTGACTTAATGCAGACGTTCCAATATCGAGATTTTTTGCAGCTTTACCCAAGCTTCCTGACTCGATCACCGCAATAAAATACTTTAATTGTTTGAGTTCCACGGCAAATACTACATTGACCTTTTTTGGTTATTCTACACTGGTTTATCTCTATAGATTTTGTTCTATTACTCTGAGTAAACCACCAACAGAGTAAAGGCAACATCACCTCAAGACGTTGCCTTTTAGAGCTTTTATTGCTTAACCTGCTCAAGACCCTGTTCTTCAATAATTTGTGTTGCTTGTGGTGACTTCACAAATTTGATGAGTTCTTTTGCGACTTTTTCATGTTCAGAGTTTTTACCAATGCCTGCTGCAAACACAGTGACTTTTTGATAAGGCGCAGGAATTGGACCGACTAAATCAACTTGACCATATTGGCCAGCAAAAGGTTTAATTTCACTAATTTGCTGGAAACCAATATCAAACTGACCTTCGGCAATACGTTTTGCAACGCGGTCACCTACCACTTTTTCTGCTTTACCAGAAATCACTTTGTACTCGACAGGTGGGAAGCTTGGAAAAACATCTTTTTCAAGATGCGTACCGCTTGCACTTGCGGAATAGCCGATGTGCTTGGCATTTAATAAAACCTTTTCGAATTTTGCAGCAGAACTAATGTCTGGTTTTGGCGCACCTTTTGGAACAGCCATACCAATGCTTGAATTCACCAAAGCACTTTGCGAATTTGGGTTTACATAACCCTTTTCTATGAGCTTGTTCAGTTCAGGAGCCGCTAACACCACCACATCAAAATGTTCACCACGATCGAGTCGATTTGGAATCGCCGTTGGCGACGCACCCATTGATGAACCAGACGAAAGGTGAACCGTGTGACCAGTTTGTTTTTCAAATATGGGAATGAGTTTTTCCATAGATGAATAGAAACCGCCTGAGCTAATCACTTCAAGTGTATCTGCATTAGCAAAAGTTGAGCCTAAGCCTGCACCAGCTAGGCAAATGGTCATGAAGATAGGGGACTTTTTCATAGTATCTCACTTTAATGACAGCAGAGCACAGTACGGCTGCAACATGCGCCGTACTGTTCATTAAAATTTCAGGTGAAGTTGTTGTTTTAAGCGCTAACCTTTGTAGCTTCAGCAATTGGGTCAGCATTCTTCTGCTTAGAACCGCGACATAAATATAGGCTTGAGATGAGGCTACATACCGCTGCTAACATCAGCCAGAATGCAGGTGTGCTTGCATTGCCTGTGTGTTCAACTAGATATGTACATGCAATTGGGGTCATACCACCAAAAATAGCGGCTGCAAGACTAAAAGCTAAAGAGAAGCCAACTGTACGTACGCGTTTTGGCATTACTTCAGCAAGTGTTGCGACCATAGTGCCGTTGTACAGACCAAAGAAGAATGAGAAGTAAGCAAGCGTAATAATCAGATTGGTAAAACTAATGTCGCTCACCAACCAGCTTAAAACCGGATATGTTGTAAAGATGGCAAGGGTTGTAATGCCGACTAAAACTGGGCGACGACCAATTTTGTCTGAAAGTAAGCCACCCATTGGTAACCAGAAGAAATTCGATAAACCCACAAACACAGTCGCTAAAAGGCTGTCTGTTACTGACATTTCTAAAGTACGTTTTGCATACACCGTGGTGTAAACCGTAATGAAATAGAACGTGGTTGTGGTCATAGCACTCATCATCATGCCCGCAAGTACGATGCGCCAGTTGCTTGCAAGCGTGCTGAAAATTTCTTTGGTCGATGGATGAGTTTTTTGCGCTTTAAAGTCTTCAGTTTCTTCTAACGTACGACGGAACAAGAAGATTAAAGGAATAATCAAACAACCAATTAAGAATGGAATACGCCAGCCCCATTCACCCACTTGAGCATGAGTTAAAATGGTGTTGAGCCAGTAGCCAAGTAATGCTGCAAACACAACCGCAATTTGTTGGCTGCCAGATTGCCAGCTTGTGATAAATCCACGGTTTTTATCCGTTGCAATTTCAGCTAGATAAATTGATACACCGCCAGATTCAACACCCGCCGAGAAGCCTTGTAATAGACGTCCAATCACCACCAAAATTGGCGCAATAATACCGATGGTTTCATAACCCGGTACAAAGGTAATTAAGATGGTTCCGATTGCCATAAGGCTTAAAGTCACAATAAGACCTTTACGTCGACCAACTCTGTCGACATAAGCGCCCAAGAAAATAGCGCCGAGAGGACGCATAAGAAAGCCCGCAGCAAATACGGTAAATGTCATCATTAAAGAGACATATTCATTTTCAGAGTGGAAAAATTTTGCTGCGATATAAGTGGCATAGAAACCAAAAAGAAAAAAATCGTACTGTTCTAAAAAGTTGCCACTCGTTACATTTAATATTTTTTTAAAAGTTGCCTTACGGTTATTCACGACATCCATTGGAGACCTCCTTGGCCTGACAAAATGGAAACATTCACGATCTTCAATAAAGGGCTTTAAATCGACGCATTCAATAAACCTAAATGGCAAATGGGTTAGAGATGAGATTTAAAGGTGTTCCTCGTAGAAAATGTGATGCCTTGTTTCCAGTTCAAACTACACATCTATAATTCGATAAACAGAAATCCACTTATCATTCGAAAGAAAATGTAATCTCAAACAGCAGGAGGGAGTGAGAGGGCAAAATTAATTAGGTCTTTAATAAAATTAATGACTCTTTATAAAATAATTTCAGAACACGGCCAAATTTGATTTTGAATTAACTCTTTCACACACGCTTTAATTGCCGATTTTGCAGCGAGTGCAGCAGGTGACAATTCTTCTTCGGCAAGGCTCACCAAGTAATTGATTCGCTCAACTTCAGGATCAATCAACTTAAGTAGTTGAAGCTTATGTTTATATTCTTGCAGACAGGCACTTCCAGGGCGAATGCTTGCAAGGTCAAGGTGAATCAGGCTGTCCATGAGTAAGTGTAGACCATCAATTTCATAGACGACATTAAGCTGTCCAATCTTGTGTTCAAGCAATTTTCTTAAGCTATGACGCTGCCGCGGTAGTACTAAAGGAATATCACCGATTTGTTGAGACTGGATAATCCCACTTTTGATACAGTCGGCAAGACCGTATTTTTCAAGCACTTCTTTGCGTGCCATTAGATACATTTGTTCGCGTACCAAAGGCTGTATTGACCACTGTTTATCAATTTCATTGGTAAAAATAATGGCAATATCAAGCTGACGCGAATTAATCGACTGAATCAGGTTGCCCGACAGGGTTTCCACAATTTCTAGACGAATGTCTGGGTAGCGCTCAGACATTAGTTTCATTAAAGGGATGCCAATTAAAGCGGTAATGGTCGGTGGAAAACCAAGGCTGACATGACCAGAAAGCCGTGCTGAATGCGCCGCATCTATTGCGAAGTTAACTTGACGCAAAATAAGTTGAGAGTGTTTTAAAAAGGCCAGACCTGCGGGTGTAGGCGTGACGCCAAAGGCATTACGCTGTAATAAGCGAATGCTTAGCTCTTGTTCTAGCTTACTAATTTGCTGACTAATGGCCGAAGCGCCAACATCGAGTTTTTGGGCAGCTTTACCAATACTGCCTGCTTCAACTACCGTCAAAAAATATTTTATTTGTTTGATTTCCATGAAAATATATTCTTTTGCGTTTAGGTGTCCGATACTTCAATAAAGCAAGTTAATGAATAAAGTGGATGTTATCAGTGTTGCCAGAAAAATGTTTAAATTAAGTAGAAATTTTTCGATACGATAAATATTTTATAACTCACTTAATATGATATTTTTCCAATAATAATGATGAATTTCAATCATACCAATGCTTACATTGAATTTATATACAAAATCCTCATTTGTTAAGCTAAAGCTCAGCACTAATCAATACTGGCATGGGTATTCAACATAAAGAACAAAAAATCAATTGGCACTCTTTCACCATCATTAAATGGCTCTCGTATCTTTACTCAAAAAAGTTCAAATTAAGGGCATAGAGCAAAGATATTTAATGCTTCTTAAGGTCTGAAGGGGAGGACCCATCTCTTCAGACCTTGTTTTATCTGATCAATATTAAGTTCGATGATTCAAAAGTATGAATTTATCAACTCATATTTTTTTTAAATCTGAGCATGATTTTATAGCATATTCATTCATCATTATTGATTTGATCTCGTTTATTCAATGATAGCCATTAATGTTTTTATCAGGCAGATGAATTGCATATCGATATTGTGCATATAGTTTGTAAGAGGATTGGATATTTTATTCACTTAAATGCAATTCAAGATCGTTATTTTGTAATTTTACATTTCAATGGTCACTTAAATTGCTGTATTTTTAGATAAAATAAAAAAAGTCTTTGAAAAATATAATTAATATTTATTCGTGGAATGGTTCCTATCGAATTATGTAAATTGGTTCTATGCTTTCTTAAAAAAAGCATGACAATAAAAAACCAAATAAAAATCATGGAATTGATTAAATGCAAAATTTGAAAAATAAGCTAGTATGCGGTTTATGGGTGGTAATGGCAATTTCGAGTGTACACGCGGAAACTGTCGAACAATCAAATATCTTAAAAGGTTTTTCAACCAGTGGTACGGTTTCTTTTTTAACTGATTACTATTCGCGTGGTTATTCACAAACGGAAGGTGATCCTGCTATACAAGGTACTTTACGTATAGATCATGACTCTGGTTTATATGCGCAACTTTTTGCTTCGAACAGTGAGCTTGATATTGGGAGTAGTATAGAGCTGGATTATTATTTAGGATATGACTATTTAGTTAATGATCACCTTCAGCTCAATATTCAATATGCAGATATTAATTATCCAGGTTCGTATAAATCTTTAACCGATACGGACTATGAGGAATATTCTATTGCTGTAACAGGTATGAGTTTATTAACTGAAGATGATGCATTAAATTTTACCTTTTATTATTCCCCAGAGTATTTTTTCAATACTGGGGAAATGCTGCGTTATGAAGCCAGTTATAATTATCCGGTCGCTAAAAATTGGAATACTTATGCCCAAGTTGGATATAACAAATTTTCAAGTCACGAGGCTTATGATGTTTTATGGGCAACAGACCAAGAAGACTCATATTATGATTATAAATTAGGCGGAAATTATAACTATAATGATTTTATTTTTGATTTGTATTATGTCGACTCAAATATCAACAAAGAATTAAATTATGCAGATGATGCTGTGATTTTTAGTATTACCAAGGAATTCTAAAAATTTTTCATCTTTTAAATGGGGCTGATTCAGAACATCATGACAACAAAGGGTTATTCTGAGAACTGGAATAATTCTTTGTAGTTATCGAAATTAATTTGGCGAATACTTGCTTTTATAAGAACATTTCTAAACTTATGCTAATGGGGTTTATACGGTTGTTATGTGTAATTGGCACTGTTGTGCAAAGATTCAAAAGGTAAATTTATCTCGATCTACTCAAATTTAAGTGACCACTCGGGGAGATGGTCTGCCTCATCAGTTCACTATTTGAAGCAGCTCTTTTCTTGCTTGCGGGAGAGTTTTTATCTCTCTCCAAGCTTCACATTTTCCCTTAGCAGAATAGAAATTAAATGAGATTGATAAAGTTTCTCGGTTGATCTGAGTTTGATTCTCAGTAAACGAATTGCTGGAACGATAGATTTTGCTGTGGTGTATTCATCTGAGAATTATATTGCTGAATAAGGATTTACGAACAGCTTTGTGCAACAAATCCATTAATGGGCGATCAAGTCGCGACGCTGAGACATCATGGTAAGATTAATTATTATGTATAATCCTGTATATACAAATAAGTGTATGCTAGGTTAAGATAAATCAGATGCTGGATTGAATTGTAGCCATCGGAGGGTTAACCCAGCATTAACAGACGAAGGTTGATTGCTGATGGGATGGAAAGAACACATTGTCACTGCTGTTTAAGCGCTAACCAAAGTGTATAACGGTTTGAAAATTCAAAAGAAAGAATCTTATTTATTCATTGTCGCTGTGCATGGTCAAACCACTAGCTTATTACAAAGGCATGACTGTTTTGCCTAGGCAATTGTTATGATTTAAAAGAGAACTTTACGCCATGATCGAGTTACTTACGGTAAATCACTATAAAAAAATGCCTTGGAAAAATGGAGCAGGTTATACCTTAGAACTGGCGCGTAGTGCAGGTGAGAATTTAACCGAGTTTGATTGGCGCATTTCCATGGCAGATGTCACGACTTCGGGAACCTTTTCTCAGTTTAATGGTATGCAACGCTTTTTGACGGTGTTGGATGGTACTGGCATTCACCTGAATATTGATGGAGTAGCGCTCACTTTAAAGACATTACAGTCGGTACAATTTGCTGGTGATAGTTTAGTCAGTTGTAATCTACTGGCAGAGGCGATCCGTGACTTTAACTTAATCTATTCACCGCAGCGTTATACTGCCCGTTATCAATGGATGGAAACTTCATCAGCACTTGAGTTTTTCTCCTCAGCAGATGTGGTGTTTATCTTTAATCAAAGTATTTCAGCACTCGAATTGTTTGTAGATGGCCAACACTTTAAGCTTGAGCGACACCAGAGCATCTACATGCATTCCAATCAAAATGTGAAACATCTTGTTTTTCCTGCATCTACTGTACGGCAATGCTGCTGGATTGAATTAAGCAAAATTTAACAGAATAAACTACATATTCAGGCAAGATCTCGACGTACTTAGTGTTACCAGACTTGAGCAAACCGTGGAGTAAAAAAGTCCATTTGAACTGCCAAGCGTTGCACAAGAATAGATAAAGGCTAGAAGTTCATCATTAAACTACCGATTTCAATTTGCGTATAACTGGTTCAGAATAGATGAAAACCAATCGTTGAGTTTTGATCTTAGGAACAGTGTATGAGCGTGATTTTACCCGTTGCCCAACGCGGAGAAGACATCTTAAAATTAAAAGCTGCGCCTGTTGCCGAAGCAGAGTTTAATAGTGAATGGCTGATGCAATTGGCTTCAGCCATGCATGCAACCATGCTAGAGCGTAATGGTGTCGGGATTGCTGCACCGCAATTGTATATTTCTAAACAGGTGATTATTGTTGCGTCGCGTCCGAATCCACGTTATCCCGATGCATCGGAGATGCAGCCTGTAGTCATGGTCAATCCACAAATTTTAGAGTTTTCTGAAGTGACTTGTTTGGGCGAAGAAGGTTGTTTAAGTGTGCCAAATCAACGTGCGCAGGTTGAGCGTGCACAAGTCATTAGAGTGCTTTATCACACATTAGAAGGTGATGTTATGGAAACAACTTTTGAAGGATTTCCAGCACGCATTGTGCAACATGAAGTGGATCACCTCAATGGTATTTTGTTTGTCGACCGATTAACGGCCTAAGCGATATTGGGTCATCCTCCTATTCATCTGTATATTTAAATTGCTGCGGTGTTTGCCCTAAATGTCGTTTAAACATGGCACTAAATGCGCTTGGATTGCTGTATCCCAGTGCTCTAGAAATTTGTGCAACAGATTCGCCGCTGGCAATTTTACTTAAGGCTTGTGCAATATGCATTCGTTGCAGCCATGCCCGATACGACATCCCAGTTTCCTTTTGGAACATCCGCATCAGGGTTCTGGCACTGGTACCAATTTCATCTGACCATGTGCTTAAGTCCTTATGGTGTTGAGGTTCGTGTAATAGCGTTTGGCATATACTTAATAGGCGTTTGTCTTGGGGCCAAGGAATCTGAATGGGTAAAGAATTGGCTTTCTGAATTTCATCAAAAATCAGAATTTGTATTGCACGAGAAAGCTCTGCCGAACTGAGTAATTCAGACACAGGAATATGTTCAATCACATTTAAACGAATCAATAATTCATGCAATAACTTGCTGACCCGAATAATAAAACACTGTTGACCCAATACTGATGCTGCTTGAGCTTCGACCAGTGCAGTATTCATTTTGACCCGACTTAAAGAAATTACACTATGTTCAATATGTGCAGGAATCCATAACGCACACATGGGAGGAATCAACCAAACATGATTGGGTGTAAAGACTTGAATAATTCCGGTCGAGGCGTACAAAAATTGCGCTCGTGAATGGCTATGTGCAGGAGTAATTTCTCGATAAGTATGCTCAGATGAACGTCCAATCACCAGTTCGGACATTTCCGTTTCAATCAGTGAATTAGACATTTTCATGAAATTTGTCACTTATACAGGGATTGTTGGAAGATAACGCCACGAATGACATTTTACAATATTAGTTGAAATATCAATGATTGGAGTTTTTCAGCTATGACGTCTTCAATGCAGACGAAGGAAAGCATGGATGAAGCTGTGGCAAATCTTCAGCCACAAGGAATGATTGTAAAAATTGTGGGTGCTGTAGCTCTGGCACATTTATTGAATGACCTGATTCAAGCCGTTCTTCCTGCAATTTATCCGATGCTGAAAACCAATTTCTCGCTGAGCTTTGCTCAAGTTGGACTGATTTCATTGGTCTATCAAATCACGGCATCGCTCCTGCAACCTTGGATTGGATTATATACCGACAAGCATCCAAAACCTTATTTGCTGCCAATGGGCATGTTGGTGACTTTTAGTGGTATTTTGCTGTTGGCATTTTCACCGAATTTTACAGTATTGCTTATCGCATCTGCATTGATTGGGGTGGGGTCATCGACCTTTCATCCCGAAGCTTCCCGCGTGGCGCGTATGGCATCGGGTGGACGCTTTGGCACAGCACAATCGACCTTTCAGGTGGGAGGTAATACCGGTACAGCTATTGGACCTTTATTGGCGGCACTGATTATTGTGCCTTTTGGACAGCATGCTGTGGCATTGCTGATTGTGTTTGCATTACTTGCCATTTGGGTATTGTTTGGTGTGAGTCGTTGGAGTATCGGCTACAGTAAAAAACAATTGGCAGCCAAGACACAACAAGTGCAAAGCAAACTGCATGGACGTCAACTGACCATTGCACTTTCGACCATCTGCGTGTTGATGTTCGCCAAATTTACTTATATTGCCAGTATCAGTAATTACTTTACTTTTTACTTGATGCATAAATTCCATATCAGCCTGCAATCGGCACAGTTACATTTGTTTGCATTCTTGGCTGCGGTGGCATTGGGAACCTTTGTAGGTGGGCCAATTGGCGACAAAATTGGACGTAAAGCGGTGATTTGGGTGTCCTTTGTCGGCATGGCACCCTTCGCTTTAATGATGCCTTTTGCCAATCTGTTCTGGACCACGGTATTGTCAGTTATGACAGGTTTAGTGCTGTCTTCTGCCTTTGCTGCCATGGTGGTCTACGCACAAGAAGCTGTGCCTGGTCGAGTGGGCATGATTGCAGGCTTAATGTTTGGTTTAATGTTTGGAGTGAGTGGGATTGCCGCAGCAGGATTGGGCTATTTGGCAGATTTAAAGGGTATTGAATGGGTATTTGGCGTGTGTTCGTTATTGCCATTACTGGGTTTTGCCACCGCATTTTTACCGAAGACCCAAGCAAATTAAACTGAAAACCGCAGAACTTTATACTCAGACGCGCTATCTTAGAAGATGAACAAGATGGCGCGTTTGTTTTTGGCATGGTTGTTGTGTCCAAAACCAATGCAACGATGGATGAACCGTTTTGATTCTGGAGGATGAATGTTATGACTACTCCCGATGCTGCAATAAAATTTTCCTTAGGTTTGGAGCAGCTTAGCTTTGAACGAGATGGGCAGCACTTTCAGATTGATAAAGGCTTACAATTCATCAAATCGAATAGTATGCGTCATGGTGTACTAGACGAACTAGCCATCGAGTTGATGATTTATGTGATTGAAGAAATATTAGAATCGGTTCCCATCCAATATGCTCCGCCCAAAAATGCAATCAGTGCGGATGCTTTATTTCAACAAGTGTTGAGCTTATTTTTCCCGAATCAGCACAGCATAGATCGAGTACAGCTTGAAAGTGGCTTTAATGAGTTTATCGAACGTCGTGAATATTATGTGTGTAAAGTGGCGGAACAGGGTGTATTCAGTCTGGTTTACTTTGTATTTTTACGCGAGATGATGCACCACTGGAATGTGATCGACATTAAATTTGAATTGCTTGAAACCGCTAAATCACTTTAAAAGCGTAAAAAATAGGGGATTATAGAGAGAAAAATACCAATGCTACTCAGCAAAATATTGCTTTCAATAAAATAAGGGAAAACCATTAGAACTAGACCGACAACAAAGGGCACAGTCAGTTTTTGTTTTTTACCATAAAGGAAATAGCCTAAACCAATTGAGCTAAAGATCACGCCGAGAAAGAGTTGGGTTGCGTTCATGATGATGTTTCGTGCATTGTTATTCTCTGGCAGATATTATGCCAAGATTCTTAAAAGAATATTTAAAAATAAGAGCGTCGTGATGCAACCTTATAACAAGCGCTTAAAACTTCCAGCGCGTGATTTACGTAACAATATGACTGATGCTTAAAAATTTTTATGATTAATGTTCGGTGGTAAGCAGATTTTTTAACTTTCTCTAATCCTAATCAATGGCAAGAGAAATATTGCTTCTAAAGGGAAGAGTATAATAATTTTAGTGATAGAATGTTATGGTGGATAACATTCTATGCATGAGAGTTTAGAAACAGATCAGGGCAGTGATAAAGTTTTGACTTAGTGGGGGTATAAAGTTACTGAGACCTGAGAATGAATAATAATGAAATAGTTAGATGGTGTAGCTTATTTAAAGCAGTCAACTTTTAAAAAAGGAGGCTTACCAATATTTAATAATAAAATTTAATGGATTCGGGGAATTCGAATACTAGCTCTTGGAATTGCATAACTTGAATTTCATTGTTAATTTTAATGTAAATAAATTTTCCTGCAAGTAATTGCTTTTTACAAATTATAAATAATAATGGGTGTAAAGACCCCATTCTATAAGTACTAAAATCTAATAAAATATTTTTGCATAGATCACTTGGTTCAGTAGGAATATCATACTTTACTATGCATTCAGTTGGAATATTTTCCAAAAATTCAATATTATTGAATGTAAATTGATATTTTTCATCATAGTATCTATAGGAAATAGTATTTTTTTCGATGTAATTTGTCTTGATGTATTTCCATGATGTTTTTCCCCCACCTTTATTATCGGTTTCTGTGTTTGGATCATGAAATATACAGTTATCTTTGTATTTTATTGTATTTCGGTCAAATAAAATGGAAACTTGATTTGATTTTCCGTGGGTTATAGAGTTTTGAATCATTTCAAGAATTAAAATGCAAAAATGTTTAATTAAATTATTGTCTTGCTTGATATAATCATAGTTTAATAATTTTTTCTCTAGTAATGGATAAATATTTTTACTTAAATAGTTATTTAAGTCATATTTGTTAGAGGGTAATTCTGAAGAAATTATTTTTATTTCATGATTAATAAGAAGGTTAATTAAATCTGTATTTTCTTGGATAGGAGTAATATCTATTGCTTCTTCAGTAATTAGAGTTTTACTAACAATACTAATTAAATTAGCAGATTTTTGTGCACATTTTTCTTGCTCATCTCGATTGGTAGAGTCATTTGCTAAATCTGAGACGGATTTTACTATGATCCATGGCATTGGATTTAAATTACTAATGAAAGCCCAACCTTCCATTTCACCACCACCTATTTCTGGTCTAGATAATGTCAGAAGATCTCTCTGTTGGGTATCTGCTACATAGCAATCAAAACTTATGAGTTTATTAAATTTTAAATCTATATACTCATTAAGTAACGGCTCAAAAAATATTTTTGAGTTTAAGGTACTTTGAATATTTTGTGACTTGAATTCTTTACTATCTTTATAGAACCTAGTTTGATTTGAAGATTCTATCTCAGTACATAAAATGGTATCATTTAAACTAACAAGATTAGGGTTGCCCCAACAAAAACCAACTAAGAAAATGACTGATGGAGCTGGAAGTATTTTTTGAAGCAAACAATAGTTTAAAATTTTTCCAATAGAATCATCTGTAGATCCACCACTACTACCATTTATATGAATT
This sequence comes from Acinetobacter sp. ANC 4173, assembly GCF_004331255.1. Taxonomy (GTDB): domain Bacteria; phylum Pseudomonadota; class Gammaproteobacteria; order Pseudomonadales; family Moraxellaceae; genus Acinetobacter. The sequence goes on along the minus strand of NZ_SJOF01000013.1, from coordinate 75,014 downwards.
GTAGGTAAATTATCTAAAATACCAAGATACACATGTATTTTTGATGTGAGAGAAAATTTTTTCTTAAATTTTAATTTTGAACGTACGGCATCTTTTTCTTTACTATTTGAAGTTGCAATTAAAATATAGTTGTTTTTTAAAGTTAAATTTGGAAATTGAGACATTTTCTACTACAATTTTATTGGGTTAAAAGAATGCAGTGCTGAGATTAAGCACTGCAAAATCTAGTTTTATAAAGCTTAAGCAATCGAATCATCTAAATTCGGTGCTAACCAACGCTTCGCAACATCCAGTGACCAGCCTTTACGTTTCGCATAATCCTCAAGCTGATCTTGAGAAATCTTGCCCACATTAAAGTATTCACTTTCAGGATGAGAATAATAGAAACCACTCACAGAAGATGGTGGCATCATGGCAAAGTGTTCAGTCAACTTCGTACCGATTTTTTCTTCAGAACCTAACCAATCAAATAATACTGCTTTTTCTGAATGCTCTGGGCAAGCAGGGTAACCTGGTGCAGGACGAATACCGACATATTTCTCTTTGATTAATTCTTCATTGCCCAAAGTCTCATCGGCTTTATAGCCCCAGAACTCTTTACGAATACGCTCATGCAAATGCTCAGCAAATGCTTCGGCAAAACGATCCGCCAGAGACTGAACCAAGATTGCAGAATAATCATCACCTTTGGCTTTATATTCATTTGCTAATTCTTCTGCGCCAAAAATTGATACAGTGAATCCGCCCAAGTAGTCCTGTTGCTCACGATCAGCGCGAATATAATCTGCCAAAGATAAGTTTGGTTTACCTGTGACTTTGTCAGACTGCTGACGCAAATGTTCAAAAGTATGCGTAACCTTCTGAGCTGTTTCATCAAACACGCTCACTGTATCTGCACCTGTACGTTGTGCAGGGTATAGACCAAACACGGCACGCGCATCGAAACGATTATTCTCGATCACATCTTTGAGCATGGCTTGCGCTTGACTATACAAATCCGTTGCCGCTTCACCGACAACCTCATCTTCTAAGATTTTCGGGAATTTACCCGCCAAGCTCCAAGAAATAAAGAATGGTGTCCAGTCAAAATACTCTACCAATGTTGCAAGTGGGTAGTTGGTCAGTACGTGTGTACCCATCGTATTTGGAATAGGTGGTACATAGTTCGCATCGACTTTAAAGCCATTTTCAACCGATTCGGCATAACTGAGTTTGGCTGCTTTCGGTTGCTTATTGGCTAAACGTTCACGAATCTTGGCATATTCAGCACGATGTTCGGCAATAAAATTACCGCGCATTTCTTTCGAGAGTAGGGTAGTTGCCACACCCACAGCACGAGAAGCATCGGCCACATAGATCACCGCATCATTTGAATATTGCGGGTCAATTTTAACGGCAGTATGCGCTTTCGATGTGGTTGCACCACCAATCAATAAAGGAATAGTAAAACCTTTACGCTGCATTTCTTTGGCAACAAACACCATTTCATCTAAAGATGGGGTGATTAAACCAGATAAACCAATGATGTCACATTTCTCATCAATCGCGGTTTGCAGGATTTTTTCTGCTGGTACCATCACGCCAAGGTCAACGATGTCATAACCGTTACAACCCAAGACCACACCCACGATATTTTTACCAATATCATGTACATCACCTTTTACCGTCGCCATCAACACACGGCCTTTGGATTGTGCATTGCCTTTTTCGGCTTCAATGTACGGGTTCAACCAAGCCACAGCTTGTTTCATTACACGCGCAGATTTCACCACTTGCGGTAGGAACATTTTGCCTGAACCGAACAGGTCGCCGACCACGTTCATACCATCCATCAATGCACCTTCAATCACATCGAGTGGACGTTTGGCTTTTAAGCGAGCTTCTTCAGTATCTTCATCAATATACGTGGTGATGCCTTTGACTAAGGCATATTCAAGACGTTTTTCAACAGACTCATTGCGCCATTCTAGATTTTCCGCTTCACGTTGCGCGCCAGTATGACCACGAAACTTTTCTGCGACTTCAAGTAGTTTCTCTGTGGCGTTTTGACCTGACTCACCTTGGTTTTGATTCAGAACAACATCTTCAACCGCATCTTTCAGTTCTTTGGGAATATCGTCATAAATCGCCATTTGACCAGCGTTAACGATACCCATGGTCATGCCTTGCCTAATGGCATAGTAAAGGAATACTGAGTGAATCGCTTCACGTACAGGTTCATTACCACGGAATGAGAAGGATACGTTGGATACACCCCCTGAAATCATGGCATGCGGCAAGTTCTGTTTGATCCAACCTGTGGCTTCAATAAAATCGACACCATAGTTGTTGTGTTCTTCGATCCCTGTTGCAACCGCAAACACGTTCGGGTCAAAAATAATATCTTCGGCAGGGAAGCCTACTTCATTGACCAAAACATCATAAGAACGTTTACAGATTTCACGCTTACGTGCAGCCGTATCGGCCTGACCAGTTTCATCAAAGGCCATGACAATAATCGCAGCACCATACTGACGGCATAGGCGTGCTTTTTCGACAAACTCGTCATAACCTTCTTTTAAGGAAATTGAGTTCACGACAGGCTTGCCTTGTACGCATTTCAAGCCTGCTTCAATGATTTCCCATTTCGATGAGTCAATCATGATTGGCACACGAGAAATATCTGGCTCAGATGCCACTAGATTTAAGAAATGTACCATCGCATTTTGCGAATCGAGCATCCCTTCATCCATGTTGATATCAATAATTTGCGCGCCTGCTTCCACTTGTTGTTGAGCAACTTCTAGGGCTTCAGCAAATTTTTCTTCACGAATGAGGCGTAGGAACTTTTTTGAGCCTGTAACGTTGGTACGTTCGCCCACGTTAACAAACAGGGAATCATCATAAATATTAAAGGGTTCTAAACCACTGAGACGACAAGCAGGCTTTGTTTCAGGAATCTGACGTGGCTTGATATCTTTAACTGCGTTATAAATCGCACGAATATGATCTGGTGTTGTACCACAGCAACCACCTGTAATATTGATTAAACCACTTTCAGCAAATTCTTTAATGAATGCTGCGGTTTGTTCTGGGGTTTCATCATATTCACCAAAGGCATTCGGTAAACCCGCATTTGGATGGGCAGAAACAAAGGTATCTGCAACATCGGCAATGGTTTTCACGTGTGGACGCATGGCATCTGCACCCAAGGCACAGTTAAAACCAATCGAGAGTAAATCACCGTGACGTACCGAGTTCCAGAATGCTTCTGCGGTTTGACCCGTTAAGGTACGACCTGAAGCATCGGTAATGGTGCCCGAGATCATCAATGGCAATTCATAACCAAGTTGCTTGAACACTTCCTTGACGGCAAAAATTGCCGCTTTACAGTTTAAGGTATCGAACACAGTTTCAATCAAGATGATGTCTGAACCACCTTCGATTAAGGCATGCGTTGCTTCAATATAGTTTTCTTTGAGTTCATCAAAAGTAATGTTACGAAATGCAGGATCATTTACATTTGGTGAAATTGAACAAGTACGTGAGGTGGGGCCAAGTACACCCGCAACAAAGCGAGGTTTGTCTGGGGTTGAATATTTTTCACAAGCAGCTTTGGCTAAACGCGCTGCTTCGCGGTTAATCTCGGGAACAAGATCTTCCATGTGGTAGTCCGACATAGAAACACGTGTGCCGTTAAAGCTGTTGGTTTCAATAATGTCTGCGCCCGCATCGAGATAGGCTTCATGAATCCCTTGAATAATCTGTGGTTGCGTCAAGACCAATAAGTCATTGTTGCCTTTAAGGTCAGATGCCCAATCTACAAAGCGTTCACCACGGTAATCTTCTTCTTCAAGCTTATGGCGTTGAATCATGGTGCCCATTGCACCATCAATGATCAATATACGCTCAGCGAGAAGCTTTTTAAGGGTGGTAAGCGTGGACATAAATAACCCCAATACACGACAAGTCTTGAAATGGAGCATATTTTAACAGAACTCAGACTTAATTTTATTTTAATTCAGCTTTTTGACTGTCAGGTTAGTAGTATTCATGCAAAAAAGAAGAGTTATTTGGCGATTTCATTGAAATGCAATATTACATAGGCATGATGGATCAATTTCGATTTCAAGGTGAAAGCGCATCAGAGAATGATAAATTTTTTTACATTTCTGAAAATCAACTACTTTTTTGCATGAAATATTTTTTTGTTATAAGTATTTGAAAAAAACAGATTTACAGCCAAAAATCCTCCCCATAGTAGCGCGGAGTGATTTAAAACAGGTCAATTGTTAAAAATTTGGCTTTATATGACACCTGTTTGTCATATAATTGTCACAATTTAATTGAACAATAAGGGGATTTTATTATCCTCTTAACCGTCTGCATGAATTCAAAAACTCCTCCCGTCCAAGATCGTATGCATTCAGCATCGAACAAGTCGACGAATGTGCATGTTCCAACACCGAAGTTTTTTATGCCGGTGTTTTTTACGGTCATTATTGCGACCCTCATTTATATTGGGTTTCAGGTATCTGCGGACTTGTCGCATGTACCACCATTAAGTTTGTATTCTGTTATTCTTTTAGCGACGGCATTATTGATTGCACTCGGCTTTGAGTTTGTGAATGGTTTCCATGACACAGCCAATGCAGTTGCAACAGTGATTTATACCAATGCTCTGTCTGCGCCTGTTGCAGTGATGTGGGCTGGTTTTTGTAATTTCCTTGGGGTTATGGTCGCTAGCGGCGCGGTTGCTTATGGCATTATTGCTTTACTGCCAGTTGAACTGATTATGAATGTGAGTTCAGGGGCAGGCTTCGCTATGGTCTTTGCCATGCTGATTGCTGCAATTCTGTGGAATTTAGGCACTTGGTTCTTGGGTATTCCTGCATCCAGCTCGCACACTCTGATTGGTTCTATTTTGGGTGTAGGCATTATGAACTACCTATTACACTCAGGTAGTGGTGCCAGCGGTGTCGATATGGACCAAGTGATGAAAGTGGGTAAAGCATTACTGTTTTCTCCTTTAATTGGTTTTGCATTTGCTGCTGTTGTTTTCTTATTGGTGAAAAAAGTCTTCAAGCGTCAGCTCGAATTATTCCAACCACCTGAAGGCAATAAACCGCCACCGCCACTTATTCGTGCCATTCTAATTTTTACCTGTACCGGGGTAAGTTTTGCACATGGTTCAAACGACGGTCAAAAAGGCATGGGCTTAATCATGTTAATTTTGATTGGTTTGGTGCCATTGGCTTATTCATTGAACAAGAATTTAGACCCAACACATATCCAGTCATTTGAGAAACTGTCATCGCAAGCTGCGGTTGCGATGTATCCTGCACATGCAGATATTTCAGATGAAAAAGCACGTCAAACCATTACTGCCTATATTCAAACCAAAGAAATGTCCCCAGAAGTGGTACCTGCTTTGGCAAGTTTGACTGAGCATTTAGGTGACCGTGTTGCTCAATATGGTGACTTAAAAAATATTCCTGAAGATGCAATTTCATCTATCCGTAATGATATGTATTTGAGCACAACAGCGTTCAAACGTTTGGATAAAGCAGACCAGTTACCTGCGATGCCTGAAGCTCAGCAAAAGGTGGTGAAAGAGTACCGTAGCAATTTGGATAGCTTCTTACAGTACATTCCAACGTGGGTAAAAGTTGCAGTAGCTTTGGCTTTAGGTCTAGGCACAATGGTGGGCTGGAAGCGTATTGTGGTGACTGTTGGTGAGCGTATTGGTAAGCATCACATGACGTATGGTCAGGGTATGTCTGCTGAGCTTGTAGCAATGTCGACCATTGCAGCGGCGGATGGTTTTGGTATGCCAGTTTCTACAACTCACGTATTAAACAGTGCGGTTGCAGGTACGATGGTAGCCAACAAGTCTGGTTTGAATTTTGCCACTGTAAAAACAATTCTTTCGGCATGGATTTTTACACTTCCTGCCACCATTTGTTTATCAGGTGGTTTATACTGGATTTTCCTCCAGTTCGTTTCTTAAAGTTCTTAAGAGACGGAAAAAAAAGCGCTGCATGGTCAGCGCTTTTTTTATGTCTGTTTGATTATAAACGCCATCTTTTGATGTGAAGAAAGGCTGCTTTAGCACTGATACTCGCTGCACTTAGAGGTAGATGGATTACTGGGGTTCAAGCAGATTCACTCCTATTTTCATCGATATTTCAAAAGTAAAAGCGTCAATCATGATGAAAACAAGATGCAGACAGCTTTGTTTTTATTTTGGGAAGGATTGAGATGCGACTACACTTGGGTTTTGAAAAAGTGACTAGAATAAAAAAGACCCCAAGAGATCTTGAGGTCAATGGTTCTTAGATAGGGCGTGGTGATCTACATTTCATTATGCTAGATCAACGATTTGTCCTTGATCATTATGATGAACCACGGTGATTTTATGCTGTCGAGATTGTTCAATTTTTTGGTTGCTGAGCTCGAAATAATCGGCATATTGCTGTGTAGTTAAAGACTGTTCTTGCTCTACTTTAACACTTGCAGACGGCATAAATCGGCTCCAGAGCAATAAACCCACACTACAGAGCAGTAGTTCTAAGCCACCATATTCAAGGCTTATACTCAGGGCACTTAACAGGTGGTGTACCGCTACGCTTTTCTGTAATTGGATGAGAATCCAGACCAGCAAGAAGGGACGCCAAAGCATGAACCATGCACCCCACATTAATGCCGTAGTGGTGTTGGACATATAGCGTTTATGCCAAGGTAGTAAATGACGCAAATCAATCACTAAATCATGTTGAGATTTCATTTTGAGATACTCTAATCGTGTTGAGTGTTATAAACGAACACCACGGTCTGGGCTGACCCAGCGCGCGCGTTTATCTTCACCACGTAACAACACTTTTGGAAAAGCCATAATGGTGGCGCCAATGGTAATAAGCCAGAATACAAATGGATACCAAATCATCCAGAAGTAGTTTTTGCCTAAATTTGGTTCATAACGACTATCCATCCATTTGCTTAAAGCAAACTGAATAAGGCAGGTCGCTCCCAGTAATACACCACTGCCATAAGGTAAGAATGGAGAGCTAATGCTACTCAATGCGGCTATTGGGAAAATAAAATGCACAAGCCATAAAATGGCCAATAATAACATTAAATATGACCAAACCAGCGTCAGACAAAGCTCTAACATGAGTGGCCATAAGAAGTTTAATTTTGGTTGAGTGAATACATCCAAATTTTTGATTAAGACTTGAGCACCACCCATTGCCCAACGTAGACGTTGTTTCCAAAGTCCAGAAAGTGTTTCAGGCATCAAAATCCACACCAGCGCATTCGGTTCAAACTGAATATCCCAACCCGCACGCTGCAATTTCCACGTGATGTCGATGTCTTCAGTGAGCATGTTAGGCGACCAATATCCCACCTGATGCACAGCACTTTTACGGAACGCCGTAATCACGCCTGATACCGTAAACAATCGTCCGAAGCTGCGCTGTGCACGTTTAATCATCCCCACAATTGAAGAAAACTCACCCACTTGAATGCGTCCTAAGAGTGTTGAACGGGTCCGAATACGCGGATTGCCTGTCACCGCTGCAATTTTTGGATTGACAATGAAATGTTGCATCATCCATGTTGCTGCATGTGGGTCGAGTAAGGCATCTCCATCAATTCCTAATAGGAATTCAGCTTCTGTCACAAGGCTTCCTGCTTGTAACGCCATGGCTTTACCTTGGTTTTTCGCAAGATGCACCACACGTAAACGTTCATGCTGATGGGCTAATTGGTTCAATACTTCAGCAGTGTTATCCGAACTACCATCATTAATCGCAATGACTTCAAAATTCGGATAGTCCAGTTTTAAGGCATGACTAATGGTTTCTTCCGCATTATCACCCTCATTAAAACAAGGGATCAATACCGCAACCATAGGGTAGTGCGGTAATGTCTTGGGTTGTTGGTAGGCAGGTTGTTTGCGCTCTTTACGATAAAAAATCAGCGCACCTAACATCCACAGGTAAGACATGAACAACGGGTAATAAAACACAAAGTTGAGCGCGTGACGCAGCCAGAGATTGAAATGAGGGAACATACTCAACTGCCTTTATGGAATTAATTGAGAAGATTTGGTTGCAAAGACATCATGCATGACTTTTGGGTCTGGATGTCCTTGAATTGGGTCGTCAGGGTAATAGGCAACATGCATAACCCCTTGGCTGTATAAGGACTGAATGGTGCTTGCCAGTTCTTGTGAAGGAATTTTCTGATTGTTACGCCAGTTGGTTGCTTGTAGCTCAAAGACCGTTTTTTTCATGCCATTCGGGAAAGATTTAACCCGTTGAACGATGTCACGATAAAACTGGTCTGCATCAGGCGCTTGTTCCATATACGGCATTGCCATAATGGCAGTGAAGTCATAACGTTTTAAGGACTCTTCAAGTGACTGTGAATACCAGTTTTCTGCATAAGATTTTAATGCGACTTGCGCATATAAATTACGTGCAGTGAGCAAGAAGGGTTCGTACTGACGGACTTGGCTGGCAAGCTGCATGGCAAAATCATCAATGGTTTTGGTTTTATATGCAGTCCATTTTTGCAATAAGGCATCATCGGCACGAATTTTCGCTAAATCAGTCGGTAAACCTTGTGCTGCATAGGCCGTTAAAGCATTTGGGCTGGCATCTTCATAATCAGATAGCGTGGTATCGTCATGGAACAGAATGCCGTTAAATGGCGTAGATTTTGCTAAATCCTGATAGATCTCACTGATGGTTTGGCGTGCGCGGGCCGAATAAGGCGATAAACGTAAATACCCCATGTTTAAATGATCTTGGCTGACTTGTTGCGTCTCAACCACATCTTTACTTACTGGATCCGTTTGGGGAAGTTCCCATGCCAAGAGTGGCATCCAAGCATAAATGCGGCTGACTTGTGTGCGAGTCTGAATTTGCCAAGCCACATGATTAAATAGATCGGCACGCATAGGTAAATGACGATTGGGGAAATACACCATATTGGCAGAACCATCGCCATCAGAATCTGAGAAAGCTTGTAAATAAACAGTATTGACCCCCATGGCACGAATGCGATCTAGCAAAATGCCAAGATTATGTTCTTGCTGCTTAGGATTGGGGTCGTAAACATAGTCTAAATCGATATGCATGATTTTTTGGGGACGATTGTTATCGCCTAAATTCATTTCACGATTTTTGATTTCTTGTGCCAGATCGGCGGTACTCATATTGCCTTCAACCAAAATACGGTTCAGCGTTTGCAAAGAACCATGCACATGATCGGGGCCATCATCCAGAGTGATGGTAATTGGCATACCTAATTGCTTGGCAATATTCACATCCTGCATGTTATAGCGACCATATGGCCAAACCATGACACGTGGTGCTTTTAAACCATGAGCTTGGAGTAACTCATTGTTATGTTTTAGATCTTGGGTGATGCGGGTGGTATATTGCTGATCATTTTCATAGCGTTGGTGTTTTGCATCATATTCACGTGTAATGGCCGCAGGTTCAGAGTTACCTTGCGGATTGGCATTGATGCCACGATGTAAATTAAAACTGTGATTCCCAATTTCGACCCAACCGCTGTCCTGCATTTCTTTCAGTTCTGACCAAGTCAGAATTTTGTTACGTGAAATAACGTCATCGCCAAAATGTACGGGTTGATTGGCTTTCGGGGTGAGCCATGAACCGACCACAGCAAGTACGACAGGAATATGTTTGGCTTTAAGAATTGGGTAGGCATGGGTATAAAATGATTGATAGCCATCATCTATGGTCAATAACACGGGTTTACTTGGCAAGCGGTATTTGCCTTGGTGGGCTTGAATTAATTGGTTGACATCTACAAAGTGAAAACCATTGTTCTGAAGCCAATCCAGATGCTGACTAAATTGTTGCGGTGTTACCGCATAGTCAGGGATCAGGGCATTTTTTTGATCGGTAATTTCATGATAGCCAATAATGGTCAGGGTAGAGGAGTCAACCTTGGGTGGCTCAGCTGCCATACTGAATGATGCGCTGAGCGAACACAATAACCCTAGTGAAAGGGGAAACCAAGGAGATGCAAAGCGAGCAAGCATAGCGATATCTTCTAAAAAACTTTTAGTGCGGGAGATTAGTGATCACAAAAACTCAAAATTATTCTTATTTCTGGGAGTCGACTAAGGTCTTTTGTTCATTGCGCATTTATAAATTCTGAACCTGAACGTTTTCTTAAAAAATGCACTTTTTAAAGAGGTGATACAGAATAAAAACAATTGATTGCAGATGTATTGCATTTGGGATGGGGTGATGCAGAGTAATTTTAAGAATGTCAGCATTCTAAAAATGAAAAACCCAGTGCTGACACTGGGTTTTTTAAGATTGAACCTAAAAGCTCGTTCTTAGGTAATTTTCTGTAAAATTTGCAATAGCACATCAAATTCGCTTTGCAATGGTGTGCTCTTACGAGTAATTAATGCCAATGTGCGACTTGGTGCATCTTGAATCGGTTTTACAATTAAGTCTGGGTTGGCTTTAATCATATTGGTGTGCAAAGCAATTTCAGGCAATAAAGTAAAGCCCAAGTTTGCAGAGACCATTTCAATTAAAGTCGGTAATGAACTTGCCTTTAAGCGGTGATCATTTTTACGTTCCCCAATTGGGCAAGCACTTAAGGCATGATCACGTAAGCAATGTCCTTCTTCCAACAACGTTAAACGTGATAAATCTAAATCTTCCAGCGTTACTGCTTGTGCTGAACGTTGGTCAGATTTATGACACACCAAGAACAAGTCTTCTTTTGCAATTTCAGAAACTTTAAGTCCACGCGTGTCAAATGGCAGTGCCAACAACACCATGTCTAAGTTACCATGTTCAAGTTTTTCAACAATTTTTTCGCTTTGTGCTTCATGTAAATGCAACTGAATTTTAGGAAGCTGCTTATGCACTTCGTCAAGTAGTTGCGACAGAATAAAAGGCGCAATCGTTGGAATAACACCTAAATGTAGATCGCCAGTCAAAGGCTCACTCATTTCACGACTTAAGCGCATTAAGTCTTGAGCATCAGCAAGTAGAACACGGGCTCGAGCGACAACTTGTTCGCCAAGCGGGGTTAAACGTACATTTTGGCGATCGCGTTCAACGAGGACGCCACCCAGTAAGCGTTCAAGTTCCATGATCCCACCCGAAAGGGTAGATTGGGTCACGAACGAACGACGCGCCGCTTCAGTGAAGTGCAGCGTTTCAGACAGTGTTACAAGGTATGACAGCTGTCTCAGGGATGGTAATGCAGCCATAGTGTCCTAATTTTAAGATTTAAAATGATGAGCAAATAATCCGCTAAGATGAGGAATGAAATGCGGCGGGATATCATGCCCCATTCCATCAATTAATTCAAATTTAGCGCCTGTAATTGCTTTTGCAACAGCTTTACCATGGCTAGGCGGGAGCAAGCGATCACGTGAACCATGAACTACAAGAGTCGGTTGTTGAATCTGCTTGTCCAGATGTAGCAAGGAGCCTGTACATAATATTGCTAAAAACTGTTGAAGTACACCCGCTGGGTAATAACTTCGTTGATATAATTTACGAGCAGTTTGCATGGTTTCAAGCTGATTGATATAACCAGGTGAACCAATAATGTTAAATACTTTTAAGCTGTGGTTAATAATCCCTTCCTCATCATTCGATTCTGGCTGGCCAATAAGGCTGAACAATTGTTTTGGAAACGGAGGAGGGAGTAAAGGTTGATTGTTACTGGTAAACACCAGTCCTAATTTGCTGACTTTATCTGGATTTTTTGCAGCTAGAATTTGTGCAATCATTCCACCCATGGATGCGCCTAAGACAAAAACATTTTCCAGTCCCATCCGCTCAATGAGCAAGGCGGCATCATCGGCCATATCATGTAAATTATACGGTGCGCCTTGGTTTTCTAAACCCAGTGCAAAACGACCCATTAATTTAATGGTATTTAGCCGTGGTCCCTGATGGCGTATTTTAGAAGATAAACCAATATCACGATTATCGTAACGAACTACGCGATAGCCATGATCAATCAGTGTTTTACAAAAGAAATCGGGCCAGAATAATAATTGAGCGCCCAAACCCATAATAAGTAAAATGGTTGGATGTTCAGGTTGACCACCCACTTCGACGTGTAATTCAATTCCATTCCCCAAGTTTACCTTGGTTTCATGCATAAACGGGGTGTAAGGTGAATTTTTGAATTGTAATACGCTATTCATTCTTCTTTCTCCCCTAAAGAGGACATTCAAAAATGTGAACGTCCTCTCTATTTTGAACTTAAACTGATACAGGAATCAAGTCTGGAACTAACTTAGTTAGTGTTAATCGTTGTTTCGCTGCTGTTGCACCTAACAGTACAAAACCACGCAAAGTCCCTGAGCTATCTAGGGCTTTGGCTAACATACCATCATCAAATTCTTCCGTTTCCCAATTCACGTCAACATCAATCGGTGCAGGTAAAACCGTGAGTGGTGCCGCAGGCGTTTTGACTGCTACAGGCATCGCAGGATAATGTACTGCGGTATGTTCACCATTTAAGGTTTTTGCCAGTGCTCGAGCCTGTTGCATAATTGGCATTACATATGGAAGTAATGTGCCATTCACTTCTGCACAGTCACCCACTGCGTAAATATTTGCTTGATTGGTTTCCAAATGGCTATTGGTCAAAATGCCACGACTGGTGTGAATATTGCCTGTTTTAGCCAAGCTAATATTTGGCTGTAAACCAATTGCTGAAAGCACTATATCAGCGATTACAGATTGTCCATTGGCCAAAGTGACAAGATAGTCACCATTTTCAACCTTAGATACTTTCTCAACAGTCGTGCCCAATACAAAATGAATGCCTGTTTCTTCCAGATTTTCTTGGAAGGCTGAAGCAATATGCGCAGGCAGTAGACGACCTAAAGGTTGGGCAGCCAAATCAATGACCGTAGCATGATGTCCTGTATTTTGTAGATCATTGGCAAACTCGCAGCCAATTAATCCTGCGCCTAAAATCACCACACGTTTATCTTGACGTTTGTCTAGATTTTCACGGAATGCTTTATAGTCATTGAGAGAGTTAACCACATGAATATCGTTACTACCGTCTCCAGCAATTGCAAGACGGATTGGATTTGCACCTACCGCTAGAATCAGTTTTGCGTAGTCTAGCGTACTAGATTGCCCATTTTTTTCTAAGACAAGTTGATGTTGCTCGCTACGGATTTCTTTGACCCAAGTGTGGGTTTCAATGCGCATATTGAGCTGAGTACTCATTTTTTCTGCATCGCCTAAGGCAATCTGTTCAGGAGATTTTTTGCCTGCTAATGCATTAGATAAGGTTGGCTTTGCATAATTGCTGGCATCATCTGCGGTAATCATAATCAGTTCTTGTTCCGCATTCAGTTTGCGAAACTCACGTGCCACGGTATAGCCAGCCATGCCTGAACCAATGATAACGATAGGCTGCATTTTTTTCTCCCAAAATAAGGTGTAAAAAAAGACCACTGGAAGGGTCTTTTAGTTATTATTAAATTTCAATCATTTCAAAGTCGGCTTTCGAAACACCACAATCTGGGCAAGTCCAGTCATCTGGAATATCGTCCCATTTGGTGCCCGCAACGATACCGTCTTGCGGCCAGCCTTCTGCTTCGTCGTAAATCCATCCACAAACGATGCATTGATACTTTTTCATCTGATTCTCCAATTCTGATCGGGTCAATTTAGATCAGTAATAACTCATATACCGCATGGCTCTAATGATCTAATGGCTAGCGTTATTTTCGCCTAAATTTTTACGCAGTTCTAGGACGAATGTAAAGCAAATATCGGATTTTAATTAGAGAATCCTGAATCGGAATGGCTGAGTAGGACAAAACTTATCAATTCAATCACTGCGCTGTATTTTTGTTAGACAATTTAGAGAAAATTCATGACAACGGGTTTGATTGGGGGATTATCAGACTAAGGTCGAGCAGATTTAAAACCGTAAAATTGCTATATTATAATCATACAGGTATATAGTTAATATTTATTATAAAAATTATTTATATAATTCAAGTTCTTGTGAAAATCAATAAAAAATATCCTCGCCTGAAAAGTTGGCTATTATCTATCCTGAACGTCTAATAAACGTTAAAATTCACCTATTCTTTTTGTTTTAAATTCTCTCCCATGAAAAATTTGTCTGCTGTATTGTGGTCACACATTCGTACTGTCCAAGATTTCCCAAAACCGGGAATTTGTTTCTATGATTTGACCCCATTGTTTATGAGTAATATTACGCCATTAGCCGATGCTCTTATTGCAAGTATTCCAGTAGAACAGTTGGCAGAAGTAGAGAGCTTTGTGGCGGTTGAAGCACGTGGTTTTGTACTTGCTAGCCTATTGGCTCAACGCTTAAATAAGGGTCTTTTATTGGTTCGTAAAGCAGGGAAATTACCACCTCCGGTGGTTGGTGTAGGGTATAGCCTTGAATATGGTGTAGATCGTTTAGAAATTGCAGCCAATATTCAGCCACAAAAAGTGATTATTGTAGATGATGTACTTGCCACAGGCGGGACATTAAAAGCCGTAAAACAATTAATGGATAAATGTCAGCATCAAGTATTGGGTGCGAGCATTTTCTTAGATTTACCAACATTGCATCAAGATTTAGGTTTTAAAGTTTGGACAGTGTTGGAAGAAAATTCAAAACCATTAGAAGCTGCTGTCGCTTAAGCATTTAATATCTGCAAAAAAGCCAATCAAATGCATTTGATTGGCTTTTTTATTGCGCTAAAAAATAAAGGTTTGTTCCATATAATGAATGAGATGGTTGATGCGTTCTGGCGTAACCAGTCGATGATGTCCACCTTCAACCGTTTCGACTTGCATATAGGGTTCTAAAAAAGCTGTAGTCGCATACATGTCTAAAACCTCATCACCAAGCTCAATGTAGGCAATTTGAGGAATATCATGTTCTAAATCTAATTCAGTAATTGCAGGATAATCAGAGCGGAAATCTGGAGTTAAATTGGGATTCGCTACAATACAAGGAATTCGGTGTTGTAAGGACATTTTGAGTGCCCAATATCCGCCTAAACTGTGGCCTATTAATAAGTCAGGTTTAATAGTCACTAAAGCATTTTTATAGAATTCGGCAACAGTGGAATAGTTTAAATTTCTGTAATCGACATCTATACAATATTTTTTTGCAGAGTCAATAGCATGGAATTTGGTCGATTCTTTAGAAGAGTCTAATCCATGAAAAAAAAGAATTTTCGATTGGTCTATATTGATGGTTATCGCATTCATAGGCTCTCTTTTTGCAAAGATAGAACGGATTAATAAACGTTCACTTTTCAACTTTTTTAAATTGTTTTTATTTTACGAATCTTCAGTTGGCATTGATCTTAGCATTTGGTCTAAGGGAGATGTATGCGATAGGGTGATGTAGTTTTTAATAATAGATAAAACAGAGAGATATATTGTCTTTCTTTGGAAATTAGCCAAGTTGATAAATATTTTTTAACGATTTATTTTACAGCTTATTGTAATTATTCAGTAGTTTGGAAGGAAGGAACTCGCTTGAGAAAAATAAAATGATGGAACATCTAAACTTTAGTATCAGTATAGCGGCAAGCCCTGAAAAAATATGGAATATTCTTTGGTCTCCAGATACCTATACTGAATGGACCAAGTTCTTTACGGAAGGATCAAAAATACAGTCCGATTGGACAGTGGGTGGAAGAACTTTATTTATAGACAGTAATGGCGATGGTTTGATTGCCACCATTTTGGTTTATCTACCGCATTGTTCAGTTATTTTTCAATATCAAGGTCTGTTGCAAGGTGGGGTGGAGGATTTAACTAGCCCTGAAGTTCAGCAATGGCAAGGATTACTCGAACAATATTCTCTGGCTGAAGTTAATGGAAAGACCGTATTGAATGTCGAATTGGAAACGATGGAAGATTATAAATACATGATGGAGCAAGCTTTTGAACAAGGATTGCAGCGTGTTCGAGAATTAGCAGAACAATAGAATCATTGAGGGAGAGCAAAGAAAGCTAAATTCACGGTCATTATTTTGTTTAAGAGAAATCATACGAAATCATGAATGAATCTGCTATGCTATAGCACTTCATTTTTTAGTATTTTTACGAGGCAGAGATGACGCAAAACAACGCTCAATCGACTTCTGAACAACCTATTTCCGAAAACGATTTAATTGCACAGCGTCATGCCAAGTTGAAGCAAATTGAAGAGCAAGCCAAACAAACGGGTGCAAGCCCATGGCCGAACTCGTTCAAGCGCGAACATTATGCACAAGATTTACAAGAACAATTTGAAGATCAATCGAAAGAGCAGATTGAAGCAACTGAACATGTTTATGTAAAAGTTGCAGGTCGTGTCATGTTAAATCGTGGATCATTCATTGTGATTCAAGATATGACAGGTCGTATTCAGCTTTATGTTGCACGCAAAGAGTTAGACGAAGCCACTTTAGCGACCATTAAAGGTTTAGACCTTGGTGATATTATTGCAGTAGAAGGCTATATTGGTCGTTCAGGTAAAGGTGATTTATATGTTCACATTCAACATTTTGAATTATTGACGAAATCATTACGTCCACTGCCAGATAAGTTCCACGGTCTAAATGATACCGAAGTTAAATACCGTAAGCGTTATCTTGATTTGATTGTGAATGAAGAAACACGTAAAACTTTTGAAATTCGTGCCAAAGTTGTTGCAGGAATTCGTACATTCTTGAACAACGAACGTTTCATGGAAGTTGAAACACCAATGATGCATGTAATTCCTGGTGGTGCATCTGCGCGTCCATTTGAAACGCATCATAATGCTTTGGATATGCCTTTGTTCTTGCGTATTGCACCAGAACTTTATTTAAAGCGTTTGGTGGTTGGTGGTTTTGAGCGCGTGTTTGAAATTAACCGTAACTTCCGTAATGAAGGGGTATCAACGCGTCATAACCCTGAATTTACTATGATTGAATTCTACCAAGCCTATGCAGATTACAAAGACTTAATGGCTTTGACTGAAAATATGCTAGAAAAATTGGCTTTAGATATTTTAGGCAGCACTGATGTGCCTTATCAAGGTGAAGTCTTCAGCTTTAAAGGGCCGTTCAAGAAAATTTCAATGTTTGATGCAATCTTGGAAAACAACCCAGACTTTACCCCTGAAAATGTTAATGACCGCGAGTTTTTAGCTAAATTCACTAAAGACGTGTTGAAAGAACAAGTTAAGCCTGGTTTTGGTTTAGGTAAGCTTCAAACTATCGTATTTGAAGAAACGGTTGAAACTAAACTTCGCCAGCCAACCTTTATTACTGAATACCCAGCTGAAACTTCACCATTAGCACGTCGTAATGATGATAATCCGCATATTACTGACCGTTTTGAATTCTTTATCGGTGGTCGTGAATTGGCAAATGGCTTCTCAGAGTTGAATGATCCAATTGATCAAGCAGAGCGTTTCCAAGCACAAGTTCAGGAAAAAGATGCGGGTGATGATGAAGCGATGCACTACGATGCCGAGTTTGTTGAAGCACTTGAATATGGTTTGCCTCCAACTGCGGGTGAAGGTATTGGTATTGACCGTTTAGTCATGTTATTTGCAGATGCACCAAGTATCCGTGATGTGATTTTATTCCCACATATGCGCCGGAAAGACTAAGGTCTGTATTCAATAAAAAACCCGCTTCGGCGGGTTTTTTTGTTGACGATTTACAACAAAAATCAATACTCAGGTTGCAATATTGAATCAAAGAAAATATGGGAGTCGGCAGAATTAAGTAACGAGAAAGTCACGATAATTTTTTTAAATCTTTAGTTTTGGCGTTGTTGATGGTGTCAGCGTCATCGGGTTTTGCGCAAGGGATTGTCGTAAATAATGACGATTTACGTTCGGATTTAAACTAGTTAAATTAACAAGGCGTTATTCAAATTAGTACCTCAACATGGCCAATGAGTGGGGATGAAATCCAACGTGCATTATCTCAAGCACATATCAGTCAACCAGAACAACAAAAAGTAATTGACTCTATCTTCGCCCAGATATTCCTTTGAAATTCAATGGTTGGGTAAGTGATTCAGATGTGTATGGTAATGATACAGGGCTTTCAGTTGCTGTTGATTTACCATTAGACCCGAAAGCTTGGGGCTATTAATTTCTAAATAGAATAAAAAAACCTCACAATTGTGAGGTTTTTTATTCTAGAGTTATAAATATGAGTTGCATTCAATAATGAGATAGCATTCAAAGAAATTATTAAATCAATCCGATGCTCAGCAAAGCATGTACTGATTAAACAGGTAAATCAAACCAAATCAATTGACTGTCTGTCAACGCTTTGATTTCAGCTTCTTCAGCAAATGCTAAAGCATCACCAGATTTTAAGGTCTCACCCGCAATTTCAAGCTCGCCAGAAATTACATGGACATAATTTAATTTCTGCATCGCTTTGATCGCCAAACTATGCGTCGCTTGTATAAAGGCAGTTTTGACTTCAGCCTGCTGACGAATATGCATGGCAGCATCACTATTGGGTCCTGCAATCACATGCCATTGATTCGGTTGTAATTTTGGATCACATTGAATCTGTTGATAATTAGGTTCGGCATTACGGATATCAGGATGTATCCAAATTTGTAGCATGTGTACAGGAACATCGCCCTGATTAATTTCGCTATGTTGTACACCTGTACCCGCACTCATGAGCTGCCATTCACCCGCAGAAATATGACGCTCGTTGCCCATACTGTCTTTATGAGAAATAGTCCCTTTAAGTACACAGGTCAAAATTTCCATATTGTCGTGTGGGTGTGTGCCGAAGCCATTGTGGGCTGCAATCACGTCATCATTAATGACACGTAATACGCTTACCCCCATATATTTTGGATCGTACCAACTGCCAAAAGAAAAACTATGTTTAGACTCGAGCCATCCTGCTTTGACATGACCGCGATTTTCACTACGATGTAAATAACTTTGCATGATCGTTATCCTATTTTTAATTTGTTCATGAACTCATCATAGCGTTTCGATTATGTGGTTTAAATCTTATATAAGCGACAATTCATTCTATTTTTGCAACACAAAATAGGATCAGAAATTTAACTTAAAAAAATAGCCTGCATGTGCAGGCTATTTAGGGCTAATTGCTAGAATTAATTAAGGAATTTTACAGTCACGCCAGAACGAACTTTTTTACCGAGGTCGTTGGCATCCCAGTTGGTTAAACGGATACAACCATGCGATGCAGTTTTTGAAATTGCAGATGGGTTAGGTGTACCGTGAATACCAAATGATTTTTTGCTTAGACCAATCCAAATGTTACCTACTGGACCGTTTGGACCAGGTGGTAAAGAAAGTGGCTTTAAGTTTTTACCTTGAACAAAGTTGCTTGGTGAGTAGCTATACCAAGGGTTTGGTGCTACGCCAGTGACTTTATAGGTGCCTTCAGGAGAGGGTGTATCTGAGCTACCAATGGTCGCAGGGAAAGAAGCAATCATTTGGTTGCGGCTATTAAATAGATACAGTTGTTTAGCACCTTTATGCGCAACAATTAAATGAATGTCTTCTGGGAGTTCATTGCGAATATTCGTCACAATAATCTTTTCACCAGCTTTCTTGAATGTTGCTTTTGGATTAAGTTTCTTCAAGAAATCTTCATCCATATGGAATTTTTCACCCAACATTTCTGTCACACGAGTGTAGTACAAACCTTTCATTTTGGCTTGTAATGCGTAGTCGTGTGGAATAGACGGTGCATAGGGACCTTTAAGGTCAGCATCGGTAATGGTGTATTCTACGAATGCTGGACGATTCCCTTGTTTAGCGACTAAGGCATCCCAAGTTTGTTTGGTTAAAGTCCCTGTTGGCTGTAAACCATTCATTTGTTGAAAAGTAGCAAGTGCTTTTAAGGTATTTTTACCACTGGAACCATCAATTGCACCTGGTGAAGCATGTGAGTTATTCAACATGACTTGCGTTCGTGCATAAACAGGGAATTGACCTTTACCAATATTGTCAAACCAAGATGCATTATTTAGACCATCAAGTGTCCAAGAGGCCTTTGCAGCAGGAGAGGTAGGTGCTGTTGCCGCACTTGTTGCTACAGCTGAGCTGGCTGGAGCAGTTCCAATATCTGCTGTATTATCTTCAGTTTGTTGAAGATTTTGTAAAGTTTGCGACGCCTTATTTAAGTCTTGCTGTTCTTGAGGCGTAATTTGTGTATCTTGCGCTGAAGATGCAGAGCCTATTGCAAGAGGATTAATTGGGTCTTCTACGGCAGTATTGGTAACGACTTTGGGCTTTAATGGTTGTTCAGCAGTAGTAGCTGTGGCAAAAGCTGTGCCAGCAAAAAGGCAGCCTAAACTCATTGCGAGTATTGTGCGAACGAACATGTAATTCAACCTTAAGAATTATTCATTTACTAAGTGACAAACGACGCAAGTATTGCAGAAAAAAATGGCAGATGCAGTATTTGTTTTGTGTAAATAGACATTTGTCCAACAAGAACATTAAATTTTAATCGTGTTAGAAGTTATTAAAATTTAGTCCTTTTTGTTATGATGCTGCAAAGATTAAATTAAGTTAGGAAAGTCAATGGCGACCTTAAAAAATGATCGTTTTCTGCGTGCTTTATTGCGTGAGCCTGTTGATACTACGCCTGTATGGATGATGCGTCAGGCAGGACGCTATTTACCTGAGTATCGTGAAACACGTGCAAAGGCAGGTGATTTCCTTTCTTTATGTAAAAACACCGAGTTTGCATGTGAAGTGACCTTACAACCTTTACGTCGTTATGACTTAGATGCCGCAATTTTATTTTCGGACATTTTGACCGTTCCAGATGCCTTAGGTTTGGGTCTGTATTTTGAGGCAGGCGAAGGTCCAAAGTTTCATAAAACTGTACGTACTGAGCAAGATGTCATGAATTTACCGACATTCAATGCAAAGTCTGATTTAGATTATGTCATGAATGCGGTATCGACCATTCGTTCAGCTTTAGGTGGACAAGTGCCACTGATTGGCTTTTCGGGAAGTCCTTGGACTTTAGCGACTTATATGGTTGAAGGCGGTTCCAGCAAAGACTTCCGCTTTACCAAGCACATGATGTACGCACAGCCTGAAGTTTTACATGCTTTGCTTGATCGTTTGGCTATTGCAGTGATTGACTATTTAAATGCGCAAATTGATGCGGGTGCGCAAGCTGTTCAAATTTTTGACAGTTGGGGCGGTGCATTAGCACATCGTGAATATATCGAATTTTCATTAAATTACATGCAGAAAATTATCTGCGGTTTAAAACGTGAAAAAGATGGTCGCAAAATTCCAGTGATTTTATTCACCAAGGGTGGTGGTCAATGGTTAGAGCCAATGGTTGCAACAGGTGCAGATGCGCTAGGATTGGACTGGACGACGCCATTGTCTGTAGCACGTAAAATCGTGAATGGTCGTGCAGCGTTACAGGGCAATTTGGATCCGGCAACTTTATATGGTTCATCACAAACGATTCAAAAAGCTACTCGAGCTATGTTGGATGAAGCTTATGCCAATGGTGAAAAAACGGGATATATTGCGAATTTGGGTCATGGTATTACCCAATGGGTGAACCCAGATCATCCGAAAGTGTTTATCGACACCGTACATGAATATAGCGCAAAGTATCTATAAATTTAGGTTGAGTATTTACTGTGTTGCGTGTTGCTCAATCTTGTGTTGAGTTTTCTTATAAGGCAGCTTCGGCTGCCTTATTTGGAATACTTTTATTATTGGCTTTTGTGTTTACTGCGCCTTTAGGTTATGAACCGCATTATGGTTTTTATCGTTATGATTACCTGTTGTTTTATGCCTTAATTATTCAATGCTGCTTATTATATTTAAAATTAGAATCTTGGGCAGAAGCCAGAGTCATTGCACTGTTTCACATTATGGCAATGGGGATGGAAATTTTCCTTACGCATCCAGCCATTGCTTCATGGCAATATCCACAACCTGCAATTTTTAAACTGTGGACAGTGCCTTTATTTGCTGGGTTTATGTATTCAGCGGTCGGAAGTTTTTTTGCTCGTTCTTTACGACTTTATACTGTGTCTTTTAAGGCTTTGCCTAAATTTAGTCATATGTTGACTTTGGCAGTGTTGTCTTATTTAAATTTTATGAGCAAATTCTTTATTCCAGATATTCGCTATGTCTTGTTTTGCTGGAGTATCGTGCTGTTCTGGAAAACCAAGATTCGTTTTGAATTACACCATCACACCATTCAACTGCCGATGTTACCTATTCTGTGGGTCTTGGCTTTTATTATTTGGCTTGCCGAAAATGTGAGTACTTTTTACAAAATTTGGCTTTATCCAAGTCAGGTTGATGCTTGGCATATGGTGGGTTGGGGAAAGCTGGGTTCATGGTATTTGTTGCTGTTGTTAAGTCTAGTTTTAGTCTTGAAAATACTTGGAATACGCAACTCAAAGGGTGATTGGCAGTTAAATAATGATTAATATGAATAGTTTAGTTTTGTTTTTTTAACTTTAATATAAATTATTTTGCGTTATTAAAGATATGCAGATAATCTAAGTTTGTGTAATCCATCATTACATGTAAATAATTAGAACACTCAGAGAATAATTCTGGAGAAGTGCGATGTTAAAAAAAGTAGCGTTAGCAGCAGTATTGGCAATAGGTTCTACAGCAGCATTTGCAGATAGCGATGCAGGTTGCGGTATTGGTTCTGAGATTTGGGCGGGTCAATCAGGTAAAGTGCCGAAGTTACTTGCCGCTACAACAAATGGTTTATTTGCCAACCAATTATTTGGTATCACCTTTGGTACTCTCGGTTGTAGTGGTTCGGGTACAGTCACTGCACAAGCAGTCACGTTTACCAATGAAAATGCAGAAGCATTGGCGCGTGATATGGCAGTGGGTCAGGGCGAAAGCTTGAATGTATTGGCTGAATTACTCAATATTAAAGCAGAAGATAAAGCCCGTTTCTTTGCTGTATCTAAGCAAAATTTTGCTGAAATTTATTCTACAGAGAATAAAGATTCTTACCAAGTACTCACTTCTCTACAAGCTGTAATGGCAAAAGATGCTGTCCTCAAAGCTTATGTCTAATTGATTGTTGTAAAACCCTGTCAATCTGACAGGGTTTTTTATATCTAAAAATATTAAATTTAATGAAAAAGATTGCATTATTTACAGCTTTATTCGGTTCTAGTCTGGCGTATGCCGTTGAACCTACACCCTCTATGCACTATGTTCAAATGGCGACCCAGAAACACCTGGTGCAAGAGACAACTTGGCAAAGATTAATGTATGCCGACTCCAAAGGGCACAGTGAAGTTCACTATACGGGCTATTTTCTTAGCCCAGAAGGGCAGACACATTTACAAAATGAATTAAATAGCAATATCGAAGCGCTGTTTCTAACGGCGGCTCCGAATCAATCTGTTCGCTGCCGATTTCCAGCACGCAGTCAATGGTTAATCAAGCAACTGAAGATTTCCGCGACAGATTTACCACAAGTTGAATGTCCTGAATTAGACAAATGGCTTGGTGAAATTAAACCCTATAAAGCCACTTTAATTTATGCAACTGACTTTATGGGTAATCCGAGTTCGATGTTTGGGCATACCTTATTGCGTTTAGATCCCAAAGACCAGAAACAATTAAACTTGGTTTCTTATGCGGTGAACTATGCAGCCACGGTCGCAAGCGCGGATGGTTGGGCCTTTGCTTGGAAAGGCTTAACTGGACAATATCCTGGCGAATACTCTTTAATGCCATATTATCGCAAGGTAAAAGAATATGGGGACTTAGAAAGTCGTGACTTGTGGGAATATGAACTCAATTTAAACCCAGAAGAAACTCGCTTTTTGGTACAGCATATTTGGGAAATGCAACATGTGACTTTTCCCTATTATTTTGTCAGCGATAACTGTGCTTATCGTCTGTTAGGGCTGATTGATTTGGTGCGTCCCGAACTCAATTTAAGTCAACAGTTTAAAGTCGCAGCAATTCCAATGCAGACCATTAAAGCCATTGATCAGCAAGGGATTGTTCGTGAGACAGTCTATCGTCCTGCCTTAGAAACCCAATTATTGGCACAAGCCAAACAGCATGGGCAAAGTTTGGCCAAAACAGCCCATCAGGTTGCTTTTACTGAACAAAAACAAAGACTGGAAATTTTGGCAGCTTATTCTGCGGAAGATCGTGCCAAAATTTTAGAAATGGCCTATGACGATCTGTATTTGCAATTGGTCGCACGTAAAGTAGATGTTGCTTTTGCACAGCCTAATCTTCGTGAATTACTCATTTTACGTAGTACGATCGATTTAGATAAGCAGCGTCAAGCGCCCAAACGTCCACGTATTGACCCCACACAATCACATGATGCTCGAAATTTCTCTGTAAAAGCAGGAACTGTGCAAGGCGATGAATTTATTGAGTTGGGACATCGTCAAGCCTATCATGATTTGATTGATCCTCAAGGCGGATACCGTATAGGAACACAATTGTTGTTTTGGGATGGGGCTATTCAATTGCGTGAGGATGAGTTGAAGTTAGAACATTTCGACTTTCTGACAGTAAATTCTTATAACCCGATTACAGCGTTTAAAACGCCGTTGACATGGGGATTTAATCTGGGTTGGCAACAAGAAGCGACTGATTCGTCAGGGCATTTTAGCGAGCAGGATCAACATGGTGTTGCCAGTTTAAAAATGCAGATGGGCTACAGCTATGCGGACTCAAAACGAGAGAATCTATGTTATGCGCAAATGCAAACCTATTTTCAGGGTGGAAAATCATTAGATAAAGGCTGGCGATTGGGTATAGGGCCGATGGTCGGTTGTCAGAACATTTGGACAGACCATATTAATTCGATTGTGCAGGTCGAATTGCCATATTGGGAAGATTCGCATCAATGGCAAGTTCGATTGAATTCGCAAGTACAGTATGCATTGAATGCGCAGAATGCATTACGCGTGGGGTGGGAGTATCAATATCAAGATGAAAAAGATTGGAATAAGCTGAGCTTCGGTTATGTCCGATTTTTCTGAACTTAAGCAGAGGAAAAAAGGTGCATTGTAAGCGCCTTTTTTCTTGAATACATTTTAATTTTTAATCAATTTCCCATGTTTATTGATTAATGGCTCATCATCTTCTTTGCTAAAACTACTACGTTGTGGCTCTGTAAAAATTTCAAGAACGACTTCAGAGGGTCGACATAATCTCATATCGAGTTCTGTTACTGCAAAAGGTCTATTGATTAAAATTTGATATTGCAGCATAAAATCAATAAGTTGCTCATCGTTATGCGTTGACTGTTCTAGTTGTAATTCCTCATAAGGTGGAACATTTTTGCGTAGTACTTCACGTACAGATAAGCCTGAGTGCTTGATTAAATCAATCAATTCTTGTTTATTAGGTAGTGTTTTAAGATATTTAATAATTTCTGGTTTTTGACCCGTGTTTTATATGAGACCAAGGGTATTTCTGAACGTACCACAAGCAGGATTATGATAAATCTTAATCATTTTTTAGACATCATCTTTCGTTAAATAAACTTTATTGCATTTATATATTGATATACATATATCAAGGATTACTAAATTTTGGGCTGTAAAATGGATCAAACTAATTTCTTTAAATGTCTCTCTGACCCTACTCGCTTGGACATTATTAAGTGGGTACTTGTGAGAGAAAATGTATGTGTGTGTGAACTGACGGAATTATTGCAATTGAGTCAGCCTAAAATTTCACGACATTTGGCATTGCTTAGAAATTTATCGGTTTTATTGGATCAGCGCAAAGGGCAATGGGTGTATTACCGTGTGAATCCAGATTTACCTGAATGGGCAAATGCGGTGTTAAAGATCATTGCTCAGTCAGCACAAACAGACAGAGAAACTTTTTATTTGAATACTTTGACCAATATCCATTGTGATTGATTCACTGTATTTAGCAGGTTTATTGTACGATAGCTGATGTTTGAATGAATTTAATGACCAGATGCGGTCCTGATTAAATAGAATCAGAATTGGATGTATCTTGTATTTAGAATGTTGGATGCTTGTTTGTTTTAAGCTGATCAAAAAATCTATCGAATGAGATCTATTCGCTATATAAAACAAATCTCCCTGATTGAGAAAATACCTGTCGACTTCTAGACTTTCTTTTTGGACTGCAATTTAACCTTGTGGATTTTTATTGCCATGGCCCTTGGCGTTGCTATTGGGGTATTTATCCCGCAAACTTCGGTTGTTTTAAATCAAATGCATGTCGGCAGTGTCAATATTCCAATTGCCATCGGTCTTATTGTGATGATGTATCCACCGTTGGCAAAGGTGGACTATACAGCTTTACCAGAAGTTTTAAAGATAAACGAACCTTGACTGGATTCCGCTGGCAGCAGAGGCTATTCGAGCTACACAGAGTAAAATACTGGTCTTGATGCAAGTTTGTGGTGGTTCACAATCTTTAGTGCACTCAATCAAATGCGTATGATCATCATTCCAAACCAGTATTCGATTCCAAAAGCATTCTTGAAATTTGAAGAAGATGGCTCAATGACAGATTCATCTTTCTATACCCGCATCGTGGATGTGCTGGAAGAATTGTATAAATTTACCTTGTTGACCCGTGGACAGTCAGCCTATTTAACGGATTGTTATTCGGAACGTGTTGAAACCGCAGAGCAGTTGTCGAAGTGCGTGAATCAGCGTTCACTATAAGATAAAAATAAACCCCGAGTGTTTCGGGGTTTATTTTTTAATTCATTTGAGATGAATCAGTAACTTTCAGGTACTGCACTGAGGAATTCACGACGTGATTCTTTATCGGTTTTAAATTCCCCAATAAATGAAACGGTACGTGTGGTTGACTCTTGTTTACCGACACCGCGCATCATCATGCACATATGCGCAGAATCAATCACCACAGCAACACCACGTGCCTGAGTGACTTCAGCAACAGCTTCGGCAATTTGCTGGGTCAAATTTTCCTGAATTTGTAAACGACGTGCGAACATTTCAGTAATGCGAGCAAATTTAGATAAGCCAAGCACATGACCTTCAGGTAAATAAGCGATATGCACACGACCATAGAACGGGAGGAGATGGTGTTCGCAAAGCGAATAAAATTCAATATTTTTCACCAAGACCATTTCACGGTTGTCCGATGGGAACACCGCTTTATTGGTCACTTCTTCTAGCGTCTTACTATAACCAGACGTTAAATACGAAAACGCTTTAGCAGCACGCACAGGTGTATCAAGTAAACCTGGACGATTCAGGTCTTCACCAACGGCAGTTAAAATGTTTGCGTAGGATTGCTGCATAGACATAAGACGTTTTCACTTACTCTTATATTGAACAAGGACGGCATTGTACCAGAAAACCGAAAAAATACCGTGTTTAATATCAAAATCCGATTACTGTTTGTGTTTTGGATTTTTTTCTGAACGTTTTAGTAAAACTAAAACCGCGCCCGTACCACCCTGATTATCCGGTGCACTCACAAATGCCAGTACATCACGATGCTGACGTAACCAGCCATTCACATAGGTTTTTAAAATAGCTTCAGGACCTTTGCCGTGTACAATTTTAATGACATTCTGATTTTCATCTTTTGCCATTTGAATAATTTGAAGTACGGCAGCACGGGCTTGCTCTACGGTGCAGCCATGTAAATCTACCGCTTCAAACCAACGTATTTTACCTGCTTTTAAATCTTCAAAAACCTTATGTTGCAACGTCGCAATGCGATAACTCAAATTCGCTTGACTGGCAACTGGGTTGAGCATGGCTTGTGTGTCGGAAAGTTCAGCCATTTCAGATTCAGTTGGACCAATAGCCGCTGCTCGCTTTGCTAAAACCTGAGCATCTAATTTCTTTTTCGAACTTTTGGCAATCTGAGCGATATTGCCGACATCCATTTTTTGTACACCTTGCATGGATTTTAGAAATAATTCGGCATCATCTGGCTCAGCTATTACAGCTTGCTTTTTCGCTTCAACTTGCTGTTCAGCAGCGGTTGAATGTGGATGATTAATTTGCTTTTTAAAAGCCTTCAGTAAGTTGTACTGATCTTTAGAAAGCGATGAATCATGTTTGCTCATAATGTCCAGAAATAACTGCAAGATGGGGTTTAAGCGGCAATTATAATCTGAAATTGCTGCAAATTGAACTCACAGGATGTTATATTGAATTAAAGTAAGAGATGAACAGCTCATTTTTTTATAATTATTAAAATTCAGTTTAGATTAAGAAAAAATATTCCAAATTTGGATATGATTTTGTATAACTATTTAATAGCTTATAATTTTAATACTTGAAATGAATAGAAATACTTTTAAAAACTCATATCGTTCTAATTATCAGGGAAAGGTCACAGTTGAAGATGCTCAAAAACATCAAAAAAATATTGATGACATGAAGAAAGATGCTGCTTTTTACTATTTAGACCATATAGAAAGTTCAATAATCCCCCACAGTATGCTTTATAAAATCATCCAGAAATTAAAAACGAAGCAGAATGACAGTTTAACTTTGCCAGAAAAAGCCTATTTACTTCGCAATAATCTGAATGCTTTACATGACCTTGTTGAAGGGAAAATCTCTTTTAATCAATATAAAAAAGAATCTGCTAATGACAGAATCGTATATAAAAAACGTTTAGAAGAAGAACAAATGTACCTAGAAAAGCTTAAGGAGTTAGAGCGTATTGAAGAGCAAAAACGTCAAGAAAAATTAGTTCAAGAAAGAAAAGCTAGAGAACAAGCTGAACGTGAGAGAAGAAAGAAATTAGAATCTGATCCAAAATATATTGCACAACAAAGAGAGAAAGCTCTTTTAAGTAAATATGAAATTCATCCTTATCTTATTGGCAACAAGCAGAGATATAAACTACTTAATATATTGAATTTATTAGATAACCAACAAAGATTACAGGAGCAAGATGCTATTTGGTTAAGTTCTGAAGGACGAGAGTTTTTTACTGGTGAAGTTAAAATAAAATTTCATCGTGTAGAAGCCGACTTTTACCTTAAACTATATGAAGTAACTAAATCAGACTGGTATGCTATCAATGCTTCTAGCCAATTAAGAAAATGTAAAGCTAGTAAAGAAGCTGAAAGATTTCTAGAAAATACAAAAATTTCCTTAAATAAAAACAGCAAATTATTATCCGCTTATTTCACTACTTTAGGTGGAGTTAAAAGGGATCTTAAGAAATCAGATATCGCTCTAGAACATGGTTTAAAAGCACATGATCATAGTTCTCAAGACTATAGACCTTGTACCTTATTAGGGGCTATATACATGGAGAATCATAAATATGATCTTGGTCACGATTGGTATGGTAAGGCTCGTGATAGAGGGGCTCCAGAAAACTCTATTAATGCGGAGCTCAAAAGTATTTTATTGAGATTAGATAAGGCTAAACGCAGTGAAATGGTGGCAAGTTTATTGAAAAAGGATCCGTATATTTATGGATGGCTAAAGGATCTTAAGCAATAATTTAATTAAAAGGGTTTTGAATTAATCATTGGAATATATTAGGCAGTCTGATCCGACGATAAGTATTAATTTGCTGAATGATTAATAAAAAAGGGTAAAAGAGTTTTACCCTTTTTAGTTGGGACTTAAATTTCTAAAGGTTGTCCAAATAATGCGCTAAAAGCATGGTCTGGACGCGGTTGTTTCATGAAGCTTTCACCCACCAAGAAGCTGTGAATATCATGCTCTTGCATCATCTTCACATCTTCTGGGGTTGCAATGCCACTTTCTGTAATGAGTAGGCGAGAAGGACTAAGGAGTTTCTTCAAACGAATTGATGTGTTTAAGTCCACATCAAAAGTCTTCAGATTACGGTTATTTACCCCTAACAAGCAGCGCTCAGAAAGTTGTAGAGCACGTTCAAGTTCTTCCTCATCATGTACTTCAACCAAAACGTCTAAATTATGCTCAAACGCTGTTTTTGACATTTCTTCTAATTGTTGGTCTGACAAGCAGGCCACAATCAGTAAAATACAGTCAGCATGTAAGGCACGTGCTTCAATGACATTGTATGGGTCGACTAGGAAGTCCTTACGCAGTGCAGGCAAAGCACAGTGCGTACGTGCGATTTGAATATTCTCATCCGCACCTTGGAAAAAATCGACATCAGTTAAAACCGATAGGCAAGCCGCACCCGCTTGTTCATATTGTGCTGCAATTTCCGCAGGATTAAAGTTTTCACGAATAACCCCTTTTGAAGGAGAAGCTTTTTTGATTTCAGCAATCACACCAGGACGTTTGTGAATCAGGGCTTGAGCAAAACCACGCACGGGTGTTGCTTCTTGCGCCCATTGTTCTACATCATGCAGGCTACGTTGCTTGAGGCGTGCTGCCAGTTCTTCATGTTTACGATCAACAATTTTGCCTAAAATCGTATTGGCGATATCGACCATGTGAGCATCCTTCCTTAAGCTTCGTATTGTTTGAGTGTTTTGGTAAATTCAGATAGCACACTCATTTTTTCTAAAGCCTGCCCACCGTAGATAATATCATGCGCTAACGCTACGCCTTGTTTATAGCTTTTGGCTAAACCTGAGACATAAATGCCTGCACCAGCATTTAAGGCAATCATGTCTGCGGCTTTGGCGCCACGATCAGATTTTTTTCTGCCAAGCGCATCTTTAATCAGGGCTAAACTTTCAGCAGAATCTTCAATGATTAAACCTGTGAGGGTTTGCGATTCAATCCCGACATCTTCAGGATTAATCACCCATTCAGTCACTTCACCATCTTTCAGTTCCGCAACATAAGTGGAAGAGGCGAGGCTGATCTCATCTAGTCCGTCTTTAGAATGCACCACCATCACGTGTTCAGCGCCAAGTTGCTTCATCACTTCTGCAATTGGACGACATAATTCATTTGAGAATACACCAATCACCAGACGCTTTACTCCAGCCGGATTCGTAAGCGGGCCAAGTAAGTTGAAGATGCTACGGATACCGAGTTCCTTACGCGGACCCACTGCATATTTCATGGCTTTATGATGATTCGGGGCAAACAGGAAGCCAACGCCAATTTCACGAATACAACGTTCAGTTTGTTGCATATTCAAATCAAGCTGAATGCCAGCTTGTTCTAACAAGTCGGATGAACCTGACTTGGTTGAAACGCCTCGGTTACCATGCTTGGCAATGGTGGCTCCAGCCGCAGCAATCACAAAGGCGGAAGCGGTTGAAACATTAAATAGGTTCTGTCCATCACCACCCGTACCGACAATATCAATCAGGTTTGGGACGTCGCTGACATCAATTTTAATGGCAAATTCACGCATGACACGTGCAGCAGCCGTAATTTCATCAATACTTTCACCTTTTAGACGCAGCCCCATCATTAATGCACCAATTTGTGCATCTGTGGCTTCACCATTCATGATGGTGCGCATGACCTCTTCCATTTGTGGCTGAGTCAGGTGGATGTTCTTGGTAATATGATTTAAAGCTTGTTGAATATTCATTTATGCATAAATCTCTAAAAAGTTTTTGAAGATTTGGTGACCGTGTTGGCTGAGGATCGATTCAGGGTGGAACTGCACACCTTCGACAGGCAGTGTCTTATGTTTTACGCCCATAATTTCTTCCATTGAGCCATCAGCTTCTTGGGTCCAGCAAGTGACTTCTAGGCAATCTGGCAAACTCGCTTGATCAATCACCAAAGAGTGGTAGCGGGTTGCTGAAAATGGGGAAGGTAGATTGCTAAAGATGCCCTTGTCACTGTGATACATGTCCGATAAACGCCCATGCATAACGGTTTTGGCGCGAACGATATTGCCGCCAAAAGCTTGTCCGATACTTTGATGACCTAAGCACACACCGAGTAATGGAATTTTTCCAGCAAAATGTTGAATGGCTGGAATAGAAATGCCTGCTTCAGTAGGTGAGCAAGGTCCTGGACCAATGACCAAATACTTCGGTTGCCATCGTTCAATATCTTCCAACGTCACGGCATCATTACGGACTACGTTCACTTCTTGGTTCAACTCGCCAAAATATTGCACGATGTTGTAAGTAAAGGAGTCATAATTGTCGATCATGAGAAGCATTTCAGATGTAACCTCTTGAGTTGCATAAAGTTATAGCTAAATTTTTTTTATACTCGTGGTACATGCCCTTGTTTCAGGCACGCTATTTTAGAATGAGCATAAAAAAGCCTGCTATGCGCAGGCTACTTTATCAGTTTTTAACTGTCTTGTGATAATTTCATACACAATCATCATGCTAGGAAGGATTTAATTGTTATTTAAACCCAAATGCATAATCCGAATTTTGGTTTCTTTAACGGCATCTTTCACTTTCTGTTGAAAGTCCTGCATATGTGCCGTGTTTAAATGCTGTTCCAAATGAGCTAAAGATTGCCATTTTTCAAACATAATAATCGAATTTTCAGGTTTGTACTGGAAACTGGCGTTACTGTCTTGATCAATATAAAGCTCATAACCAAAACAACCTGCTTCCTGTAGCACTTTAGGCGTGACATCCTTAAATGCATTCAGGACAGTTTCAACATGCGTTGCACCTTCATGAATGTGAATTTCTGCAATGACAGTTAACATGGTGATGTCCTTTATACCGTAAAAATCGTGTCTAAGTGTGAGCGATAAGCAGCTAAATATTGCGGTAGATTCGGTGCTTTAATCACGTCATTCACAATAAACGTGTCTAAACCGTGCATACCTAAAAATTGATTTGCCTTGTGAAAGGGTAGATAGACACCATCGACACCGACTCCTTCAAAGAATTGTTCTTGATCTTCAAATGCTTCAATCGGAGCATTCCACGTCAGAGAGAGCATATATTTTTTGTCGTGAATTAAACCACCAGATCCATATTTTTTGCTCGCATCACTACGTGAACGGCCATCATTGGCATACAACGTACCATGGCCTATGGTAAAAACATCGTCGATGTATTTTTTCATGGTCCACGGTGCGCCCATCCACCAACCTGGCATTTGATAAATAATCACATCCGCCCACACATAGTTTTCAACTTCTTGCTGAATGTCATATTCAGCATCTGTTCTGGTAATGCGGACATTGTGTCCCTGTTGACTTAAATGGGTGTTTGCGAAATTGGCTAGTGTGTCGTTAAGTTCGCCGTTTGAATGCGCGAATTGTTTTGCACCGTTGACTATCAGAATGTTTTTCATTGAATGACTCAAGCAAATTTTTCGAATTGGGCAAAAGTATAGATAAGCAATTCGATTTGAAAAATCGTTGAATCTGCAAAATATTGTTGATTAAAAATCAATAATTGGATTTCAACTTTAAACTATATTGATTAATCAGCATTGTAAGAGACAGAGTAAGGAGTGGATTGGGTTGGGCGATTAAATTTTACTTTCTTGCTTTTCCTGCACAGCTAAGGTCAATAGTCCCTAAATAATCAATAAAATATTTACCCGTTTAGGTCCTTCTTTTTTTGCAAATGCGGGAAGGAAATTTTTATTGATAGTCTTTAAAATTTACGTCCTAGAGACTTCTGATTCTCTTTTATTTGAACTTTATACTTCTTTTTTCATAATTGAAAATACAGCAACTTTTTTAGTGCATCTGTATGTTTTGCTGTACTAAAAAAATGCATGTCAGAATTTTTAGTCCTCAATTTTAATCAAAATAAGCATTTTATTTTATTTAATGAACTGATTTTTATTAATAAATAAATATTGGCATAAAATTCGCAATATGAATCTTAACTTGTATACAAGATAGGATGCATAAAGTGAGCATACTTCAATCTTTTGGCTGGACCATCGCAGAATGGCAAAATGCCTATAAAACACAACATATTCAATTAACCGATTTAATTACTTGGGTTCAGGCTTTTGATACAGAAGATACAGCTTGGATTTCCCTTGCGACTTCTCAAATTTTGCAACAACAGATTGAAGAATTAGAAAAACACAGTGCAGCAAGTACAGCATTATTTGAACAGTTCCCCCTGTATGGCATTCCATTTGCGGTCAAAGACAACATTGATGTTGTCGGTTTTGCATCAACAGCAGGTTGTATGCTTTTAAAAGATATTGTGACTGAAGATGCGGAAACTGTTCGTTTGCTGAAACAGGCTGGCGCGATAGTGGTGGGCAAAACCAATCTTGATCAATTTGCAACAGGTTTGGTTGGCACACGCTCTCCATTTGGTGTTGTTCCAAATAGTTTCAACCCTGACTATGTCAGTGGTGGTTCAAGTTCGGGTTCTGCCAGTGTGGTGGCACGGGGTTTGGTGCCATTTGCATTAGGCACAGATACCGCAGGTTCAGGTCGTGTACCTGCCGCTTTTAACAATATTGTCGGGTTAAAACCAACCAAAGGGCGTTTTTCTAATTATGGCTTGATGCCAGCCTGTAAAAGCATCGACTGCATTTCTGTATTTGCCTTGATAGTAGACGATGCAGAAGTTGTGGCACAAGTGTTGGAACAGTTTGATGTGCGTGACAGCTATTCACAGCATAACCCTAAAACAGCGCCCGCAAAATTATCTTCGGCACTTCATTTTGCGATTCCAAAAACTTTGCAATTCTTTGGTGATGTGCAAGCAGAACAAGCTTTTCAGCAAGCGCTTACGCAGTTAAAGCAAATGAATGTCATCTTGACTGAAATTGATTTTTCAATTTTCGAACAATTGGCAGCACAGCTTTATCAAGGCGCGTGGGTGGCTGAGCGTACAGTAGCGGTTGAAACCTTACTCGCACAATCTCCAGAAGCATTTGATCCAACTGTTTTAGACATTGTTCAACAAGGCAAAAACTATACGGCACTTGATGCTTATAAAGCCGAATATCTCAAAAATGATTTGGCGCGACAAATTCAAGAGCTGCTGTCTGAGTTTGATGCCTTGGTTGTGCCAACATCGCCAACCATTCATACCCTTGCTGAAATGCAGCAGGAGCCGATTCAATACAATTCACATTTTGGCACCTATACCAACTTTACCAATCTTGCAGACCTGAGTGCTTTGGCATTGCCTGCGGGATTCCGTGGTGATGGTTTGCCGTTTGGCATCAGCTTGATTGCACCTGCATGGCATGACCGTGCTTTGGCAGATTTTGGTCGTCAATGGCAAGCGCATCTGCAATTACCTCTAGGGGCGACAGGACGTCCTTATCCTGAAAAGGTAAAGTCAATTTCTGCACCATCTGCACAGCATATTCGTGTGGCTGTAGTAGGTGCACATTTGACAGGAATGCCATTGAATTTCCAATTAACCACCCGTCAAGCGGTGCATGTAGAAACCACTAAAACTTCAGCCCATTACGCCTTATATGCACTGAATGGCACGATTCCGCCAAAACCAGGTTTGGCACGTCAAAGCAACGGACAGGAAATTATCGTGGAACTGTGGGATGTGCCAACAGCTCGATTTGGTGAGTTTGTCGCTGAAATTCCAACGCCATTGGGGATGGGCAATGTTGAACTCAGTGATGGGCGTTGGGTCAAGGGTTTTATTTGCGAGCCTTATGGTTTAGCCGATGCTGAAAACATCAGTCACTTTGGGGGCTGGCGCGCCTATATTCAGCATCGTACTGCACAACAACTACAAACAACACATTAAAAAAATAGGAACGCTCATGTTTAAGACCGTATTAATTGCCAACCGTGGTGAAATTGCTGTACGTGCGATTCGTACCTTAAAGAAATTAGGAATCACCAGTGTTGCGGTGTATTCGGACAGTGACCGTTATGCGCAACATGTTCAAGATGCCGATCTTACAGTGGACTTACAGGGAACCAAACCTGCTGAAACATATTTAAGTATTGAAAAATTAATTGCTGCTGCCAAACAAACAGGTGCTGAAGCAATTTTCCCGGGCTATGGTTTTTTGTCTGAAAGTGCTGAATTTGCACAAGCCTGTGAAGCCAACCATATTGCTTTTATGGGTCCAACTGCGGAACAGATTTTGGAATTTGGTCTGAAACATCGTGCACGTGAATTGGCTGCTGCTGCACATGTCCCAATGACACCGGGTACAGGTTTACTCAATAGTTTAGAAGAAGCATTGGTTGCTGCGGCAGAAATTGGTTATCCCATTATGCTGAAAAGCACCGCAGGAGGAGGCGGTATTGGTTTAACCCGTTGTGATACGCCTGAAGCACTGCAAGAGGCTTATGCCAGTGTCAAACGTTTAGGTGAACAATTTTTTAAAGATGCAGGCGTGTTTTTAGAACGTTTTGTCGATAAAGCACGTCATGTTGAAGTCCAGATTTTTGGCGATGGCTTGGGTCAAGTAGTGGCATTGGGTGAGCGTGACTGTTCCTTACAACGCCGTAACCAGAAAGTGGTGGAAGAAACACCCGCTGCATTATTGCCTGAAGCGACACGTCAGAAGTTGCATCAAGCGGCAGTAGAATTGGGTGCTTCGGTTAACTATCGTAGCGCGGGCACCGTCGAATTTATTTATGATGCTGCACGTGATGAGTTTTATTTCTTGGAAGTAAATACTCGTCTACAAGTCGAGCATCCTGTGACAGAGATGGTAACAGGACTGGATTTAATTGAATGTATGCTCAAAGTGGCTGCGGGAGATAGCTTAGATTGGGAAAAATTGCAGAATATTCAGCCACAAGGTGCTGCGATTGAAGTGCGTATTTATGCTGAAGACCCAGTTAAAAACTTTCAACCGAGTCCGGGAGTATTAACTGAAGTTTATTTTCCTGAACAAATTCGTGTGGATACATGGGTGGCGACGGGCACCGAAATTTCACAATACTTTGACCCGATGATTGCCAAAATCATTGTGCATGCCGAGAAC
Organism: Acinetobacter sp. ANC 4173; assembly: GCF_004331255.1. Classification (GTDB taxonomy): domain Bacteria; phylum Pseudomonadota; class Gammaproteobacteria; order Pseudomonadales; family Moraxellaceae; genus Acinetobacter. The sequence continues at coordinate 38,226 of NZ_SJOF01000013.1, read as the reverse complement.
CGTGAGCTAGCGATTGCAAAATTACAGCAAGTACTGAGTGAAACACGTCTTAATGGTATCAGTACCAACTTGGATTATGCTCGTGCAGTCATTGCCGATCAGCGTTTTGCCGAAATGAACATTTGGACACGGATGTTAGATGATTTTACGTATGTGCCAAAGGTAATTGAAGTCTTGCAGCCAGGAACTTTAAGCTCGATTCAAGATTATCCGGGACGGACAGGGTATTGGGATATTGGTGTACCGCCGTCAGGTCCAATGGATGACTATGCTTTCCAATTGGCGAATAAAATTGTTGGTAATCCACAAAATGCGGCGGGATTTGAGTTCACTTTATTGGGACCTACACTCAAGTTCCACACGGCAACTACGATTGCTTTAACAGGTGCACCCTGTGTCGCAACCTTGGATGATCAGCCTGTTGCGTTTTGGTCGGCGATTCAGGTGAAGGCGGGGCAGGTGCTCAAACTGGGTCAGGTTGAATCGGGATGTCGAACTTATTTGGCTGTACGTCATGGTTTAGATGTACCACTGTATTTAGGCAGTCGTGCAACTTTTGCATTGGGGAACTTTGGTGGACATGCAGGGCGTACATTACGTACCGGCGATATGATTAAACTGGTTGATCCTGAGATGCCGCATGCAGGGTTAACTTGGGCCACAGCAGAACCCCAAAATCTCGCATGTGACCTGATTCCAAGTTATGGGCGTGAATGGAAGATTGGCGTACTTTACGGTCCGCATGGCGCACCAGATTTTTTTAAAGCGGAATATATTGAAGAGTTTTTCCAAACCGAATGGACAGTACATTTTAACTCCAACCGTTTAGGTGTCCGTTTATCTGGACCCACTCCAACTTGGGCACGTGAAAATGGCGGTGAGGCAGGCTTACATCCCTCCAATGTGCATGATTGTGAATATGCGATTGGGGCGATTAACTTCACGGGAGATTTTCCTGTGATCTTGGCAAAAGATGGTCCGAGTTTGGGTGGTTTTGTGTGTCCAGTGACGATTGCTAAAGCAGAGCTGTGGAAAGTGGGACAATTAAAAGCGGATGATAAAATTAGTTTTTACCCGATGACAGTCGAGCAAGCCAATGCTTTAGAGCGTCAGCAAATTGAGCAGATTGAGAACTTCTCTGTGGCTCACACTGTTGCAGAAACACCGGAAGTCATGGAAATCGGAAGTACTATACTGGCTTTACGTGAAGAAACAGCAACAACACCAAAAGCAATCTATCGTCAGGCAGGAGACAGTTATATTCTGCTGGAATATGGTGAAAATGTTCTGGATTTGGCGTTGCGTTTACGCGTGCACCAATTGATGCACATGATTCGTAGCACGAACCAAAACGGCATTTTAGAACTATCCCCCGGGGTACGCTCACTGCAAATCAAATATGATGGTCTGGTGATTTCACAGCCGCAACTGATTGCACATTTACTGGAGTTGGAATCTTCAATGGGAGATCTAAGCCAGTTAAAAATTCCATCACGGATTGTGCATTTGCCAATGGCATTTGAGGACAGTGCGACTTTAGGCGCTGTGGAACGTTATCAGGAAAGTGTCTGCGCCAAAGCCCCGTGGTTGCCGAATAATGTCGACTTTATCCAACGGATTAATGGCTTAGACAGTCGTGAACAAGTCCGCGACATTATTTTTGATGCCAATTATTTGGTACTTGGCTTAGGCGATGTTTATCTGACTGCACCCTGTGCGGTGCCCATTGATCCGCGCCATCGCCTACTCAGTTCGAAATATAACCCTGCACGTACCTTTACTGCGGAAGGTACAGTGGGTATTGGCGGTATGTACATGTGTATTTACGGCATGGACTCCCCAGGGGGCTATCAGTTGGTGGGACGTACTTTACCTATCTGGAACAAGTTCAAACAGAACAAGCAATTTGGCGATAAACAATGGTTCTTACAGTTCTTCGATCAAATTAAATTCTTCCCTGTTACCGAAGCAGAATTGAATCAATGGCGTACTGATTTTGCACATGGTGTAGCGCAGATTCAAATTGAAGAAACTGAGTTTGATTTTGCCCGTTATACCCAATTTTTACAGGACGAAGCCGAAAGCATTGCAGCATTCAAGCAACAGCAACAACAGGCTTTCAGTGCAGAAGTCGGGCGTTGGAAAGAGGAACATAACGCACAACCCGAAGAAATCGTTCAGCAACGGATCGAAAACTTTGATGATTTCTTGGCTGTGAATGCGTCTATGACGGGGAATATCTGGAAAATTTTTGTTGAGTCTGGTCAGGAGATTAAAAAAGGTGAAACAGTTGCTATTATTGAAGCCATGAAAATGGAGCTGCCTGTGTATGCGACTGAAGATGGCATCGTTAAAGCGGTCATTTGTCGCGCGGGACAAACCGTACACAGCGGAGAACCTTTGGTGTATATGGAATAGAGTTGAGTATAGGAAATGAAAAGCGCGACAAGTAAAAGCGCAGACAATTTGTCCGCGCTGGTGTATCAACGTATTAAGAACGATATTTTCGATTTCAAATTAATGCCAGGTGAGCGTTTTACTGAGTCTGAAGTTGCACAAGCTTATGAGGTGAGCCGAACTCCAATTCGGCAAGCCTTGTATCGCTTACAGCAAGAAGGCTATGTCGAGGTCAGTTTCCGCAGTGGTTGGCAAGTCCGACCACTGAACTTCCGCTATTATGAAGAACTGTATGATGTGCGGATTGTGCTGGAAAAAGATGCGATTTATAAGTTGTCACAGCAGGATTGTGAGCAATCCAGTGAGTTGGCAAGACTGAAAACAATTTGGATGGTGGAACCGCAAGATTATCTGAATGACATAAAGCAACTCTCGCAACTGGATGAAGATTTTCACTGTGCTTTGGTTCGAGCAGCAGGCAATAATGAGATGGTACGGATTCACCGTGACTTAAGTGAAAAAATACGGATTATTCGCCGTCTAGATTTTTCTAAACAGTACCGTATTGAAGCCACTTATCAGGAACATCAACATATTTTAAAACTGATTTTTGAGCAAAAGACTGAAGATGCAATTGCGGCAATTGCCACCCATATTCAGCAAAGTCGAGATGAGGTGAAAAAGATTACCTTGCACATGTTGGATCCGAGCCAGTTTGTTTAAGTGTCTATTCCAGATCAGTTTAAAAATACATTCGACGGCATATGCGTTCGTAACATGTACATGCAGCGAAAGTGAAGATTTTGTTATACTATTACATCGATCTTCACCTTTCGTTTGGCTTGCGAGCATCTCATTTTGAAACTGTTGACCCCACAAAAATCCGTACCGACCCATATTATTTCTGGATTTTTAGGTGCAGGAAAAACCACATTACTGAATAGCTTATTGGCACAAAAGCCTGAAGATGAAGTCTGGGCAATACTGATGAATGAGTTTGGTCAAATTGGAGTAGATCAAAATCTGCTTCCCCAAACTGAAGGCTATGCCGTGAAAGAGCTTTTAGGGGGCTGTTTGTGTTGTAGCAGTCAATTGCCAATGCAAATTGCTTTATCACGGTTATTGTCAGACACTCAACCTGATCGTTTATTCATAGAACCGACAGGTTTGGGGCATCCAGCTCAATTGTTAGAGCAACTGACTGAACCACATTGGCAAAGCCAAATTCAGATGCGTGCTTTAGTCACGGTGGTGGATGGTTCGCGTTTGCATGAACAGGAATGGGTGAAACAAAACCTGTATGCCGATCAGTTGAAAGCCGCGCAAATCGTGGTGATTTCACATATGGAACACATGCAAGCGGCAGATGAACAGGCTTTGCAACAATTACAACAGGAATATCTGGCTTATGCCCAGACATGGTTAAAACCTACTTTGGGGTCACTCCAACTGGCAGAAATTGATTTGCCATATCAAGGTGTGCAACGAAAAATCCAGCCATTAATTCAAATTCAGAAGCAGTACAGTAATGAGTCAGTATTACCTGAAATTAAGCAGTTACCTTATCATTATGTAGAAACTGCACAGGGCTATAGTATTGCAGGGTGGAAGTTTTCCAAGCGCTGGCAATTTGATTTCTATGATTTACTTGATCTGTTATGTGAACAACAGCAGTGGCTCAGAATCAAAGGGATTTTTAATACCAATCAAGGTTGGAAAAGTTTTAATTTCAATCCGAATCAGTTTAATTATCAGTCTGCACCTGAAAATATCGATAACCGTATTGAAGTGATTGTACAAACACAAAGAGATTGGGCCTTATTCGAAGCTCAGTTACTTGCCTGCCGTATAGATACTGAAACGGACTAAAACTGTTCAGCAAAATTGTGTTAAATCTTATATGCTAGGCGCCAAAATTGAGGAACATTTCATGGCGCTAAAAGCAACAATTTATAAGGTAGATTTAAATATTGCCAACATGGATACTCACCAATATGGTGATTATCAATTCACGATGGCATTGCACCCATCTGAAACCATTGAACGCTTGATGGTTCGAATTTTAGCATTCGCTCGTTATGCTGGTGAGCAGTTGGAATTTACCAAAGATCTGTTTGAAACTGATGAGCCTGCATTGTGGTCAAAAGATCTGACCGGGCAGTTGGTACAATGGATTGAAGTTGGTTGCCCTGATGAAGATAAAGTCAAGAAAGCCAGTGCACGTTGTAAGTCAGTTGCTGTGGTTGCTTATGGTACAGCCGTGGAAGAGTGGTATAAGCGCAATAGCAAATTAAAAACCCTCAGTAATGTTGAAGTTTGGCAATTATCGCCAGCGACTACCGAAGCCATTCAGCAATTGTGCGAACGTACCATGCAATTGCAGTTGAATGTGATGGATGGTGAGTGGACGCTCATTGGGGATCATGCCCAAGCACAAATTGAGTGGATTCAGTTACAGTAACGATAAGTGGCTTTGAGGAGTATTGAAGATGTCAAATGAATTAGAAATGATTGATTTAGTTGTAGGCGAAGGTAAAGAAGCAGTAAAAGGCGCTTTAATTACCACACATTACACAGGCTGGTTAGAAGATGGAACGAAATTTGATTCTTCACTTGACCGTGGCAACTACTTTGAATGTGTGATTGGTACGGGCCGTGTGATTAAAGGTTGGGATCAAGGCATTATGGGCATGAAAGTGGGTGGAAAACGCAAACTGATTGTACCTGCACATTTAGCCTATGGTGAGCGTAAAATGGGCAATATTATTCCAGCCAACTCGAACTTAATTTTTGAAATTGAATTATATGACGTGAAAACACGTGACTAATAATATTTGAAAAATAAACCATAGCATGTTTAGGGAAAAGCGTGCTATGGTTAAACTTACTACTGAAAATAAACGTTTTTTAGTACATTCTATTTTATATTAAAAATCAAATTCGCGAATAAGGAATAAACGCGACTTGAAGATAAATATATTTAAGCCATATGCGATATACCATTTTATCCTATATGCGCTGACATGCTTAATGTTGTTTTTACAGCAATCCAGTTGGGCACTGTATGAACCAGTTCCTGAGTTTTATTACGCGTATCAAAAGAATATTAATTCAGTCAAATTTGAAGAAAATACGACCACGTATTTGTCAGGACAATGGCAGTATTATCCCAAACAATTGTTGCAAACAGCGACGCCAACCATACCTTCTAGAACGGTGATTTTACCGATTTCCTTTAAAGAAATGGGCTATCCACAAAATACCTATGGGACCTTTGTTGGTCACTTTAAGATACCGAAAGAATTTATTGGGCGTCGTATTTCGATTTGGATTCCAAATCAATACGGTGCTTATCGTATGTATCTGAATGGTGATTTGCTTTTAAAATTAGGCGAGGTTGGCACAACAACTCAAACTCATAAAACCGAAAATGCACCGCGTTTTGCTTATTTTATCGCTGAAAATGAACACTTTACCGTTTCCATGCAGGTGTCGAGTTTTCAAAATATGCATGGTGGTTTAGAAAACCCGATGCGAATTGGGATCGGTAAAACAGTGAACCGCCAGTTCCAGCAATTAATGATGAGTATTGCGGGCGTATGTGGTGCAGTGATTGGTGTTGGTGTATTCACCATATTATTTGCCTTTTTTCGTGGGGTCAGGCATGGCCAAAGCCAAGGCTTTTTGGTGTTCGGTATCTTTATTATTTTTTTAGCCTTACACAATTTATTTTCTGCACCTTATGTGTATACGGTGTTCACCAATATTGATTGGTTATGGGGAACACGGCTCGAATATATTTTTACCTATCTATCGGCGTTCTTCTTTATCAATTACATGTTTTTACTCAATCGGCGTTATTTACATCCAGCAGTTTTTACCATAGCTGTATTTGTATTGAGTTTCGACATAGTGATTACTTGTTTATCTATGCCCGATGTTTTTGAAAAGTTGGCATTTTATAGTTTTCTATTGGGAATCATTGTGGTACTGAACTTCGCTTATGGGTTCTATCAAACCATAAGCAGACATGAGCCATATTCCACCATTAATTTATGGGCAGTGGTATTGTTGTGTGTTACGTTCCTGCATGACTTTTTATTGAGTTTAAACTGGATTGATTCAGTTAATTTATCCTTTGCTTCGACCAGTTTTTATGCCTTTTTGATTATGGTGCAACAATCTAAGAATTATGCGTATCACTCCGATCGAATTGAGAAGTTGAATAATAATTTATTAGAACTCAATTCCTCATTGGATCAAAAAGTAAAAGAACGCACGGTACAGTTAAGTGAGCTAAATGAAAGACTTGAATTACAGGCGAAAACCGATGCGCTGACAGGGGCTTTTAACCGTCGCGCTTTGAATTCCGAAATTCAGCGTCAGTTTAATGAAACTGCTCAGCAGCATAATGCTGTGTTGGCATTTGCGATGTTAGATGTCGATTTTTTTAAAAATTATAATGATTATTATGGACATCTCAAAGGGGACGAAATACTGCAACACTTGGTGCAACTCATTCAAAGTAATTTACCTGAGCATGCCTATTTAGCACGTTATGGTGGTGAGGAGTTTGCGGTCATATTACGGAATATGCCTGTCGTGGTGGTGGAAAGATCATTGCAGCATTTGCTTCATATTATTCGCGAACATCAGTTTGAACATATGAATCGAGGGGATCATAAACAATACGTTACCGTCAGTATTGGCGCTGCCTATATGGATCGAAATCGTCCTTATCATGATATTCATGAACTAATGAAAGCAGCAGACCAGCAGCTTTATCTCGCCAAGAATGCAGGGCGAGATCGACTGGAAATGTAAAAGACTAAATATATTTAATCATGGGGATCGTGTTTTGTTCTGGGGTGGCATATGCACGGATTTGGAAACCATGTCTTTGATAAAATGACAGTGCAGTTTGGGTACTATCGAGGGTGATTTGTTGCAAATTTCTGAGTTTTAAATGGGAAATGGCACTGTTGAGCAAGGCGGAACCAATACCCTGATGCTGCATTTCTGGCAGCGTATAATTCAGCAATATTTTTCCAGTGTCACTGACCATAATAAAGCCGACAGTCCGTTGGTTGATGCTATAAATCCAACTGTCGTTATAATGCATCCATAACAATAAATGACTATGTGTTTTATTTTCCAACCAAGCCTGAATTTTACTTTCCACACGATGATGATCTTGTACACAGGAACGGATACTTTCCTGTAATACATGAATAATCTCAGGAATATCCTGAATTTTAGCTGCCCTAATCATTGTTTGTTCTTATTTCCTGAAAACAGGCTTATTTCATGTGAATTCGTGGCATTGGAACAGTGGAGATTTGTTGCTTTTTTAGTGTGTTTTAGGAGGAGTCTTTTAATAAAAAAGTAGCTATAGAATTTGATATAAATCACAAATTTGAACGAACTGTATATGCATTTAACTGATTTTTAAGATAATTGGACTCATGCAAAATATAAAACAGCGTATGATATAAGTGACCGTAATGCTGAAAATATGCCTGAATAGGGGGACAATATGTTTAAAATTATTGTTTTGTGTTTATTAGGCTTTGCCCTGACAGCAGCGTGGCAAATTTTTATCAAAATCAAAGTGACAGAAAAGTATCGTGCCCGCTATTTTTCTAAAACCCTACCTGAAGATGCTCCAACTGAGCTGACGCAAACAAAAGTAAAACAAAGCAAGGTGATCGAAATTGAATATTATGATCAAGTACTGTTTGATGATGCGGTGCAACAGTTTTTTGAGCAAAATATACATATTCGTGACATTCAAGCCGCAGAAGAAATCCAACATAATCTGCTAAAAAAATTACCCGCCAAAGCATTAACCCAAATTCGCAAGTTAGATTTGAATGAGTGGTCGATTTATTGGAATTTCTATGACCAGTCCCTCGAATATTATGTTGGAAAGTATGGCGTGTTTTGTAGCCATGTTGATCGAAATGGGGCAGAACATAAGTCTGAGTTTAAAATGCCTCCTAAAGTGAAAGAATTCGCCTCTTAACGGCGAGCAAAAATTTTAAGGCTGACCAACTGTACTTTTTTATTGCAACTTGCGTTCTACGAAAAACTTCTCATAATGTGCTATTGGTTTTTAAAGTGAATAATGGATGTCTGGACTGGAAATTTTTGCTGTCATCATCAGCGTAATTGGCGTGACTTTAACCATTAAACGCAACATGTGGTGTTGGTGGTTTAACTTTCTCGCCTTCATTTTATACGCTTATTTGTTTTATACCTTTAAATTATATGGAGAAACGATTTTACAGTTTTTCTTTATCGTGGTGAATTTCTACGGGTTTTATCATTGGTTCAAAGGTAAGCAACAAGACCATGATATTCGTATCGAACCAATTAAACTCAGTACAGTGATTTGGCAAATGTTATTGACTGCACTGGTGGGACTCGCCTTTGGCTTAAGTCTGAAATTCTGGACAGATGCAGCGGTGCCGATGTTAGATGCACAATTGGCAGCATTTAGCTTATTGGCAACCTATTGGACCAGCCGCAAGCATATTGCGACATGGGTACTTTGGGTGTTTGTGGATATTGTGTATGTTGGGATGTTTATTTATAAAGACCTGTTCTTGACCGCAGGTCTATACGCAGCCTTTGTTGGCTTAGCAGCTTTTGGTTGGTGGCAATGGATTCAAGTCCAAAATAAACAACAATTGGCAGGCACGAAATCTGCATAGTAATGCAGGGGGGCAAGCGGATGTTGATCCATTTTAATCAAGCCAAGTTACAGCAGTTTGATGAACTTGCCCATAAGATTATTCAAAATCCAGAACAATATTTACAATTTGATTCTGTTTCAGACTTTTATCAAGCCGCTTGGCTTGACCTATTTCCTAAAGGCACGACTTGGGCTGCAACAGGTCTAGATGATGGGGCAACAGAATTTTATGCCATCATTCAATTTCAACAGCATTTTTTAAAGATTAATTGTTTATCAGAAATGAGCGTTACTTTTGGCATTTCCAATGTGTAAAACAAGAAATAGGTCAATGACAGCCTAAGCAGAATTGACTTTAATTAGCCATAATATCAACGTATAGTTAATGTTGTTTTGTAATAAAATATTTGCACTTTTCCAACAGGACAAAACAAAAAATAAGGAGCCATAATGGCACATCAGTTTATTGTCAATGCAACCATACAGGGTGTATCTCTAGAAGAATTTAAACGTTTAGCAGCCGATACCAGTCTACACGAACAAGTTTGCCGTCGAATTCCAGGTGAACATTTAGAAATTTTAGAATCAAAAAAAGTAGGGGACATCTACACCCTGAAACGTGCCTATAATTTAGATGTAAACATTCCAGACATTGCCAAAAAATTATTAAAAGATGCATTCCGCTTACACCGTACAGATATTAGTAATCTCGAAGAAATGACTTCTACCGTAGATTTAGGTGCAAATTTACCTTTACATGCCAGTTGCAATCGTTCAGTCACAGGCTCAGATCAGCATATTGAATTTCAGTTGGAATGGACGGTCAAAGTAAAAGTCCCTTTAATTGGTGGATTGTTAGAAAAACATGCTGAAGGGGAAATTCGTAAGTTTAGTGAAATTGAATTGACGATTGTTGAAGACGAGTTAAAAAAGCATTTAACCGTTTAAGCTTATTTGGGGTTGAGAGAAAAGCAAAGGGCGCCAAATTGATGGCGCCCTTTGCTATTTCAAGCGATTAGGCTTGATTTACCTAGATATTCTAATATTTAGCTTTTAAATTTAGCCAGCGCTTTTTTAAGCGGAAGTTTATCTGTAGCAAAGCCATAAATTGCAGCAAACGGTAGTGCTGTTCGTGCCAAATAAGCTACACGCCACAATCCACCATGATTGGCACCCTGCATCATCAACTCTAATGGATGATTCATGACTGTTTCAGGATTGGCGACTGATTCAGGATTACGTAAATCATGAATCCACAGTGCTGCCATAATGGCATTGGTTGTTTCAGGTTTAAACGCTTCGACATCAAATAAACTGGCACCATTAAAAGCGGCTTTGAGCAGCGGATTTTTGGTCACTGAATGTGTAGTGGTCGATGGGGCTATATTAATACTCACGCGTTGCCCTTCATGACGGGCTAAAATTGCACGCCATTGCTGGATGCGTTTCGCCAACGCGTAGTTTGGGCCTTGCTCAATTACTAGGCAGTCTGCAATTCCATAAGCTTGACCATTGTCAGAGGTAATGAGATCGTGCAGGTTTCTCTGGAAAAAATGCTTTAACGATGCTGTTGCCACACTCTTGGTCAGCAGCTTTTGAATTTGAGAACGATAACGGAATTTATCTGCTGAAGATTCAACCACTTCTTTAGGTACAGCATAGACATCAGTCGGCGTACACATAAACATTAAGCTGGTATCGGCTTTATGTTCACTAACGACTTTCATAATGCTGTCCATGGCCATGGCAACACGGACATGCTTCTCACCATCGAGATAAGCAATTGCTGCTAAATCTAGTTGATGTTGGCTTTGTAATAGCCATTGTGCAATTTCAGGAGTCTGAGTCAGTAAATTTGCCCCAAGCTTGGCACTGAGTTCACGAGTTGGCGTTTGATCGGGAAGAGAGGTTTGACTTGGTGCATACAAGGTCGCGTTACCATTTTGAATGGTATTGAGAATTTTTTGCCAAACTTTGGTATTGGGTAAATCTACAGCCACAATATTGGCTTTCCATTTGGACAGCCACGTCAGTGGACCTGCTTCAGAACCTGCACCAAATAGTACCATGGTACGGTCAGAAAGATCGAACCATTCAGGGTGTGCATTGGCTAAACGTAAGGCATCTGCATGAGAAGGCTCAATAATGCCGTCATCTTCCCATTTTTGAACTTGCGCAAGTAAAGCTTCACCTTTCAGGTTTTGACCATGATAGGGAATGTACCATTCAGGCTCAGCTTGGCTTTCACCTGTTAACTGAACTGTATGTAATTGTGCTAAGGGCACATCCATCATGTCTTTTAATAAATAACGTTGACCATTACGGTAAAACTCAAAACTATGTTCTGCTTTATGTAGACCTTGTTTGGCAATGGTAATGGGATTACTACAATTGCGAATCCCATGCTCGACCAAGGCTTTAAAGTATTTAGGATAGTTTTTACGCCATTTCTTTTCTTTGAGCGCTTGCTGGGCAGATTGGTGGTCAACAATCGATAATGCCTCAGCAATAATTTCCTTGCCTGTGCGCGTTGTACTTGGTTTTTGAGTATCGGGTTGAACAGGGAACTGTAGACCCTCTAAAGAGCTGGACATGCAAAAAATCTCGTCTAATTACAGTATTAATATACAGATGTATTCATTATCTATGCCAAATTAAAGTTTGGGGTGGCATTAACTACCAATTTATGTCCCAAGCGTCTAAAGTTTTAAACTCAGTTGTGAAAAACGTGGAAGAGTGCTCGGAAATTTGCATATGTTGAGGGAAGTAAGTCGAGATAGTCTGATACTGTCAGTCAAGGCAATAGACTGACAGTCAGAGAAAAATTCAATTTAAGCTGTGACTAACAACGTCCTTTCTTGGCTTGACCTGGTGGACAGAAATCTCCGTCATGTTCATAGTGTCCGTAATGCCCATCTGGATCTACAACAATACTGCCTTCAGGGGTGTGAACAGCACAAGCTGTAAGGGTATTTAACCCAATACAGGTAATAATAATCATGAGCAATTTCTGCATGTTTTTATTCTCCCTGTTTCTATGCTCTGAATTTATTGTAGAGAAAATGCTTGATGGTCACGAGTTTATTTATGTTAAGGATTCGGTGAAAGAAAAAATTATTTTTTGAAAGGGGGAGAGAGTTGATATCTCTACCCCTTTATTTGTTATATAAAGTATTGATTAAACATATTTAAAATGGCAATTGACTCAGTTTGTTGAAGAAGTGTGGAATTAAACGTGGCTCAAGTAAAATGGTCACAACGACCCCATATGCTGCACCCCATAAGTGCGCACTATGGTTAATATGAGAGTTCCCTCGTTTGCCTGACCAAATGCTGTAGGCAATGTAGAGCACAGCAAAAATAATGGCAGGAACAGGAATAAAGAATACAAAAATCAGCTTCCATGGTTCAAATAGGATGTACGCAAAAAGGACTGCGGAGACTGCCCCAGAAGCACCAAGACTGGCCCATTGAAAGTCATTTTTGTGTTTTAAGTAACTCGGTAAAATGGCAACAATTAATCCACCCAAATAAAACAGGGCAAAGCCAAGGTCATAAAAGTACTGACGATAAAAGCTTTCAATAATACTCCCAAAGAAAAATAGGGTGATCATATTGAACAACAGATGAGCGCCATCGACATGAACAAAACCATGCGTGATAAAACGGTCATATTGTCCTTTTTGCATTGCGGGCGGCCAAAAGATCAATCGACTCATCAATTTCTGATTGGAAAACGCCAGAAGAGAAACCACCACAGTAATGATAATCAGCGCTACAGTATGGTTGAAAGGCAGATTTAGCATATAAAAAAGGTTCAATTTTTAATGACTCAACCTCAATAATGCCATTAATTGTTTAATTGCACAGGACTTTTAGAATAAATCCGACAATTTTAGTTGATTTTTTTTTATTTAGCCGCATCTTCAGTTAAAATGGCAACTTCAGCTAGAGGAAATATTGTTATGTCGACTGAGAACACCAGCACTGCAGTTGCAGAAGAAATTCCAAACTTATTGATTACACCAACTGCACAAGAGTATTTACGTGATTTATTGGCGAAACAAAATACTCCAGGTATTGGTGTACGTGTTTTTGTGGAAAATCCTGGAACACCTCGTGCTGAATGTTGTATGGCATATAGCGCACCTGAAGAAGTTGTGCCAACAGATTATAAGCAAGACTATCCAGATTTCCCTGCTTATGTTGATGCACCATCTATTCCATATTTATTAGATGCAGTGATTGACTACAATAAAGACCGTTTTGGTGGTCAGTTGACTTTCCGCGCACCAAACTCAAAAGTGCCACGCGTTGGCCCTGATGCCTCTGTCGAAGAGCGCATTACTTATATTTTACAATCTGAAATCAATCCAGGCCTGGCAGGTCATGGTGGTAACTGTGCATTGGTTGAAGTGGTTGAAGATGAAGAACATGGTTTAACTGCTGTACTTAAATTTGGTGGTGGTTGCCAAGGTTGTTCAGCGATTGATGTGACCTTGAAACAAGGGGTTGAAACGACTCTGAAACAGCATGTACCTGAGTTACAGCGCGTGATTGACCAGACGGATCATACTCAAGCAGAAGGTGCATATTTCAAGTAAATACTTGAACGTAATGCCTCAGAAACCTCCATAGATTGGAGGTTTTTTTATGTCTGTTTCATACAAAATTGCGTGGATTCTAGAGAACTATTGAATAGTAATGAGAATTATTATTAATAATAATTGCATTTATATTTATGTTTGTTACACTCTGAAACCGAAATTTCACGTTTTTTTCTATCTTCCACACCTTTGGGGTATTTGTATGAACAGACGTATTGTCCAATCAGCATTAGCACTTTCAATTTTGTCGGTCATGAGTGTGATGAGTAATGCTGAAGATTTACAGACAGAACAGCAAACTTCTTCAACTGCGCAAATTACGACACAACAGCCAGATCCAATCAAACTTGAAAAAATTGTTCTGACTGCCGAAGAGCAAGTAAAGCAATCCTTAGGGGCATCCATCATTACAGCAGAAGATTTGGATAAACTTCCTGTGGTGAATGATATTTCAGAATATGTACGCCGTATGCCTGGTGTGAATTTGACAGGGAACAGTGCGACAGGGCAACGTGGCAATAACCGCCAAATTGATATTCGTGGTATGGGACCTGAAAATACCTTAATTTTGATTGATGGTAAGCCTGTTAATTCTAGAAACTCAGTACGTTACGGTTGGCGTGGTGAACGGGATACGCGTGGGGATTCTAACTGGGTTCCTGCAGATGCAATTGAATCGATTGAAGTGTTACGTGGCCCTGCTGCAGCACGTTATGGTTCAGGTGCCATGGGTGGTGTGGTCAATATTAAAACCAAGAAAGTGACCAATGAAGTGCATGGTTCGGTAGAGCTGTATAGCAATCAGCCGGAAGATTCCAAAGAGGGAGCAACCAATCGTGTTGGCTTTAATTTAAGTGGTCCGATTGTCAAAGATGTCTTGTCTTATCGCTTATTTGGTAACTATAACCAAACCGATGCTGATGCTGCGGATATTAACCCAGAAGTGAATGGTAGCCGAGCAGCAGCGCGAGAAGGGGTAAAAAACCAAGATATTGCTGGGCGTTTAGCATGGCAAATGACCAATGCCCAAAGCTTCACCTTGGACGTAGCCACCAGTCGCCAAGGTAATGAATATACGGGCGATACACAAAACAGTAATTATGATGCATCCAATAGCGATGTCACTGATGCGAAAACGCAACTGTTAAATAGTTTATTGGGGACTGAAACCAATACCATGTATCGTGACAGTTTTGCCTTAACCCATGATGGGAAATGGGCTTGGGGTGACACCAAACTGGTTGCACAATATGACCGAACCAAAAACAAACGTTTGGCAGAAGCTTTGGCGGGGGGGCCAGAAGGCAGTATTAGTTCAGACACCAATCGAGTCACGTCAAATTTGGAGACTTTACGATTTAATGCCGAAACCCATATTCCTGTTGATATTTATGTTCCTCAAGTATTCACTCTGGGTGCAGAATGGGTTGAAGATGAATTTACAGATCAAGCCAGCACGACACAAGGGGATGGTTCATATGGAGACCAGTTGACCAGTGGTGATCGTTCTAAAATGGAATCACGGATTGCCTCTGCTTATGTAGAAAACAATATCCGCGTGACTGACAGTACTGATTTAGTGCTAGCGGTTCGTTTTGATGATCACGATAAGTCAGGCTCGAACTGGAGTCCGAGTTTAAATCTAACGCAAAAGTTAGGTGACTATTTTACGTTGAAGGGCGGGATTGCTCAGGCATATAAAACGCCGAACTTATATCAAAATGCCGAAGGCTATTTATTGGCAACCAATGGTAATGGTTGCCCAATTGGTCTTACACGTTGTGTATTACAAGGCAATGATGATTTAAAACCAGAAACTTCAGTCAATAAAGAAATTGGCATACAGTTCGAAAAAGATATTGTGAATGCCAGTTTGACTTGGTTCCGTAATGACTACAAAGACAAAATCACCTCAGGCGATGAAGTCACCCAGCAGGTTACTATTGGTTCGACCACCTATAACGTTTTACAGTGGACCAATATTCCAGAAGCGTTGATTCAAGGTGTTGAAGGCAGTATCAGCTTAGATTTTGGCGATATAAACTGGACCAATAACGTGACCTATATGATGGATTCTAAGAATAAATCTACAGGCAATCCTTTATCTATCGTACCAAATTACACCATCAACTCGATTTTGAATTATGACATTACAGATGCGATGGATGTTAACTTTGTTTATACCCAATATGGTCGTCAACGACCACGTCAATATGCAGAATCGAATACTGATGTTTCAGGTTTAGTGACGGAGAGCGTGAAAAGCTATGGCATTGCAGGAATCAACATGGGCTATAAATTCACAAATCAAATCAGTGGCCGTTTAGGTGTTAGCAATCTGTTTGATGAGCAAAAGTTACGTGATAAATCTGTGAACCAGACATATAATGAACCTGGTCGCGCTTATTATGCAAGTCTGAAATATCAGTTCTAAGTTGATTTAAATACAGAACGAAAAGGCGCTATTCAGCGCCTTTTTTCAATATTGCTAATGTACTGTCGGAATAATAGAACTTTTCTAAATAATGCCGTGCACGTTGTGTTAGGTAATCTGATTGCAGCATATTCTGAACAATCGGTTCTAACAGATGTTGTAACTGATTTTGGATTAATGCTTCATTAATATTTAAGTCACGGAACAATAAATCAAAGCTTCGGTCTTGATTGCGCGCATACCATGCAGAGATACCATCTTTAACTTGCTGTTCTAAGTATGCCGTTTGGCGCAAATGATCCCAAATTTCATGACCTAAGCCAACAGTTTGAGGCAAGTCATCAATCTCAATATAATTTTTTAAGACATTGAGCGGAAGGTCTTTAATTTTATGCCATAAATTGGCTTGAAAATGATAAAGCTTATCGTCATTAAAATGCTGATTTAACACTTGCTCACTCATTTGACTGAGTTTCTGAATATTTTTCTGTAAATAATGCTGAATGGCTTGATCCAAGTTTGAATCAGTCACGCTTTCTAAAACAGATTTCCCCATTTTCATAAAACGAGAAACACCAGGTACATGCTTGACCATGACCGAGTTATCTAAATAGTCATGAATCGCGTGCTGAATCAATTGTGTAATCATGGCAGAGAAAGCAGGGTTGTTCACAACGGTATGAATTAAGCGTTGACGATGACCATTTTTACTGGCGACATATTGAGCAATTTTATCGACCGTAAGCACAGGAATTGCATCGGCGATTTTGGTCTGGTCATTTGCGGGATGAACCAAGGCAAAGCGAATATGTTCTGCAATTTGTGCAATTAAAAAATCGCTGGCAGGGGTGTTCAAGATTTGTTTTTGAATCAATTGATGAATCTGTTCAATTGTCCAAATTTGTTTTAATTTTTGTTTTCTGAACCAATGATAAAATTCAACAAACTCATTTTTAATGGTTTCTGACTGTGTAAATTCATCATTTAAAAATTGCAGATGAGCTTCGATCAGTTGCTCAATCATGGGGTGTTTTTGCATAAAAGCTCAAATTTAATGTAAAGGAATCAGTTGATCCGCCAATGGATTTTTCAGATTTTGGGTCTTTGCGAGAAATGGGAGGTAATAATTCGCAACTTGTTTATCTGCTTCCAACAAAGGCATATGACCCACATTGTTCAGGATGACAGGTGCTTCGGCACGTTTCAACAGAGATTTTAATTCATCTGCAACTTCAACATTAAAGATTTTATCTTGTTTGCCCCACAAAATTAAAGTTGGTGCTTCTACGTTGCGGGTAATTCGGGCAAAGGTTTCAGGGGTATAGATTCGGTTTAAGGTCGAAATTTGCTCAATAACTAAATTATTTTTGCCTGCTTGTGCAATCAGTAATTGCTCTTTAGCATGTTTGAGTTCGGGTGAAAGTTTTGGTGGATTTTGCATAATTTCATGGCGAACTTCGTCATAATCACCAGGTTTTGACACAATAATATGCTTTAAAAAATGCGGGTCTTTTGTGTAAGGCGTGTTGGCTTTTTTATAGATGCCGGCACTATTTAATAGAAATAAGCTTTGTGTATCAAAAGGATATTGCGCAGCATACAGGGTAGCAATTGAACCCCCTAAAGAGTGACCTGCTATGTTCAATTTATTTTCAATATCAATCGCTTCGGCAAATTGTCTAAGGCTGGAGGTGACATTGGGAACAGCAATATCAAAATTTGAAGGAACTTTGGTGTCGCCATAAATGGGTAAGTCAGGCACAATCACATGGTAGTTTGGGGTGAGATAAGAAGCAACACGATTCCAATTGTCGCGATTTCCTCCAATCCCATGGATCAGTAAAACAGTAGGTTTTTGGCTCGATCCTCCTTCGTTATAGCTCCAAAAAATATCCCCTACTTTGAGCGTTTTGGTTTTTAATCCGCAATCTTCACGTTCTTGTTGTAAATAATTTTGTAGCGCAATTTGCTCAGAAGAAAGCTGTAGAGGTTTGGCAGAAGCAATATTGAGCAATGACATTGTAAGCAGGATGCCCATTGCAGTAACAAAATGAGAAAAATATTGACTGCTTTGTGTCATTGACTTAAATCCTTGTTACTAAAATTCTGCTGGATGAAATCTATTTTTGAAACTGTAAAAATGCTGGAATTGCTATAAAGAATAATCGTGTGCTTTATGTTGATCTATTGTAAATACAATCACTAGAATGTCACGAACAAGTTTATTGAAATGATTGATATAAAAATAAGATAATGTGATTTACTTCAAGCTAACAACAAAAAGCATTTGAACTTTTCTGCCAATCTAAAAATGCCTAGCTGTATTCTTTTTTGCAAGTGACATTCATTTTTGCTGGTATTAGAATATTGAAACTTCAAATCATGGTGGAAAAAAGAATGCTAACGGCTCAAGAAGCATTAGACCGTCTTAAAAAAGGAAACCAACGTTTTGTTTCTGGGGAAACAACCCTCCCTAAACAATTGACACACCAAGAACGTGCTGAAATGTCGGAAGATCAGAATCCATTTGCAATTGTACTGGGCTGTTCTGACTCGCGAGTTCCTGCCGAGATGGTTTTTGACCAAGGCTTAGGTGATTTATTTGTCATTCGTGTCGCGGGTAACGTGGTTGCTCCTTCGCAAGTGGGTAGTGTGGAATTTGCTGCTGAACGTTATGACTGCGCAGTGGTTGTTGTTCTTGGCCATAGCCATTGTGGCGCCATTCAAGCGACCATTGACACTTTAATGAACCCAGACTGTCCACCATCAAATAATTTAATGTCGATTGTGAACCGTGTGCGTCCTTCTGTCGAAACTTTGATGCAAACTGAATTGAAAAACGATTTGAAAAAACTTTCAAACCATGCTGTTCGTTCAAATGTGTTTGCTTCTGTTAATCAATTACGTCATGGTTCGGCTGTATTGGAACAATTAATTGCGAAAGGCAAGATGATTGTTGTGGGTGCCGAATATTCGCTAGAAACTGGCGAAGTGATTTTTTTTGATTTCTAAGACATCTGATCTATAAAATATGGATGTGATTAAAGGCGCTTTATAAAGCGCCTTTAATGTATGGATAAGCGAGATTTAATAATTTTACTTGTGCTTGTGCATTCGGATGAATTAAATCATTTTGCATTAAATTTTTATGACCTGCGATGCCTTCTAAAAAGAAGGGCAGTAATTTCACTTGATAGCGTTGACTGACAACCGTGTAGTTTTGTTGAAAAGCCTTGCTATAGGCGGTGCCATAATTCGGCGGAATTTTCATTCCAAACAGAACGACTTTGGCTTTTGCCTTCTGGCTTTGTTCAACTAAACGTACTAGATTTTGCTGAATCATTTGTGGTGGTTGACCACGTAAACCATCATTTCCTCCCAGTTCGATGACCACAATATTTGGCTTATAAGTTGCAAGTAATTTGGGTAAACGTGCTAAAGCACCACTGGTGGTTTCACCACTCACACTTGCATTGACCACTTGATGCTGTTTCGGATACTGTTGGTCTAATCGTTTTTGTAACAGTGTGACCCATCCTTGCTGTGGCTGTAAACCATAACCTGCGCTAATACTATCACCGAGAATCAGAATAGTTTTAGCTGAAGCCATCACTGGACTTAGGCAGAGCATTAGCCCCATTACCCAAGAATAAACGAATACTTTGAAACGATATTGACGCATAGTAACTGACGAAAACCTGAGCACAATAGAAGAGAGATTTATCATGCCACAAGCCGTAATTTCTGCCCAGAATTTGACACAAAAAATACAACTTGCCGATAAAAGTCTCTCAATTTTTGAAAATTTAAATCTCGACATTATGGAAGGTGAACAAATTGCCATTACAGGGCGTTCGGGTTCTGGTAAGTCGACTTTATTGGGGATTTTGGCCACTTTAGATCAAGCCAGTGGTGGTGAATTAACAGTTTGTGGAGAAAATATTTCTGCGCTTAATGAAGAACAGCGAGCGCTTGTCCGTTTGAAATATATTGGTTTTGTTTTTCAATCTTTTCAGCTTTTACCACATTTGACCGCATTAGAAAATGTTATGTTGCCTTTGCGTTTGCACGCTAATTTTCAATATGCGGAGGCAGAACAACAAGCTTTAACATTGCTGAAAAAGGTCGGGTTAGAGCGACAAGCAGAGCAAACGCCAAAAGTGCTTTCTGGTGGAGAACAACAGCGTGTCGCGATTGCGCGTGCTTTAATTAGCCAGCCTAAAATTATTTTTGCAGATGAACCTACAGGTAATTTAGATAGCCAAACAGCCAAAGAGATTGAGCAGTTACTCTTTGCTTTAAATCAGGAACTGGGCACCACCTTGGTGCTAGTTACTCATGATTTGAAATTGGCCAGACAATGTCAGCGCCATCTCCATTTATTTGAAGGTCAGTTGCATGAACACGTGCAGGGTGGTGATCAGGTATGAGTGCTCTATTTCGACCTTTATTGCAGCAAAGTCTGAAAAGTAGTGGGATGTATTTACTGATTATTGCTTTGGTACTGGCGATTAGTGTGACGACTGCACTGAAATTTAGTAATGAGCAAATCCAGAATGCAGTGACTTTACAAGCCGCAGAGCTGATGGCAGCAGATTTGGTGTTGTCGGATCAGTCAGAAATTGAACAACGTTGGAAAGATCAGGCGACTGCATTGCATTTAAAACAGTCGCAAGTCACTGTGTTTAACTCTATGGCGCATACTGAGTCACAATTTGTCATGGTGAATGTGAAAGCTGTTGATGCGCATTTTCCATTACGAGGGCAGTTACAGCTTCAGCCTCAACAGCAGGCGATTCAAAGTGGTGAAGTTTGGTTAAGTCCACGGGTGATGGACTTATTACGGGTAAAGTTGGGAGACCAAATTCAAATTGCAGATGGTACGTTTAAAGTTACGGCAAAGATTCAACATGACTCCAACCAGGAACTTGGTTTTTCGGGTTTTTCACCGACAGTGATGATTGCACAACAAGATATTGCACGAACCAATGCCATTCAAGTCGGGAGCCGAATTGATTACCGTCTATTGATGGCGGGTGATACGAATAATATTCAACAGTTTCAAACGCAATTTAAGCAGCTACAAGTAAAACAACCATCCACCGCTGTCAATGCTGAAGATGCCAATGGGTTGAAACTGCGTAATGCCACTGAAGGCAATACGCGCTTGATGCGCCCGATTGAGAACTTAGATACCTTTTTACAGTTGGCAAATATCTTGACCATTTTGCTGTGTGGTATCGCTATTGCATTGACCAGTCAATGTTATGTACAGCAAAACCAAGACTATATTGCTTTATTACGTTGTATGGGGGCTTCCAAAGCCCAAATTTTAAAAGTCTACGCGTCTCTTTTGTTGCTTATATTAAGTATTGCTATTTTGATTGGGGTGTTGCTCGGAATAGCTTTGGGGTATGGGTTGTTACAGCTTATGCTACAACTGATTCCGAATTTGCAGCTCCAATTTTCTGCATGGGCAATGTTGAAAGGACCATTGCCGATTGCCATATTGACCAGTGCAGTGGTGTTAACTGGTTTTATTTTGCCTAATTTATGGCAATTGATGTACACCCCGCCAATCCGAGTGATTCGTCAGCAAACGCAGTCTATGCAAGTGTTATTATGGACCTTACTGTCGGGTACACTGAGTTTATTTATTTTTAGTCTCATACTGACCGAGAATTTACTATTAACCAGCTTGGTGATTGGTGGCATTATTGCCCTAAGTGCGCTTTTGTATGTTTTGGTCTGGCTGGTTTTAAAAGCTTTAAAACGCTTAAAAATGGCGGTTTCGGCTTATGTTAAAGTACCTTATCAGACTGCATTTCAGATTACGGCTTTGGCACTAGGACTAAGCTTGATTACAGTCTTGGCAGTCCTGCGTACAGACTTGTTAGAACGTTGGCAACAACAGTTACCACAAGGTACACCAAATCAATTTGTGTATGGTTTGCCGCCATTTGATGTCCCCCAGTTTAAACAGCAATTACAGGCACATGGCTGGAATAGCACGCCTTTATATCCCAATATTCGCGGTCGATTAGTCGCAAAAAATGAACAACCTTTTTCAGAACAATTGGTCAAGCAGAACAATTCATTACGCCGTGAGTTAAACCTGACGCAAAGTAGCAGCTTGCCAACAGACAATAAGATTGTGCAAGGGCAAGCAAAATTTACCCATGTCGGAGAAGTTTCTGTCGAGGCGAAAACCGCGGCAGAGTTGGGTATACAGGTGGGTGATCGGTTAAGCTTTAGTTTGCCTGAAGGCATACTACACGCCAAAGTAGTCAATTTAAGAGAAGTTGAATGGGAAAGTTTTAGCCCAAACTTTTTCTTTATTTTTTCACCGCAGACGTTGGATGAAAATGCAGGCAGTTATTTGGGGAGTTTTTATGTCCCAGAGCAAGACAAGCCAAAAATGATTCAATTGATTCAGCAATTTAGTAACACGGTCTTTATTGATGTGGGTTTAATACTGGATGAAATTAAGCGCTTGATGAATGTATTGATACAAGTCGTCACCATTCTGGCTGCACTGGTCAGCCTTGCAGGCATTTTGGTCTTAATTGCCTGTCTTAATTTATTGATGGATGAGCGAAAAAGGGAAGTGGCTTTACTTCGTTCATTTGGTAGTTCCAAACGTATGCTCAAAAATATGCTGACACTGGAAATTGGCTTTATGGGGTTACTTGCGGGTATTGTGGCTTGTTTCTTTGCCGAATTGATCAGTGCAATTGCCAGTTATCGAATGAACCTAAGCATTCAAGCCCATTGGGAGATTTGGTTGATTTTACCCGTGAGCATGATGTTATTGTGCGCACTGATTGGGCGTTATCGTTTGAGTTATCTCTGTGATATACCGCCTTTACAAAGTTTAAGAGAGATGAATCAATCTTAAGATTCATCTCTCTGTCTTTAAAAATGGTAGCGTTGACGCATGGCCTGTAATAATTCAGCCCAAATCGGTTGAATCAGTTGAACTTGTTGCAGGCAATACTGATATAGAAACCAGCAGCTCGCGACTGCTACAGTTGTACCCAAAATCAAGCTTAGGGCGGGTTTTTGCCACTTCTGGCATAGGTACCAAATACCTGCAAGGACTGCGCCTATGAGCATTCCGCCAACATGCGCAGCATTATTAATTCCAGAGATCGTGAGTCCAATCACCAAGTTAATGCCCATGACCATAATTAAGGTTTTTTTATCTAGAATAAAGCGTTGTTGTGCAAGAACAGGAAAGAGAGAAAGTAAGGTTAAAGCACCGCCTAAGCCCATCACGGCACCAGAGGCACCAGCACTCACATGTGGAAATAACGCGGGATTAATCGCCTGCTGATTTAGCATACTTATCGTATCGTGTATTGCCAAATAACCACTAAAAAGACTGCCCATTAATCCTGCGGCAACATAGAGCATGAAATAATAGAACCGACCAAAGAGTTGCTCAGCCACACTACCAAAAATATACAATGCCCACATGTTTAACATTAAATGGATCAAACCAAAATGAAAAAACATGCTGCTGAACAGACGGATGGGTTCCTCTAAAAAGGTTAAAGGTGCATAATCAGCTCCCCAGCGTATGGCATCTGCTAGGCTTGGATCACTGACATTGACTCCAGAGAAAATTTGCCAGAGAAATAACCCGACATTGATGGCAATCAAAAGGGTTGTGAGCCACCAATCCTGCATATTCAGTTTGCTTGGAACCCAAGGTGGTGTTGAATGAGACATGCTATTGTTTGACTTTGAATCTATATTTTGATCAAGCTTAGCACGAAAGAATGAAAATATTTGGAGCAACTTACTGACATGAAAGCTTTTTTTGTTCGAACTTTGTTAGTCATTGTCAGTTTGATTCTACTTGTACAGCTATGGATTTTTAGTAGTTTAGTGTGGTGGCGTACACATCCAGTCGAAACCACGATGTTCATGCGTCTAGATTACTGGTCTGAACCATCAAAACCAATTCAGCACAAATGGCGCGATTATGATGAAATCAGCGATTATGTAAAACGGGCTGTGGTCACATCTGAAGATGGAAAATTCATGCATCACCATGGATTTGATTGGGAAGGTATGCAATTTGCTTTGGAACGTAACCAAGACAAAGGCAAAGTGGTTGCAGGTGGTTCGACCATTTCTCAACAATTGGCGAAAAATTTATTTTTATACAATAAGCGTTCTTTTATTCGTAAAGGTCAAGAGGCTGTCGCTACTTGGATGATGGAGCGTATGTGGTCGAAACAGCGTATTCTGGAAGTGTATTTAAACTCGGTTGAGTTCGGGGAAAATATTTACGGGGTTGAAGCTGCAACACAGCATTATTTTGGTAAAAGTGCGCGAAGTTTAACCCGTGATCAAGCGGCATTTTTAGCTGCAATTTTACCCAATCCGAAATACTATCAAGATCATCAGAATGATCGAAAAGTCCAAATTCGTAAAAAAATGATTCGTAAATATATGCGTTATAGCCAAATACCTTAATATGGCCTAATTCAGCGATAAGCATAAAGCACCATAAGCCCAAATTATTTTGGGCTTTTTTATGAAAATGTCACAAAATTGAAGCATACTTATGACTATACAGATAACGTCTTAAAATCATGGGTTGATTATGAATACGGCGGCACAGACTCCATTAGAGCCAGTTGAATATACTTATAATGATCGATTTATTAATCGTGAACTTTCTATTTTAGATTTCCATTTACGTGTTCTTGAGCAAGCTGTCGATCCGTTGCATCCATTGCTAGAACGCATGAATTTCTTGCTGATTTTTTCAAGAAATTTAGATGAGTTCTTTGAAATTCGTGTTGCGGGCATGTTGGAACAGTTGGATTTGGGCAATGAAAGTCATACCCCCGATGGTCTAACCCCAAAACAGGTTTTGGAGCAAATTTCGCAAACGACACATGCTGCAATTGAACGTCAATACCGTATTTTAAATGAAGAAATTTTAGCGAAACTGCGCGAAGAAGACATTTGTTTCTTGCGTCGTGGCGAGCTAACCCCAGCTCAATCTTCTTGGGTGAAAAAGTATTTTCAAGAACAGGTTGCCCCAGTATTAACGCCGATTAGTTTAGACCCAGCACACCCATTCCCGCGTTTGGTCAATAAGAGCTTAAACTTCATTGTGACTTTGGAAGGTAAAGATGCCTTTGGTCGTCAAATTGATTTGGCTGTTGTACCCGCACCACGTTCATTGCCACGAGTTGTACGTTTACCCGATGAATTGACGGGCGGCAAAGAACACCATGTCATGTTATCTGCCATTATTCATGAGCATGTTTCCGACCTATTCCCAGGAATGACCGCAACGGGTTGCTATCAGTTCCGAGTAACGCGGAATGCAGACTTAGCTTTAAATGAAGATGTAGAAGACTTAGCGAAAGCGTTAAAAGGTGAGTTAAACTCGCGTCGTTTTGGTCGTGCAGTACGTTTAGAGGTCACTGAAAACTGTCCTAAACATATTTATGATTACTTGCTTAATGAATTCGACTTAGAAGAAGAGCAGTTATATAAGGTGGATGGTCCAGTAAATTTGGCACGATTATTGTCAAATTTTAAGCGTCCGCATTTGCGCTATGATTCACATACCCCAGTAATTCCTAAAGTATTGAAAAAATCTGAAAACATTTTTTCAGCGATGCAAAAGCAAGATATTTTACTACACCATCCCTTTGAGTCGTTTGCGCCAGTCATTAATTTGTTACGAGAGGCTGCACGAGATCCACAAGTCCTTGCGATTAAGCAAACGTTGTATCGTAGTGGAGCAGATTCTGAGATTGTGCAAGTACTTGCAGAAGCAGCGCGTAATGGCAAAGAAGTCACCGCGGTGATTGAGTTGCGTGCTCGTTTTGATGAAGAGTCGAATATTGCAGTGGCGAATGTTTTGCAAGAAGCAGGTGCTGTGGTGGTGTATGGTATTGTCGGCTATAAAACGCATGCCAAAATGATTTTGGTTGTCCGCCGTGAAAATAATAAATTGGTACGTTATGTTCATTTAGGCACCGGAAACTACCATGCAGGCAATGCCCGTATTTATACCGACTACGGTTTGCTCACAACTGACAAAGAACTGTGTGAAGATGTACATCGCATTTTCCAAGAGTTAACAGGTATGGGCAAAATGGCAAAGCTGAAAAAGCTTTTGCATGCGCCATTTACCTTACATGCCCAGTTGGTCAATTTTATTGATGAGGAAATTGCCAATGCCAAAGCAGGAAAACCAGCACAGATTATTGTGAAGGTTAATGCCCTGACTGAATTGCAGTTGATTAATAAACTGTATGAAGCTTCGCAGGCGGGTGTGCAGATCGACCTCATTATTCGTTCTATTTGTTGTTTGCGTCCTGGGCTACCGGGTTTGTCAGAAAATATTCGTGTACGTTCTATCGTTGGGCGTTTCTTGGAACATACACGGGTTTACTATTTTAGTAATAATGGTAATCCGCATATCTACTGCTCAAGTGCGGACTGGATGGATCGTAATTTATTTAATCGTGTGGAGGCTTGTTTCCCAATTGAAGATCCTGCATTAAAAAAACGGATTTATCTACAGGGCTTACTCACTTATCTAAAAGACAATCAACAAGCATGGCTATTACAAGGTGATGGTTCATGGGTACGTGCTCAAGTGGCAGAAGGGGAAGTGCCGCATAATGCCCAACGTACCTTGTTAGAAATCATTAAATAACAGTCAAAAGAAAGAGCCTCAAGTAGGCTCTTTTTTATTTATGACTTAAATGCCGGTAAATCGATTTGATACGCCCTTCTACGCTGTAAAGAGGAATCCCTAATTTATGGGCAATTTCACGAGTATTTAACTGATTTGCGAGCAAAGATAAAATTTCTAATTCGACATTAGAGAACAATTGGTTTGGACTTTCTTTAAAAGGGTTGATGAATTGTTGAGTTTGGCTTTGAGTCTGGGCATTGAGAATATATTGTGCCAATTCGCCATGTAAGGTTGCACCCCCCCTTAAAATGGTTCTAATCTGTTGCAAAATCTCACGGTCAGTCTGCTCAATAAAAAAGTAGCCATATGCGCCAGATTGAATTCCACGGAAGATTTGCTCTGTGTGCCCTTTGGGCGCCAGCAAAATAATGACCACATACGGATGATAAGTTTTTAATGAGCGTATTAGATCGTGTAAAGGCACTTGCGTAAAATTGAGATCGATTAGGACAATATTGGGTAAATGTAAACGATAGATTTCAAGTGCATCATCTAAATAAGGCGTAGAGTGAATTAACGGCGCAGGGTAGCCTAACTCCATCAATAATATTCTAAGGCGAAGGTCTAAATTCATTTCTTCCGAGAGAATTAATACGGGTGCTGGGAGTAAAAGCTCATTCACTATTTTTTTGTCCTAAACTTGAGCATCCAATTATCTTTTGACTGTGTTCCAAATACTGAAAATGTTCTATACCTGTAAATTGGGATTTTCTGTCTCTGCTGCTAGTGTAAGTATTTGTTGAATAAATATTAATTGAAAATGGTTTTAATTTTGTTGTAAATTTTAGGTAATTTGTTTAGATTATTTTTTTTATTAGAATAAATATTCATGAATATTGCTGTTTAACTAAAATTAAAGTAAATCTTTGCGTAGTTCGCGTGCACTTGGTATAGAGGTATAACGAAATACTGTATAACCTGCTTCTGTCAGCATTAAATCACGTTGACGGTCTTCATCTTCTTTACCAATATGGCTAGGGTCATCTAATTCAACAATTGCAATAACTTTCATATCGCGATTTAACACCACAAAATCTGTGACTTTTCGATTGAATTGTTGACGTATTTTGAAATTGTTGCTGGTAATCAGGGCACTAAATGCGACTTGTGCCAAAATATGATGTTCAGGCAGTGCTTCATTCAGTCGAACAAACATTTTTTGTTCAAAGGCTGTAATGAGAGGTTTTTGATAAAATTGCTGCCGATTCAAAAATAAATGTTGCAATAGCATCAGAAGCAAAAAAAAACTTGCCAGACAGCCAATAATAAAAAATAGCGCTTGAATTGATGTAAACACAAATTGAACTCAATAAAAAACCCACTACAAAGTGAGTGGGCTTTTAGAATCTTGGCTCTCCAACCTGGGCTCGAACCAGGGACCTGCGGATTAACAGTCCGTCGCTCTACCGACTGAGCTATTGGAGAATCTGGAACGCATTTTAGGGGGCTAAGTGCAAGTGGTCAAGCAAAAAGTTAAAAAATTCCAATATTTTCAGTTAAATGAATTAAAAATAGACAAATAGATTATTTAATACGCTGTATTGCGTCAATATAAGTGCTTTGTGTCTTGAGGGGATTGGCCTGGCGACATGAATTGATCAACTGCATGAGTTCTTGTTGAGTCATATCGGTACGAATTTGCTTTTGGATAGCTGTTAATACGGTTGGATTTTTCCCAGCTAAGTCACGACTACATTGATATAAGCGTTCGTACATCAGGGCAGAAGCAGACTTATTATTTTCAGACTTTTGTGTGCATTGAAAGGCAGCAAAAATAACCACAATCATAATAATCCAAAAAATTAGGGATTTTAGCCAAGGTAGATTCATTCTTATTCTCTGTGCTGTTGTTATGTAGTGAAGATATTCAAAATGCAACGGAATTACAATTTGGAATTAGATTGATTTTAAAATATAGGCAATAAAAAACCCACAACATAATGTGTGGGTTTTTTAGAATCTTGGCTCTTCCACCTGGGCTCGAACCAGGGACCTGCGGATTAACAGTCCGTCGCTCTACCGACTGAGCTATGGAAGAATAGTGGCTCTCCAACCTGGGCTCGAACCAGGGACCTGCGGATTAACAGTCCGTCGCTCTACCGACTGAGCTATTGGAGAATCTGATGCGCATTTTAGGGATGAAAGTGGGAGTCGTCAACCCGTTCCTGAAGATAATTGTTTTATTTGATTTATAATTATTCAGTTAAAGCCTAAAAATGAAAAAATCACCCGTAAAGGGTGATTTTTTATGCAGAAAAATAAAAATTATTTTTCAACACCAGCAGCTTGACCTGCATATTTAGCATTTGCATAGTCCCAGTTCACTAAGCTTTCTAGGAAAGTTGTGATGTATTTAGGACGAGCATTGCGGAAATCGATGTAGTAAGCATGTTCCCAAACGTCAATGGTTAATACTGCAACTTTACCGTGAGCAAGTGGAGTATCTGCATTTGCAGTTTTCATAATAGAAAGTGCGCCATTTACTTCGTCAGCCACTAACCAAGCCCAGCCTGAACCGAACTGAGTTGTTGCTGCAGCAGCAAATTCTTCAGCAAATTTTTCGTATGAACCAAAAGTTTCATCAATTTTTGCTGCTAATGCGCCAGTTGCTTTACCGCCACCGTTTTTAGCCATACAGTTCCAGTAGAACGTGTGGTTCCAAACTTGAGCTGCATTGTTGAAAACACCTACTTTAGCTGCATCACCAGCAGAAGCTTGGATGATTTCTTCTAAAGTTTTACCTTCAAGGTCAGTGCCTTTGATTAAGTTGTTTAAGTTAACAACATAAGTATTGTGGTGTTTGTCGTGATGGTATTCTAAAGTTTCTTTGCTGATATGAGGAGCAAGATCTTCATAGCCATATGGAAGTGCTGGTAAAGTGATCGTTGTCATGATTTCAATTCCTTGCATTTTGCTGGGTTTTGACATTTAAGTGGCACTATTGTAATGGATTCTAGGCTAAATTTGCGCAATACTTTTAAATAACAATACAGAATAAAGCTCGAATTTATACGTATATAAAAAATACTTTAAATCCATATTTTAAGTAAGGAAAATTTACCAAACCAAAATTAAATCGGATTGTTTAATTCGAAATAACTATACTCAAGATTAAACTGTTCTGAAATAGCTTGACCTAAGCGTTGTACACCATAGCGTTCGGTCGCATGATGTCCACAAGCGTAGTAATGTACATCCAATTCTTTGGCTTCATAATACGTTCGTTCGCTGACTTCTCCAGATATGTAGGCATCACAAAGTTGTTCAGCAGCTTTGCCAATAAAGTCTTGCGCTGCACCTGTACAGAAGCCCACTTTTTGAATGGATTTTTTATCAGCATTTAAATGAATGGTTTGAAAGCCTAAGCGTTCTGTAAGTAGCTGCTTAAACACTTCAGGAGAAAGCGCTTGCTTTAAATAACCAATATTGCCGATAGGATGGCGTTCTGAAGCATCTAAAGCCTCAATATGTTCCAGTTCTAAAATTTCAGCAATTGCAGCATTATTGCCGAGTATTGGGTGTGAATCTAAAGGTAGGTGATAAGCCACCAATGAAATATCATTTTTGATCAATGATTTAATGCGTTTACCGCGCATACCCGTAATGGGGTAGGGTTCACCTTTCCAAAAATAACCATGATGCACTAAAAGTAGATCAGCTTGCTGTGCAATCGCAGCATCAATTGCCTCTTGAGATGCCGTGACGGCACAGAGAATTTTTTTAACTTCAGAGCGTCCTTCAATTTGTAAACCATTGGGCGCATAGTCTTTAAACTCTTGAGTTTTTAACGTGTCATTACACCAGTGTAAAATTTCTTGCAGGGTCGCCATAAAAATCTCTTAAGTTACGAATTAATATCATCAAAACATAGTTTCAATTGTAACTAAAGCATCACAAAACTCTTGCATGAATTTTGTGTATCGAACTGTATTTGCCTTTACAATAAATATAAATTCTTCGTTATTAATAAATTAAAACATTTTAAGAGGATAGAAACGTGCGCCGGACCTTTACATGGTTACCTTGGGTGTTACTCATTATTGTCATTATCGGTTTTATTGCATGGCAACAAAACCAAAAACCAAAAGCGCCTGTTGCTCCCGATGGCGTAAAAATGCCTGCTGAAAAAGTTGAACCACTGATCGATACTTCTAGAACGGGTGGGGTCGTATCTTATCGTGCTGCGGTAAAAGTTGCTGCACCAGCGGTGGTCAATATTTTTACCACACAGAAAGTCAAACAACTTGATCACCCCCTCATGAATGATCCAGCATTTAGAGAGTTTTTTGGTAACCAAATTCCAGAGCAATTAAATCCTGAACAAAATGAAAATAGTCTGGGTTCTGGGGTGATTGTTCACCCAGATGGTTATATTTTGACGAATAATCATGTGGTTTCTCAGGCTGATCAAATTATTGTTGCACTACAAGATGGTCGACGTGCTGCAGCAAAAATTATTGGTACAGATCCTGATACTGATTTAGCTGTGATTAAAATTGAGTTAGATAAATTGCCAGTATTACCCTTTAAGCTGAGTGGCAATGAAGTGGGGGATGTGGTCCTAGCGATTGGTAATCCATTTGGTGTCGGTCAAACTGTAACGCAAGGGATTATCTCTGCGACAGGGCGTTCAGATTTAGGCATTAATACTTATGAAGACTTTATTCAAACAGATGCAGCGATTAATCCTGGTAACTCAGGGGGAGCCTTGATTGATGTGGCAGGCAATTTAATTGGGGTCAATACTGCTATTTTCTCACAATCAGGTGGCTCACTGGGGATAGGTTTTGCGATTCCTGCAAAAATCTGTCAGCAAGTGCTTAATTCAATTTTGAAAGATGGTCGTGTGGTTCGTGGTTGGTTGGGTATTAGTTTAATGCCTGTACAGCAAGAAAATATTATTGAACCGAAACAAGCGGGTGTGGTTGTTGCAGACGTGCTGAAAAATGGGCCAGCAGCTCAAGCAGGACTATTAAAAGGCGATAAAATTACTCAAGTGAATGAGGAAAAAATTACCTCGGCATCGCATTTGATTAATTATGTGGCACTACAGGCACCGAACAGTACCATCAAAATTCAAGTCGAACGTGGGGGTAAACCATTAAGTTTGGATGTAGTGGTTGGCGAACGTAAAGTTCAAAATTCGGATTCACAATATATTCCGTTACCGAAAAGATAAATATTTTAAAAAAAGCTCCTGAAAAGGGGCTTTTTTTATGGCTAGAGTCAACGACATTAAGCGAATTGATGAGGACGTTTTACTTCATTCATTTAAATGTTTGTGGTCAAATACAGCGTGAGAATATAAAGCAATATAAGGAAAAGTCATGACAAATCCAATGATGCATCAGGTAGTGATTACCGAAGTAGGTGGACCAGAAAAATTAGCCATTGAGCAAACTGATGTGCCAGAACCTAAAGCCGACGAAGTTTTGGTTCAGGTACATGCTTTTGGATTAAATCGTCCAGATATTTTACAGCGTCAAGGTTTATATCCGATGCCAAAAGGTGTGACTCCTGTACCGGGTTTGGAAGTTGCAGGTGAAGTCGTTGCAGTCGGTTCCGCAGTGCAGAAGTTTAAAGTCGGTGATCAGGTGTGTGGTTTAACCAATGGTGGTGGTTATGCCGAATATTGTGTTATCCCTGAAAGCCAAACTTTAAACATTCCAACAGGCTTAAGCTATGTGCAGGCTGCGGCAATTCCAGAAACATTTTTTACGGTATGGGCCAATGTATTTCAAATGGGGAAAGCCAAAGCAGGAGAAACGGTGCTGATTCATGGTGGCACAAGTGGTATTGGTACCACAGCATTAATGCTGTGTAATGCACTGGGGCTTAAAACCTTTGCAACGGTTGGCTCAGATGAAAAAGTTCACGCCATTGCTCACTTAACGGATGCAATTAATTATAAAACGCAAAATTTCGAAAGTTATATTCTGGAAAAAACAGCACAAGCTGGGGTTGATGTTATTTTAGATATTGTGGGTGCACCGTATCTAGAACAAAACCTGAACTTATTACGTAAAGATGGTCGTTTGGTCTACATTGCGTTTCTGGGAGGGGCAAAAGCCAAAGAGGTTAAGCTCGGTCAAATTATGATGAAGCGTTTGACGATTACAGGCTCGACCATGCGTGCGCGTAATACGGCCGAAAAAGCAGAAATTCGCCAAGGTTTGCAAGAGCATGTTTGGCCGTTGTTAGAGCAAGGTCAATGCATTCCAATGATCTATAAAACTTTTAAATTTGACCAAATTCAAGATGCACATCGTGCTATGGATACAGGTGAGCATATTGGTAAAATTGTGGTTGAAGTGATTTAACCTATTGAGTTATTGATCATGAAGTAAGCTTGAATATTCTGTAATACGCATATATTGAAGCTTCTCTTCATGTTCATACCTACGCATGAAGTAAAGACTGCTCTTTATGTTGGAAATATGAGAGAATAGTAGATTCCTTTTAATGTAAATGAGCAGTGCATGACTGAACAATCTCCTGAGCAATTAAGTGATATCGAAATTTTAGACATCTTAAAATCTATGAAAAACGATAAGCTCAATGTTGAAGCCAATCAAATCATTCGTGATGGAGGCAAGGCTGGACGTCAGGAAGCACATAAACAGGCTTTAGTAGCATTACATCAATCTTTTGAAGAGAAATTTGTTGAAGCGGTAACATTGGCGTTACATTTGAACTCAACTCAAGCAAAAAAAATTCGTTATAAAAAAGACCGTATTCGTATTTTAAAAGCGCAAGGGATTGATTATTTAGCCATTGATGGTGCTGAAACAGCACAAGTTCTGGCGCAAATTGCACAAGCAATTACCCGTGAAGAAGCGATGGTGACAGAAGATTTGCATAATATTTTCCCATTCTGGAAACAGGGTTGGCCAATGGTGCAGTTCGACAATGCCTACAAAATTCTAGAAGATGACATTTTGATTCACTATCAAGCTGTTTTAGAGGCTTTATTAGAAAAGTATTAATCTTTTAATGCGCAATGAAAATAAAAAAGAGCACCATGAGATGCTCTTTTTTATTAGCAGTTTTTATCCAAGTGTTGAATAAAGTGGAAAGATTCCAAAAATTACAGCAGTGACCAACATAACTAAGCAAGTAATAACAGCCCACTTAATTGTGAACTCTTGGTGTTCGCCAAAATTGATTCCTGCAAGTCCGCACAATAAATAAGTCGATGGAACCAAAGGGGATAATAGATGTACAGGTTGTCCAACAATTGCAGCGCGAGCCATTTCTGCAGGGCTAATGCCATAATGCCCAGCGGCTTCGGACAATACGGGTAGTACACCAAAATAGAAGGCATCATTTGACATAAAGAAGGTGAGCGGCATACTAATCACAGCAGTGATGGGTGCTAGATAAGGTCCCATGCTTGGAGGAATAATTGCTACCAATTGTTTGGACATAGCATCGACCATGCCAGTGCCTGAAAGAATACCTGTAAATATACCTGCGGCAAAAATAATACCGACCACCGCCAATGCACTTGCAGAGTGATTGCCAACTAAACGCTTTTGCATATCTAAATCTGGATAATTCACAATCAGCGCAATACACAATGCGACCATAAACAAAATTGGTGCAGGTAAAATACCCATGATTAAGGCAAACATGAGTCCCAGAGTTAACACCGCATTAAATACACGCAGATGATGACGGTTTGCTTCAGGGACTTGAGAGATTTGAATGCTATCTCCATGACTAATATCTAATTCGACGATCCCAATACGTTTACGTTCCATGCGACCATACATAAAACCTAAGAAGTATAACCAGATAATTGCGACAAACATTGGAAATAGCATGGGTACGAATACATCATTCGGGTCTACGTGTAGTGCAGTTGCAGCACGCGCCGTTGGTCCACCCCATGGAGTTAAATTCATGATGCCGCTGGCAAGCATCATTAAGCACGCCATAATCAAAGGGCTCATGCCAATACGTTTATACAGTGGTAGCATCGCAGCAACACAGATCATATAAGTCGTTGAACCATCACCATCTAATGACACAATCAAGGTTAATGTGATTGTCCCTAAAGTTACTTTCAGAGGGTCGCCTTTGACTTGTTTTAAAATCCATTTCACAGATGGATCAAACAAGCCTGTATCAATCATGATGGCAAAATAAAGAATAGCGAATAACAGCATGACACCCGTCGGGGCAAGTTTCTTAATCCCCTCCATCATCATGTTGCCTAATTCTGAAATATTAAATCCTGCTAGACTGTCAACAAAGAAGCTTAAAGCATACGTAATTAATGCAAAAAGAATTGGAATTAAAGTTAAAGCGACAAGAGCGCTCAAACGCTTGGACATGATTAAATACATAAAGCAAATAATCATGCCCAAGCCTAAGATAGTCAGCATGGATCAGTCCTTTGAGTGTGATAGTTTTATTTAATATTTGAGTGAAATTGATAGTATTCAAGTAATGGTGATTTTTAAAGATTATTTAACAAATGGTATTTTTTATTCTATTTTTCTAATAAATAATATATATCGATAAAGTATGTCAGAGTACAAAATTGGTATGGATTGGGTGCAAAAAAAGCCTTGCATGATGTGCAAGGCTTAGAAAGTAAGACCTAGCTAACCTTTATTCTTGCGGTTCCGTGTCATTTGAGTCTTTTGGCTCTGGAAGTAGGCGAGTCACTAGCAGTTGGTCAATCTTAAAATGATCAACATCCACTACTTCAAATTTATAACCACCAAAAAGTACCACATCTGCAGGGCGTGGAATTTTACGTAAGCGGTACATCATAAAGCCAGCCAGCGTCTCATAATTTTTTTCATCAGGCATTTCATCAATTTCGAGAGCGTGCTTCATATCCTCAATTGGGGTGCTGCCATCGATCAGCCATGAATTATCGTCGCGTTTGATAATTTGTTGCTCTGCTTCAATAGGGGTAACCCAATCACCCATGACCGTAATCATAATATCTGACAGCGTGATGACACCTACCACTAGGGCATATTCGTTGATCACCACTGCAAATTTTTCTTTGGTTGAGCGGAAACGATCTAGAACCTCAGATAAGGTCAGCGTGTCTGGAATAGTTAAGACATTACGAATGGTACTTTCATTGAGTTGCAGTAAAGATTGATTATTCAGAATACGAACCAGAATGTCTTTAGCATCGACATAGCCAATCACATCATCAATATTTTCACTACAGACAACGAACTTTGAATAGGGATATTCAGCCAGTTTTTGACGTATGCTGTCCTCTGCCTCATTTAAAGTAAAGTAAATGACATTTTCACGTGTGGTCATACTTGAGGGAACATTACGTTCTTCAAGTTCAAGTACATTCTCAATAAAGTGATG
This sequence comes from Acinetobacter sp. ANC 4173, assembly GCF_004331255.1. GTDB lineage: Bacteria > Pseudomonadota > Gammaproteobacteria > Pseudomonadales > Moraxellaceae > Acinetobacter. The sequence continues at coordinate 1,999 of NZ_SJOF01000013.1, read as the reverse complement.
TTCTTGCTTTAATAATACGCCAGCTTGAGCACCAGCATCCATGACCGCAGAAATATCGTCAAAGGTGATATTGTCGTCACGTATTGTATTCACTTTGAACAAACGAAACAGTAGGTTAGCTAAAGAGTTAATGATCCAAGCCAAAGGTTTGCAAACTTTAATAAAGACTTGAATGGGGTTAATGACTGCAATAGAAATTTTTTCAGGTGCAATCATGGCCAAACGTTTTGGCATTAAATCGGCAAATAAAATGAAGAGTGAGGTGACTAAGGTAAAAGAAAGAGCAAAGCTAATACTTTCCGCCCAAGCACCTGAGTAAAAACGAGACACAAAACTCATGAAGTAAGGTCGAAAAGCCCCTTCACCTAAAATACCGCCCAAAATTGCTACTGCATTTAGACCAATTTGAGAGGCTGCAAAAAAATCAGCAGAATTTTCCTGCAAATCTAAAACTTTTTGCGCTCGCTCTTCGCCAGCTTCGGCCAGAATTTTCAATTTGACTTTGCGCGCACCGGCAAGTGCAATTTCAGTCAGAGACAGAAATCCCGCCCCTGTAATCAGAAGTGCGATGATTATAATATTCTGGAAGAGACTCACGAAATCCACCTGCGGATCATCATTATTATGAAATATTTTTAACACAAAAAAGCACTAGGGGAATAATCGAATTATGCCCGAAGTGCTCACAGTATAATCTTAAAAAAGAAGAATTTAAGAAAAATCTAATTAATAGTGTGAAAATTGTGAGTTATTTAATAAAAATTCACGATTTTCTTCTTCGATCATTTGACGAGCGACATATAAAATTAACTGGCGTAACCAACGGTGTGCTGGATGATGATGTAACAGAGGACACCATGCCATTTTTAATTCGAATTCAGGAATGTAGAACGGCGGGTCTTTGATTAGTAAATGTTGGCTCTTAGCTTGTAGACGCGCAATACGTGTGGGTAAAGTTGCAATCAAATCGACATTTGATGCTAATAGTGCTGGCATTTGATAATGGCGGGTAAAGACAGAAATTTTACGCTTTTGCCCGATACGTTCTAATGCTTGATCAATCCAACCTAAGCCCGCTTGTTTTTCAGGATTTACCCCAAAACCTACACCCATACCTGTTTTAGACACCCAAATATGTTGCGCATCGAGATAACTTTTTAAGTTTAAATTTGATGCAGCAGGGTGCTTACCATTCAATAAGCAGGAAAAACTGTCACGCCATACTAAAACTTGATGGAAACTTTGCGGAATTTCATTAAATCGGTTGATGGCTAAATCGACTTTACCTTGTTCCATATCACGATAGGACACGTCACTTGGAGTTAAAAAGTCCAACACGACGTTGGGTGCTTCTGAGCGTAAGGCTTTAACTAAACGAGGAACCAACGTGGCCTCGGCATAGTCAGAAGTCATAATGCGAAAAACACGATTAGAGGTATAAGGACGGAACTCTGTACGTGGTTCTAAAATCATGGAAAGGTCTGACAACGCATCGCGAATTCGTGGCTGTAATTCAAGCGCACGTTCGGTAGGGGTCATACCTTCGGAAGAACGAATCAATAGAGGGTCATTAAAGAGATTACGAAGGCGACGTAAGATGTTACTCATTGCAGGTTGGGTAACGCCCAATTGTTCTGCTGCGCGCGTGACATTTTTTTCACGCAATAATACATCAAGATAAATGAGTAAATTAAGGTCGACCCGCTCCAGATTCATAAAATAAATACCAAGAATAAACTTATGAAATTATGTTGATTATGCCATAAGCGATAAGGCTTGTGTAGAAAATATGATGAAAAAAGCTGGTGAGAGGTGAAACGAATTGCGAATGAATGGTAAAGGAAAATGACTAAAAATGAAACTTAAAAACTTAAAAACTTAAAAACTTAAAAACTTAAAAACTTAAAAACTTAAAAACTTAAAAACTTAAAAACTTAAAAACTTAAAAACTTAAAAACTTAAAAACTTAAAAACTTAAAAACTTAAAAACTTAAAAACT
>NZ_SJOF01000012.1 GCF_004331255.1 Acinetobacter sp. ANC 4173 | reverse complement strand
ATGTGTGTATATGGCAGGGGCGGCTGGATTCGAACCAACGGATGGCGAGATCAAAACCCGCTGCCTTACCACTTGGCGACGCCCCTAATACATACATCTACAGGTGAAATTGGCAGGGGCGGCTGGATTCGAACCAACGGATGGCGAGATCAAAACCCGCTGCCTTACCACTTGGCGACGCCCCTATTGAACTTTAAAATGACGCAATGGAGACTCATTTAAACTATTTACCAAGTAAGCTTTACATGGTGCATGTTTAAGAATTTCATTCACGTGCATTTCAGCAGTTACTTCAGTAAAAACACAAGCACCTGTACCTGTAAGTTTTGCAACACCGAACTGATCTAAATATTGCATCGCTTCATTGACTTCAGGATATAGACTTCTTGCCAAAGGTTCAAAGTTATTTCCAAAGTCAGATGGCTTTATCTGATAGGCGCAAAATTTAGATGGCTTCGAGTTTCTTGTCAACTTTTTTTGTGAAAAAAGCAGTTGAGTGCTGATAAAACAATCAGGTTTCAGCACTATGTACTGTTTTTGATCTAAGTTGATGAATGTTAAGTGTTCACCAATGCCTTCTGCCCATGCATTTTGCCCATGTACAAAAATGGGAACATCTGCGCCAAGTTTCACACCCAGCTCTGCCAATTGTTCAGTATTTAATCCACATTGCCAAAGCTGATTAACGACGAGTAGGGTCGTCGCAGCATTTGATGATCCACCGCCGAGTCCTGCACCCATCGGAATATTTTTTTCAATGTTGATGTTTAAGCCAGTGAGATGCTTTGCCAACGGTTTTAATATCTGTGTGGCTTTGTAAATTAAATTCTGTTCCAGATCGACGGCATTTAAGCCTTCGATCTGAATGTCATTTTGCTGAGTAGGTTCAAATTCCAACCAATCGCATAAGTCTATCAGTTGAAAAATAGTTTGCAGCTCGTGATATCCATTTTCACGACGTCCTGTGATGTGTAAAAACAGATTGAGTTTTGCAGGAGAAGGGACGCGAATCATAGCTAGCCAGAATTAACGGTTTTGAATCAGCATTGTAATACGATTTTCTTTGCCAGATTCAAGTTCTTGTTTCAGAACTAATTTATTTGGTAGTTGTGCAGTGTCGTTATAACTGAGATCGACTTGCCAGCCATCTTCAATAATTTGTTGCGGGCGATTCGCTGCATCCTTGTTAATTTGTGCTTGCAGTGTTGCAGGTCGAGCCTGTACCCAATTAATTAAATGAGTAATAGGCGCTTGCCAGCCTGTTGCCTGTTTCAGAAGCTCTTCTGGTGTGGCGGCTTGAATTAAGCCTGTTTTCGCACTATTGAGGCTTACAGCGCCGGGCTTTCCAGTAATTTGAGTTTTACCGACACCAAGAATACCACTGAGTTCAATATCAAATTCTTGCTGTTGTTGCTGCCAAGTAAAAAAGGCGCTACCCGACTGTTGTGGGGTGCGAACGCCAATTTTACCTTGTAAATTAAAATTATTTTGTTCAGCAGCGTTTGGGCTTTCAGCAGGAATTTGCGGTTTGGTAAATTGCTGACAACCGGTTAGGAATAAAATACTACTGGCGAATACGGTTAGACCGACTTTTGAAAATACACGCATCGAAATCAATTAGCTCTTTTTCATTTGTTGAGGTAACAGTAACGAATTCAGTTGTTCCAATTGAGGATCATTTGGGTGTTTTTGTTTTAATTGTTGTAACACGGTGCTGAATTCAGTAATTTTTCCTTGCATATATAATGCCTTGGCATATCGCACACCGATTGAAACACTATTGCTTAATGTGTAAGCCCGGCCAAGCACTTGTGCGGAAGTTTCAAAGTCATTCTGTAGATAGGTGATATAGCCTAACGTATCCAAAATTGATGCTTGATCTGGGGTGTATTCGAGCGCGAGTTCAACATAATGCCGTGCATCATCTAAACGTCGATTTTGTAAAGCAAGCGTATAGGCATAAGCATTTAAATAGGTTGGGCTATTTGGTTCAATTTCCAATAAGCGATTGAGGAGTTGTTCTAACTTGGCACGATCTTGAAAGGGATCAAGTAATAATACTTCGGCATAAATTAAATCGGGATCATCTGGCAGATTTTTAATGGCTTCATCTAATAAACGACGGGCAGCTTTGGTGTTGCTCATACGTTTTAAAATATCTGCCTGTGCCTGATAGAGGAAACTGGCGTGTTGTGGATAATTGACCCGTTCCTGAGTCAAAAAACGTAAGGCATCTTGTAGTTTGTTTTGTTGTGCAAAAATATTAATCATGCTGCGCCTAGAGACAGGATAGAGATTACCATCAACCAAGCGATAGTAGGCTTTGGCTGTTTCAAAATGCTGCTTGCGTTCTGCATTGACGGCCAAATAGTAGTAGGCATCATTTTGATATTGAGCTGAATATCTCAGTTCAACCAAAAATTTTTCCGCATCTTCATATTGTTTTAAGTCAATACTGGTCAATCCAGCCAGAAAGAGTGCTTCTTCTTGCTTGGGCCACTTTTTTAAGATGCTTTCGAGCTTTTTAAGCGCAGTATCTGACTGATTTAATTTAATTAAATATTTTGCTTCAGCGAGTCGAACTTCTAAGTTATTCCGATGTTTACGGCTAGATTTATCATACCATTTCAAGGTTTCTTGTTCGTCACCCAAGACAGTCAGTAAGTTGGCTTTCATGAGAATAAAGCCTGTGACTTTCGGGCGCTTGCGCAAGGCACGGTTAATGGTAATCAACGCTTGATCGAATTGACCATTTTGTGCTTCTAAGCCTGCAATCAGCACCAAAATGGATGGATTGTCTTTTTCTTTACTGGCAGACAAGGTCTTGAGCAGAACTTCACGGTCTGCTTGTGATTCAGGTGAAATACCCGCCAAAATTTGTTCTAAATCCGCATTAGGATCAATCATTAATATTTTATCGAGTGTTTCTGCTGCCAACTCGTATTCATGTGCTTTTAGGGCGATATGCGATAAATAAAATAGGGCGGGCACATCTTCAGGTTCTTGTACAACCCAATGTGTTGCAATATCTAGCGCCGCTTTTAGATCATCTTGTTCCAGCGCAATATTGAGTGCACGTTGTTTCACTAGGGTGGAATTACTACGAATGGCCAGAACGGTGTAGTTGTGTAAAGCCGTTGGAATATCATGATAAGCCAAAGCGAATTCGGCAATCATGCTTTGTTTTATGGCATTATTATTTGAATTTGCATGATAAACTGCCTCTGATGCTCTTACATGAGTACCAGAAGCCATGCTACCAAGCAGTAAGAATGTGGTAGAATACTGCTTTATCGTCGTGCCGTTTATACGGCTGTTTGTTTGACGCAATTTTTTCTTGATCCAAGTAATGCTTTTTATGACACCGATGTTGCACAATAGCATAAATTTAGTGAATTGATGATTTGATATGTCTTTCTTTGCATTGGGGGTCAACCATCAAACCGCGTCAGTAGCGTTGCGTGAGCAAATTGCATTTAATGCTGAAAAGCTTAGTGTATTGCTTGCTCAGCAAAGTCACAACTCTGAATTAAATGATTTGGTGGTTGTGTCGACGTGTAACCGTACCGAGGTTTATGCCATATCTGAAAATGCGGATATGGTACTCAGTTGGCTCGCCCAAGCAAATCATTTAGATGTTAAGCAATTAGTCAATCATGTCTATCGTTATGAAGATGCGCAAGCGGTGACGCATTTAATGCGGGTGGCTAGCGGGCTAGATTCTCTCATGCTCGGCGAACCACAAATTTTAGGGCAGGTAAAATCTGCACTATCTTTAGCCAAAGATGCACATACGGTTTCAGGTAATTTAAATCGAATTTTCGAATATGCTTTCTATGCTGCAAAACGCGTTCGTTCAGAAACTGCGGTAGGTAGTCATGCTGTTTCAATGGGGTATGCCGTTGCGCAGTTAGCCCTGCAAGTCTTTAGTCAACCTGAAAAAATGACCGTGCTGATTGTGGCGGCAGGTGAAATGAATAGCTTGGTAGCTAAGCATTTGGCAGAAATGGGGGTTGGCAAAGTGCTGATCTGTAACCGCACCCGTGAGCGTGCTGAATTGTTAGCACAAGAGATTGCGCATCAGGTTGATGTTGAGATTATTGATTTTGCAGCGCTGGCTGAAAACTTATACCGTGCAGATGTGATTTCAAGTTGTACGGGAAGTTTGCATCAGGTTATTTCCTATCAAGACGTGAAGCGTGCCTTAAAGAAACGCCGTTATCAACAAATGCTCTTGGTTGATCTTGCCGTACCGCGTGATATAGAACCTAAAGTTGAATCTTTGGATGGTGTTTATCTCTACGGTGTGGATGATTTACAGTCGGTTATTGATGAAAATCTTGCGCAGCGTCGTCAGGCGGCTGTTGAAGCGGAAGTGATGGTGAATCAATTAGCCATTGAGCTGATTACCCATGAACGGGTCAATGAAGCAGGCGAAACCATTCATCAATATCGTCAACATGGGTATGAATTACAACAAGAAGAATTGCAGTTGGCTTTGTCTCGCTTAGAAAAAGGGGGAAATGCTGCGCAAATTATGCAGGATTTTGCTCATCGTTTAACGCAGAAATTGCTACATCCAACCTCTATTGTGTTGCGCGATGCAGCTAAAGCAGAAGATCCTGCTTATTTTGAACAATTGCAGCAAAGTTTAGCCAATGTTGCAGTGCATCGACGTAAATCAAAAAAATAAATATGATTTCTATGCTTTAAGATAACAGGCGCAGCCCAATTTTCTTGGTCAGTTCATTCAGTTGCTGACGTAAATTACGTGACTCAAGTAATGAATTCGGGTCTTTTAATTTCTGTCGTAAATATTTTTCTTGTAAGCCTAAGGCGTATTCGGTTGCCAGTTTATCCGCCATTTCTGGTGCATGGGTTAGCACTTCGATATTGGTACGTCGCATAATATCAGCAATTTCTAAACGGTAAGTGCTGCAAGCACCCAATACGTAATAGGTTGCTAGCTCTTGGTCATCAGGCAAGTTATCAAAAATTCGATTGAGAATGTTGAGGACATGCGAGAGTAATTCCTGACTTGGAACAAATGCGCGTAAAGTTTCAAAATGAATATACAAAAATGGATGATTCATCAGGATAGCGATGGCAAAGTCTTCGTCTTTGGTACGAATGTTAAAAGATAAAGACGCATCATTACTGAGTTGTGGTGTCCAACGTTTACCAAACCCTAGTTTTTCTTTAAAGGATTGATTTAAAAGATAACGAAAAGAACCCGTTTTCGGCAATAGTTCAGTCAGTTGACGCAGTTCAGCCATCACCAGACTTTTACCTTCGGGACTGCTGATATCTTGATTTTGGGTTAAATGCGCAAACACAAAGTCCGAGAGTAGGGGGGCTTGCTGTAATAAGCGTTGGAAATTTTCTAAACCTTCACGTCGAATCAGTGAGTCAGGGTCATGATCATTGGGGAGCACAAAAAACTTCAGTTCACGACCATCATTTAATAAGGGTAAGGCAATGTCTAAAGTACGCCGTGCTGCTTTTTGACCTGCCGTATCACCATCAAAGGCAATGGTGATACGGTTGTTCTGTTTGAACAGAATATTTAAATGTTCAGTATTACTGGCGGTTCCTAGCGTTGCGACTGCCCCATAAATGCCATTTTGTTGTAGCGCGATGACATCCATATAGCCTTCAACCATCAGCCAATCTTGAGCTTTTTGCTTACGACCTTCATACAGTCCATACAGTAACTGGTTCTTATGGAAAACTTCGGAATCTGGCGAGTTGATATATTTGGGTTTAATTTGATCATTCAAGGCGCGACCACCAAAACCAACCACACGACCTTTGGCATCACGAATCGGGAAAATCACCCGATCACGCAGTAAATCAAAATCACGACCATTGTCACTGGTACGGATTAGACCCAATAATTTTAAGCCCTGAACATCCTGCGGGAAGGCTTTTTCCAAATGTTGCCAATCTTCAGGTGCATAACCTAAACGCCAGAATTGAAGTGTGTCTGCACCTAAGCCGCGGTGTTTAAAGTACTGTTGTGCACTTTGGCTTTGGGGGAGTTGTCGTTCATAAAATTGTGCGACATTCTCCAGCAAATCGTAAAGATTGCCCTCTTGTGCAGGTGCTTCATTGAATGCTTGAAATTGTTCAAACTGGGCAAAAGGATCATCAATATTGCCAAATTCTTCAAATGGATCATGATCGATTTGCGGGTTGTGAGGCGTTGGAATTTGAACAGAATTTGTGGGAACAACTGGATCAGCGGCTACAGGTTTAGTTTCTCGTTTGTAGGAGAGGCGTTTGGAATCTTGATTATCTTTGGGGAGTTCAATACCGGCTTGGCTAGACAGATCTTTCATCACATCGACAAAATTCCGATTGTCGATGTCCATGAGAAAGCGAATGGCATTGCCATTGGCTTGGCAACCAAAGCAATGATAATACTGCTTGTCACGGTAGACGTGAAACGATGGCGACTTTTCCTGATGAAACGGGCAACAGCCTGAATAAGTGCGTCCCGTTTTTTTAAGTTTCACGCGTTGACCAATTAAATCGACAATATCAGTTCGATCGAGAATTTGATCTATCGTGTGCTGAGGAATGGCCATAGTCGTTATCGTGATATATGCAGCAAAATGAAAATGCAAAGCCAGATTTGCTTGAACCCAACTTTTGCAAAAGAAAACTATTTATTTGTATATGGTTTGATCAGTCCAATCAAGCGATATGCAAAATATAAAAGGGCAAGTATGATAACTTGCCCTTCATGAAATTGCATCAAATCTTGCGAGTTTTATTCAGCAGAGGTGCTCGATGCTGGTGTTTCTGTCGAAGTTGCAGGACGATCGAGCAAACCAAACGTCATACGGTTAGTAAGGCTACGTTGCTCAGCAGGTGCAGCAGTTTTTGGTGTTTCAACAGTACTTTGTTCTTCACGGCCAAAGACACCTAAAGTTGCACGGTTGAGCCAACTGCCTTCTTTGCGTGCTGCACGTAAATTCACGCTACCATCAGATTTCACTAGATTCGGATAGTTCAGTTTTAGAACATCGATATACTGTTGTGCTGTGGCTTTGTCCCCCAGTTGTTCGTAACCATAGGCAACTGTTGCCAATGCTTCTGGAATTTGTGGGGTTTGTGGGTAATGTTCAATCACCCATTGCGAACGCTCCACAGCAGCTAACCAAGCTTTACGCTTAATGTTAAAACGCGCGACGTTCATTTCACTTTCAGCCAACTCATTGCCAATATATTTCATACGTTGGGCTGCATCTACTGCATATGTGCTTGATGGATAGCGACGAATGAAATCGACAAAGTTTTGGTAAGCCAGTTTTAAATAACTGGTATCACGATGTGATTGCTTTAATGAGGTATAACGCATTAAACCATCATAGTTTTGTTCCATGTTCGCTACACCGCGTACATAGTAAGCATAATCTACATTTGGGTGCTGCGGATTTAAGCGAATAAAACGCTCTGCAAGGCTAATCGTGCCTTCATAATCTTTTTGCTGGAATTTCGTGTACAACAACTCAAGCTGGGCTTGCTGTGCATAGTCACCCGTTGGGTAGTAAGTATCAATCGCTTCTAGGTACTTGGCTGCATCAGTATATTGACCATTATCTAGCGCTTTCTCAGCTTTTTGTATATATACCTGCTCACTTAATTGTGGGCCTGTATCCACCACTTCTTTTTTTGGATTACTGCTACAGCCCACCATTGCAGATGCAATGCCTAAAGAAAGAGCGAGCATTGTAATTTTATAACGTGGTAGCGACATAAAAATTCCTCTGTTAATACGGGCAATGAGCTACAATTGCGCTATTAAACCACTTTTGTTTGAATGATCAAATGACCCAAGCACAATCTACTAATACAAATTCTGCAGAAACTGATTTCAATTTACTTGAAGAAATAGACGAAGCAGATAACCATACTTCTGATGCAACTGCAACACGTTTATCGTTGCAATTTCAATTGGATGAAAGCTATATCGGGCAACGTATTGATCAGGTTGCGGCGAGTGTTTGGAGCGATTTCTCACGCGAAAAACTCAAGCAGTGGCTGAAGGATGGGCATTTGTTGGTAAATGGTAACATTGTTAAACCAAAGTACAAATGTGAAGGATATGAGCAGCTTACTCTTGATGTCGAGCTAGAAGCGCAAACAACGAGTCAGCCTGAAAACATTCCACTCAATATTGTTTATGAAGATGATGACATCATTGTGATTAACAAACCTGTTGGAATGGTGGTGCATCCTGGCGCTGGAAATAGCACAGGCACGTTGGTGAATGCGCTGCTTTATCATTACCCAAAGTCGGCTGAACTCTCACGTGCAGGTCTAGTGCATCGTATTGATAAAGACACAAGCGGCTTGTTGGTGGTTGCAAAAACCTTGGAAGCTCAGTTTGCATTAAGCAAACAACTGGCAGATAAATCGGTTTATCGTGTCTATGATTTGATCGTTTATGGCAGCATGATTGCAGGCGGTACCATTAATGAGCCGATTAAACGCCATCCCGTTGATCGCGTTAAAATGACAGTTTTACCTGGCGGGAAAGATGCTGTGACCCACTACAATGTAAAAGAGCGTTTTCAGCATTTCACCCGTGTACAAGCACGTTTGGAAACTGGACGTACACACCAAATTCGTGTGCATTTTGCTTACATTGGTTATGGTCTGGTCGGCGATCCGGTCTATATGCCACGTGTACGTGTTCCTGCTGGGGCATCTGAATTGTTGAATGATACTTTGCGTGGCTTTAGACGTCAGGCATTGCATGCTGTGCAATTGGGTTTAGTTCATCCACGCACGGGTGAGGACATGATGTTTGAAGCACCATGGTCAGAAGATTTTGCAGCATTGGTTGATGTATTGCGTAGCGAGAATGCCGCTTATTAAAAGCAATTGGAGATGTGATCTTTGCGAAGTTCCAGATGGTGAAAAGGAATAACGCAAAGATAATTTAAGTTGAATAAGGAATTTAACATGCAATTTGTTCAAGGCTTTCCAGAAGGTGTTTTTGTCGGGCAAACGCGTGTGCAACATGAGCATACTCTGGCCTCGGATAAACCTGAACTTGATGGTTTTAATTTGGCATTGCATGTTCAGGATAATGCTCATCGAGTACAACAACACCGAATGCAGTTACTTGAAGAATTCTCTGCTTTTGGCGTGGAAAAAATAACGTGGATGACGCAAACCCATAGCACGATTTGTCACACTGTGAATGAACAGATCTGCTTCGAGGCACTCGAAGGTGATGGCTTAGTAACTCAACAGAAGCAGCATGCCTTAATGATGATGACTGCGGATTGTTTACCTATTGTACTTGGCGATGCTGAAGCGATTGAGGTCGCAAATTTACATGCAGGTTGGCGTGGACTGGCCAATGGAATTGTGGAAAATACCATTGCAGCGATGCAGCATCCTCCTACTTGGGCATGGTTAGGGGCAGCCATTAGCCAACCTTGCTTTGAAGTAGGGGCTGAAGTCAAACAAATCTTTTGTAGTAAGTATCCTGCCTTAGCCTCGGCCTTTGAGCCATCGAAAGAACAGGGAAAATACTTTGCTGATTTATATGCGATTGCACGCTATATTTTGCAGCAGCATGGTATCACCAAGATCTTAGGTGGAGACCAGTGTACCTATAGACAAACTGAAGAATATTATTCTTATCGCCGTAATGCTAAAACTGGAAGAATGGCGACCTTTGTATTTTTAAAATAAGCATGGCGAGCTTGATTGGCTCACCAATTTTTACATTGAACTATACACTCCCTCAGGCGAATGAAAAGTGTTAAACTTGACTTAATTATTTGGTTTTAAAAGTTTCCATGTCTGTCACTGATCCTGTTTCTTCTGCTTCTGTAGATGTATGTGTGGTTTATCATAGTCCTTATGGTCATACGGCCAAGGTAGCCCAGTATATTGCGCAAGGTGCGGAGCAGGCGGGTGCGCATGTGCATCTAATTTCTGTGGCAGCAGTGCAATGGGAGCTTCTAGATCAGGCTGATATTATTATTATGGGTTGTCCAACGTATATGGGGAGCCTGACTTCTGCATTGAAACAGTTTATGGAAGACTCGTCTAAGCGTTGGTTAGCTCGTGCTTGGCAAGGGAAACTTGCTGCTGGTTTTACCAATGGTGGTGGCTTAAGTGGTGATAAATTGGCAGTCTTGCAGCAGATTAATTTATTTGCCATGCAGCATGGTATGTTGTGGGCAGGTTTGCCGTTTATGCCAACTGGGCGTAGCCAGCAAGATATTAACCGTATGTCGAGCTTCTTAGGTCTAATGACACAGTCAGATAATGCCAGTGTTGAAGTCACCCCGCCAGAAGGTGACTTGGAAACAGCACGAAAGTTTGGAAAGTATTTAGTTGAGCTAAAAGCTAACTATTAACACTTTTAGTCATAAAAAACCTCCAAATTGGAGGTTTTTTATTACTTATGCATGATGCGTGCTTTATCGCGTTGCCAGTCACGATCTTTTTCCGTAGCACGTTTGTCATGGAGTTGTTTACCTTTTACTAAAGCAATTTCCAACTTCGCACGTGGGCCTTTCCAGTAAGCGGCAAGCGGAACGCATGAATAGCCTTTTTGATTGACTGCACCGAGTAACTTATCCAGTTCACGACGGTTCAGTAGTAGCTTACGTGTACGGGTCGATTCAGCAACAATATGCGTAGACGCACTGAGTAACGGTTGAATTTGTGCACCGAAGAGGAAAGCCTCACCATTTTTAAAGGTGATATAACTCTCTGACAGGGTCATGCGACCTGCGCGTAATGATTTAACTTCCCAACCTTGTAAGGAGAGTCCTGCTTCAAATTTTTCTTCAATAAAATAATCATGACGGGCACGCTTATTTTGGGCAATCGTACCGCCATTATGTTTTTTAACTACAGTTGCTTTCGCCATAATCAATTACTTCCAAAGTTATGACTATTGTGCCCCAACATGAACCTACTGACAATTCTTAAATCGGATTGAAAAGATTTAAAGTAGCTCAAATACACCACCAAATGGTACACGGCTATTTTACTCAAATGAAACAGCCCAATAGTTTTTGTACGAATAGTGAAGATTTTTCAAATTTATGCAGTTTCTTCACCAAAAAAACAAGATTTTGTTAAAATACATCCCAATAAAATGAATTAGAGTACAAATGGATGTCTAAAACTCGCGTAATCTATCCAGGAACATTTGATCCAATTACCAATGGGCATGTCGACCTTGTGACGCGTGCATCAAAAATGTTTGATGAAGTTGTGGTGGCAATTGCGATTGGGCATCATAAGAATCCATTGTTCAAGTTAGAAGAACGCGTGGCATTGGCACAGGCTTCTCTGAGTGATTTACCCAATGTAGAATTTGTAGGGTTTGATGGTTTATTGGTAAACTTTTTCCGTGAACAGAATGCAACTGCCGTTTTGCGTGGTTTGCGTGCAGTGTCTGATTTTGAATATGAGTTTCAATTGGCGAATATGAACCGTCAACTCGATTCACGCTTTGAAGCGGTGTTTTTAACGCCATCGGAACAATATTCATTTATTTCTTCCACGTTAATTCGTGAAATTGCTCGTCTGAAAGGCGATGTCACCAAATTCGTTCCTGAAGCGGTGGTGAAAGCCTTTGAGCAAAAGCATCAACAAGGTTGGTAGAGTGTCTTTATATATAACTGATGAATGCATCAATTGTGATGTTTGTGAACCTGTTTGCCCTAATGAAGCAATTTTTATGGGTGAATTGATTTACGAAATTAACCCTGATTTATGTACTGAATGTGTGGGGCATCATGATCAACCGCAGTGTCAGCTCTTTTGTCCTGTAGACTGTATCCCACTTGATCCCAATCATGCTGAAACTGAGAATGAGCTGATGGATAAATATAAAAAGCTGATTGCTCAAAAAAGCGCAAGCAATTAAGTCTAAGATTTGATACTATGCGCTTCGAAGTGAGCCAGACGATCGCTGCTGTGGAAATCTCCGTGATTGAAGCAGGGGAGGAAAGTCCGGGCTTCATAGGGCAAGGTGCCAGGTAACGCCTGGGCGGCGTAAGCCGACGGAAAGTGCAGCAGAGAGTAGACCGCCTTCATTATGGTTTCGAGTAATCGAGATCGGAGGTAAGGGTGAAAGGGTGCGGTAAGAGCGCACCGCATGGCTGGTAACAGTTCATGGCATGGTAAACCCCACCGGAAGCAAGACCAAATAGGGATCCTTTAGGCATGGCCCATGCTGGATCCGGGTAGGTCGCTGGAGCGTATGAGTGATTGTACGCCTAGAGGAATGATCGTTCACGACAGAACCCGGCTTATCGGCTCACTTCACCAAATTTTGATCAATTAAGCGCATTAGGTACTTGACGTACTAAAGATAAAATCACATAATGCGCGCACAGTTTACGGCTATGTAGCTCAGTTGGTTAGAGCACCGCACTCATAATGCGGGGGTCACAAGTTCAAGTCTCGTCATAGCCACCATTTTATAAATCACGTTCCTATAACGTGATTTTTTTTGTCTAAAATTTATGATTAGACATTGTATCGGTAAAATAATAAGCGGAGCTTCAGTCTTTAAGCCATTTCATTTTTCAGTAAACATGTGATTTCAGAGTGAGGATTAGAAGAGCGTTACAGATATAGTTCATTTACCAACATGTATGAAGTTGATTGTTGTCGCATCATCTATCCATTTCGTGGGCGATATGGCTCATCCTTGCTATTTACATATATGTTTGGGACAGAGGATGTAAGTTGAGCGTATAGACGATCATTAAAAACGGAATCTTGTGTTTGTGCTTTGATAGTAATCTGATGAAAATTATACAAATATGGGTGAACTTATAGACTCAATAGATCAACTGTTTAAACTCTGAACACTCATGCAGAAAAAGGCTTGACGCATAGACATGAAATTTAGATAATGCGCACACAGTTTACGGCTATGTAGCTCAGTTGGTTAGAGCACCGCACTCATAATGCGGGGGTCACAAGTTCAAGTCTCGTCATAGCCACCATTTTTATAGACCAAGCTCTCAGCTTGGTCTCTTTTTTTGTGCGTGAAAAAAGAGAAAAAATATTTTGCGCATAAAAAAAGCCCAAACTTTAGTTTGGGCTTTGATGTTTCTATTTGCGGTTATAGACCAGCTTTCCAACCATTGATGATTGGGTAACGACGTTCGCGGCTAAAGGCACGTGAGCTAATACGTGGCCCAATAGAGCCCTGGCGACGTTTATATTCATTAAAGTCGACGAGGCGAATCACTTTTTTCACAACGTCTGCATCAAAGCCTTTGGCAATAATGTCATCTTGGCTCATGTCTTCTTCGATGTAGGCATACAGAATCGCATCGAGGACGTCATAAGCAGGTAATGAGTCTTGGTCGGTTTGGTCTGGGCGGAGTTCTGCTGAAGGCGGACGAGTAATCACACGTTCTGGAATTACAGGTGTTTCAGAGATACTGTTACGGTATTTCGCCAATTCAAACACAATGGTCTTATACACATCTTTCAGAACAGCAAAACCGCCGACCATATCGCCATACAGTGTGCAATAGCCGACAGAAAGTTCTGATTTATTGCCTGTAGAAAGGACAAGGTTACCAAACTTATTCGATAAGCCCATCAATAGCGTACCGCGTGTACGTGCTTGTAAATTTTCTTCAGTGGCATCAGCAGGTGCATTACCAAAGAATGGATAAAGCGTTTGCATAAAGCTGTTTACAATCGGATTAATTTCCGCGATACCAAAGGTAATGCCCATATTCTTCGCTTGTGCTGCAGCATCTTCTACACTGATTTGCGACGTATAAGTATAAGGCATCATGACCGCTTGTACTTTGTCAGCACCAATCGCATCTACTGCAATCGCAAGGGTCAATGCTGAGTCAATCCCACCTGAAAGGCCTAAAATCACGCCTGGGAAGCCCGAACGGTGAACATAGTCACGCGTTGCCATCACCAAAGCTTGATAAATTTCTGCCATGGTTTCGAGGGTTGGACTGCTTTCAGTAACTTGATAGCTTTGTTGTTCGGCAATATAGTCCGAATAGAGCAATGTTTCTTTAAAACTTGGTGCTTGTAGTGCAACAGCGCCGTCTTTGTTAATGACAAAACTGGTGCCGTCAAAAATTAAATCATCTTGACCACCAACTTGGTTGGCATAAACCAAATTGAGGTTCATTTGTTTCGCAAGAGCAGACATGGTTTCAACACGGTGCTGTGGCTTACCCACTTCATATGGTGAAGCATTTAGGACTAAAGCCGTTTCTACATTCAGTTGGGCAAGTTGCTGAACGGTATTCAGTGACCAGATATCTTCACAAATCAGTACACCGAATTTATGTCCGAGGTATTCAAATACCAAGTGCTGATGGCCTTCGTTAAAATAACGTTTTTCATCAAACACGCCATAATTTGGCAAGTTTTGCTTGTTATAAACCCCGAGAATCTTACCGTCTTTCATCACTGCGGCAGAGTTATAGCGTTGCCCATCTTCAGTTTGATTGACAAAACCAAAGACCATGACAATGTCTTTTACTTGGCTAAGCTGTTCAAACGCTTGTTGTGTGCGTTTAGACAGGCTTGGACGCAACAGTAAATCTTCGGCGGGATAACCAATGGTTGCTAATTCAGGGAAGATAATTAAATCTGATTTTTGCGCTTTGGCTTCATTTGCCAATTGTTGCATTTTTTCAGCATTTGCTTCGATATTACCAATATGCGGAGAGAATTGTGCTAGGGCAATTTTAAAACTTTTCATTCCAACTTAATCCTAAAGCTATAGGGATGTGTACACAGATGACTGAGTTTCTTATGGTTATCGGTTCAGTACTGTGTAATCAACGACAAAATAATGAATAAATGATTTGCGTTGATACTATATACGAATTGCGACAAATGTAGTGTATAAATTCAAAAAAAATTCTTATTTGCATTTAGAAAAACAATTCATAATTGTAGATGGGAAGTTACTTATATTTCACTGAAAAGGTTAAAGATATGTTGCGATATTTATCGACTCTGATTCAGGCTATTCAAAGCGTAGGTGTTTTGTCGCGACGACCTTTGACCGAAGGTGAAAAATCATTGGTTCGATGGATTTTTGCAGACACGATTCAGTTGGATCTGGTTCAAATTATTGCGCATAAAGCCGTACTTAAAAATCATGCCATCAGTCCAAATGGACATATTTATTTTCACGCACAAAATTACTGTCATGATTTTTCAAAGTGTTCACTCGGTTTGCAATCTTGGTTTATTCATGAGATGACGCATGTGTGGCAATATCAACAAGGCATGGCTGTGGTACGCAAGGCATTATTTGATCGCCGTTATCACTATGTTATCCAACAAGGAAAATTGTTTTTAAATTATGGAATAGAGCAGCAGGCGCAAATGGTACAAGATTATTTTATTAAAAAAACACAAGGACAGGACTGCAATGCTTATGAACAATGCATTCCTTTTTTGGCACCCAAAGCATGATTTTGTCCCATGCAGATAATTTTGTAGGAAAACTGTCGGACAAGCATGAGGAAA
Organism: Acinetobacter sp. ANC 4173; assembly: GCF_004331255.1. Taxonomy (GTDB): domain Bacteria; phylum Pseudomonadota; class Gammaproteobacteria; order Pseudomonadales; family Moraxellaceae; genus Acinetobacter. Next base: position 121,771 of record NZ_SJOF01000012.1, on the reverse strand, counting down.
GGCAGAAATTGCAAATTAAATGACCTGAATTGCTAGTGGCAAGCCGCATAGGCTCACTTAGTTTTTTACTGTAGCTACATGCTCAAGCAGTATGCGCAATACCACAAAGTTGCACTTACAGTAGAAAAATAAGGAATGGTCATGCAATTCATTACACCACTTAAAAATACATTGAATCATGTATTTTCTGGGCCTCTTTTTGATGCTTTGAAACAGTCTCCCGTGATTCCGATTCGGCACATGCAATTTGACTTTGATCCCAAAGAAATTGATTCCAAGTTTTATCTCAATACAGAATTGGCAAGTGCATATTTTGCATCACTTTCCATTTTTCTTACGTTTGGAGAGGATTTGGTGATAGATACGGCACGCTATCATCGTGAATTGCTCAAAGATCCACTGCTGAAACAACGTGTGACGGCTTTGATTGGTCAAGAGGCGATTCATTCTAAAATGCATAATAAGTTAAATGATGCATTTTTAGAAGCGGATTATCCTGTGCAGTTGTTTCGTACGTGGGCGGGTTGGGCATTTGATTATGGATTTAACCGCTTACCTCAACCCATGAAACTATCGCTCATGGCGGGTATTGAGCATTTCACTGCTGTATTGGCTGAATACATGATGAAGCATGAGGAAATTTTCTTCCATTCTCGAGATGAAAAGCAGCGTGCCATTTGGATGTGGCATATGCTCGAAGAGTCTGAGCATAAGGATATTGCTTATGATGTATTCCAAGCCTTATCCAATAATTATGCACTGCGTATCGCAGGATTTTTCCCTGCGCTCATTACGATTCTTATTTTAATTTCAGCCGCTTCATTTCTGGTGCCATTTTACCGAGAACCGAAAAATCTGATTCGTTGGAGCTGCTGGAAGGAACTACCTTATAGTTTTAGCCTAATTTTTGGCTTAAAAGATGGTGTTTATGGTAGTACCATGCAGCATATTTTTGATTATTTACGCCCTGATTTTCATCCCAATGATCATGATACTTCTGCTTATTTAAGCTATTACAAAGAAAAGCTGTTAAACCCTGAAGACGGCATTTTAGTGCCTTATTTTATGCGTGAATTTACCCCTAGTTTACGTTCATAACAAAGCGGGAATTTTAAAATGACAATTTTTAATAAAAAAAGTAAACCAAGCAAGCATGCTTACGTCGTGGTAACAGGTGCGGGGAGTGGTATTGGGCGGAGTTTTGCACTAGAACTTGCTCGGCGCGGAGGGGTGGTGGTTTGTGCAGATATTGATCTCAGTGCTGCTGAAGAAACCGTGAGCTTGATTCAAAATCAATATCAAACGGATGCTTTTGCTGTGCAATGTGATGTGGGGTGTGCTGAGCAAGTGAAAGCATTGGCAGAGCAAGCTGAACAATTAATGGGGCATGCAACCACTTTAATTGTGAACAATGCGGGAGTTGGTCTGGGTGGAAAGTTTGATGAAGTCAGCCTAGAAGATTGGCAATGGTGTATGCATGTCAATTTATGGGGCGTGATTCATGGATGTCATTATTTTGTCCCAAAATTTAAACAGCAAGGTTTTGGTGCAATTATTAATGTAGCCTCTGCCGCAGGGTTTTCTGCTGCACCCGAAATGACGGCATATAATGTAACGAAGTCGAGTGTTTTAGCATTGTCAGAAACACTTTCAGCAGAACTTCGCAGTGCTAATATCCGCGTTAATGTGCTTTGTCCAACTTTGGTGCCAACCAATATTATGAAAAATGGGCGCTTACCACAGCATTATTCTGGTTTAGCCAATCATTTACTGATGAATCATGCTTTTATCAATAGTGACCAAGTGGTGGTTAAAACCTTGGATCGACTTGATGCGAATAAGCTGTATACCATTCCGCAACCAGATGCCAAGTTATTTTGGTGGTTAAAACGAGCTGCCCCAAGTCTATATACCAAGTTACTTGGAATCGGTTATCCGTTGTTGCAAAAATACGTGAAATAAAAATCAGAGATTCAACATGACAGAAAATATTTTAACGGCAAATTCAGATCAAAAATTTGAATCTGCCTTAGATGAAAGTGGTGATCATACTGGAGTACAGGAAAACCAAACTTCCGTGACTCAACAAAAACCAAAATACGAACTAAAGCGAAACAACCAAAGCCAATCCGCCAACGCATGTATATGATTGTATTGTGATTGGAGCGGGAATATCCGGTATTGCTGCTGCTTATAAGATGATACAAGCTAGTTATACTGACTTTTTGGGACTCGAAAAAGCAGAACGCGTCGGTGGAACTTGGCGTGGCAACACTTATCCTGGCTGTGGTTGTGATGTGCCATCGGCGTTATATTCTTTTTCGTTTGCACCAAGCCATGCTTGGAGTCATTTATTTGCTAAGCAACCGGAAATTTTGGCCCTATCTGGAGCAAGTCACGAAGCAATTCAATTTGTATGACAAAATTAATTTTAAGCATGAACTTATATCTGCCAAATGGAATAAAACGCAGCAGCAGCAATGGATTTTAGAAACTTCACAAGGTAAATTGCTTGCTAAAACAGAGGTTTTCTCTACTGGACCTATTACAGAACTCTCTGTACCACAGATTAAAGGAAGTGATACCTTTGACGGTGCAATGTTTCATTCAGCACGCTGGAAACATGATTACGATTTAACAGGTAAACAGGTTGCTGTGACTGGTACAGGTGCATCTGCGATTCAGTTTATTCCTCAAATTCAACTTGATGTTAAAGAGTTGATTGTTTTTCAACGTACTGCACCGTGGGTATTACCCAAAGCCGATCTGGCATTGAATGATACGACTAAAAGCATCATTGCCAAATATCCTGTGATTCAACAGTTGTGGCATAACAGTGTTGCGCAGATTTTAAATGGGATTAACTGTGGATTACGTCATCCTCAAATATTAAAGCCGATTAATCTGCTGAGCAAACAGCTATTAAAACTGCAAATTCAAGATCAAATATTACGAAAGAATGTGACTCCTAATTTCTCAATTGGTTGTAAACGGCTGTTATTCTCCAATAATTATTATCCTGCCTTACAACAAGAAAATGTACAGCTTGTGCCGCAGGGTTTGATTGAAATTCAGGGGAATCAATTGATTGCCGCCAATGGTGAGCAGTAACAAGTTGATGTGATTATTTGGGGAACAGGCTTTGAAGTTTCATATCCGCCCATAGGCAAGCGAGTCTATGACGTGAATGAACAACTCTTGGCAGAGCATTGGAAGGAAAGTTCACCAGAAGCGTTTCTAGGTGCTAGTTTGGAACATGTTCCCAATGCTTTTTTAGTGCTAGGTCCCAATATGCTGGTTTATGACTCATTTATTGGGATTGCTGAAGCGCAACTGGATTACATTATGAGCGGTTTACTGCAAATGCGGGATCAGAGCATTAAGCGGATAGAAATTAAGCCAAAAGTACTTCATGAACATAATGTTGTGGTACAAAAACATTTGCAGAAGATCGTTTTTAACCGTGGTGGTTGTAAATCTTATTATCTAGATCAAAATGGGCGAAATTTTGCAGCTTGACCGTGGTCGTTAAAGCAATTAAAGCAACAACTAAGAAATTTGACTTGGTTGATTATGATGTTGGTTAAATTTTAATCCTAAAATATTCTGATGGCTGTATTAGTATTTAAGCCGAAATAAAAAAACCACCCAAAGGGTGGTTTTTTTAATCCTTAATTCTTTCGAATTAACGACCTTGGATGTCACGTTGAACTTCACCAGTGTAAAGCTGACGTGGACGACCAATTTTGTAAGGTCCGCTGTGCATTTCTAACCAGTGGCTGATCCAACCAACAGTACGTGCAAGCGCGAAGATTACAGTAAACATTTCAGTCGGGATACCAATCGCTTTAAGGATGATACCTGAGTAGAAGTCTACGTTAGGGTATAAGTTACGTTTAATGAAGTATTCGTCAGAAAGCGCGATACGTTCAAGTTCCATAGCAAGAGCAAGCTGTGGATCGTTGATGCCTAAAGCAGCAAGAACTTCATCACAAGTTTCTTTCATTACTTTCGCACGTGGATCGAAGTTTTTATAAACTCGGTGACCGAAGCCCATAAGTTTAACTTCTTTAGTTTTCACTTTTTCCATGAAGCCAGCAACGTTTTCTACAGTGCCGATTTCATCAAGCATCTTAAGAACAGCTTCGTTCGCACCACCGTGAGCAGGTCCCCAAAGTGCAGAGATACCAGCAGCAATACATGCATACGGGTTAGCACCAGTAGAACCGGCTAAGCGTACAGTAGATGTAGACGCGTTTTGTTCGTGGTCAGCATGCAGCGTGAAAATACGATCCATTGCTTTTGCAAGAATAGGGTTTACTTTGTAATCACGGTCTGCTGGAGTAGCAAACATCATATGCAAGAAGTTTTCTGCATAGCTTAAGTCATTACGTGGGTAAACAAATGGTTGACCTACCGTATATTTGTAGCTCCAAGCTGCAAGCGTAGGTACTTTAGCAATCAAGCGGATTGCTGTAATTTCGCGGTGATCAACATTTTCAATGTCAAGATTGTTGTGATAGAACGCAGAAAGCGCACCAACTACACCAACCATGATTGCCATTGGGTGAGCATCACGACGGAAACCATTGAAGAAACGGCTAACTTGGTCGTGAACCATAGTGTGGTTACGTACTTTAGCGTCAAATTCAACTTTTTGCTCAGCAGTTGGAAGCTCGCCATTTAATAATAAGTAGCAAGTTTCTAAGTAGTCTGCTTTAGTAGCAAGTTGGTCAATTGGGTAACCGCGGTGTAAAAGTACACCTTTGTTACCATCAATGAAGGTGATTTTTGATTCGCAAGCTGCTGTTGCCATAAAACCAGGATCAAAAGTAAAGTGACCCGCGGCCAACACATCCTTAACGTCGATTACATCTGGGCCCAATGTGCCGCTGTAAATTGGTAATTCAATTTCTTTGCCATCAAGCTGTAATACGGCTTTTTTGCCAGTTGCTTCAGACATTCAAAGATCTCCTGTCCTGGTGAATGTTTAATCTGACTCGTAGTACTAATCTTCTAATGCGCGAATCAGACGGATCAAAAATTTGCTAGTTAGATTAGAGTGTACTGAAATTTTGTCAATTATACTTATGGATAAAAACTGACGCCCTCACAGAGGTTTAGTCAAATCTGTCCTTAGAGGAATGAATAAAATCACAGCACCGCCGCGCTATAATATGTCAAAATATTCTTGAGGTGCAGAAAAAAAATAGAACTCCATCTTAATTGTAAATATTTATAAAATTTATAGAGAGAGTATTTTTGAATAAATGATGAGAGCAAACTGAATCGAAATTCATCTAATTTTCATAACTTACATTCATTTTTGTTCATATTTTATTTCATTTTTGAGCCAAACTTGACATTAAATTCTAATCATAAGGACTGGTTTGATTGATCAAAAAATGACTAATTAGATTTTGCTTTTTGGTTGGAAATTAATCTTTTTGCGTAATTTTTTGCAATTTTTGAGCAAATTAAACCCTTAATATTTATACGTGATCTGTATATTGTTTTGGCTAAGTCATTATTTAATCACGTTATATCATAAAATTATTGCTTTAAATAAATAGTGAACATTTTGATAGGAAATGCCAGTCTCTCCATATAAAGGAAGAGATTCTCAAATAGGGAAAATATCTTCCTTATCTTTAGTCTAAAAATGCAAAATCACAGAAGGCGATTAAAAAGGGGGGATTTTATGGATAAGTGATATAAACCAATAGCATAGCAATAAATTTGAGCTAAATTATTGGTTTTTATAGAATGTTGTTTTTGTTAATGATTCTTATTTAAAAGTTTTTTGTTAAAAAACCAGTCTTTGATTGTTTGTATTTTGACTTTTCGCGTTTTATAATTCGATGTCGTTTTAAGTTTAGGCATTTACTTGCCTGACAATGCCAGCTTTCCTTCGAATTAATTCCAACAAACTCCGGATGGAGTTTTTACTTACAGGATGCCCGCTGTGAAAAGCAACAGACCTGTCAATTTGTCCATGGGTCAAGTTTTAGAAGTAAACTTAAAATCCCCTGTGGCTATTGCATCAATTTTACACCGCCTCTCTGGCGTTATCGTATTTTTACTCGTACCGGTACTTTTATGGATTTTAGACAAATCATTGTCTTCTCCTGAAGGTTTTGCGCAAGTGCAAGCTATTTTTAATAGCTTCATCGTGCGTTTTATCGTATGGGTATTTGTAGCCGGCTTAATTTTCCACTTTATTGCGGGGGTTAAGCATTTACTTGCGGATCTAGGTATTGCTGAAGAACTGCAAAGTGGTCGTGTCGCAGCTACTATTTCATTGATCTTGTCTGCAATAGGTATCATTGCGGCATTTGTATGGATTGTTATCTAATGAAAAGTGCTACTGGTTTAACGGGTTCAGGTTCTCGTGATTGGTTTATCCAACGCGTAAGTGCTGTCGTATTAGCAGTTTATACTGTTGTTGTTTTAGGTTGGATCCTATGCAATGGCGGTTTTAGCTACGAACAGTGGTACGGCTTTATGATGACAGCTCCAATGAAGATCTTATCTTTATTAGCAGTCTTATCTCTTGTTGCACATGCATGGATTGGTATGTGGCAAGTATTCACGGATTATGTGACTACTCGTCAAATGGGGCCTTCAGCTTCAGGTTTACGCCTTGTACTAACTTCAGCAGTAATTATTGCTGTATTTGCATATGCGATCTGGGCAATCCAGATTTTTTGGGCGAATTGATAGGAAGAGATCATGGGCGCTATAACCCCTAAAGAAGATTACACAAATATTCCACACGAAACTTTCGATGCTGTCATCGTTGGTGGTGGTGGTTCAGGTATGCGCGCATCTTACCAACTTGCTCAAGCTGGTTTAAAAGTTGCGGTTCTGACTAAAGTATTCCCAACACGTTCACACACAGTTGCTGCGCAGGGAGGTATTGGTGCATCTCTTGGTAACATGCAAGAAGATAACTGGCACTACCACTTCTACGACACTGTTAAAGGTTCGGACTGGTTAGGTGACCAAGACGCGATTGAATTTATGACGCGTGAAGCACCGCAAGTGGTTTATGAATTAGAACACTTGGGTATGCCATTTGACCGTAATGCTGATGGTACAATTTATCAGCGTCCATTCGGTGGTCACTCTGCAAACTACGGTGAAAAAGCCGTTCCACGTGCTTGTGCTGCTGCTGACCGTACAGGTCACGCACTTCTTCACACGCTTTATCAAAGCAACGTGAAAATGGGTACTCAATTCTTTGTTGAATGGATTGCACTTGACCTTATCCGTAATGAAGCGGGTGATGTACTTGGTGTAACTGCATACGACCAAGAAACAGGTAAAATTGCTGTATTCCAAGCCAAAGCGACATTGTTTGCTACAGGCGGTGCAGGTCGTGTTTACCGTGCATCTACTAACGCATATATCAACACGGGTGACGGTCTTGGTATGGCAGCTCGTGCAGGTATTCCATTACAAGATATGGAATTCTGGCAGTTCCACCCGACGGGTGTTGCGGGTGCAGGCGTATTGTTAACCGAAGGTTGTCGTGGTGAAGGTGCGATCCTTCGTAACGATGCGGGTGAGCCGTTCATGGAACGCTACGCACCAACTTTAAAAGACTTGGCGCCACGTGACTTCGTATCACGTTCGATGGACCAAGAAATTAAAGAAGGTCGTGGTTGCGGTCCGAAGAAAGACTACATCTTGCTTGATATGACGCACTTGGGTGCTGACACGATCATGAAACGTCTTCCGTCTGTATTTGAGATCGGTAAGAAGTTCGCGAACGTTGACATCACCAAAGAGCCAATTCCTGTAGTACCGACAATCCATTACCAAATGGGTGGTATTCCTACGAATATTCATGGTCAAGTTGTTGTGCCTGAAAGTGCTGAAGTTTCACCGCTTGAAGCAAACTACAACAAAGAAACTGATGTTTATTCTACCAATGCTGGTGATCGTAACTTTACGAAACCTGTTAAAGGTTTCTATGCAATTGGTGAGTGTTCTTGTGTATCTGTACATGGTGCAAACCGTTTAGGTACGAACTCACTGCTTGACTTGGTTGTATTTGGTAAGGCTGCGGGTGAGCACATCATCGATTACGTGACTAAACACCACGGTGATGAATACCAACCACTTCCTACAACTGTACTTGAGCAAACTGTTGCGCGTATCCGTAAATTGGATGAGTCAACAACAGGTGAAAATGCGCAAGAAGTTGCTGATGCGATTCGAGACATCGTACAAGACCATGCTGGTGTATTCCGTACAGAAGCATTGCTTGACAAGGGTGTGAAAGAAATTCTTGCGATTGAACCACGCGTACGTAATATTCATTTAAAAGACAAATCTAAAGTATTTAATACAGCACGTATTGAAGCTTTAGAGGTTGAAAACTTATATGAAGTTGCTAAAGCGACCTTGATTTCAGCTGCTGCACGTAAAGAATGCCGTGGTGCGCATACGGTTGTAGATTTTGAAGAATCTCCTGATCATCCAGAATACCCGTACGGTCGTCGTGATGATGAGTGGATGAAGCATACATTATGGTTCTCTAGCGATAACCATCTTGAATACAAGCCGGTACGTTACAAGCCGTTATCTGTAGCTGCAATTCCACCTAAACCACGTACATTCTAATTGGGAGAAGTAAGATGAGTAGAGGTACTCGTACATTTAATATCTACCGCTACGATCCTGATAAGGATGCAGCACCATACATGCAAACTTTTAAGCTTGAGTTGACTGATAAGCACCGTATGTTGCTTGATGCGCTTCTTGCATTGAAAGTACAAGATGAAACTTTAACGTTCCGTCGTTCATGTCGTGAAGGTATTTGTGGTTCAGATGGTGTGAACATTAATGGTAAAAATGGTTTAGCGTGTCTTTGGAACCTAAACGACTTACCAGAAGTGATTACTGTTCGTCCTTTACCAGGTTTGCCAGTGGTTAAAGATTTAGTTGTGGATATGAATCAGTTCTACGATCAGTACAACAAAATTCATCCATTCTTGATCAACAATCAACCTGCGCCACCAAAAGAGCGTTTACAGGCTCCTGAAGAGCGTGAACACTTAGATGGTTTATACGAATGTATTCTTTGTGCATGTTGTTCAACTTCATGCCCATCGTTCTGGTGGAACCCTGATAAATTCTTGGGTCCTTCAGCGTTATTGAATGCTTACCGTTTCATCATCGATTCACGTGATACAGCAACTCAAGAGCGTTTGGCTCGTCTTGACGATCCATTCTCGTTGTTCCGTTGTAAAGGCATCATGAACTGTGTATCAGTATGTCCTAAAGGTTTGAATCCAACTAAAGCAATCGGTCATATCCGTAACATGCTTTTAGATATGGCAGGCTAATCTTTAGAGATTAAAGATGATTAAAAAAGCACACTCTTAAGTGTGCTTTTTTATGAAACCTGAAAATTATTGTGCGTAAAACTGTTTTGCTGGAAAGGAACGAGAACATAAATATAATTTGTGCAATTCATGTAAAAACAGATGGATTATTTATGCTGAAAAAGCGTTTGTCGCGTAGAATAAATGCTATTATATAACGTTAGAAAAGGGCAGTTTGTAAGAAGATGCTCTTTTTTATTATTCGCTAAATTTAAATAGGACTTTGGTCTAGATTTGTGGTCAATTGATGATAAATCACAGTAGTTTACAGCATAAAATATTATGTGTATTTCGCTGATTTATGAATGGTATGTGTCAAAAAAATCAATTGGTGAAAGAGGAACATGTTACGATTTGATACATCGTTATATTGAAAAAAACTGTGGTTAATTAATACACATTTTTTGATATAAATTGGGTGCTTACATACGTTCTAAGTGGTTTTAGAAAAGCTAAATCAAGAATTTATCTTTTCTAAAACGATTTTGCAAAAAATTGCTCGGTTTCGGTCGAGTATATATGGATGAGTGATGATGCCATTGAGGGTGTTGTTGTTCATTTTTCACATCAGGATACTCCTAATGTGGTGATAACGCCCTGAGGCTGATGTCTGCTAGGGACTAATGTCATGTTACCAATTTGACATTATCAATCATGGGGTTGCTTAAAAGGCACCTGAAATATTTTTGCAATAGGAAATGGGTCCACAAATGCAAGAAGTTGCTGACGCTCTGCGTCTTGACACTGAACTTTCCGCTGATAGTGCAGCGTATATTGAAGAACTTTATGAGCAGTATTTAACGTCACCTGAATCAGTTGGTGCTGATTGGCGTGTATACTTCGATAAATTCCCGAAAGGTGATCAACCACACAGCAATGTACGTGAGCAATTCCTCTTATTAGGCCGCAATTCAAGCCGTGTTCAGGCAGTGGTTCAAAGCACAGTTAGTACTGAACATGAGCGTCGTCAAATTGGCGTATTACAACTTATTGCAGCGTATCGTAACCGTGGTCATCAGAAAGCGAAGCTTGATCCACTAGGTTTGGCAAAACGTGAAATCGTGCCAGATCTTGATCTTGCTGCACATGGCTTAACTCAATCAGATTTAGACACTGTATTCAATACAGGTAATCTTTTGATTGGTAAAGACGAAGCAACTTTAGGTGAAATGGTTCAATCCATGGAAGCAACCTACTGTGCTTCGATTGGTGCAGAATACATGCACATTGTTGATACCAAAGAAAAACGTTGGATTCAACAACGCCTTGAAGGTGCACGTGGGCAATTTAACTTCACAGCAGACCAGAAAAAACACGTATTAGAGCGTTTAACTGCGGCTGAAGGCCTAGAAAAATTCCTAGGTAATAAATACGTAGGTGCAAAACGTTTTGGTGTTGAAGGTGGTGAATCTTTCATTCCAATGGTTGATGCTTTGATTCAACGTGCAGGTTCTGTAGGTTGTAAAGAAGTGGTCATTGGTATGCCACACCGTGGTCGTTTGAACCTTCTTGTGAATATCATGGGTAAAAACCCAGCAGACCTATTTGGTGAGTTCGAAGGTAAAAGCATCCATAAGAAAGGTTCTGGTGATGTTAAATACCACCAAGGTTTCTCTTCGAATGTCATGACTCCAGGTGGTGAAGTTCATTTGGCATTGGCATTTAACCCATCGCACTTAGAAATCGTTGGACCAGTAGTAGAAGGTTCGGTACGTGCACGTCAAGTACGTCGTAGAGACATTGGCGGTGATGATGTATTGCCAGTGATTGTGCATGGTGATGCTGCATTTGCAGGTCAAGGTGTTAACCAAGAAACCTTCCAAATGTCACAAACTCGTGGCTATACCGTTGGTGGTACAGTTCACATTGTGGTGAATAACCAAGTCGGTTTCACAACTTCTGATCCACGTGATGCACGTTCTACAGAATACTGTACGGACATCGCGAAAATGATCCAAGCACCGATTTTCCATGTGAATGGTGATGATCCTGAATCAGTATTGTTTGTTGCGCAATTGGCGCATGACTTCCGTCATACCTTCCGTAAAGACGTTGTAATTGACATGTTCTGTTACCGTCGTCGTGGTCATAACGAAGCGGATGAACCGGCTGCAACACAGCCAATGATGTATCAAGTCATCAACAAGAAAACGACGACACGTGCATTGTATGCAGACCAATTGGTTCAACAAAATGTGTTAGACCGTGCGAAAGCGGATCAGATGGTTGAAGATTACCGTTCTGATTTAGAAGCAGGTAAGCATGTTGCGAATGCGCTGGTACTTGAGCCAAATACAAAAATGTTTGTAGATTGGACGCCGTACTTAGGTCATGAATACACAGATATTTGGGATACAACGTTCTCTGAAGATCGCTTGAAAGAACTTGGTCGTAAAATGCGTGAGCTTCCTGAAGGCTTCGTGATGCAGCGTCAAGTTGCAAAAGTGATTGATGATCGCTTGAAAATGCAAACTGGTGAAATGCCATTAAACTGGGGTGCAGCTGAAACTTTGGCTTATGCATCTATTTTAGATGATGGTTATTTGGTCCGTTTAACAGGCGAAGACGTAGGTCGTGGTACCTTCTCACACCGTCATGCAAAACTGCATAACCAAGTGGATGGTTCAACCTATATTCCGCTTTGCCACATCAAAGAAAATCAACCACGTACTGCTATTTATGACTCATTATTGTCTGAAATGGCGGTGTTAGGTTTTGAGTATGGTTATGCAACTACACTGCCTAAGAGCCTGGTGATTTGGGAAGCACAATTTGGTGACTTCGCAAACTGTGCACAGGTTGTGATTGATCAGTTCATTGCATCAGGTGAAACTAAGTGGGAGCGTGTGTGTGGTTTAACCTTACTCCTTCCGCACGGTTTTGAAGGTCAAGGTCCAGAGCATTCATCTGCACGTTTAGAGCGTTTCTTACAGCTATGTGCTGAAGACAACATGCAAGTGATGACACCGACTACGCCTGCACAGATTTTCCATGCTTTACGTCGTCAAGCGATTCGCCCAATCCGTAAGCCAATGATCATCATGTCGCCGAAGTCTTTACTTCGTCACAAACTTGCAACATCTACTTTAAGTGAACTTGCAAACGGTACATTCCAAACTGTGATTGATGAAATCGATAACATCAACAAAGCAGACGTAACACGTTTAGTGCTTTGTGGTGGTAAGGTTTACTACGACTTGCTTGAGAAACGTCGTGAGCAAGAGTTGAATAACACTGCAATTGTTCGTATTGAACAATTGTATCCATACCCTGAACAACGTATTGCTGAAGTTCTTGCTCAATATCCAAATGTAAAAGACATCGTTTGGACGCAAGAAGAGCCGAAGAACCAAGGCGCTTGGTTATTTATTGCTCCTCGTTTATATGATGACGTAATGAAGTCGGCTAAACCAGTACGTATCAGTTATGCAGGTCGTGAAGCTTCTGCTGCACCGGCTTGTGGTTCACCATATTTGCATGCAAAACAACAAGCTCAGCTGGTTAATGACGCTTTAGCGATCGTAGCTGAATAACAGGAGATTCTAAGTAATGGCAACCGAAATTAAAGCACCGGTATTCCCAGAGTCAGTTGCTGATGGAACAATCGCAACTTGGCACAAACAACCAGGTGAAGCAGTATCACGTGATGAAGTGATCTGTGACATTGAAACAGACAAAGTTGTTTTAGAAGTTGTTGCTCCTGCTGACGGTACAATCGTTACAATCATTAAAGGTGAAGGTGACACAGTTCTTTCTGCTGAAGTAATTGCTCAGTTTGAGGAAGGTGCAGTTTCTGGTGCTGCTGCAACAGAAGCAGTTCAAGGTGAAGCGAAAGTTGAACAAGCTGCTGCAAACACTCAAGCGGGTGCTGCACCAGTAGTTGAACGTGCTCAACAAGTTCAAGATCAAGCTCCTGCTGTGCGTAAAGCATTAACGGAAACTGGTATTGCTGCTGCTGACGTAGCAGGTACTGGTCGTGGTGGTCGTATCACCAAAGAAGATGTTTCAAATCACCAAGCTAAACCAGCTACCACAGCAGCACCTTTAAGCGTTGCAGTGGGTGAGCGTATTGAAAAACGTGTTCCTATGACACGTCTTCGTAAGCGTGTTGCTGAACGTCTGCTTGCGGCAACTCAAGAAACAGCAATGTTGACGACGTTTAACGAAGTGAACATGAAGCCAATTATGGAAATGCGTGCACAATATAAAGACGCATTTGAGAAGCGTCATGGTGCGCGTCTTGGCTTTATGTCTTTCTTTGTTAAAGCTGCAACTGAAGCGCTTAAACGCTACCCAGCAGTGAATGCTTCAATTGATGGTGATGACATTGTTTACCACGGTTACTACGACATCGGTGTAGCGGTATCTTCTGAGCGTGGTCTAGTTGTACCTGTGCTTCGTAATACAGATCGTATGAACTATGCTGAAGTTGAAAATGGTATCCGTGACTTTGCTTACAAAGCGCGTGATGGCAAATTGGGCATCGAAGACATGACTGGCGGTACATTCACCATTACTAACGGTGGTACGTTCGGTTCATTACTTTCTACGCCAATTTTGAACACACCACAAACTGCAATTTTGGGTATGCATAAAATCCAAGAGCGTCCTATGGCAGTGAATGGTCAAGTAGAAATCTTACCGATGATGTATTTAGCGCTTTCTTATGACCATCGTTTAATTGATGGTAAAGAAGCTGTAGGTTTCTTGGTAACAATCAAAGAATTGTTAGAAGAACCAGCTAAATTGATCCTTGACCTTTAATCGATAGAATAAAAATAACAGGCTTAGAGCGATCCTCTAAGCCTGTATTTGGAGATAAACATGTCTCAACAATTTGATCTTGTTGTAATTGGCGGTGGCCCAGGTGGCTATGAAGCAGCGATTCGTGCAGCACAATTAGGCTTTAAAGTTGCGTGTATCGAAAAACGTATTCACAAAGGCAAACCATCTTTGGGTGGTACTTGCTTAAACGTGGGTTGTATTCCTTCTAAAGCTTTACTTGACTCTTCACATCGTTATGAAGATACAGTGCATCACTTAGCTGATCATGGTATTACCACAGGTGATGTGAACTTTGATTTGTCTAAACTTCTTGCACGTAAAGACAAAATTGTTGACCAACTTACCATGGGTATTGATGGCCTTCTAAAAGGTAACGGTATTGAGTGGTTAAAAGGTACAGGTAAATTACTTGCAGGTAAAAAAGTAGAATTTGTATCTCACGAAGGTGAAACTCAAGTTTTAGAGCCTAAGTACGTGATCCTTGCGACGGGTTCTGTGCCAATTAACATTCCATCAGCACCAGTTGATCAAAACATTATTGTTGATTCAACTGGGGCACTAGAATTCCAAGAAGTACCTAAGCGTTTAGGTGTGATTGGTGCTGGTGTGATTGGTCTAGAGCTTGGTTCTGTTTGGCGTCGTTTGGGTGCTGAAGTTGTTGTATTTGAAGCAATGGATGCATTCTTACCAATGGCTGATAAAGCTTTGGCAAAAGACTATCAAAAACTTTTGACTAAACAAGGTCTTGATATTCGTGTTGGTGCTAAAGTTGCTGGTACAGAAGTCAATGGTTCAGAAGTTACTGTTCAGTACACTCAAGGTGGCGAAGACAAAACTCAAACTTTCGACAAGTTGATCGTTTGTGTAGGTCGTCGTGCATACGCTGAAGGTCTATTGGCTGATGATTGCGGTATTAAACTGACTGAACGCGGTTTAGTTGAAGTAAACGATTGGTGCGCAACGTCTGTTGAAGGCGTTTATGCCATTGGTGACTTAGTACGCGGCCCAATGCTTGCACATAAAGCAATGGAAGAAGGCGTAATGGCTGTTGAACGTATTCACGGTCATGCAGCTCAAGTGAACTATGACACCATTATTTCTGTGATCTATACACACCCAGAAGCGGCGTGGGTAGGTTTAACAGAGCAGCAAGCTGTTGAGAAAGGTCATGAAGTGAAAACCGGTCAATTCGGTTTTGCTGCAAATGGCCGTGCAATGGCTGCTGGTGAAAATGCAGGTTTTGTGAAGTTTGTTGCTGATGCGAAAACAGATCGTTTACTCGGTATGCACGTAATTGGACCTGCTGCGTCTGATATCGTACACCAAGGTATGATCGCACTTGAGTTTGTATCTTCGGTTGAAGATCTACAGTTGATGACTTTTGGTCACCCAACATTCTCTGAAGTTGTTCATGAAGCTGCATTGGCTGTCGATGGCAGAGCAATTCACGCAATTCAGCGTAAGCGTAAGTAAGACAAGAAAAGAGCGGTTTTAACCGCTCTTTTTTTTTGATTAAAGGTTGTTTTTACCAGAACAATCTACTACAAATAAGAAAGAAAAAATGTAATAAGGACTAATACCAAATAAGACGTGAGTCTAGGGATTAGTCAGTCCATAACAAAGCAAAGAAGTAGTAGAAGGTTAGTCAATGAATCTACATGAGTATCAAGCCAAAGCGTTATTAAAAAAATATGGTATGCCTGTTCAAGAAGGTGTATTGGCAACCAATGCAGAAGAAGCTGTGAAAGCCTTCGAGCAACTTGGTGGAAAATTTGCGGTTATGAAAGCGCAGGTGCATGCTGGTGGTCGTGGTAAAGCTGGTGGTGTTAAAGTTGTAAAATCCAGTATTGAAGCGGCAGATTACGCAAACCATATCATCGGTACTCGTTTAGTTACTTATCAGACTGATGCCAATGGTCAGCCTGTGAATAGTGTCTTGGTTTGTGAGGATGTCTATCCAGTAGAACGTGAGCTATATTTTGGTGCGGTCGTTGATCGTTCAAGTCGCCGTGTAACGTTTATGGCATCGACCGAAGGCGGTGTAGAAATTGAAAAAGTTGCAGAAGAAACCCCAGAAAAAATTATTAAAGTAGAAGTTGACCCATTGGTGGGTTTACAGCCTTTTCAAGCACGTGAAGTTGCATTTGCATTGAAATTAAAAGATGGCCAGATTGCACAATTTGTCAAAATTATGACAGCTGCATATCAAGCATTTATTGAAAATGATTTTGCCTTATTCGAGATTAACCCATTATCGGTCCGCGAAAATGGTGAAATTTTATGTGTCGATGCCAAAGTTGGTATTGATTCAAACGCTTTATATCGTTTGCCAGAAGTTTCTGCACTTCGTGATAAATCACAAGAAAATGAACGTGAATTAAAAGCATCGGAATTTGATCTGAACTATGTTGCTTTAGAAGGTAATATTGGATGTATGGTCAATGGTGCAGGTTTGGCAATGGCCACCATGGATATCATTAAACTTTATGGTGGGCAACCTGCAAACTTTTTAGATGTTGGTGGTGGTGCAACCAAAGAACGCGTGATTGAAGCATTCAAGTTAATCTTGGCAGATACCTCGGTACAAGGCGTTTTAATTAACATTTTTGGCGGTATTGTTCGTTGTGACATGATTGCTGAAGCCATTATTGCTGCGGTGCAGGAAGTCCATGTGAGTGTTCCTGTCGTGGTTCGTTTAGAAGGCAACAATGCGGAATTGGGTGCAAAAATTCTAGATGAATCAGGTTTGAAATTAACTTCTGCAAATGGCTTGGCTGATGCAGCAGTAAAAATTGTTGCAGCAGTAAAAGCATAAGGAGTGCCATCATGAGCGTATTAATTAATAAAAACACAAAAGTATTGGTACAAGGCTTCACAGGTAAAAATGGTACTTTCCATTCTGCACAAGCACTCGACTATGGAACCAAAGTTGTGGGTGGTGTGACCCCAGGTAAAGGTGGCACGACTCATTTAGATTTACCCGTCTTTAATACCATGAAAGATGCTGTGCGTGAAACGCAAGCAGATGCATCTGTGATTTATGTGCCAGCGCCTTATGTCCTTGATTCGATTGTTGAAGCTGTCGATTCAGGGGTTGGGCTGATTGTGGTGATTACCGAAGGCGTACCGACGCTAGATATGTTAAAAGCCAAGCGCTATTTAGAAACCAATGGCAATGGTACGCGTCTAGTGGGTCCAAACTGTCCAGGGGTGATTACACCGGGTGAATGTAAAATTGGAATTATGCCAGGGCATATTCATCAACCGGGTCGTATCGGAATTATTTCTCGTTCAGGAACATTGACTTATGAGGCGGTTGCTCAGACCACTAAACTGGGTCTAGGACAATCGACCTGTATCGGTATTGGTGGTGACCCAATTCCAGGGATGAACCAAATTGATGCGTTAAAACTGTTCCAAGATGATCCAGACACAGATGCCATTATCATGATTGGTGAAATTGGAGGCTCGGCTGAAGAAGAAGCAGCTGAATATATTCAGTCGAATGTGACTAAACCTGTAGTTGGTTACATTGCAGGTGTAACCGCACCAAAAGGTAAGCGTATGGGACATGCTGGTGCGATTATTTCAGGTGGTAAAGGAACTGCTGAAGAAAAATTCGCAGCCTTTGAACGCGCTGGAATGGCGTATACACGCAGTCCTGCCGAGCTCGGTTCTACCATGTTACAAGTATTGAAAGAAAAAGGTTTAGCTTAATTTTTTTCAGACTTATTACCTATAGAAAGCGTGTGTTACTTAGGTAGCATGCGCTTTTTTACGTTTATCGCATTATGTTTGGTATATAAATTGCTCTGAGCAAGTATATTCATTCAAAATAGTGTCTTGATACGATGCAAGCGGTAAATTGGAATCAGTTCAGCGAAGAGTTCACCCGTAATATCCAGAAAGTGCTGCCATTTGATGGATTGGTTGCATTTCAGATCGACGCTGAAACAACAGCAAGTCAATACTCGTTCAAGGGCATATCTCGTCAAGCAGTCGATGAATACTTGGGAGGTATGCAATGTTTTGACCCTGTACATTTTCGTTTTGCATACCATCAAACCGATATGAAGTTTAGTGTATTACAAGCCGTGACTTCTAATGATGAGTATGATGACTTTAGAAAAAAATGGAATGTAAAAGACACGATTGAGCTTTTTTTTAGGCAGAATGGGGTTCCTGTACGCGGTATGAGTTTGGTCCGCTCTTCAGCTTATGCCGAATTTTCTGATCAAGAGTTAAAAATGATTGAGTCATTTTATGATTTGACTACATGTTGTTTTAATCAAATTTATGATGTTTCTAGCCATCAGGTCAGCCTGTTTAATGAAGGTTTAACAGAGTCACTGACGCGACAAGAATCTAAAGTATTGGGCTTGTTATGCAAAGGTCTAAATAATCAAGCGCTGGCCAATGAAATGCATTGCGGAATATCAACCATAAAAACTCATCTACAGCATATCTATCAAAAAACACAGGTCAGAAGCCGTCAGGAATTAATGAGCCGAGTATTGTCTGGCTTACATCCGTAATAGATAAAAGTGCAATCCATTTTCAATTTTAAAAATCATCCTTTGGGATGATTTTTTTGTATAGGGAACAGCGTAATTTTTCAGCATAGAAAAACAGTTTGTAAGGCTAAGGAAATCCGAGATGAAAACATTACATTCACAAATGCTGAAAAAATATCTTAAACAAATATCAAATGTTGTTGGTGTAATGGCAATTGGTGCATGTGCAACTCAAGCAATGGCGCATGGTGAAGCGGCGAAAATGTTACCGCTACAACAAGCCATGCAATCGGTTGGTGCAACGGTACAGCAAGACCAATATGCCAATGTCTATACCATCAGCAAAAACTCGACCTTAGTCCGAGCAAAACCCAATTCAACCACCATTATGGTGAATGGCAAGCCATTAAAAATTTCAGCGCCAATCATTGTAAAAGATGGTCAAGCCATGGCATCGGAAACATTGGCAAATGAGATTTTCCAATCTGGACTTGATCAAACCTTTCAAGTTGAAACGGTAAAGCATCCGTTAAATACCTTAACGACAGAAGAAATTCAGTCAGTGACTAAAATTATTCAGGCAGATCAACGCGCGCCAAAAGCATTACGTTTCAGTCGTATTCGTTTGCAAGAGCCTGAGAAAAATGCGGTTTGGAATAGTGTGTTGAATCATACTGAATATAAAGGTCCACGCTTAGCCGAGTTTAGCTTATTGCAAAGCGATAATATTATTGAGGGTGTCGTTGATCTGAATACACAACAAGTGACGGCTTGGAAGGTCTTGCCTGCAACGCATGGTATGGTGTTGCTGGATGACTTTATGATGGTACAAGAGGTCATTCAGAAGAGTCCAGAGTACAAAGCTGCGTTAGCAAAACGTGGCATTACAGATGTCACTAAAGTCGTGGGTACACCTCTGACTGTAGGATACTTTGGCGGTGAAGATGGTTTAAACAAAGAACTTAGCCTACTGAAAATTGTGAGCTATCTTGATGTCGGTGATGGCAACTATTGGGCACATCCAATTGAAAATTTGGTTGCTGTCGTCGATTTAGACAAAAAGAAAATTGTCAAAATTGAAGAGGGCAGTTTAGTGCCTGTACCTATGACACCACGTCCTTATGACGGTCGTGATAAAAAGGCAGAAACACGTAAGCCTTTAAATATTGTAGAGCCTGAGGGTAAAAACTACAGCATCACGGGGCAGTATATTCATTGGGGTAACTGGTGCTTCCACGTAGGATTGGATTCACGTGTAGGGTTACAAGTTGGCACAGTCACTTTTAAAGATAAAGGTGTCAAGCGTAAGGTCATGTACCAAGGAAACCTTGGCGGCATGGTCGTTCCTTATGGCGATCCAGATATGGGTTGGTACTTCAAGTCTTATCTCGACTCTGGTGAATATGGAATGGGAACATTAACCTCATCCATTGAGCGCGGTAAAGATGTACCTGAAAATGCGGTGTTATTGGATGCGGTGATTGCTGACTATCAAGGCAATCCGATTACTATTCCAAATGCAATTGCCGTATTCGAACGCTATGCCGGGCCAGAGTTTAAACATCAGGAAATGGGACAAAGCAATGTAAGTGCCGAGCGCCGTGAGCTTGTGGTGCGCTGGATTAGTACAGTCGGTAACTATGACTACATGTTTGACTGGGTCTTCTCGGACAATGGCACCATAGGGATTAATGCAGGTGCAACAGGTATTGAAGCAGTTAAAGGGGTAAAAGCGTCAACTATGCATGATGCAACAGCCAAAGAAGATACTCGTTACGGTACTTTGATTGATCATAATATTGTGGGAACAACCCATCAGCATATTTATAACTTCCGTTTAGATTTAGATGTAGATGGTGAGAACAATACACTGACCCACATGAACCCTGTTGTGAATGTCAATAAAAAAGGTGTTCGTAAAAGTGCGATGGAAATCGAAAAACATGTTGTGAATAACGAACAAGAAGCAGCAGAGAAATTTAATCCATCGACCATTCGTTTAATCAGTAATTATTCGAAAGAGAATAAAGTTGGCAATCCAGTTTCTTATCAACTGATTCCATTTGCTGGTGGCACGCACCCAATTGCCAAAGGTGCAAACTTTAGTCCAGATGAATGGTTATTCAAGCGTTTGAACTTTATGGACAAGCAAATTTGGGTGACCAAATATAATCCGACAGAGTTATATCCTGAGGGTGCATATCCAAACCGTTCTGACAAAGATACAGGCTTGGGGCAATTTGTTAAAAATAACGACAATATTGACAACAAAGACTTGGTGGTCTGGTTAACCACGGGTACAACGCACGTTGCTCGTGCAGAAGAATGGCCAATCATGCCAACGGAGTGGGTGAATGTGTTGCTTAAACCTTGGAACTTCTTCGATGAAACACCGACATTAAATTTAAATACATCAAAAGACAGCTCGACCCATCAACATTAATGCTAGGACAGCAATAAAACATGCCATATCAAAACCTTGATGTGGCAAATCTTAAGATTTGGGGGAATCTATGTTTAAATTATGTGCTCAACAGTTGTTGACAGTGTCACTTTTAATGGCTTCGGCAGCGACTTTTGCTGAAGATGCACCAGAAGCAGTTCCTGCGGTCAGTCTTTCTGGCTCGCTGACTATGGCAACAGACTATCGTTTCCGCGGTGTTTCAATGTCAAATCGTGATCCTGCTATTCAAGGCGCTTTGACTTTTTCGCACAAATCAGGGGCATATTTAAGCTTATGGGCCTCGAATGCGGATGTAGGGGCGGGTGGAAATTTAGAGGCAGATTTTTTTGTCGGTTATATTCTACCTCTCACGGAAAAATCATTCCTAGATATTAACTATGCCGATGTAAATTATCCTGGCACGATTAAAGAATTTCATACCGATTTTAGTGAATTTGGTGTGAACTACAACCATAGTGATTTAATGATAGGTGGTGACTATTTCACAGCGGGCGTGTTTTATTCACCAGAATTTGCATTTAAATCAGGCACAGAAATTTATTTAAATACAAGTTATAAGTTCCCTGTGTATAAGAACATTAAACTTGTTTCGAGCTTGGGTTATACCAAACTGGAAGATAATGAACAGTTTGCTAAAGCATTTGGTGGCGATGGTCAGCAAGACGATTATTTCGATTATAAAATTGGTTTGGGTGCGGAAGTTTTGGGGCTAAATTCAGAGTTGGTATGGATTGATAATAATATCGATAATGATGCCAATATCATGAAAGGAAGTGTCGTATTTTCTTTGACCAAACCATTCTAATCTAAATAAATTCAATTATTTTAAAGTTAGAAAAGGCTTCATGTTTATGAAGCCTTTTTCTTTTGAAAAAAGAAATTTTATTCGCTGCAAAATCAGGGTTATAGTTTAATTTGGCGTTGTATGTGATGCTGTTTAACTATGCTATATTTACGCATAAAATTATATTTTCAAGACACAATATTGCAAATGTTAAGACGGGTTCATTTGTTCTTTTTTCGGGTACTCCTTCTGATTTTTCTATTGATGAATGTTGCTATGGCTGAAAATGCAGATGTACAAATGGATGAGTTTATTGGTGATGAAATTTTCAATTATTATCAGCATCTTGCAGAGCAGCATAATGAAGAAGAAAAGAATTACAGCGTAGTCAACAATGACTTTTATGAAAATGAATATATTCGGGTGTTTAATTATACCGCTTATAATTCTGATAATTTCACGAACAAACTGGGTACAGGTCAGTTCAATAGTTCAGATTTGGATGCCTTAAAAATATCATTTGGGTATGGTATTGAAATTAAACTGAATAAGCGAAATAAACTCGGCTATGAATATCTGTCAAATTTCCCCCATGATCGGGGACAGTTAATCCGATTCTTTTGGGTCGGTTTATTCTAAAAGGCCGTAATATTTTTTCGTTTTACGTAAGTAGATCTTGCAGAATAATCTTTTTCATACGGGTGAGCGCCGATAATGCTTTTGGTTTATTTTTTAAAATTTCACTGATATTTTCAGGCACGATTTGCCAACTAATACCAAATACATCTTTACACCAACCACACCAACTTTCCGAACCGTGTTCAGTAAAATAATTCCAATAATAATCAATTTCCTGCTGTGTTTTACAGGGGATGACAAAAGAAACAGATTCATTAAAATCAAAAACATGCAGATCTGGACTATCTTTTGCTATAAATTTCAGCTGGTTCAAGCTAAAAATACTGTTTTGGATTTTTCCTTTCAAATCTCCAGATGAGTAGCGGAGCAGTTGATGACGTTGAAATTCTGTAAAAATTTTTTGATAGTATTGCAAGGCTTGCGAACACTGGTTTTGATGGATACCACAAAATAATAAATTGGGAAGAATGTGCTGTTGTGTTTTACTGCAGTTACCTAGTTGTAATTGCCATGTATAGCCAAACTGATCTTGAACCCAACCATAATAAGCATTCCAAGAATAATGCCCGAGATCAATAAGACTTGCACCACCGAAAATAAGTTTTTGCCACAATGCAGTAATTTCTTGGCGGCTATTGCAAATGACAGTAAAAGAAATGGCTGGATTAGGTAAGAAATAGGGACCACCATTAATCCCAATAAAGGTTTGATTGGACAAAGATGCTTTTACGACAGTCGAATTATGTTCAAGGATCATGCTGTTTGGAAAAACTGAGCAATAGAATTCAAATGCTTCTAACGCTTGATTGTCAAACCACAAAGCAGGGTAGATCGTAAGATGCATGCATGCTCCTTGTATTTAGGTCCTATAGGGTTGAATTTTAACTGAGTCTGATCTGGCAATATGTAATATTTTGATGAAAAAAGCGCAACAGAAGTTGCGCTTAACTTAAAACGAGAATTTATACTTTGCTTTGCGGTTTGAGTTGTTGAGTCAAACCATTGATATCACCCCCGTGCAGCCCGAGTTCACTCATTAGGCTATCGATTAATGGGGCTTGAGAGCGATAGCGTAAAGCACTATTCACAACTTGATCGGACAGTGAAGCTGTTGAATGTTCAGGCGTCGATTCATGAGCATGAGGATGCGCGACACTTCCCAAGCCATTCACCTGTAGAATTTTAATATCATCGATGCCTTCCATTGGTTTAACACTTTCACGAATAATTTCAGGTAGATATTTGAGTAAAGCTAACCGAATTTGCATTTCAACCTGTTCGGACGACAAGGTGTTATTTGCTTCGTGCACGGCGCGAGTTCCTTCAGCATCTACCTGATATTGTTTTTCCATGGCTTGTGCCAGTAGAACTTTAGCGTCGGCTTCACCTTTTGCATGTAAGCGGGCTTTTTCCGCTTCTGCTTCAGCAGCAATTCGAATTGCTTCAGCTTCGTCCACCGCTGCTTTTTTTCCAGCTTCGGCAGCAACCGTAATCGCAATCGCATCTTTTTCAGCTGCTTGTTTTGCTGCAACCAATTCAACGGCTTTTTCACGTTCAGCACGTTGTGTTTCACGGACAGTCAAAACTTCTTCTTCGGCTTTAACTGCCTGAGCACGGGCTTGATCTGCCTGAGCTTTGGCTTCTGATTCTGCACGGGACTTTTCAGCAATGGCAATTGCGCGATCTTGCTCCGCCAATTCAATGGTTTTCTTTTGCTCGACTTGGGCTTTTTGAATGAGTTGAGCTTTCAAAATATTTTCATTTTCTACATCACGTGCAGAAGCGATACGCTTTAATTCAACTTCACGTTCAGCAGCAATTTGTGCTTCTTCCGCCTCACGTTTTTTAGCTGCTTCTTGTGCTGCAATTTCAGCAAGCTGTTCTGCTCGACGGACTGAAATTTCGCGTTCTTGCTGTAATTTGGCATATTCTTCTTCACGTAGAATTTGTAAACGTGCTTGTTCGGCTTCCAAGTTTTTAGTTTTTATTGCAAGATCTGCATCTTGTTCAATCACATTACGTTTTTTACGACGGTCTTCAATGGTTTCTGTGAGCTTGGTTAGACCTTCTGCATCGAATGCATTTTGCGGATTAAAGTATTTAAAACTGGTCTGGTCTAAGCCTGTTAAAGAGACCGTTTCGAGTTCTAAACCATTCTTGAATAAATCTTCTGATACGACTTGTTGAACTTTTTGCACAAAGTCCACACGTTTTTCATGTAGTTCTTCCATTGCCATTTCAGCAGCGACCGCACGCAAAGAGTCAACAAATTTTCCTTCCACCAAATTCTTCAGTTCATTGGGAGACATGGTTTTTCGACCTAAAGTCTGAGCAGCTGTGGCAATCGATTCAGCTGTTGGTTTTACCCGTACATAAAACTCTGCCATTACATCTACACGCATACGATCACGTGTAATGAGCGCTTGTTCTTCTGCACGAACAACTTCAAGTCGAAGGGTATTCATGTTGACTGGAATAATTTCGTGCAATACAGGAAGAACAATGGCACCACCATTCAAGATGACCTTCTCACCACCAAATCCTGTGCGGACAAATGAAATTTCTTTGCTTGAACGTTGATATAAGCGGGCGACTATAAAGCCAATAGCAATAATTGCGACAAAAATAATGCCTGCAATTACGAACAGATTGATAAGGTTTGAATTTAGCATCGTATACTCAAAATTTAAGTGTTGTTAAGTTTCAGAACGTATGGCTTGAAAGCCAATTTTTGTTTTTTGGGTCAGAATCACTTGCTGACCTTGTTTAAAAGTATCTTCTTGTTCAGGTTCAACCAAAACATAATGAATTTGTCCAAATTGATCTTTGACTTTGGCTTGGGCAGGGGAATGGGGTTTCGCAATACCAATGACAATTACGGCAGTACGACCAACCAATTCTTCACTAAATATTGCTGTGGTTTCATCTTGCGGTAAAACTCTTGAGACAACTTTCGCGGTGAAACGTACCAATGGCATACACAAGAACAAGCTGGCAGGTGCTAAGAGCCAAGCACTCCAATAGGTTCCTGTAAATAAGTGAGCAACGGTTTGTAATAGCAGCCCGAATAGACCAAAAATGGTAAGAAAGATAATAAACCAAATTAATAAAGGTACGCGTCCCAAATATAACCAATCCAGAACTAGTAATAACCAACTGGCTTCAGTGTCTATATCGACTTCAGGTGAAGTCAGATCAGCGGGTAAAAGTTGGTCGAGAATACCTTGAGTGCCACCGCCCAATAGCAATAAAGTCAGCTCAAAAAAGGTGAAGAGAAAGAGTAGGCATATAGAAATGCTAAAAATGAGATTTGACGGGTGCGTCACAAGTTCCCACATGATCGAATTCTCTTTTTTTTAATGTTATTTATAACAAATAAAATACAAATTTGTTCTTTATTGTCTAAGATAGCACCGAAATGAGAATAAGTCTAAAAAACTTTGAGACAAAAAAATACGCAATGATTGGGGTGATCATTGCGTAGAACAACGAATCTGTTTACACAGTTCGGTTAAGGAGAAATGTTATAAATTTAGGATTTCCTAAATCATGGGGTAATGTTAATCGTAATGAGTTTCAAGGTCATGAGCAATCACGTTACTTCATGTTAAATCACGTTAATAATGAGAGGATCTTGTGATTTAATTGGTTGTTTTTTATGCTATAAAAATTAAAGGCCTTATAAAAGACCTTTAATTTGTGATGTAGTTCAAATGAGCTTAGAAGTGGAATACACCTAAACCTGATTTAACTTCATCTAATGTTTGTTGGGTAATATCGCGGCATTTATCTGTGCCAGCCTTTAAAATGTCCATAATATAATCAGGATCTTTGGCAAGCTCGATACGACGTTCACGAATTGGTCCGATTAATTCTTTCAAGACACCTTCCAAGCGTTTTTTCACAGTACCATCGCCTAAACCACCACGACGATAATGTGCTTTTAACTCTTCGACTTCTTCTTTATTTGGGTCAAAAGCATCTAAATAAGTAAATACGATATTCCCTTCGACTTGACCTGGATCTTCAATACGCAGATGGTTCGGGTCAGTATACATTGCATTTACGGCTTTTTTAATGTCTTTATCGCTTGCATCAAGCACAATGGTGTTGCCTAATGATTTTGACATTTTTGCTTTACCATCAAAGCCGGGTAAACGACTCATATTAGAAAGCAGTGCTTTACATTCTGGTAATAGGTCTTGACCAATTTGACGGTTAATACGACGAACAATTTCATTGGTTTGTTCAATCATTGGAATTTGGTCTTCACCAACAGGAACAACCGTGGCTTTAAATGCGGTAATGTCAGCAGCTTGAGCCACTGGATAGCATAGGAAGCCTGCTGGAATATCACGTTCAAAACCACGCATCTGAATCTCAGATTTAATGGTTGGGTTACGCTCTAAACGTGAAACGGTCACGAAGTTGAGATACAACATCGTAAGTTCATTTAATGCAGGCAAACAAGATTGAACACAGATGGTGGTTTTGGTTGGGTCAATACCAACGGCTAAGTAATCTGTTGCAACTTCAAGGATATTGCGACGCACTTTTTCAAAGTTGTCGGCATTGTCAGTCAATGCTTGCGCATCAGCCAATAAAAGATGTTGATGATGTGAATCTTGTAGACCCACACGTGAACGTAACGAACCAACAAAATGACCTAAGTGAAGTTGCCCAGTCGGACGGTCGCCAGTCAAAATGACTGGACGATTATCTTGATTACTCATTTTCTTTTCCAAAAAGTAGTGTATTTACTACATCTGCAGTCAATTAATGGGCTACATTGTACGGCATAATTTTTTTTAATGTCAGTCAGAAAAAAATAGAAGTAGAAAAAATTTAAATCCGAACATAAATCATCAGGTAAATACGGTTTTTTTCTTCAGATCCCATTAAAATAGAGCAAATTTCTTAGGATAAATATAATGGCAAGTAGCTTATTAATATTATTAGATGATATTGCGACTGTATTAGATGACGTTGCCGTCATGAGCAAAGTGGCTGCCAAGAAAACAGCGGGTGTTTTGGGAGATGACTTGGCACTCAATGCACAACAGGTCAGCGGTTTACGTGCAGAACGTGAATTGCCTGTAGTCTGGAGGGTCGCCAAGGGTTCTTTTGTGAATAAATTGATTTTGGTACCACTGGCACTATTGATCAGTGTAGTGGCGCCGTGGCTAATTAATCCTTTATTGATGATTGGCGGTTTATTCTTATGCTATGAAGGTGTAGAAAAAGTTTTACACAGTTTGCAACATCGCAAAGCGAGCAATGAGCAGGAAGCAGAAGAAGAGCTTCACGCCATTGAAACTGACCTCGTTACCTATGAGAAAGAGAAAATCAAAGGTGCGGTTCGTACCGACTTTATTCTGTCTGCAGAAATTGTGGTGATTTCTTTGGGTACAGTAGCGACAGCTACGTTTATCAGTAAACTGACGGTACTCAGTATTATTGCAATTGTAATGACTATTGGAGTTTATGGCTTTGTTGGATTGATTGTCAAAATTGATGATATTGGGCTGTACTTCACTCAACAAGGCTCGAATGCGAAACAGAAAGTGGGACGCTTTTTATTGGCTTTTGCACCTAAGCTCATGAAAACATTAACTGTAGTTGGCACAATTGCAATGTTCTTGGTGGGTGGTGGGATTATTAACCATGCTGTTCCACTGATTCATCATTTTACCGAAGATACTGTAGATCACTTAGCGGTAATTCCTAACTTTGGCAGTATTGTTGGGGCATTAACGCCAACTCTAATTAACTTGATGATTGGTATTGCCGCAGGCTTGTCAGTGATTCTTGTACTAACTGTGTTTAAAAAGATTTGGCCGAACTCAAAACAGGCTTAAGCTTAAAAGGTCTACTTCATAAAAATAAGGAATAAGGCTATGCGTTGGAAAGGTCGTCGCGTCAGTAGCAATATTGAAGACCGCCGTGGCGGTGGTGCAGGTCGCAAAATGGGTGGCTTCAGTATTCTTGGCTTGGTGGTTGCATTTGTCGCATGGAAATTTTTTGGAGTAGATCCGCAGCAGGCGTATCAAGCGACTCAGCAAGTGACACAGCAAGCTTCGGTCGGTGCGGAAACCAAAGGTTTGGATAATCCAAGCCCCGAGCAGCAAGAAGCCATGGATTTTATTGGCACCGTATTGGCAGATACTGAAGATACGTGGAATGCGGTGTTTCAGCAGCAGTTGAATCAGCAGTATACCGCACCGAAACTGGTGATGTTTACTGGAGCTGTGAATTCAGGTTGTGGTGCGGCGCAAGCGGCGATGGGGCCGTTTTATTGTCCAGTCGATCAGAAAGTCTATATTGATACCACTTTCTTTAAAGATATGCGTCAGCAAATGGGCATTAGTGGTGAACAAAACCAGACTGAATTAACTCGCCAAGATCAAGCGGGCGACTTTGCTCAAGCCTATGTGGTTGCACATGAGGTTGGACACCATGTGCAGAACCTTTTGGGAATTTCTGATCAGGTGCATAAAGCACGCACACAGACTTCGACAGTTGAAGCCAATCAACTGTCTGTGCGCCAAGAATTACAAGCCGACTGTTTAGCAGGGATCTGGGCCTATCATAACCAACAGCGCACTCAATTTTTGCAACAGGGTGATATTGAAGAAGCGATGGATGCTGCGCACAAAATTGGGGATGATTACTTACAAAAGCAATCAACAGGACAAGTTGTTCCTGATAGCTTCACGCATGGTTCGAGTACGCAGCGGATGAAATGGTTTCAAGCAGGTCTTAAATCAGGCAACTTAAAAGACTGCGATACCTTTAATCAAGCGATTTAATTTTTAAGCTGACTGTGAAAGGGTGTAATTTAAATTACGCCTTTTTTATGTGTGTTTTATGCACAGCCTGCCTAGATTCAGCATGAATTTTACTGACCAAGTTTTGCTTGAAATGACTGATTAAAAAGTATGAACCTGAATATAAATCGATGAAAATGCTGTCATCATACAGCCCGGCATATTTGATTTAAAGCGACGGTAATTGACCTACTTGTTATGGCTTAAAATGAAAACTGCTTAGCATTGCTGCGTAAGATTAGGTAGCGAAGCCACAGAGAAAATTTGGAAAGATTGAGTGTAAAGATAAAAAATTAAAGTCTGTACTTTGGATAATCACTGAGTCTCTTTTTTGATTTTTCGGTGTTGTTGGGTTTGAGTGAATACTCAAGATTGTACAACAATATCATAATGAGACAGATGAATAAGAAATTTATAGGTATGAATTTAAGAAAAAATTACATCTAATAGGTTGATTTCAATACCTTAAAGGTATTATTTCTGGTGGGAATCATAAGCTTAGTTCAACCCATTTTTTGAAATAATGAATTATAATTCATTATTTATGAATAATAATTCGATACTTATATTGAAAAGACAAAGACTTAGTCTTAATTTCATTGCAAACGGAATGGTAATCTGTATAAAAAACAAAAAAATAGCCTTCGACTAAAGCATATATAGTCGATATAAGACTTATCTGTCACATTTTGGATCAAGAAATGTTCAGTGGAATGAACAAACAATAATTTGTACTGGTGATGGATAGGGAATTTAGGATGACGACTCAAAAGATGTCTGTGCGTTTAAAAACGTTAGTATTAGCGATGGGTGTGGTTGCAGCGGGAACTGTACAGGCAGATACCAATACGGAAGTTGAACAATTACGTAAAGAAGTTCAAGAGTTGCGAGGCATGTTAGAGCAATATGCACAGCAGCAAAAGCAAATGAACACGCAGCAACAGAATTATCAGGTTCAGGCAGCTACACAAACTTCACCAGCAAAACCAGCACCAGAGAAAAAAGGCTTAGGCATTACGGTCGGTGGTGCAGAAGTTAATTTCTACGGCAATGTTCGGGCAGATGCAACTTATCAGATTGATGGCGGTCCAAGCAGAGCACATCCATATAACCAAATCAATAAGGCTGCTTTAGACGGAGCGACAGGAAATAGTGATCTATTCAAATCTACTTTAGCTGCAACACGTTTAGGTTTTGACTTTAAGACGCCAACTCAGGCGGGTGATGTTGCTGGTAAAGTTGAAGTCGACTTTTTGGGCAGCAATGATACTTTACGTATTCGTCATGCATACTTAACTTATGCCAACTGGCTCATTGGTCAAACATGGTCAAACTTTGCTGTGCCTGATTATATGCCAGAAACCATTGATGCTTTGGGCTATGTAGGTGGTGCTGTTAAGCGTACACCACAAATACGTTACACCAGTACTTTTACGCCAGAAACCAATTTAATCTTTGCGCTGGAAGATTCTAAATATAGTTCGGATTCGGTTTCAGGAACCGCGTGGACCTTGGGTTCAGATCCAGATAACCAAATGCGAACTCCAGCATTGACAGCACGTCTGAATCATAAATTTGCCAACAATGCTGGTATTGTTTCAGCTCGTACCATGGTGGCAGACAAGCAAACTTCTGACGATGAAAAAGTGGCTTGGGGCGTAGGCTTAGGAACAAAATACAATGTAACGCCAAGTACGACCTTAAAAGCAGATTACTACCATGTCAAAGGGGATAGTAGTTTTGTATCCTGGTCAAACCCAGGCTATGCAATTGATGCCAATAAAAACATTCAACAAAGTGAATTTGACTCAATTACGGTCGGCATTACTCAGCAGTTTAATCCAAAGTGGCGTGGTACGTTGGGTTATGGTTATATGAAGCATGATACAGATTTGGATTATATCAACGCATCTAAAAGCCCAAGTGCTTTGAATAAAGACTTATGGCAAACTTGGGCGAATGTATTTTATAGCCCAGTCAAACCAATCAGTTTGGGTCTTGAATATACCTATGGTGAACGTGAAACCTTCTCTGCACCAAATGCAACAACGCCTTTAACCAGTAAAACGGGTGAAGAAAATCGTGTAAACGTGGTTGCACTGTATAATTTCTAAATATTCAGTTCAAATAAAAAGAGGCTTATGCCTCTTTTTTTATTTATTTAAAAAATTGTTTGGCTGAAATTAAAAGTTACAAAAAGAGGATCGGTGAACAAAAAGTAGATTAAATTAGAGACACTTAAAATAGAGTTAAAAAATAATAATAAGCTTTTTAGTAAAAATTCAGCATAATGTTGCGCTTTCGTTTTCGATAGATATTGATTAAAAAATTGATATTGTCGTATAGCTCTATTTGTGTTTACCCAATGTAAATAGATTTATTACTTGCAAATTACCAAACGAACAAGGAGCTTAGAATGAGTTTATCCCTCATGAAGAAGCCTGCAATTCGTCAAAGCTTGGCAGTTACCATTGCAACTTTGATGATGACAGTGACTCACGCAGCGTCTGCTGAGCAAGAGGAAATTGCACAATTACGAGCAGAAGTTGAAGCATTAAAAGCTTTGATTCAGCAAAATTTCCCACAAGTACAACAATCAACAGCGGTAAGTCCTACAATAAAACCGCAAACGACAACATCTATAGCTGTTCATTCTAATATAAGTACAGAAAAAGCATCACCGTTACAGGTCAAAACCGCGGGTGGTTCTGAAGTTAAGCTCTACGGATTTGTCCGTGGCGATGTCTCTTACCAATTTGATGGTGGCGATGCGATTTTTAACCGTATTCATGCGGTTGCTTTGAGTGATATAACAAATACAAATAAAACAGAAGATCGTTTTTACAGTACCGCGACCACAACTCGTTTAGGTTTAGATTTTAAAGCACCGATTGAAGATCAAGATATTGGGGGGAAAGTTGAAGTCGATTTTCGTGGTAGTAATGATTCACTACGTATTCGCCATGCTTATTTAACCCTGAATAACTGGTTATTGGGTCAAACAACCTCCACCTTTCTAGCCACTGACTTACAACCTGAAATGCTTGATTTTAATGCACCCTTAGGGATTGGTACGTTCCGTACCTCAATGGTACGTTATAGCGATAAATTCAATGCAGACACATCATTTTTTCTAGGTTTAGAAAAAGGGCGTGATGACAATCGTTTCCCTGCATTAACTACAAAAGTGAAACACAATTTTTCAGCAGATAAGGGAACCACTTCTTTACGTGCTCTAGCACAGGAATTTCGTGCTACAGATGCCGACAATAAAACTGCATTGAGTTGGGGTTTAGGTTTAGGTGCAAGCTATAAGTTGTCTGAACAACTTCGCGTGATGGGAGATTATTCCCACGTTAAGGGCGACGACAAATTTTTGCTATATACCAATACGGCTTATAACATTAGTCCAGCGACAACGGACATTAATTTAAATGAGTTTGATGCCTTAACGGTAGGTACAACTTATCAATTCAATCCTAAAGTACGCAGTACATTGGGATATGGTCTTATGTTGGCAAATGATAATAATGATTTTGCTGACAATCTAACATCTACAGATACAGTACAGAACAAGACCTTGCAACAAGGTTGGCTCAATGTGATGTTTAGCCCAGTGACTCCAGTCACGCTAGGGGTGGAATATGTCTATGGTGAGCGAGAGACTTTCTCTGGCAAAAAAGGGAAAGATAATCGCGTAGGTGCTATGGCACGTTACAACTTCTAAAACTCTTGCTCTAAAGTCAAACCGCAAGCGCTTTGTACAAGCCACGTGTTTCACTGTTTGTACAAAGCTTCTTGCAGCTTTTCTTACATAGAGCGTTATTATTTATCTGTATAACAACAGATAAAATTGACGGACAAGAATTATGGCACTTACTTTTAATGCATTCTATACGCTGATTGCGGCAGTCATTGTATTGTTATTGGGTCGATTCCTTGTGAATCGCATCGATTTTTTACGTCGTTATAATATTCCTGAACCAGTAGCAGGTGGTTTGATTGCAGCGCTTCTTTCCCTAGTTGTATACAACATTTGGGGTTTTAGCATCAGTACCAGTAGTGAATTACAAACCAGCTTTATGCTTATTTTCTTTGCTTCTATTGGTTTAAGTGCAAATTTCTCAAAATTGAAAGAAGGTGGCATGGGCTTGGTGATCTTCCTGATTGCTGTTGCTTCATTCATTGTAGTACAGAATTTTGTTGGTATGAGTCTGGCGACTTTATTGGGTATTGATCCACTGATTGGTCTTATCGCAGGTTCAATTACCTTAACCGGTGGTCATGGTACTGCGGGTGCTTGGGGTGAAATTCTAGAAGTTAAGCATGGGATTCAAGGTGCATTAGCTCTGGGTATGGCAAGTGCCACTTTTGGTTTGATCATCGGCGGTTTAATTGGTGGTCCATTGGCGAAGATGTTGATTAATCGTTATCAACTTGCTGAGCCTAAAACCAATGCTCAGATCGAGAAGCGTGATCATACGCCAATGACAGATCAGGAGGCTGAGCATTCTGCACCTTTTGAATACCCGCATCAGGTACGTTTAATTACTGCGGATAATGCAATCACGACATTAGGAATGTTCGCCGCATGTCTTGCATTTGCCGAGTTCATGACAGGTTTTAGTAAGGGCACATGGTTTGAATTACCAACTTTTGTGTGGACATTAGGTGGTGGTGTAATTTTACGTAACATTCTTGAGAGTGTGTTCAAAGTAAATATTTTTGACCGTGCGATTGATGTTTTTGGTAATGCTTCACTTTCTCTGTACTTGGCAATGGCATTACTTTCGCTGAAATTATGGCAACTTGCAGACCTTGCTGGTCCATTAGTTGTAATTTTGGGTGCGCAGACTATTACTATGGCGCTTTACGCGGCATTTGTGACCTTCCGAGTCATGGGTAAAAATTACGATGCAGCCGTACTTTCTGCAGGTCATTGTGGTTTTGGTATGGGGGCAACACCAACTGCTGTTGCCAATATGCAAGCCATCACGAACATGTATGGTGCTTCACATAAAGCATTTTTGATTGTTCCACTTTGTGGGGCATTCTTCGTTGACCTAATCAATGCAACTGTTATTCAAATTATTCTTAAGTTCTTTGCTTAAGAGCAAGCAAAAGGTCTTGGTCACAAGGCCTTTTTTGAATTGCGAAATACTATCTGCTGAGTCTTAAGGAATAAGAAAATGAACGAACAACTAAATACCACCCTAATGTCCTGGGTGCAAATGCTGAATGATCCTTTATGGAACTTTTTGGTGGTATTTTTGGTGGTGGTTGGAGTGTTTTATACCCTAATTACTGGTGCCGTGCAGTTTCGACTGTTTTTTCACAGTATTAAAGTCATGAAATCGAGTCGTAAAGCAGGCGATGATGATCATGGTATTACACCATTCCAAGCCTTTGTGACTGGTCTTGCGAGTCGCGTAGGTGTAGGTAATGTTGCAGGTGTTGCGATTGCGATTGCGATTGGTGGTCCTGGTGCAGTGTTCTGGATGTGGCTAACCGCATTTTTAGGGATGAGTTCAGCATTTGTCGAGTCTTCTTTGGCTCAGCTTTTTAAGATTCGTGATACACAAAATCAGCAATTTCGTGGTGGACCAGCCTACTATATTACTCAAGGTTTAAAACAAAAATGGTTGGGTGTATTTTTTGCGTTATCGTTGATTTTAGCTTATGGCTTTGTCTTCAATGCAGTGCAAGCCAACTCAATTATTGATGCAACCTCGCACGCATGGGGCTGGGATAAAGCCAATCTTATGCTGAACTTAGGACTTTTCTCTTTTGAAATTTCTTGGGTGGGTATTGTTCTAGTGATCTTAACGGCAGTCATTATTTTTGGTGGAATTAAGCGTATTGCCAAGGTGGCAGAAAGCTTTGTTCCCCTCATGGCAGTGATGTATTTGGCCGTAGCGCTATACATTGCAGTGAAGAACTTTTCAATGTTACCTGAAATTTTCCAGCTCATTTTTACCCATGCTTTCCAGTTTGATGCCGCAGCCGGTGGTTTCTTCGGTGCGATGGTCTCTATGGCTATGATGATGGGGATTAAGCGTGGTTTATTCTCGAATGAAGCGGGGATGGGTTCTGCGCCAAACGCGGCAGCAGCATCGGATGTTAAACATCCTGTAAACCAAGGTTTGGTACAAATGCTAGGTGTATTTGTGGATACCTTCGTGGTGTGCTCATGTACAGCTATTATTATCTTGTCTTCAGGGATGTACCATGATGCAGGTTTTGCGGGGGTACAATTAACACAAATGGCTTTGGTGAGTCAGATTGGTAGCTGGGGGGATGACTTCCTTGCCATCATTTTGTTCATGTTTGCTTACTCATCGATTATTGGGAACTATGCTTATGCCGAAAGTAATATGCAGTTCATTAACAATAACCGTAAAGTGATGTTGGTATTCCGTTTACTGGTGCTGTT
This sequence comes from Acinetobacter sp. ANC 4173, assembly GCF_004331255.1. Classification (GTDB taxonomy): domain Bacteria; phylum Pseudomonadota; class Gammaproteobacteria; order Pseudomonadales; family Moraxellaceae; genus Acinetobacter. The sequence continues at coordinate 85,930 of NZ_SJOF01000012.1, read as the reverse complement.
TATGGTGTACTTCGGTGCAATTACCAGTGTACCGTTGGTGTGGTCAATGGCGGATTTATCTATGGGCTTAATGGCAACCATTAACTTGTTTGCAATTTTATTGTTAACGCCTTTTGCTTTGATGCTATTAAAAGACTATACCTCACAGCTTAAACAGGGGATTAAAGAGCCTGAATTTAAGTTAGATAACCATCCAAAATTTAAAGACAAAGTGAATTCTGATATTTGGTAATCACTTGAAAATCTGAATTTTGAAAAAGCCAGTGTGTCTGAATCATACTGGCTTTTTTATTTGGTTTTTGACCTGCATGGATCATTGATTTAAAAACAAGCCAAGAAGAAAATTTTCGAAAATGCAGCCTAGTCTTCATAATTTTACGGTTTTTGTTCGTTATGCTAATGAACTTAGGTTTCATTTTTACGAATTGCAACAGTGAAACCATCTATTTTGCATAGAATAACTATTAGTTACGATCAGAGAGTTTACCTACCTTGAAACCGCTTCAATCTAGTTTGGTTATTGGCATTATTTGGGGAATGTTCTCGGGTCAGAGTATGGCTCAGTCATCATTATTGCCCTCTGTCCAGCCAACAACTACGCCTATAGTTGCTGAAGCTCAAGTGCAGGCGAATCGTATCGACTTCAAAAAACTTAAACAAACAGAACATCGTCCGATTGTGGCATTGGTTTTAGGCAGTGGTGGCGCGCGTGGCTATGCACATATTGGCGTGATTCAGGTGCTGGAGCAATACGGGATTCATCCAGATTTGATTGTGGGCACCAGTGCAGGCAGCGTAGTGGGGTCAATTTATGCCAGTGGGAAAAATGCCCAACAATTACGTGAGATTGCGCTGAATATGAAAGCCAATGATGTCCGTGATGTAAAACTGGCAATGACGGGTTTCTTTGATGGTCAAAAAGTTGAAAATTATGTCAATGAACAAGTGCTCAACACACCGTTGGAACTTTTAAAAACGCCAATGTATGTAGTGGCGACCGAGCTAAAAGAAGGTAAAAAAGTAGTTTTCAATTATGGTAACACTGGACAAGCAGTCCGCGCCTCAGTTTCTATCCCCAGTATGTTCATTCCCACAAAAATTGCAGGAGAGGAATACGTCGATGGTGGACTCGTCAGCCCTGTACCTGTGAATGTTGCTCGGGAATTAGGTGCAGATATTGTGATAGCTGTAGATATTCTGGCACAACCCGAACATACTGAAACCAAGAATGTTTGGGGCCTATTTAACCAAAATATCAACATTATGCAGAATCATTTGGCTCAAGAAGAATTAAAACATGCCGATATTGTCATTCAGCCAGATTTACGTGAAAAAGCGCATATCTTTGATGTCAAAGGGCGTGAAGAAACCATGCAAGCAGGCATGAATGCTGCAGATAAACAGTTGAGTAATATCCTGAAAGTTTTTGATCAGCAGAATTATTCACGCGGTTATAAAATTCCTCAATATTCTGTTCAAAACTAGCGCTGTAGCCGTAAGGAATATTAGAGCTTATAGCCTCCATTCATTCTTTCCAGAGAACGAAGAAGAGGATAGCGGTTGGGTGGTTTATTGTGGAGAAATTACTCAATTTAAGCCAGATGACTCTTCCAATTGATATACCCAAATTTAGCTAAACGACATTTAAAAAAAACTTCAAACAGCCGTATTTTAAATGACTGTTCAGTTCTGACAGAGCATTTCCATAATTAAAATTGTTTTGGGTAGAGATGAGTGAAGTTACAAGCTGTTTTAGATATTGTTGAATAATTTATGATAAATATAATGAAATTATGGGCTTATATTAAAGTTGAGTGTATTAATATATATTTTACTGAATGATATGGTAATCACTATAAATAATAGTGATGACTTAATTGCCGATTTGAACATGTTATTTATGACAAAAGTTATATAATAATGCGTACATATTCTACTATCTTTACAAGAGTCTAGAGAACGCGATGTCCCCATTAGATCAAATTACTCCAATTTTAGATGATCAGTCGGAGTTGACCATGTCTGTATTGATGACTCCAGATATGGCAAATTTCTCGGGTAATGTTCATGGTGGAACTATTTTAAAGCTGCTGGATCAGGTGGCATATGCCTGTGCAAGCCGCTATTCAGGTAGTTATGTTGTGACACTATCGGTTGATAAAGTGAACTTTAAAGAACCGATTCATGTCGGTGAGTTGGTCACTTTTCTTGCCAGCGTAAACCATGTGGGCCGTACTTCTATGGAAATCGGTATTCGTGTAGAAGCACAAAATATTCAAAAACGGACTGTACGTCATACCAATAGCTGCTATTTCACCATGGTTGCGGTAGATGAAACAGGTCAACCTAAACAAATTCCACCATTGGACTTAACCAATGAATGGAAGCGTTGTCGTTTTGAGGCTGCAGAACAACGTAAAGTGGCTCGTTTGCAAGAAAACCATCACCCATCTTGCAGCATTTATAAAAAGTCTTCGACACCAAGCTAAAATTTAGCTGTGTTCAAGCGAAACCCGTGAGTGTAACTAACTCACGGGTTTTTTTATGCGGCTAAATGATATGAACTTATAGTCCTTGGTCTTAATCCTCTAGTTTAGCCAGTAAAATTACATTAGTATAAAACGATACGTATCGTTTCGTTTTATGGTGAGCCATGTCTGAGTTAGAAAAATCTTCGCGTCGCAAGCAATGTATTTTAGATGCTGTGATCGCAGCTTTAGAAGATTATGAATACAGTAAATTGACGATTGAAGAGATTGCTGCTCGGGCGGGTGTAGGTAAGTCCACCATTTACCGTTGGTGGAAACATAAATCAGATTTGGTCTTTGAAGCCTTCAAGCAGGAAACGGCTTCGGTGTTCGAACTGGACTATGCACAAAGTCTTGAATTTAATTTGAAGCAACAATTACTCAAGTTATCACATGCTTTAAATCGCCCAATAGGACGAGCCTTATTGGTGGTGTTATCCGAGCATCGTGAAGCCGCAGGGGAGTTTTTTAGCCAGTATTTATTACCCCGCCGTGAAGCGACCCGAAAGTTGATTCAATTGGCCATTCAAAATGGAGAGATTCGTGCCGATTATCCATTTGAACTGATGTTGGATACTTTATATGCGCCCATTCATTATCAGATGATCTTCTTTAATCATCAGCCTGATGACGCTTATATTCAGGCATTGTTGGACATGGTGCTGCAACCTGCCCGTGTGAATGCTGACAAGAAAGTGAGTCCATAAATGAAATTGGCACTATGTGTAGACAAACTATGGAATCGGGCATTTGTATTTTGCGTTCTGAATAACCTGTTTTTATTTACTTATTATTTTGCCTTACTGGCTATTTTACCTGTCTACATCATGAAAGATTTGGGTGGGTCTATTCAAGAGGCAGGCTTAGCACTGACCTTGTTTTTAATTTCATCCATTATGGTACGTCCTTTTTCTGGACTAATTTCGGAAAAAATAGGCAAGAAGCTTAGTTTTCGTGGCTCAGAAATTTTATTTGTGTTGTTTGCATTCAGTTATTTATGGATCGACAGCATGTGGAGCCTGTTATTGATGCGTTTTATTCATGGCATCTGGTTCAGTATTTTAACGACAGTTACGGTACCTGTTGCCAATGAGTTTATTCCCGAACATCGCAAAGGCGAAGGCATGGGCTATTTTGTGATGTCGACCAATTTAGGGGTTGTGTTTGGCCCCTTATTGGCTTTAACCATTACGCAATATGCCAGTTTTACCGTGTTATTTGCCATTTTATCGGGACTGATGACGCTAGGATTTATTTTTTGTCTGTGTATTCCTATTGATGATGAAGACAGCCGATCCTTAGTCGAGCCATCATCTTCCCGTTTAAAAGTGCAAGATATTATTGAGTTTCGAGTTCTGTCCGTGGGTTCGGTAGCACTGTTGACAGCATTTTCTTATTCGAGTGTGATGAGTTTTATTGCGGCATATACCGAAACCAAGCAACTGATGGCATATACCAGTACCTTCTTTTTGGTCTTCGCTTGTTCCATGATTTTGGTTAGACCCTGGGTGGGACGGTGGTTTGACCAAAAAGGTGCTAGCGTGGTGATTTATCCATCTTTTATTCTGTTTGCGATTGGTTTAGCTGTGCTAAGTCAGTTGAATCAGCCGTGGGTACTCTGGTTATCTGCAGTACTGATCGGGATTGGATATGGCACTTTATTTCCATGTTTGCAGACGGTTGCCATTCAGAGTGTAGCTAAGCAACGGATTGGACATGCCATTTCGACTTATTTTACCTTGTTTGATTTAGGCTTGGCGGTCGGTTCAGTGTTCATGGGAATTTTAATTGCCTATTGGGGCTATGCCATGACTTATTTGTTTTGTGCCATGATGACTTTAGTCACGCTTGCGGTGTATCGATTAAAAGTGGTAGCTAAAGTTGTATCCGTTCAACAGGAAGGAGAACACTGATGGAATTACGTCATTTACGTTACTTTGTTGCAGTGGCTGAAGAGTTAAATTTTACCAAAGCTGCGCAGCGCATGTGTACGGTACAACCCTCTTTAAGTCAGCAAATCAAAGATCTGGAGCAAGAGGTTGGCGTACAGTTACTGGTTCGCTCTAACCGAAAAGTGGAGTTGACCGAAGAAGGCAAAGCCTTTTTAAAGGAAGCATTACTTAGTTTGGAACATGCGGAAAAAGCCATTCACGATGCACGCAAAGTGGCAAATATGAGTAAAGACCAATTACATATTGGTTTTGTACCTGTGGCTGAGATGAAGATATTCCCTTATATCATGCCCAACATTCGGGCACATTTTCCCGATTTAAAAATTCATTTTCATAGTTTGACCGATGCAGATCAGTTTAGAGCCTTAAAAAAAGGCGATATTGATATTGCTTTCACCCGCTATATTGATGAATCGAGTGAATTGGAGTTTGTACAAATTTTCAATGAACCTTTGGCGCTGATTGTGCCGAAAGATTCGGCTGTGGCAGCGCAGCGCCATGTCAGTATTAAAAGTTTTAATCAGCAAGATTTTATTATCAGTGATGAAGGTGCCTCACCTCAACTGTATAAAATTATTCAGGATTTTTTCAAAAAATCTAAACTCAATGTGAATGTGGTGCAGCATTCTACCAACATTCTACTCAATGTAAATTTGGTCGGGATGGGGGTAGGATGGAGTTTGGTGCCTGCTTATGTGATTCCCTTATTGGGCGATAAAATCGTAGTGAAAAATACCATTGAGCCATTACCGACCATTGGTTTGTATGCCAGCTATCGCAAAGAGCAAAGTAATGAGGCGATTAACCTCATTTTAAAAATCTTAAAAGAGCAATTCTATACTGGAATTTTCTAGTTCTTCGTGCAGCAGGTGCTCTAGCATTTCGGCTCATGGGTGACAGAATCACCATGCAGGTGTGAGGCAAGCTATGCTAAGGTAGCGCAAAATAACAACAGTGAAACCATAACAATGATGCAGCTTTATACCAATCCGCAATCACGAGGCAATATCATTTTGCCTTTCCTCAAAGAGCTTAAGATTGAAGATCAGGTAGAACTGATTAATATCAGCTATGAAGATATGCATCAGGCAACATATTTAGCCATTAATCCCATGGCAAAAGTACCTTGTTTGAAAGATGGAGACATTGTCGTCACTGAGGTGCCCGCAATTATTGCTTATCTAGCGGATAAGTATATCGAGCAAGATTTTGCTCCCGCACTGCATGACCCGAAGCGTGGTGCTTACTTAAAATGGCTGTTCTATATTCATGGTCCATTAACCGAATATATGGACATCAAAAATCTGAATGTGGCTGAGGATTTGATTGAAAGTAAGAAAATGGGCTTAAGTTTTGGCGATGAACAGCGGTTATTTCAATTTTTAAAACAAGGTTTAAGTCAGGCAAAACCTTATTTACTTGGGGAAAAGTGCACCGCGGCAGATTTATATTTGGCGTATTGGTTGGTGTATGCCATGTCGTTTAAGTTGATTCCATATTTTGAAGAAGCGAAACCCTTTTTAAGACAGATGAAAACTCGCGCTTCGCTACAGGGTATTGCTTGGTTTGATGCCTTTGAATAATGATTTAGTCTGATAACAAAGCCCAGAAGATGTTCTGGGCTTTGTCATTTTACAGGGGGTTAGCTAATCCAAATAACTTAAGCTTTACTGTGTAATTTAGCAAATAGTGCTTGGCTGATTTGATCTACACTTTGTGGAATCGCGAGTGCTGCTACAAAGCGGTCAGGGCGTAAAATCACCATCGAGTCGTTGGTACGACCAAACCAGCTACGGATTTCTGTGCCAATATCACCGACACAAATCACACCATCGAATTGTTTACGCTTTTCATTTTGCAACTGAACCGCAGGTAAAACTTGAATAAATTTTACCCCCAGCTTTTTCCATTGTTGCAGGGTAGCATCTGACAAGCCCCATTGCGGGTCTACGCCCCAAGCCAGAATCGCAAAGTCATTGCCAATGATTTCATCCAATAGCACCTGTTCACCAGAGACCAATTCAACTTTGGGCTGAATAAACATTTTACCGACAGGTGAGTTTTTCAGCTTATTTTGAATCAACACGCCATCATGGTATTGCGGCATGGGTTTAAAGCGCATTTCCAATAAGTATTGTTTAATTGGCTTAATATAATTAAGCGCATAAGCAATCCCATCACGGACAAAACCTTGCCATTTTTTCGGTGGAGCGAGGACATGACCCGCCATCACCGAAAGATCAATCATGGCTTTGGCATGATCTTTACGTTCAATTTGGTATGAATCTAAGAGTTCAGGTCCTGCTTTGCCTTGTACAACCAATGCTATTTTCCAGCCTAAGTTAAAGGCATCACGCATACCGCTGTTATAGCCCTGACCTTGCCAGACGGGCATAATGTGGGCGGCATCACCTGCAAGTAAAATACGATCTACACGGAATTTATCTGCAATGCGAGCATTATGGGTATATACACGTTGACGAATCACTTCGATGTTTTGGGTATTCGGTAAAACTTTTGCCAACAGTTGATTAATGCTTTCGGGTTTGCTGAGCTCTTCTTGGGTTTCACCAGGCATCACCATAAATTCGAAACGACGAATACCATGCGGTAATGCAGCCGAGACATAAGGACGCACGGGGTCACAGCATAAATAGATATGTGGGGTGGCCAATGGGTCATTTTCTATATCAATCACAATCCATTGATTCGGGGCAGTTTTACCATCAAAACCAATATTTAAGGTACGACGCACGACAGAGTTGCCCCCATCGCAAGCAATCAGATATTTGGCTTTTACAACCTCAGCTTCTCCCTGCTTATTTTGCATATTCAAGGTGACTGATTGCGTATCTTGGCTAAACTCAGTCAGTTGACGTGCAAATAAAACTTGAGTTTGTGGATATTGTTTTAGCCCTTGTAGTAAAACATTGTCGACTTGCGGTTGAATAAAAGCATTACGACGCGAGAAACCAAACTCACGTGTTAAAGGTTGAATATCCGCAAAGCAATGCCCTTTAGGGGTCAAAAAGCGCATGGCATGATTTGGGGTCGTATGGGGTAAAACTTGCTCTACTAGCCCAAGAGACTGAATCGTGCGCAATGCTTCATCATCAATACCAATGGCACGCGGATAATCGATTAGTTGATCCAGTTGTTCTATGACGGTGACTTGAACCCCTTGCTTGCTTAAATAATTTGCAAGCGTAAGCCCTACAGGACCAGCGCCAAGGATTGCCACTTCAGTGGCAAAATCAGTATTGTTTGTGCTCACAGCGAATTCCATTCAATCCATTCACAATGAGGCTATTAACGGTGAAGTCATGACTGTAAACAAGCTATGCCATAGTGGATAGCTAGCATAAATAGGTTTCGAGTTAGGTTTAGTATTTTTAATATTTATATGATTTTATTAAATTTATTTAAATTTCAATCATAGTTGATGTCATGGGAATCATCATAATTAACTATATTTATTATTCATGAATTTTAGATAATTATCCATTTCTTGGAAAATTCAGGTGAGACAGAATACGCTGAATCACCTGAGAATTTCTAAGACCTTCGAGTGAATGAGGTGGAGTGAAGGTCTTAGAAAACTGGTGCATTATGCTTTATTGTGCAGGTGTTGCTTCGCTTGCAGAATCTACAGCAGGTTGAGTGCTTGGTTGAGCCGCAGTCCCTTCAATTACAGACGTTTCAGGTTGTTCTTGGGTTGAAACAATCACTTTTTCTTCTGTTTGAGGTTGTTTCGGCGTTGCAGCAAAAGTTGTGGTTGCTGCAGCAGCAAAGCTTGTTGCAAGTAGGATATGAGTTAATTTCATAATAGGCATCCTGTGTTATTAACGAGATAAAATTAAAGCGGTTCTACTTATCATCACTTAAGTCAGAACAGGACTCATGCTAAGTATTCACAGGGGTTCAATCAATTGAAACAACAAAGCGAAACAAAATGAATTACGTGAATAATACAATAATGTGCACACTGTGTAGCTCGGGTAACAACGAGGTGAAATGCTCATCAGGATTTGTATTTAAATATTTCAACAGCACTTCATCAGACAATTTCTGCTTACTTAAACCACACAAACCTGTGCGACAAACGTTGTTTTAGCTCTTGATGAGCTAAGCAAGACTTGTAAGAAAATATTTCTAGTTGTGATTTATTGCACAAAAATTCAATATATTAAAAAAGTACAATATATTTAAATGCATTTTAATTGAGAATATTCATCAACGTGATGTGAATAGGTAGGTCATATTGCTTCAGCCTAGAAGAATAACTGTTCGATAAAAAGCGTTAAGGTGATGGAATTACATCTATTTTTAATGAATGGAAATATAGGCATTAAGTCATAAAAGTACATTTATTCTGCCATAACAAAAAAATAACAAGTTGCTTGTTTTTTATCCATGCTTGTCCTGAATAATGAAGAAGTACTCCCATTTGCAAGGGGAACATCATGATAAAACTAATCGTGTTATCCACTTTGTCGGTCATTATGTTGTCGGGTTGTGTTTGGTATGATGATGATTGGTATGACCATGATCATCGCTATTCATATGACCATAATCACCGCTATTCATATGACTATGATCATCGACCATCTTATGGTTATAGATGGGATGGACGTCCAACTTATCATCCTCCGCATGATCGTCCTTCTGAGCATCGCCCTCCAAAAAATAGGCCACCAGAGCACCGTCCGCCTGAAGATAGACCTCCTGATCATCGACCAAACTACAAGCAGACTAAACCTTTACCACATTAGCTGAATATTCAAGGATGCTGAATATCTCGTTAAATAAGAGGATGTTCTTCTTATTTAACTTTGTGCTAGATGAGTTGTAGGAGATAATTTTCGAAAAATTGAAGACAAGAATATAATTGTTTTAGTACAGGTTTTATTTATCGCAATTTTTCTATGAGTGATAGAGTAGACATATTTTAAAAAATAGTACAAAAAACGCACAAACCGAAAACCTCTAAATTACTTTAAAGGAGAATAATAAAGATTCGACCCTAGTAAAAAGGGGAAGGAAAATGATAAAAGCAACCTTATTGCTAGTACTAAGTACAGGCTTGATGATGGGTTGTATGTCACATAGTCCAGGCATGGATCATTCAAGTCCAATGCTTCAACAAACTGATTATCAACCAGAACCATCTCATCAAAAATATATGAATGACAATAATGGTTCATCTCCTAAAGTTGACTTTACCCGATACCCTTTAATTGATTTATGAGTATCAATGCACCAGATGGAGATTAGTTTTTTCCATCTGGTTTTTATTTAAAAACCAACTTCTTATATATTATTGAACAGGATGATCTTTCAAGTCTGAGCATTTTGGAGTAGGAATAAGCAGCAGACAACATATTGCTATTTAGGATCTTTGAATCAGAAATAATAAAAATTGGATCAAAAGCTTAGGAAAAAATAATGATTAAAAATATTGTGTTATTGGTTTTAACCACGAGTTTATTCACTGGATGTCTATGGCATGATGATTGGGATCATCGGCACAATAGACCACCTCCACATCATGATTCAGATCATCAACATTCAGATCATCGACCTGATTCTGATCAGCATGATCACTCGAATAATCAGCATGATGATCATAACTAACCACCACCACGTTCATGTGAGCGTATGGTGTTGAGCTGTTGCATTTATCATTTTAAGCCAGTCGAGGCAGGGTGTGCATAACTGGCTTAAAATTACATATGCATTAAGAACGTGTCACTTTTTTATATAAGGCTGCTCGGACTGTACCAGCTTTGGTTTGCTTTATAGATTGCCAACTGTGCGGTAAATTTAGTGTGTTGAGTTCGCGATCGGCCTCAATATAAATCAAGCCATTTTCAGCAATCAGCGGATCAGTCAGTTTTGCCAGTTCTTCCCAAAGATTTAAGCTATAGGGTGGATCTAAAAACACCAGATCAAAACTTGACTTGAGTGCCACGAGCGCTTGTTGAGCCGTGGTCACTTTTAATTGGCAATTTTCTGCTTTTAATAATTGAATATTCTGCTTTAGAAATTGTGCTTGAGTTGGGTTAGGTTCAATCATCGTGACATGTTTTGCACCACGTGATAGGGCTTCAAAACTTAAAGCCCCAGAACCTGTACATAAATCTAGGACTTGGGCATTTTGAATATCCCACATTAACCAGTTAAACAGTGTTTCGCGGACGCGGTCAGGGGTCGGGCGTAATCCTTCAATACTGGCAAAAGCGAGTTGGCGGCGTTTCCACTCTCCGCCAATAATTCTGAGTTGATTTTTCATTATTCGACATCATCCGCTACAGCCGCAGGAGCAGCTTGGGTGGTAGGAGTAGCTGCTTGCTGAGTTGTATGAGTAGTTGAGCTTGCTGGTTGTGTCTGAGAGCCTGTCATTGAAGGCGCTGGAGCTGTGCCAGAACCACTTGGCAATTCACCCGGTTTAATTCCAGCAGTCATTAAGCCACCACTAATTTGGTGACCTTCTGGTTTAATCAGGTTCTTTTTACGTTGCATCAACCAATAGTCAAATACAGGTCGTGCCAATTGTGCCGCAGAACCACCATGACGACCATTTTCCCAAACTACAGCAATGGCAATCTCAGGATTTTCAGCAGGTGCGAAACCAACAAAGAGACCGTGATCTAACTGACGTTCAGTCAGTAAAGCTTCATTATACTTTTTCCCTTGAGCAATACTTTTGACCTGTGCTGTACCTGTTTTTCCTGCAATTTTATACATTGGTGTCCGAATGCCACGACCTGTACCAGTTTCAATGACATCTACCATGGCATCTCGCATTTGTACCCAGTCTTCATCTTTACCATTAAACTGAATATGCCCATCGGGTGCATTTAAAACTTTATGTGGTTTAGCCCCTTTACTGGTTTGCAATACATGTGGGATGACATGTGCACCATGATTGGCAGTGATTGCTGTAGCCATAGCTAATTGCAGTGGTGTAGCGGTAAATGCACCTTGACCAATACTGACTGAAATCGTTTCACCTTTCAGCCATTTACTTTTACGGGTACGCATTTTCCAGTCAGGATTTGGATATAGACCTTCACTTTCGCTCGGTAAATCTACCCCTGTTTTTTGACCGAAACCAAATTGGCGCATCCATGAGTTCATTTTCTCAATACCCATACGGTAAGAGAGCACGTAATAAAAGGTATCGCAGGAAACGACTTGGGCCTTATGCAGATTGACTACGCCGTGCCCCGATTTTTTCCAGTCACGGAATTTATGGGAGTCACCCGGCAGGGTAAAGTAGCCATGATCCGAAATGGCGGTACCCCAGTCGATATAGCCGTAGTGAATCCCCCCTAAACCAAACATCGGTTTAATGGTTGAACCGGGTGGATAAGCCCCTTGTACTGCGCGGTTATAAAGTGGTTGATCAAGGTTATCGCGTAAACCGCTATAGTCGGTATGGCTAATCCCTGTCACAAACAAGTTTGGGTTAAAGCTTGGGCTAGAAACCAGCGCAAGGATTTCTCCTGTACGGGGATCCATGGCGACAATGGCACCGCGACGACCTGCCAGTTGTTCAGTCGCAACAGTCTGCAAGCCATAATCCAGAGAAAGGTATAAATCATTGCCACGAACGGGTTCTTTACGTCCTAAATGACGCAGGACATTACCATGTGCATCGGCCTCGACAGATTCATTGCCGGGTACACCGTGTAGTAGCTCTTCATAAGACTTTTCCACCCCAATTTTCCCAATCAGGTTGGTGCCTGCATACAAGTCTTTATCAATACTTTTCAGTTCTTTGTCATTAATACGACCCACATAACCAATCACGTGGGCAAACAGTTCGCCATGTGGATAATAACGGGTCATTTGGGTCTCGATATTGACCCCAGGGAATTGGAATTTAACTTCACTGAATTTGGCAATATCGGTTTCAGTTAAATTGAGTTTGATCGAGACACGTTCGGTTTTCTTCGAGGTTTTAATCCGAGACAGGAAGCGTTCAATATCTTCGTTAGTCAAACCCAAAACTGGGGTAAGACGTTGGACGGTATCTTCAATATCTTCCACATCGGCACGGCTCATGGTCGCGGTAAAGACAGGATAGTTATCGGCTAATAAAATACCATTACGGTCATAAATATAGCCACGAGCAGGTGCAAGCGGTTGAAGTCGAATACGGTTTTGATCTGATGCCGTTGAAAACTGTTGGTATTGCATAATTTGCAAGTAGGCATAACGTGCCACCAACAGCAACATAAAAAAGCTGACGATCCCGACAGAGATAAACACTCGATTGCGATAAATGCGCTTTTCTTGTTGGACATTTTTTAAAGGAAAGTGCTGCTTCATACGCGATTGACTTACACTGTGGGGGAGAATCAGGAAGGCGCTATTCTAACTCAAGTCACAGGCTTTGATAATGCTTATCTGTTGGAAGTGGGCGGGGCGAGGTTGTTTTATTGCAACAGGGTGTTTTGACTTTATAGACAGTAAAAAGATCAGGCGTTGTATATAAGAATAGAAACAATTCTGTTAAAGTCAAAAACATGCAAAAAATTTGGAATGCATACACAATTAAAATAAGGACAAAGGTGACAATAATGACAAGAGTTTATCCCTTGTTAGCATTGATAACATTATTCAATACAGCTTACGCACAAGATCATTATTTACCAGATGCGAAATTGACGCCTGAAAGTGCCAGTATGTGGAATCTGGGGGCAGGGGTAACCCAACAACTGATTCACTTAAATACAGAATGGGTTAATCCCTATGGTATCGCTTATGCCAAAGTGGGTTTTTTTCTAACTGATGATTCGCCTTTTGGAACACAAATTGGTTTTAGATATCCTTACTATTTCACGGGGAAGGATAAAAACGGGTATTATGTGGGGGCTTATGCAGGTCACATTGCCAGTAAGCAAGTAGACAATAAAGATGAAACTCGCTTAGGTGCAGGTGTAGATCTTGCATATGTTTTATTAAACAAAGATCGCATTAGCACATTCAGTGTCGGGCTTGGGGCAGGAGAAGAATTAAAAAATCGTGAGGGTGAGGTTGTGGAACACATAGAACCGAAAATACAATTCTCTTATACATTAAGTATGGGCTTAGGCAGAAAATAACCTGTTTAAAAAATTAAGAATTAATCTCTGTTATTTGGTCATTATTTTGGAAAATATGCATGCTTGAGTACATCAATCAGTTGTGGCAAACCTTTTTGAATCGTCCCGATTTTTGGGCTGTGCTGAGCATTATTCCTGTAACTGCATTTGTGACTTGGGCACATGTTTGGATGGCGCTCAAAATGGTGTTCTATCCAATTACTTTTTGGGGCTTTCATTTAGGTCCATTGCCTGTGGGTTGGCAGGGGATTGTGCCACGTAAAGCAGGACGCATCTCAGGCATCATTACCGATAACACCTTGTCTAAATTGGGTTCCTTGCGCGAATTTCTAGATGCCATGGATCCAGAAGATATGGCGCGTATTATTGGTGAGCAGGTTGGCTTTGAACTGGAACATTTGATTGATGAAGTCATGGTCGATCGCAACGCCGTACTTTGGGAAAATCTACCTTATTCGATTAAACGCCGTATCTATGCGCAGGCGCACAAGCAACTTCCAGAAGTGTTAAGAGAACTGGTAACAGAATTAACTGTGAACGTCGAGTCATTGGTTAACATGCGTGAAATGGTGGTCAGCCAAATGGAGGGTGATCGTCGTTTAATGGTGCGTATGTTCTTAAAAGTGGGACAGAAAGAAATCAATTTCATTTGGCACATTAGTGCCCTAATTGGAATGTTTTTTGGCGTGTTCCAAATGATTGTATGGTTTGTGGTACCTTGGCACTGGACAGTTCCATTTTGGGCATCGGTTTGGGGTTTTTTAACCAACTGGATTGCAATCTGGATGGTCTTTAACCCGATAGAGCCACATTATGTACGTTACCCACAACTGACTGAATTAACTAAAGATCGTAAGTTTCCTTGGGTTAAACCTGTTTGGCCTAGAATCGGAACGTATAATATCCAAGGTGCGTTCATGAAACGTCAGGAAGAAGTATCGGATGTATTTGCGAGTGTAGTCACAGAAGACCTGATTACGTTAAAATCCATCATGACTGAAATGATGTATGGCAGTAAAAAAGACAAAACGCGTCGTATCGTCAAACGTCATATTAACCAAATTATGGAAACTCCACTGGTTAGAACGTCATTACAGTTATCTTTAGGGCCAAAAGAGTACGCAAAACTCAAGACGGACTTGATTGATCGCTCAATTGAAATTACGATGGTGCCAGTATGCGACCCTGCGTTCAATGCGAGCCGTGCACAGAAAATCTTTCAAATGTTCCGAGAGCGTATTCGAGAGTTAACGCCGAAAGAGTTCCAGAACCTGTTACGTCCTGCATTTCAGGAAGACGAATGGATTCTGATTGTATTAGGTGGGGTCACTGGATTTATAGCTGGTACAATACATTTGTTTGTGGCTTTCTTATAATTAGATACTCATGCTGACTGTTTAGATCTGCAGAATTGTTGGCTCGAAGTATCATACATATTGTTTTAAATGAGGATGTTTTTTTATGCGCATTATCTTACTCGGACCACCTGGAGCAGGTAAAGGTACACAAGCTCAGTTGATCTGTAAGCGCTACAATGTCCCACAAATTTCAACCGGTGATATGCTCCGTGCTGCAATTCGTGAAGGTACTGAATTAGGTCTTAAAGCTAAAAGCGTAATGGAAAGCGGTGGTCTGGTTTCTGATGAACTGATCATTGGTCTGGTAAAAGAACGTATTGCTCAACCTGACTGTGTGAACGGCTGTATTTTTGATGGTTTCCCGCGTACGATTCCACAAGCTGAAGCTTTGGAAAAAGAAGGCATTAATATCGATCATGTGATCGAAATTGAAGTTCCTGACGAAGAAATCGTTCAGCGTTTGTCTGGTCGTCGTCAGCACCCTGCATCTGGTCGCGTTTATCATGTTGTTTACAACCCACCGAAAGTTGAAGGCAAAGACGACGAAACTGGTGAAGATTTGGTTCAACGTCCAGATGACCAAGAAGAAACTATTCGTAAGCGTCTAGGTTCATATCATACAGAAACTGAACAGTTGGTTGGATTCTACCAAGGTCGTGCTGCTTCTGGTGAAAATGCCCCGACTTATGACAAATTAAATGGTTTACGTGCAATTGAAGACGTACAAAAAGATTTGTTCGCTATTTTAGATCAGTCAAAATAATTCAAGCCTGAGTTTTTGACTTTAAAAGAGTCCTAAGTCATATTAGGGCTCTTTTTATTTGTCCTAACTTTTTGAGGATACGATTTTGTTAAAAATTGGTTTATTCATTTTAGTGGTGGCTTGCTTAGCACTGTTGTTTGGTTTGTTGTATATCAGCTTTAAAATGTTAAAAGAAACCCAACAAAAACAAAAAGAAGAAAGTAAAACTGCGGAAAAACCTCAATATCAGTTACATCCGAAATTGAAACAAAAACAGCCTAAAAAATAAGAGCGTGATTTTGAGATGACAGCGTATCTTGTGCTAGATGCGCTGTGCTCCTTAAACGTTATTAACAGGAATTGCGCGTGCTGCGCCAAATTCAAAACGCTCTGGCCAATTACATACATCTGACACCACGCATTCGGCACACTTGGGTTTACGTGCGATACAGCAGTAACGACCATGTAAAATCAGCCAGTGGTGCGCATCGACCATAAATTCTTTAGGAATAACTTTGACCAGTCGGTGCTCAACTTCGAGAACATTTTTTCCTACTGCCAAACCTGTCCGATTGCCTAATCGAAAAATATGCGTATCAACCGCCATGGTGGGATGTCCGAATGCAGTATTCAACACCACATTTGCAGTTTTACGTCCAACGCCAGGTAAAGCTTCTAAGTCGGCACGATTATTCGGCACTTGACTGTTATGTCGTTCAATTAAAATTTGGCAGGTTTTAATGACATTTTCAGCTTTGGAATTATATAAACCAATGGTTCTGATATATTGCTTGAGCCCTTCGACACCCAGTCCCAAAATGGTTTCAGGAGTATTGGCAACGGGAAACAATTTATCCGTGGCTTTATTGACACTCACGTCAGTGGCCTGAGCCGAAAGGGTTACCGCAACTAATAACTCAAACGGCGTAGAAAAGTTTAATTCAGTGGTTGGATTCGGACGTTGATCGCGTAAACGTTCAAAGAAGGTTTGAATTTGCTTCTTGGTCATGTTTTTAACGGTAGGCGTTTTAGTTGTCATGTTTAAACCCCTTGCCATGCATTGAGTTGTTCGGTCAATGTCAGCAATTGAGCGCGCTTGGTTACATCTTCACGAACGCTGAGTTGTTTTTCTAACTTTTTAATTTGTGTTCGTAATTTTGCTAGCTCAATAGTTGATTTGGCATCTTGTTGAGTGACAGTAGGTGTTTTATCGGCAACTTCAATCACGGGTACAGAGTCAAGTTGAGTAGAGAATTGAGCAAATAATGCTGTATCAATTTCGGCACGGACTACAGGACCCTTACGCTGCAAGCGACGAGTTTCTTCACGCTGAATATGAGCATAGTAGCGCTGGCGTAGATCGTTTTGTTCAGTTGTACGCTCAATTTCGTTGGGTAAGCTATTCAAGTCTTCGACTAAATCAATACAGTCAACTGGACAGGGCGGAATACAAAGTTCACAGCCCGTGCACAAATCAGTCAACACACTATGCATGAGTTTACCCGATCCGATAATCGCATCGACAGGGCATGCACTAATACATTTGGTACAACCAATACATTCATCTTCTCGAATAATGGCTTTCATTCGTTGTGGACGACCATCCGATTGAAGTGGCCATACGCTTTCCTCAGCTTTTAGCGATGGACGTTGTAACAATTCAGCTAAAGCATCAGCCACAGGCTGTCCACCTGGGACGCATTTATTGGCTGTTTCTCCTTCTGCAATCGCTTTGGCGTAGGGAAGGCAACCATCTCGATGACCACATAAACCACATTGAGTTTGGGGAAGTAGCGCGTCGATGCGTTGAATGAGAGCAATTTGCGAAATCATGCGAAAACCACGCCTGTCTTTAGAACAGGATTAGAGAGATAGAGTCAAATTTTCCTGAATTTTAGCATGATTCAGGTGATTAATCTTGTGTTCCAAATTAATGCATTAAATGTGTTTATATGGTGCAAAAAAAGGTGGATTATTAAGTCTGAGTTGATAAATGAAAATGACTAACTATGAGTAATAGTTGAAATAATTATTTGTTATATATTGAAAATATCACGTTATTTTAAATAAATATTGTGGAAGGTAGATAAAAAGTATTTAATGTTTTGCGCCAAAATTTATCACTTAATTTAATTTTGACCTATTTTGATTCATAAATTGCTGAGGATGAAGTGTTGAAATACAGTAGCCTAAACGACTTTTTGGATTACGTAAAAACACGTGATGCACACCAACCCGAGTTTCTACAAGCGGTAGAAGAGGTGATGACCAGTCTGTGGCCATTCATTGAAAAGAACCCAAAATATGCAGCACATGGATTACTTGAGCGTTTAATTGAACCAGAACGTGCCATCCAATTCCGCGTGTCATGGGTAGATGATCAAGGCAACACCCATGTAAATCGAGCATTTCGTGTTCAATACAACTCAGCAATTGGTCCATTTAAGGGGGGGATGCGTTTCCATCCCTCTGTCAATTTATCCATTTTGAAATTCTTGGGTTTTGAACAGACTTTTAAAAATGCCTTAACAACGTTGCCTATGGGTGGCGGAAAAGGCGGTTCTGACTTTGACCCTAAAGGGAAGTCAGAAGGCGAAATTATGCGTTTCTGCCAAGCATTAATGATTGAGCTATACCGTCACTTAGGTTCTAACACTGATATTCCTGCTGGAGATATTGGTGTTGGCGGTCGTGAAGTGGGTTATATGGCTGGGATGATGAAAAAGCTCAGTAATGACACCTCTTGTGTATTTACAGGCAAAGGCTTGGCATTTGGTGGCTCTTTGGCACGTCCAGAAGCAACGGGTTATGGCACAGTATACTTTGCTGAAGAAATGCTAAAAACACGTGGTGACAGTTTTCAAGGGAAAATCGTGACCATTTCAGGTTCAGGCAATGTCGCGCAATTTGCTGCGGAAAAAGCCATGTTCTTGGGTGCAAAAGTCGTATCACTCTCTGATTCGAATGGTACCGTTTATGTCAAAGATGGTTTTACTGACGAACTTCTAGCAGAAGTGATGCATTTGAAAAATGAAGCCCGTGGACGTATTTCTGAATTTGCCTCTAAGCATGGATTTGAATATTTAGAAGGCAAACGCCCTTGGGGGATTCCTTGTGATATCGCTTTACCCTGTGCAACTCAGAATGAATTGACGGGTGAAGATGCAGAGGTATTATTGGCTAATGGTGTTTTCTGTGTTGCAGAAGGTGCCAATATGCCTTCAACCCTCGATGCTGTTGAAAAATTTGTTGCAGCGAAAATTCTGTATGCACCAGGTAAGGCATCCAATGCAGGTGGTGTGGCAACTTCAGGTCTAGAAATGTCACAAAATGCATTGCGTCTAGGTTGGGGTTTCGAAGAAGTCGATGAGCGCTTACATGCAATTATGAAAGACATCCACCGCAATTGTGTTAAATATGGCACGAAAGCAGACGGTAGCATTAATTATGTGGATGGTGCCAATATTGCAGGCTTTGTAAAAGTTGCCGATGCGATGCTGTCACAGGGTGTGTTCTAAGACTGAATAAGTAGTAGTTTAGATAAAAAAAGCCGATGCAATTGCATCGGCTTTTTTATATGTGCTTATTTTACAGTTTCGGTTTCAATAACCATGTCTTTCACATAAGCATATTTAGATTGGTCCGCAGCAGGGTTTCGACGTTCAAAACGTTTTACGCGAACAATTTGGCGGGTTTTAGAATCGTGAGTATAGCCTTCGATATGGTCGTAGAATAAAGTCCAATTTTTATCGACAGCTGTTTTTATACCTTTGTCATCATATTTGATTTCACGAACTTGTAAGCATTCAATACGAGCGACACCTGCGGAACAGGTCTTTGTTTCTGGTGAAATTTCTAAAAAGATGGTTTCACCTTGAGATTGGTATTTGGTTTCAGGTGTCATTTTCCCAACAAAGACATGTTTTTCTCCTTTCGCAGAGACCAGTGTCAAGGTAGGTGCTTCTACATTTTGGCTATTCAACGTAAATTGAATTGAACGTTGACCGAGTAAATCTGCGGCTAAGCGTTCTTGTTGCATCGCGGGTTCAGCACAAGCCATTTGCGTGCCCATCATTGCACCTGTGACAATTTTGTCACCTTCAATTTTCCAGCTCGTACCTAAACCGTTACAGCTAGTTTTTACGGACAACTGTCCTTGAGCATTAAACGACAGCTTTAAAGGTTTTGGCGTGGTCGATGTGGTGCTGATCCATTCATAGGCAGCAAGTGTTTTATTTTGATCAGGAATCGATTGTACATTCACGGCTTGATCCAAATTTGATGGTGCTTGAATTGATTGGCAAGCAGCAAGAGAAAAAGGCAACAAAGCAAGTAAAAGGTATTTCAATTTCATTTTAGAATTAACACTTAAGTTAGATAGATACAAAACTAAAGGTTAAATGATTAATAAAAAAAAGAAATGAATACATGTACAACATTTGTATTCATTTCTTTAATGTTTGGAAAGGATTAGTCAAAACGGTAAATATCCATTCCCAATGAACCCATTGTGAAACTGCTATGCACAATATTAAAGCGTGTGCCCGTACCCATTGCAAAAAATAAAGGCGCAAAATGTTCTAGGGTTGGATGATTGCGCTGTACATAAGGAATACTGTTCCAATCTAATATAGCGTCATAGTCTTGATGCGTCAGTTTTTGAACCACGTAATTACGGAAGGTGGAAGCCCATACAGGTACATCCTGCGATTCCCCATGCCATGACAATTCAGACAAATTGTGGGTAATACTGCCCGAACCAATCAGCAAAACTTGTTGCTCCCGTAATGCTGAAAGGGTTTGCCCAATTTGATAAATCTGTTCTGCGGACATGTGCATGGGTAGTGAAATTTCAACCACTGGAATATCTGCATTTGGGAACATGTGGAGTAATGGCATCCACACGCCATGATCACGCGGACGGCTATTGTTGGCATGCGCATCAAATCCTGCATCGGACAGGCGCTTTAAAATATCTTCGGCAAGTTGAGGGTCACCCGGAGCAGGATAGCGAATTTCATATAGTGCAGGGGGAAAACCACGAAAATCATGCCATGTTTCTGGTCGGATGCCCGTATTAACTTCAAGTGCCTGACTTTCCCAGTGTGCAGACATCACGACAATCGCTTTGGGTGTCGGGAGATTTAAGCTTAAACGGTGTAAAGCTGGGCCGACTTGTTCAGGATTAAGCGCAAGCATGGGAGATCCATGTGAAATAAATAAACCTGGTAAAGTTTGTAGATTCATAGTCTTGCGCCTAAATTTGAATAAGAGAATATGTTCATCATGCCAAATACGAATAATTGAATAAAGAGTTTCTATTCAACGTATTGTTGCAATTATAGAATGATGCGAGGTGAGTTTAACCTGCTCGATGATAGGGATGATTGTGATTAATACTCATAGCTCGATATAACTGTTCAATCAGCATGACACGCACCAATGGGTGTGGCAAGGTCAGTTTTGATAACGACCAATGCCATGCGGCTGCTTTACGTACCGCTTCAGAATGACCATCTGGTCCACCAATCGCTAAGGCAACATCATTGCCTTCCAACATCCAAGACTTCATGGTATCGGCCAGTTTTTCAGTGCTGAACTCACGACCACCCACTTCAAGTGCGATGAGGGTTTCATTCTGTTTGAGCGCATTTAAAATGCAATCACCTTCAATTTGTCGATATTTTAAAATATCTGCTTCAGAATCATTTTTTCCACGCTTTGCCATTGGTAGCTCAATAATTTGAGTCTGTACAAAGGGTTGAATTCGTTTGAAATAATCTTCAAAACCCGTCAGAACCCAAGCTGGCATTTTTTGACCGATGGTCAGAATTCGTATTTTCATATCTGGCATCACATGCTAATTCAGCAGAATTATAGCGTCGAAATAGCACAAACCAATGTGGATATACATTTTGCAGTTGAAAATAATTACTGGCTGTTGCATTAATGCTCTTTAAGAATGAAAAAAATTGTGATGACGGTGGAATAATAATAAATGAAAAGGAATAAATTTTTAAAAGTAGGTTGGGTGGGGTTACTGATAGTAACTATTTCGATGGTTACGCAGAGTCAGGCCAATTCCGCCATAAGCCAACAAGCTGACGTCCAGAATGTACAAGTCTATTTACAACAGATTATTGGTACTGGTTCATTTCGGAATCATCAAAATACTGCCGAATTAAATCGCGTTTCGGCTTGGATTAAAGAGCAAATGCGTCTGTTTGGTATTCCCTGTCAATTCCAGAATTATATTGTGAATCGGCAGAATTATCGCAACGTGGTCTGTTCATTAAATGT
Source organism: Acinetobacter sp. ANC 4173 (assembly GCF_004331255.1). Lineage (GTDB taxonomy): Bacteria > Pseudomonadota > Gammaproteobacteria > Pseudomonadales > Moraxellaceae > Acinetobacter. The sequence goes on along the minus strand of NZ_SJOF01000012.1, from coordinate 63,937 downwards.
GGGCGCTGCCGAAAAAGTCATTGTTGGCGCGCATTATGATGTATTCGGTCAATTACAGGGAGCAGATGATAATGCATCTGGGGTCGCAGGAGTGATTGAAGCGGCTCGTATTTTGTCACAGGAAAAAAGCCACCTGAACCATAATGTAGAATTTGCTTTTTACACACTTGAAGAGCCTCCGTATACCAATACTGAATATATGGGCAGTTATGTACATGCCAAGTCGGTACAAGCACAGCGGGATAAGATTCGAGGGGTTTATATTCTAGAAATGATTGGCTTCTACGATGCAGCACAGGCGCAGGAATATCCTGTTGGATTGAAATGGATTTATCCAAGCCATGGCAACTTTATTGCAGCGGTAAGTGATATCGATTCGCGTGGGCTTGGTGAGAATTTTTGTGCTGCCATGCAGCAATTGGAATGTCAGCGTTTGGTCGCACCATCATTTACTCCAGGACTAAATTTTTCCAGCCATAGCAATTATTGGAATTATGATATTCCTGCCATTATGGTGACCGATACGGCCTTTTATCGGAATAAGAATTATCATACGGCTGCGGACACATTAAAGACTTTAAATCTTGAAAAGATGACCCAAGTGATTGATGGGTTGGTGCAAACGATATTGAAGTAAGTGATTTAAGATAAAGTGGGCTAGATCATTATTTGTGTAGAAAAGATAAAGAATAACAATAAAAAACGCAGTCCTTGAATAGTGTAAGGACTGCGATCAAAAGATTATCTGCCTGGAGAAACAGATAACCTTTAGGAATAAGAAACATACAGCACATATGCATTCTTACTAATATATATGGGGCTTTTTTCTGTTTTTTTCAAGTCTAATTTGTGAAAGGAAACTTGCTTAATACTCAAAGTCGCAACACACGATAATCTTAACGTATTTATGATACGCTGGTTTACTTCATGGAATGTAAACCAATCATATTTCCTTCTGTATCAAAAGCTAAAACAATAAATCCGTACTCAGCAATGGAAGTTTTTGTTTCATGGATTTTGCCACCCGCATCAGCAATTCGAGCAGCTTCATCTGCACAGTCTTCACATGAAAAATAGATTAATGTGCTATTCCCACCCGCGGCGATACCTGACATTTTCACCAAAGCGCCAGAAGCACCATAGGCTTGCATATCCGATGGGAAAGCCCACATTTGAAGCGAGTTACCCTCAGAAGGAGGAGTCAGTTCAGAGAGTTGAATATTAAATACTGCTTCATAAAATTGTTTGGCTCGGGCTATGTCATCGACATAAATTTCAAACCATCCGACAGGGTTTTTCATTTTAATGGTCCTACATCTATCCCTTGATCGAATTATTGTAGGAAATAAAAGCATAAAGATGTGTGGTGTTCTCTACAGTAAATTGTAATAAAAAAAAGAGAGCCGAAGCTCTCTTTTTTTATGATATTAAATTAGTGGCGTGCAGCTTTTTTGCCTTCATCGACCGCTTTCACTATTGGTGCTTTGACCAAAGGCTCAGGCATAGATGTCAACGCTAGTGGTAAAATTTCATCAATCGATTTCACCGCTTTAATCTCTAAACCTTCTTTAACATTGTCAGGGATTTCAGATAAATCACGGACGTTGTCTTGAGGAATGAAGACCAGCTTAATTCCACCACGGTGTGCAGCCAGAAGTTTTTCTTTCAAGCCACCAATGCGCATTGCACGACCACCGAGACTGGTTTCACCTGTCATGGCAATATCAGGGCGAATTGGAATGCCTGTGAAAGCAGAAACCAATGCCGTCGTTAACGCTAAACCAGCAGAAGGGCCATCTTTTGGTGTTGCACCTTCTGGTAAGTGAACGTGAACATCGGTTTCTTCGAAGCGTGTCGACTCGATGCCTAATTCATCTGCACGCGTACGCACGACGGTCATGGCTGCAGTAATCGATTCTTTCATTACATCACCAAGTGAACCCGTGGTAATGAATTTACCTTTACCTTTGACCGCTGCAACTTCAATGGTCAATAACTCACCACCGACTGAAGTCCATGCTAAACCGTTGACACGACCCACTTGTGCTTCATCTTCCGCCATACCAAAGTCAAACTTATGTGGACCTAAGTAGTCTGGAAGATTGGCCGAAGTCACATCAACTTGCAGGTTCTTCGCCTTCTTGCTGACCGCTTCTTTTACAACTTTACGGGCAATTTTAGAGACTTCACGCTCTAAGCTACGCACACCAGCTTCACGTGTATAACGTTGTACGATGTCACGAATTGCTTCTTCATGAACAGTCAATTCTTTCGCGCGTAGACCATTGTTCTTCATTGCTTTCGGAACAAGGTAGCGTTCAGCAATATTGATTTTTTCATCTTCGGTATAACCCGGCAGACGAATCACTTCCATACGATCCAGTAAAGCTTCAGGAATATTCATGCTGTTGGCAGTACAAATGAACATCACTTCAGACAAGTCCAGATCAAGATCTAAATAGTGATCGTTGAACTTACTGTTTTGTGATGGATCGAGTACTTCAAGCAACGCAGAAGCAGGGTCGCCACGGTAGTCTTGCGCCATCTTGTCAATTTCGTCGAGCAAGAACAATGGGTTCTTTACGCCAACTTTGGTTAACGATTGCACAATTTTACCCGGCATCGCACCGATATAAGTACGACGGTGACCACGGATTTCCGCTTCGTCACGTACACCACCCAGCGCCATACGGACAAATTCACGACCTGTTGCTTTGGCAACCGATTCACCCAGTGAAGTTTTACCTACCCCTGGAGGACCGACTAAACATAGAATCGGACCTTTGAGTTTTTTCACGCGCGATTGAACTGCGAGATATTCCACAATACGATCTTTCACGTCGTCTAAGCCGTAATGATCTGCATCGAGAATTTCTTGCGCTTTGCTTAAGTTAATGCTGACTTTGCTGGCTTTATTCCAAGGCGTATCTAAAATGGCCTCGATATAATTACGCACCACAGCCGCTTCACTAGACGCAGGTTGCATTGCTTTGAGTTTACGGAATTCACTTTCAGCTTTTTTACGCACGTGTTCAGGCAAGTCGGCTTCAGCAAGACGTTTTTCAATTTCAGCAACGTCATCTTCCGCGCCGCCATTCATGTCAGAAAGCTCACGCTGAATCACCTTCATCTTTTCATTGAGGAAGTATTCGCGTTGATTTTTCTCCATTTGACGCTTCACTGAGTCATGTAAAGTTTGCTCAATCTGTTGTTCTTCAGATTGCTGCAATAAATACGTCATCAGTTCTTGTAAATGTGCTTCAAATTCATCGTGCTCGAGGAATTTTTGTTTCACATCAATATTTAAAGGCACACGTGTTGCGACAAAGAACAATAATTGCAATAAATCTTCAATCTTGTTCGCAGCAGCAATCAGTTCACGTGCATTACGCAGTTTCGCTTCAGCATACTGAGCAAATAGGGCACGTAACTCTTGAACACGCGTTTCTTGGGTTGTTTCATCAATTTGAACAGACATTGGGCTGAGGGCATGTTCAGCAGTTAGATAATCATTTTCATCAATGATTTTTTCTAGCTTTGAACGATGTAAACCTTCAATTAATACTTTTATACAGTTTTCGTCATTCTCATGATTCACAACTTGCACAATCTTCGCGACAGTACCGTATTGATATAAGTTGTCGTGATCAATTTCTTCTGAAAGAGAATCTTTCTGAGCAACCACAAATACTAGATTGTCACTGTTACGAGCCACATCAACTGCATTGATCGATTTTTCACGACCTACAAATAGCGCGATTTGCATGTGTGGATACACCACCACATCACGTAACGCTAAAAGTGGTAATACACTTGGAACCTGAGGCTCTAAGGTTTCTTGATTCATAATAATTTCAGACATGGGCACTCCTAATGAGTGACAACGATGTTGCCATGTTTTTTATAGTGATGGGTATTTTAAAAAATACAAGGGTCGGTCAAAACAAATTGTATAAAAAATGACTAAACATTTGATTTTTGAGTATTCGCAACAGTCAAAAATGTCAATTTTAGCGTTTGAAGCGTAAATGTTGCTGAGCGGTAAGTAGCCCATCTAAAGGTTGATCCCATTTTTCTCGAATTAAGCGCTGTGGTACTAACTGGAAGTGATGGGCCAAACCGAGGCGAAACGGACGGTGATACGGCGCAGTAGCTAGGGTTTTATCGTAAAAACCACCCCCCATGCCAATGCGTGTGCCATAGGGGTCACAAGCCAATAACGGCATGAGCAGGAGGTCTAAATGTGAAACGTGCTGTCCACGTGTTGCCATGGGTTCTTGCATACCCAGCGGATGGTGGGAAAAGCGTTTATTTTGAAATTGATTGCGTGAAACTTTGACCCACACCAAGCGCTGGTTCATATTGCAAATCATTGGTAAATACACTGCTTTTTTTTGATGAAAACAATATTCAATGATTTTACGGGTCTGAATTTCCCCAAAAGCATGTAGGTAGATCCCGACACGCGTGGCATGTTTGAATTCGGGCACACGTCTTAGACGTTGTAAAATTTGCAGTTCGGACTGCTGCTGTTGATAGGCGGTAACTTGTCTACGTTGTTTGCGAAGCTGTTTTCTAAGTTGGGCAAGTTCAATCGACATGGTGAACGCAGTCCTGAGTATCGAAAAGGTGAGTGTTAAAGTGATCGCCAAATTAAAAGACAGCTTCTATTTATGATGCCGTCGTTGAGCCTTTTTTCAGTTCTTGCAAAATTGGGCAGCAACTGTCGGTGGTGGTTTTACATTCATCCACCCAACTTGAAAGACGCTGTTTCAGTGCATTTAATTCTTGAATCCGTTGATCAATTTTTTCCAGTCGTTGCTGAATCACGTCACGTACTTTTTCACGATCATTCAATTGTAAATGTAGTAGATCTTGAATTTCACTGAGCTGTAAGCCTGCATCTTTGCCTTTTTGAATAAAACTTAAGGTTTCAATGTCTTGCTGACTGTAATAGCGATAATTTTGTGTGGTTTCAGGAATGCGCATCAGACCAATCCGTTGATAATAACGAATGGTTTCTACATTGACCTGACAGTGTTTTGCCAGTTTGCCGATAGTGAGCATAAAATAATCTCCAAAAGGCTTGACTCAGTACCTAGGTACAGACTTTATGCTAACACAATCAAAAAATAAAAGGTGAGTCAGAATGAGTGAGCAACACAAAACGTCTTGCTGTTCCAAACAGAAATTGGCGCCGATGGTGGTGAATATTGATCCTGTTTGCGGTATGACGGTAGCAGAGGATTCTCCACATGTGTATGAGCATCAATCAGTTCGTTATTTGTTTTGTTGCTCAGGCTGTTTAAAGAAATTTGCGGCTAATCCTGAGGCTTACTTAAGCTCAGAAAAACAAGCAAGCACTTGTTGCAGTAAACCGAAAACAGAGATAAGCGATGCTTCATCGCAGGTGAAAGAGGAAAGTGCTGTAGTGACTTCCAAAGCTTGTGGTTGCGGATCAAAAGCTGTGTCAGATGCAGAGAAGACCACATTTACTGACCCTGTGTGTGGCATGACCGTGACAGATTTAACTAAACCGCATACTGAATGGCAGAATCAGAACTACTATTTTTGTAGTGAAAAATGTCAGCAAAAATTCATTGCCAATCCAGAGGCTTATGTAAAAACTGAAGATGCAGTATCGGTGTCTACTTCTACTGCGGGCTGTTGTGGTTCGACCTCGAAAGTGGCTGAGGAAAAAACGTCCTGTTGTGCGCCCAAACCGCAAACAGAACCAGACAGCAAAGCCAGCTGTTGTGCACCCAAACCTAAAGCAGAAGCTGCCAAAAGTAGCTGCTGTGGGGGAGGAACGCATGAACATCCTGCTCCATCAGGGTCATCCACATTTATTGACCCCGTCTGCGGTATGTCCGTTGATCCGAATACAGAGTTAAAAACAGATTATCAGCAACAGACCTATTATTTCTGTAATCCTTCCTGCCTAGATAAGTTTAAGGCTGACCCTGAGCTTTATCTGATTCCACCCGATCAGCGTCCTGTGCCTGAAGGGGCTGCGGATATGGACTATACCTGTCCGATGGATCCTGAGATTGTGCAAAAAGGACCGGGCACGTGTCCGATTTGTGGTATGGCGCTGGAGCCGATGCAACCGACTTTAGATGATGCACCCAACCCTGAATTGGTGGATTTTAGCCATCGCTTTTGGATGACTTTACCACTGACGTTGATTGTGTTTGTTTTGGCGATGGGTTCACATATTCATAGTTTCATTTCACCGCATATTCAGCCGTGGATTGAGCTGGTCCTCGCGACTCCTGTGGTGCTGTGGGCGGGTAAACCGTTTATTGAACGTTGCTGGACCTCGTATAAAACCCGCAACTTGAATATGTGGAGCCTGATTGGGGTTGGGGTATTAGCCGCCTATATTTATAGTGTCGTGGCGACCATCTTCCCAAGCCTGATTCCGATGGCAGCCAAAACAGGGCATGGCGTCGCGGTGTATTATGAAGCGGCCTGTATGATTGTATCTCTGAGTTTGCTTGGTCAAATCATGGAGCTGAAAGCCCGTGCCAAGACCGCAGATTCACTGAAAGCTTTACTCAAATTGCAAGTCAACACCGCCAAGTTGGTTCAAAACGATCAAGTGATTGAAGTAGATATTGGCATGGTCAAACAAGGCGATATTTTACAGATTTCCTCAGGTGATCAGATTCCACTGGATGGCGTAGTGGTAGAAGGCAAAACTTATGTCGATGAAGCCATGATGACGGGTGAACCTGTGCCAGTGAAAAAGCAAGTGCATGACACAGTCATTGGCGGCACAGTGAATCAGCAAGGCAGCATCCGTATACAAACCAAGGCAGTCGGGGCGAATACCACTTTAGCCAAAATGATTCAAACGGTGGCAGAAGCACAGCGTTCTAAAGCACCGTTACAACGTTTGGCCGATGTATTTGCCAAGTATTTTGTGATTGTGGTGTTGTTGATTAGTGTGCTGACCTTCGTTGCATGGATGGTGTTTGGTGGTGCGCAGTTTGACTTGGCATTGATGTGTGCGGTGGCAGTACTGATTATTGCCTGCCCATGTGCGCTTGGTTTAGCGACGCCAATGTCGGTGATGGCCACGACAGGGCGTGCAGCACAAAAAGGGGTACTGTTTAAAGATGCGGAAGCGATTGAAGCGTTAAGTAAAGTGAATACGCTGATTGTCGACAAAACTGGAACCTTGACGGAAGGTAAACCAAGCCTTAAAGAAATTCAGTTGCTCAGCCCAAATGTGGAACAAATGCAAGTTGAACAGTGGATTGCCTCGATTGAGCAATATTCAAGTCACCCGATTGCTCAAACTCTGACTCAAATTGTTCCTGCACAGCAGTTGCTAAAAGTAGAAGACTTTGAAGATGTCACTGGCTTTGGCGTCAAAGGTCAGATTGGCGAGAAAACCCTGTATATCGGCAGTCAAAAGTTGCTTGAGCAACTCGGTATTACGATAGACACTACTTTACAAAGCCAGTTAGACCAGCAACGTGCGATAGGTAATGTCATCAGTTTCTTAAGCAATAGCCAAGAGGTACTGGCGTATATTTCTATCCACGACGCGATTAAAGCCAATGCGCAGCAAGTGATTCAGCAATTGATTGATGATGGCATTGAAGTGGTGATGGCAACAGGTGACCATGAGAAAAATGCGCAATTGGTGGCAAAAGAGTTAGGCATTCAGCATGTGCATGGCAATTGTACCCCAATCGAAAAATTGGAGCTTGTGAAGAAATATCAAGCCCAAGGTAAGATTGTGGCCATGGCGGGTGATGGGATTAATGATGCGCCAGCGCTTGCCCAAGCCAATGTCGGGATTGCGATGGGCAATGGAACTGATATTGCCAAACAGACGGCACAAGTGACGTTGGTCAAAGGTGATATTCGTGGAGCAGCCGATGCCCTGCATATGGCGAAACTCGGTGTCCGTAACATGAAACAGAACCTAGCTTTTTCTTTTGTGTATAACGGTTTGGGAGTACCTGTTGCAGCAGGGATTTTCTACCCATTAACGGGTTTGTTACTCACCCCGATGTTAGCCGCAGTGGCGATGTCGCTCAGTTCATTGTCTGTGGTTTTGAATGCCTTGCGTTTGCAAAAGGCGAAATAAGTCCAGCAGCATATAAATGGTAACAAAAGCCTCAAGCATTTCCTTGAGGCTTTTTTCCGTTTACGGCATAACAGATAGAACAAAACAAAAACTGAAGTGTCGACAATAAAACTCAAGGGTCATTCAGGACAACGTCGTGATTGGACTCAACCCAAGTGTTGATAGAGCAGGTCACGACATGGATATAAAAATTGCAGTTCTATCACAGAATAAGCATGGAAATAAGATTTAAGATATTGAATTAAAATAAATTTTATAAGTGTTGTGTGGAAACATCTTCAGAACGGATACCCGATATGATTTTACTTAAACGTTGTCAAGTCTTCGTCCATCACATTTGCAACTCTAATACCAAAGTTGTTGACAATCTTGTTGCATTTTAATTTATTTGTGCTTATTTTAGCTAATAATTGATCTGATTGTTGACAATATGCAAATTGACGAGCTGTCTCCACAGACAAAACAAGTCGCTACAGCGACTTTAACCGACCAGATTTTCAGAAAAATTCAAACTGCGATTGTGAGTGGTGAAATTGCAGCGGGGAGTAAAATTTCTGAACCTGAGCTGGCGCGTGTGTATGGCATCAGTCGTGGTCCTTTACGGGAAGCGATCCACCGCTTAGAAGGGCAAAAATTGGTGGAGCGCACCGCTCATGTTGGTGCACGCGTCGTGTCTTTATCGCATCAACAATTGTTTGAGCTGTATCAAATTCGTGAAAACTTGGAAGGTTTGGCTTGCCGTTTGGCTGCACAAAGCATCGACAAACAGCAGATTTTAAATTTGCGTGAAGTGCTGCACTTACATGCGCAAGACCCGAATTTTAAAGAAGGTAAGGGCTATTACTTACAAGAAGGTCAGGACGATTTTCATTATTGCATCATCAAGAATTGTGGCAATAAAACTTTGGAAAAGATGTTATGTGATGAGTTGTATCACCTGATTCGGATGTATCGAATTCAGTATTCCAAAACGCCCAATCGTCCGCATCGAGCCTTGTCGGAACATATCCGTATTTTAGATGCCATTGCCGATGGTGATGCAGAACTGGCGGAATTACTGATGCGGCGCCACATTGCTGCGTCTTATCAAAACATTGAACAAAACCTAATTTAATGATGAAGAGAGAGGGAGGACGTATGTCAACGTTATCAGCAGGGCAGAAATTCCGTGATGCGGTTGCAAGTGAACATCCACTACAAGTGGTCGGAACCATCAATGCTAATCACGCCTTATTGGCAAAGCGTGCAGGTTACAAAGCCATTTATTTATCTGGCGGTGGTGTAGCAGCCGGTTCTTTGGGTTTGCCTGACTTAGGTATTAGTAACCTCGATGATGTACTGACGGATGTACGCCGTATTACCGATGTATGTGACTTGCCTTTATTGGTTGATGCCGACACAGGTTTTGGTGCTTCAGCATTTAACATTGCCCGTACTACAAAAGCACTCATCAAGTTTGGTGCAGCGGCTATGCATATTGAAGACCAAGTCGGTGCGAAACGTTGTGGTCACCGTCCAAACAAAGCCATTGTTTCACAACAAGAAATGGTAGACCGTATTAAAGCGGCGGTTGATGCACGTGGTGATGACAAGTTCGTGATTATGGCGCGTACCGATGCTTTGGCGGTAGAAGGTTTGCAAGCTGCAATTGACCGTGCAGGTGCTTATATTGAAGCAGGCGCGGACATGTTGTTCCCAGAAGCGATTACCGAATTGGCGATGTATAAACAATTTGCTGCTGCAACGCATGTTCCAATTTTGGCAAACATTACTGAATTCGGTTCTACGCCATTATTCACCACAGAGGAATTGGCTTCTGCGGATGTCAGCATTGCGCTTTATCCACTGTCGGCTTTCCGTGCCATGAACAAGGCAGCGGAAAATGTCTACACCACTTTACGTAAAGAAGGCACACAAAAGAACGTGGTCGATACTATGCAAACGCGTCAAGAATTGTATGACCGCATTAACTACCATGCGTTTGAACAATACCTTGATGCCTCTTTTGTTAAAAATAAATAACAGTTTAACCATAAAAATCTTTGTGTCAGTCTAGGAAATAAAACTGACGCAAAGCATAAAAACGAATTGATCCACCCAATGGAAGAAGGAAGATCTCATGAATGCAACAACAAACGGATTCAAGCCTAAAAAATCAGTCGCACTTAGCGGGCAAGTAGCGGGCAATACAGCCCTGTGTACTGTTGGACGTAGCGGTAACGACTTGCACTACCGTGGTTATGACATTTTAGACCTTGCCGGTCAAAGCGAATTTGAAGAAGTGGCTTACCTTTTGGTTCATGGCAAATTACCGAATAAAGCGGAACTCAAAGCCTATAAAAATAAACTGAAAGCACTTCGTGGTTTACCTGCATCACTTAAAGCAGCTTTAGAACAGCTCCCACCGTATGCACACCCAATGGACGTGATGCGTACAGGTGTTTCGGTTCTTGGTTGCTTAACCCCAGAACATGAAGACCATAACTATGCGGGTGCACGCGACATCGCAGACAAGTTAATGGCATCTTTCGGTTCAATGTTGCTTTACTGGTACCACTTTAGCCACAACGGCAAACGCATTGAAGTGGAAACCGATGATGACTCAATTGGTGCGCACTTCCTGCATTTGTTACACGGTGAAAAACCATGTGAACAATGGATTCAAGCGATGCATACGTCGTTGATTTTGTACGCAGAGCATGAGTTTAATGCATCTACCTTCACTTCACGTGTGATTGCAGGTACAGGTTCAGATATGTACTCAACTATCGCAGGTGCAATTGGTGCATTACGTGGTCCGAAACATGGTGGTGCGAACGAAGTTGCATTCGTGATTCAACAGCGTTACGACAACGCAGACGAAGCAGAAGCAGACATTCGTAAGCGTGTAGAAAATAAAGAAGTGGTGATTGGTTTTGGCCATCCTGTTTACACCATTGCTGACCCACGTAACGAAGTGATTAAGCAAGTCGCACTTGAATTGGCCAATACGCAAGAAAACAAAAAAATGTATTTGATTGCGGAACGTTTAGAAGCCGTGATGAAAGAAGTGAAAAACATGTTCCCGAACCTTGACTGGTTCAGTGCGGTGAGCTACCACTTAATGGGCGTTCCAACGGCTATGTTCACCCCATTGTTCGTGATTGCACGTACTGCGGGTTGGTCTGCACATGTAATCGAACAGCGTCAAGATGGCAAGATTATTCGTCCTAGCGCGAACTACACAGGCCCTGAAAACCTCGAATTTAAACCATTGGCGGAGCGTGGTTAATGAACACAAAATACCGTAAACTGCTGGCAGGTACTCAGCTTGAATATTACGACGTGCGTCAAGCCGTAGAAGATATTCAGCCAGGCGCATACGAAAAACTGCCTTACACTTCTAAAGTGTTGGCAGAGCAGCTTGTACGTAAAGCTGATGCAGAAAATTTAACTGATTATTTAACGCAGTTGATTGAACGCCGTCAGGACTTGGACTTTCCTTGGTACCCTGCGCGTGTGGTGTGTCACGACATCTTGGGGCAAACAGCATTGGTTGACCTTGCAGGCTTGCGTGATGCAATTGCTGACAAAGGGGGAGATCCATCTAAAGTCAACCCAGTGGTGCCAACCCAGCTCATCGTGGATCACTCTTTGGCCGTGGAATATGGTGGTTTTGACCCAGACGCTTTTGCAAAAAACCGTGCTGTTGAAGACCGTCGTAACGAAGACCGTTTTCACTTTATTGAGTGGACCAAAACAGCATTTAAAAATGTCGATGTGATCCCTGCGGGGAACGGTATCATGCACCAAATCAACTTGGAGAAAATGTCTCCAGTGATTCAGGCGCGTGATGGCGTGGCGTTCCCAGACACATGTGTAGGTACAGACTCACACACACCACATACAGACGCTTTGGGCGTAATCTCTGTCGGTGTCGGTGGTTTAGAAGCTGAAAATGTCATGTTGGGTCGTGCATCTTGGATGCGTCTACCCGACATTATTGGTGTTGAGCTTGTGGGTCAGCGTCAAGCAGGCATCACCGCAACAGACATCGTGTTGGCACTCACTGAGTTCTTACGTAAAGAGCGTGTAGTCGGTGCTTACCTTGAGTTCTTTGGTGAAGGGGCTGACAGCATGTCTGTGGGCGACCGCGCAACCATTTCCAATATGACCCCAGAATATGGCGCTACGGCTGCAATGTTCTACATCGACCAGAACACGATTGACTACTTACGCCTAACAGGCCGTGAAGATGCTCAAGTGGCATTGGTTGAACAGTACGCAAAAGAAATCGGTCTTTGGGCATCGGACATGACCAAAGCCGAGTACCCACGTGTACTTCGTTTTGATCTTTCAACAGTAACGCGTAACATTGCAGGTCCATCAAACCCACATGCACGTGTATCTACTGCTGACTTGAAAGAGAAAGGTATTGCAGGCGTGGTTGAGCACCGTACGGATGGCTTAATGCCAGATGGTGCAATCATCATTGCTGCGATTACTTCATGTACCAATACCTCAAACCCACGTAACACCGTGGCCGCAGGTTTATTGGCGCGTAAAGCAAATGAGCTAGGTTTAGTGCGTAAACCTTGGGTGAAATCATCATTTGCACCGGGTTCAAAAGCAGCAGCTTTATATCTTGAAGAAGCGGGTGTTCTAAAAGACTTAGAGCAACTGGGTTTTGGTATTGTGGCGTATGCTTGTACGACATGTAACGGGATGTCGGGTGCGTTAGATCCAGTCATCCAACAAGAAATCATTGACCGTGACTTGTACGCAACAGCGGTACTTTCGGGTAACCGTAACTTTGATGGCCGTATCCATCCATATGCAAAACAAGCGTTCTTGGCATCTCCACCGCTTGTCGTGGCGTATGCAATTGCAGGGACCATTCGTTTTGACATCGAAAAAGATGCTTTGGGTCATGACAAAGACGGTAACCCGATTTACCTGAAAGACATCTGGCCATCGGATGCTGAAATTGATGCACTCGTTAAAGAAGCTGTGAAACCTGAACAGTTCCGTAAAGTCTACATTCCAATGTTTGACTTAGGCGTAAGCGTAGAAGCCGAAAGTCCCCTTTATGACTGGCGCCCACAAAGTACTTACATCCGCCGTCCGCCATATTGGGAAGGGGCGTTGGCTGCACCTCGTACTTTAGCGAACATGCGTCCACTTGCCATTTTGGGTGACAACATCACCACAGACCATTTATCGCCTTCAAACGCGATTATGATGGATTCGGCTGCGGGTGAATACCTTCATAAAATGGGCGTACCTGAAGAAGACTTCAACTCATACGCAACCCACCGTGGTGATCACTTGACTGCACAACGTGCAACATTTGCCAACCCGAAATTGTTTAATGAAATGGTTCGTCGTTCTGACGGTACGATCAAGCAAGGTTCAAAAGCGCGTGTAGAGCCAGAAGGCGAAGTGATGCGGATGTGGGAAGCGATTGAAACCTACATGAACCGTAAGCAACCGCTGATCATCATTGCGGGTGCTGACTACGGTCAGGGTTCAAGCCGTGACTGGGCTGCGAAAGGTGTACGCCTTGCAGGTGTTGAAGCCATTGTAGCAGAAGGTTTTGAGCGTATTCACCGTACTAACTTGGTGGGTATGGGTGTGTTACCGCTTGAGTTTAAAGCAGGTGTAAACCGCAAGACTTTAAAATTAGATGGTACAGAGCTTTATAGCGTGATTGGTAATATCGCGCCACGTTCGACTTTAACTTTAGTGATTGAGCGTGCAACGGCTGAAGGTAAGAGTGAGATTGTGGAAGTGCCTGTCACTTGCCGTTTAGATACAGAAGAAGAAGTTTCTGTATATGAAGCGGGTGGTGTGCTTCAGCGTTTTGCTCAGGACTTTTTGGAAAGCCAAGAAGAGAAAGAGCAATTAAGAGCTTAATTATTAAAAGTATTTGAATTTGTTAAAAAAAAGCCCTACAGTTATGTGGGGTTTTTTGATGTGAAAAATAATGATTGAACATGGGAATTATCTTCTTGATATAAAAGAAGAGATAGGTAGTGGTGGCTTTGGATTAGTTGAGCGGGTAGAGCTTTATAATTCTAAAATGGAGCGCTGTCCTGGTCAGTTTGCTAGAAAAAGTCTTGCTGCAGATCCATATATATATACGAGTCAAGGCGTAGTACGCGCTGATATTATTAAAAGATTTGAACGTGAAATTCTTTATCAAGAAAAGTGTCCTCATAAAAATATAGTACCAATATATTTGCATTCTATAGACAATAATAATCCATGGTATCTAATGGATTTAGCTGACAAAGATTTGAGTAAAGAGATTAAAGCAAATAGATTAAATAAGGTAGAAAAAATACATGCTTTTAGATGTGTATTGAATGGTGTTAAATGTATCCATGATAACGATTTGTTACATCGAGATATTAAACCAAGAAATGTTTTAAAGTTTGATGATACTTATAAAATAGGTGATTTCGGGTTGGTTAAGAATTTAATGCAAGATCCTAATTCAATTGTATTAACTCGAATTAACGATCCTGCGATGGGGACAGAAAGATATATAGCACCTGAATGTGGTGGACAGCAATACAGTCCACAAAGTGATATTTTTGCTATAGGGGTGCTTTTAGAGGAATTAGCGATAGATAATGAGTTTGACTCAATGATTGAAAAAGCTACAAATCGTCGTCCATCAAAACGATACAATAATATAGATGAAATACTTACGGAATTAGATTCATTAGTTGGGGTAGAAGAATGATTAGTTTGTTTAGAAGTGCAGCTTTTTCTTATCCAAAGATTGATTCAAAGCAAAATGAGGATAGCATTTTAGTTGCAAAAAAAGTTAATGATGGCTTTATTCTTGCTGTAGCTGATGGAGTTGGTTCGTATGAAGGAGCTTATCATGCATCATCTAACACTATTGAATATTTAAATAAATTAAAAAGCTTTGATTTTAGTGATGGTGAAACTTTATTTTCTGAGTTAAAAGATAGCCTCAGAAAAATAACAACTAATAATGAGAATTATAAGAATGCAGCAACTACTCTTACCCTTGCCTATTTAAATAAAGATAAATTATATATTGCTCATATTGGTGATTGTCGTTTATATGTTTTAATTGATAATAAGCTACAGTGTTTAACAAAAGATCATACGCAACATCAAAAATTCTTAGATGAAAAAATTTATACAAAGAAAGAGCTAAAAGAATTGGATGGCGGAAATATTATAACCTCTGCTATTTCTGAAAAATTTTTACGTAAATATGACTTTTTTAGTATTTCCTTGTCTGACTTAGTTCAAAATGATGGAAAACTATCCTTATTTTTAATGTCGGATGGAGCTCATCATTATTGGGAGGAGCGTCCGAGATTCTCTATCAACACAATGAAAAATATATTGAGATTCAGTAATAGTTTATCTAATAGGATACTAAATAAGGGTTTAATAGATGATTCTTCATTTGTTGGTGCAGAATTTATAGTTGCTGAAAAAATATAGTATTAAGGTTTTGATAATTATGAGTTGAATTTTAAAAGATTTAGGTCTTTATTTTTTAGAATTGATAGGTGTTAGTTTTTTATTTAAAAAATACCTATCATTCGTTTTTTTACTTTATAGTGGTAGATTTATGACACAGTCGTTTTGAATATGTATATATTATTTTAATTCTTACAATTGAAATGAGCAGTTAGATATAAATTTTTTTCAAAATTCTTTGGCATAAAGGCTATAATAATTTTTTGGATAGTTATTATTTTTTATTCTAAGAGGATTTCACTTTTTAAAGTCCATTACACATTTTATAACTGTGGTGCACTTCTATATTAAGTATTATATTTTCTATGTTTGATGTATAGATATAGAATCTTTATTGATTAACTTGGCATTGTTGAAGTATTCGGTGAGTTAGTCATTAATTATTTACTGACCCCTGCGGTCACAAAATAGACTCTACAATCTCAAAAGCTTGTCTATACTCTGTTCACCATTTCTAAAACACATGGAGAACAAAAATGGTTACTGCTGGCTCTAAACCTGGAACAGGTTTCTATTTTTGTGTTCAATGCGGACACCGCACCTATTTAGAAATTGGTACAGACCGTTTACCCCCGTGTACCAAATGCCTTGGCAATCAATTTAACAACAAGATTGCCTAAGCTGCTCACTGCAAACAGTGATCCGCTGTTTTGAATCAAGCCCTGTCACACACGATAGGGCTTTTTATTTACATCAAGAAAAGGGTTGAAGGGAACGAAACCTGATTTACGCTTTCAAGTATATCTACCGCTATGAGAGTAAGTTCACGATCAATGGCTCTAAAGAACAGGGCATATGCAATCTAAAGCATTATTTATGTTCATAAAGTAATCAAAGTTTCGCTTAAATGATTAAATTTTATTTGGCTCACCAATTTTTTGAATACATCATTTCTTACATTTATGACGCCATTATTTTTAAAAATGATCAATAGACATTGGGCATAAGTGCGTTATACTAGGTACACCATTTCTAAAACAACATAAGGAGGACAAAAATGGTTACTGCTGGCTCTAAACCTGGAACAGGCTTCTATTTTTGTGTTCAATGCGGACGTCGAGTCTACTTAGAAATTGGTACTGATCGTTTACCCCCGTGTACCAAATGCGCTTGCACTCAATTTCAAAAATAAAAGTGATTAAGCAACAACATTAAAACAGATATCCCTGTTTTAAAAAAAGCCCTATTCATCCATAGGGCTTTTTGTTGTCATGAACAATATAAAGATATATGACTCGGTATGCAGTCATCTCAATTGGGCACATTATTAATTGAACTCTTGTGCTAAAAGCTGTCCTTCTGTGGTGAGTTTTTCTGCCATTTCCGCCGTTTTTTTCAAACCTGGCATACGGAATTCAGTATGACCATAGTCATGAATGGACTTCCAGCGTCCGCCCCAAGTTAAACCGACCGATTCGGCAACTTCACCATATAGTTGATAGCCTTTCCAAGCCCAAGGGTCACGTTCAGAAATTACCACTTTGCCATCCCGTTTAAATGCTACATCCGCAGCCAAGCCAAATTGGTGATAGCTCTGGAAGGCTTTAGCACGCGTGGTATTTTTATTGCCAGAAAGCATATTTTGACGTGCAGGACTACGGTAACCTTCTAACAATACCAGTTCATAACCATAACGTTCCTGCATGATTTTAAACACCATCAATAGCCGTTGCTTGTAGCGTAAATTCATTCGATCCCATTTACGGTCAATCAATGAACTATCAAAATGCCCATGACTTTGTTCAAATGTCGTATCACGTTCTAAAGAGAACGGTTGAGCCGTGACACTATTGTTCTGTGCTTGATACTGCTGTTCTAGTTGCATGGCTTCAACAATTGCAGCATCTACCAACTGTTCATCGACCTCTGGTGGCGGTGTCAGTATTTCACCATTCAATAAGGCATAAATTTGTGGGTCGACTTGTTCCAGATAATTGGCCTCGACTTTGGTGGGATCAATGGGACGGGTAAAGGCAAAAAGCAGAATACTGCCCAATAAAAAGAATCCAGCAATTAAAATCCACCATTGTTGTAAATGCCAATGGGTTTGAGTTTGTTCGGCAGAAGCAGCATAGCTCATTTCTTGCGCAAACTGACGTGCGTGCCCAAGCTTTTGTTTGCTGCTGGGTAGAATCATCCGTACATAATTTAGGGTTCGCAGCCGAAGCTCGTAAGACATTAACAAGCTCAAACCAATCACCAACGCCAGAAAGCTACAGCCAATAAAAATAATCATCTTAGTTTGACTGTACATCAGGTGATGATGGATGTGAGGTCGATACTTGAGGCTGAGCCAATTCAACTTCTTTATCCAACTGATTTAATAGCGCAGGTTTCACTACGCCTTGTGCTGGTGGCTTTGCCGTTGGGGACACAGGTTGATGTTTCTGCACTTTTCTTTCGATTGCGCTCGCTTCTTTGTTCGCTAATTCCGGTTGCTGACCCAGATTGGCAAAAGGTGAGCTGTTTTGAGTATGCGTATTTGGATTGGTCGTAGTATTCACGGAGTGCTTAAACAGTGCGGACATTTCTTGTTCATTGATTTGATTCGGATAATCAATATCCTCATCTGCTGTGGTCGCATTTTCGATTGGCTTCGTTTCGAGGGAAGATGAATCTGTAACGGTCTCCACGTGATCACGCTCTATCTCAGACGGTACGGTTTTTTCAGCATTTTGAGCATAAAGATAAAAACCGAAAAATCCACAACTTAAAATAATGCCACCCACAAACCCTGCAATCACATAAATGCTTGAACGTTTTTGTGGTTTTGCAGGGTTCGCTTTTAAAATGCGTAGGTTATTTTGTTTTTCTTGAGCCATGTGCCACCAACAATTTAAGGTAAATAAATCGTAATGTTGGCCTGTTCTGTAGGCGTACTAATTACATTGTTAAATGGTACAAGCGACTTTTGCGTTTGCTGGTTAAGCGAATACCTTAGACCTGCAAAAGCCAAAAGGCTAAAAATCAATAAAAATAGGATAATCCAGACGAAAGGAAGTTCACGATGAATGATGTTTTTGATTTGATCAGGTAGAGCCGAAAAAGGCGAGAACGCTGCTTTTTTCCCTTTTAAGTAATCAATTTCATCTCCAATTCGTGCCACCAAATGGTTTAGACTTTCAATCGATTCAATCCGATATTTACCTTGAAAGCCCAACAGCAAGCAATAATGGAAAACTTCGAGTGAGGCGAGTCGGTCTTTACCTTTGCTACGCAGTTGCTCCAAAAGTTCAAAGAATTGATAACCTGCCAGTTGTGAACCAAACAGACTCAATTGCAGTGGGTTAATTAACCATAGATTTTGCAAATTAAAAAATGCATCGTTTTGCTGCGTGACAATGGTTTCATCCAACAAGGCACAATAGGCATATTTGGCATCATGAATATCTTCGGCAGAAAATTGTAATTTGCGTGCCTGCTGTTCAAAGCGGTGTAATAAATCCAGAACTTTTTGTCTAAATTGTTCTGGTTGTTGGGGGACATATTGGTTTCTTAATAAAAAAACCACATAAAAGCCATCATAGAGTAAATCAATGAGGCAGGATGTCGGCTTCACAATCGCAGAGTGATAAGGCAAGGTATTTGAACCAATTTGACCATCATCAAATAAAGAGGGTGCCTGACTAGAAGAATTCATTTTTATTATTCCTTAGCTATTCATCACAGCAATTAATTCAATACTAATGTCTTGGAAACCAGATGGGACATAAATACAAATGGTTTCAGAAGACAACATCTGCTGGTAAAGCTCATGATGAGGTTCAATTTCAAAATAACTCACCCCTGAACGTACAGGAATGGCCGTAGGAACCTGCATTAAGTGATGTAATGGAATCGCAGGAAGTGCTGCAACCACACGTTGTTCGACGTCAATGGTACTGCCTACTTTAAAGCGTAAAGGAACAATTTGAATCAGTTCATGCGTTTGCATCATGCTACTAGAGACAGAAACATACAGTCGGGTATCTCGGGTAATTTTGTCAGTTTCAAGACTACCGACCCAGTACGATGGACGTGTTTCTTTGAGGTGAATACTGATGTAGCGGTTTGAAATAATCGTATCGAGTAAGTCACGTAAAATTTGTTCTAAATCACTGAAACTCTGTTGCAACTGGTGATGTTGGTATTTGGGCAGTTGATCTACTTCATAGACGGAGGAGAAAGTCAGTAAAGAACCAGTTAATCGTAACAGTTCAGAAAATAAGCGTTCAGGGTGAATCTGAGGGTGTTGAAAAATGTGGTTGAGGCTGGAATATGCTGTATTAAGTGCATTGACCAACCAAAAAGACACAATATCGCCAGAACGAAATTCAATCAGTTTTTGTTCATTTTCACGATTATTAGATTGAATAGTTTTAATCTTGGCACGGATGATATTCAGCAGGCGTTTCAACTGGTTTAACAATGCCGCATTCGATTCAATATGTAATAACGGCGGAATAAACTTCGGGTCAAGTTCAAAATGTCCCGAACTTTGGCGTTTAATCATGCCAACGGGTAGATACAAGAAACCATCCATTTCATGGGTTGGCATTATATGTGGTTCTAATAACTTAAATTCTGCACGACGTTGTAGCAGAGAAATCTCAGCAGGAGATGCATCGGTAAACAGGTCATGGGTTTCAGTCAAGTAACAGTGATAACGACTCGGCTGGGTACTTTTCTCATATGACACATTCTTTTTATTGGCTTGTACAATCGGAATCGCCAAATAAATTTGCATTTCACCTTGCAAGTTTAAATGGTCCAATAAAATGGGTTCAGGTAAAAGGTCACGTGAGGGAGCGGCATAAATTTCCCCGTCTTGCCAGATCATTTCAATAGCTTCTAAAGCCAAAACATTTAAGGTCAATTGGCTTTCATCGAAGGTAATTTTTTGAATACCGTAGGCAAAAGGGATGGTCGCGCGAATAGTATGATTTAGATGCTGTTCGTGATAACGGTCTTGTAATTGAAAGTGCTGAGGACGTAAAAACAAACCTTCGCCCCAAAGAATTTTTTCTGCTTTAAACATGTCAATTACCAGTTACTTGTTTCATTGTTGATTGATGAGATGCCCAATAATTCTTGAACAGATTCAAGTGGATTTTCCTGTTTAATGACCTGAGCTAACCATTCATGTAAAGGCATTTGGCTCCATTTAACCGTCTTTTGCAGCATATAACTCACTGGGCTATGCGGTTCATGGGTTTGGAAATAATCGGCAATGTCTTGTAAAACTTTGATGGCTTGTTCCCGATTCTGTAAATGACTTTGCGGGGAAGGTTGAAAACCTTGTTGTGAATGCAGGGGCATAGCGAAAGCTGTTTCGGTTTGAGGTAATTGACTGGTATCTGTTGATACTTCAAGCGTAGATGAAGTGTCTAAAGTGTCAGATCCATGTTGAAATTGATCGGCTTTATAAATTTTCTTTAAGGATTTATGAATATCTTCAAGTTGTGAATCGATATGCGCAAAGCTCGGAGCTTCCAGTTGCATGAGTTGATCTAGTACCTGTTTTAAGGTTTCCCAATGCAATAAAAGTTGTTCAAAACTTTGGTAATTCTGTACTTGTACTGTTCGAGAGCTCTGCGCTAGCGCGAGGTCAAATTGCTCAAGTTGATTCGAAAATACCGTATCATCATCTGCTTGTTTTCTTTGATTGTTATTTTGATAAAGAAAATTATCATAATCACATAAAGAATAAGCTGGCGAACTTTCAATGAGCGGTGTTTTTTTGATTAATAGTGGGAGTTGATTGACTAAACCTTTTAATAATCCCAAGCGTTGATCTAAGTCATCTTCTTCAATTGCAGGGTGTAATTTGAGCCAGAATTGTTCTAATAAGCGGTGTGATAGTTCCAGACTCTTCGCTAAGCCATGAAAACCATATAAATTTGCCCATGCTTCAGATAACCAAGTGAGCAGTCGAATATCTTTGGTTTTTTCAATCAGAAGTTGGCAGCTTTGTTCTGCAACAAAATTCCAGTCTGCTTGTTTCGGTTCCGTAATCCAGTCGCCTAAGATCAAAGATGGATCATCCTCGGTCTTGGCCTTTTTTATCGCATGAAATTCATTGGAAAAGGATAAATCTTCCCCACATGCTTTTGCACCCGAAATGGGTTCGAGTAACTTGTCTAACTCTATATTCATAGTACGAAATAATCCAATTTACGTTTTATACAGTTTCAGCTTTGACTGCTTTGGCTTTTTTCTTTTTAGATGGTTTCATTTTAGGATCAAGAACATAGATGAACTCGTCATTCTGTACGTCTATCCAAATTTGGTTTGGTAGCTTTTGTTCGCTTAAAGCCAGTAAAATTTCTGTCGCTAAAGCCGGCAGAATCGAGGCATTTAAAATATGATCTACATTTCTGGCACCGCTATCGACTTCAGTGCAACGGCTAAGTAATAGCTCACTGACATCATCGCTATACTGAACCTGCACCTGATATTGCTGTTCAATGCGTTGAATAATTTTTCCTAATTTATGCTCAATAATTTGAATTAAAAGATCATCATGTAAGGGGAAATACGGAACAATTTGCATGCGACCTAAAAATGCAGGTTTAAATTGCTGATATAAACTTGGTTTCAATTTATCAAGTAGTTGCTCAGCAGTAGGCCATTGCTCGACAGGATGATTGAGACAGGCTTGCATGATGCTGCTGGAGCCTGTATTTGAAGTCAGTAAGATCGTTGTATTTTTAAAATCAATGACACGCCCTTCACCATCTTCAAGTGTGCCTTTGTCAAAGACTTGGAAAAATAATTCTTGCACATCCTGATGTGCTTTTTCAATTTCATCCAGTAAAACCACACTATACGGATTTCGACGTACAGCTTCGGTCAATACGCCACCTTGACCATAACCTACATAACCCGGAGGCGAACCTTTTAACGAGGAAACAGTATGGGCTTCTTGGTATTCAGACATATTGATGGTAATCAGATGCGATTCACCACCATATAATTCCTGTGCCAGTGCCAGTGCTGTTTCAGTTTTACCTACACCACTTGGTCCCACTAACATAAACACACCTTGTGGTTTATTGGGATCTTCAAGTTTGGCTTTTGCTGTTTTAATCCCCTGAACCAAGAGTTTTAACGCATAATCTTGACCCATGACACGTTGTTCAAGTTTACTTTCTAAACTAAGTATTTGCTTAATTTCATCACTGACCATGTTTCCAACAGGAATACCCGTCCAATCAGAAATAATTTCATTGATGATGGTGGCATTTACACGGTCAAAAACGAGCGGATTATGGTTGTGTAATTGGAGCAGTTTGAATCTTAGTTCAGCAATTTGTTCATTGCAGTTAACCGCTTGGCTATCTTGTAAAGCTTGAATTTGTTTGACCAAAGCCAATTCTTGTTGCCATTTTTGTTGTATAGCTTGAATATTTTGTTCTAAAGACTGAATGGTTTCTTGAATGCTGTTTAGACGTTCTTCATGAATTGGATTGCTTTGGTGTTCATTCTGTAGAATACGCAGCTCTAGTTTCAGATTATGTAATTGGGCTTGAAATTGGTCTAATTGAACGGGTTGAGCATTTTGAGTCAGTGCGACACGTGCAGCCGCAGTGTCTAAAACACTGATGGCTTTATCGGGAAGTTGACGCCCAGTGATGTAACGATGTGATGCATGAACGGCAGTCACAATCGCTTCATCATCAATTTGCAGCTTAAAATGTTCAGTCATAACTGGAATCATGGCGCGTAGCATATCAATTGCGACGGCTTCGGTCGGTTCTTCAACCTGAATGACTTGAAAGCGACGACTTAACGCAGCATCTTTTTCAAAGTATTGTTTATATTCTGCCCAAGTGGTCGCGGCAATAGTGCGCAGTTCACCACGAGCTAGTGCAGGTTTAAGTAAATTTGCAGCATCATTTTGCCCCGCTTGTCCTCCTGCACCAATCAGTGTATGTGCTTCATCAATAAATAAAATAATAGGATGACTTGAACGTTGAACTTCCTGAATAATTTGTTTCAGTCTATTTTCAAACTCGCCTTTTACACTGGCTCCTGCTTGTAATAACCCCATATCTAAGGTGTGAAGTTGTACATTTTTGAGCGCATTTGGAACGGAATTTTGTGCAATTTTTAAAGCCAGTCCTTCAACAACCGCTGTTTTTCCGACGCCTGGTTCGCCAGTTAAAATCGGGTTATTTTGTCGACGTCGCATCAGGATATCGAGCATGAGGCGAATTTCATGTTCGCGCCCAATTACAGGGTCAATTTGCCCATTTTGTGCTTTTTGCGTCAAGTTGACGGTGTATTGATCTAAGGCAGGCGTTTGCGAAGTTGATGGTTGGGTGGGGCGAGGTAGAAGATCAGTTTCAGACTGGGCTGTTGGCGTTGTATGACATTCGGTACTGTTCCGACAGATCTCTAAAAACTGATGTTTTATCGTGTCGATTGGCAACATGATCAAATGTGCAGATGCTCGGGTTGCAATCTGATGTAAATCAGTCGCGGTAAGTAATGCAATCAATAAATGACTAGTTCGAATGACGGGTATTTTCTCTGCGGACGCCACTAACCAAGCTTGTTCGAATAGGCGAACGATAGACAAAGCAAAAATAGGGGTACGTGTGTTGCCTTTAGGCAATAATGCAATACTTTGGCTTAAGTCATTTAGCAGTTTTTCATGTGAGATTTTGTATTTTTTTAAGACGAGTTGCAGATCATTAGCTGAATTTTGTTTCATCAATTCAGTTAGTAAATGCTCAATCTCTATTTCAAAATTTTGTTGAGAAACACAAAAGTTCGCTGCCTTCTCTAAAGCTTCACGTGTAGGAATAGAGAGTTTTGTAATTAAAACTTTTAAATTATTCATTATGGATCTCAGCTTTTGAGACTAAGATTTGAATCACTACTTTAATACGAATATTTTTATTGGTTAAGTTATTAATAATAAAGTAATAATCAAATTTTCTTAGTCAAAAAAATCATAACTTTCTAGCATGAAAAATTATGTTTTTAAGTAATTGGTATAAAGTTGTGCGAATCATATATCATAAAATTTAAGAAAAAAAGTGTTATTTAAGGTTATTAAATGCCATAAGCTGACAAAATTTGTCTTGACTATTGTAGTTAATTTTTAGTTAAATCTGCCTACTTTAAAAATACATAAAGTAAAAACCAGAAAATAAACGGTTAAAACTTTAGACAAATACTTAATAATAGAGGTTGTTTTGAAGACAAATATTCTCTTATGGGCAGGCTTAATGCTGTCTAGTTTATCTATGAGTGCATTTGCGAGTAATTCAGATATTGATATTTCTCGGAGTTGCATCAAGAAAAATCCCTTAGTTTCTGGTGAAAATGACCCTGTTTTATTAAAAACATATAGCCAAATCTGCGATAAAAAAAATGCAGATAATAAAAATGGTTATTTGGTTCAAGCGGCACAACGGTTTCAGCAAATTGGCCGAAGTGAAAAAGCTTTAGCATTGGTACAGCAACTTGAAGCTGAAAAAGTACAGGGCAATACCTTGACTGATGTTAAGTTCCTCGCGGCGACTGATATTGCAAATGATGCGTTAAAACAAATGCGTCAGAAAGAAATGCGCTATCTTAGCTCGGACATTACTTATCCTGCTGCAAATGAACTCATTCGATCAATTGATTCAGCAAAACCAGCCTCAGTTTTATTAGAAACTGCCTTAAATACGGCTGAAAAGAATCAATCAACGTCGAAATCATCGAAAACAAAATCAGCAAAATCAGCAAAAGTCACAACAGCTGCAAAAACTAAGGCTAAAACCAAATCCGCAGCGACAACAACCAATAAGGCTAAGACAAGTACAACGACGGTTAAAGTAAATACAACCAATAGTAATGCGAATAGCAGCAGTAACCCTTTTGCGGGTTTATAAAAATTTAAAATACAAGGCTTTAAATCATGGCTAAACGAGAAAGCGTGCAAAAAAAATTGCAACGTATCCGTCCCCCGCGTGTCCAACTTACTTATGACGTGGAAGTGGGTGAGGGGAAAGAAATTAAAGAGCTCCCTTTTGTAGTGGGTGTTTTAGGGGACTTCTCTGCTGCTTCGGAGCAGGAAAAAACCAAACTCAAAGATAAAAAGTTTGTGAACGTCGATTTAGAAAATATTGATGAAGTCATGGAATCGCTTTCACCACGCGCGACTTTTCAGGTGCCAAATACGCTTTCAGAAACGGGGGGGCGCTTTGGGGTCGATTTAACCTTTAAATCAATGGATGACTTTAGACCAGAAAACATTGCACAGCAAATTGAACCACTGCGTAAATTGGTTGAGGCACGTGAGCGTTTAACAGATTTGCGTAACAAAATATCGAATAGTGAACGTTTAGAAGATTTGTTAGATGATGTTTTAAAAAATACCGAACAAGTCCGTCAGCTTAGTCAAGAAGTAGGAGCGGACAATGAATAACATGCAATCGGCACTTGCTGTACAAGATAACTCTGCTGAATTGACTTTACTTGATTCTATTGTTGAACAAAGTCGCATCGCTCGAAATGATGAAGAGCATGATCGTGCGAAAAGTCTCATTGCTGAATTAGCTAAAGAAGTGATGGCTGGAACGATTACGGTTTCAGACAATATGTCGATGTCGATTGATAAGCGGATTGCCGAAATTGATGATTTAATTTCTAAACAATTAAGCCAAATTATGCATCATGCCGAGTTTCAGAAAATTGAATCGACATGGCGCGGATTATATTACTTCTGTCAAGAATCACCTTCAAATCCGCTCATTAAAATTCGGGTATTAAACACCACAAAAAAAGAGTTGATTAAAGATTTTCAAAGTGCGACAGATTTTGATCAAAGTACCTTATTTAAGAAAATTTATGAAGAAGAATATGGCTCCTTTGGTGGAGCGCCGTATGCAACTTTAATTGGTGATTTTGAATTTGATCGTACTCCAGCAGATATGTATTTGTTAGAGCAAATCTCACATGTTGCTGCGGCATCTCATGCTCCGTTTATCTCTGCTGCCAGTGCCAATATGTTAGGTCTGGAATCGTTTACCGATATTGACCGACCACGAGATGTATCAAAAATTTTTGAAACCGCTGAATATGTGCAGTGGCGTTCATTCCGTGAAAGTGATGACGCCCGTTATGTGGCATTAACCATGCCACGTGTTTTAGGGCGTTTACCCTATGATCCAAAGCAAGGCATGCAAACCGAAGGCTTTAATTTTGTAGAAGAGGTTTCGGGTCAAAACCACGATGAATATTTATGGATGAATGCTGCTTATGCATTTGGTACACGTTTAACCAATGCTTTTGATATGCATGGTTGGTGTGCGGCAATTCGTGGTGTAGAAGGAGGGGGATTGGTTGAAGGTTTACCAGTACATACCTTTAAAACCAACGATGGCGAAGTCGCATTTAAATGTCCAACTGAAATCGCGATTACAGACCGCCGCGAAAAAGAGTTGAGTGACCTTGGTTTTATTCCATTGGTTCATTGTAAGAATACGGATTATGCCGCATTTTTTGGTGCGCAATCAGCGCAAAAGCCAAAGAAATATGACAGCGATACTGCAAATGCAAATTCTGCATTATCGAGCCAGATTCAATACATTATGGCAGTTTCTCGCATTGCACATTATTTAAAAGCCATGATGCGTGACAAAGTGGGTAGTTTTGCATCAGCAGGTAATGTCGAAGCCTTTTTAAATGAATGGTTAGCAAAATATGTGCTCTTGGATGATGGAGCTTCTCAAGAGGCAAAAGCCCAATTTCCATTAAGAGAGGCTTCCGTGAAAGTTGTAGAAAATCCAGCAGAGCCTGGTCACTACAAGTCTGTGGTTTTTTTAAGACCACATTTCCAGCTGGACGAGTTGTCCGTATCTTTGCGGCTCGTCACTGAGTTGCCTCAGTCTTCTAATTAAATTAAGAACAGCTCAATAATTAAGAACTTTATAATATAGGATAATTTCATGAAAGATATATACGTCGAATTTCGAGGTAAATACAAAGTTGATGGTGAGTCTCGTGACTCAGAGCACAAGGGTTGGTTAGAAGTAAACTCTTGGTCGCACAATATTCGTCAGCCCAAGTCCGCAACTTCATCTAGCGTGGGTGGTCACACCGCTGAGCGCGTTGAGCATGCAGATATGCAGTTTGTAAAAGACCTTGATGCAACTAGCCCGAAACTATGGGAAGCATGTTCAGCAGGTTACACTTTTGATGAAGTGCAAATTGATTTTTACCGTGCCAATGGCGATAAGCGTATTAAATATCTTCAAATTAAATTGAAGCATGTTCTCGTTTCAAGTGTAGCGCCGATTGTCAATGAAGAAGGTGTGCCAACTGAAACTTTCGGCTTGAAATATGCTGCTGTTGAGTGGACCTATAATCAACAGGATATTAATGGTACTGCGAAAGGTGCAGTGACCAAGAAATGGTCATTGTCGAATAACACAGCATCTTATGCTGCATAACTGAACTCAGATCAATACATAGAGGATAACCATCGTTGTCCTCTATTTTTGAATGCAGAATAAATTGACTTAGATAATGAGCATGAGTTTAGAACAGTTACATCCCTACGGTTTTCAGTCCACGCTGTTTGATCGCTTACTTCCTGAAACTGAAAGTATAAGAGGACTTTCAATTCAAGAATTAAGACAGTCAGTCGCTCACGATCTTGAAGATTTACTCAATAGCCGTATGGCAAAATTAGATCATCTTATTGATGCTTATCCATTGTCTAAACAATCGATAGTGCAATTTGGCATTATTGATTTTGTTGGACTTTCTACAGCAAACCCGCTCGATCGCGATAAAATTTGTCAGTCCATAGAGCAATCAATTTCTGCACATGAACCGCGCTTAAAACAAGTCAAAGTGGACATGCTTTTAGATGGTCACAATATGGGAGCATTGTGTTTAACCATTCAGGCTTATTTAAATATTCATCCTTTATATGAGCCTGTCGTTTTTGATGCGTTGTTAAAACCAACGACGCAACAATATGTTATTTCTGCGCAATCTTAAGGGACAAGGACAACGCTGTGATTGAAGAACTTTTACCTTATTACGAAAAGCAGTTGCAAGAATTTGCACTACAGTCGAGAGAGTTTTCGAAAAAGTATCCTAAAATTGCGCAACGGTTATCACTGAATCAAGAGCAAATTGATGACCCACACATTGAGCGACTGATCCAAGCTTTTTCTTTAATTGCAGCAAGAATTGATAAAAAATTAGAAGACAGTTATGACGTGTTTACACGGTCATTATTTGAGGTGATGTTTCCTCAATATTTAAGACATTTTCCTGCTTGTACTGTGGTGAGTTTTGAAGATATTGAAAAGCAAAAGAAGCTAACAGAAGTCACAATTATTCCAGAAAAAACTACACTGAAATCACGAAGTGTAAAAGGCGTACAGTGTGAGTTTAAAACGAGCTTGGCTGTTCGGCTATTACCGATACAACTTAAATCCCTAGAATTTCAGACCAATCAAAGCTCGCATTTGCATTTGAACCAAAATGCCACTTTGGTGTTTTTTTTTGAAGCGTTTAATGGAGCTGAAACATGGTTAGACAATGAAGTTATCCCAATATATTTAGATGCAATTTCTAATTTTCCTTTGCAGTTTTTAGATGCAGTTTTTAAATCTGAAACCAGTTTTAGCTTGAAATCAGGTCAGCATACTTTGGCAATTGAGAATCCATTTGAAGTGATGGGCTTTGCTGAAAATGAAAGCCTATTGCCTCTTGATCAGCATACTCATCATGCTTATCGGCTTTTAATGGAGTATTTTTGCTTTTCAGAAAAATTCAACTATCTTAAATTGAATTTAAAGGGGCTAAAAAAATTTACACAGCGAAATAGCCAATTTGAATTACATGTGCATTTAAAACTCAATTTGACTGACCCTGCAATTGTTCATAATTATTCAGCTTTGAATATTGCAAATTTCAAGTTATTTAGTAGCCCTGCCGTTAATCTATTTGAGAAAAAGGCTGAGCCACAGAAGATTGATCATAAAAAATTAGAATATCCAATTTTAACGGATGCGCATCACCCTGAATTTTATCGTGTTTATTCAATTCTTAATATGCAAATGATGAGAGAAAAACATGAACAGGATGCTGTGACTTACCCGATCACACCATTTTTTGCCATGAGTCATACGCATAAAGAGGATGCA
The DNA here is from genome assembly GCF_004331255.1 of Acinetobacter sp. ANC 4173. Lineage (GTDB taxonomy): Bacteria > Pseudomonadota > Gammaproteobacteria > Pseudomonadales > Moraxellaceae > Acinetobacter. The sequence continues at coordinate 34,174 of NZ_SJOF01000012.1, read as the reverse complement.
CGATATTTTTATGCATTGAGTCAAAAACAGTATCAACATAAAAACATTGAATTGGGTTATTCCATTATCTCTCGGCATTTGAATCCTCATGAAATCAAGTCTGATTTTATTAGTATAAACTTACTGTGCTCGAATGGTAATTTGCCTTACGAGAGCATGAGTTTGAGTCAGCATACTTTAAATATGAATGGTACAGGCTTGGTTCGGCGTGCACAGGTCTTAAAACGACCTACCCCATGTTATGTCTTTAATGGAAATAAAGAAGAGCAGTGGCGACTGATTTCACACTTGTCTTTGAATTTGATGACATTAATGCAAGAAAATGCAGTACCTCATATTCAAGAATTACTGGTTTTATATAATTTATCAAATGCCAAAGAAAATCATCTATTGATTGATGCCATTCAGGGCATTGAATTTGAATCAATGCACAAAATGATGAATATCAAGCCATTCCCAGCTTTTGTCCGCGGTATAAAAGTCAAAGTATCAATCAAAGCGGAAGTTTTTCGGGGGCATAGTTTATATATTTTTAGCCAGTTATTGAGCTATGTATTCAACTTAAAAGTACAAATGAATAGTTTTGTTGATTTGACTATTTTTGATCATCAATCAGAACAGGAGTTATACCAATGCGTTCAGAACGTTGGTGGCAAGAAGCTTCTGTAATTGATGGTCTGTTTCATACACCCACGGCTTATGAGTTTGTCCAAACGACTCGGCTGTTACGGCATGATCCGATTTTTAATCAAGTTCAACATTGGGCTGATCGTTTTAGTTTTGAGAGTTCAATTCAGCTCAACTTTCCTATTTCAGAGATTGAGTCCTTAAATTTAGCAGAAGATAAAATTGAACTCAAAAACTTGATGGTGGGATTGCTCGGGATACAAGGGGCATTACCCTATAGCTATACGCAGAAAATTAAGTTATCACCGCGCAAGCAACGTGATGAAGTACAGAAGTTTATTGGACTTTTTAATCATAAGTTGACTGCTCAGTTTGTCGATTCCAGTCTGGTATATAACTTACCTGTTCGTTACGAAATTGATCAGAATAATCACTATTTAACAATTTTACATGCATTAAATGGTTTTGTACGGCAGCAACATCAGCCTTCCGAATTGGAAGATTTTTTTGCTGAGTTTTCAGGATTAATGCAAGGACAGAATAATAATGTCCATGCCTTGAAAACGATGTTGCATTGTGTGTTTAAGCAAAAGATCGAAATTAAAGAATTTATTGTGGAAACCTTTGAGCTTAATGATGTTCAGAAAACCAGTTTGGGTGGTTTGGCTAAAAATGCTTTGGGTTTAAATACTTTTTGTGGTGAAAAAGTCCGTCAGGTGGATGGAAAAATTGAAGTTCAAATTGGACCTTTAACTTACCCACATTATTTAGATTATTTGCCAGGGAAAGGTTTAAGCGAACAACTTAGAAAGATTTTCAAGAGTTGGTGTGATCCGACACTGCATGTCGATGTTCGTTTAATTTTGAAAAATACAGAAAAAAAAGCAGTTCAAATTGGTACAAATCAATCATTGGGTTTGGGGCAGGGAACCTTCTTAATGCCGACATTGACAGAAGATCATAACGAATTTTGTTATGCGTTAATACGAGAGATCTAAAATGCTTAAAATTATATTCAGTACAGTTTTAAGTATCTTTATTTTAAGTTCTACGCTGATTATTTATTACTGGCGCGATGCTAAATTTGAACCGACAGCACAAGATTTATTGCTTTATTTTGTGTTGCTGCCTTTTTTGATTTCATTGGTAGTACTCAGTCCTTATCTCATATGGAAGCTATACCAATTTATACAAAATAAGCAGAGAGATTCAAAACTGATTGAAGCTCATCCATCCTCTGAAAGTGAAAACACACAAAATCAGCTCAATCCTGAATATCTACGTTTAAATGTTTATGCAACTTCGCTGCAATCGGCTTTGGGGCAAAACCAAGAAGTGTTCGCAAAAATGGCTGAGATGCCTGCACCTGCATTGGATTCCAAACTTGTGAATCAGATGGGTAACCCAATTTTATCTTACCGAATGCCTGATCCTGTTGATGAGTCTTTAGACCATGAAATAGATCGCCCTGAGATAAGCGAAATTCAACAACGCATACAGGCATTGATGCAGGCAGAACTTAATGAAAATTGTGCACCCTTATTGAGTATTGTAGAGCATTTAAAAAATTCAGCGATGTTTTATGATCAGCAACTTGCTTATGAATATCGTATGCATCCTGCTTGGATTCGCTCCGACTATCAGGAAGATGAAGAAGAACAGACAGTGGTTATGGATATTCCGCGCCTCAATATGTTGAATATTCATGTCGTACTTTCCGATTACTTATTGCATGTTTGGAATGAACAATCGAGTGATGCATTGATTGAAGAGTATTTACAGAGTTTAGGGCTGTTAGTGCAACAAATAAACGTGCATTACCATTATTGGGGCACCGAAAATGCCTATGCGGAATGGATTGAACTACTTAAAGCCATTCAGCATCAAAAGGATGAAATTTCATATATCACTGTGGTTGATTCAGCCATAGATCAGGACATTATTGATGAACATCTATGGACAATTGATCAATATATTCCTGCTGAGTTCATTGGCAGTTGTTGTATTGCAGCCGAATCAGTACAAGTGTCTGAATTATCCAAAGTCAAGGTGATCGAACTGGTTGAAAATGAAACCAATGTAATGAACTTTATTAGAAAATTAGGCATTGAAAAATTAGAACAATATGCCAACGAAACTCCGTTTTTTGTGGTGCCAGACAATATTGCTCAAATCAAAGTTGCTCAACAAATAGCAACCCATATTGCTTCATCAAACATACAGTCGTATCACTGCTTATATAGTCATTACAGTTTAGGACATACGCAAAGTTTGGCTAAGATTTTCGGATTTCTTCTTGGGCTTCAAGCACCCGAATCTATGCATAGTTTTATGTTCAGTCTGGATGCTCCACACACACATGTGATATTTCAGTCTGAAGAATTACTATCAGAATTAAATACTTAAGAATATTAAAATTGACGAGATAACAATGTATACAATTTTAGGCTACTTGTGGCAGTACATTACCAATCCAAAAGCAATGATTGCACTTTCCCTATTGGTTGCTCTGATATCTTCCTTTAATGTTGTGCCACGGCATATCTTTATGATGCTGTGCATTGCCTATCTTTTAGGTTTGATTGGTTATGGTGTTTATTGGTGGATTCAACGTCGAAAACATGAACAGCAAGGTGAACAACTTGCAGAAGCAATTGGTAAGGAAACTGAATCTGAGTACAGTCAAACTCAAAATAATGAAGAATTAAGACTGATTCAACAGCAGATGAAAGAATCCATTCAACTGATTCGTAAATCAAAGTTAGGGGATAAAAAAGGTAATGCTGCTTTATATGAACTGCCTTGGTATATGGTCATTGGTAACCCAGCAGCAGGTAAAAGTTCGGCGATTTATAATTCTGGCTTGAAGTTCCCATTTGAAGAATCCCATCAAAAAGTGGTGTCTGCGGGGCTAAGTGGAACCCGAAACTGTGATTGGTTTTTCTCCACAGATGGTGTTTTATTAGATACAGCAGGTCGTTATTCTGTGTATGCAGAGGACCATGGTGAATGGCTTGGTTTTTTAAAACTATTGAAAAAAAATCGACCGAAAGCACCAGTGAATGGCTTAATTGTGGTGGTTAGTATTGCCGAACTGATTAGTCAGAGTCCTGAGAAATCATTAAAACTGGCCAAAAATTTAAGAGCACGTATTCAAGACTTAACAGAGCGATTAGAAGTATTTGCACCAGTTTATGTGGTGTTTACGAAAATGGATTTGATCGCGGGTTTTACCGAGTTTTTTGAATGTTATGAAGGACAGGAATTCGATCAAGTGTGGGGGGCAACACTTCCGTATCATGCAGACTCTTCGCCCAATGCGTCAGACTTATTTGAGCAACATTATAATACGCTGTTTGATGGCTTAAAAAGCGTGAGCACCACGCATTTAAGTCGTCGCCATGCACAAAATATTTCACCTGGGGTAATGACATTTCCGCTTGAGTTTAAAACATTAAAACCAGCGGTAAAGACCTTTATTGCCGCATTGTTTGAAGACAATCCTTATCAATTTAAACCTGTATTTCGTGGCTTCTATTTTACCAGTGCATTACAGGAGGGCATCATTGAAAGCCCGATGACGGAGCAAATTGCACAAGAATTTGATCTGAACTTGCTGCATTCTGGAGATTCGTCGAAAAAACCCAATGCACAAAATCATGGTTATTTCTTAAAAGGCTTATTTTCAAATGTGATTTTGAAAGATAAGAATTTAGTAAAGCAACATATCAACCCTTTGCGTAAACGCCAACGTTACTTGGGCTTTATGGTGGGTCTGATGACTGTCGCTATGGTACTTGGCGTATGGGTTTGGTCTTATCGTAATAACCAGCAATTGATTCTCGATGTGCAAGCAGATCTTAACAAAGTCCAGCAGTTGGAAAAAACATCTGAAACGGATTTGGCGACACAATTAGAAGCTCTTTTAATTCTACAAAATCGATTGCAGCAATTAGATACCTTTGATCAAGATCATCCTTTCAAATTTTCATTTGGTTTATATCAAGGCGATGAATTAGGTGAGAAGCTTCAAGGTGAGTATCTGAAAGGTGTTCGGCAGATTGTACTCGAACCTTCGCAACAGAATATCGAACAATATTTGCAAAGGGTTAAAAGCAATGAAGCAACGTTGAAGGCGAATCATGTCAATGTACAAATTCAGCAATTGGCAGCCAATAAAAATCAACAGTACTTCGAACCGTCTGATACCAATCCTCAAGATGCTTATAATGCTTTAAAGGCGTATATCATGCTGAGTAATCCACAGTATATGGATGCAAGTCATCTCAGTGATCAGGTGACAAAATTCTGGCGTTCTTGGTTATTGGCAAATCGTGGAGCCATGCCGCAAAGTGAGTTGACGCAAAAAGCAGAGCAAGTCTTAACTTATGCAATGTCTTTAGCAAATCAAAAACAGTTCCCTGTATTAGAAGCAGATACCCAATTGGTGGATCAAACTCGTCAGGTGATGGTGGCTGTAGTGCGTGGTATGCCAGCACGAGACCGAGTTTATAATGAAATTAAAATGCGGGCATCAGTTCGTTTTTCTGCACTGACTGTTGGCCAGATTGTCGGGGAAAGTAACAAGACCACATTAATGGGAGGCTACGCGCTGCCCGGCGTATTCACTTATAAGGCGTGGGATGATTACGTTGCTCAAGCGATTGAAGATGCCGCAAATAAACCGACTGATACAAAAGATTGGGTGCTGAATACGACTCAGTCGGATGATTTAACTTTTACTGGAAGTCCAGATCAAATTCGAAAACAACTTACGCAGCTGTATAAGCAGGAATATATTGCAGAATGGAAAAAGTTCCTGAATGCCGTACATTATGCGAAAGGAACAGATTTTAAAAGTGATGCTCGTATTGTCGAAATCTTAGGTGAACCGCAAAACTCACCAATCAGAATATTGATCGAACGTGTGACTAAGGAAACCAGTTGGGATAACCCTGTTGTACAAGCAGAGTTGGCAGCACCACAAACAGGTTTTGTCGCATGGTTTAAGCGTACGGTATTAAGACAAAATAACGAAGATGCTGTGAAGAAAGCCATCAATCAGGCTCAAGGGCCAATATCCCAAGAGTTTGTATTTTTCTACCAATTGGTACGTAAGCGCGATGATCAGCAAAATCAGTCACTTTTGGATGAGTATTTAAACAATCTTTCTCAGGTGCGTAGTAAGTTTAATGATTTAAAAAATGCGGGTGATATTGGTCCAAGCGCGTTAACCGTTGTTAAACAAACCATTAATGAACAAACTTCAGTCTTTAATACCACGCAGAAAATTGTCGATGAAAAGTTAATGGTTGGGCTGAATGCGACAGATCAGCAGGTGTTACAACGTCTATTGGTAAGCCCATTAACCCAAGCTTTTAATGCGTTATTGCCACCTGCACAAAATGAACTGAATAAATTATGGGTGATGCAGGCCTATCAACCTTTTAGTCAGACCTTGGGGCAAAAATACCCATTTAATCAGGGCGCGACGATACAAGCGACCAGTGCAGAAATTGCACAGATTTTTGGTGAAACAGGCAGTATTGCTCGTTTTGTTAAAGAAAGTCTTGATCCTTTGGTCATTCGTCGCGGATATATGCTGTCATCCAAAACATGGAAGGATTTAGGTATTGGTCTAAATCCGCAGTTTGTAATGAATTTTCAAAGTTATGTTGCGCCAGCGAATGGCGTAGCGACAGGTGATTTAAATCAAACAGCGCCAGCTGCTGCAGCGAGTCAATCGAATTTCCAATTCTATCCATTACCGAATCCCCAATTGCTGTCTTATAGCATCGATATTGATGGTCAAAGAATGGTGTATGAAAATGGAATACAGCAGTGGGTGAATTTTATTTGGCCAAATCAAAGTGCAATTCCTGGGGTCAGAATTACTGCCGTCGACTTGGCAGGGCAAACCCATACAATTTTTGAGGCACCAGGTGAATATGGAATTAACCGACTGATTGATTCTGCACAAAGAAAACAACAAAACGGTAGTTTTGAAATGACTTGGTCAAGCCCGAAAGATCCATCACTTTTTGTGAAGCTAAATTTCCGCCTGATTAGTGGTAATAGTGGCAGTAATGTTGGCGCTGGTCGAGGTTATGCAGGATTACAACTGGTTGATAAAGTGGTTATGGACAAAGCTGTACGGGTTGTTGCTGCACAGGTTGCACCGACTCAAGTCAATATAAAAGCAGAACCTCAAAATTTGACGTCTACTTCACAAGTTTTATCAGGAGTAAAACCACAATGATACGACGCTTGAGAAGGAGTGAGGGAGAGACTCAATGCAAATAAGTAAAACGGCATCATTTTATTTTGGCAAGAGTCCAGCACGTGGCGACTTCTTAAAAAGTAAGGGGCAGTCTAACGTGATTCAAATGATTGATCGCTGGATGACGGAAGCATTGGAGTTGGCGATGCAAAAACCTGATTTCGAAAAGGCATATCAAACTTTACCGAGCTTAGACTTTTTCATTGCGAATCCAATGGAATCACCGCTGTTACTTGCCAACTTAGAAGCCAGTGAAGATGCTTCGGGGCGAAAGTTTCCAATGGTGTTGTGCCATTTACTTGAAGTTCCTAAGCCAATACAGAATTTGTCTTATGCACCAGTTGTGTATAAACCTTTGTTAATTGATTTATTTCAAACCAATAAAAAGCTACAAGCGATTCAGGAACCCGATCAATTATTAGAACAATTATCCAATTTTGGTCGTGACAAGCTGTACTGTAATCTTAATCTCAGTCTAGATTTCTTTGACAATCAGACCATGTATTCATTTGCCAGTTTAATGAAAATGAATAGTTATCAGCTGGCTCAAAGTATGATTGGCTTAGGATTATTATTGCAGCCTATTCTTAGTTTTGGTGTTGCCAATTTAAATAAAGTCTTGATTCTACCCATACATAATGCACGTTATCGTTATGAAATCGCGGCATTCTGGGTCAATTTAATTTATTTATTCATTGGCAGCCAAAATACAGAGGTCTTGATTGGACTGCTTCATGCTGAAGAGCCTATTTTACTTTTTGGTTTTCAAGGTGCTGATATTTCAGCACTCAGTGATATTTTTATGCAGAATTTTACCACTGAACGCTGGGTTTCGCTGATTCATGCAGAATGGATAGACAGCTATTTAGAACAAAATGCAGGTTTAGCTGTATTGGAACAAGCTTTGTGTGAACGGCAATTGAGCCTCAATCAAGGTATTAAATTTTTTAAACAAACATTTATTCGTGGCTAATATAAAAATGAATCTTAAAAATAGAATGATTTGCAAAAATATCATCTTGGCATGTGGGTTTTTGTCTAGTGCATTACTTTATGCGCAGCCTGTTATTGTTGAAGGTGTGGTTGCTAATCAAACCAGTAAACAGGCAATTTTACAGAAATTGTATGCTGTTTACGGGCAGGATCAGGTTATTGATAAAATCCAGATAAGACCTGTCGCCACACCGCAAAATTGGGATGATACTGTGGCACGGGTGATTACTACGGATTTAAAAAAAATCACAGCTGGTAAGTTAACCGTAAAAGGAACACAAGTTGAATTAACAGGAAAATTGATGAATCCAACAGAAATTCAACCAGTTACATCTATGTTCCAATCCCTTGTACTACCACCTTATCGGGTAAATACGAGTTTTTCGATTAATCAATCCGAACAAAAAATCGTAGATGATGCCTTGAAAGACCGAATTGTTGAATTTGAATCAGGGAGTGCAATTTTAACTGCTACAGGAACAAAAATTCTGGATGAGATGGCTGTGGCATTAAATAAAGTACGTGATAAGAACGTCAAAATTATTGGTCATACTGACAGTTCAGGTGATGCTAAAAAGAATGTGGCATTGAGCTTGGCTCGTGCAGAAGCCGTTAAAATGTACTTGATTCAAAAAGAAATTATTGCAGGACGTTTAAGTACTGCTGGATTGGGTTCAGAGAAACCTGTCGCGGATAATGCTTCCATTGAAGGGCGTAAAAAAAATCGCAGAATTGAGTTTGAAGTATTGTAATTGGCTATAAGGGGACAGGCTATGGCGATGCCTTATATAACAGTTGGATGTCCAACAACAGGTGGCGGAAAAGTCATTTCTGGCAATTCTAGTTTCTTGGTCGAGGGAATTGCTGTTGCTTGTATCGGAGATAAAGCAACTTGCCCTTTACATAAAGTGGTCGCGACTATTGTGTCAGGGAATATGCATATGTTGGTCATGGGCAAAGCCGTTGCACGGGTCAACGATGCTTTATCTTGTGGTTGCAAGTTATTACCCAAGCAGAATTTGGTGCAAGGTGCGAATTAAACAATCAAGTAAATATTGATAGTTCATGATGATTTGCTGTCATATAAGCAGTGATGGTATGACATCTCTTTGGAGTAAGCGAGGATAATGCAAAGCATGTAATTTTAAACTGCGTGTCTAGTATGATCTGTCCGATTGGGGTAGGGCTTTGATTAAATGATATTGGTGAGTCTTGGTCATAAATACCTTGTCGCATCATCTGACTATTGCTACATTCACATGAACTTTATAGGGTTAAGTCGGAGATTATGTCACATCGTTTCGCCACTACGATTGGGCTGTGTGCCATTTTGTTCTGGGCTTCCATTGTCGGGTTATTAAGACAAGTCACGGATGGATTTGGTCCAATTTTGGGTGTCTGTTTAATTTACAGCTTAAGTTCTATTATTTTACTGATCTTATTTAAACCACCAAAACTGCATTTATTCCCTAAATCTTATCTGATTCTTGGCTCTATTTTGTTTGTGGCTTATGAGTTATGCCTATCACTTTCTTTAGCATTTGCTCAAAACAATCAACAAGCCGTTGAAGTGAGTATTCTGAATTATTTGTGGCCAAGCTTGACAGTATTGCTTTTAATTTTAACCAAAGAGCAAAAGTTCCATCCTTTAGTGATTGTGGGAATGCTACTGACTTTATTTGGCATTATTCAAGTTCAAATTGGAAGTGGCGAGTTTAGTGTAAACCAGATTATACAGAATATTACGCTTAACCCCATCAGCTATGCTTTAGCATTTTTTGGAGCTTTTATTTGGGCAGCGTATTGCATCCTCACGAAGAAAATTGGCAATGGTCAGAATGCAATTGCTCTATTTTTTTGTTTAACAGCTTTTGCATTATGGCTTAAATATCTTTGGATAGGTGATTTTGAAATCCCTGATCTTCACGTGCAAAGTTTTATTTATTTGGCTGTTAGTGCTACTGCATTTGGATTGGGTTATGCAGCTTGGAACATTGGAATCTTGCATGGCAATATTCAATTACTGACAGCCGCATCTTATTTCACACCGATTATTTCCTCATTGATTGCTATGCTGTTGCTTGATTTAGAGCTGTCATGGTCATTTTGGCAAGGTGCTACTTTGGTCACTTTAGGTTCATTTTTATGTTGGTGGTCTACACGGACTAGGTCGTAAAAATGGGAGATGTCAGCAGATTCTATTCAGTTTATCAGCAATTGTTATGCAAAATTATTTCGGGAAAATGAAAGCTGCAATTAAGGGGACACCCCATTCTTTGGCACTCCCCGTCGTATCATCCGTCCAGTAACGCACACCATTAACAACATTGATCAACTGCCCATTTAAGTTCACAATTTTTGTTGCCATTAAATTGATTGGTACGGTTGCATCCTCACTCTTCCAGTCGTAAGTGGCTTCACTATTGAGTGCAATGGTCAAACTGCTTGGATAGGTATCACTGACGAAAGGTTGTAAGAATGTACTGCTGCCACCTTCATATAGTCCTTATGTTCGACCACCCAGATAGGATTGGCCAACGCCCCAAAGGTCCAACCATTTATTTGTTTAAGTACAACCGCGATTGGTCCGAGTCCCCCATTGATCCCGCACCTAAGATTTTTTCAGACGCGCTTGGTAATAACATTGCAGGTTCAATACCTCCAATAATTCTACATAGACCAGATTCAGCTGGAGAGAAGAATAGGCTTTGAACGATATCCCCAGTGCTCCAGTCATCATATAGCGCGATCACCATAAGTTTGATAAACCACGAGAAGACCAGCACGTGAAATTAGATTCCAAACCTCATTTAAACTGATTGGAATGGCAGGCTGAATATTGAGTTGGTAGCGTTCAATATTCTCATCGGCACCAATATTCTCATCATGATTTAACTGAAAAGGTACGCCAACCATATTGGCTACTGGATTAGAACGTTATTTTGCTAAATCAGCAGTATCGGCAGCATGGATCTGGCTGATTGCAGCAAATAGAGAACAAAACCCTAAAAACAAACTTTTTTCATATTCTACCTCTGGTTAACCTGCCTATATTTTTATCTTCTCACGAGGTATTAAGTGGGGTTAGATGAAGAACGCAGTATTAATTTGTTGTTGACTTAAATATTAAAAGGATCCTTTTTTGATAACGGCAAAGTATGTTAGGAGAGTGTTGTAGTTATATAGATCTGAATTGATCACAGTTTGTTAGATTGTTGATCAAAAAATAGAAACTGCCTATAAAACGTGACTGATTTTTACTAGAGATTAAGCATGTTCTCTATCTCTAATGAGGTTGGGGGATTTTTGGTGCACCTAGTGAGTCCGAGCAAGGGGAGTCCTGAGTAGCAATAAAGTGGTGCATCTTTTGAGATATAAGCGCAGTTTTAAATGGTCGGATGAATGATGTGTACTGCTCGATAAGCTCAAAAGCATGAGTTTTTATTGTTACATTGATAGCGTTTTATATTTTTTATAAGCATTTCTGATGAAAAAATCTGTGGTTGATAAATAAAAAAGACATAAGTGTTAAAAAATGCGCTAAAAAATGCACTGGATTATGTCATTTGTATTTAAATGCACTATTTTGGTTCCTTTTGTGGTTTGGTTAATTTCTTAATAATGAAAATGATTGAATATGGTGCATTTCATTTTTCAAACAGTATAATAGGGTGGAAGCAAAGTTTATAAATCTTGTATTCTGATAAATAATTCAATGTTTTAGCTTTGTTTTTTAAAAGTTGGTATGAGAATTGCTTTATAACTGCCAACTACTAACACGCACTCCACAGGTGCAACAAAAAATCATCGGAGCAAAATGAGCATGGCGAACAAGGTCCTTCAACTCATCCAAGAAAGTGGCGCAAAATGGGTCGATTTCCGCTTTACTGATACTAAAGGTAAGGAACAGCACGTAACTTACCCAGCAGATACAATTGATGAAGATACTTTTGAAGACGGTAAAATGTTTGACGGTTCTTCAATTGCTGGTTGGAAAGGTATCGAAGCGTCTGACATGATTTTACGCCCAGATGCTGCAACTGGTTTTATCGACCCGTTCTTCGCTGAGCCTACAGTAGTTGTTACTTGTGATGTCATCGAGCCATCAACTGGTCAAGGTTATGACCGTGACCCACGTTCTATTGCTCGCCGTGCAGAAGAATACCTAAAATCTACAGGTATTGGTGATACTGCATTCTTTGGTCCAGAACCAGAATTTTTTGTATTTGACGAAGTGAAGTGGGAAATCGATATGTCTGGCGCGCGCCATACATTAATCGCTGAAGAAGCTGCTTGGTCAACAAACAAAGACTACGAAGGCGGAAACTCTGGTCACCGTCCACGTGTTAAAGGTGGTTACTTCCCAGTTCCTCCAGTTGATTCTTCACACGACATGCGTGCAGAAATGTGTGCAAAAATTGAAGACATCATGGGCCCAGGTCGTGTAGAAGTACATCACCACGAAGTTGCATCTTGCCAATTAGAAATTGGTGTGAGCTTCAACACCATGGTTCGTAAAGCGGACGAAGTACAACAGTTTAAATATGCTGTTTGGAACGTTGCGCACCAATATGCAAAAACTGCAACTTTCATGCCTAAGCCAATGGTTGGCGATAACGGTTCTGGTATGCACGTTCACATGTCAATCTCTAAAGATGGCAAGAACTTGTTTGCTGGTGATGAATACGCTGGTCTTTCAGAAATGGCGCTTTACTTCATCGGTGGTGTGATCAAGCATGCTCGTGCATTGAACGCAATTACAAACCCTTCTACAAACTCGTACAAGCGTTTAGTTCCACACTTCGAAGCTCCGATTATGTTGGCTTACTCAGCACGTAACCGTTCTGCTTCTATCCGTATTCCTTATGTTTCTAGCCCTAAAGGCAAGCGTATTGAAGCACGTTTCCCAGATCCAATGATGAACCCGTACTTAGGTTTCGCAGCATTGCTCATGGCGGGTATCGACGGTATTCAAAACAAGATTCACCCAGGTGAAGCTGCTGACAAGAACTTGTATGACCTTCCTCCAGAAGAAGAAGCAAAAATCCCTACAGTTGCTCATAGCCTAGATATGGCCCTTGAAGCACTTCAAGCGGATAACGAATTCTTATTGAAAGGTGGCGTATTCACTAAAGAAATGCTTGATGCGTACATCGAACTTAAAACTGAAGAAGTTCGTCGTTTAAATACGACAACTCACCCAGTTGAATTCGATATGTACTACAGCTTGTAATTCTGAACTGAATTCCACTGTAAAAAACCCGCGCTCGTCGCGGGTTTTTTTTGTATTATCTGTTTTATTTAAAAAATAGATCAGCTTTATGGCACAACGTAAGAAACATACCAGTTTTTATCCGTGGATTGATCCCAAAGACCATGACAAAGGTTTTAAACTGAATTTTTCAATGGTGACCTATATTGAAGTTGGGCGTACGCCAGAAGGTTATAAACAGGCAGAGTTTGTTGCCCTGAAAAGCCCAGAATTGGCACTCGATTATGATTATCCCCAAAGTTTTTTTCTGAGTGCTGAAGGGTTCATATTGGTGAAAACGCCACAAGGAAAGTTTGAAGTCATTGCAAAAACAGATAATTGTTAATAATTGATCTTTAAATTGAATCAATAACATTCTTTATAAACTCTAAAAGGGTTTGAACGTAAAGTAGATCAATTAAACAGGTAAGGTTATGCAGCAGCAGATTCCAACTGAACTGAAAACATGGTTGTATGCTTCAGGTTCATTGACGCAGCAGCTCACGGATTTGGCGGGTGGAAAATTTAGGGTACAACCTATTAAAGAACATTTTCAGCGCCTGCATTTTATTGATGCGAAATGGATGAGAATGTCACATCAGCATACCTCATGGGTTAGAGAAAGTTTTTTATACGGCAATGATACGCAGCCTTGGGTTAAAGCGAAAAGCATTTTTCCGATTCTAAGTTTGCAAGGTCGAGCACGGCTTTTTAAACATATTGGCACAAAACCTATAGGCTGGTTTTTGTTCCAGCGTACCAATCCAGCCTGTGAACGCCGTGTGATTTGGTTAGAAGATGGTTGGACACGCCAAAGTTGTTATACTTGGCACGGTTGTAAATTTATTGTGCAAGAAACGTTCTTACCTGCATTCGAGCAGTATCTACGCAAAACCAAATTATGAAATTGTTAAAGGATTTTCATGGCTACGGTGCAACATATTACTTGGCGTGAACGCTTAGAAGCTTATTATTATTTATGTCGTTTTGATAAACCCATAGGTACCGAATTGGTCTTTTGGCCAACCATGTGGGCTTTATGGATTGCGAATAAAGGCATGCCAAGTTTAGGAATTTTAATTCCAATGATTTTGGGCACTATTTTTATGCGTGCTGCAGGTTGTGCGATTAATGATTTCGCAGATCGCAAAGTCGATGCTCATGTAGAGCGAACCAAAAATAGGCCTTTGGCAACAGGGGTGATTAGTGCAAAAGAAGCGGTTTATGTTTTTTTAATCCTGGTTTTTGCCAGTGCCTGTATGCTGTTTTTTTTACCGATAGAAACTTTTTATTGTTCATTCGGTGCATTATTTCTGGCTTTTATCTATCCTTTTATGAAGCGTTATACCCATCTGCCACAGGTATTTTTGGGAGCTGCATTTTCGTGGTCTATTCCTATGGCCTATACTGCAGTGGGTGAATCTTTGGGATTAACCTGTTGGTTATTATATTTTGGTAATTTAGCTTGGACGGTTGCCTATGATACGCAATATGCCATTACTGACCGGGAATATGATTTAAAAATTGGGGTGAAATCAACCGCGATTTTATTTGGACGTTACGATATTCAAATTATTGGTGCGTTGCAGATATTAAGTCTGATTTTAATTGCGACTGCTTTATTTCTAGAACAATTATTGATGCCATTTGGCGTGCTTGCATTAGTTTTAGTTGCTGGTGATTTTATTTATCAAGCAGTTAAAACCAAAGATCGTGATCCTCAGATTTGTTTTTGGGCATTCCGTCACAATCGTTGGGTAGGATTAGTAATTTTTATGGGAATTTTTTTAGAATTAACAATTTAAAATGACCATATGGTTAAAGAGTGTCCTATACAGGGCACTTTTTTTGTGCCTTAATCATCCTGCATGTAGGTTCATGCCTAAAAAATAAAGATTAAAAAAGGATATTTTATGACGCGTACAAAAATAGCTTTGGCACTTACATTGACACTTTCCAGTCTATTTTTAACAGCTTGTAATGATGATAATACGGTGGTCGATTCAAATAAAACCTATTTATCTGAAGGGAATTATACTTTAGATACAGTAGAGAATAGCTCATCGATTAAAGTTATGACCTATAATATGACCAATGTTCAAGGGAAAACCGCAACAGCCACTGCCATGGTTTTGTTTCCAAAAGTCATTCAGCCTAAAGATGGCTACCGAGTTGTGGTCTGGGAGCATGGAACAGTTGGTGGTGGCGATGACTGTGCTCCAAGTAAAAATCTACTTAACCCTCGCTTTAAAATTCTCGCAGATACCTTATTGGCCGCGGGTTATGTAATCATTGCACCAGATTATGAAGGATTGGGGACACCAGGCGTACATCCTTATTTGAACCTATCCAGTCAGGCTAATTCCGCAATTGCAGCGGTAAAAGCAGCGAAAGATCATTACGGTACACAGTTAAATGGCGCATGGATGTCGATTGGTCAGTCACAAGGTGGACATGCGTCCTTGGGCACTGCTGAATTTGCTAATACCGATAATAGTTATAAAGGAGCAGTCGCTGGTGCACCAGCGTCAAGCTTAGGAACAATTATTCAAATTTATCTCGATCCGCAGTTGAATCTTGATGAAAATAATCAATCTAAGGGTGTGAATAGATTAGATGAGCAATTACTAAAAGTTCGATATGCAGTTGCAAACAACATCATTACAGCAGAACAAGGACAAGCGGCAATTGATCAAATTGCAGATGGTTATGCTGAATTGTTGGCTTATGCGGCACTGACCAGTTCAGGTATTAAAGCATATCAACCTGATTACGATTTAAAAAATATCTTTACAGCGGGTGCAGCGGATATCGCAGAAAAAGCCTATGGCCGTACGGGCGATGATGGCGCATGTTTAAGTTATGCTGACCCGAATAGTGCGAATGGTTTACAAGAGTTATTCAAAGTTGGCGTACTTGACTTCTTGAAAGACCCTACCCATTTAATTGCACAATATGGCATTGATTTAAATAAAATTAAAACCGATCCTTTGGTTCAAAAGTTCTTGGTAGACAACCAACCCGCTACCAATGCAACTGTAGCAAAAGTGATTAAAACCCCTGTATTTATTATTCAGGGGGAGAAAGATCAAGCAGTATTGCCGATCGTCACGCAAGCTTTGTATGCAAATATGCAAGCGAATGCCACAAAGTATTTCCCGCAAAATAATTATGCTGATGGATATAAATTGAC
The DNA here is from genome assembly GCF_004331255.1 of Acinetobacter sp. ANC 4173. Taxonomy (GTDB): domain Bacteria; phylum Pseudomonadota; class Gammaproteobacteria; order Pseudomonadales; family Moraxellaceae; genus Acinetobacter. The sequence goes on along the minus strand of NZ_SJOF01000012.1, from coordinate 17,830 downwards.
GATCGTGCCGAATGCAACACATACGCAAGCAATCGTCTGTAAAAATGCGGATGCTGTCGATTTTATACAATCAAATATGTCAGCGGCTACGGGTATCGTGTTAACCGACGCACAGAAAGATGCAAGTCAAAATCCGCAATGTACGGGCAATTTCTAAGTCATTTTTAGATCATTTTTGTGAAAAAGAGTCTCATTATTGAGGCTCTTTTTGTTATATTGTTACGTAGTGAAGAATGCAAGATTTGAGTTAAATCAGCTATGAGCCAACCAGAAGTGAACAAAAAGCCCATACCTTGGAAATTAATGGCATTTGGACTGTTCATTCCAGTGTTTATTCTTGGAATGGCACTTTTAGCTGCAAAAAGTGATGCAGAGAATAAAAAGCAATATGATCTAGAGCGTGCAGAAATTCAAAAGCGTGTTGAATTAAGGCAACAGCGCGAAGCTGCCGCGCAAGCAAAAAGTGAATAGGCTAAAATCTTGAAAGTTTTTGCAATGAATTTGAAAGGGTAGAGATCTACTATAGCTTGAAAACTTATAGTTATTATTAGTTATGCTCTATATGATAATTTTGCATATCAATATAATAAAACAAGCAATAGCTGTGAATAGTAAATCTCTATAATGAATATCAATTGTTGAATGTGTAATAAGCACGAATTAGTAATCGGTGTTGTCGATGTCAATAAATGAGGAAAGACTTACTCATCTTAAACAGCTTGAAGCTGAGAGTATTCACATTATTCGTGAAGTAGCTGCCGAATTTGAAAATCCGGTGATGTTGTATTCTATTGGTAAAGACTCAGCTGTCATGCTGCATCTTGCCTTGAAGGCGTTCTATCCTGCAAAACTTCCATTCCCACTATTGCATGTCGATACAGGCTGGAAATTCAAAGAGATGATCACATTTCGTGACAACATGGCAAAAACCCATGGTTTCGATTTGATCGTTCATCAAAATAAAGAAGGTAAAGATGCTGGGATCAATCCATTTGATCATGGCAGTTCAAAATATACCGACATCATGAAAACTCAGGGCTTAAAACAAGCACTGGATAAATACGGTTTTGATGCGGCCTTTGGTGGTGCACGCCGTGATGAAGAAAAATCACGTGCGAAAGAACGTGTTTATTCTTTCCGTGATAGCAAGCATCGTTGGGATCCTAAAAACCAACGTCCTGAACTTTGGAATCTTTACAACGGTAAAGTGAACAAAGGCGAAAGTATTCGTGTGTTCCCATTGTCAAACTGGACTGAGCTTGATATTTGGCAATACATTTATTTGGAAAGTATTCCACTAGTACCTTTATATTTAGCTGCGGAACGTCCTGTGGTTGAACGTAGCGGTACACTCATCATGGTTGATGATGAGCGTATGCCTTTAAAAGAAGGTGAAGTTCCACAAATGAAATCGGTACGTTTCCGTACTTTAGGCTGTTACCCACTTACGGGCGCGGTTGAATCAACTGCCAATACCTTACCGGAAATTATTCAAGAAATGCTGCTTGCCACAAGCTCTGAACGTCAAGGTCGTATGATTGACCATGATGAAGCAGGCTCGATGGAAAAGAAAAAGCAAGAAGGCTATTTCTAATTTCCTGATGAAAGTCCCTCTTTATTAAAGAGGGATTTAGGGAGATTAAAACCGATTTCTAACGAATTTGTGGAGTTTGAGCAATGTCTCATCAATCTGAACTGATTAGCCAAGATATCTTGGCATATTTGAAACAACACGAAAATAAAGACTTATTACGTTTCTTGACTTGCGGTAATGTCGATGATGGTAAAAGTACTTTAATCGGTCGTTTACTTTATGATTCAAAATTGATTTATGAAGATCAATTGCAAGCCGTTACCCGCGACTCTAAAAAAGTGGGTACGACGGGTGATGCACCTGACTTGGCACTTCTTGTAGATGGTTTACAGGCAGAACGTGAGCAGGGTATTACCATTGATGTGGCTTATCGTTATTTCTCGACTGAAAAACGTAAATTCATCATTGCTGATACGCCAGGACACGAGCAATATACGCGTAACATGGCAACAGGTGCGTCTACTTGTGACCTTGCGATCATTTTGATTGATGCGCGTTATGGTGTACAAACGCAAACACGTCGTCACACATATATTGCGAGCTTGTTGGGTATTAAGAACATTATTGTTGCGATCAACAAAATGGACTTGGTTGAATTCTCTGAAACCCGTTTCAATGAAATTCAAGCGGAATATGGCAACTTCGTCAGCCAATTGGGTGACCGTAAGCCAAGTAACATCATCTTTACGCCTATTTCTGCATTGAATGGCGATAACGTGGTGAATGTTTCGGAACACACACCGTGGTACAAGGGCGAAACCTTAATGGGGACGCTAGAGTCGGTACAAATTAACCGTGATACCGCGAAACGTGATTTCCGTTTCCCTGTGCAATATGTAAACCGTCCAAACCTCGACTTCCGTGGTTTTGCGGGAACGATTGCCCTAGGTGAAATTAACGTGGGCGATAAAGTTGTTGCTTTACCTTCAGGTAAGTCTTCAACAGTTAAAGAAATTGTAACTTTTGATGGCAACCTTGAACATGCATTTGCAGGTCAAGCGGTGACATTAACGCTAAACGATGAGATTGATGTATCACGCGGTAATATGTTGGTACGTGCGGATCAGGGTATTCCTGCAATTTCTCGTTCTGTAAAAGCGACTGTGGTATGGATGGCGGATCAGCCACTCGTGATTGGCAAGTTGTATAACTTAAAAGTGGGCACGCAAACTGTTCCTGCGAAAGTGACTGCCATTAACTTCCGTACGAACGTGAACACACTTGAGCAAATGCAAGTGGATCATCTTGATCTCAATGCGATTGCCAATGTGACTGTTGAATTTGATGCACCAGTGGTGTTTGATCGTTACCAAGACAGCCGTTATACAGGTTCGTTTATCTTCATTGATCGTTTGAATAACGTAACGATTGGTGCGGGTATGGTGGAAGAATCTGTTGAGTGGTCTGCGCATGCAAACCCTGTTTCTGCGGAAGACCGTGCTGCACGTTTAGGTCAAAAACCGGCAGTTGTGACTGTAACAGCAAAAGCACTTGAGCAAGCCCAAATCTTAGAAAGCTTGTTGATTCAACAAGGTGTTGTAGCAATTGCTAAAGCAGGTTTAACCTCAGAACAAGTTACTTTATTGCGTGAAACGGGTGTGGTTGTAATTACAGACCTTGCTGATGCAACTGATGTGAGCTTTACTGCTGAACAAGTGGAAGAACTTGCAGAACAAATTGTGAAATTGGTTCGTTTATAAGATCCAATGCTAAAAAACCCGCCATCTGGCGGGTTTTTTATGCTCTAACATTAGATTTTTTGAGCAAAAATCGTGGCAAAGCGCTGTTTAATGCGTTGTCCTTGTTCATCTGTACGGTGTAGCTCACCAACATTTTCATTGTATTTAAGGATGGTCCAACTTTCATAATATGCTTTCAGCTCGCCCGCCTTAAAGCTAAAAGGGAAGTCGGACTGCACTGGATAATCTTCGCTGTCCATTGCACAGACAATCAAGTTATAACCGCCAGACTTGGTCGCTTGCTGCATTTGTGCGATGAGCGGTGGAATTGTATGTGCTTGTAAAAACATCATCACCACGGTGCAATAGATAAAATCATATTGATCTTGAATCTGCTGATTTTCGTTTAAATCACGGAGTTGGGTATGAACTTGTTGTACTTGCTCAGCTGTAATTATTTGTTCCAAGCGTTGTATGCTTTGTACATTTACATCCCATGCATCAACTTCAAAGTCATGCTGAGCCAAAAAAAGTGCATTACGTCCTGAACCGCAACCGACATCAAGTGCTTTGCCACCTTGAAGATGAGGAAGGGCTGCTAAAATTTCGGAATGGGTCGGTGTAAGTTGATATTTTTGAGTGAATAATTGATCGGCTTGGCAATAGAAACTGAGTTGGCATTCAATATCAGGACTGAATGCCACAATACGATGCCAAGCTTGTGGTTCAATGAGTGGCGGTTGTTGGGTTGGGCTGAAATGAAGTTCAGAAAGAATTTCTCCTTGTTCATTCAGCATGGCAAAGTCTAATTTGCCTTTTAAAATATTCAGTTTTGCCCATGTGCCTTGTTTGGTATTGTGAGCTTGCTGAAATGCTTGTGGAATGGTGTCATGCTTCCAAATGGGAAGAGTTTTATAGCAAAGCAGTGGTTGCATATGGGTATCCTTCTATTTGGTGCTTGATCTTGGCTAGAAATAGGTTCTATTCAATCATGTTCTTCATTCAATATTAGCTTGATTCAATGGCAAATAAAAACAGCGACCGAAGTCGCTGTTTTTAAATATTTCAATGATTAAGCCTGCTGAATACCAGCAACCAACCAATCTTGGGTTGAACCCGTAGGTTTAACAAAATGCCAGATTTCTGCAAATGGTTGCGGCAAACTGTTGAGGTCTTCACTGACTGTACCTGTAAAGCGAACACTTACCACATATTGACCATTTTCAGTTGCAGAATCTGTCACCATTGCATTTAAGTTGGAGAACTCAGCAACATCTTGATCGCGGTTGGTCATAATGTCGTTATACATTGATTGATATAAATCTGGCGTGAGGTAACGACGGATTTCTTCAATGTTACTTGAGGTATTCATCGACTGAATATGATTAAAGCGTTGACGCGCAATACGTAAGAACGCAGCAGGTTCTGTACCATCAGGGAGTTGACTACCACTGTTGGTGTAGGCTGAACCAAAGGGTGCAGTATTCACTGGTGCTTGCGTTGCAGCACCGCCAGCTACAGATTGACCAAAAATGTTGGTATTGTCAGTAGATGCGCGTGGTGCCGCAGGTGCTTGACCGAATGGCGATGCAGCTTGACCGCCATTATTTGGTGCATACGGGTTAGTGGATGTTAGTTTTTTTTTTGCGCCCATCTTGCGGAAAATGAAGAAGGCAACAGCAGCAGCGAGTAATATCCAGATCCAACTCGGAATTCCACCTTTTTCTTCTTGGGCGGCTTGAGCTTGGCTTGCTGGACGGTCATCTGCAAGTGCATTTGCAGCAACAGCACCTACGGCAGCACCCGCAACACCCGCAGCAACCATACTACCTACACCTGGACCAGATTTTTGTGGTGCAGTTGCAGGGGCAACAGGTTGTTGAGCAGGTGTTGCTTGACGAGGCTGTTGATAAGACTGGGTTGGTGTCGCAGAACGGCTCATGCCATGACTCTTTCCACCACCTGCACGTTTAGCTTCTGCCAAAGGTGCTACCAATAACATCGCTGCTAAAATACCTGCAACTAAACTACGCTGTCGAACTTCCATTCAATTTTCCTATAATAAAAAATGATAAATAGCCCTGTATTTATGCAGGCATTTGTCAATTTTTTCAATAAGAAAAAGCAATTTTTTTGTTTAATTTTGCACAGTTAAATTTTAACATCAGCGTTTGGCTATTCTGATAGATTCATCGCTTCGGTTAATGCTTCATGTAGTCGTGCCACCGCAATAATCTGTACGCCTGCAATCGTTTTTTGTGGTGCATTGGCGCGCGGCACAATAATGTATTTAAAGCCGTGTTTAATGGCTTCTTTCAAACGTTCTTGACCGTTAGGTACGGGGCGAATTTCACCAGATAATCCAACCTCACCAAAGACAGCCAATTGTTGTGGTAACGCTTTACCTCTTAAACTAGAAGCACAAGCGAGCAGAACGGCTAAGTCCGAGCCTGTTTCGGTAATTTTCAAACCACCCACAACATTGACATAGACATCTTGTCCAGAGGTTTGCACACCACCATGACGGTGCATAACGGCGAGCAACATATTTAAGCGGTTTTGCTCTAAGCCCAATGCAACGCGGCGCGGTTGTCCATGTGCATCATCGACCAAGGCTTGTACTTCAACCAACAGTGGGCGTGTGCCTTCACGACTGATCATGACGATTGAACCCGGAATGGCTTCGTCATAGCGACTCAGGAAAATAGCCGAAGGGTTGGCGACCTCACGTAGACCTTTATCGGTCATGCCGAAAACCCCCAATTCATTCACCGCACCAAAACGGTTTTTAACTGCACGAATCATGCGATAACGTGAGTCGGACTGTCCTTCAAAGTACAGAACACAATCGACCATATGTTCAAGCACACGTGGACCTGCCAAAGCACCTTCTTTGGTAACATGACCGACCAGAAAAAGTGCGGTGCCACTATTTTTAGCAAAACGCGTGAGTAATGCAGCCGATTCTCGAATTTGCGAGACTCCACCTGGAGCAGATTGTAAGGTTTCTGTGTAAAGGGTTTGAATAGAATCGAGAATGGCAACAGCAGGACGTGCTTGTGCTAAAACTTCACAAATGCGTTCTACACAGGTTTCTGCCATAACTTTTAATTGGTCGGTGGGCAAATCTAGACGTTGTGCACGCAGTGCAACCTGTGATAGTGATTCTTCGCCTGTAACATAAAGTGCAGAACTTTTAGCCGCCGCCATGTAAGTTGCTGTCTGTAAAAGAATGGTTGATTTACCAATGCCGGGATCACCACCAATCAATACTACAGAACCTGTCACCAACCCCCCACCGAGTACGCGGTCAAATTCACCAATCCCTGTTGCAAGACGGGTTTCATGTGAAACGGAGACCTGATTTAAAGTCGTGATATTGGCTGCCTGTCCTGCATAACCTCCGCCTATTTTAGGCTGGGCACGATGCGTCACTACAGGTTCAATACGGACTTCAACCAGACTGTTCCATTCGCCACATTCAATACATTGTCCAGCCCATTTTGAATGGTCTGCACCACACTGCTCACAGCGATATACGGTTTTAATTTTTGCCATAAATAAAATTGAAAATAATCTGTAAATTAGATAAAAGTAATAGTTACGAAAACAATTAAATACAGTGAATGCAATTCTTAAGGAATAAGAAGTGTCGCTGTTTATCGTAATTACGGGTTAAAGGGAATTGCTCAGAAAAATAACATGATCTAAGACTTTTACAAGTAAGAAACAGTGTGTTTTGAGTCAAGTGATTTGTTCAGTTCACTTTTTCCATGCAAGGAGTTTGAGCGTTTGGTTGTTTCTTGTCATGACACAGCAGTTTGATGGCATAGATATTGCTCTTGCTCAAACAAATGAAAATAAAGCAATTGCAACATTTTCAAATTATATAAAAAAGGTTGATGTCTATGAGTGCAGCAGAAATTGTTGATTGGGTAAATAGTATTATTTGGAGCAAGGCTCTTATTTATTTGTGTTTGGGAGCAGGTTTATTTTTCTCTATTCTGACGCGCTTTGTTCAAGTTCGCCAAATGAAAGAGATGGCAAGATTATTAATACATGGTGGTTCTTCAGAACAAGGAATTTCTTCATTTCAAGCATTAGCCGTATCACTTTCGGGGCGTGTAGGTGTTGGTAATATTGCAGGGGTAGCAGCAGCAATTGGTTTTGGTGGTCCGGGTGCAGTATTTTGGATGTGGCTTGTGGCTTTCTTAGGGGCAAGTACAGCTTACGTAGAATCTACTTTGGGTCAAATTTATAAGGTGGAATACCAAGGTCAGTACCGTGGTGGACCTGCTTTTTATTTTGATAAAGGTTTAGGGCAACGTTGGTTGGGAGTGGTATTTGCAGTTGCCGCAATTGTGGCTTGTGGTTTGTTCCTACCAGGTATTCAAGCCAATGCGGTGGGGAATGCATTTACGCAAATTACAGGTGAAGGTTCCATCGTCTTTGGTAATGTGGGTGTATTCAAATTAGTTGCTTTGGTTGTAATTCTATCTTTATTGGCCATCATTATTTTTGGTGGTATTAAGCGTATTGCACGTTTTGCAGAGTTTGTCGTTCCATTTATGGCGCTAGGCTATATTTTAATGGCGATGGTGATTGTTGTAATCAACATTCACGAATTACCACGTGTCTTACAACTTATTTTTGACGATGCGTTTAGCCCAATGGCAGGACTGGGTGCTGCAATTGGTTGGGGCGTTAAACGTGGTGTTTATTCGAATGAAGCAGGTCAGGGTACTGGACCGCATGCAGCGGCAGCCGCAGAAGTACAACATCCAGCGCAACAAGGTTTTGTACAAGCCTTCTCAATTTATGTTGATACGCTATTTGTTTGTTCTGCTACAGCCTTCATGATTTTAATTACAGGTATGTATAACGTACAAGGCACATTAGAAGCAGGGCAATTTATTGTTCAAAACGTTGCAGGTACTGTCGAAATTGGTTCGCCAGCATTTACCCAAATGGCGGTGAGCACTGTATTTGGTGGTTTTGGACAAATTTTTGTTGCCTTGGCGGTGTTCTTCTTCGCATTTACCACAATTGTTGCTTATTACTATATCGCAGAAACCAACATCACTTATTTGAGCTATATCACTCAATCTCCATCATTATTGTTCGTTACGAAATGTTTTATCATGATTTCAGTCGCTTACGGTGTGATTAGTGCAACAGGCTATATCTGGGGAATTGGCGATATAGGTGTTGGCTTAATGGCTTGGATTAATATTGTGGGTATTATTGTGACCTACTTTGTATGGAAACCAACCATCAAAGCATTGAAAGATTATGAGCAGCAACAAAAAGCAGGAGTAACAGAATATACCTTTGATCCTGTAAAACTAGGGATCCGTAATGCAACTTATTGGGAAGAACGCTTAAAGAAACAACAGAATAATCAACAAAGTAATTGAATTTTAGTGTGAAGTAGAACTTAAAAAGCAGCCACGGCGGCTGCTTTTTTTATTGAATGGTATAAGATTTATATGAACTGATGTGTCCAAAAGGTGCATTGTATTGCATTGATGTAGTGCGTATTATCGGCCCCAATTGTATAAGGCTTGAATGCTGAACGATACAGATAGAGTTGTTTAGCTTGGATTGACCCAAAAACTTACATGGCGAAGGCGTGCTTAAGAATAGTACAAATGTGTAATTTGGATTAATTTGGTTAAAAAATCTTAAAGGATTAATAGAGAGTTTTTATAGCGATGTTAAATCAAAACACGAATGAGTCAGCTGCACAAGGCGAACTCCATCGTAGTTTGTCAAATCGACATCTACAACTAATTGCGATTGGTGGTGCAATTGGTACTGGTTTGTTCATGGGGTCCGGTAAAACCATTAGTTTGGCGGGCCCATCAATATTATTTATTTACATGATCATCGGTTTAATGGTGTTTTTCGTAATGCGTGCATTAGGAGAGCTACTATTATCTAACCTGAAATATAAGTCTTTTATTGACTTCTCGACAGACCTGATTGGTCCTTGGGCGGGTTATTTCGTGGGTTGGACCTATTGGTTGTGTTGGATCACCATTGGTATCGCGGACTTATCCGCCATTATTTATTATCTGCAATTCTTCAACAATGGACTACCATTTAGCCCAGTTGAAGGTGCAATGATCAGCGTTGCTGCCATCGTCTTTATTATGGGTTTAAACCTCATGACGGTGAAGCTGTTTGGTGAGCTTGAGTTCTGGTTTGCATTGGTCAAAATTATTGCAATTGTGGTGCTCATTGCCGTTGGTTTGTGGATGATTTTTACAGGCTTTACTTCCACTACGGGTGAAGTGGCATCGTTCACGCACTTGTGGGCCAATGGCGGCATGTTCCCGACGGGTATGGGGGGTTTCTTGGCCGGTTTCCAAATTGCAATTTTTGCCTTTGTCGGGGTGGAATTGGTTGGGACTACAGCAGCGGAAACCAAAGATCCTGAGCGTAACTTGCCTAAAGCAGTCAATTCAATTCCAATCCGTATTATCATTTTCTATGTGCTGGCATTGGTGATTGTGATGTCGGTGACACCATGGAACAGGATCAACCCAGAAGTTAGCCCATTCGTGAATTTGTTTAGTCAGGCAGGTATTGCAGCCGCTGCGATTATCATGAACCTTGTGGTGTTGTCTTCTGTGATGTCCTCTATGAACAGTGGGGTATTCTCGACCAGCCGTATGTTGTTCGGTTTATCGCGTGAGAAGCAAGGACCACAAGCTTTTGGTCATTTGAATAAGCGTGCAGTTCCTGCAAATGCTTTATATTTCTCTGCAATTTGTTTGTTGGGTGGTGCGGCCTTACAGTACTTTGTACCAAATACGGTTGAAGCCTTTACTCTGGCAACGACTTTATCCACGATTCTGTTTATTTTGGTGTGGTTGATTATTTTGTGGAGCTATTTGGTTTACTACAAAACACGTCCAGACTTACATGCGAAATCGACCTTTAAATTGCCTGGTGGTCCTTTGACGTGTTGGGTGGTGATTGTGTTCTTCATTGGCATGATTTACGTGTTGTCATTAGAGCCAGATACCATGAAAGCCTTAATGGTGAGTCCAATTTGGCTTATCATTCTTGCCATTGGTTATTTCTGTTTTTATAAGCCAAAACATAAATAATCGCTGCGTATACAGAAAAACGTCAGTTTAGAACTGGCGTTTTTTTATGTCTGGCGATAATCTCTAGCGTTTAATGCTTTGGTCAATGCGTTGATCGGGTTATACTTTGTTAAAATTTGAGATAGGTGGTCAGATGCGTCACGTCATTTGCTGCATAAGTGTATTGGTGTTGGGATCTTCATTAGTCGGTTGTGGTCAATCGGGTGCATTACAATTACCAAGCGATTCAAATTATGACAAACGTGCAAAATATTTGTTATATCCAAATGTAGAGTCTGCTCAAAAAACAGAGCAAGTTCAAACGACTGAATCGGTTGAACAACCGACAACTACAGAATCAAAATCTTCTACTCCTTAACTTGTCATTGAAAGGACATCTTCCATGAGTTTTACCCGCATTAATGGGGTATTGTACGCAGAGCAGTGTTCCCTAGAACAGCTTGCGCAGCAATATGGCACGCCACTGTATGTGTATTCAAAAGCAACTTTTGAAAAGCATTTTTTAGATATGGACCGTGCTTTTGGTTTTATCGATCATCAAATTTGTTTTGCGGTAAAGTCTAACTCAAATATTGCAGTACTCAGCGTGTTAGCCAAATTAGGTTGTGGCTTTGACATTGTGACGGGTGGTGAGTTAGCCCGTGTGTTGGCTGCAGGTGGTGATGCATCTAAAGTTGTCTTTTCGGGTTTAGGTAAAACTGAAGCAGATATTCAAAAATCATTGGAAGTCGGCATTGCATGTTTTAATGTTGAATCTTATGCAGAATTAGATCGTATTCAGAAAGTGGCGGCAGCATTAGGCAAAAAAGCCCCAATTTCATTACGCGTTAACCCAGATGTCGATGCAAAAACGCATCCTTATATTTCAACGGGATTAAAAGAAAACAAGTTCGGTATTCCTTCGGATACGGTATTTGAAACCTATCAATATGCAGCCAGTCTACCGAATCTAGAAATTATCGGCATCGACTGTCATATTGGTTCACAGTTAACTGAAACCAAACCGTTTGTTGATGCTCTTGATCGTGTCATGTTCATGATTGAAAAACTCAAAGAGCTTGGTATTGAATTAAAGCATGTCGATATTGGGGGGGGGTTGGGAGTGACTTATAAAGATGAAGTTCCTCCAACAGTTGAAGAATATGCCAATGCGTTGAAACCTGCTTTAGAAAAGTTAGGTTTAAAAGTGTATATGGAACCGGGACGCAGTATTTCAGCCAATGCAGGTGTGTTGCTGACCAAAGTAGATTTATTGAAACCGACCAATCATCGTAACTTTGCCATTATTGATGCAGCAATGAACGATTTGATTCGTCCAGCTTTGTATGAAGCATGGATGGATATCCAACCTGTAACGCCACGACACGATGTCGAAACTTTGCAATGGGATGTGGTGGGTGCAATTTGTGAAACGGGCGATTTCTTGGGGAAAGAACGTGATTTAGCACTCCGTGAAAACGATACACTTGCAGTGTTGGGGGCAGGTGCATACGGTTTTGTCATGAGTTCAAATTACAATACGCGTGGACGTGCGGCTGAAGTCATGGTTGATGGCGCGAACTCACATCTGATTCGTGAGCGTGAAACAATCGAATCACTTTGGGAAAAAGAGCGTTTATTGCCTTAAGGAGTCACTAAAAATGTTTTTAGAATTTACTAAAATGCATGGTCTAGGCAATGACTTCATGGTTGTGGATTTAATTAGTCAGCGTGCTTACTTAGATGCACTGACCATCCAACGTCTTGCCGATCGACATTTTGGCATTGGTTTTGATCAATTGTTAATTGTTGAACCACCTGATATGCCAGAAGCGGATTTTAAATATCGTATTTTTAATGCCGATGGTTCAGAAGTGGAACAATGCGGGAATGGCGTGCGCTGTTTTGCTCGTTTTGTACATGAACGACAATTGACAACGAAAACCAAAATTAAGGTACAAACCAAAGCTGGGATCGTCGAACCTGAATTGGGTTCGAATGGTTGGGTACGCGTCAATATGGGGTATCCAAAGTTCCTGCCACAGGAAATTCCATTTTTGGTCGATGAACCAGCAAGTCTGTATGATCTAGAGTTGGCAAATCAACAACAGATTCAAATTGATGTGGTGAACATGGGGAATCCACATGCGGTGACTATTGTCCCAGATGTGATTACGGCTGATGTGGCAATGATGGGACCACAAGTCGAGTCACATGCTCGTTTCCCAGCGCGTGTGAATGCAGGATTCATGCAGATTATTGATGAAACACATGCACGTTTACGTGTATTCGAGCGTGGTGTTGGTGAAACTTTAGCCTGTGGCACGGGAGCATGTGCTGCTGCTGTTTCAGGTATCCGTCGTGGTTTATTGGCGAATCAGGTTGAAATTGAGTTGGCGGGTGGAAAATTACAAATTGAATGGCGTGAGGGCGATGTGGTCTGGATGACAGGTCCGACAGCCAACGTTTATGAAGGACGTATTGACCTGCGTTATTTCCAAGGCTAAATCGGCATTGATGTTAAAAAAAGCACTGTCTTCATGATGGTGCTTTTTTATGGATTAAAATCGGCTATGCTGAAGCCAAAGATAAATAGATATAAAGTGTAGACATGCCAAATTTAATTTTTCTACCAGGCGCATCGGGAAGTACTACGTTCTGGAATCCCTTAATCAATGAATTATCTCATGCAGAATCTAACCAGGTCATTGCTTATCCGAGTTTTGGTGAGGAACCAAGCCAAGAGAGTGTTTATGATTTTGCCAGTTTGTCGAATTATGTTTTGCAACAGATTCAGTCTGAATCTGTTTTGATTGCACAGTCTATGGGCGGGATTTTTGCTGTACAGGCGGCAATAGCACGTCCAGATTTGGTCAAGGGATTAGTGCTTTTGGCAACTTCGGGTGGAATTGATTTAGCCCCATTTCAGGTACAAGATTGGCGAACCGCTTATCAACAACAATATCTTAACTATCCAGACTGGTTTATGGCTACGCAGATAGATTTATCACAGCAACTTGAAAAGATTAGAATGCCAGTATTGTTATTGTGGGGAGATCAAGATCCGATTAGCCCAATTGCCGTTGGACAGACTTTGCAACAAAAACTGCCACAAGCGCAGCTACATCTGATTCATGGGGGTGATCATGCCTTCGGGGAACACCATGCCAAAGAAGTTGCAGCACACATTCAGCAGTATTTAACTCACTTTAATTTTGAAGTTTAGGATGGGCATTATGTCTGTAGAGTCCCAACAATTACTCGCCATGTGGCTGAAAGCACGGGAAATACAAAATCAGTCTAAATTAACTTTACTGGCGTATGAGCGTGATGTTGGCGATTTTTTACAGTTTTGTGATCAGAAAAAACTGCTGTTACAAGATATAGAAACGTCAGATTTACGGGAATATTTGGCAGTCAAAGTAGAACAACAGCAATTGAGTTCTAGTAGTTTACAGCGATTATTGTCTGCGATTCGTCAGTTTATGAAGTGGGCAAAAGAAGGTAATTATTTGACGTTTAATCCATCTGATGATTTCCAATTAAAGCGCCAACCGCGACCCTTGCCGGGTATGGTGGATATTGAAACCATTCAGCAAATTTTAGATCAGACGAAGCCTGAAAAAGAGCCAGATCAAGAATTGTGGCTGCGTGATAAGGCAATTTTAGAATTACTGTATTCGAGTGGATTACGACTCGCTGAAGTACAAAGTCTAAAAATTAAAGACATTGATTTTAATCGGCTATTATTACGGATTACGGGGAAAGGTAATAAAACCCGTGTAGTGCCTTTTGGTACCAAAGCCAAAAATGCATTAATGGAATGGCTAAAGTTGTATCCACTGTGGCAAGGTGATTTTGTCCCCGATGCGCATGTCTTTATTAGTCGTAAAGGCAATCCACTGGGCGCCAGACAAATTGAAAATCGGGTGAAGTTTCAGGCACAACGCGCGGGGGTCAGTGTCGATTTACATCCACACTTGTTAAGACATTGTTTTGCCAGTCATATGCTTTCAAATAGTGGTGATTTAAGAGCTGTGCAGGAAATGTTGGGGCATAGTAATTTAAGTACCACACAAATATATACCCATGTCGATTTTGATCGGCTGGCCAATGTCTACGATCAAGCACATCCACGTGCCCAATTCAAAAATCAGTAACAATTTCAGTATAAATATAGGCCTATCATTTCGATGAAGGCTTTTATTTTGGTACAAAACTTGCTCTAGTCATGGCATAAGTAAAATGCAAAAGAGCATATTTGTACTATTGTAGAATAATAAAAAATCAAAAGATGCAGTATAAGTATCGTTTGGCATGCGGTATTGAACATCAATATACCGATTGTGAGTTTTGAACGTAGAATGAAAGAGGATTGCAAGCCATGATTTCAAACATACAAGAAAAATATAATCAATTAAATTCAGTGCAAAAGGATATTTTTGCAGGATATGGTTTGCGCCAGATTAAACATTTTATTGAATATTGCTTACCTGAAGTACAACCTCTATTGCCTGAAAATTCAGTGATTGAAGGGATTAATACGTCTGGCATGGTGCAAGCTCTGCAACAGAAGACCCTCAAGTGCTATGTCTGGGACGGCACAACGTGGAATGTGTCTGCAAGCTCTATTCCAATTATGGATACGACCGATGACTTTCAATTGGTCTGGGAAATTTTTGATTTGTCCCTTTATGAGTTGATTGAACTGAGTCATGTACATCGAGATTTTCTAGTGAACGCGCATATTTGAGCTAAATTCACTTGAATCAATGCAATACAGTACGTGCTTCTGCAAAATACTATCGGTGCTTAGTGCGGGATGTAGAAATTTTTGTTGATATTGCATGCCCAATCGTTGCATAACGGCTTGAGAGGGGTGGTTAATGGATGCGGTAAAAGCAACGACTTGATTGAGATGGAGTGTTTGAAAGGCAAAATTCAATGCAAGTTGCGCTGCTTCAGTCGCATAGCCCTGACCCCAATAGTCTTTGTGCAAACGCCAGCCAATTTCGGTACAAGGTGAAAAGCTGAATTGATCGGGTTGATCATGCAATCCTGTCATGCCAATTAAACGGTGTTCAGATTTTAATTCGACCGCCCAAAATCCCCAGCCACGCTGTTCAATTAAAGCTTGGCATTTATCAATGAGCAGATCACTTTCAGCATGAGACAAGCATTTCGGAAAATAACGCATGACGGCAGGATCAGCATTCAGTTGAGAAAATGGCAACCGATCAGCCTCTTGCCATGGACGTAAAATTAAGCGCGTACTTTCTAGAGAATTCTGCATAGCATCTTTTATAAATCTTCAAGCGGAAGTTGAAAACTTTGCTTAATAATTTGGCTAGGCAAATCAGTTTTGACACTGGTGATGCCATTTTTCTTGGTCAAATGTGTAGACTGAAATTTTCGATAGTTTTCTAAATCCGGTACCACCACTTTCAGCATGGCATCACATTCGCCCAAAATAATATAACACTCCATGACTTGGGGCAGTTCTTTCATGGCTTCAATAAAACGATCAATGGTTTCAGCATCTTGTCCCACCAACCAAATACGTGAAAACAAAATCAGTTGAAAACCAATCTTTTGTGGATCAACCACGGTGGTGTAATTCTGGATTACCCCGGCTTCTTCCAGTAGTTTGACCCTTCTTAAACAAGATGAAGGCGACAGCCCAACTTCTTTGGCTAAGTCATTATTTTGAATACGACCATTCTGCTGCAAAGCACGAATGATACTTTTATCAATACGATCGAGTTTGATTAAAATATTCTTGGAAGATGATTTCATAAAATAGAATTAAATTCGAAAATTAAACCTAATTATA
Source organism: Acinetobacter sp. ANC 4173 (assembly GCF_004331255.1). Taxonomy (GTDB): domain Bacteria; phylum Pseudomonadota; class Gammaproteobacteria; order Pseudomonadales; family Moraxellaceae; genus Acinetobacter. The sequence continues at coordinate 1,627 of NZ_SJOF01000012.1, read as the reverse complement.
GAATATTTGCAATCCTATTTTGTATAAATTCGCAGATACTAATTTTCACTTTCAGCCTATTCGAAAGGGAAAAAGGATATGTCTGTATATTTATTGTTTGCACTGACCGTTTTGCCTCTGGTTTTTACCCCGGGTCCCGACATACTATTTATCTTTTCACAAGTCATGTCGAAAGGGGTAAAGGCTGGAATTATGGCAACCCTTGGTATTTGCATGGGGTATTTAATACATTCAGTTTTGGTCGCAGTCGGTATTGCGGCAATTCTTATTTCTTTTCCGTTATTGTTTGAAACGATTCGTTGGTTAGGTATCGCGTATCTGTTGTATCTTGCTTTAAGCTTATTAAAGTCAGTTTTTAATACTAAATCGTTGCAAGTACCAAAAGCACAAGCGGGTAGCCCAGTTACCAAAGGTTTTTTTACAGCACTACTGAATCCTAAAGGCATGCTCATTTACTTTGCAATTTTGCCACAATTTATAAACCAGTCGGGAAATACAGTTGCCCAAGGTCTTATTTTGTCATCTATTTTTATTGGTTTATGTTTAGTGGTGTATAGCGGGTTAAGTTTTGTGGTGGCCAAAATTACACAAAATGCGCAATTAGATGCCAAAAAGCAAAAATGGATTGATGCAGGATCGGGTGGTTTATTGATGATAGCTGCGACTTGGTTAATCGCAAATTGATGGTCGTATTAAGCATGCTTAAAAAAGGGCATGCTTTTTATATTCAGACAATCCTGAGTAGTACCTTTTCACAGGATGTTTAAATTTAATGATTATGTTTGTGCAACTCTAAAATTGATAAACTTAATCAGTTTTTGTCAAAACTGACAAGTCATTGGTGCTGTTTTAAAGTATTGCACTACATATCAGATGCTTATTACAGACAGCAATTGAAGCAGTTGATCAGAAAAAATTATGTAGTAAATAAAGTAAAAAAATAATAAAAATCAACGTTTAAAATTAGTACACTAAAACCGCTATTTTAGAATCAAAATTCATGCAAATAAAACTTTGAACGCAACGTTCAGCCCTTTTTACGCATTTTTACAGTGGATTGAGTAATTGTGACTTGACCGAAATGCCATACAATTGCAAGATAGGACACCTAAAAAATTTTAAGTGAAGAGTTAATATAACTTTTCTCAACATTTACTTTTGCTAAAACAGCCGAGGATTACATGAAGGCTCTTGTTGCTGTAAAACGTGTGGTTGATGCCAACGTTAAAGTTCGCGTTAAACCGGACAATAGTGGGGTAGACCTTACTAACGTTAAGATGTCAATTAACCCATTCTGTGAAATCGCAGTGGAAGAAGCGGTTCGCTTAAAAGAAAAAGGAACTGTTTCAGAAATCATCGTTGTTTCTATTGGTCCTAAAGAAGCGCAAGAACAAATTCGTTCTGCAATGGCACTTGGCGCTGACCGCGGTATCTTGGTTGAAGCTGATGACAGCCAACTCGGTGCTTTGGAAGTTGCTAAAATCCTGAAAGGTGTTGTTGCTGCTGAACAACCACAATTAATTCTTCTTGGTAAACAAGCCATTGATGACGACTCTAACCAAGTTGGTCAAATGCTTGGTGCACTATTGGGTGCAGGTCAAGGTACGTTCGCATCTGAAGTGAAAGT
>NZ_SJOF01000011.1 GCF_004331255.1 Acinetobacter sp. ANC 4173 | reverse complement strand
AAAAAACCGCCATTAATGGCGGTTTCTCAATGACAACTTATGTGTCGCGCAATGACATTTTATGCGTCGCAAATGACAACTTATGTGTCGCGTGACGTGAGGTCATTTACTTACCAGCTTAACGCACCACCCGTTTGGTAGTCTGTTACTCGAGTTTCAAAGAAATTCTTCTCTTTACGTAAGTCCATCATTTCAGACATCCACTGGAATGGGTTATTCACACCAGCAAATTGTTCAGGTAAGCCTAACTGACTTAAACGACGGTTACAGATAAACTTCAAATATTCTTCCATCATCGCAGCGTTCATACCCAATACACCGCGTGGCATCGTGTCACGTGCATATTCGATTTCAAGCATGGTGCCTTCAAGAATCATTTGAATGATTTCTTCTTGGAATTCAGCTGTCCAAAGGTGCGGGTTTTCAATCTTGATTTGGTTAATCATATCGATACCAAAGTTCAAGTGCATCGATTCATCACGCAAGATGTATTGGAATTGCTCAGCAACACCGTTCATCTTGTTACGACGGCCCATCGATAAAATTTGGCTAAAACCGCAGTAGAAGAAAATCCCTTCAAGTACACAGTAGAATGCGATCAAGTTGCGCAACAAAATTTGGTCGTTTTCAGGTGTGCCTGTTTGGAAGGTCGGGTCACTCAACGATTGAGTATACTTTAAGCCCCACGCTGCTTTACGCGCTACAGATGGAACCTCACGGTACATGTTGAAGACTTCGCCTTCGTCCATACCTAAAGATTCGATACAGTATTGATACGCATGCGTATGAATCGCTTCTTCAAATGCTTGACGCAAAATGTATTGACGGCATTCAGGGTTGGTAATATGACGGTAAATTGCCAAGACCAAGTTATTTGCAACCAATGAATCCGCAGTCGAGAAGAAACCTAAAGAACGCATCACAATGGTACGCTCATCTTCAGTTAAGCCATTTTCAGACTTCCAAAGCGCGATGTCGTGGTTCATGTTGACTTCTTGAGGCATCCAGTGGTTTGCACAACCATCTAGATACTTCTGCCAAGCCCATTCGTATTTGAATGGTACAAGTTGGTTCAAGTCAGCACGACAGTTGATCATGGCTTTGTCGTCAACTTGTACACGTTGCGCACCCATCTCAAGTTCTTCAAGACCAGGGGCAACATCTAACGTTTCTAGAGCGTTAGATGCTCTTGCCAACGGATCGGCTGGATCTGTTGCTCGCACTGAACGGGTTCCAGCGGATTGTGCAGCTGCCACATGCGACGATGATTGCTCTGCATTAGATACCAACGGCGCAGCAGGCGCTTTTTGCGGTTCGACGGGCGCAGACTTGTGTTCAGGTGCAGCCGGTTTTTGCGAATCATCTTCTAAATCGTCCCAACTTAGGATAGACATATCAATTCTCTCTTCGTTGCTTTATATCTTTTATGAAGACATCTCAACCAAGAAGATGTCCTACTATACGCTCAATTTGTGTAAGCAAAATTAAGTTTTGTCGATAAATGCTCTAATTTTGTTCGGTAGAGCAAGTGTCCTCACGACTTATTTTGCTTACGCTGTTGATTGCGAATGGCAACAAATGCGTAGACCATCGGCACGTAAAAGAAAACAAAGGAAAAAACCAGAACCGCGAGTCCTAACAGGTAGTTATGGGTCATGTGGAGCATGGTCTTTTCCTTTATTTATATTTTAATCTCCCTAAAACCCTCTTTGAAAAGAGGGTTTTAGGGAGGATTTGAAACTGGTCAGATTACTGACAAGCCTCACAATCTGGGTTGTCAATTGAACATGCCATTGGTACTGGGGCTGCTTGACTGAAGTCTTCCTCTTCAGCAACCACTTCAGGTTTAACATCCTGAGCAACTGCTGCAACAGGCGCTGCTACTGTAGTTGCTTTAACTGCATTCAATGCACCCGTGTTAATGGTCGATTTCTCAGCAGAAGTTGCACCTAATGCACGGAGGTAATATGTAGTTTTTAAACCACGTAACCATGCCATCTTATAAGTGATGTCAAGTTTCTTACCATTTGCACCAGCAATGTAAAGATTAAGCGATTGCGCTTGGTCAATCCATTTCTGACGACGTGATGCAGCATCTACAATCCAGCGTGGCTCAACTTCAAATGCAGTCGCGAAGATCGCTTTAAGTTCTTCAGGAATACGAGAAATCTTTTGAACTGAACCTTCGAAGTGTTTCAGATCATTGACCATCACAGAGTCCCAAAGACCACGATCTTTCAACGCACGTACAAGGTACGGGTTGATTACTGTGAATTCACCAGAAAGGTTCGATTTCACATATAAGTTTTGGAATGTCGGTTCAATTGATTGCGAAACGCCACAAATGTTAGAGATGGTTGCAGTCGGTGCAATTGCCATCACATTTGAGTTACGCATACCGTCTTTTTGAACTTTGGCACGTAAAGTGTCCCAGTCCAAACGTTGTGTGCGGTCAACTTCAAACATACGTTCAGGACGTGTTTTAGCCACAAGGTCAAGAGAGTCAATCGGTAAGATACCTTGATCCCAAAGCGAACCTTTAAATGTCTCGTAAGTACCACGTTCAACAGCCAAATCACTTGATGTTGAAATTGCGTAGTAGCTAATCACTTCCATCGATTCATCAGCAAAATCGACTGCAGCATCAGAACCGTACGCCATGCCCATTTCATATAAAGCATCTTGGAAGCCCATGATACCCATACCGACAGGGCGGTGCTTCAAGTTTGAGTTGCGCGCTTGAGGTACAGCGTAGTAGTTAATGTCGATCACGTTATCGAGCATACGAACTGCTGTTTTCACAGTACGTGCAAGTTTCTCACGGTCTAACACACCACCTTGAACGTGTTGTACAAGGTTAATCGAACCTAAGTTACATACTGCAATTTCATCTTTACTTGTGTTTAATGTGATTTCTGTACACAAGTTAGATGAGTGAACTACACCAACGTGTTGTTGTGGTGAACGTAAGTTACATACGTCTTTGAATGTGATCCATGGGTGACCTGTTTCAAACAACATCGACAGCATTTTGCGCCACAAATCTTTTGCACGGATTTTCTTGTGCAACATATTTGTTTCTTTCGCAATTGCTTCATAGTGTGCGTAACGCTCAGCGAATTCTGCACCCATTAAGTCGTGTAGATCTGGAGTTTCAGATGGCGTGAACAGTGTCCATTCTGCATCTTCAAAAACACGTTGCATAAACAAGTCAGGAACCCAGTTTGCTGTGTTCATGTCATGTGTACGGCGACGGTCATCACCAGTGTTTTTACGTAGCTCTAGGAATTCTTCGATGTCCAAGTGCCAAGTTTCAAGGTATGCACACACGGCACCTTTACGCTTACCACCTTGGTTAACCGCAACAGCGGTATCGTTCGCTACTTTAAGGAATGGAACAACACCTTGTGATTTACCGTTTGTACCTTTGATATACGAGTTCAAGGCACGAACTGGTGTCCAGTCGTTACCTAAACCGCCTGCCCATTTAGACAACATTGCGTTATCACGCATTGCACCATAAATGTCATACAGGTCATCATCAATTGTGGTTAAGTAGCAGCTTGATAACTGTGGACGTAGCGTACCTGAGTTAAATAACGTCGGGGTAGACGCCATGTAATCGAAGCTCGACAATAAGTTATAGAACTCGATTGCACGTTCTTCACGGTTTTCTTCGTTAAGTGCAAGACCCATCGAAACACGCATGAAGAATAATTGTGGTAATTCGAAACGTACGCCATCTGAGTGGATGAAGTAACGATCAAATAAAGTTTGTAGACCTAAGTACGTGAATTGATTTGAGCGTTCTGGTTGAATCGCCGCTGCCAATTTTGCAAGGTCAAAATTAAGAAGTTCTGGTGAAAGTAGCTCTAGCTCAATCCCTTTTTTCAGGAAAGTTTCTAAAGCATCGCCTTCAACTGTGTCTTCAGACAAACCAAGGAAGGCTAAACCTGTTGCAACTAACTCATCACGAAGTAGGCGAGCCGTTACATAAGTGTAGTTTGGTTCTTGCTCAATACGGGTACGCGTTGCCATCATCATCGTCGTCGAGATGTCTGACTCTTTTACACCGTTATACAAGTTTTTCACGGTTTCATCGATAATCGCTTGCGCATCAATGCCTTCTAAACCTTCAGCCGCCTTATTAACTTTAGTTTGGAGCGCGCTCAAGTCTAGTGGCTTAAGTTGACCGTCTTGTGCAGTGATTTGTAAAGTCGGATGATGGTGTGCGCCTGTTTGCTGACGAGCAGATGTACGTTGTTCACGATAAATCACATAGGCACGCGCAACTTTCTGTTCACCAGTACGCATCAGTGCCAATTCCACTTGATCTTGGATTTCTTCAATATGGATTGTACCGCCAGAAGGTAAACGACGGTTAAAGGTGTTCATCACCATTTCAGTTAATTGTGAAATGCGGTCATGAATACGGCTAGAGTCAGCGCTTTGTTGTCCTTCTACCGCTAAAAAGGCTTTACCAATTGCGACAGAAATTTTTTCGGCATCAAAAGCTGCAACATCACCAGTTCGTTTAATCACCTGAAGTTGCCCAGGGGTGGATGTGATTACGCTCATGTCAGCATAGCTCCATTGTCATCTATTGTTATGTTTATGGACCATTTGAACTGGGCAAAAAGTGTGCCACAGTGTTTGAGGAATAAACACAAGACTTAGTGGTTTAAAATTGAATTGAACACAAGATACGGGAAAATTGAGGGTAGATCAATATTGACATTTTACTAAAATTTTTTCTGATTTTTGCCAAAAAAAAATAGCTCAAATTTCCGAGTTTTTTATGCTTATGGTTTAAGCCTTATTAGACAAGGGCATAGCATAGCAAAGCTCTATTTATCTGCTTATAGATAACCTTGTGGATAAGTGAAAAAGAATAAAACTGATCAGACAGTTTATGATCAATTACCTGATTTGGTTAATAATTGTTCATGATGTAATAAGATATGTTGAAGCGAGCCAAAAAATGCAAACTGAAAAAGCCAATTAATTCAACGATTAAAAAATATTACAAAAAGCTACTTAGATGTATCAGTTTCGTGAATAGCATCTTGTTTACAATGTAAACGTGTGTATATTGCAAAACTATATTACGTCGTATCTGTCGGATTTTTAAAAGATACGCTTCATCCTATTTGAAGGTGCAGTTTATGAGCCAAGAAGAAAAGTTACCGAAAATTCTAATTGTAGAAGATGATGAGCGTCTTGCGCGTTTAACCCAAGAATACTTAATTCGTAATGGATTGGAGGTTGGGGTAGAGCCAGATGGTAATCGCGCCATTCGTCGTATTATTGCCGAGCAACCTGACTTAGTTGTTCTAGATGTGATGTTACCGGGTGCCGATGGTTTAACCATTTGTCGTGAAGTACGTCCACATTATCATCAACCAATTTTAATGCTGACCGCTCGTACTGAAGATATGGATCAGGTGCTTGGCTTGGAAATGGGTGCGGATGATTATGTCGCTAAACCAGTTCAACCACGTGTTTTGCTTGCGCGTATTCGTGCATTATTACGTCGTACAGACAAAGCACCTGAAGATGAAGTGGCACAACGCATCGAATTTGATGATTTGGTGATTGATAACGGTGGTCGTTCCGTAACTTTACATGGCGAGTTGGTCGATTTTACCAGCGCAGAATATGACTTGCTTTGGTTGTTGGCTTCTAATGCTGGTCGTATTCTGTCACGCGAAGATATTTTTGAGCGCCTACGTGGTATTGAATACGATGGTCAAGACCGTTCAATTGATGTGCGTATTTCGCGTATTCGTCCAAAAATTGGCGATGATCCAGAAAACCCGAAACGAATTAAGACTGTGCGTAGTAAAGGCTATCTTTTTGTTAAAGAAACCAACGGAATGTAATTTGCATCTCTCTTGATTCACACAGGACATTTTCGTGTTTAAACACAGTATATTCTTGCGCATCTATGCAGGTCTGGTTGTGCTGGTTGCAATCGTGGCGCTGTTTGCTTATTTGCTGGTGCAAATTATTAATTACCAGCGTGCGCAAGAATATCGTGAGTCCTTAACTGATGGTATTTCATTTATTATCAGTGAGGGGATTGCGCGTCAGCAGACGGTCCAACAAAAGGTGGACTGGATTTCTGATGCTTCGGACTTGTTGGAATTGCCGATTTATTATGTCGATGCCAACAAAGTTGACCTTTCAAGAGCTGAACAAAAACGTATTAGTCAGCAAAAGGCTGCTGTGCGTTATGATGCGCAAAACTCAATTGCTTATATTATTATCGGCTTAAAAAATGACACCAATCACTATCTATATGTAAAAGTAGATAAAATTGGTGAACGCCAAATGAAAGCTCTGCCTATTTTTATTCTGGATTATCTGGTGTATTACCCAGGACAGGAAAAAGAATATCTAGCGAAAATTCAGAAGCATTTTTCCTATCCAATTGAAATTGAAAAAGTACAAAATCTTCCTTTAGATTCCGAGCAAATTGGACGGTTACGCTTAGACCACAGCATTATCTTGTATCGTGATAGTGCAACTGTGCGCGGTACGACTATTTCGATTGTTTCTCCTATTCCAAGTACGCCATCAGAAGTGTTGGTGTTGGGGCCAGTGCCTTTGTTTAACTGGATGCCATTCCAATTGGCAGCAGGGATTACCTTATTGAGTTTATTTGTCTTGAGCTTGGGGGTTTATGGTCTGATTTTGCCTATGCAACGTAAGATTCGCGAAGTGAACTATGCCTTAAATCGTATGAAATCGGGCGATTTGAGTCTGCGTTTACCCATTGATGGTACCGACGAAATGGCAAGCTTGGCATCAAGCTATAACAGTATGTCAGACCATATCCAGCGTTTGATTGAGGCGCAGCGAGAGTTAATGCGCGCGGTATCGCATGAACTCAGAACACCCGTGGCACGTATTCGATTTGGTATGGAAATGCTGGCTGAGGAAGACGATTATGAATATCGCATACAGCAAGTCGATATGATTGATAAAGATATTGAGGCGCTAAATACCTTAATTGATGAAATTATGACCTATGCTAAGTTGGAGCAGGGCACGCCTTCACTCGATTTTGAAAAAATTGTGTTAGCCGAAGTGCTTGAGCAAGTTGCGACCGAAACTGAAGCATTGAAAACCCAAAAAGAAATTATTGTAGAAGCCCCCTTACCAAGCGTCATCGCAGATGCAGAGCGTCGTTATTTACATCGTGTGGTGCAAAACTTGGTTGGAAACGCAGTGCGTTACTGTGATCATAAGATTGTGATTAGTGGTGGTGTTACAGATACAGGCATGGCTTATGTTTGCGTTGAAGATGATGGTCCGGGTATTCCTGAGGAAGATCGTAAACGCATTTTTGAGGCTTTTGCACGTTTAGATGATAGCCGTACCCGGGCCTCGGGTGGCTATGGTTTAGGGCTTTCTATTGTGAGTCGGATTGCTTATTGGTTTGGTGGACGAATCGAGGTTGATGCAAGCCCAACCTTAAAAGGTGCAAGATTTACCATGAGTTGGCCTGCAAAGCGTTTCGCGCAGAGTAACAAAAAGAAATTAGGGTCTAAAGACAGTTTGGATAATTAATTTCTTATAGTTATAGTTTTTAATTTTTGATCAGCCCAGTATTGCTCTTGAAGGGAGTTAAGCTGGGCTTTTATCTATTTGTATCTACAGTGCTTTAATCCAAAATGCTGGCATCAGGTTCGATAATTTGTTTACCGCCCTTTAGGCTTTCTAAAGCATCTTGATTGAAATCAACCAATAACGAATTGTTCACAGTATCAATAGAATGACCTGTAATTAATTTTTGGTCTCCATTCAGTGTTTCTACTTTATAGTCATCTACAATGTTGAATATTCCGTCTAAATTGGTGGTGGTTGAAGCACGATCTTGTCGGAATAATTCATAGATATCACGCAGATCAAATATTGCATTGTTGGCATCAGGATGCTTTGCAATATAATGTTCAATATGGCGAATGAGCAGTTGTGCAAACAAGTAATAATTGGGTTTATGTGTGAATTCTAGATTCATGTGTTTGCTCCTTATTATTTGTTTTACATGATGATATAGGAATACCATAATCATGATCTTTGCGAAATTTAGTCGTGTAGCAGTGTTGTAAATAAAATAAAGAATTCTTTTAAAAATTATCCTGTAATCGTGATAATTTTTAACCCCAATTTATATGATGCCTAGATTGCGATAGTGAATTATTTATAGCTGCATTGTGCTGTGAAAATTTGCGGTTTAACTAGACAAATAAAGGATTTCAGCAATAAAGTCTTGTGCAGGAATCCGCATTAAATGAAAGTCATGTTGAAAAAAATGATGGAATTTTATTTTTTCATTCAATAAAGCGATAGTGGGGTGGGTTTCAGTGTTTTATGTGCGGAAATACAGAAAAAAGCTTAAAAAATCATCCAAAAGACTAAGACCTATAAACTAGCAAGTGAAATCATAAATCAGGTACAATTGGCCGGATTAATTTTGTGTTTGGTGTATTTGAAGGCCAATACATACATTCTTTGTTAATAAATAGGCCTGCCAGGAGTTATCCCCGCATGAGTGCCATTACTCCATACGAATGGGCAATAATTGCCTTCGTGATCGGCGTTACATTTCTTTGTGCTTTTATGCTCACAGTTCCATTACTCCTTGGGGGTAAGTCATGGGGCCGTGCTAAGCAGGAGCAGTTTGAGTCAGGCGTAGTGGGTGCAGGTGGTGCACGTATTCGCTTGTCTGCTAAGTTTTATTTGGTTGCTATTTTCTTCGTAGTTTTTGACTTAGAAGCGCTTTATCTTTACGCATGGTCTACCTCTGTACGTGAAGTGGGCTGGTTAGGTTTTACAACTGTTGTAATTTTTGTGGTCGATTTATTGATTGCTTTAGTTTATGCAGTTTCTGTTGGTGCATTAAATTGGGCACCTACGGATCGTCGTAAAGCTGCTGGTAAAGTGATTAAAGTTGGCTCTCCAAATATGAACATCGCTGACATTACACGTTTTAACTCTATTGAAGAATTGGTAACAGACCCTACGGGTCATATTCCAGCTCAATCATCTGGTCGCGTGAAAGCAAAATCACCGACTGTCTCATCTAAGGAGTAACTCGGGATGAAATATACCTTAACCCGTGCGAATCCGAATGCTGATCAATATCCACTTCAGGAGCGTCAGATCGTTACGGATCCGCTTGAAGAAGAAGTGAATAAGAATGTGTTCATGACTCGTTTAGAAGACGTGTTACACACAGCAGTAAACTGGGGACGTAAGAACTCAGTTTGGCCGTTTAACTTTGGTACATCTTGCTGTTACGTAGAGTATGCAACGACCTTAACCGGTGTGCATGACTTGTCACGTTTCGGTGCTGAGGTAATTCGTGCTTCACCGCGTCAGGCGGATTTGATGATTGTAGCAGGCACATGCTTTGTAAAAATGGCGCCTGTTATTCAGCGTTTGTATGAGCAAATGTTAGAGCCTAAATGGGTGATTTCAATGGGTGCTTGTGCAAACTCAGGTGGTATGTATGACATCTACTCTGTAGTGCAAGGTGTCGATAAAATTATTCCTGTCGATGTGTACATCCCAGGTTGCCCACCGCGTCCAGAAGCATTAATCCAAGCGTTAATGTTACTACAGGACCAAATTCAATTAGAGCGCCGTCCACTATCTGCCGTGATTGGTGATGATCTTCAGCCAGTATATAAGCCAAAGATGATGCCAGAACGCGATCGTAAGAATGCACAGCGTATTGCAGTGAAAAACTTACGCTCTATGGATGAAATTAAATAATTTTAACGATGAATGTTTGATGCACCCGAGATGGGTGTAATTGTCGTTAAGGTTGACTGAATTTGTATTAAATAGGAAGCCAAGCTAATGGCTGAAACTGACATTGCTATGCCAGAATCAACAGCAGTTGATTCACGCCCAGCATTTGCAATTATAGAAGAACTCAAAACCAAATTTGGTGAGAACTTCTATGTGCAAACGACTCGTGAAGATTTTCCAACGGTCTGGGTTGAGCGCGCACGCGTACAAGAAGTTTTAATGTTCTTGCGTACAGTGTCACGTCCTTACGTGATGCTGTTTGATTTGTCTGCGGTAGATGAGCGTTTACGTACTCACCGTGACAGTTTGCCTGCGTCTGACTTTACAGTGTTCTACCACTTATTGTCATTAGAGCGCAATACGGATATTCGTATTAAAGTTGCATTGAATGAGAGTGATCTCAATATTCCAACTGCAACCAATATCTGGCCAAATGCAAACTGGTACGAGCGTGAAGCTTACGATATGTTCGGCATTAATTTCGAAGGGCATCCAATGCTCCGTCGTATTTTGTTGCCAACCTATTGGGAAGGTCACCCGCTACGTAAGGAATATTCTGCACGTGCTACGGAATATACACCGTACATGCAGAACCAAGCGAAGCAGGACTTCGAACAAGAGCATTTACGTTTTGTCCCAGAAGATTGGGGTTTAAAACGTGGAAATGCTGACGAAGATTTCATGTTCCTGAACTTAGGTCCAAACCACCCATCTGCGCACGGTGCATTCCGTGTCATCTTGCAGTTGGATGGTGAAGAAGTGAAAGACTGTGTGCCTGATATCGGTTATCACCACCGTGGTGTGGAAAAGATGGCTGAACGTCAAACTTGGCATTCATTCATTCCATATACAGACCGTGTTGACTACTTAGGTGGTTGTGCGCAAAACATGCCATACGTGATGGGTGTTGAGCAGCTTGCGGGCATTCAAGTGCCTGACCGCGCGCAATGTATTCGTGTCATGATGTCTGAATTGTTCCGTATCAATAACCACTTGTTATATATCGGTACTGCAATTCAGGATGCCGGTGGTATGACGCCAGTCTTCTATATGTTTGCTGACCGTCAAAAAATCTATGACGCGATTGAAGCGATCACAGGTTACCGTATGCACCCAGCATGGTTCCGTATCGGTGGTACAGCGCATGACCTTCCAAACAACTGGCAGCATTTGATTCGTGAAATTCTCGAATGGATGCCAAAACGTTTGAAGGAATACCATACAGCAGCACTTAAAAACTCTGTATTTGAAGGCCGTACACGTAATGTTGCGCAATACGATGCCAAATCTGCATTGGCTTGGGGTGTAACAGGTACTGGTTTGCGTGCAACGGGTATTGACTTTGATGTGCGTAAATACCGTCCGTACAGTGGTTATGAAAACTATGACTTTGAAGTTCCAGTCGAGTACGAAGGCGATGCGTATGCACGTGTCATCGTTCACTATCGTGAAATTGAACAGTCATTGAAAATCATCAAACAGTGCTTGGATAACATGCCATCTGGTCCATACAAAGCGGATCACCCATTGGCTGTTCCACCACCAAAAGACAAAACATTACAAGATATTGAAACCTTGATTACGCACTTCTTGAGCGTATCTTGGGGTCCTGTAATGCCTGCTGGTGAAGCCTCTGTTATGGCTGAAGTGGTAAAAGGTGCAAGTAACTACTACTTGACTTCTGACAAGTCGACCATGAGTTATCGTACTCGTATTCGTACACCAACTTTCACCCATTTACAGCAAATGCCTTCCGTGATTAACGGCAGTCTGGTATCTGACTTGATCATTTATTTAGCGACAATTGACGTCGTAATGGCTGACGTGGATCGCTAAGGGGTAACGCATTATGATGATTTTGACTGATAAAAAGCCACGTGTGAATGTTGAAGGGATTTTGACTGCGGAAGAAATCCACGATATTGAACATCACATAGATCACTATCCGTACCCACGTGCAGCCTGCCTTGACGCGCTGAAGTGTGTACAACGCCGTAATGGTTGGGTAGATGATGCGCAAATGAATGCGATTGCGCAAATGCTAAGCATGAGCGTCGCAGACCTTGAAGGTGTTGCAACATTCTATAACCGTATTTACCGTCAACCTGTAGGTCGTCACGTAATTTTGCTTTGTGACTCGATTGCCTGCTTCTTGATGGGCGCGGAAACATTGGCTGAGGCATTCCAGCGCGAGTTGGGTATTCAGTTTGGTCAAACGACTGCAGATGGTCGTTTTACTTTGTTACCCATTTGCTGCCTAGGCAACTGTGACAAGGGTCCGACACTGATGATTGATGAAGACACACACGGTCTAGTTGAAGTGACTTCAGTGAAACAGTTATTGGAGAAGTATGTATGAATACCGAACCAAAACCAATTTATGGCGACGGTAACCCAGAAACTCATCCATTAACTTGGCGCTTGAGTAAACAAGAGTTTGTCCGTAGTGCCGATGACTATGAAGCATTGGAAGGTTATGCAGGCTTTAAAAAAGCTTTGACTATGCCACCAAAAGACGTGCTTGAAGTGATTAAAGCTGCAACCGTTAAAGGTCGTGGTGGTGCAGGCTTCCCAGCAGGGATTAAATGGTCGTTGATGGCACCAAATGATGGTGGTCCACGCTATTTAATTTGTAATGCCGATGAGATGGAACCAGGCACCTTTAAAGACCGTTTGTTGATGGAAAAACTTCCACATCAATTGATCGAAGGCATGTTGATTGCGGGTTATACCCTAGAAGCAACCCATGGTTATATCTTTATCCGTGGCGAGTACATTGAAGCTGCTGCTTATTTAAATGAAGCACTAGAGCAAATCCGTGCTAAAGGTTACTTGGGTGAAAACATCCTTGGAACTGGCTGGAACTTCGAAATGCACGTGCATACGGGTGCGGGTCGTTATATTTGTGGTGAAGAAACTGCATTGATTAACTCGCTTGAAGGTCGTCGTGCCAACCCGCGTACGAAGCCACCATTCCCACAAGTTGCTGGTGCTTGGGGGCGTCCTACGATTGTCAATAACGTAGAGACCTACAATAACTTACCTGCAATTTTGTTGCGTGGTCCAGAGTGGTATATCAATCTTTCTGCTGGAAAATCGAAAGATCCAGGCACCAAGATTTATGGCGCATCAGGCAAGGTGAAATTCCCTGGTCTTTGGGAGCTTCCATTTGGTACAACGGCACGTGAAGTGATTGAAGACCATGCTGGCGGTATGCGCGATGGCTTGACGCTAAAAGCATGGTTACCGGGTGGTGCATCAACTGACTTCTTGGCAGCTGAACACATTGATCTACCAATGGATGCTGAAAGCATCATGAAAGCAGGTTCACGTTTAGGTACGTGCTTACTGATGGTGGTGGATGAAACTCAATGTATGGTTTCGGCGACACGTAACTTAGAAGAATTCTTCGCACGTGAATCATGTGGTTTCTGTACACCTTGTCGTGATGGTTTACCGTGGGCAGTGAAAGCACTGAAAGCCTTGGAAGATGGCACAGGCAAGAAAGAAGATATCGATCACTTACAAGAACTGACTCGTAAGCTTTGGATTGGTAAGACTTTCTGTGCGCATGCTCCAGGTGCAATGGAACCGTTGATGGGTGCACTCAAATATTTCCGTGGTGAGTTTGAAGCAAAAGTAGTGAATGCTGCTGCGCAAACTCGCAACGTAGAACAAGCTTAAGGAATTCGACTATGGCTACAATTCATGTCGATGGCAAATCGTACGAAGTCAATGGCTCAGAGAACTTGCTGCAAGCATGTTTGTCTTTGGGTATTGATATTCCGTACTTTTGTTGGCATCCATCCTTAGGTTCTGTCGGTTCATGCCGTCAATGTGCTGTGACTCAATACGCGAATCCAGAAGATACGCGTGGTCGTTTGGTCATGTCATGTATGACACCTGCATCTGACAATACCTACATCTCGATTGAAGACAAAGAAGCGACTGATTTCCGTGCGTCTATTGTTGAATTCTTGATGACCAACCACCCGCACGACTGTCCAGTCTGTGAAGAAGGTGGTCACTGTCATTTACAAGATATGACTGTAATGACGCAACACGACCGTCGTCGTTACCGTTTCACCAAACGTACGCATTACAACCAAGAGCTTGGCTCATTCATTTCTCATGAAATGAACCGTTGTATCGCATGCTACCGTTGTGTTCGTTACTATAAAGACTATGCAGGCGGTACGGATTTTGGCGTGTATGCCAATGCATCGCGTGTTTACTTTGGTCGTCCAGAATCAGGCACTTTAGAGTCTGAATTTTCAGGTAACTTGACTGAAGTATGTCCAACAGGTGTATTTACCGATAAGACTCACTCTGAACGCTATAACCGTAAATGGGACATGCAGTATGCGCCAAGCGTATGCCAAGGCTGTTCTTCAGGTTGTAACATTTCACCGGGTGAGCGTTATGGTGAATTACGTCGTGTAGAAAACCGTTTTAACGGTGAAGTGAACCAATACTTCTTGTGTGACAAAGGTCGTTTCGGTACAGGTTATGTGAACCGTGCAGATCGTCCACGTCAACCGCAATTCCGTGACGGTGCTGAAGCAACTCCAGTTTCTGTAGATCAAGCATTAGATACCGTGATTGCAAATATCCAAGGCAAAAAAGTATTGGGTATTGGTTCGCCACGTGCATCACTTGAATCGAACTACGCATTACGTGAGTTGGTCGGTCAAGAGAACTATTCAACAGGTATGTCTCAAAAAGAGCAAAACTTGGTTGAATTGGCGGCCTCAATCATGCAAACCGAGGGTATTTACAACCCGAACATGCGTGAAATCGAAAGCTATGATGCTGTATTGATTTTGGGTGAAGACTTAACTCAAACTGCACCACGTATGGCATTGTCTGTTCGTCAAGCGGCGAAAAACAAAGCCAAAGAAATGGCTGCTGAACGTCGTACGCAAGATTGGTTGGCAGAGCCTGTGCAACGTATTGCACAAGATGCGAAGTCACCAATTTATATCTTGGCCGCAACTCAAACGCGTCTAGCGGATGTTGCGACAGGTGAAGTGGTTGCTTCTCCAAACGACATTGCGCGTTTAGGTTTTGCGATTGCTGCGGCAGTGAAAGGTGATGCAATTCTTGGTTTGGCCGATGATGCGAAAGCATTTGCTCAAACGATTGCGGATACTTTAAAAGCGGCGAAGAAACCTTTGGTGATTTCGGGTACAAGCTTACAAGATCCTGCGATTATGGAAGCTGCTGCACAAGTTGCACAGAATCTTGGCAATGCAGGCTTAACCTTGACTGTTCCAGAAGTGAACTCAATGGGCTTAGCAATTCTTGGTGGTCAAAGCCTAGAGCAAGTTTTTGCACAAGACTATGACACCGTGATTGTGGTTGAAAACGATCTTTACCGTCGTTTACCGACAGCTCAGGTCGATGCAGCTCTTGCAAAAGCAAAAGATGTGATCGTATTGGATCACTCTGAAACTGCAACTGTTGCGAAAGCATCGATTGTACTTTCTGCTGCAAGCTTCGCAGAAGGTGATGGTACTGTCGTGAGTCAAGAAGGCCGTGCGCAACGTTTCTACCAAGTGTATGACCCAAGTTACTACAAGCCAGAATATGCGATTAAAGAATCTTGGCGTTGGTTACATGCCATTGAAACTGGCTTAAAAGGCAAAGCAATTTCTTGGACATTGCTTGATGATGTAATTGAAACAGTTGCGAAAAACGTTCCAGCATTACAAGCGATTGAAGATGTTGCCCCTGATGCAGGCTTCCGTGTCCATGGTTTGAAAATTGCGCGTGAACCACGTCGTTATTCAGGTCGTACTGCAATTCGTGCACCGTTATCAATTCACGAGCCAAAACAGCCGACTGACATTGACTCAGCATTAACTTTCTCGATGGAAGGTTATGTGGGGACACAAACGCCGTCTGCACTTGTGCCATTTGCATGGTCAGCAGGTTGGAACTCTCCACAAGCATGGAATAAATTCCAAGACAATGTGGGTGGTCATTTAAAAGGTGGTGATTCAGGTGTGCGTTTATTCGATCGCTTACCGAAACGTCCAGCACGTAGCTATGTTGCACCTTCAGCGGTTGTTGTTAACCCTGAAAGCTTCCGCCTAGTGCCGATGCATCACATTTTTGCTTCTGGTGAATTCACAGTGAAAACACCTGCTATGCAATCTCGTATTCCTGAAGCAATGTTTGCGGTAGGTGAGCAAGATGCAGCACGTTTGAATGTTCAAAATGGGCAGCAAATTACGGTGAAAGCAGGTGAAACCAGCATTAGCTTGCCAGTTCAAGTTATTGAATATTTACCAGCAGGTTACATCGGTTATCCAATTGGTCTTGCACCGACTGTTTCTTTAGCAGAACCAGTTTCAGTCGCGGTAGGAGTGTAATTCATGAATCAAGAAATTATACGTCAAACACCGCTCTGGGCTGAAAATTGGCCAATTGCGTACTCGGTTATTCAAGCCATTGTCATTCTATTGGTGGTGGTTTTGATTGCAGCATTAATGTCATTTGTCGAGCGTCGTTTGCTCGGCTTATGGCAAGACCGTTACGGTCCAAACCGTGTTGGTCCTGGCGGTATGTTCCAGATTGTTGCCGACATGTTGAAAATCATGTTTAAAGAAGACTGGACACCTAAGTTTGCAGATAAGTTAACCTTCCGTTTAGCACCTGCAGTTGCCATGGCAACTGCGGTACTGTCGTTCATGGTGATTCCTGTGAGCCCATATTTGGGTGTGGCAGACATGAGCATTGGCTTATTGTTCTTTATGGCAATGGCCGGTATTGCAGTCTATGCGGTGTTATTTGGTGGTTGGGCTTCAAACAACAAATATGCATTGCTCGGTGGTCTACGTTCTGCCGCGCAAACCATTTCATATGAAGTGTTCTTGGGTATTTCACTCATGGGTGTGGTTGCGATTGCAGGCTCATTCAACATGCGTGAAATTGTAGAAGCACAAAAAGATGTATGGTTTGTGATTCCACAGTTCTTAGGTTTCTTAATTTTCGTGGTTGCGGGTGTTGCGGTAACGCATCGTCATCCATTTGACCAACCCGAAGCAGAACAAGAATTGGCGGAAGGTTACCACGTAGAATATGGCGGTATGAAATGGGGGATGTTCTTCGTTGCTGAATATGTCAACGTGGTTCTGATCTCTGCATTGATCGTAACGCTATTCTTCGGTGGTTGGTTAGCACCATTCAACCTTGAAATTCCGTTTATTCCACCCGTATTCTGGTTCATTATCAAAACAGCATTTTTTGTGATGATGTTTGTATTGGCGCGTGGTTCATTAATGCGTCCACGATATGACCAAGTAATGAACTTTGGTTGGAAAATTTGCTTGCCATTGGCATTGGTCAACTTACTTGTGACTGGTGCTGTGATTCTGATGAATCAGGCCTAAGACGGCAGGGAGAACAAAATGTTTAAGTTTCTAGCTGGAGTTGGGTCAGTTGTACGTTCATTGTGGATGGTATTCAGCCACGTGACGCGTAAACGTGACACGATTTTATATCCAGAAGTACCAGCTGAAGAAATCGTACCACCACGTTTCCGTGGTCGTATTGTATTAACGCGCGATCCAGATGGTGAAGAGCGTTGTGTGGCATGTAACTTATGTGCTGTTGCGTGCCCAGTTGGCTGTATTTCATTACAAAAAGCTGAAAAAGAAGATGGTCGTTGGTATCCAGAATTCTTCCGTATTAACTTCTCGCGTTGCATTTTCTGCGGGATGTGTGAAGAAGCGTGTCCAACGACAGCAATTCAGATGACACCTGATTTCGAATTAGGCGAGTACGTTCGTCAAGACCTTGTATATGAGAAAGAAAATTTACTCATTTCAGGTCCTGGTAAATATCCAGACTACAACTTCTACCGTGTTACAGGTATGGCCGTAACAGGTAAAGAAAAAGGTCAGGCGCAACGTGAAAGCGCACCTGTTGATGTACGGAGTCTATTACCATGATGTGGCCGTTTTATTTGATGGCACTCGTGGCCATCGTTTCTACGGTTCGTGTAGTTACTAACGCGAACCCTGTACATGCGTTACTTAGCTTGATCGTGTCTTTACTTGCTGTTGCAGGGATGTTCATGATTGTGGGTGCACCATTTGCGGGTGCACTGGAAATTATCGTTTATGCTGGCGCGATCATGGTGTTATTCGTGTTCGTGGTGATGATGCTGAATCTTGGTCAACATACGGTTGATCAAGAGCGCAAATGGCTAACGTCATCTGCTTGGGCATATCCAGCACTCATGAGCTTCCTAATGGGCTTAATTTTAGTCTGGATGTTAGGTTCAGACTACACCACAGCAGGTCCAGTAATGGGCACTGAAATTGTAGGTCCGAAAGCCGTTGGTCAAGCACTCTTTACTCACTACTTATTATTGGTAGAAGTTGCCGCGATGTTATTGCTAGCAGCCTTGGTTGCAGCATTCCACTTAGGTAAACGTGAGCCAAGTGCAGAAGAGGACAAACAATAATGGGCAACATCCCTTTAGAACATGGTTTGATCGTTGCGACCATTCTTTTTGCACTGGGTTTTTACGGTGTAATGGTGCGACGCAACCTATTATTTATGTTAATGAGCCTTGAAGTCATGATGAATGCCGCTGCGTTGGCATTCGTTTTGGCGGGTAGTGCTTGGGTGCAACCAGATGGACAAATTATGTTCATTCTGATTTTGACCCTTGCTGCGGCAGAGGCTTGTATCGGTCTTGCGATTGTCCTTCAGTTTTATCATCGCTTCCATCATTTGGATGTGGATGCTGCTAGTGAGATGCGCGGATGAGTTATTTATATTTAACAGTATTATTTCCGCTAATCGGTTTTATTTTATTAGCGGCAGGGCGCCAGAATTTACCTGAGAAAGTTGCAGCGATTATTGGCGTTGGGGCTGTAGGTCTATCTGCTTTATTTGCCCTTATTGCGGGGATGGATTTCGTTAACAACGGTTCTGTGGCGCAGGTACAACACTTGTGGACATGGTTCAATGTTGGCGGTCTTGCACCAGGCATTAGCTTGCACCTTGATGGCTTGTCATTATTGATGATGGGTATGGTGACAGGAGTTGGTTTCCTGATTCACATCTTTGCATCATGGTACATGCGTGGTGAAGAAGACTTTGCACGTTTCTTCTCTTACTTCAACCTGTTCGTTGCCAGCATGTTGCTGCTCGTATTGGGCGATAACTTAGCGTTATTGTTCTTAGGTTGGGAAGGTGTAGGTCTTTGCTCGTACTTGCTGATTGGTTACTACTACCAAAACCCAGAAAACGGTTTTGCTGCAATCAAAGCATTTACAGTAACGCGTGTCGGTGATGTGTTCTTACTGATTGCATTGTTCTTAATTTACCAACAGTTCGGTACATTAAACATTGCAGAAGTGGTTGCTGCGGCACCTACAGTATTAACGCAAGGTTCATCTATGGCCATCTGGACAGCATTGATGTTGTTCTTGGGTGCTGCGGGTAAATCTGCACAGATTCCACTACAAACATGGTTAGCAGATGCAATGGCTGGTCCTACGCCAGTATCTGCCTTGATTCACGCAGCGACAATGGTTACTGCGGGTGTATACCTTTGCTGCCGTATGCACACTGTATTTGAAATGGCACCTCAAGTGATGATGTTCATTTCAATTACAGGTGCTGTGACCTTATTGGTTGCAGGCTTTGCTGCATTAGTACAAACCGATATCAAACGTATCTTGGCTTACTCAACTATGAGTCAGTTGGGTTATATGTTTATGGCAGTCGGTGCTGAAGCTTACCAAGCGGGTCTGTTCCACATGTTGACTCACGCATTCTTCAAGGCATTATTATTCTTGTCTTCTGGTGCGGTGATCTTGGCTTACCACCACGAACAAAACATTTTCAAAATGGGTGGTTTGTTCTACAAGAATAAATTCCTATTCGCTTGCTTCGCCATTGGTGGCGGTGCGTTGGCTGCAATTCCATTCATTACCGTTGGCTTCTTCTCGAAAGATGCAATCTTGGGTGCTGTATGGATGAAAGGTCAGGCAGTAGCGTTATATGACTGCTTGTACTGGACAGGTGTTGCAGGTGCTTTCTTAACTTCAATTTATACATTCCGCTTAATTTGGGTTGTATTCTTTGGAAAAGAAAATACGCCATATCATGCAATCAAAGGCATTACTTACTGGGGTCCTTTGTCAATTTTAGCAGTTCTTTCAACTTTCGTTGGTGCGGCACTTAAAGCACCTGTAGAAAGCATTCTGAATGCTGCAAAAATTCCAGCGGTCATTATTCCAGAAGCGATGGAAGCGGGTGTACACGGTGCAGAACATATGGCTGTGGGTATCGCACTTGCTGGTCTTGTGATTGGTGTGATCTTATTTGCTTTTGCTTATGGTGCAGTGAAAAGTTTTGCGAAAACTTCATTGGGTGCAGGTTTGGCGAATATTTGCCGTAATGCACTGGGTTTCGATACCTTATATGATCTTATCTTCGTAAAACCATATTTACTGATTGCTAAGATTTGTGGTCGTGATCCAATTGATGGTTTATGGCTTGTATTACCTGCAATTGTGAAAGCTGGTAACGGCTTTACAAGCGCTCGTCAAACAGGTTCATTGCGTGAATACGCTTCGAGCATGTCGCTGGGCATTGTGGTTCTACTGATGATCTTAGTCGTGATTCAGGTCGTGGGGAAATAAGATGGAAATCACAAACAATTTGGTTTTGCCCGCGCTGATCCTCGTACCGTTCATTGCAGGTTTTTTATGTTGGGTGGTCGATAAAATCGACCAACAACTACCACGCTATATTGCACTTGTGGGTATGCTCATTACTTTGGGCTTAACTGTCGCTTTATGGCAAACGGGTACTTACAACTATGAATTGGGTGCAAAAGTCCCAACATGGTCTGCAGAGTTCTTCTTGCCGTGGATTCAAACCCTCGGCATCAATATTCACTTGGCAGTTGATGGCTTATCATTATTAATGGTTGGCTTAACTGCATTGTTGGGTATTTTGGCGATTGGTTGTTCTTGGGGTGAAATTCAAAAGAACGTAGGCTTCTTCCATTTGAACCTTTTATGGTCATTGGGCGGGGTCATCGGTGTATTCATTTCGATAGATATGTTCTTGTTCTTCTTCTTCTGGGAGATGATGCTGGTTCCAATCTACTTCTTGATTGCACTTTGGGGACACCGCGGTGCAGATGGTAAATCACGTGTTTACGCTGCAACCAAGTTCTTCATCTATACGCAAGTTGCTGGTTTAATCATGCTCATCGGTATTCTAGGCCTAGTGGTTTATGGATACATGATGACAGGCATGATTGGCTTTGATTACAACTATTTGTTAGGTGTAGCGAATACGCTTGATGCTCAGCTTCCTGCGGTGGCTTATGCCTTCATGTTGTGCTTGTTTGTTGGCTTTGCGGTTAAACTCCCTGTGTTTCCATTACACGGCTGGTTACCCGATGCACATGCGCAAGCACCTACAGCAGGTTCTGTAGATTTAGCAGGTATCTTAATTAAGACAGCTGCTTACGGTTTACTCCGTTTTGTGATTCCATTCTTCCCAGCGGCGTCTGCACAGTTTGCCGATATCGCAATCATTATGGGTTTAATTGGTATTTTCTACGGTGCTTGGTGTGCTTTCCAGCAAACCGACATGAAACGTCTGTTGGCTTATACCTCAATTTCACACATGGGCTTCATCTTACTTGCATTGTATGCAGGTAACATTTTGACCTTCCAAGGTCTGATGATCATGATGTTAGCGCACGGCTTATCATCTGCTGCACTCTTCATTATGTGTGGTCAGGTTTATGAGCGCTTACATACACGTGACATGCGTTTAATGGGTGGTATTCGTGGTCAATTCCAATACCTTTCATTCTTCTTGATGTTCTTTGTAGCGGCGTTAGTGGGTATTCCAGGTTTAGGTAACTTCATTGGTGAGTTCTTAATCTTGATGGGTTCTTATGCCAAGTTCCCAGTATTCACTATTTTGGCTGCAATTAGCTTAGTATTCGCTGGGCTTTATGGTCTAATTTTGATTCACAAAGCTTTATTTGGTACACCAAATGAAGCACAAAAAGAGCATTATGCAAGTCCACTGAAAGATTTGAATGCGCGTGAAGTTGGTATTCTATTAATTTGTGCATTTGGTCTGCTTTGGCTTGGTATCTACCCACAATCCTTCCTTGATATTTCAAATTCAAGCATGGCGTGGTTAGCAAACAGCTATATTCCAGTTCAAGAAGTCGTTGACGTTGTGCATCAAGCATCTGTTCAACTCGAAAATGTGGAGATGCAATAAGCCATGAACTTCACAATGTCTTTTTCTGAGCTTATGCCATTAGCTCCTGTAATGATCGTGGCATTGACCGCGGTCGTTGTGATGATCCTCACTTCGATTAAACGTAACCATAATTTAATCGCAACAGCTTCTGTGGTTGGCTTAAACCTTGCTGCGGCAAATATTTTATTCAACATGTTTGGTGGACAATTTGTACCATCAAACGTGATGGGTATGTTCATGGTGGATCCGTTCACCATGCTTTACCAATTGGTGATCTTAATTGCATCACTTGCATGCTGTACGTTGTCACATGCGTATATTGAATCTTATAAAGATAACCGTGAAGAACTGTATATCTTGATGCTGTGCTCGGTTGCGGGTGCAATGTTAATGGTGGCAAGCTCACACTATGCATCTTTCTTCATTAGCCTTGAGTTAATGTCGATTCCTGTCTACGGTATGTTGGCTTATACACATCAACGTGCAAACTCATTAGAAGCGGGTATTAAATACTTGGTTCTTTCTGCAACAGCTTCGGCAATGTTGCTGATGGGTATGGCATATATTTATGCTTACACAGGTTCATTGTCTTTCTATGAATCTTTCCAAGCATTAATACAAAATATTCGTCAACCAATGGTACTTCTTGGTTTAGCACTGATTATTTTTGCAGTGGGCTTTAAGCTTTCATTGGCACCATTCCACAAATGGACACCAGACGTTTATGCAGGAGCACCAGCTCCGATTGCAACCTTCCTTGCGACAGCAGCGAAAGTGGCGACGATTGGTCTATTTGTACGTTACTTGCTGACTTCAGGCGCAATTTTGGTTGAGTCTTTAGTTACGATCATTACCATTATTGCGGTGCTTTCGATTTTAGTGGGTAACTTCTTGGCAGTACGTCAAGTGAACCTGAAACGTATTCTGGGTTATTCATCGATTGCGCACTTTGGTTACTTGTTGATTGGTTTAATCAGCATGACCTATGCAAGCTTAGGCAACGTATCAGTTTACGTGATCACTTATGTGTTAACGACGATTGGTGCATTTGGTGCTGTGGCATTGATGTCTAGCCCATACAATAACGTAGATGAAGCAGAAAGCCTGGCAGATTACCGTGGTTTATTCTGGCGCCGTCCAGTATTAACAGCGACTTTAACTGTGATGATGTTATCTTTAGCGGGCATTCCGTTAACAGCTGGCTTCATTGGTAAGTTCTTGGTGGTGATGGCTGCTGTAACAACTCAACACTGGTTCTTGGCTGCAATGATTGTGGTAGGTTCGGGTATTGGTTTGTACTATTACCTCCGTGTGATGGTTGTGATGTATATGACTCCGCCAGAAACTCCACGTATTGACGCTGTAGATCACTGGGGTCAAAAAGTGGGTGGTATCATGGTATTACTCGCGGCACTTGCAGTATTGGTGATTGGTATTTATCCAGATCCAATTATCAAAATGGCCTTACAAGCTGAGATTTTATCTCCATTACATTTCATGTTAACGCATCAATAATTGAAAAAATTATCGTGTTAATCGAAAAGCCCCCACGAGTTGGGGGCTTTTTTTGTTATAAGATTTATAAAAAACATTTATAATAATACGAATAATGTTTTGATTTTTTTAGGTGTACTCCCGTGGCTATTCATGAAATTCGTCATCCTCTGATTCGACATAAACTTGGTTTATTGCGTCGCGCTGATATTAGTACAAAGAATTTTCGTGAATTGGCGCAGGAAGTGACGATGTTACTGACCTATGAAGCGACCAAAGACTTAGCTGTAGTTGATCATGAAATTGATGGCTGGGCAGGGAAAGTTACTACACAACGTATTGCGGGTAAGAAAATTACTGTAGTGCCAATTCTCCGTGCAGGTATTGGTATGCTGGATGGTTTCTTAAACCTTATTCCAAGTGCGAAAGTGTCTGTATTGGGTTTGGAGCGTGATGAAGAAACTTTAGAAGCACGTACTTACTATAAAAAATTGGTTCCAGATGTGCAGAACCGTATTGCCATGATTATTGATCCAATGTTGGCGACAGGTGCTTCGTTGGTGGCTGCAATTGACGTTTTAAAAGCCAGCGGTTGTAAAGACATACGTGTCATGGTGTTGGTTGCTGCACCAGAAGGCATAAAAAGGGTGGAAGATGCACATCCTGATGTGACCATTTTTACTGCTTCTGTTGATGACGGCTTAAATGCACAAGGCTATATCGTGCCAGGTCTAGGCGATGCTGGTGACAAAATTTTTGGTTCAGTACAAAAAGATTAATCTTGAGTCCCAGCAAAAAGGGGCTTTTATGGCCTCTTTTTTATATACTAAAACAAAGCGTGTACATATAGGATCTGTTTATGAAGGCCGAGCAATATCAAGGCAAAGTTAAGCAATATAATGCCGACAAAGGTTTTGGTTTTATTTCCTCATCTGAAGGTGATGTGTTTTTCCATATCTCGGATTTTCCTGCAGACTCAGGTGAGCCGAAACGCAATGAACGTGTGAAGTTTAATGTGGTTGAAAATGGCGATCGCTATAAAGCAATTAAGATTGAGCGTGTTGAAGATAATTCTGCTAAAGCCAAGAAATCGAAAGTATCAACTCATAATAAATCGATTACATCCACTTTACTGTCAAACTTTAGACGTTGATCACGAAGTAATAGGATTATTTCTTTTTGAATTTTAAAAAGAGGCTTTAGGGTCTCTTTTTTATTGATTAGAATAGAAAAAATAAAAAGTTTAGGGCGAATTATGTTTCTTGAAGGGAAGATCAAGCACTACAATTCTGCACGTGGTTTTGGTTTTATTCAGATTGAGGATGATCCTAAAGACATCTTTTTCCATATTAAAGATTTCCCAAGCTGGCACATTAAGCCCAATGAGGGAGAACAGCTCAAATTTCGTGTAATCGAGGAACAGGGGAAATTTAAGGCATCCGATATTGTGCGCTTAAATTTAAAGCCTGAAGATCAACCGCTTCTTGAGCAGCATAGTTTTAATTACAGATCAGTACCGCCTGCAGAGAAAATTGTTCTACCAAGAAAATCTGTATCACGTTTAAAATACATGGTTTTATTCGTTCTGATTGTCATTGCTGGATTAGGTTTTGTGGCATATCAAAAAGTGCAGGATCATCGCGTAGCCAAACAATTAAAAGCAGAACAACTCATTCAAAAACAAAAGCGAATTGTGGAGCAACAGCGAGAAGCATTGGGTAATTTACCTGATCGAATTCTCTCGGCTCAGGGACGTAAAAACTTAGATACAGTTGGATATGCAGTAAATACGCAACAGAGAAATACAAGTGCATCGCCCCAATTTGAAGCTTCAAAATTAGCCGTTGTAAAAAAAAGTGAGCCGATTGCTCATTTTAAATGTGATGGACGAACACACTGTAGTCAGATGCGATCTTATGATGAGGCCGTATTTTTCATAAGAAATTGCCCAAATACACAAATGGATGGCAATCACGATGGTGAGCCGTGTGAGAAGCAATTTAGAAGACAAATTCTGGAATAAAAAATGCTCCATTTGAGGAGCATTTTTACAATAGTAGATTAACCTTCACAGAACTTCATAAAGGCTTTTAAACCAGGTCCTTGATACTTTTGACGATGTACCAACATGAATAATGGTCGTGAGAGTTGCCAGAATGGTGTATTCAGTACAACTAAGTGTCCTTTTTCTTGTAACGGTTCAATCGCGAGTTTAGAAATACAGGACATGCCCAAACCACCCGCAACAATTTTAAGAATCGCTTCGTTATGTCCAAGAGTCAGGCGGATATTGGCATCTGGTAAGTCTTGTAAAATAGCATTATCAAAGACTTCACGCGTACCTGAGCCTTCTTCACGTAGAATCCATTCGACATTGTCAAAGTCGGCAGGACTGAGTTCGCGATTTAAGCGTGCAAGAGGATGGTTAGGTGCACAACACACCGCCAATTCATCATCACGCCAATGGATACATTGGAGTTGAGGTAAATGGCATGAACCTTCAATCAAAGCGAGATCTAATTGGAATTGATTCACTGCTTCAATCATTTGGCGCGTATTTCCAACCTGAAGTTGTAAATGTGCCTGAGGTTGAATTTGTAAAAAACTGGCCATGAGGTCAGGCATTAAGTAGTCGCTGATGGTTAAGGTTGCCCCTAAACGTAAATCGATACTTTGTAATTCACCTTTTGCTGCTTGTTCAAAAGCTTCACAGCGGCCTAAAATCTCAAGCGCTTGTGGCAATAGAAAACGACCTAAATCATTCAATTGCAGACGTTTGCCTAAACGGTCAAATAGCGGAGCCCCTAAACCATCTTCTAGATCTGCCAGTGCCATACTTGCAGCACTTTGAGTCAACTTCACCGCGTCGCTGGCTTTGGTCACGGTGCCTTCTTGAGCGACTGCTACAAAAACAGCCAATTGGCGTAAAGTCATGCGCATGAATGTAGCCTTAACATTTAAAAAATATTAATAAATTATGCTGTCATGCTAACATGAGCACAGTCTTTGATGCCACGTCGAAATCATGTCAATTGAAAAATTTAGCGTAGAAAAGGTTTTATCTGTACAGCGTTGGACCAATACTTTATTTAGTTTTACCATGACACGGCCTGCACATTTTAAGTTTAGCGCAGGACAATTTGCCCGCATTGGCTTAAAAGTGGGCGATGAACTGGTCGTACGTGCTTATTCAATTGTGTCCTCACCGTTTGATGAAACCTTAGAATTCTTTTCAATTGTGGTGCCAGATGGGGCATTTACGTCTAACTTGCAGCATTTACAAGTAGGCGATGAACTGTATTTAGAAAAAATCCCTTACGGATTTTTGACCTTGACCCGTTATCAGTTGCCATTACCACAGGATTTATGGCTATTGGCGACAGGCACGGGCTTGGCGCCTTTCGTTTCTATGCTGCAAGATTTCGACACGTGGAGCAAATATCAAAAGATTCATTTGGTTTACAGTGTTCGTACGGCTTCAGAGCTCGCCTATGGCGAACGCATTCAGCAAATTGCAGAAACTTTTGGTGAAGGGCATACAGGCTTTAAATTTGTGCCGATTATTACCCGTGATCCGCAAGCCATATTGCATGATCGTTTGCCGATATTGATTGAGAATGGTGCACTTGAACAAGCTGTTGGTTACCCATTTAATCCTGAGACCAGTCATGTGATGTTATGTGGTAATCCACAAATGGTAGAAGATACCAAAGAAGCGTTGAAAGCTCGTGGTTTAACAATGAATCGCCGTGGTGAGGGCAATATCGCGGTAGAAAATTATTGGTAAACCCCAATTTCATTGGTTATCAGCATTTTGAATGAACATTAAAAATCCTCCATTTAGGAGGATTTTTTTGTCGCTAAAACTTAGTGCACGAACATATCCATAAAATCGCGAATTTCATAAATGGCACTGTCTAAATCTGTGCTGAGCCATGTCGGTTCAAAAAAGCCTGCATAATATTCCAGACGGTCTTGTGGAACCACTAATCGTACAGGACATTCCTCTTCCACTAAACGCCAAGGCAGAATGGGAACTTCATTGTCCAAGAATGCGGCTATATTGCGAATATCAACAACCATGGCATTCACACATTCTGGAAAGGGCATGACTGAAAATTCTTCAGTGCGACGACGGAAATATTCTAAATCACCCCATTTCAGCACATAGCTAGGTTTGGTAAATTCAATAATACCAATCAGATGCTGATCACGTGTGTAGTGTAGTGAACATTGATGTGTGACGTCGGTGTCAAGATCAAGTGTGACACTTTGTTGACTATACGCCATAAAGATTAGGAGCATTGAAAATGAGGTGGATAATTATACTCTAATTTCACTTTAATGCGGCAGATTGGTTACATATTCTTTGAAGTGCTCTTAGCCTGTCACCAGCCTTGAAACTAAACGAAAAGGCTTTCTTTTTTGTGGTAAATAAGCTGCTGTTTTTATAAATAAATACAAACCAATTTGAACAAAAAGTCAAAATTGGTACGGCTTATGCATTGTTCTTTAGCATCAAGCAAATGCGAGGTGCTTATGCTAAATGTCAAAAGTGTAGTTGCTGACACTCATTCAGATCATCATTCCAATACAGAATATTTTGCTCAACGTAAACTCAAGCAAGGCGCTGTCGGATGGCTATTACTGATTGGGTTAGGCGTTGCCTATGTTATTTCTGGGGACTTCGCAGGCTGGAACTTTGGTTTGGCACAAGGTGGATGGGGTGGCATGTTTATTGCCACCATTGTTGTCGCGATCATGTATTTATGTATGTGCTTAGCCATGTCGGAAATGTCGACCATGTTACCCACCGCAGGAGGCGGTTATAGTTTTGCCCGTACGGCTTTTGGACCTTTGGCTGGCTATTTAACAGGAACCGCGATCTTGATTGAATACGCGATTGCACCTGCGGCAATTGCCGTGTTTATTGGTGCTTACTGTGAGTCCTTGTTCGGGATTGGCGGATGGTTTGTGTATTTAGTTTGCTATCTGTTTTTTATGGGGATTCATCTTAAAGGTGCAGGGGAAGCCTTAAAAATTATTTTTATGATTACTGCGGTCGCCTCAGTCGCTTTGTTGGTTTTTATTGCCGCCATGTTGCCACATTTTAACAGCCAGAATTTACTCAATATTCCTGTCAAAACTGATGCGGTTGGAGCCAGTGCATTTTTACCTTTGGGCTATTTAGGCATTTGGGCAGCGGTGCCTTATGCCATTTGGTTCTTTTTGGCGGTAGAAGGCGTGCCTTTGGCGGCAGAAGAAGCCAAAGAACCACATAAATCTTTACCGCGTGGCTTGATCGGTTCAATGCTGATTTTAGCTGTGTTTGCCTTAGCCATTTTATTTTTGGGTGCGGGTGCTGCAGGCGCTGATACTTTAAAAGAATCAGGTGCACCATTGGTGGATGCTTTAAAAGTGGTCTATGGTGAAAATACTTGGTTGGCAGGCTTTGTCAATTTTGTCGGATTAGCCGGTTTAGTTGCGAGTTTCTTCTCGATTATTTATGCCTATTCACGTCAGATTTTTGCTTTGTCGCGTGCAGGCTATTTACCTACAAAACTTTCCTTAACAAATAAAAACCATGCACCACATTTAGCCATTATTATTCCTGGCGTGATTGGGTTTATGCTGTCTTTATCACGCGAAGGTGATTTACTGATTTTGATGGCAGTCTTTGGTGCCACCATTTCTTATGTGCTAATGATGCTGGCGTACATCAAATTAAAAATTGCAAAACCCAATATGCCACGTCCTTACAAAGCGCCTGGTGGAATTGTCACCGCTTCGATTGCCTTGGTTTTAGCTGCTATCGCGACGGTTGCAGGTTTTGTGGTGGATCCAAAAGTGTGGTTTATGGCAGCCGCAATTTATGCGGTGTTTATTCTTTATTTCTTATTGTATAGCCGTCATCATTTGGTCGCAGGTACCCCAGAAGAAGAATTTGCCAATATTCAAGCAGCAGAACAAGAACTTAATACATAAGACATAAGGAGTTTGGGCCGTGATTTATCGGATTGATGTTGCGCATCAACATTATGTTTTTTCAGATTTAAAAATGCTGATGGCAAAGGCAACACCTGAGCGTTCTGGAGATCAGCTTGCAGGGATTGCCGCGCAGAATGCAACAGAGCGTGTAGCGGCACAAATGTGTTTGGCAGATGTCCCTTTAAAACAGTTCTTGAATGAAGCGTTGATTCCGTATGAGCAGGATGAAGTGACCCGACTAATTATGGATGAACATGATGCAGCGGCATTCTACCCAATTTCACACTTTACGGTGGGAGACTTGCGCAATTGGTTGTTGAGTGCAGATGCCACCACCGAAAAATTGACCGTGCTACAAGCGGGGTTAACGCCAGAAATGGTGGCCGCCGTCAGCAAGATTATGCGCAATCAGGATTTAATTTTGGTGGCAAAAAAATGCCGCGTGATTACCCAGTTTCGCAATACCATTGGCTTAGAAGGACATTTGTCCACACGGTTGCAACCGAATCATCCCACCGATGATGTTTTGGGTATTTCTGCCAGTATTTTGGATGGGCTGATGTATGGTAATGGTGATGCGGTGATTGGGATTAACCCCGCGACTGATAACTTGCAAAACCTATCTGAACTATTAAAGCTGCTGGATTACATTATTCACGAATATGACATTCCGACCCAATCTTGCGTGCTGACGCATGTAAGTTCAGGTATTCAACTTGCCAACAAAAACGTTCCGATTGATTTGATGTTTCAATCAATTGCAGGGACCGAGCAAGCCAATAGCGCCTTTGGGATTAATTTAGCTTTGCTCCAAGAAGGCTATGACGCTGCACTCAGCTTGAAGCGGGGAACCGTAGGGCAAAATGTGATGTACTTTGAAACAGGTCAAGGCAGCGCGCTGTCGAGTCAAACCCATCATGGGGTAGATCAACAAACCATAGAAGCCAGAGCTTATGCGGTGGCGCGTAAGTACAAGCCATTTTTAGTGAATACCGTGGTGGGTTTTATTGGCCCTGAATATTTGTATAACGGTAAGCAAATTATTCGTGCGGGCTTGGAAGATCACTTCTGCGGAAAATTGCTTGGCATCCCAATGGGCTGTGATATTTGCTATACCAATCATGCCGATGCAGATCAAGATGATATGGATGTTCTGCTCACTTTATTAGCCAATGCAGGCATTAACTTTATTATGGGCATTCCAGGTTCAGATGATGTGATGTTGAATTATCAAACCACATCGTTCCATGATGCTTTATACATTCGTCAACTTTTAGGACTCGCGCCAGCACCTGAATTTGCCTATTGGTTAGAGCAGCAGGGTATTCTAAAACAGCAATGTTCAAAGCTGGAATGGCCACAACACATGCCTGAAAAATTCTCACGTTTGCTGATGTCTTAGTTTGGGGGAGATAGGGATGAAGCTACATTATGATGTTCGATATCCACAGCAATTTGAACAAAACAGTTGGGAACAACTGAAACAGTTTACCGATGCCCGAATTGCCTTGGGCAGAACAGGAGGAAGTCTTCCGACTCGTCCTCTTTTAGAGTTTCAATTGGCCCATGCCCAAGCCAAGGATGCTGTACTAAAACCTCTGAATATCGCCGTGTTGAAGCAGCAATTTGCGCAGCAGAGTCTGACTTTTGTACACGTCAGTAGTTGTGCAGTTGATAAGGATACTTATTTGAAACGTCCAGATTTGGGGCGGGAACTTTCGGTGACTTCACGGCAAATGCTCACAGCAATGCAATCCGAGCAACAGCAATATGATGTATTAATTGTGGCAGGCGATGGCTTATCTGCACGTGCGATTGAAGATAATGCC
Organism: Acinetobacter sp. ANC 4173; assembly: GCF_004331255.1. Taxonomy (GTDB): domain Bacteria; phylum Pseudomonadota; class Gammaproteobacteria; order Pseudomonadales; family Moraxellaceae; genus Acinetobacter. Next base: position 117,567 of record NZ_SJOF01000011.1, on the reverse strand, counting down.
GTTAGTTTTATCTCGAAAATGTTAGATGCGTGTGCCCAGCAAGGTTGGTCTGTGGCCCCTATCGTGGTCGCAACGGGAAGCCGGGTGGCTTTGGGGGATGAAATTGCCCAAATCTTACATGCGCAAATGTTGGTGATGCTCATAGGAGAGCGCCCAGGCTTGAGTTCTCCAGATAGCATGGGTATTTACTATACGTGGCAAGCTCAAAAAGGCTGTCATGATGCCATGCGTAATTGTATTTCTAATGTGCGCCCTGCTGGTTTGGACGAAGTGACAGCGGTACGACGCCTGATTGCCCTGATGTCGAAGTCAAAACAATTACAATTCTCTGGTGTGAATTTAAAAGATGAACATGAAATGGTGATTGAGCAGGGGCAGTCACAATTACTGCAAGGTATTTTCTAAAAGAACGACATTATGCTAAACCAAAATAAAAGCTAAGCTGTTCGTTCTCTAGAAAATTTACAAGCGCTCACGATCAAATAATGCTTTGTCACACAATTTCATACTTTTTGTTGTTAGTATAAAAATTCAACAAGGGATGGATTGAGTGAGGGGAACATGATACATGATTTCAATAAACCGCCTCATGTCGCGAGTGCTGAAGAAATAAGACAAAAAAAACGCTTACCAGTGTACATGCTAATCTTAGTCGGTATCTTTTTCTTGGCACTTGTGGTGTATATGCTTTCAAGCGGAACGCCAAGTTAAGAATGTGCAACGGGGAATGTCTTTGAAGCAATACGAGGAGACGGGGTTCGATGCAACGATTCAGGATGAATTTACTTGAGTTGAAACGAATAATTTAACTGAATGATGTCTATAAAACAAAAGCTCTAGCTTAATAAGCTAGAGCTTTTTTGCTATTGGAGTGTGCCCTTTTGTTGTAATTCTGCACATGATATTGATTAAAAAAAATACAAATTTTAAGGTAATGAAGTACCTCCATACTTTTATGAATACAACAATCAAGCTCCCAATGGAGTCAGTCATTAACAGAAATAAGAAGAGGGAATAGACATGAATGAGTTTTTTGAAGGGGGAATGAGAACCCCTGAAATGAATGGGATGTATTATTGGGATCAGTTGCATCCGATTTTGTCTGCTGTTGCTATTTTACTTATTGGTTGGGTGATTGCTTTAGTGATCGCCGCTGCGGTGAAAAAAGTATTATCTAAATTAGGCACCAATCAAAAGCTTTCTGGTGCAACGGGACATCGTTCCAATATTGAAAACATCGTGTCTAGAATTGTCTTCTGGATTGTGCTGCTGATAGCCATAATTGGTGCATTGAATGTTTTGAATCTGACCAGCGTCAGTGGTCCATTCAGTAATATGATTCAGCAGTTCTTGTTGTTTATTCCTCAGCTTTTGGCAGCGGTAGCAGTGGCTTTTATTGGTTGGATTTTTGCCAACTTGGTGAAAGTCGGATTGAAAAAATTACTGGATCGAACTCAGCTCGATGAAAAACTGAGTGAAGATGTGGGTGTCAGTCCAATCAGTCAAAATATCAGTGAGATTGTTTACTGGCTAATCCTGTTGTTATTCCTGCCGATTGTACTTTCGATTTTAGGTTTAAATGGTTTGCTGTTCCCAATTCAAAATATGTTGAATGAAGCCATTTCATATTTACCGAACTTGTTTATTGCGATTGTGATTGTATTTGTGGGCTATATTTTGGCAAAAATTGTTCGAGGCATTCTCGAAGGATTGATACAAGGTCTAGATTTACAGAAGCAAGCACAAAAAATCGGACTGTTTAAGAACTCAAATTTGGCTCATGTCCTAGGCTCATTTGTATTTGCAATTATTATTATTACTGCCTTAATTATCGCATTTGAAGCGTTAGGTATTGATTCAATTTCACAACCCGCAACGGCCATGTTGTATGAAATTATGAATGCAATTCCGCAAATTATTGCGGCTGGGCTAATTTTGATTATTGCCTATGTGGTTTCGCGGTTTGTGGCAAACTTGGTGGTGGACGTCGTTTCTGGGACAGGTGTTGATGACATTCCTGCCAAACTCGACTTACAGCGCTTTTTAGGCACCACGAAAATTTCATGCGTGGTGGGTTATTTCATTGTATTTTTTACCATGTTGTTTGCAGTATCAGAAGCAGCCAATCGCTTGGGTTTAGAGCAAGTCAGCCTACTGATTTCCATGTTTATTCAGTTTGGTGCCAATATTCTATTAGGTGCAGTTATTTTAGTGATTGGATTTTGGTTGGCAAACTTGGTGGCAAATATTGTGCAACGTGGCGAATATCAGAGTTCGCTTTGGTTAGCCAATTTAGTCCGTGTGCTCATTATGGGATTAGTCATTGCTATGGGTCTAAGGGCGATGGGAATTGCTGATTCGATTGTGAACTTGGCTTTTGGTTTAACCTTAGGGGCTGTCGCTGTGGCATTTGCACTCGCCTTTGGCCTCGGTGGACGTCAACCTGCGGAACGTATTTTGACTGAATTGATTGATTGTGCGAAAAAGCAGGCGAAGCAACCTAACCCACAACCCAAAACATCAAGTTCTACGGTATCTGCACCCGTGACGAAACACACCCCTGTAACACCGCATAATGATTCGGTTGTCCCAGATGATCTACTGGTCGACCCTGAGCATAAGCCTTTAAATAACCCATACGGTTCTACAGGCGAAGCTGAAGAGGGTGTTGATATTCAGCCAAAGGATGATCCGAAATAACGTGTTGAATTTTGTCGAGATCGATCATGCTTAGGCAGGTCGATCTTATACATGAGGAAAAATGATGAAGAATAAGGCACCAAATAAGATCATTGCCCCAATCATCATAACAGGCATTACCGTTAGATTTTTTGTGAGGGCGTATAAATTTATATGTGCAAAACCGAAGACCGTTGTAACAACGCAGATCTGGGCTGAAACACTATCTAATGCTGCAACTGCGGGGAGTGATGCTGAAGAATCCACGGAAAAAATAATACAAAAGTCTATAGTGTAGAATGCAATTTAATTTGGTATGTTTAATGCATGTGAAATATGGATATTTCATAAATTAGAAATACTTACATGCCTATACTTTGAAATATGAATTGATGAATATTTCACAATTTATTTTGATAAATTGTACTTACACAAGGAAAACGAATGATGAAAATATTAAAAAAAGCATTGATGACGCGACGTACTGGGACTGAACAGAGCCATGTGCAAATTGCCATTACGAAAATGGATGTAGCACTTGCTCGTCAGCAGAAGCAAAAGCAGTGCGTACTGCTACGCACGGATTATTTAGAATAATTTATCGTTTAAGCAGATGGCTTAGACATATTCTGATGCGGCATGTGCAGATGACCATGCCCATTGGAAGTTAAAACCACCCAAATGTCCTGTCACATCTAATATTTCACCAACAAAATATAAGCCTTTTTGCTTTTTACTTTCCATGGTTTTTGATGAAACCTCAGTGGTGTCTACACCGCCCAAAGTGACCTCCGCGGTACGGTAGCCTTCGGTTCCTGATGGTTTGACTTCAAATGCATGTATGCGCGTTGCAATGTGCTCCAGTTTTTCATCCGACAGCTGACCAATCGCTGTTTCAGCCAGTTCAGGCCAAATCAGGTTTTGCAGTTCAACCACCACACTTTTAGGGAAATGCTCACCCAGTAAAGTACGCAGTAGGGCTTTAGGTTGACTGTGTTTCTTGGCTTTTAAATAGTCGTGTAAATCCACGCTTGGTAAGAAGTCAATTTTGAAGCTTTGCCCCACATCCCAATAATTCGACAGTTGTAAAGAACTTGGACCACTGAGTCCTCGGTGGGTAAATAAAAGAGCTTCGGTAAAAGCGTTTAAGTCATTCGATAAAGTCGCATCGACCGCGTTGCCACTTAAGCGTGTAGTCACTTCTTTAAAACTATCCGAGAAGGTAAAAGGCACCAAACCTGCGCGGGTCGGATAAACATGATGACCAAATTGTTTGGCAATCTCATAACCAATCCCTGAACCACCTAAGGTCGGAATCGATAAGCCACCCGATGCAATCACCACAGATTCTGCTTCAAAATAACCCAGTGTCGTGGCAATTTGAAAACCTTGCTCTTCTAGGGCGGTGATGGCTTTCACTTCACAGTTGGTTTTAATGTCCACCAAACCTGTTTTCTCACATTCGGCCAACAGCATGGCTAAAATTTCTTTGGCACCTTTTAGGGTGAACAGTTGACCATGTTTACGCTCTTCATATTCAATGCCGTACTCACAAACTAGGCCTATAAAATCCCAATTGGTATAGCGGGTCAGGGCTGAAATCACAAAGTGTGGATTATGTGAAATAAAGTTGCTTGGTTCGACATAGAGGTTGGTAAAGTTACATTTACCACCACCCGACATGAGAATTTTTTTACCGACTTTATTGGCTTTTTCTACCACCACCACTTTACGTCCGCGTTGAGCTGCCATATAGGCTGTCATTAAGCCAGATGCGCCTGCACCTAAAACTAAGACATCATATTGATTTGCGGACATGACACACTCACGGGAGAATAAAGCAGGGCATTATAGACCATCTTTTTTGCTTTTTCAGGACTATCTAAAGTGCGGTTAAACGACCTTGCAGCCCACCTGAATGAATCACCAAAATGCGATGATCTACTGGAAATGCAGCTTGTTGAATTAAATCGCTTAAACCCAACAGCATTTTGCCTGTATAAATCTGTTCCAGTGGAATGTCATATTGCTGCTCAAAGTCTTGAATAAATTGCAGTAGTTCAGACGTAGTTTTGGCGTAGCCCCCACAACAATATTGATCGGTGATTTGCCAATTCCGTTTTGGGGTGAGTTGCTCGACTTCTGTGCTCAAGAAATCACCTTTGAGCGCGGAGAAGCCCAGAACTTGCTGTTGTGAGTGACTGGCTTCAATTAACCCCGTGATCGTTCCTCCTGTACCTACTGCACAACAAATCAGGTCGTAATTTTGTCGATCTTCATCCGAGAGAATTTCTGTGCAGCCTTGAATGGCAAGGGGATTGGTTCCGCCTTCAGGAATCACATAATAGTCAGGGTAATCTTGATGTAACTGTGCTAAGTAGGCTGAGCTTTGCTTTTGTCGATAGGCTTCTCGCGTGACAAACTGCAACTGCATACCAAATTGTTGCGCCGTATGTAGAGTTGGGTTTAAGGATTTGTTGGCTAGCTCTTCACCTCGAATAATGCCTAAACTTTCAAATCCAAATAACTGCGCTGCATAGGCCGTCGCGGCAATATGATTGGAATAGGCACCGCCAAAAGTCAGCAGTTTTTTATAGCCTTGTTGCTGCGCTGCCAACAGGTTGTATTTCAGTTTAAAAAATTTATTGCCAGATATGTGTGGATGAACCAAGTCCAAACGTTTGATGCTGATATTAACCCCGCCAACGCTGATGCGCTGATAGGGAATGGACTGTGCAATCTGTTCAAACATAGGACTTTAATCAATCAGGTTGAGTGCTTAGTGTAAGTGAAAAGTGGTGGTTTTTTCACAGGATTAATCCTCTGCTGTATGCGTATCGACCGAACTAATCACGGACATGCCAGGGCGCAAGTTTTCAATGCCCGTTTGATTCGGATCAATCGCAATCCTTACCGCAATGCGTTGCACCACTTTGGTGAAATTACCCGTCGCATTATCGGCTTTGAGCACACTGAACTCTGAGCCAGCCGCAGGAGAAATTTGCTCGACATGGCCTGTAAATTTCTGATGATTGAGGGCATCCACCGTGAACCATGCTTTTTGTCCAATTTTCATGTTGGCAATTTGAGTCTCTTTAAAGTTAGCTGTGACCCAAGTTTGTTGTGGAATCAGATAGAGCAACTGTGTCCCTGCGGCCACATATTGTCCCACGCGTGGATTGACTTCACCCAATTGTCCATCCATAGGAGCGATAATACTGCTGTAATTTTTGGTGGTTTTGGCTTGATCCAGTTGAGCAGCGGCATTGGTCACTTGTGCTTTGAGTCCAGTTTCAGCCACTTGAGCGGTTTTGAGCGCTTCTTTTGCTACCAACACATTGGCCTGTGCTTGTTGCAGTAAAGCTAAATTATTTTGGGTATCGGCCACGGCTTTATCTTGTTCCGATTTAGACGCTGCGCCAGAGTCGCTCAACTGTTGATAGCGCTGCTGTTGTGCCAATGACAGTTGATAGGCTGCTCGCGCTTGTTCGACCTTGGCTTCTGCCGCAACAATATCGGCTTTACGCTGCGCAATATTTTGGCTTTGATTGGAGAGGTTATTTTGCGCCTGATCGACGCCTGCTTCGGCCTGTGTGACTTTTTGGTCATAGGTGGTGGCATCAATATGCATCAACACCTGTCCTTTTTTAACGTGATCAAAATCACTGACCAAGACATCTTTGACATAGCCGTTAATTTGCGAAGAAAGTACCGTGGTTTTGCCTTTGACATAGCTGTTGTCAGTGGACTCAACGGCACTGTCAAATGGCCCAATTTTCCATGCCCATAAAATGATGCCAATACCGATGATCAGTACTAAAAACATCAAAATCAAGGTACGTTTCGCTGTTGGAATTAATTTACTTGAAGGCGGCGTAATCGCTGTTGCTGCTGCCACGGGCTGTTCAGGCTGAGAGGCATTTTCAGTCGTTGCAGTTGTTTCAGCGGGAGTTATTGGTTTTTGATCTTCAGACATAACAATTTCTCAATAAATAGGGAGCAGTGGCATTAGGCAGGACCGATTTTTGCTTGTTGCCGCAGTTGATATTGATTTCTTACAATCAGGAATGTCCCCCACAGCAACAGCAGCATGGCAACGACGCCATTGAAACTAATCACATCGTTATAGGCACGTACTTGAGCTTCTCGAGTCACCACTTGATTTAAATTTTTTAAGGCTTGTTGTTGCTCTAACTGCTGATCAAGCGTGTAACTATGCGAACTTCGTTGATACGCTAAAAGCCGCTGTGCGATCAATGGATTGGTTTCGGGGAGTTGTTGAATCATTTCAGCACGATAGTTTTGGGTTCGAACTTGTTGATAGGTGGAGTAAAATGATGAACCGACTAAGCCACCAAAAGTTTGAGTCGCTGAAAATAAAACAATGAACGTGACAATATGGGTGGGACCTTTTTGCATGGCACTCAAGATACCCGTGATCAAGAGTGGACCAATAAACACACCACTGGCAAAGCCCACCAAAAATTGACTGCCGTAGAAGTTGGAAGGGCGAATATCGCTGGTGAGGTGAAAATCCAGTCCGCAAGCAATCAAGACCAAAGCTTCGGCTAACAGCAGGTGCCAAATAATCCGTTCACGTGAAAAAGTGATGGTACTAAATAAGGTACCAGACACAATACCTAAAAAGATCACCACATAGAGCGGCACAAATTGATCGGGGCCCATGCCCATGGTTTTGAGAAAACTCACGGCAGCATAACTTTGCTCCGACATTAAGAAGCGAATTGCAAAGGCACCGATGATAAAACGAAGCGTAGATGATGTCCCCAGCCAACGCGTCATAATCAGTGGATTGACCCGATAATGCTCGTAGACCAAACCAATCACAATCAGGCTAAACCCTGCAATGAGCAAATAGGCCAACCACTTCGCTTCAAACCACCACAAGATTGGCCCTTGGGTCAGTACAATACACAAAAAGGCAAAACCGGGTGCAAGCAGTGCAAAGGTAAAAAAGTCCTGCTTTTCAAAAACAGCAATTCTTAAACTGCGGGGTAACTTCAGAGACACCACCATGGCGAAACAGCACAGAGCTAAACCAATTTCGAAAGTGTAGAGCACATTCCAATTGTTCACATCAATCAGATAAGGCGAAATGATCCAAGCCAAGGGAATGCCGAGCTGTTGGAAGCCTAAAGCCAAATAGATACTGCGACCAAAATCCTCCCGTTTAAAGGCCTGCATAATGTAATACATGCCTAAGGAACTGAGCGGTGCTGCAACCATGCCGCTAATGAAACGCACCAGTACGGCCATTTCAAAGGTATGTACAAAGACGTGTAAAACTAAGACTGCAATAAAAATCAGTAGACCAATTTCAGAAAATAGACGCAGACCGTATTGCTGGCGGGCTTTAAAGAGAATCAGGTTCGCACTGACATTGGCCATGACATAAGCTGCAGGAATCCACGCCACCTCAGAGGGTGTTAGTCCATATTCACCCTGAATTAAGGGCAAATTCGCGGTAATGAAACCGTTACTGAGACTCGCAGACAGTGCGACAAACAAACCAATAAAAAAATATATGAAGCGCTTAGGCGTGGAGTGTGCGATCACGGCAGGAGAGCCAGGCAGGGTTGGCTTTTCTTCGGCTGTCCAGTTTGGCGCAGGTTCGAGTAAACGCGGTGGCTGTGTCATGAGTGGTGACCTTTATGCCCGAATACCATTGAGGAGTAGCTCAATCGCACGTTGTGCAAGTTGTTGTTGCTCTAGATCGGTTAGCCCTTGAAATGAAGTCCTTAAAATCGCTGTAATCATGGCGTAATCTTGAGTGGTCAAATCGGGGCGACATACGCCGTGGCGAATGGCTTGATCAATCAAAGGTTGTAAAATGGCATCGCGGCGCGCGTAGATATCGACCATGACGGGATCATCACGCTCAATCACCCGCCAATATTCCATCAGTGCAGTTAAATACGGCAAGTTATAGACATGGTTTTCAATTAAACGAATAAAACCATCTTCATACTGAGAAAATGCTTCTGCACGCACTGCAAGACGTTCCAAAGCTTGCTCCATGAGTGCAATCACCAAGGCACGACGGTCAGCAAAATTACGATAAAACGTCGCCCGTCCGACATTGGCTGTATCAATGATCATTTGTAGGGGGGCATTGATTCCGTGTGTACGAAAAACCTGAACCGCAGCTTCCAGCAATTCCTCACGGTTTTGTGCAGCACGCTGTTGACGACTGGTCATGGTGATTATTTCATTTGATTTGGGAGTGCTATTATTTAACGGACAAAAATGTCCGTTGTAAATATTCAATCCTGTAAGATTTTGTAAATCAGTTTATCTTTTTCTCATTTAATCTGATCTCGATAATAAATTTGTTACCCAGAAACGTCATCTGCAAGCTGCGTGGTGCAAATAAAATAAGGTTTATTCGTGGTATTTGAACAACTCCAAGAAATGAACAGCTTTTGCAGAGGACAATGGTTTTGCCTCAACAAAAGTAGGGCGAGCCGCAGGCGAATGAAGAAATTAGATACAACAGGATAAGACGCGGCCACGATAATTTTTTTCAACACATCGGATAAATATTTAAGTCGAATTTGGGTTGGTTTAAATCATTGATATTATTGTTTTATCTATGAATGATTGATATTTTTTTAAATAAAGAAAATACGCGCAGCACCATCATGTGGATGGATAAAAGTTGTAACAAAGTCGATAGGATTGGAAAAATAAAAGTGCTATGCTGAAAGAACAATAAGAATGAAAAAGAGGGAATGTGATGAACAAAATATCCTTCGTGTTGATTTGTATGATGGCAGGGTTACTTACAGCTTGTGATGCAAAAGATGAGCTGAATAAACCTAAAACGATGGTTCGAACCATGGTCATTGGGGGTGTGCCTGTAGCTGATCATGATTATCAGTCGATTGCTCGCGATCAAACCCCTCATGTTGATCATTCGCAACCTTAGTGTGATCGGATCTTGATGAATTTCACTGAACTTTAGAAGACAATAGTGATTCAAAACAGATTAAATAAAAAAGAGCATCTGAATGACGCTCTTTTTTTAATTTACGTCATTAGTGGAAAACTGCTTCTAACGCCTTTAATCCAACTTTAGGATCGAGTAAACCATTATAGATTTCAGGTATGTCTCGTTCTACACCGAAAAATTCATAGACAGCAAGCATGGCACCGCGTACTGAATATTCGACGGTAAAGACCACATCATCTTCAATTTCTACAAATTGCCCCAAGAATGCAAAATTCTGTGACCCTTTGGGGATCACGAAAGGACGATCCCCAGATTTACGGCAGGCAAATAGGGCCGAGGCATACGGCATCATGGCTGTTGTAACCTCAGTGCTGGCAAGTACGTGTTCTAAGATGTCCTCGAAACCTAATTGATGAATTAATTCGGTCAAAATTTCTTTGCCTGTACAAGCGCTCATAGGTTTTTTGATGTAATCGCCAATATGATCGATTTGGAAACCATAACCCCAGAGGGTAAAAGTTCCTTGTGGCAAATTGGCAAAGTGGGGCTGTGCGGGAACCACAATGGACAAATGCCAACCTGACTCAAACCATGTCATTAATGCACCTGTGCCAGGTTCATTACTTGTATAGTCAATAATTCGTTTTAGGAGTACATCATCTTTCATGGTTAGTGTGAAAGACTCCCACTTGTGTTCATCCACATTGCCATAAAAGGTCATTGGACGGCCAAAGTCTGGGGCTTTTTGTGCCAGAGTTTCCCAAAGCGCCCAGCCATGATCTTCTCGATTACGAACGAGTGCAGGAACATCATCGTTACTGCCATAACGTGAGTCGGCAGTGATTGAACCCAAGGTAAAAATGGCAAGATCATGCTGCTTTAGCTCTATTTCTTCTTTGCCCTCAGGTAATGTGACATAAAGTTTAGTTGCTCGACGCTCTTGTGTAGTTTCATCAGTACGAAAGTCTGCATCGGTGACATAATTGCCAAAGCGCACATCAACGCCTTGTTCAACCAACCAACGCTGTAAAGGCAGAATCATCGAATCATATTGATTGTATTGGGTTCTTTTTACGCCGGCCAAAGTATGAATGCGAGGCAGTTCTTGAATAAAGCGTAAGAAATAGCGTCTTAATTCAGCCGCACTATGCCATTTTTGAAATGCGAAAGTGGTGCGCCACATACGCCAAAAATTACTTTGAAAAAAAGAGTCATCAAAAAACTCATCAATACGGCGGCTGCCAATGCGCGCTTCTTTTGATGCTAATAAGCGCAGCATTTGGGCTCGATGCAAGTTGCTTAAACCTAATTTTTCCGCATCCAAAATATTGTGTTTAGCATTAATTAATCGTGCATTGGCGTGGGTTTTCACTTTCTCATTAAACTCACGACATTCTTCACGTACAGAAATGTCTGGATTTTCTAAAGAGGGAATAGTCGAAAATAAATCCCATAAACATAAATAGGTTTCATCAGTCAGCATTCGTCCACCACGGGTAACCCATGCATGTGCAGCTTCAGGTGTTGCACCGCCATCCATTGAGCCACCGGTAATATTTAATTCTTCTAGGATATGAATGTTTTGGGCAGGGACTTGTGCATCACGAATGGCAAAGGCTGCTGCTGCCATACCTGCAATGCCACCCCCAACGATCCAGAGATGTGTTTGTTTGGCGTCGACTGTTTTTTTATTCGGCATGATGAACCCTCTTGTGTCATTTTTATCAGAAAGTAAAATAAAACCATATTTTTAGTATGTGATTATGCATGTGAAAATACTATGAAAAAAGTGTGAAAATTTAATGTGAAATTTTGATTAAAAAAAGGTTTTATGGAGAAAGAAGTGATTCGATTAAAATGAAAAATTCATGTGGTATAATTCTAAATATATGATAATAAGTATTATATTGAATAATTACTCTAATTAAGTTCATTGTTTTGGCATTAATAAATACTTTACATGTGTATTTAAATAACAACACTTAAAGGAACAGAGTCGCTTGGGATAATACGATTTAAAGCATTTTTATTGCGATAAACATATTTTTGATAGGTTTTGGTGCAAATTTTGTCTAAAATAATGCACCCATTTTTATCCCAATGCATCGAGGTGCTCTTTGGAATCGCTCATTATATTAGGTTCAATTACCTTAGCTTTAATGTTAGGCGCAATTAGCCCTGGGCCAACCTTTATTTATGTGGCGAAAAACTCAATTGCGATTTCGCGTAAACACGGTTTGTTTACCGCATTGGGTACAGGAACAGGCGCCGCGTTGTTCGGTTTATTGGCGGTGATGGGTTTACAAGCCATTCTATTGGCAGTGCCTTCGGCTTATCTCGCTTTAAAAATTTGTGGTGGTATTTATTTACTTTGGTTGGCATTTAAAATTATTAAGCATGCAAAAGAGCCAATGGAGAATCCGAACAGTGCAGCGGAGCCGATGAGCTATAAACAAGCATACCGATTGGGTTTAATTACACAAATGAGTAACCCGAAAATTGCGATTGTGCTGGCGAGTATTTTCACTGCTTTATTGCCGAAAGACATTCCGACCTATTTTTATGTCGTATTACCTATGCTGTGTTTCTTTATTGATGCAGGTTGGTATTCACTGGTTGCGGTTGCCTTATCGGCAGAAGGTCCACGGAAAGTTTATTTAAAATCCAAAGCCATTTTTGACCGTGTAGCGGGTGGGGTCATGACCTTGCTTGGGTTAAAACTGATTTTTGGGATGAAGTAATACCTTTTAGAACAACAATATTTAATTTTGTATATGTAACTAGAATGTAACTTGGTATAATTCCACTGATTTTTAATAAATATCAGTGGGATAACTCTTGAAAAAAATTATTTTTACAGCAGTCTTTAGCGCTTTAACATTATCTGCCTGTTCAACAACAGAAACCTCAAAAACAATTCAAGCACCACAAGTGACAGCGGCAGTGGCGACAGTCAAATACACTGGAACTAAAACCCCTGTTTCTATAGGGAAATTTGATAACCGCTCGAGTTACATGCGGGGCATTTTTTCAGACAATGTTGACCGTTTAGGTGGTCAGGCGAAAACTATTTTAGAAACGCATTTACAGCAATCAGGCTATTTCTCTGTCCTAAACCGTGACAACCTTGCTGAATTACAACAAGAAGCAGGTTTTACCAAATCTTCTCAAGCCATTAAAGGCGCACGTTATGTATTAACGGGTGACGTGTCTGAATTTGGCCGTAAAGAAGTCGGCGATCATCAGTTGTTTGGCATATTGGGGCGTGGTAAAACCCAAATTGCTTATGCCAAAGTGAACTTAAATATTGTCGATGTAAAAACAGCTGAAATCGTTCACTCTGTACAAGGCGCAGGCGAGTACGCACTAAGTGAACGTGAAATCTTAGGTTTTGGTTCTACCGCTTCTTATGACTCAACTTTAAACGGTAAAGTTCTAGATCTAGCTGTACGTGAAGCGGTTAATAATTTGGTATTGGATATTCAAACCAATAAGTGGTCTGCGCAGTAATTGGTTTGAATCAATGAAAAAAATCGTATTAGTTTTAGGTGCAATCTGCACCATGACTTTGGTGGGCTGTGTTTCAGCGCCAAAATCACTTTATAGCTGGGGCGAATACCCGCAGCAAACTTATTTGATGTTGAGTCTGCCAGAAAAGACTTCTCCACAAGAACAGATTGGCAAACTCGAAAAAGATATTGAAAAAGCCAAAGCCAAAAATGCAGCAGTGCCTCCTGGCTTGTATGCGCATTTGGGTTTATTGAACCTAAATATTAATAATGGGCCACGTGCCGTTCAGTATTTTGAGCTTGAACGTCAAACCTACCCAGAGTCGGCAGTATTAATGGATCGTTTTTTGAAAAAAATGACAGCCCAGTCTGCCGCAGTGAGTGTAAAGTGAAAAATTTAAAAAAACTATGCGTTCTTGGGCTTGCAGCGACCTTGCTTACGGGGTGTATTACCGCACCCAAAAGTAAACGTGACTTATCTGTATATCATGCCAATATGCCAAAATCTATTTTGGTATTGCCGCCTGTAAATGAGTCACCCGATACACGGGCAACCTATGGATATTGGTCTACCGTCACTTTACCTGTGGCAGAAGCCGGTTATTACGTGTTTCCCATTTCTGTGGTGGATACGCTATTTAAAGAAAATGGGGTAACCAATGGTTATGATGCGCAGCAAATTCCAATTCAGAAACTTAATGAAATCTTTGGAGCGGATGCTGCACTTTATATCAAAGTCAAAGAATATGGTTCTAAGTATCAGGTGATTCAATCCGTTTCGACCGTCGCGGTCGAGGCAAAATTGGTGGATTTAAAAACCGGAGCATTATTATGGGAAGGTCAGGAGAAGATCCAACAAGCCAATAATAATAGCAACGCGGGTTTGGTCGGAATGTTAGTGGGTGCTTTGATTGACCAAATTTCAAATCACTTATCGGACAAGGCTTATGTGCTTTCTAACAGTGTAAGTACGCAGTTATATGCTCCGCAGTTGGTACAGCAGAAAGGTTTATTATATGGACCGCGTTCTCCGAATTTCGTACAAAATTCGATGAGTCCACAGCAGTAAAAAATAATCCCCTCACATGAGGGGATTTTTATGATTTAACAAACTTATGTTTGGGTTGAAGTGACTTTTAACTTCAGCCAAAAGAAAAGGTAATTTTCTTATAAATTAATCCTTAAAATGCACAGGAATCCACTGATAACTTTTTCCATCTGCTGAATAGATGTGTCCAATTCCTGGGAATGGTAAATGTGGTGCTGCAATGGTTTGTCCATCTTTTGCATACCCAGCAAATTGTTTTAAGCGGGTCGCAACGGCCTGTTTAGGATCAATATCGTATTCAATAGCGGTTTCAGGTTTATCGAATTGCACCGTATGCGAGTGCACAATATCGCCAATAAACACCACCGTTTCATCTTTCGTTTTCAGCGCATAGCTAAAATGCCCCGGTGTATGCCCCGCGGTATTAATCACTTTAAAGCCCTGAATCTCATCGCCCAATGTGTAGGTTTTGAAGCGTTGTTTGGCTTGATAAGGGGCTATGGCTTGCTTAATTTTTTCCACAGTGCCGACATAGCCAGCTTGTTTATCTTTAGGAATTTTGTCGACTTGTTTCGGGTTGAGCCAATAGTTGGTTTCATCATTTGATACGTAAACTGTGGCATTGGGGAAGTTGGCAACACCATTTTTGCTGATCCCACAAACATGGTCTGGGTGTAAATGCGTAAGTAGAATCGTATCAACTTGTTCTGGTTTATAGCCAGAAGCCTTTAAGTTGTTTACGACTGAACCTAAATGTGAACCAAAACAGCTCGCAGCTCCGCTATCCACTAAAACCAGTGAATTACCTGTATTGACTAAAAAGGCATTGATCGAGGTTTGTATGCCTTTAGCTTGGTCGGCATAGTATTTCTTTAAAATGGCATGCACTTCTTTTTCTGGAAGATTTTGAAATAACTTCGGTGACATGAAATTGGTGCCATCGAGTAGGGCTGTGATTTGCACATCACCCGCTTGATATTGGTAATAGCCTGCGATTTGTTTTTGCTGTTGAATGGGGGCGGGGGGAGAAGTGGCAAATGCAGCATGGTTAATCAAACTCGCGCAGATGAAAGTCGCAGCAATATATTTATTCATTGGGATTCATATATAAAATTATAAAGTCTTTTATTTTTAACATGTAAATGATTTCACAGCAATTTAATGACTCTGTTTTAGCCATTAGATTTTCAAATCTAAAGGCGGATGTTTTGTTTTGCTATTGAGGGATAAAGGGCAATTTATATTCAAAGAAAATTAGTACGCATTTACAACCGAATAGGACATGCTGGCTTATGCCAAATTTAAGTTTTATCTATGTAGGCTAATGAAGATTTTAGGTTGTCTTTTATTAAGTCAATTTTTTATTTTTGATATGAATCATTTAAAAATTTACGCGAAATTTACGCATCTGACTTTTTTCAATATAGAGAATTTACGCCCTCAATTTCCATACTAATGATGACCTATTTTAAATGGCATTTGCTATGTGGGAATTTATTACTGTATTTGTCTTTTCATTGTTGTTGGCTTATCCGCTTGGTGCTTATCTCGCTGATGTAATGCAAGCCAAGCCAATGAAAAGTGACCATTTTTTTAAATGGATTGAGCAGCCGATTTATGCTGTGCTGGGTGTTAAGCGCAGTGGGATGAACTGGCGACAATATTTGGGTGCTTTTGTTCTGAGCAATATTTTATTGCTGGGGGTGAGTGTCACTATTTTAATGACACAGGCATGGCTACCATTAAATCCTGATCATATTCCCAATATGAATTGGGACTTGGCTTTACATACCACTATTTCCTTCCTGACCAATACCAACCAACAGCATTATTCGGGGCAGGCACAACTGTCTTATCTATCACAAATAACGGTGATTGTAGGATTGCAATATTTGTCGCCAATTATGGGACTTGCCTTATTGGTCGCGATGTTAAGAGCATTATTTTTACAATCCGCTCAAGCAGAAGACTCAGAGCAAAACAAATGGAATCGTATTAATCTGGGCAATTATTGGATGGACATTATCCGTCCCTTATTTCGATTCTTCATTCCTCTAGGATTTATTTTTTCTTTGCTTTTGACCTTTCAAGGTGTGCCTGCAACTTTATCAGCGGGTCCAACCGCGCAAGTTTTAGAGCAAAGCACAGAAGTTAAAACTCAATATATTCCATTGGGTCCCGTTGCACCGATGGTGGCCATTAAACAACTGGGTAGTAACGGTGGCGGTTGGTATGGCCCAAACAGTAGTGTGCCTTTAGAAAATCCAACCCCATTGTCCAATGTGATTGAGATGATTGCGATTTTACTGATTCCACTCTCTGCGGTGTTTATGGTTGGGCGTTTTATTCAACGCAAAAAACTAATGTGGATGATTTTTGGCAGCATGTTGTTGATGTCTCTGTCTTCAACACTATTCACCCTGTGGACAGAAAACTCCTCATTAATTCCAAATACGGCATGGATGGAAGGCAAGGAAACCCGTTTTGGTGCTGAGGCATCCGCACTGTGGGGAAGCTTGACTACACAAGTCAATAACGGCTCAGTCAATATGATGCATGATTCGGCTTCACCACTCACTGGATTGGTTGAACTGTGCAATATGCTGATCAATGCCATTTGGGGCGGGATTGGTTGTGGGCTATTACAGTTCTTTATTTACCTGTTTCTGGCGGTATTTATCGCAGGCTTGATGACAGGACGTACCCCAGAATTATTTGGCCGAAAAATTGAAGTCACTGAAATTAAGTTATTAGCGCTAGTGATTCTATTACAGCCTGTAGTGATTCTTGGCTTGACAGCCATCGCGATTGCCTTTCCATCCATGACAGGGACTTCAAATCCTGCATTTCACGGCATTAGCCAAGTGTTTTATGAGTATGTCTCTGCCTATGCCAATAATGGTTCGGGCTTTGAAGGTTTAGGTGATAGCACGCTTTGGTGGAACCTAAGTGCCAGTGTGGCGCTATTGGCAGGGCGTTATAGCGTGTTGATCATTCCAGTCTTAATTGCTGTGAGTTTAGCAACCAAACCGCAAGCAGTCGAAAGCAAAGGTTCTTTACAGATCGAATCTCCAACCTTTGCCCTGACTTTAATCGGGATCGTGTTGATTCTGACCTTGTTGCAATTCATGCCGGTGTTGGTGATTGGGCCAATTGCTGACTATTTGTCGATAAAAGTTTAAGCGTGGAGCAAGCACAATGAAACATTCAAATGCGACACCACAGATGGATATTTTGAATAAAGAAATTATTCAGCAAACTTTCCATAAATTGCTGCCTCAACACGCGTTTAAAAATCCAGTGATGGCATGTGTGTGGGTGGGAACAGTTTTAACCCTTGTTGCCACTTTGATGGGAAATGCCAGTTTAGGTTTTGGTTTAGCCCTAAGCTTGATTTTATTGGTCACGGTCTTATTTGCCAATTATGCCGAGGCGGTCGCAGAAGCCAAAGGTCGGGGACAAGCTGCATCTTTACGTCAGGCGCGTGAAAATTTAACTGCAAATCGTATTCTTGATTTAAATGCCATCCCGACAGTGATTTCTGCAAACCTACTCAAAAAAGATGATCTTGTCGTTGTCAAAGCAGGTGAAATTGTTCCTGCGGATGGTGAGATTATTCAGGGTTTTGCGACCATCAATGAATCGGCTGTCACAGGTGAGTCTGCGCCCGTACTGCGTGAAGCCAATACCGACCGTTCAGGTGTGATTGGTGGAACTAAGGTCTTGTCCGATGAAATTATTATTCGCGTGAGTAATGAAGCTGGTCATAGTTTCCTAGACCGCATGATTGCCTTGGTGGAAGGTGCCAACCGTCAAAAAACACCGAATGAGATCGCACTGAGTATCTTACTGAATATCATGACCATTACTTTTATTGTGGTGGTGGCAACCTTACCTTTTATTGGTTCAATGGTTGGGATTAAAATCAGCATCGTCTTGCTGATTGCACTGTTGGTCTGTTTGATTCCAACCACGATTGGCGGCTTACTGCCTGCGATTGGGATTGCAGGGATGAACCGTGCTTTAAAAGCCAATGTCTTAGCCAAATCAGGTAAAGCCGTTGAGGTTGCGGGTGATATTGATGTGTTGTTATTGGATAAAACAGGCACGATCACCTATGGAGATCGCCAAGCCACCGCTTTTTATCCATTGGCAGGTGTGACACCAAGTGAGTTACGCCAAGCAGCGATGCTGACCTCTTTTGCCGATCCAACGCCTGAAGGGAAGTCGGTCATCAGCCTTGGGAAAGAATTAGGTGAAAGTATCCAAGAGCCGAAAGATGCTGAGTTCATCCAATTTAGTGCCTCAACTCGTCTTTCAGGAGTAAATCTAGCAACTGGACAAACGATTCGTAAAGGTGCTGTCGATGCCATTCTTAATTTTACCCATCAAAATATTCAAGACAACTTAGAGCTTAAAACTCGTGTAGAGCAAGTGGCTTCTAAAGGTGCGACACCATTGGTGGTGGCTTCGAATCACAGTATTTTAGGGGTGATTGAGCTATCAGATGTGATCAAGCAGGGTATTAAAGAACGCTTTGCGCTACTACGCGAGATGGGCATCAAAACCATTATGGTCACGGGAGATAATCCATTGACTGCGGCTGCGATTGCGGCTGAGGCAGGGGTGGATGACTATATTGCAGAAGCGAGACCTGAGGATAAATTGGCTTGTATTCGTAACGAGCAAGCAGCAGGAAAATTAGTCGCAATGGTCGGTGATGGTACCAACGATGCACCAGCCTTGGCACAGGCAGATATTGGTTTAGCCATGAATTCGGGCACTCAAGCTGCCAAAGAAGCTGGCAATATGGTGGATTTGGATTCTGATCCAACCAAATTGCTAGATGTGGTGGAAATTGGCAAGCAGCAATTGATTACTCGTGGAGCATTAACCACTTTTTCTTTGGCAAATGACGTATCTAAGTATTTTGTGATTTTACCTGCATTGTTTACCGTGGCGATTCCACAACTTGGGGTTTTGAATATTCTGCAACTTAGTAGTCCAAGCAGTGCAGTAATTTCAGCATTGATTTTTAATGCACTGATTATTCCGATGTTGATCCCATTGGCTTTAAAAGGAGTGCAATTCAAACCCGCCAGTGCTTTGCAATTGTTACGCCGTAATATGCTGATTTATGGTGTAGGTGGGGTGATCTTTCCGTTTATCGCGATCAAGTTAATTGACTTTGTTGTGTCCTTGTGGATTTAGGAGTGAGAGATGAATACTTTATTGAATCATGAGCAATTGAATCAACAGGACTTGGCATTATCGGGTCAAGGACATTCAGTTCTACGCCCAAGTCTTGGTCTGATAGCCGTGGGTTTCTTAATTGCAGGGGTGCTGTATTCTACGGCTAGTGTTTCTATTGCTCAATTGCTCTTTCCAAAGCAGGCGAATGGTAGTTTGATTGAGCTGAATGGAAAGATTGTGGGTTCGAGTTTGGTGGGGCAAAACTTTGTTAGTGAACAATATTTCCATGGACGACCGAGTGCGGTAAGTTACAATATAGATGGCATGGCAGGCAGTAATTTGGCAATCTCTAATCCTGATTTACAAATACAAATTAAAGAGCGAACAGTGCAATTTGCCCAGAATAATCATATTACTGAGCAAGAAGTGCCAAATGAGATGGTGACGGCTTCAGGAAGCGGGATTGACCCAGATATTTCACCTGAAAGTGCTTTATTACAGGTGAAACGTGTGGCACAACAACGTCATTTAGCAGAGCAACAATTGCGAGATTTAGTACAACAACAGATTCAGCCTGCACAATTCGGCGTATATGGGCAAGTGCGAGTGAATGTGCTACAGCTAAATTTAGCTTTAGATCAATTGTCATCGACCACACGTTGATAGAGCGTAATTATGCAGATCGACCGTAATAACAAAGCAGATGCATGGTTGGCACATAGTCAGCGTGAACAATCTGGACGTTTGACCATTTTCTTGGGTGCAGCACCTGGAGTCGGGAAAACCTATGCCATGTTGATCCGAGCGCATGAACTGATGCAGCAAGGGCAGCATGTGGTGGTCGGTGTGGTGGAAACTCACGGTCGATCTGACACCGAAGCTTTGATTCAAGGGCTCAATGTTATTCCAAGAAAGTCTGTGGAATATCAAGGGCGAATGTTAGAAGAGATGGATCTTGATCAAATCCTCAAATTAAAGCCTGAAATTGTGTTGGTGGATGAACTCGCACATCGCAATGTGCCAAAGAGTCGGCATGAATATCGTTGGCAAGATGTCAATGAATTACTGGATACAGGCATTGATGTTTATAGCACCTTAAATATCCAGCATTTGGAAAGCCTGAATGATGTGGTCTATCAAATTACAGGGATTCGGGTAACTGAAACAGTTCCCGATGCGTTATTAAAACGCTTGAAAGACATCCGTCTAGTTGATTTGCCTGTACCTGAGTTATTAGAACGCATGAATCATGGCAAGATTTATTTCGCCGATGTTGCACCCCATGCATTACAAGGTTTTTTTAAAGCTGCAAATTTGACAGCGTTACGTGATCTGGCAATTCAAACTGTTGCAGGGCAGGTCGATATTGATTATCGAGAAAAATTTGTTGCACAAGGACAGATTATCCCGATTCAAAATCATGTGATGTTGGCGATAGATGGTTCTGAGTTTTCAGAAGATTTGGTGCGCCGTGCGCATCGGATTGCGGAAAGGCGCAATGCAACGTGGAGCGTCATTTCGATTCAAAAAAGTAAGGTTGAAACGACCCAAGCCTTTGCAGTGACGAAGGCTTTTAACCTAGCGCGTAAGCTCGGTGCAGATACCTATTTACTCTATAGCAATCATATTGCATCGACCATTTTACAGGCAGCCTATGATTATGGGGCTTCCAATATTTTACTCGGTAAAAGTCCTCAAAAATCGCTATGGCAACGTTTATTTTCAGATCATATTGCCGATCAACTGTTAGAAAAACAGCATCCTTTTGAAATCACCTTTGTTCAGCCTTTAAAAGCTCAAAATAATCAGACCAGCTCGAACGCTACAGCTCATTCATCTTGGCGAGAACAAAGCTTGGCATTTACTCAACGTGAAGTGTTTGAAAGTATCATCATTGTATTGCTAGGACTGATTGTGGCGGCAATCAGTGATCATTTTATTGGGTATAGCGACCTAGCCTTGATTTTTATTGTGACTGTATTATTGGTTGCGATACGGGCCCGCATGTTGATTACAATTATCAGCGTATTCATCTGTTTTTTACTCTATAACTACTTTTTTATCGAACCTCGCTTTACCTTTATGATCAGTGCTGAACGTGGCGTGATTACCATTATCACGTTCATTATTTCAGCCTTACTGGTGGGTCGCTTAGCCAATCAATTACGTGCTCAGGTGTTAAGTTTGCGTGCTGCAAATTCAGTGTCGTTACAATTACAAGAATTAGAGCGCAAGCTATCGACCTGTGTAGATATTGAACAGGTATTGACCGTGGCCAAACAACATTTGGAAACTTCATTAAATGCCACGGTCTGGTTAAAAGTTGAAAATCAGTCTTTAGGCGATGTCTCTGCTTTAAATGAAAAAGATCAGATTGCCGCAGATTGGACGCAGAAGAATGCGAAACCCTGTGGACGCTTTACCAATACGCTGACCAATTCTGAATGGTGGTTTATTCCGTTAAATTTGGTGAAAGAATATGGCGTGATTGCAATTCGTTTTCATCAAAATGCTCAAAGCATCAGTTTTGAATTGCAACGTTTAACTGAGTTGATGATTGAAGACATTGCGCAAACTGTTGCTCGGGTTCAGCTCTCTTTACAGTTAGAAAATTCTCGTGTGGTGGCTGAAACGGAAAAGCTCCGTTCCGCCTTGCTTTCTTCGGTATCACATGACTTACGCTCACCCTTAGCCGCGATGATTGGTTCAGCAGATACGCTTAAATATTATGGCGAACAGATGCCTGAAAGCGATCGGCATGAATTATTAGACACCATTCATATTGAGGGTGAACGACTGGATCGTTATATTCAAAACCTGTTGGATATGACTCGATTAGGTCATCAAGGGTTGACTTTGAGTCGTGCTTGGATTGGTGTGGATGAACTGATTGGCTCGGCAACGCAACGACTGAAACGCTATCAGCCTGAGGTAAAAATCGAAGTTGCTTTGGCGAAAGAATTTCCTCAATTGTATATTCATCCTGCTTTGATTGAACAAGCCATTTTTAATGTCTTAGAAAATGCCGCCAAATTTTCACCAGATGATGTTCCGATAAAAGTGAAGATTCAACAAGAAGGAAAATTTCTGCAAATTGACATTATCGATCAGGGGATCGGCATTCCCCAAGATGAACGCGAGCAAATCTTTGATATGTTCTATACCATGCAGCGTGGAGATCGCGGTAAAACGGGAACAGGTTTAGGACTGGCGATTGTCAAAGCAATTATTGGCGCTCATATAGGCAGTATCGAAGCTTTTGCTGGAACAGATGGTCAAGGCACCTTAATTCGCATACGATTACCGTTACATCAGGACTAAAAACATTTTTATGCCGCAAACAATCCATCCGAATGCATCAATTCTGATTATTGATGATGAGCCTCAAATCCGAAAATTTTTGGACATTGCCTTACGTGCGCAAGGCTATCAGGTGCATGTCGCTGAAAATGGCATGCAAGGCTTAGAGACTTTGGCAACCCGTGGTGCGGATTTAATGATTTTAGATTTGGGCTTACCTGATATGGAGGGACAGCAGGTGTTGACCGAGATGAGACTCTGGTCGGACATTCCTGTGATTGTGTTATCTGCACGCCCAGATGAAAATCAAAAAATTAAATTGTTAGATGCAGGTGCAAACGATTATGTCACCAAACCGTTTAGTATTCAGGAATTATGTGCGCGTATTCGAGTGATGTTTCGTAATAAACCACAGCAATCTGGACTCAACATTGTATTTGATGATGGTCAATTATCTGTGGATGTGGCTGAGCATGTAGTGAAATTAGCTCATGAAGAAATTATTCTCACCAAAAAAGAATTTCAACTGTTGGCACTGCTGATTCGTCATCAAGGTAAGATCGTGACTCAAAAACAAATCATGACGGAGTTATGGGGCATTACGCATGAAGAAGATACCCATTATCTTCGAATTTTGGTGAAAAAACTCCGAACCAAAATCGGAGACTCAGCGATGAACCCAAAGTATATTTTTACTATTGCAGGGGTCGGGTTGCGTTTTTTGGGTGAATCTTAACGATCAACTTCAAGAGAACACAAGGGACTTAAAAATAGTGTGGGATTGATTCAATCAAATCCCACAAAAGAAGGCCTTCATTCAATTGATATATATTAAAGAAAGCTAAAACAAAGTAAGCCGATTAACGCAGAAGCAGCAAGGACATACATGACTTTCAACTCAAAATAGAACAGTCCAATTAGGGCTGCAAGTGCGATGGAAGCAGCAACGATATCAAAAGAGCCACCAAATCCTGTTGGCCAAAGCACGTGATAACTAAAAAATAGTGCAAGGTTAAGAATCACGCCGACAATCGCTGCTGTAATGGCGGTTAGGGGTGCCGTAAATTTGAGCTCATTATGTGTTGACTCAATAATCGGTGCGCCAGCGAGGATAAAAATAAAGGAAAATAGGAAGGTAAACCAAGTCACGATTGTTGCTCCAATCGCTCCCGCCAAGAATAGATACTCTGAACCTAAGAGGGCTTGGTTAAATGCGCCCAAAAAACCAACGAATGCAACCACCATAATTAAAGGGCCGGGCGTGCTTTCGCCTAGTGCCAAGCCATCGATCATTTGAGTCGGACTTAACCAGCCGTAATAGTTTACAGCCCCTTGATAAACATAAGGTAAAACGGCATAGGCACCACCAAAAGTAAGTAGCGCAGCTTTAGTAAAGAACCACGCCATTTGGGTATAGGCATGATCCCACCCAAGCATTAAGCTTAGACTGATGATAGGAATAAACCACAGTAGACCACCGATTAGCACAATACTGCCCAAACGTTTCCAGCTAAAGATCGCATGCGCTGGTGTGGGAGTATCATCATCAATTAACGCACGCCCATAATCTTTTTTACTTTGCTGATGCGCATTGCTGCTAGAAAATAGCGTTGGATATTTTTTACTGGTTAGATATCCAATCAGCGCAGCAGAGAAAACGATTAAAGGAAAGGGTAAATTGAAGAAAAATATCGCAATAAATGAAAGTGTTGCAATCAGCCATAAGAATTTATTCTTGAGTGATCGACTCCCAATACGATGTGTTGCATGAAAAACAATGGCAACAACAGCGGGTTTAATACCGTAAAACAGTCCAGCGATGACGGGCACATCACCAAATTTGACAT
This sequence comes from Acinetobacter sp. ANC 4173, assembly GCF_004331255.1. Lineage (GTDB taxonomy): Bacteria > Pseudomonadota > Gammaproteobacteria > Pseudomonadales > Moraxellaceae > Acinetobacter. The sequence continues at coordinate 93,018 of NZ_SJOF01000011.1, read as the reverse complement.
AGACCCACGAAAGGCCGATTAAAATAAATAACGATGGGAGTACAAAAAGAATGCCTGCAACTAATCCGCCAGTCGTCCTGTGCATTAACCAGCCGATATAAGTCGCCAATTGTTGTGCTTCAGGCCCAGGCAAGAGCATGCAATAGTTCAGGGCATGTAAAAAACGCTTCTCAGAAATCCAGCGCTTTTGTTCAACCAGTTCTTGGTGCATGACTGCGATTTGACCTGCGGGACCACCAAAACTAATAAAGCCTAACTTAAGCCAAAACAGAAAAGCCTGCCAAAATGAAACTGTTTGTATTTCTGCTTCTGGCGACGTACTCAGTTCTTGTTCCATAATTATTCTCTGGATAGATTGGCATATAAGCCATCGAAAATATGATTGGATAATGCAAATAATTGGTCATCATTGTTGATTTGGCTTCGAAGACCTTGAATAACTTTTTCAATACCAATTGCTTCGGGAGGTTCAATTCCACCCACATCAAGGTAATGCACAATTTCAGCGATTTTCTTTAGTGCAGGTGTTTCTAAACTAAAACTATGCAAAAGAACTTCAAAGGTAACCCAATGGTTGATGTGACTGAACTTTGCCCCGTCAAAATCGAAACCTAAGGCTTCTTTGGGGCAATCACTTGGTGTTTCTAACCAAATAAAGGTAGGTGTGGCATCAATAAAAGTCTTAATGAGCCATGCAGAGGCTAGGCGATCAATCCAAGGTCTTTTTCGAGTTGCCCAAAGTTGGTTTTGATAATCTGTTTTGCCTAAAAGTTGAATGTGGCTTTGTATTGCATGAGGTTCATTGACTTCACCAAGTCGGGCAATAGAGCATTCTAATAATGCAAGTTCATTTAAAACCTGTGTTTGAGTCTCATCAGGATAATAGTCAATGTCTACAAGCGCATTGCTACTTTTTCTGAGTCTACGAACTTGCTTGAGCAGCTCTTTCTTTTCATCTTTGGTCAGGCGGCCTTTTAACGCTGTAAGTTGTTTATAAAGGGCATCATATTCTTCTTTTCGACTGAAAATAGTCGAAAGATCAAGATTTGAAGCGGACTCCGCGTGAAATACATAGGCAGTTCCTTGCTCTGAGATGACATCATGAGCAATAGGATCAAATTTCTCGCGATGTGCAATTGGGAGTAAATAGACGCCATCTCTAAGGGTTGCAGCGCCACTTGCCTTAAGCGATCGCCATACCCTCATACGAGTGGTTGTGTTCTGTGTTGGAAGTGAAGAGATGAGTAAAGATATATTCATGTTATATACTCAACATATTTTGTTTAGTATATTTTATTTTTATAATTGGTCGATCATATTTTCTGCAAAGAATATCTACAACATGGATATAAATCTAATAGTTAACAAAGCTTATTTCTGATTTCTTTTAGAAACGAATATTAGCAATTGATTTGAGAATTTTTAGAATAATTTTAAAATTTTTGTATATAAAATAAGTAGATCTCTTTTTTAAATAAATTTTTAGTTGGTTACTGAAAGTTGTAAAGTACTCTTATCTTTTTCTAGATAATCGGCAAGTGTATCGACAATAAGCTGATGGTCTTGTCGCTCTGGAAGCCCCGAAATAGTAATGCTTCCGATTACTCCAATATTCTTTACAATGATCGGAAAGCCGCCACCAGCACTAGTATAATCATATGCAGGTAAATTATATCGTTGAGTGATATCTAATTTTTCAATAGATAATTCATGTCCTAGTCGATAAGAGCTACGTAGAAAACGTTGAACCGTATTACCCTTACGTCGAATCCAATCATGATGATCGAAGGTCACACCAGATCTGGCTGCCAAAAAAAGTGTCTGATCAAACTTTTTTATTTCAATCACTATAGGGAGAGAATCTGATTTGCCACGTTCATAAATGATAGAGCCTAATTGCCATGCTATATCTTCATTAAAAACATCGAATTGTAGTATTTCCTCTTGATGTATCAATATCGAAAGATCATTTGTTGTCATCGTAAAACCTATTTGAAATGGTGTATTAGCCTTATATAAATTAAGCCTTTGATATGATTTTTCATCACATCAAAGGCGATAGGTTTATGCTTTATTTTTAGTATAGACATCGATAAGAACAGCACCTAAAAGTACTAATCCTTTAATCACTTGCTGGTAATCCACGCCAATCCCCATGATTGACATACCATTGTTCATGACGCCCATAATAAATGCACCAATCACAACTGCAAATACTTTACCTACACCACCTGAAGCAGATGCACCGCCAATAAAGCATGCAGCAATTACATCTAATTCGAATCCATAGCCACCATTTGGTGTTGCACTATTCAAACGTGCTGCAAAAATTAGCCCTGCAAAAGCAGCAAGAATTCCCATATTGACAAAGGCGAAGAAAATAACACGCTCAGTTTTAATACCTGAGAGTTTCGCTGCTTTAGCATTTCCGCCAACAGCATAGATACGACGACCAATAGTCGTTTTGTTCATGATGAAAGTATAAAAGGCAACCAAAATTCCCATAATGATTAAGACTATTGGCATACCTTGATATAAAGCTAGTACGTAAGAAAAAGCGATAATCACAGCACTTAATGCTAGGTTTTTCAACACAAACAACATCATCGAACTATTTTCAATGCCATGCAATGTAGCTTGTTTACGTTGACGAAGTTCAAAGATAAAAAATGTAACACTAACCACTATACCAACGAGAAGGGAAGTCGTATGTATGCCCTCGATTCCAAAAAAGTCAGGAATGAAGCCTGAACTAAATGCGTTAAAACCATCTTCAAATGGGCCTACTGACTGACCATCAAGAGAAATTAATGTTAGACCACGGAAAACGAGCATCCCTGCTAAAGTCACAATAAAGGATGGTACTTTCCAATATGCAACCCAGTATCCTTGGATTGCTCCTATGACTGCACCAGCCAAAATACAAATAAACATTGCTGGAACAAAAGGCATTTCGTGTGTGACCATAAGGCTGGCGGCTAAAGCACCAGTTAAGCCGACGACTGATCCGACAGAGAGATCAATTTGTCCACTTACAATCACCATGAGCATACCAAGAGCCATGATGACGATATAGCTATTCTGCAAGATTAAATTGGTAAGATTTAAAGGTTGCAGCAAGACGTTATCAGTCGCAAATTGGAAGAATGCCACAATAATAATCAATGCACATAACAAGCCATATTCCTTTAAGCCTTGTGCTATGAAGTTTGTGTTAAAACCTTTATTTGCTTTACCGCTCATTTTGTTGGAAATTTCTGCGCTATTACTATTGTTCATTTTCGTTCTCTCCATTCTTCATAATAGATCGCATAATGGCTTCTTGATTCGCATCTTTTGCCAGAAACTCACCAACAATCTTTCCTTCGTTCATGACATAAATCCGATCACACATGCCTAATAACTCTGGCATTTCGGAAGAGATCATGATTATGCATTTTCCTTCTTGGACGACTTGATCAATAATCGTGTAAATTTCATACTTGGCACCAACATCAACACCTCGTGTGGGTTCATCAAGAATGAGGACGTCTGGCGCTGTGAATAGCCATTTACTAATCACGACCTTTTGCTGATTTCCACCTGACAAGTTGCCCGTATGCTGTTCAACATCAGCACTTCTAATTCGCAGTTTGCTTCTAAAGTCATTTGCAGTGTTTGTCTCACGATAATCATTGACTACCAACTTGTTTGAGATGCCAGAAAGGTTCGCTAATGAAGTATTCTTTTTAATACTCTCTTCGAGTAATAGACCATACCCTTTTCGGTCTTCCGTAACATAAGCCAGACCATTATCAATGGCTTTTCTTACCGTAGAGACATCAATTGATTTGCCATGAATGGAGACATTGCCGCGAATATTTTTGCCGTAAGATTTGCCGAAGATACTCATTGCAAGTTCTGTACGTCCAGAGCCCATGAGACCTGCAATTCCGACAATTTCACCTTTGCGTGCGTTAATGCTAATTCCTTTAATGACTTCACGAGAAGCATGATTTGGATGATCAACACGCCAGTCTTTGACTTCAAATAATATTTCACCAATATTAGGTGTTCTTGGAGGGTAACGATCTTCCATATCTCGACCGACCATTGCTTTAATGATGCGGTCTTCGCTTACGTCTTCTTCACGACAATTTAGGTAATCTACTGAAGAGCCATCACGTATGATCGTAATGCTATCAGCTACTCTTGAAATTTCATTTAGCTTATGGGAGATAATGATAGATGTAACGCCTTGGGCCTTCAGTTCTAATAGAAGAGTCAGTAGTCTGTCACTATCATTGTCATTCAAACTGGCTGTCGGTTCGTCCAAAATTAGCAGTTTGACTTCTTTTGATAATGCTTTTGCAATCTCGACTAACTGTTGTTTACCGATCCCAAGGTCGTTGATTAAAGTATCTGGTGAATCGGATAAACCTACTTTAGCCAGTACTTGCTTAGTTTTTTGATAAGAACTATTCCAGTTAATAATGCCTAATTGGGACTGTTCATTTCCTAAAAAAATATTTTCAGTGATGGATAACATTGGGACAAGAGCAAGCTCTTGATGAATAATGATAATTCCTTTTTCTTCACTGTCATGAATATCAGAAAATTTCTGTTCTTCACCTTGATAAAAGATCTGACCATCATAAGAACCATGGGGATAAACACCACTCAACACTTTCATTAATGTGGATTTACCAGCACCATTTTCACCACAAATTGCGTGAATTTCTCCTTTTTTGACAACCATATCAACATGACTAAGTGCTTGAACATGTCCAAAACACTTCTTGATGCCACGCATTTCAAGTATTGTTTCCATACAGCAATCCTCTGTTGGTCAGTAATCACTGACCAACATTTATCTGTTTTTAATCGCCTAAACTTTTACTGATTAAGATTTAAGTCATTGAATTTTTGATAACTTATTTCAGTTGATTGGCTGTGTAATAACCAGATTTTACAAGAACCGCATTCCAGTTATTTTTATCAACTAATTGAGGTTTAACTAGGTAGGTTGGGACAACTTTAGCGCCATTGTTATAGGATTTAGTGTTGTTTACAGGAACGGTTTGACCTTTAATGATTGCATCAACCATATTTGCGGCAGCACTAGCCAATAATCGAGTATCTTTAAATACTGTTGATGTTTGATCGCCTTTGATAATGGCTTTGATGTTTGCTGGTTGAGCATCTTGACCCGTAATCACAGGCATTGGCTGATTGTTACGACCATATCCAACACCTTTGAGAGAAGAGATAATACCAGTCGCGAGATTATCATTTGGTGCTAAAACAGCATTTACGCGGGCACCACCGTAAAAGGCACTTAATAAGTTATCCATACGCGCTTGCGCTGTGGCACCTTCCCAACGAAGGGTCGCAACTTTAGCAAGAGCAGTTTGCTTACTACGCACGACAAGTTTGCCTTTGGTGATATAAGGATTCAAAACTGACATCGCACCTGCATTAAACATATGGGCATTGTTGTCATCTAAAGAGCCAGCAAATAGTTCGATGTTAAATGGGCCTTTGCCTGTATCTACCCCAAGTTTTTTAACAATAGAAGTACCTTGTAATACACCAACTTGGTAATTATCAAATGTGGCGTAGTAGTCCACATCTTTGGTTTTCATAATCAATTTATCGTATGAAATGACCTTAATACCTTTCTTTTTTGCTTTGCTTAATACATTCGAAACAGTTGCACCATCAACTGGAGCAACAACAAGAACTTTGGCACCAGCAGTAATCATGTTCTCAATTTGAGAAATTTGCGTAGGTACATCAAGCGTTGAATATTGTAAATCTGTTTTATAGCCCTTCGCTTTTAGGTTTTTAACAATATTATTGCCATCCATAATCCAACGTGCTTCTGTTTTATTTGGCAAGGCGATACCGATTAACTCACCTGCTGCGAAAGTACAATTTGCAAAAGTAGCTAAGGCAAGAGTAGCGACAGAAGTAGTGAGTGTTTTATACATTTTCATTGCATGTTTCCTTCAATTTTAAGCATGATTTACATCTGCAGATACTTTTTAAATTCCATTTAAAAAACTGCTAGATTGCTTGTGATTCAACAGCCCTTGGGAGGGCAATTAGGTGTGTGAATATTAATTCTTAGATCTGAATATTTCATTCAGATGAGTGACCAAGCTAATTGAGCCTAATACTTTGTTTTTACAGATATTGATCGAACAAACTTAGTTGAATTTATAAAATCAAAGTATTAACAGCATGGCTTGATACATCTCTCCATATTTCAATTTTCCTTAATCCATTTCTCCTCATCTTTTTTCGACGTTCCTATCGATTAATCAGAATTTTTCCAATGTTTGAGTATTGGGCATGGTTTTTATCAATTGACTTGGAGTATAGAAGCGTAAAAAACGGAAAAAAATGTCAATTATTGAAAATGTTTTTTTCAAATTTAGGGAAAATAAAGGGGTTTAAATTCAGTTTTAAAAGTGATAAGTGGTGAATGGGATTAATTTCAAAAATGAAAAAGTGTTTTTAGAAATCGCTATTTTCTTTCAAAATTGGCTTGTATAACCTAAGAATTATCAAGAATAAGTAATTTTTGAAGTATCGTTATTAAAAGGAAGTATCTGTATGTTAAAAGTAGCAATTCTAGGTGCGGGACGCATCGCTCAGATCCATTCTAAGAGTGCATTTTTAAATACACAATGTGAACTTAAACTTATTGCTGACCCTTGGAAAGAAGGCGTAGATAAATTAGCAAATGAGTTAAATTGCGAAGCTGGGTATGACTATTATGAAGCAATCACCCGCGATGATATTGATGCAGTTGTAATCGCTACAGCAACTGATCTACATGTTGATTTAATGCTACATGCGGTTAAACATAAAAAGCCTGTATTGTGTGAAAAACCTATCGATTTAGATTTCCAACGTTCAATCACAGCTGTTGAAGAAATTCAAAGCCACAATGGTAAAGTGATGTTGGCATTTAATCGTCGTTTTGATGAAGACACGATTGCAATCAAAAATGCAATTTTGAACAATGAAATCGGTGATGTTCGCCAAGTCATTATCACAAGCCGTGATCCAGGCATGCAGCCAGTAGAGTATATGAAAACTTCTGGTGGAATTTTTAAAGACATGACCATTCATGATTTTGATACAGCTCGACATATCCTTGGTGAAGAGCCAGTAGAAATTTTTGCTACAGCAAGCCGATTAGTGGATGAAGAGTTAGCAACAATTAATGACTACGATACGTGTAGTATTACCTTGAAAACTAAATCTGGTAAACAATGCATTATCAATAACTGTCGTGAAGCAGTGTACGGTTATGACCAACGTATTGAAGTATTAGGTTCTCAAGGTCTATTGAAAACTCAGAACCATCGACCTTCTACGCTTAAGAAATATACTCAAGACTTCACAGGGTCTCAGCAACCTTTATTAAACTTCTTCTTAGAGCGTTATGTTGGTTCTTATCGTAAAGAATTTGATGTGTTCGTTTCTTGCCTTGTTGCTGGTCGAGAATTCCCTACAAATTTATTTGATGGATTACAAGCGCTCTACCTAGCTGTATGTGCAATGGAGTCTGTTGAAAGCAATAAAGCAATCGTTGTAAATCCTGAAGGACCTTCAAAGTCTCTTGCTGCTTAATTCCTAACATTTAACTGAATTAAGTAACTCAGAAAACAAAATCAACCTGTGGAGTATGGATTATCATACTTCATAGGGAAGTATTACCTGTTTACAAGGAAACTCGCAATGGACGCAAGTTTAAGTAAAATCACAGAAGTACCTGTGAGCAAGAAAGCTATCTCAATAAAAGCAACATTGATTTTAGTCACTGCTTTTAATTTCATGTGGGCTTTCTCACATACATTATTAGATGTTCTAAATAAACATTTTCAGGATGTCTTCCATATTTCACATGGTCAGTCAGCTTTTATTCAGACAGCATACTTAGGTGCTTACTTCTTGTCAGCTATACCTGTCGGGTTGCTGATGAAGCGATTTGGCTATAGAAACTCGATTATTATTGGTTTATTACTCTTTGCTACTGGATGTATGGGTTTCGTTCCTGCTGCGATGGTAGGTACTTTCTCAGCATTTTTAACCGCAATTTTTATTTTAGCATCAGGTTTAGCTTGTCTTGAAATTGTATGTAACTTATATGCCACTAAATTGGGTGATCCAAAAGATGCTACGCGTCGCTTAACATTAGCTCAAGCTTTTGGTGGAATGGGCGGCATGTGCGGACCATTAGTAGGTGGAGCTGTATTCTTCATTCCTGCTGGGACTGTTGCAGGATTCTATGTCGAACCAGCAACATTAACTTATGTGATGCTTTCCATTCTTGTACTTTGTGTCGTGGGCTATATGATTTCGATCAGATTGCCAGAAGCAAATCATCAAGATGAAAATAATATTGAGCCGCGTCCAGAAGATACAGTTTATGAAAATGTTCCGTTATTAAAGAATAAAAATGTGCGTAAAGCGATGCTTTCACAATTTTGTTATAACGGTGCGCATTTTGGTATCGGTGCATTCTTTATCAATTATGTGATTGAACATTGGGATGGTATCACTCCAGCTAAAGCAGCATATTTCCTATCTATGGCTATGTTCTGTTATATGAGTGGTCGCTTCTTGGGTATCTTCGTAATGAAGTATATCGATCCGAGAAAGCTACAGATCTTTAATAGTTCAGTTTGTGTATTGGCATGCTTATTCGTGATGTTGGGCTATCAATATATTTCAGTTGTAGTTCTTATCTGTATGTTCTTGTTCAAATCTACGCTATATCCAACAATCTTTTCTATGGGTGTTCGTGGTTTAGGTAAAAAATCACAAATGGCTGCATCTTTGATGGTGACGATGTTTGTTGGTGGTGCGATTTTACCTCTAGTTATGGGCTATCTTTCAGATATAACAAGCATTTCTACAGCGTTTATTGTTCCTGCAATTTGTTATGCCCTAATCTGCTGGTGTGCAATTACTCAAGATCTTACTGGATATAAATTTTCGAAAGCATAATTTTCGTAATACAAATTAAAGGAAATATTTTATGAATAAACCAGATTTATTAGCAGCTTATTGGACCTTAGCTGGAAACGTATACCCAGGTGCTCCAACAGAAATTAGCCCATTTACATTACAGCAGCGTGTTGAAGCAGCATCTAAAGCGGGTTGGAAAGGAATTGGTCTTGTACTTAGTGATTTGCAAGCGACACTTCAGCAAAACAGTGTAGCTACAATCCGTCAGTTATTTAAAGATAACGATATTAAATATTTCGAACTAGAAATTTTATTAGATTGGTATTTAACTGGCGATGCTCGAAAAGTATCAGATTATGAACGTTCTAAAATGATTGAGCTAGGTGCAGAGCTTGGAATGTGTAATTTAAAAATTGGAGCTAAGCCATTTGAGAATTCACCAAATAGTTTGGAAAACATGGCTGAGGAATTCTCAAAGTTATGTAAAGAAGTGGCACAAGTAAATGCAAATGTTGCTCTAGAAATTATGCCTTTCTCTCGTTTAGCGACTTTAGAAGATGGCTTGAAAGTCGTTGATACTGGTGATGCTAATGGTGGATTATGCTTAGATATCTGGCATTTAGCACGTGGTAATATTGATTTTGAAAAAATTAGTATGGTGCCAGCACACCTAATTAAATCAGTTGAATTGAATGATGCAGCAGATGAAGTTCAAGGTGATTTATTTAATGACTCAACCCACCATCGTCAACTCTGTGGGCAAGGATCTTTTGATATTCCATTATTCTTAAATGAAATTAAGAAAGCGGGCTTTAACCAGCCATATTATGGTGTTGAGCTGATTTCACAGGATCATCGAGTACTTCCGCTTGATGAGATGGCAAAAAGGGCTTATGAAACCACAATTAGTGCATTCAATTCTGTAACAGCTTAATAGCTTTCACCCCAATAGTAATTTTTAAGCTATTGGGGTTTAAAAATGTCGATTTTATTTTGTTTATAAAATATTTAATCAAAGCTCGGCGAATTTAAAAATGAGGTGTAACAGTTTTGAAAGCATTATGTTGAATCAATACATAATTCGAGAATGCTATCCAAAACTTGCTGATAGCTTATGTGGATTTAATAATTAACTTTCTAGGCTCGTTTTATCTTTAAACTATAATTCAATATTCTCTTTTATTATTATGACATCTGATCCTACTTTACCTCACTCATATTCACTTTTTGCCGTTATCTTCGCTCTTGCAATTGGAGGATTTTGTATCGGTACAACTGAATTTGTAGCGATGGGTCTAATTCAGGAAATTGCGGAAGATTTGCAGGTCTCTATTCCTGATGCTGGTTATTTTATCAGTGCTTATGCTTTAGGCGTGGTGATTGGTGCTCCCATTATTGCTATCTCATGTGCCCAGCTTCCTCGTAAGACTTTACTGCTTATACTCATGTTGTTTTACGGTATTGCAAATGCTTTTACAGCTTTAGCTCAGACCCCAGAAACAGTATTATTATCCCGATTTATTGCAGGGCTTCCACATGGCGCATATTTTGGTGTAGGTGCCTTGGTCGCGGCTCAACTTGCAAATCCTAAGCAGCGATCTACAGCCGTTGCTTTCATGATGATGGGACTTACCACCGCGACTGTCGTTGGAGTTCCTTTGGCAACGTGGATGGGGCAACAATTTGGTTGGCGATCAGGATTTGAAGTTTCAGCTACAATCGCCTTTATCACACTCATTGCGATTATCATTTTTGTTCCTAATATTCCTGTTCATAAAACAGCAAGTATAAAGAATGAATTAGCAGGTCTTAGAAACATCAATATGTGGTTAACCCTTGTTGTTGGGTCTGTTGGATTTGGTGGAATGTTTTCTGTATACACCTATATTTCTCCAATCCTCACTGAATATACTCATGCCGATATTTCAATCGTCCCTATTGCACTTGCGATTTGGGGAGTTGGAATGGTGATCGGAGGGCTGTTAGCTGGCCATTTCGCTGATAAAAATCTAAATAAAACTATTGTTGGTATTTTAATCAGTTCTGCACTCACATTTATTTTAGTGAGTTTTTTTATGAATAACATTTATACAGCTATTGCGGGTTTATTTGCAATCGGAATGATAATTATTGGATTAAGTAATACCCTACAAATGCGTCTTATGCATGTTGCAGGTGATGCACAGGCATTAGCTGCTTCACTTAATCACTCTGCATTTAATTTAGCCAATGCTCTCGGTGCTTTTTTAGGTGGCTGGGTATTGACACATGATATGGGGTGGTTGGCACCTATCTGGATTGGCTCAATATTAAGTTTAGGTGGATTACTTATTTTATTAATCGCTTTCTTTGTTGAAAAATCTACTCAAAAAATTTAAATTTTAGAAAAATCACCTCTTATCTTATAACGCTAAAAGGTGATTTTATAAATATCAGGGTTGGGGTTTAACTATTCTTTAGTTTATGTATTTATATTCAGGCTGACACGTTGGATATACTATTATATTTTCTCTAGAATACGAGTTTCATTATGCTCAACCATACTTCCAACTTCTTTAAAACAGGCAATAAAGTGCGCTGTTTTTAAATGTTTATTCAGGTCATCCATCGTTCTCCATTTCTCAAAAAAGATTAATGTAGCAGGATCATGTACCTCTTGATGTAAATCATATTGTAAGCAACCGAACTCTTTACGGGTCTTATTAACGAGCACTTTAAATACTTCAATAACTTGATTAATATGTTCTCGTTGAATTTCTAATTTAGCAACAACTCTAATTTCTTTATTCATAAAATCTCAAATAGAAGTAAAAATGCAACTATAACTAGTTGCATTTTTATTTAATGATTATAGAAAGACTTCACTGCCATCTTTTCCTGCAGAATCAAATAAGGCTGCAAGTAAAACCGAGATGTTATGAGCTTGAGTGGCTGGTACTTGTGAAGGTTTACCATTTTGATATGAATCTAAGAACGCATTTAATTCACGATCAAAGTAGACTGGGTTGCCGATCTCAGCAATGTCTGGAGAGTATTCAGTTTTCTTAGTAGCCCAAATCTCAGGGAAACTCGTCTCATGCCATTCTGTCCAACCTTCCGTAGTACCTTCGATATTACCAGTTTGATAGAGTTTGTAAGATGAAGGTAATGAACGAGAAGACATAATGCCTTCAGTACCATAAGCTGTCATATCCCAGCTTTCAGTCCAAGGAAGGACATCCCAAGACATAAAGTCTACAACAACAATCTTATCATCGTAGTTGAGAATCGCACCGGCAGCATCTTCGCGAGACTCTTCGCCTTTGAAATCTTTGAATTTGGTAATACGTGCGTTTACAGATTTTGGCATACTAAAATGATGAAGTACGCGGTCAAATAAATGACAACCAATAACGAAGAAGGCACCACCAAGATCGCCAGGCTGTCTCATGTGCGCAGTTTCAGCTTCATTATGCGAGCAACCTGCATGAGCGCGAATTTGTAAAACTTTACCAATTTTACCTTGCTGAATCACATCATGCATTACGTTGATTGACGGGGCAAAACGCCAGCAGTAACCAACCTGAACAAAGCCATTATATTCATTAACAGCATTAACGATGCGTTGAGTATCTGCTACACCTCGGCCAGCTGGTTTTTCAACTAAAACAGCTTTTCCTGCTTGTAATGCAGCGATTGTTAAATCAGCCATTTCATAGCTTTTTGAATGAACCAGAACAATATCGATATCTGGATTACTTAAAATGTCTTCTTTAGTACGTTCAGTGAGATTCAAAGCCTCACAAAAAGGCTTTAAAAGTTCGCTATGATCTGCGGCACCATAAATCTCAATATCTTGACGACGTTGTAGTGCTTTTACTCGTCCTGAAGTATGCGGGTGGGTAATACCTAAAAGCGCAACTTTTAATTTATCTTTTTGCAAAATAAAACTCCTGTAAAGAACTTTCCAATTTTTGAATACATGAAAGTTAGCTTTTTCTCATATGTGTATAAAGAACTTTTAAGGAAATGATTATTTCAATTTTGAAATAATCATTTGTGAATGTTGTATTAATGAGATTTTAGGGAAATGATAAGTTTGTCAATTAGTCACACAGTTAAGTTATTGAATGGAACTCCAGTAACGTTCATATTCTTTGTTTTTAAAGTCTTCGATTAAGAAATCTATAAATAATCTATTTTTAATCGGCATAAATTGTCTGCTTTGAAAGGCAATATTGACCGTAAGTTCTGGAAGTTTCCAATCTGTTAAAATTGGAATAAGTCTACCTTCTACAATGTCTTGATAAATAATATAAAGAGGTTGAATTAAAATACCTGCACCGTTCAAAGCGGCTGATCTAACAATTTGACCATCATTGGTTTCCATAATGGGATCTAATGCAAAAGTTTTAATTTCATCATTTTTGCTAAAACTTAAAATTCTCGGATTATTTGCATGACTGTAGAGCAAAATGTCATGGTCTTGGAGTTCTTCAATAGTCTTGGGTTTACCTTTACGTTTCATGTAGTCGTAAGAGGCAGCTAAAATTCGATGTGTCGTCGCTAGTTTTCGAATAGTTAGATTGGAGTCTGGTTCAAATTCGCGAGTCCGGATAGCAATATCGATGTTGCTATCAATAATGTCATGGTAGCGATTAGCACCAATCAAATTGATTTTAATTTTAGGATAAAGTTTATTAAATTTAGGGATTAAGGGCGTAATGTGCATAATTGCAAAGGAAATTGAGGATGTGATCGTCACAGTGCCTTCAGGCTCAACAGCGGCAGAACTGATTGAGGATTCGGCTTGGTCAATTTCGGAAAGTAAGTCTTTGCACTTTTTATAATATTCGAGTCCTATTGTTGTTAAAGATAAGCGACGAGTACTTCGTTCGATCAATCGTACATTAAGCCTATTCTCGAGTGCAGCAATATGTCTGGTTGCAGCAGCATTAGAGATATCTAATTTTTCAGCAGCTTTATTAAGTGTGCCTAGCTCCGCAACAGCAACGAATAACTCCATGCTCGTTAATCTGTCCATATAATCCCTTCCTATTATTTCCAATATGAAATAAAGATTTTCTCAACCAACATTTTATTTCAATAATTAACAGCTTAGCATGAGAAATATAGGAGTTAGATTCATTTTATGGAAAAATTATGAAAAATTTAGATGAAAGAACAATCACGCAAGCTGTTATTGAAAGAAACTCTTCTGCTTCAAATGATCGGTTAAAAGATGTCATGCACTCTTTGGTTCAGCATCTTCATTCATTTGCCCGTGAAGTTCAATTAACTGAAGAAGAGTGGGAAATTGGTGTGAAGTTCCTAACTGATGTTGGGCAAATTTGTAGCCCAACTCGTCAAGAATTCATTCTTTTATCTGACACACTTGGTCTATCCACTTTAGTAATTGCTCAAAACCACAAAAAGCCGATTGGCTGTACTGAAGCAACAGTATTTGGTCCATTTCACGTTCAAGATGCCCCACATTTAGAACTAGGAAGTAATATGAGTGCGGGGGTTAAAGGTACATCTTGGTTTGTTAATGGTGTCATCAAAGGAATAGATGGTCAAATTATTCCTAATGCCGAGATTGAAGTTTGGCAAGCAGATGATGAAGGTTTTTATGATGTTCAGAAAGAACATCTTGAACAATACCAAGGTCGTGCTGTATTCCATGCCGATAAAGATGGTAAATATCATTTTCAAACTATTGTTCCTGAAGCGTATCCAATTCCACATGATGGTCCTGTAGGAAAAATGCTTGAAGCATTAAATCGTCATCCTTGGAGACCTGCTCACTTACATTTCATGATTTCTGCTCCCGGCTATGAGCGTTTGGTAACCCATGTATTTAAAGATGCAGGCGAATATTTGGATTCAGATGCTGTGTTTGGAGTACGAACTTCACTTATTGCGGAATGGGTAAAACACGAGAGTGGAACCGCTCCGAATAGTGAATACCAAAATGCGCCTTTTTATACTTTAGATTTTGATTTCATTTTAAATAAGGAAAAGGCAGAGGCTGCATAATGATTAATAAAGCTTCGGCTTCTATTGAGGAAGCGCTCTCCCAAATCACCGACGGGTCAACCATCATGATTGGTGGTTTTGGTACAGCAGGCCAACCGGCTGAACTGATTGATGGCTTAATTCAACTTGGCATTAAAGACCTAACCATTGTTAGCAACAACGCAGGCAATGGCGACTATGGTCTGGCAAAGCTACTCAAAGCCGGTGCTGTGAAAAAAGTCATCTGTTCATTCCCACGTCAGTCCGATTCTTGGGTCTTCGATGAACTCTATCGTGCAGGCAAAATCGAATTAGAACTGGTGCCTCAAGGCAATTTGGCCTGTCGTATTCAAGCCGCAGGCATGGGACTTGGTGCAGTCTTCACTCCAACTGGCTACGGCACGTTATTGGCTGAAGGTAAAGAAACCCGTCATATCGACGGTAAAGATTATGTCCTCGAATATCCAATCAAAGCCGACTTCGCTTTGATTAAAGCCCAGCAAGGCGACCGTTGGGGCAATCTGGTCTATCGTAAATCGGCACGTAACTTCGGTCCGATTATGGCGATGGCCGCAAACGTGACCATTGCTCAAGTTTCTGAAGTGGTGGAACTGGGTGCGCTTGACCCTGAACACATCATCACCCCAGGTATCTTCGTTCAACATGTGGTGCAGGTACAACCTGAACCTGTTGCTGTGTAAGTAGGAGACTTTCATGAGCTATCAAAAACTCAGCCGCAACCAGATTGCCGAACGTGTCGCACAAGATATTCCGGATGGGGCTTATGTCAATTTAGGCATTGGCTTACCGACCAAGATTGCCAGTTATCTCCCAAGTGACAAAGATGTTTTCCTGCATTCTGAAAATGGCTTATTGGCCTTTGGTCCACCACCAGCAGCTGGTGAAGAAGATCCTGAGTTGATCAATGCGGGTAAAGAATACGTGACCATGCTGCAAGGCGGTGCCTTTTTCCACCATGGTGACTCTTTTGCCATGATGCGTGGTGGGCATTTGGATATTGCCGTACTCGGTGCGTTCCAGATTGCAGCCAATGGTGATTTGGCCAACTGGCATACTGGTGCACCCGATGCGATTCCTGCAGTGGGTGGTGCTATGGATTTAGCCGTGGGTGCCAAGAAAGTGTTTATCACGACAGATCATGTCACTAAGCAAGGTGAACCTAAGATTGTGGCTGAGCTGACTTATCCAGCTACAGGTTTGAAATGTGTCGATCGCATCTATACCGACCTATGTGTGATTGATGTCACACCTGAAGGCTTAAAAGTGATTGAGAAAGTCGACGGTTTAAGCTTTACTGAATTGCAGGCCATGACGGGTGCTCCATTAGTGGATGCGACACAAGGATAATTAATCTCCTCAAATCCCTCCCGACCTCCCTTTTAAAAAGGGAGGAGCTACACGGAACGGATTGAAGAAATAAAGAAGACAACCTAAGAAAGTCCCCCTTTGTAAAGGTGAGAAGCACTGCTTCGCAAGAGGGGGATTGAAAGGACAAGATGAAACATGAAAGACGCATATATCATTGATGCCATCCGTACTCCATTTGGTCGTTATGCGGGTGGACTTGCCCCAGTTCGTGCCGATGACTTGGGTGCATTGCCGATTCAAGCCTTGATGCAACGTAACCCGACTGTGGATTGGTCACAGGTCGATGATGTGATTTACGGCTGTGCCAACCAAGCTGGTGAAGACAACCGTAATGTGGGTCGTATGTCGGCATTATTGGCAGGTTTACCTGTAGAAGTACCTGCAACCACCATCAACCGTTTATGTGGTTCATCTTTAGATGCGATTGCCATTGCCGCACGTGCCATTAAAGCTGAAGAAGCCAACCTCATCATTGCGGGTGGCGTAGAAAGTATGTCTCGTGCACCTTTTGTGATGGGCAAATCGGAAAGTGCTTATGGGCGTAGCCAGAAGATTGAAGACACCACCATGGGCTGGCGTTTTATCAATCCCAAGCTGAAAGCGATGTATGGTGTAGAAACCATGCCACAGACAGCAGAGAACGTGGCACAACAATTTAATATTGATCGTGCAGATCAAGACCAGTTTGCCTTGACGAGTCAAAAGCGCACAACAGCCGCGCAAGCTCAAGGCTTTTTTAAACACGAGATCATTCCGGTGAGCATTGCTCAGCGTAAGGGTGATCCGATTGTGATCGATACCGATGAACATCCACGTGCATCGACCACACTAGAAGGTTTGGCTAAACTTAAGCCAGTCGTCACAGCAGAAGGCACCGTCACAGCGGGAAACGCGTCAGGCATAAATGACGGTGCCGCTGCTGTACTCATCGCCTCAGAAGCAGCGATTGAACAGTACAATCTAAAACCACGTGCCAAGATTATTGCATCTACGGCTGTGGGAGTTGAACCACGGATTATGGGTTTTGCTCCTGCACCTGCGATCAAGAAGCTACTGAAACAAGTCAATCTCACGATTGAGCAGATGGATGTGATTGAACTGAATGAAGCTTTTGCGGCACAAGCACTGGCTGTGACCCGTGATTTAGGTCTAGCGGATGACACGACACAAGTGAATCCAAATGGTGGTGCGATTGCGATTGGTCATCCATTGGGTGCTTCAGGAGCACGTTTGGTGACCACGGCTTTAAACCAATTGGAACAAACCGGTGGAACCTATGCGCTATGTTCAATGTGTATTGGGGTTGGTCAAGGAATTGCGGTCATTATTCAAAGAGTAGTGACCTAGTTTTACTCGAGAGGGAGTGAATTAGAAAGGATCCATATTTGGGTCCTTTTTAATATTTATCATTAATCAAAGAACAAAATAAATAAATTTTTATTAATTAAATATTTATAATTATATGGAGTGTTTTTTACTAATTATGTACCTTAAGAATTCTTGAAAGAAAAGCAGAATAATATTACTTAGATATTAATATTATCTATGGGTTGTATAAATATATAAGATTTATTTTATATGTAAATTGTTCGTATGATGGTCTCATGATCCAATTTGCAGCATGAGCTGTTTTATATACGAGAGACTGAAAATGATGAATTCTATTGTCTGGCCAACAGATTACCTGCCAGGTGTTGCTGATAATTTTTGTTCAAATGAAGTGATTGTGAAAGATTTAACTACAGAAGAAGTATGGACTTTTCTAGTGAATGCTTATATTTGGTCAAGTTACTATAAGAACTCTTCAGATGTGAAATTACCTGAAGGTGCAGAACAATTACAAGCCGATATGGTCTTCTTCTTCAAAACCTTTGGATTTCCTGTAGATGCAAAAGTTGTGGAGTTTGTTTCACCACAAAAAGGAGAGCCTGCACGTATTGCATGGCATGGTTGGGCAGGCGAAATCGGCACAGCTGAACGTTTAGATGTACATCATGCTTGGCTTATTGAAGATTTAGATGGTGGGAGGGTACGTATTTTGACCCAAGAGACTCAAAATGGTCAGCCTGCGAAAGAACTTGCTAAAGCCAAACCTAATCCAATGATTAATGGGCACCAAAATTGGCTTGATGGCTTGATTTCTATAGCACAGAAAGCAAGCACAAATTAAAGAGCCAGATTGGCTACTCATACAACACTAAAAGTCAGTTTCGTTCTGACTTTTAGTGTTGTATGAGATAACTAAATCACTCATCATTCGAAGAAAATTTGTCTTCATTTTTACAATTTTCTACCATTAATTGACGTATCCAGTGGTATCGAGGGTCATGTTCTGTGCGTTCATGCCATAGAGCTACTTTACTGAAAGATGGAATTTCAAGTGGTGGTTGAACAATTGCTAAATCTTTACGTTTATATACGAGTCTCTTGGGCACAGTCGCCACAAGATCACTATTCTGTAAAACTTCGGGCAGTAGGAGAAAACTTGATACTGAAAGGGAGACGTTTCGTTGGCGATCAAGCTTCTGTAATTGCTGATCGGTGATGCCAGAAAAGCGGCCTTGAAAAGATACTATGGCATGATCTAATTCGCAAAATGAGTCTAAAGTCAGTGGGGATTGCAAGGCAGGGTGTCCTAATCTCATTACGCTGACATAAGATTCATTAAACAGATGGAGATGGTGTAGTTCATTACTTGTAATATGTTCAGGAGTAGACAGTGCTAAATCAACTTCGCCATGTTCTAAACGTTGTGTTTCATTGTCTATAGATGGTAAAAGGGCAATTTTTATATTTGGTGCTTGTCGTTTAAGAGCAGTCAATAACGGTACTAATATGACTTGTTGGGCATAATCTGTTGCAGCGATTCGCACAGTAAAATTAACTGTAGCAGGATTAAAGTCCAATGGCTGTAAAAGTAGATCAATTTGCCCCAAAACTTGCTTGATTGGATTAATAAGTTCGAGTGCCCGAGGAGTTGGAACAATTCCACGTTGTGAACGGACAAACAAAGGGTCATCAAAACTTTCACGTAACCGTGCCAAAATACTACTCATCGCTGGTTGGGTAATGAAGAGACGATCTGCTGCACGTGTGACACTGCATTCTTCCAGTAGAATATCCATAGCTTTAAGTAGATTAAAATCAAGATGGCGCAAATTTGATACCATTAGTTCACCCAATTACTGGCTGTTGGAAAATTTAATAAAAAACTTATTCAATTGACTAAAATGAAAGACTGTATTCATTATCACATCAGTTAATTGAGTACTATAAAAAATTAGAAATGAAGCACTTCATTTGCATAGTGAACTAATAAAGGGTTTTTGCAAATTATTATCATTGGCACGGTCCAAGGCTTATAATTTTTTATTTAAGTATATAAAATCATAAAAACTATAAGCATTAAAAAATAAGTGCTCTGCTTGTGAGGTAAACTCTCTTTTTTTAAACTATTGTTTTTTATTGAATAAAATAGAAAAAAGACATTCTTTCATTTATGAAAATATAATTTCCTAAATCGTTGTTTTTTACTTTTTTTATTAAAGTTAGGATTAATTGTATCTTGAGTTATATAGAGCGCTATTAATCAAATGGACGATATTTTAATTAAAAATCTGGAAGATGAGCGGTTCAATGCAATCGTTGAAAGACGCTATGAAGATTTTGCCAAACTGGCTCATCCTGAAATGACTTATACCCATACTAGTGGAATTACAGATTCTAAAGAGTCTTATTTAGATAAGTTATTTGGTGGTTTTTATGATTATAAATGGATTGAACACCCAATTTCTAAAATTCAAATTATTGGCGATGTCGCACTTGTTTTTGGTGAAATGCATTCAGAGTTAGTTGCCGGAAATATTCAAAAAAATCTAAAAAATAAGTCATTAGCTATTTGGAGAAAAGAAAATAGTACATGGCTTTTCTATGCTTATCAGCCTACGCCATTGCCATAAGGATATTTGAAATGAAAAATGAATTTATATATGACATCCCTCAGAGCAGAGTGATTTTTGGAGCAGGTTCCCTCAAAAATTTAAAAGCTGAAATAGAGGCCTTAGGTGCAAAAAAGGCACTAATCCTATCCACACCAGAGCAAGTTGGATTAGCTGAGAAAATATCAGAATTACTCGGAAATTCTTCTGTAGGTGTTTTTCCAAAGGCTGTCATGCATGTACCAGTAGAAACAGCGAAAGAAGCAGTGGCTGTAGCGAGAGAATTGGGAGCCGACTGTGCAGTTGCAGTGGGTGGAGGTTCAACTACGGGTTTAGGTAAAGCAATTGCTCTTGAGTATGATCTACCAATACTTGCTATCCCGACAACTTATGCAGGTTCAGAAATGACACCTGTATATGGAATCACTGAAAATGGGATCAAGAAAACAGGTAAAGATCCAAGAGTCCTGCCGAAAACAGTGATTTATGATCCTGAACTAACTTTAAGCTTACCTCTTGATATGTCCATCACCAGTGGGATAAATGCAATAGCTCATGCAGCTGAGGGTTTGTATGCCCAAAATGGTAATCCTATTATGTCTTTACTAGCTGAAGAAGGGATTCGTGCATTAGCTGATGGATTAAGACTTCTTAAGAAAAATGATCAAGATATTGAAGCACGTAGCTTGTGTTTGTATGGTGCTTGGTTGTGTGGATATGTCTTAGGCAATGTTGGTATGGCTATTCATCATAAACTTTGCCATACGTTGGGTGGAAGCTTCAACTTACCACATGCACAAACACATACTGTCGTCCTTCCTCATGCAATCGCGTACAACGAAAAAGCAGTACCTGAGGCAATGGAGCGAATTAAACGAGCATTAGGCGCAACTGAAAGTACCGCTGCAAATGCACTATTCGATCTCGTTTCTGAGTTAGAAGGACCTACTACATTATCTGAGCTAGGTTTAACCGAAGCTGGTCTAGATAAGGCAACGGAGATTGCATTATCGAATCCGTACTGGAATCCAGAACCTATCGAAAAAAATGCAATTCGTCATTTATTACAGAATGCATTTGAAGGGATTCGCCCTAACTAAATTCGTCAATTCTTAATTAACGAGTGTACTACAGCTGACCTATTTATTTAGGTCAGTTGGATAATTTTGTCTAAAAAATGGAATTTTAAAATGAAAAAGACGCTATGGATGTATAGTGCCGCACTACTTATGTCTTCACAATTTGTATCTGCAGTGGAAGTAAATGGATACTTCCGTACGGGTATGGGGGGTACAGATCATGGTGACATGCAAGAGTGTTTTAAGCTGACAGGTACTCCATCAAAATACCGTTTAGGCAACGAATGTGAGCAATATGGTGAGGTATTTGCATCACAAGAGTTAGCTGAGCTTTCTGATCATTCGAAAATTAACATCAATGGTATGGTCCAATTCTACAATGATTATGGTAAATCTTTAAAATTTAGTGGGGATAGTGGATACACTCGGATGAACCAGATTTATCTAGATTGGACGAATGTCTCATTCTTGAATGGTGGTAATTTTTGGGCTGGACGTCGCTACTACAATCGAAATGATATCAATATGTCTGATTTCTTTTATTGGAATGAAAGCGGAACTGGTTTCGGGATAGACCACTATAAACTCGATAATTTTGCCCTTAGTTATGTTTTTTCAAGAAAAGATGATTTGTTTCAGGAAAAATACATCAATAAACATGATTTCACAGTGAGTGATATCAAGTTAAGTGAAAAAAATAAATTGAATTTTGGTGTGTCTTATATTGATCATGATAATGATGGTTGGGCCTTCACTATTCAGAATATTACGTCAAATGTTCTTAATGGTAAAAATACTGTTGCATTTCAATATGGTGAAGGATCGGGGATAGGGTTAGGTTATACTGGGGATGTAAGTCTAAGTCGTGATAATACTGCTATCCGTATGCTTGATGTATTGGATTGGCAAAGTCCTAATAAAGTACTTAATGGGCAAGCTCAGATCCTTTATCAAATTAATGATTACGAACAGCAAGATGATGCAAAGTGGTTATCTGTCGGTACACGAACATCATATGTAGTAAGCGATCATTTCAAGTTAACTGGTGAGATCGGTTATGATCAGATCAAACAAGGTAATGAAACACGTGATTTGACGAAGATCACATTTGCTCCAACATTTACTCTCCATGGGAATGGATATAATGATCGACCAGAGCTGAGACTTTACTATACATATGCATTTTGGAATGCGGCTGAACAACGGATGAGAGATTTGGTTAACCCAGATAGTAGCTTCTATAACACATCCAATGGTTCAAATATTGGTATCCAATTAGAACATTCGTGGTAATTTTACCTTTAAATTGAAGTTAAGTCTTTAAAAAAAGGAATAGCTGAATAACCTCCAGTTACTGTGCTAATTGGTGGTTACTCACTTTATGAAAAAGCCTTCAATTCATCACAATAATCCGCCCATCTCTGCATCATGACTTTTCTCTTCTCTAAATGCTTGGTTCTGTTATAAGCACGACCATGCATATCTTTTACCTGATGGGCAAGTTGCTGCTCAATCAGTTCAATCGGAAATTCTAAAACCTCTTCTAATATTGTACGTGCAGAAGCACGGAAACCATGACCGCATGTTTGTTCACTCGTATACCCTAAGCGACGTAACGCCTGATTGATGGTATTTTCTGACATTGGTTTTAAATTAGAAGTCGTTGCTGGAAATACATACTCACTTTTAACTTTTGTGATTTGGGCAAGTTCAGACAGTAAATGTGTGACTTGAGTTGATAGCGGGACAATATGCTGAACGCCTGTTTTTGATTTTGTTTTCGGAGGCGTATAACTCCATAAACCTTTTTTAAGGTCAATATCTTGCCACTTAGCATGTCTTAATTCGCCTGGGCGAACAAAAACTAAAGGAGCAATACGCAAAGCATAACGTGTGATTGCTGAACCTTCATAGTGATCAATGTCTTGTAAGAGTATGGCAAAATCTTTGGGTTCTACTAAAGCTGCCATATGTGTCACTTTAGGAGGGGAGATTGCACCTTTTAAGTCTTGAGTAACATCGCGATCACATAATCCAGTTGAAACCGCATAGCGCAGAACTTGACTACATTTCACTTTAACCTTTTTAGCAGTTTCTAATTTTCCTTCTTTTTCGTAAATCCGACAAACCTTAAGGATATCCATAGCTTTAATTTCATGGACTGGGATTTTTCCAATATGTTGATTAATTACTTCTAATAGGCGTTGTTGTCCTTTAATTGTTGATTCAGCAAAGTCTTGTTTTGCCATCCATTCATTTGCAATATTTTGAAAATTATTATTATTCGCATTTAGTATCTCATTCTCAATTCTAACCTTTTCAACATGCGGATCGACATTTTGAGAGAGAAGGGTACGGGCTTCATCTCTTCTAATACGAGCTTCTGCGAGGCTAGTTGTTGGATAGATACCAAAACTAATGGTATTGCGTTTTTTTGTGTATGGGCGACTGTAGTCAAATTTCCAATATTTATAGCCATTTTTGTGAATAAATAGATAAAGCCCTAAACCATCTGAAATTCGTTGGTGCTTATTTGGATCAGCTTTAAGGCTTTTGATCTTACTATCAGTAAGGCTTTTAACTATTTTTGGCATTTTTACAGTACATGATTTTGCGTATAAAGGTTTATACTGTATCTTATACTGTAAAAAATATTAGTCCACAAGAGATTTTGTTAGACTATATTGGATCTTTTTTTATTTATATTGTTGAATATATTGTATTTTTTAATTTGGTCTGGAACATTGTAGATTAAAATAAACAGTAAAATGGTGCGCCCTGCGGGACTCGAACCCACGTCGGTCGCTTAGGAGGCAACTGCTCTATCCAGTTAAGCTAAGGGCGCTAAAGTGGAAATAATGTACATGATTTTAAAGCAAAAAAAAAGTTACTGCCGAAGCAATAACTTTTTTTAATTCAACCCGAAGTTACTTAGTTTTTGGTTGGTTTGATCATTTTAAAGAAGAGCAGCATCAAGATAATCCACACTGGAATCATCAATACAGACTCTTTAAAGCCTTGTGTCCACATAATGTATAGCACAGTCGCAATAAAGATTAGGACTAAATAGTTGCTTACTGGTGACCAAAGTGCAGGGAATTTAGTTTGAGTGGATGTGGCTTTCATGGCTTGACGGAATTTTAAATGTGTCAAACTAATCATTGCCCAGTTCAATACCAATGCACCCACAACGATATACATTAAATGACCAAGCGCATCTTCAGGTACAAAGTAGTTTAATAATACGCAACCGAAAATAAGCAATGCCGAGAACAAGACCGCTGGAATTGGCACCCCTTGTTTGTTCACTTTCAAGAAAACTTTTGGCGCATTTCCTTGTTCTGCTAAACCAAACAACATACGGCTATTGGCGTACATACCACTGTTATATACAGATAAAGCAGCGGTTAAAATAATGAAATTCAGTAAATGTGCTGCCCAACCTATGCCTAATTGACTAAAGATCATCACAAATGGACTTTTATCTAAACCGCCCAAATCTAGTTGGTTCCAAGGCACTAAAGACAACAGAATGGTTAACGAACCCACATAGAAAATCAGGATACGGAACACAACTTGATTGATGGCTTTAGGAATAGTCTTTTCAGGATCTTTAGCTTCTGCCGCTGCCATCCCAATCAGTTCAATTCCCCCAAAGGCGAACATCAGGAAAGCCAACATATAGAATAGACCTTCAAAGCCATTCGGGAAGAATCCACCGTGTGCCCAAAGGTTGCTAAATGAAGCAGTTGAGTTTGCGTCTGCGGTAAATAATAAATATAAACCGAATACGATCATAGAAATTACCGCAGCAACTTTAATAATTGCTAACCAGAATTCCGACTCTCCATAGAACTTTACATTACCCAAGTTAATGAGGGTAATGACAACGAAGAAGAACAGTACCGAAGCCCATGCAGGGATAAAAGGCCACCAGTAATTAATATATTTAGCGACTGCGGTAAGTTCAGTCATCGCCACTAAAATATATAGAATCCAGTAATTCCAACCAGCCAGGAAGCCAGGGAATTTGCCCCAGTATTGATAAGCAAAATGACTAAATGAACCGGCAACAGGTTCATGGACAATCATTTCCCCCAACTGACGCATAATTAAAAATGCAATTAAACCACCAATGGCATAACCTAAAATGATGGATGGACCTGCAGATTGGATAACCTGTGCGGAACCTAAGAATAAGCCTGTACCAATTGCGCCACCCATGGCGATAAGTTGGATGTGACGGTTCTTTAAGCCACGCTGAAGTTGTGAAGAGTTATTGTTCAAAGTTCTCAGCCCGACAATGAATGTATATGGATTGTAAAGGATTGATTACACTTAGCCTAGTAGATGAACGATCGGTCAAATCATTTCGCTATGCGTATTTCTTTTTTAACCTATAAAATTGAATGATGAATCAATTGTTTAGATTTATTAAAAAAATGACTCTATCGTTCTGCATGTTGTAAAAAAAATGATCAAACGTTGGTTTTTTATACTTAAGTCCTGCAAGACAAATTTTTTTCATAAAAAGCAGTATGATGGATAAGGCTTAAATGAAGTAATTCGTTAAAAAAATGAATCAGGAAGGATAGAAGCACAATGATTTTTGCTCCTCAAATTAAAATTCCAGCGACTTATATGCGTGGCGGTACCAGTAAGGGTGTATTTTTCAAGCGCGATGATTTACCAGAAGCTGCACAGGTGGCAGGTAAAATTCGTGATCAAATTTTACTGCGCGTCATTGGTAGTCCAGATCCATATACAAAACAAATTGACGGGATGGGTGGAGCAACATCAAGCACCAGTAAAACTGTCATTTTAGCGAAAAGCATACAAGCCGAGCATGATGTCGATTATTTGTTTGGACAAGTATCTATCGACCAGCCTTTTGTGGATTGGAGTGGAAACTGCGGTAATTTAACCGCTGCTGTCGGTTCATTTGCCATTTCAAATGGATTGGTGGATGCAGCGCGAATTCCTGAAAACGGCATTTGTACAGTACGAATCTGGCAGGTCAATATTCAAAAAACCATTATTGCCTATGTACCTATCACCAACGGACAAGTTCAAGAAACGGGTGATTTTGAACTCGATGGCGTGACGTTCCCCGCGGCAGAAGTCCAAATTGAATTTTTAGACCCTGCGGATGATGGTGAAGATGGCGGTGCTATGTTCCCAACTGGAAATGTCGTGGATACCTTGGACGTACCTGAGATAGGCTCTTTTCCTGCGACTTTTATTAATGCGGGTATTCCGACCATTTTCTTAAATGCAGAAGACATTGGTTATATCGGTACAGAGTTACAAGAGGCCATTAATGGTGATGCTGCGGCATTAAAGCGTTTTGAAACCATTCGTGCTTATGGTGCCAAACAAATGGGATTGATTCATGACATTTCAGAAGCGGCGACACGTCAACATACCCCAAAAATAGCCTTTGTTTCCAAACCGAAAGCCTATGTGTCTTCAAGTGGTAAAGCGATTACCGAAGCGGATAGCGATTTACTGGTTCGCGCATTATCGATGGGTAAACTGCATCATGCC
Organism: Acinetobacter sp. ANC 4173; assembly: GCF_004331255.1. GTDB lineage: Bacteria > Pseudomonadota > Gammaproteobacteria > Pseudomonadales > Moraxellaceae > Acinetobacter. Next base: position 66,101 of record NZ_SJOF01000011.1, on the reverse strand, counting down.
ATGATGGGAACGGCGGCTGTTGCCATTGGTACAGCGGCTGCCATTCCAGGAACATTGGTGAATTTGGCTGCGGGTGGTGGTGAACGTGAAGCCGTTCGTTTTGGGCATCCTTCAGGCACGTTACGTGTTGGTGCACAAGCAGTGTTGGAAAATGGACAGTGGCAAGTGAAAAAAGCCATTATGAGTCGCAGTGCGCGTGTATTAATGGAAGGTTGGGTGCGTGTGCCTGAGGATTGTTTAAAATAAGTTATTTTTAGCATCTTGTTAAAGCTCTTATCTAATTGATAGGGGCTTTTTTATTGGTTATTTCTTCAATATGAATAAGTAATTCATAAATTCATATATATATTATTTTTATAAGCTATTCGTTTTATATTTGAAGGTTGAAAAACAATTTTTGATAACATTTCGCGTAGCTTTAACCTAAAAAATGTATGTACTATGAATGCACATTCTATTCAAAATAACCTCAATATTGATACCCATGAAGTATTAAATTCTTTGCCTTTGGCAACCGCATTACTCTCTCCTACAGGAGATATTTTGTTTGCCAATCAGTTTTTTGCGAGTGGCTTTAATGTTTCGGTTGAGCAGATGTATTTACAAAATCTCGCACAATTCTCTGAAGAATGCTTCCAGATGTTTAGCCAAAATGTGCTGCATTTTAGACAAGGACTTTCAGTCGAACCTTTTGAATATCAGATATTTGGTCGATATTATTGGGTCATGTTGAAGCCGAATTATAGTGTAAATGGTGAAGTTCAATCCATTTTATTATGTAGTTCAGATATTTCCAATTTAATGCACAAGCAAATCCAGTTTGAGGCAAGTCATTTGGAACTTAGGCATATCAGTGAAAAGGACCATTTAACTGGTTTGGCGAATCGTCGTACCTTTGATTTGAAATTAAAGCATTATTTGCACGCTTTGACACAGCATGCAATATCCGAACTGACCTTATTGCTGATTGATGTCGATAACTTTAAACACATTAATGATCTTTATGGGCTGAGTTTGGGAGATAATGTGCTCAAAGCTTTGGCACGAACCTTATTCAATGTAAGCCCGATTGAAGTTTCACAGTATATTTATCGTATTGGCGGAGAAGAGTTTGCGATTTTGTTGCCGAACTTTTCCTTACAGCAAGGTTGTAAGCAGGCAGAAGTTTATCGAAGTGCAGTTGAGATTTTAGGGCAGCATTTCCAAGGTCAAATTTTGCATGAATTGTCGATTTCAGTTGGGGTGGTGAGTACTCGGGAATTTATGTTTGCTCAGTCATTCTATGAACTGGCCAATCAAGCCTTGTATTGTGCTAAAAAAGGGCTTAAAAACAGTGTGTATTATAGTAACCATACCGAATGTTATTCCTATCTAAAACAGCGGCGATGTCAGGAAGGCGAGTCTTGTTTATAAGCGAGAGGATTCAATCTGCTGTGTAGAAACACATGGTCTTATGTAAAGCATACGTTAAGTTGATTGGCTTAAATGAAGTATATAGCTTATAGCATTGCGCTTTATAAAATTAACTTTCATCAAATCTAGATCAAGGTGTATGGCAGGCTTCGCATTTAGCGTACAATCACGAGCAATCCGAACTTTGATGGTCATGCAGCATCTTTGTGGCGCTGTATAGCAAAAATACTCGAGGCAAATGTGTCATCTTTAACTGACGTACAAAATAATACGTTGCATCAAGCGCAACAGCAGATTCAGCAAGATCTTCTTGCCGCATTACAGGCTTTTTCTTTACCTGAGCCTTTAAAAAGTGCAGTGCATCATGCGGTGATGTTGGGCGGAAAACGAGTACGTCCAGCCTTATGTTATGCCACAGCAGCAATTCGTCCAAATCAAAATAGGGCGGCAGTGCGCCGAGCAGCCGTTGCTATAGAGCTTATTCATTGCTATTCCTTGGCACATGATGATTTACCTTGCATGGACAATGACCAGTTACGTCGTGGTCAACCCACCTGTCATGTCGCTTATGGGGAAGATACTGCGCTTTTAGCCGGTGATATTTTACAATCTATGGCATTTGAAGTTTTGGGTAGTCGCTTATTTGACCAAGGTGAAGCGGTTGATTCATCTATCGTGCTTAAGCAAATGCAAATTCTGGCGACCGCTTCTTCAAAAATGGTCTGTGGGCAGGTGCTAGATTTACAGGCTGAAGGTAAGCAAATTGATCAGCAGGCTTTAGAAACGATTCATCGGAATAAAACGGGTGCTTTAATTACTGCGGCAATTATGATGGCTGCGGTAACGATTTTTCAGGGCACGGATCCTGCAATTCCGCAATTACGTCAGTATGGGCAAAATATTGGTCTGGCTTTTCAAGTCCAAGATGACATCTTAGATATTATTGCCAATACAGAACAACTTGGTAAGACCGCAGGCAAAGATGAACAAGTTGAAAAATCGACCTATCCTGCATTAATGGGTTTAGAACCAGCCAAAGCTTATGCGCAAAATTTACATGACCAAGCTTTTGCCGCTTTACAGTTTTTTGAAGGGCAAGCGCAAGAATTAGAACAAATTTCTCAATTTTTATTAGCTCGTCAGTTTTAACGATATTGGAAATGTAAAAACGCTATATCTTTGAGTATATAGCGTTTTTTTTACAGCAATTATTTAGATGCTTTATAAAGTTCATCAGCTTGTTTAAAACGATCAGTGATGTCTTGTTCAGGCACTTTGCTGAATAGACTGACCACAATAATCGCGATTGTTGCACAGATGAAACCCGGAATAATTTCATAAATACCTGTTGCAGCAAAGGCATTCTTCCAGACAATCACCATAACTGCGCCTGTAAGCATACCTGCCAGTGCACCCGTTAAGGTCATGCGTTTCCAAAATAAAGACAAGATAATCAGCGGACCAAATGCGGCACCAAAGCCAGCCCAAGCATAAGCAACCAGTCCTAATACTTTGGCATCAGGATTACCAGCCATCCAAATGGCAAGCACAGAGACCAATAGCACCATGAGGCGACCAACCCAAACCAATTCTTTTTGCGACGCATTTTTACGTAGAAAGGCTTTATAAAAGTCTTCAGTTAAGGTACTTGAACACACCAATAATTGGCAGCTTAAGGTGCTCATGACTGCCGCTAAAATTGCAGCAAGCACAATCCCTGCAATCCATGGATTAAATAAAACTTTAGTTAACTCCATAAATACGGTTTCAGGGTTGGCACTGACGACAGCAGCATATTCTGGATGTTGCTGGAAGAAAGCAATACCGAAGAATCCCGCAGCGACAGCACCACCTAAACAGAAGATCATCCATGCCATACCAATACGGCGAGCATTTGGGATTGATTTCACAGAGTCTGCTGCCATAAAGCGTACTAGAATGTGCGGCTGACCAAAGTAGCCTAGACCCCAAGCCATTAATGAAATGATGGCGACCATACTCAAGTCACCGAACAGGTTCATGGCTTGTGGACGTGCAGCTTCAAGCGCTATGGTCAGTTGTTGTGTGTCGGTAAAGCTGAGTACGGCAACAATAGGCGTGAGCACGAGGGCAAAAATCATTAAAGTTGCTTGAATGGTATCTGTCCAGCTTACAGCAAGGAAACCACCAATAAATACATAACTGATCGTTGCAATGGCACTGATCCAAAGGGCTGTCGTATAAGACATGCCAAACATGTTTTCAAATAATCGTGCGCCAGCCACCATGCCAGAAGCACAGTAAATTGCGAAGAAAATCAGAATGACACAGGCAGAGACAATACGCAGGACTTTTTTATGGTCATTAAAACGATTGGAAAAATAGTCGGGGAGGGTTAATGCATTGTATTGCACTTCGGTATGCACACGTAAACGTCCTGCGACCAATAGCCAGTTGAGCCAAGCGCAAATAATTAAACCAATAGCAATCCACATTTCAGATAAACCTGATAAGTAAATTGCACCAGGTAAGCCCATGAGTAACCATCCGCTCATGTCGGATGCACCCGCTGAAAGTGCAGTCACAAAACTTCCTAAACTACGACCACCCAAGATGTAGTCATCAAAATTGGTGGTTGCACGGTAAGCCATCAAGCCAATAAAAACCATGGCAATGATATAAAAGAAAAAAGTGATTAAGGTCGGATTCAGTGAACTCATACGCTTATCCTTGGGAGTTGAATCACAAACAGGAATTTCGCTTTTTGTTGAAAAATTTACAAAAAGAAAACAATATCCTAAAAATAAGCGCGGGATTTAAACATAAATTCACAAAGTTTTCTGTTTTTTGAGTTCTAAAAAAAAGAATAGGCAGTCATAAACTGCCTATTTTTTTGAAATGCAAAGGGATATCATCTGTCAGATTAATTGTTACGACCCATGACACCACGAATGGTATTGAGGATATCCGCAGGTAAAACTACTGTTTTGGCATTATTCGATTTTGCCATGTCTTGCATGGCTTTCACATACTGCTCACCTAACAGATAAGCAACAGGAATTTCTTTATCCCCCACGGCTGAACTGACCATTTCAATCGCACGCTGTGAAGCTTCGGCCAAAACGACTTGTGCTTCCGCATCGCGGCGCGAAGCTTCAAGACGTCCATCGGCTTCTAAAATAGCGGCTTGTTTTTCACCATCGGCTTTGGTAACAGTTGCACGACGTTGACGCTCAGCAGCAGCCTGTGCTTCCATGGCAGATTGCATGGTTTGTGAAGGCTGAATGTCTTGGATCTCGACAGTTTTTAAAGTAATGCCCCAATCTGCAATGTCATCAGAAATGGCTGCTTTGAGTTTGGCTTTAATATGGTCACGTGAGGACAGCGCATCATCTAAATCCATTTCCCCGACAATTGAACGAAGTGAGGTCTGTACCAAGTTTTGAATTGCCCACGTGTAATTTTCAATCCCGTAGACTGCTTTTTCAGGGGTAGTTAAGTTAATGTATGCGACCGCATTCATCAGAATAACCGCATTATCACGGGTAATGACTTCTTGTGATGGAATATCCAGCACAATATCTTTGGTGGTGACTTTGTAAGCCACTTCATCTACATATGGAATAACAAAGTTAAGACCAGGACCTAAGGTCGTATGGTATTTACCTAGACGTTGTACAATCCATTTGTAGCCTTGGGGAACAATACGAACCCCCTTAAAAATTGTGATGCCGACAAAGGCCAACAACGCAATAACAATAATAGATCCCGCTGACATAGTTTTACTCGCTTTTATTGATTGTCATGATTTGGACGATGTGGTTGTACCACAAGATCATTCCCCAAAATATCGACCACACGTACTCGATCGCCTACATTGACGTTAGCGAGAGTGCGGCAGTTCCATTCATCTGAACCTAAAACAGGCATTGGAAATCGTACGCGGATTTGTTCATGTTCCATATTCACTTGAATCACCATCCCAACTTGACCAAGGGTGGCTTCACGTGAAAGTCCAGCTTTGGTTTTATCAATGGAAAGCGGTTTGATGAATTTAAACCATGCGACGGTACAAAGAATGGACAGAATCATCCACAGCACCAATTGGGCCGTTGAGTTGAGCGCAGGAAAAAGCCACAATAAAGTACCCACCAAAATTGCGCTAATTCCAAACCATAATGCTGCAAAAGCAGGCAGGGCTAATTCAGACAGCATTAATAAAACACCGAGGACAAACCAGTGCCACGGTTCAAAAACAAATTCCATACATCTACTCGTGTATTGTGCTAGTGAATAGTGCTTACAAAGGCATCACTATTCACTGTAACAGATGTCTAAGATGATGAATATTAAAAAAGTAATTATTTAAAATTTTGCTTTTGGTGCAGGTTTAAATGCTGCGGGTGACTTTTTAAAGTTACTAATAGCCGTTTCAATGGCTTTAATTTTGAGTTGTGCCGCTTTTTCACCTTCAAGGATGGATGCATTGCTGGCTTTCAAGTCTAAAGTACCAACATGACCAACTTTGGGTTGAATCACAATATTGGCCTGATTCAGCTCGGTATTAATACTTTGCTGTCCCATAATGTTAATCGTTTGATCGAGTAAGCCCCACATATTGAGCGGTTTATTGCCGACAGGGCGGGCAGAAATATCGACCGCAATGACAATATCTGCACCCATGGCTTTTGCTGTAGTTACAGGAATAGGACTGACCAAGCCACCATCAACATATTTGCTGCCACGAATGGTTGTAGGAACAAAGACATTCGGAATACTGCACGAGGCGCGCACAGCTTGACCCGCATTGCCGGAAATAAAGTCTGCCTTTTTACCATTGTCTAAGCGTGTTGCAACCGCTGCAAAGCGTATTGGGAATTTTTCAATAGGCTGATTACTTACATTTTTATTGACGTAGTTCTGTAATTTTTGCCCCAATACGATGCCTTGACTATTTAAGGTTAAATCACGTAGGTCTGACTCTTGCAATTGCAGGGCGAGCTGTTGCAATTGATAGGGACTTTTGCCACTGGCATAGATGCTGCCGACAAAGCTACCTGCACTGGTGCCTGTGACAATTTTGGGTTTAATGCCATGTGACTCTAAAACTTTGAGCACGCCAATATGGGCAAAACCTTTGGCACCACCTCCACCGAGAGCAATCGCAATTACAGGTTCGCGAGCTTTGATCTGGGTGGTTACAGGTGGTTTGGTTGCGGTTTTATCACAACCTGCGAGGGTAAAACCAAGTAAGCCAATTAAGCCATATTGAAAAAAGCGTAGCTGAGTCATTGCACTCTAAACAGGATAAAAGTTGCGCACATCAGATCAAATTTTAACACATATTACCAGTCACTTTTTGACGAAAGTTTGTAACGGTTTTGCCAGCCATTCAGGATTTTTGGCAGAAAATTGCCCTGCATAACAGGCTAAAATTTTGGGTAAATCTTGATGAAAGTCACCACTCGGATAAAAGACACCTAAACAACGAATCATTTTCTGATCATAATCAAAGGCAAACATGACAATTGGAATATTCGCAGCAACCGCGATACGATAAAAACCACTTTTGATGCTGGTGGCACTTTTTCGTGTACCTTCGGGTGCCATACCCACCCAAATCTGCTCTTTTGCTTGAATGATTTGAACAATTTGCTTAGTCAAACCGTGTGGAGAAGTACGATTAACAGGAATCACGCCAATCCATTTTAACAGCGGTTTGAGCGGTGTTTTAAATAACGTATGTTTACCAAATACGGTAATTTGAATGCCTAAGCCTAAGAGTGCAGTAAAGCCATGCCAAGCATCAATATTAGAGGTGTGCGGTGAAATAATGGCGACTGCTTTAGGCAAGTCAGGAAATTCACCAGAAAAAGACCAGCCTTGCGCCAGAAAAAGCTGTTGGAAAAATCGCTTGCTCAATGCTGTGCCTCGTGCGGGCACATGGGGCGGGAGCACAGGAAAATATGAAGCTGACATGAGCTTGTCATCCTGATAAATATTCTTGGTTTTTCTTGATATTACGCTTTCGAAATTAGGGCTTCATTGGCAAAATGTAAGCTTCGATGTGCAAAAATGCTCACTGCATTGCATCAGGAACCCATCGTAGGATTACGGCTTATGCCTATTGCACAGAATGTTTATCTTTTGCTGTTCTCTTTGTATTGGGCGCAAGGTTTACCTGTGGGATTTATGACTCATGCACTGCCTGTCATTTTACGTGCAGAAGGCGTGTCATTGGCGCATATTGGTGGTTTTGGTCTATTGATGTTGCCATGGTCAATCAAAATCCTTTGGGCGCCGTGGGTAGATCGTTTCGGAAATCGTCAGCAGGGGCATTATCGTAGTTGGATTATTCCGACACAGTTGCTTACGATCATTGCATTGATCGCACTGTCATTTTTACCCATTCATGCATTAGATCAACCTCAGTATTTATTTTTATTTTTTATTGTCTTAATGAGTTTAAATGTTTTAGGTGCTACACAAGATGTTGCAACCGATGGTCTGGCGGTTCGCATTTTAAAATCTGAACAGCAACATTGGGGCAATACCTTTCAAGTGATCGGTTCTCGTTTGGGGTTTATTGTCGGTGGCGGAGCCATGCTTTGGATGCTAGATGGGTTTGAATGGCAGACGACGTTTTTGCTGTTGGCGGGATTGGTCTTACTGAATACCTTGCCTATTTGGCTGTATCAGGAACGTTCACATAATCGGGTTCAGCATCCGACTTCAAGCACAAGACAGCAAAAATGGAAAGCCATTACCGATTATGTCGTCTATTACCGAAGCAGCCCTGTGTTATGGCGTTGGCTCTGGGTGTTATTGACGTTTAAAGTCGCAGATGGGCTTACTGGCCCCTTACTTAAGCCATTAATGGTTGACTTGGGCTTAAGTTTTAGCCAAATAGGTTTGTATGTGACCATGTTGGGTGCAATAGCAGCTTTATGCGGGGCTGGTTTGGCAGGGATGTTACTCAGAACGATGTGCCGCGCTCAAGCATTATGGTTTTTTTCTTGGCTTAAAATTATGTCCTTAGCGGCCTATGCTTGGTTAGCTTATCAATATGAACAGCAACAGGCTGTAGCGCCTATCCTGATTTATGTCATTAATGCTGCTGAGGATTTGATTGCTGCGTTATTGTTAGTGGTGATGCTAACGATCGTGATGCAATATAGCCGTGCTGAGTATGCAGCCACAGATTTCACTTTTCAGGTTGCAGTTATGGCAACGGTGAGCGGAATTTTATACAGCGTCAGTGGCGTGGTTGCTGATGCTTTAGGCTATGCAAATTATCTATTTTTGATCGTTTTTATCGCAATTTTCTGCCTTGTTACAATTTTCCGATGGGTGAAACATGAAAAATAATCTTACAATTCAGTTGTTTGTTTGTTGTTAGCCTAAAGTATTAAAACATATATATAAATAAAAATTTAATCCTTTTGTAATATGTCACTGCAATGTAATATTTGTAACAAAATTAACACCAGGGAAATGATTTAATGAAAACCAAAATTGCAGCAGCGATTGCTTTAAGTTTGTTAGCGGGTTCAACTTTTGCGGCACCAACGTTTTATGGTGAGATTGATGCGAGTGTGGACTATTTACCAGAAGATAATGCTTCAGGTACTCCAGATAGAGATGTAGTCGAAGTCAGTTCAAACAGTTCTTACCTTGGTGTCAAAGGTGATGAAAAATTAAATGACCGTTTAAGTGCGGTGTATTTAGCTGAGTGGGCATTTAACGCAGATGGCGAAGGGACAGATTGGTCTGCACGTAACCGTTATGTCGGTTTAAAAGATGCAAAATTAGGGACTGTGAAAGTAGGTACGCATGATACTCCATTGAAACAGCTTTCAAGTGTTGTCGATACGTTCAATAACTATGTAAATAACAAAGCGGACGTCACAGGCATCATGACAGGTGAAGTACGTCTTGCGAATGTTGTGGTATATGAATCTCCAGCGCTGACATTACCTACAGGTGCAATCAAATTAAATGCATTACTTGCGACTGGCGAAGACAGCGGTATTGCAAAAGGCAATGGTGCTTCTAAATCGGCTGGTCGTGGTTTAGGCGATACTTGGTCTGCATCTTTGGTCTATGATAGCCCAGTTTTTGTGGCGGGTGTAGCATATGATAAAGCGGTTCCAACGACATTTGCAGGTCGTGGTATTACCAATGCATCTGTACCAGAAGTAACGGCCGGTGTTGCGGGTACAGCTTTTGCAGCAGCAAATACTTTACGTGCCATTGGTCGTTTAAATGTGCTCGACAACAGTTTGGCTTTAAAAGCACTTTATCAAACGTCTGAAGTTGAAGCTGCAAATGGCAATGAAGCTGCAGCAGCAAATATTGATGATTCGCAAGGCTGGTTAGTGGGTGCGGAATATAACATCCCATCTGCAAAAGCTTGGACCATCAAAGCACAGTACAGCGCGAACACGACTAGCTTTAAAGACAACTCAGATGACTACGATGCGGACCAAATTATCGCTGGTGTAGATTATGCATTTAGCAAACAAGTGAAAGCTTACGGCTATGGTGGTTACTTAACGCTTGAACGTGGTGATCTTGAAACCAAACAACCAGTTGTCGGTACTGGCTTAGAATTCAAATTCTAATTTAAAAAAATCATTCAAAAGGACGGTGCAAAAGTAGCGTCCTTTTTTTATTTTAAGTCAGCTTTAAGTTTCAAATCATAAATTAATAAAAAATATTGATCATCGAACCACCCAAAATGAATTTGTCTCGCCTCGAACGTCTGAAACAGTTTTTTCCTCCGCTGGCTTTACATCAATTTAATTTGTTACTTGCACTTTGGTTAGGTGTTGCTCTGAATTTTGCATTTTATAAGCAAATTCAATTACTCACGCCTTATCAAGGTTTTAAAGCCTATGCATTTTTATCTGCAACGGCCTTGGTTGTGGTCGCGCTCTATAACCTGATATTGCAGTTATGCCAGTGGAAATGGAATGCTAAAATTTTGGCATTTTTTTTAGTTTTTGTAGGCGGATTAACAGCTTATTTTGTGAATAGTTTGGGTGTTGTTATTTCACCTGGGCAAGTCCAAAACATGATGCAAACTGACAGCAAAGAGGCCTTGGATTTATTTTCCATGCAGTTTGTGGTGTGGAGCATGTTTATGGTCGTGCTGCCAATGGTGTTGATTGCACTGATTCGGATTGAAAACAAATCTCTATCTAAACAACTCTTGAGCAAGAGCTTGCATGTTGTGGGTTCGTTGGCAGTTATCGGTGGGTTGCTGTTTGTATTCTATGTCGATTTTGCTGCGATTTTCCGTGAACATCGTGATTTAAAGGGCATGATTTCACCACAAAATACTATTGCTTCGACTTTATCGTATTACCGTAAACAGAAGCCTAAAGAAAATTTACCCCTAGTGACCTATGGGACTGATGCTCACCGAGTGGTGAATACTAGTGCAGAAGCAATGCCTAAACTCATGGTTTTGGTGGTGGGTGAAACAGCTCGCGCAGAGAGTTTTTCTTTAAATGGTTATGCGAAGAATACCAATCCAGAATTGTCTAAACAAAATGTTATTAACTTTAGCCAAGTAAGTTCTTGCGGGACAGCGACCGCAGTATCGGTGCCATGTATGTTCTCAGGTATGCCACGTGAAGATTATGATGAACAGTTGGCAGGTCATCGAGAAGGTTTACTCGATATTGCACAACGCGCAGGCTATAAAGTGACATGGATTGATAATAACTCGGGCTGTAAAGGGACTTGTGATCGCGTGCATAAGTTTGAAATTCCAGCAGCATTAAAACAAAAATGGTGTGATGCTGAAGGTGAGTGCATGGATGAGGTCTTAGTGGATAGCTTGAAGTCATATTTGGCGAGCATTCCAGCTCAAGATAAGACACCACAACTCATTGTGTTGCATCAAATGGGAAGTCATGGTCCAGCTTATTACAAACGTTCTACGGAGCAGTTCCAACCCTTTAAGCCAATGTGTTCAACCAATGCCATTCAAGGTTGTAGCCGAGATGAATTGCTGAATAGTTATGACAACTCAATTGTGTATACAGATCATGTTTTAAATCAGGTCATTCAGACCATCAAAGATGTGCCAAATTATCAAACTGGATTTTGGTATTTATCGGATCATGGTGAATCGACAGGTGAAAGTGGCATGTACTTGCATGGAGCACCGTATGCTATCGCACCAATTCAGCAAACTCACGTGCCGATGATGATGTGGTTTTCGCCAGCTTGGCAACAAGGTAATACATCTCAAGTGAACTGTTTACAGCAGCAAAAACAAGCTGTTCGTAGTCAGGATAATTTATTTCCGACCTTATTGTCACTGCTTGAAATTAAAACTCAAGTGATTGATGATAAAAATGATATGTTAAAACAATGTCAAACCAATGCAGATGGAAAGGCATAAATCAGGATAAGCAGAATGACCACAATCTTAATCATCGAAGATGACTTCATGATTGCAGAATCCAGCAAGACTTTGTTGCAATTGCATGATTTTCAGGTGGAGTGGGTAAACAATGGGCTTGATGCGTTAAAGCTTCTACAACAGCAGAGTTTTGATGTGGTGCTATTAGATTTGGGCTTACCCATGATGGATGGCATGCAGGTATTGGCAAAAATTCGGCAAAGTTTTCCGCGTTTACCCGTACTGATTATTTCTGCACGTGATCAGGTGCAGAATCGTGTCGATGGTTTGAATCAGGGTGCAGATGATTATCTGGTCAAGCCTTATGAGTTTGTAGAGCTTTTAGCACGTATTCAAGCTTTATTGCGTCGCACTACCCAAGAAGCACCCTCAAGTGAAACATTGATGCTGCGTTACGGTGATTTGGTGTTAGATGTTGAACAACATATCGCTTTATTGCATGGGCATGAGTTGGAACTTTCTAATCGTGAATGGGCAATTCTGGTGCCATTGGTCAGTTATCCGAATAAGATTTTTTCCAAAGCCAATTTAGAAGATAAGCTGTACGACTTCGATAGCGAAGTAAATAGCAATACAATTGAAGTTTATGTTCATCACTTGCGTGCAAAGTTGGGTAAAGATTTTATCCGCACCATTCGTGGTATGGGTTATCGCTTAGGTAAATTGGATTAGGGGTTTTATGCAGCAATTGCACGCAATGCCAACACAAACATCTTTAAAGAAAAGATTACTGATTTTTGTTTCGGGGTTTAGTTTGCTGTTGGGAGGTGTGTTAATTGCAACGGCCTACTGGATTTCATTGGGTGAACTGGATGAAATTCTTGATGCCCAAATGAAGAACCTTGCGGAACGTGTAGCTGCTCATGATCCCACGCCAATCACAAGCCATTTTGATATTCATAAACGCTATCATGAAGAAGACTTGTTTATTGATGTCTGGGAAAAACAGGAACATCCTCAACATCAATTTAATTTGTTATTACATAATGTAGATCAGGCAGGTTTTTATGACCGCTCCACCACGCAAGGGGTGTGGCGCATGTATGTATTACCAACAGAACATTATCAAATTCAGGTCAGCCAGCCTTTTTCTGCAAGAAGCCATTTAGCGTTAGAACTAGCCACCAGTATGTTTGTGCCATATCTGGTGATGATCCCGTTTATTTTATGGGGTTTGGGCTGGGTGATTTTACGCAGTCTAAGACCCATGGATGAGTTTAGACAAGAAATTGCCCGCCGTGATCTAGATGAATTAAATCCGATTAAATTGAATCGTTATCCTGTTGAGTTAATTCCCACCATTCAAGAGATGAATTATTTATTTGAACGGATTGAGTCGGCACAACAAGAGCAGCGTCAGTTCATTGCAGATGCAGCACATGAGTTAAGAACACCAATTACCGCGCTGAATTTACAGATGCAGATTTTATTGCGTGAATTTCCAGAAAACACGGCATTGGAAAATTTGAGCCAAGGTTTAATTCGTATTCAGCATTTAATTAGCCAGTTACTTGATTTAGCCAAGCAAGATGCGAGTAGCTTACATACCACGCAGCAACAGCCATTTTACTTAAACCAAGTGGCAGTAAACTGTGTAGAACAATTGATTCATGTGGCTTTGCATAAAGAGATTGATTTGGGTATGGAGCGCCAAGAGCAAGTATTGGTGAATGGTTTAGAGTCTGCTGCACGCTCAATCATTTATAATTTGATTGATAATGCGATTAAATACACGCCTAAAAATGGCGTGATTAATGTCTCGATTTTTTCACAAGGCAATGATGCCATTATTCAGGTCGAAGACAGTGGGCCTGGCATTGACCCTGCTTTATATGAACAGATTATGAAACGCTTTTATCGCATTCATCATCACTTAGAGATGGGAAGTGGTTTAGGTCTTTCGATTGTGCAAAAGGCAGCGGAACATTTAGGTGGGAAAATTCAGTTTGGTCAGAGTCAAACTCTGGGTGGTTTATTTGTGCAAGTACAGTTTCCCAAACAGGTGAAGTCAGATCAATGATTGCTCTAATTGAGAAATTGGCTTAACTCGTGCAGAAGTCAACTGAGATGACTTTTAATAAATTTTTTCATTTGGAACATGCTGCAAAGTATGCTGCTATTTTAGAATGAGGCACTTATTCAATAGGTGGTCAGTGCGAAAAAATACATGCTGACTTGAGAGAATTGAATAGTCTAGAGACATCATTAATTTGGCAGTTGTAATCATAATTACAACTGCCGTTGGAAAAGATTTTAAGCTGCTTCTTGAGTATTTTCCGTAGTAGGCTGTTGAATAATCATAGAAGGCTGTTCCACTTCTAAGGTTTGGACTGGAACTAGTCGTTTATAAAAAAATGGATAAAGTGCGACGTTACAGCTCCAAACGACCCATGCTGTCCATAAGTTATGACTGAGAAAGTGAGCACCACGCATCATTTGTGCCCAGCCCATGGCAAAACCTAAAATCAAGCCTGCAACCAGATAAAAATAAGCACGTTTAGGTGCAGTTTTCCTAAAAGCGAAGAAGCCCGTCATTAAGGCAAACCCCGTTGCTGCATGTCCGCCAGGGACGCAATGCCCATGACTAAGGGTAAAATTCCAGAGAAAACCAGTCGTTGTCGCTTGGGCCATATTCCATGGACAGGCATGCCCCGATTGTGATTTAAGAATACCCACCACACTGGTGCTCAAAATTAAAATCCAGAACAGATAAGCATACTGCCAGCGCTGCGCATGTAAACGTTGGATTTTAAAGCTGGCCAGCCAAAGAGCAAGAAAGCTGACATCACAGAGAATGAGCAGGTTTTTGATATATTTATGATTTAAGGTTTCCAAGAACCAGTCATAACGCCATGGAAATTGACCATGAGTGCCTGTCCATGGCTGGATCAACATCAGATCGAGTTGTCCTCCGACAGGGAACCAGAACTGCAAAAGAATAAAACAGCCTAGCAGAATCAATCCTTGTTTGAGGCTAAAGCGTTGTAATTCAGACATGGTCGTACAAACGAGATTTGGATGACGTTGATTAGAGCAAAGCAAACTTAAATCGGACTTAATTGAATCTTAAAAGTAGATAGAGGAGCTGATGTATTTAACAGATTTGATGTAGAACTTAGCAGATAATCTGTAATGCAAACATGCTTTAAAATGCTAGATTAAAAGGCAAAAGTCGCCCGAGAATGTTATGCCTATTCGTGCCGTATTATTTGATTTGGACAATACCTTAACCCATCGTGACCAAAGTATTCGGCGTTATAGTGAGTTTTTGCTAGAACAGTTTCAGTCATACTTACTTGCAGCTGATCTGGAAAAAATACAGCAAATTATCCGCCGAATTGATAATGGCGGCTACCCCAAAAAAGAACACCTGACTCACCCGAGTATTGGGGCATCGGTTGCATTTGCTTTATTGCAAGAACTGGAATGGAAAACAGAGGTGGATTTTCACGATTTAACCCATTTCTGGTTTCAGTATTTTGGACAGTGTGCCGTTGCTATGTCTGGAGCATTAGAGCTGTTAAAAAGCTTGAAGCAGCAAGATTATGCTTTGGCGGTGGTGTCGAATGGTGGACATGCAACGCGCTTGAATATTTTAACTGGACTGGGCTTCAAGGACTATTTTGATGTGATCGTGAGTTCTGAGCAAGTAGGGATGAGTAAACCTCATCCGCAGATTTTTCTGCATACTGCGGAAAACTTAGGGGTACATCCTTCAGAATGCTTGTTTATAGGTGATCATCCTGTCAATGATATTCGAGGCGCGCAACAAGCAGGGATGCAGGCCATCTGGTTGCAAGGTTTTCACCCTGAAGATGAAAGTTTAAAGGTTTCACGTATCCAACAGTTACATGAGTTATATGCTTATTTAGAGTAAGCATAAAATTGATGGCATAAAAAAAGCGATTCTAAAGAATCGCTTCGCAACATGCGGAAATTGAGAAAACTTAAAACATACTGTCGTCTGAGTTGGCTGAAATTTTGTGGATGGACAAATCAGCACCACGGAACTCGTCTTCTTGCGATAAACGAATACCGATGCAGGCTTTTAAACCACCGTACACTGCGAATCCACCCGCAAGTGCAACTACAATCGCGAATAAAGTCCCTATGATTTGTGACATCATGGAGACGCCACCAATACCACCTAACCATTGTTGACCGAAAATACCGACGGCAAGTCCACCAAAGGCACCGCAAATTCCGTGTAATGGCCAGACCCCCAGTACATCATCCACTTTGAGTTTGTTCTGGGTATAGGTGAAGAATTTGACAAAAATAATGCCAGCAATGGCCCCAATCACAAGCGCACCAAAAGGATGCACAATATCAGAGCCTGCACAGATAGCCACCAAACCTGCAAGTGGTCCATTGTGTAAAAAACCAGGGTCATTTTTACCCATCATGTTGGCAGTAATGGTCCCACCCACCATAGCCATTAATGAATTAATGGCAACCATGCCTGAAATCGCATCCAAACGTTGTGCACTCATGACGTTAAAGCCAAACCAGCCGACTATGAGAATCCAAGAACCTAGGGCAAGGAAGGGAATGGATGAAGGCGGATGCGCACTGACGCGGCCATCTTTTTTATAACGACCATGGCGCGCGCCCAGTAGAATGACAGCGGCTAAAGCAATCCATCCACCCATGGCATGCACGACCACGGAACCAGCGAAGTCATGAAATGGTGCACCAAATGTGTGCTCTAACCATGCTTGAATACCAAAATTACCATTCCAAACAATGCCTTCAAAGAATGGATACACCAATGCAACTAAGAGTAGTGTAGCCAGTGCTTGGGAGCGCATTTTGGCACGTTCCGCAATACCACCAGAAATAATCGCAGGAATAGCGGCAGCAAAAGTCAGTAAAAAGAAGCAGCGCATCAGGTTATAGCCGTGATCTGCGGCTAAAGTTGCTCCCATATGGAAGAAATGATGTCCATAGGCAATGTAGTAACCCACGAAAAAGTAAGCAATCGCTGAAAGCGCAAAGTCTGTCAGAATTTTACTTAAGGCATTGACCTGATTTTTATGTCGAACTGTGCCTAGTTCTAAAAATGCGAAACCGGCATGCATGGCCAGTACCAACACTGCTCCTAGCAGTAGAAAAAGTAAATCGATATCTTGCATAGTCTGCTCGAAAAAAGTGCTAAATACGACTTTAGGTACAAATTGGGGAAGAGGATTTGCACCAAAATAGTTTAGTAAATCTAAAAATTGGAGTTCAGCAACCAAATACTCCGTTCATGCATATAATTAAGCAAAAAATGCACCAATTCAGATAAAACCGTGAATTATTCGGTGGAAAATAGTGCATATCGGCTTAAAAGAGTGCTGTATGTTGCAATTTAAAATAATGTAAAATTCTAGCTTCTATTTAATTAAATTAAAAATCATAGATATAAATTGAATAATTGTTCAGATTTTTAATAACACTCAAATGTTCCAGATCAGCAGATTGAAGTGCATTTTTATTGATCGAGGATTAGAAAAAAATTCATCAAGTGGGTTGAGTCCCACCTTGATGAATGTGCACGAAATTAATGCAAAATATTCTCTAAGAATTGTTGTGCTCGTTCGCTACGAGGCGTTGTAAAGAAGTCATCTTTGGAACAGTCTTCGACAATTTTACCTTGATCCATAAAGATAATTCGATTCGCCACTTGGCGTGCGAAGCCCATTTCATGAGTAACGCACATCATGGTCATGCCTTCTTTCGCCAGACCAACCATTACTTCGAGTACTTCATTAATCATTTCGGGGTCGAGCGCGGAAGTTGGTTCATCAAACAACATGGCAATCGGGTCCATACTCAAAGCACGCGCAATCGCGACACGTTGTTGTTGCCCGCCTGAAAGCTGTGCTGGGAATTTATCGGCTTGCGAACTTAATCCGACACGGTCTAGGTAGGCCAGTCCTTTTTTCTTCGCTTCGTCGGCACTACGCCCTAAAACTTTAATTTGTGCAATGGTTAGATTTTCAGTCACACTTAAATGCGGAAATAATTCAAAGTGTTGAAACACCATGCCTACGCGGCTACGCAGCTTATTTAAATCAGTTTTTGGGTCTGCAATTGGGATACCATCTACAAAAATTTGCCCCTTTTGAAAGGGTTCTAAGCCATTGACAGTTTTAATAAGGGTCGATTTGCCTGAACCCGAAGGTCCACAAACCACCACCACTTCACCTTGGCAAATTTGTGTGGTGCAATCGGTCAGGACTTGAAATTGTTGATACCATTTACTGACGTTTTGGAGATCAATCATTATTTTGGGGTCACTCATACTCTTAATCTCCTTTGTATTCTTTTCACAATAAATGTTGCTAATGTACTGATGCTAAAGTAGACCAGACCTGCAAATAGAATGTACTGGGTCAATAATGACATCAGGTCGCCACGGACATAGTTGGTACGGAAAAAATCCAGCAAGCCAATTGCATAGACCATAGTTGAATCTTGGAACAGAATAATGGTTTGTTGGAGTAGCAAGGGCGTCATTTTTCGAAAGGCTTGCGGCAGAATAATCAAACGCATGGATTGACCATAGCTCATGCCTAGTGCATAAGCTGCAGCGCTTTGCCCTTTGGAAATAGACTGAATCCCAGCGCGGACAATTTCTGAAAAATAGGCTGCCTCAAACAGCATAAAGGCAACAATACTCGAAACCAAAGCGGTATCAATGGTCAAATAATTGCCTGTAATGGCGGTATAGAAAAATGGAACCGCAAAGTAAAACCACATGAGTACCAACAGCAGGGGAATAGAACGGAATAAATTGACATAGCTTTGCGCAATCAGATTCAGTATCCGAATTGAAGATAGACGCATTAAAGCCAGTAATGTGCCAATAAAAATACCGCCTACGGTCGCTATGCTGACGACTTTCAAGGTAATACTGAGACCATGCCATAGGGCAGGTGCAGAGAGCTGTAAATCTTGAATAAATGCAGTGAGCCAGTCCATTATTTATCTCCTGCAATCGTGCCAGGAATACGCAAGCGTTTTTCCAGAAAAGTCATGAATTGAATTAAGCAAATGTTAATCACAATAAAAATAATGGTGACGTAGGTATAAATCTCGATGGTGTTTTGCGTGTACTCACTGATTGTTTTCATCTGCGAAATAATTTCAGCCACACCAACCAGTGACGCCACCGAGGTGTTTTTTACACAGTTGGTCAGTTCAGAGCTAAGTGGAGGTAAAATGGTACGGAAGGACTGCGGCAAAATAATGTAACGGTATAATTTTGCAGTACTGAACCCCATGGCATAGCCTGCATTAATTTGCCCATTGGGTAAGGCTTCAATCCCTGTACGGACTTGTTCGCAGACCCGTGCAGCCGTAAAGAGCCCCAAGCCAATACTGGCAGAAATCAGGGCACTGGTACTGGCGCTTAAATCATTGATCCACCAATCTTTCAGTCCCGCAGGTAAAAAATTGGGTACTACATAAAACCAAATAAACAGTTGTATTAATAAAGGGATATTGCGAAAAATGGTCACATAGGCTGTGCCAATCGCACGTGCAGTTTTATTTGGAAGCGTACGCATAATACCGAGCATACTGCCCAAGACAAATGCGATAGACCATGCCACGATGGCAATAAACAGTAACCAACCTAAGCCTGTTAAAATCCAGTTGAAATAGCTACTGTCACCGACACCTGTAGATTGAAATAGTACGCCCCAGTTCCAGCTATAGTTCATAGGAGCTCCATATTCTTAATCAGGTAGGCGAAAGCACTACCTGAGAATCATTGAGAGAATGATCAGCATAAATTACTGATCACGGTCATGTGGTGATGCAATCAGGGCTTTTAATTGTTCTGACATTGCAAAGTTCAGGTTGATATTTTTAGGTGGAATAGGTTGTTCGAACCATTTTTTATACATGTTATTAATTTCACCTGAGCTATAGACTGCTTTAATTGCATCATCTACCACTTGCTTAAATTCAGGGTCACCTTTTCTGAGCATACAACCATAAATTTCATGAATAGGTGCAGTGCCTACAATCACCCATTGATTTGGGTCTTTGGCTTTCGATTTTTCCCCTGCAAGTAAAATATCATCCATCATAAATGCCGCAGCCCGACCGTTCTGTAGCATGAGGAAAGATTCAGCATGGTCTTTGGCAGAAATAATTTCACCAATCCCCAGTTCTTTTTCGTGTTGTCGAATATAACGTTCTGAAGTGGTCCCTGCGGTGGTCACCAATTTTTTGCCTTTTAAGTCGGCAAAGTCTTTCACCCCAGAGTCTTTGGCTGTGAGCAAACGCGAACCCACTTCAAAATATCCCACAGAAAAATCGACTTGTTGCTGGCGTTCTTTGTTGTTGGTGGTCGAGCCACACTCTAAATCGACTGTACCATTAGAGACCAATGGAATACGGTTTTGACTGGTGACCAAGTTATAGCGAATTTTTAAATCGGGCATATTCAGTTTTTGTTTCACGGCGTCTACAACTTTTAGTTGTAAATCATGTGCATAGCCCACAGGTTGATTTGGATTATCGGCAATATAAGAAAATGGAATGGAAGAGTCACGATAGCCCAATACAATGGTACCTGACTGTTTAATTTTTTGTAGCGTTCCCGACGTGGAACTTTCTTTGCCTCCAGAATCACTACTACTTGGTGCCTTATCGCCACTACAGGCACTTAAACCGAATACCAATGTACTGGCACAGAGCAGGGAGGTCAGGGGCCGTTTTAATAACATAAGTAAAACTCCTTGTGTTTTGTTCTCATCATTCACTTTATTTATTGGCTGAATATCCATCAGCTTATTTGTTTTTGCATTATTGGCTGTTTGTTTAATAAACAGATTTAACTTCATCTTAGCGCGAGTTTTAGTCAGTTGCGCAGGTCAGATTGTTGATGCTTTGTTAACGATAAATCTTTAAGTTTTAAACAAATTTAAGGTGAATGGATCATCCATATTACAACCAAGCACAATACATGCCGCTCGTAATGACATGGTCTGAATATTTAGCTTATTTTTAAGTAATATTAAATAAATGAAATTTTTATTAAATAATACTAAATTTTAATCTAGCATGTTTAACAGCTTAATAATCAATGGGTTGTACATTTTTGAGTGCAATTTATTGAATAAGCATACAAATACTTGCTGTTTTGAGTATGTGAGATGCTAAAAAGTTGTGGTCGCGAGGGGGTGATCTGATATTTTTTATCAGCAGTTGTAAATCCCAACTTATTCGGTCAGATCTGATATAGTCATGCGATTTGAAAATTACATCATAACAGGGACAGTTTTTTATGTTTCGTCTAGATTCCTTTCGTAATCGACTCCTGATTTTATTTGCAGGTATGTCTTTTGTGTTGGGACTCTGTATTACCTTATATATCGGAAAAACGGCTTCGGCTCAAATGAGCAAGACCAGTGGTCAAACCTTATATATTGCTGCGAAAAGTATCAGTAATACTTTGGCAAATTCACTGACAGAACGTGAACGGGAAATGGTGCTATTAAGCCAATCGCCTTTTATTGCCGAAGCAGACTTCTATAATCCACGGGTCCAGTTGCAACTCGATCAAGTAAAAAAATCTTATAAATATTATGCTTGGCTTGGGATTGCTAATCTGGAGGGCAAAGTCGAAGTCGCCGCAGATCATTTATTGCAAGGTGCAGATGTTTCCGAACGGGATTGGTTTATACATGGTTCAAAGCAAGTCTATTTGGGCGATGTACACAAGGCTGTTTTATTGGCCAAGAAAATTAAAGCCATTAATCCGAATGAGCCCATGCGTTTTATTGATTTTGCGACCCCAATTTATGACCCTGCTACACATAAAATAAAAGGGGTCTTGGCTGCACATGCAGACTGGAGCTGGGCAAGTCATGTTCTCAGCAGCGCATTATCTGAAAATGCCGCACAGCGTGGCATAGAAGTGTTTATTGTGAATCAGCAGGGGGAAATTCTGTATCCCTTTAAAAGCATTGGACAAGTCAATCCGCCAGCGTATCGGGAAAATCGTGCACATTATTTTTTGCATGATTGGAATGAAGACCAACAATATTTGACTACAGACGTACCTGTACTTTCTCAAACCAAAATGAATTTAGGTTGGCATGTCATTATTCGTCAGCCTGTGTCAATTGCCTTGGCAGAAGTTCGAGCACTGCAACATCAAATTTTGGCGATGGGCTTTATTCTGTCGCTCTTGCTGTTACTGTTGACCTATAAATTAGCCAATAAATTTAGCCGTCCGATTGAAACTTTGGCGCAGTCTGCGCATGCTGTGGAAAAAGGTCAGGAAGATATTCGCTTTGAAACCCAGACCAGCATTCGTGAAATTCAGGGTTTGTCCCAGTCATTACAGAGCATGACCGATACGTTACTGAGCCAAAAGCATCAACTACAGGAGGCCAATGCCACACTGGAACAAAAAGTGGTAGAACGTACCCATGAACTCCAAGTCGCCAATGTCGAATTGGCACACATAGCTCGTTACGATGCCCTTACAGGATTGCATAACCGTCGCGCCTTCAATGATTATTTGGAGTATTTATTTACTCAAATGTCGCGCACCGAACAGACTTATGCGGTGCTGCTGATAGATATCGATTTTTTTAAAAAAGTGAATGATACCTTTGGGCATGAAATGGGTGATCAGGTATTACAACGTGTCGCTGAGATTTTACCAAGCACGTTAAGGATTACTGATTTTGTCGCACGCTTAGGCGGTGAGGAATTTATTGCTTTATTGCCTGCAACAACGCTTGATGGTGCAGCACACTTGGCAGAGAAAATACGGATGACCATTGAACAGGAACAGATGATTGAAAACCACCCAATAAGCTTGAGTATTGGGGTCAGTCTGGTGCAGTTGGATGATCGTGATATGAACGATGCCATTCGCCGCGCAGATAAAAATTTGTATCTGGCAAAACAACAAGGACGTAATCGAGTGATTGCTTCACTTACTGTTTGATGTCTGTATAACCAATTAAGTCTCATCTTCAGCATGCTGTTCTATCTAGATAGGGCAGCACGCTACTTTTGGCATTTGATTATTGTTACACTTTTTCTTTTTTGAGTGGTTTGGTGATGGCTTTGGATCTAAAAATTAGCCGACAACCTAAAGTTGAGCTTTCCCAACAGCAGAAAAAATTAAATCGTTTAATTGATCAGATTGAACAGCAAAAGCAAGAACTGGCGATATGGAAAAATGCGCAAGCCGACATTCAAAACTATACGCGCAGTAAGCTTTTACCTGTGTATAGCGAGTTACACACGGTTTTATTTGCACAGCTCGATTGCTTGTGGAATCACTTAGCCAGTGATGCCTTTAGCAAAGCGGACTTGGCGCAGATTGACACCAAAATAGCCGCTTTAGCCAAGATGCTAAAAAAATCTCAAATGCTAACTTCCGCGCAAAAAGAACAAGTAGAGAAAATTGATATTTTCTATATGCAGCATGCAGAGCATGTACGCGCGAAGAAAGCCAAAGCAAACTCAATACAAAATCATGATCTCGCTGAAACGGTAGAACAAAACGTGGATGTAGACTGGGAAAATTATGAATATGATTCTGCCCAGTATGAAGCAGAGCGAGAACGTGCCAAGCAGTTAAAACAACAAGAAAAGCGTGAGCAAGCAGCCAAAATGGCAGCGCAGTCGCTGAAAACGGTGTATTTAAAAATTACCGCGATGATCCACCCTGACCGTGAGCCTGATGAAGCGAAGAAATTAGATAAGACTGAACTTTTGCAGAAGGTCAATGACGCCCATGCAGAGCAGGATTTATTTTATTTATTGAAACTCCAGTTACAGCTTGAAACCAATAAAGGTCTAAGCTCAAAAGCTTTAAGTTCGGAACAAGTGAAGTTTTATCAGTTGTCTTTGGAAGCACAGAGTCAGAACTTGCAAAGCCAGTTAGAGGATATCTTTGCGTCTTTTCACTTGAGCAGTCATGTCAATACCAAACAGCTCAAAATGAGTGATGTGTATAAGGTGATTGATAAAGATGCTGCTGAGTTAAAGCAGCAGTTGAAGTGGGAAAAAGAACGTTTAAAGCATATGAGGAAGGTGAGTGGGGTAGAGATGTTGTTGGGGCATGGGGTGTTGTGATTTTCCCTCACCCCCTTGCGGAATAATATTCCTCATCCCTGAGGGAGTGGGAGCTGCAAGTGATTTTTAGCACCATGAATTTAATAATGAAAATTCCCTCTCCTTTTAGGAGAGGGCTAGGGAGAGGTAATAATAAAAATGATAGACCCACAATTATTAGAATTTGCCAGACTATGCGACATAACGCCACAGATGCAGAAAACCTGATGCGGCAACTACTTCGTGCTAAACGATTTATGAATTTGAAATTTCGCAGACAGCATGTGATTGCACCCTATATTGTAGATTTTTACTGTCATGAGTTGGGTTTGGTGATTGAGCTAGACGGCAGTCAGCATAGCACTGACGATGCAATTGAATATGATGCTGAACGAACCAAGTTTTTAGAAGCTTTGGATTTAAGCGTGGTGCGTTATTGGAATCATAATGTTTTGAGTCGGACGGATGTGGTGTTGGCGGATTTGTGGCGGAGATGTTCTGAATTAAAACAGACCTCTCCCTAACCCTCTCCTAAAAGGAGAGGGAACATCCATTGTTAAATTCATGCGTAATCTTTAGGTCAGATGATGCGCCCTCTCCCTATGTGATAGGGGAATGAAAAAAAATTATTCAAGATTAAACGATGAATCTAAACCTATTAGTGTGTGGTCATTAATAAAAATCTGTAGCTCACCAGATTTTTCATTTTTAATAATGTTATATATATCGTCAACTGAACTGATATAGTCATCACATGGATTATAGTTTCGCCCAATATAAATCACTAATAGGGACTCTGATAAATAAACAGTTTCTTCAAGAAAGCAGTTATATGCATCTTCAAAAATTTTATGGATTGCTAATTTGATACTTTCCTCATCAGATAAAGGAATGATCGATGAAACTTGCATAATACCTTGTGTATAACGTTTACCTGATACTTTACACAATATTTTTTCTAATTTTCTAAAAATAAATGGTCTATTAAAATCTTCATTAATCATAATAGAAAAAATTATATCTTTTATAAAAAATTTAAAAATGCAATCAAAAGGCATTAGTGAAGTATGTCTTAAAAACTTAAAATCCTCTAAGTTTTTTTGATCCATTAGATAGCTATTAGCTTTATTCTTAAAATTTTGAAGCTCTTTGTCTATTGTTACATCAATGATGTTTTCATATTTATTTTTAAATACAGATAAACGGTTTTCAATATAACTATCAACTCTTTTTTTCTTGAATCTGGGTTCAAACTTAATTTCATTAAAGATCTTATATAAAAACAAAAAAATTATAATCCATAGCTCATTAGCAATAGTCTCTAAATCGGGAAAAAGAGGTGTTTTCGGTAAAATTAAATATTTATAAGCTAAATATGTAGCTGCTATTGCAATAGAGGCATATCCAATTTGTACATACCAATTTATTAACTTAGTGCGATTATGTACTATGTTCCAAAGTGCTCGAAATACAAAACTGTAGGCTACTAGTAAGTAGATGTTAGTTACTAAATAGTCCCATTTGAAGTAAAAAAGTACTGAGGAAACAAGAATAGTAAAAACTACGGGTGTGAGTATTCTAAGAATGAAATTAAATCCTACTAGTTCATCACTATGAATATCAAATTTAATTTCTGCATACCCAAATCCTTTTGAATATTTACCTATAAAGTTCACTGTAAAGAATAAAAGTATTCCTAATAAAAATAAAAAAATATGATGTCCAATTATTGGATACATAAAAAATCCCCTTCAAAGTTGAAGAGGATTCTAGATTAAATAGTAATCAAATTACAGGATCAAAGCGCAGCAATCTGCTCCATATTCGCTTTAATTTTCACTAACTGATCTGCAAACTCAGCCAGTTTCACTTTCTCGCCTTCAACAACCGCTGCTGGTGCTTTCGCCACAAAACCTTCATTAGAAAGTTTGCCTGCAATGACGTCATGCTGCTTTTGCACTTTGTCTAAGTCTTTCTGCAAACGTCCTAATTCTGCTTTCGGGTCAATTAAGCCCTTCATAGGAACAAAGACAGACGCATGTCCAACCACAGAAGATGATGACAATGGTGGTTGCTCACCATCAGCCAAGAACGTGATGCTTTCTACTTTCGCCAAGGCTTTAAACAACGCTTCAATACGCGTGATTTGAGCTTTCTCAGCTTCAGTCGTGTTTTGTAGAAGCACTGGTAATAAACGCGCATTACCTAAGCCCATTTCACCACGGATGTTACGTACCGCACCAATCAAACCTTGAAGCCATTGCATATCTGCTTCAGCTTGTTCGTTTACACGCTCAGGGTTGGCAACAGGGTATTGTGCCAACATAATGGTTTCGCCAGAAATACCGAGTTTCGGTGCAAGCGTCTGCCAAATTTCTTCCGTCAAATACGGCATAAGCGGATGTGCAAGACGTAAAGATGCTTCCATCACCGCAAGGAGTACACGACGAACTTCCGCTTTACGTTCAACCGATACGTTTTCATCATTCAGAACAGGTTTGGTCAGTTCGACATACCAGTCACAGTATTCATTCCAAATGAACTCGTAAATCGCTTGTGCAGCCAAGTCTAAACGGTAGGTCGCGAAAGCTTGTTGTACCGCAGCTTCTGCTTTTTGCAGACGGCTCACGATCCACTGTTCTGGCAATTCCCAAAGGTCTTGACGAACTTCGCTACCAATTTCTTGATTTTCACAGTTCATCATCACGAAACGGGTTGCGTTCCAGATTTTGTTAGCAAAGTTACGGTAACCTTCAACACGCTTCATGTCGAACTTAATGTCACGACCCGTGTTGGCAAGCGCACAGAAGGTGAAACGCACTGCGTCAGTACCATAGGCTTGAATGCCTTCTGGGAACTCTTTACGGGTTGATTTTTCAATCTTCGCCGCTTGTTTCGGGTTCATCAGACCAGTGGTACGTTTTTGTACCAACGTCTCAAGGTCTACACCGTCAATCAAATCCAGTGGGTCAAGCACGTTGCCCTTCGACTTCGACATTTTTTGACCTTCGCCATCACGGACTAAACCGTGTACATAGACCGTTTTAAACGGAACTTGTGGCGTACCATCTTCATTCTTCATGAAGTGCATCGTAAACATAATCATACGAGCAACCCAGAAGAAGATGATGTCAAAACCAGTGACTAACACATCAGTTGGGTGGAAGGTATTGAGGAAATAGTTTTCTGCATCTTTCTTGGCATCGCCAGTCCAACCAAGGGTTGAGAAGGTCCAAAGCGCAGAAGAGAACCATGTATCCAGTACGTCTTCATCTTGGCTAAGCGCAACATCAGCAGGAATGTTGTTTTTGGCACGTACTTCAGCTTCGTCACGACCCACATAGATGTTGCCTTCAGCATCGTACCAAGCTGGGATACGGTGACCCCACCAAAGTTGACGAGAGATACACCAGTCTTGAATGTTGTTCATCCACGCCATGTACATGTTGCTGTACTGTTCAGGCACAAACTTGATGCGTCCATCTTGAACCGCTTCAATGGCAGGTTGCGCCAATGGCGCAATTTTCACATACCATTGGTCAGTCAATAATGGTTCAACGATTACGCCTGAACGGTCACCGCGAGGTGGTTTCAAGGTGTAGGGTTGGATTTGGTCTAACCAGCCTTCAGCTTCTGCTTGTTCAACCAGTTTTTTACGTGCTGCAAAGCGCTCTAAACCAATATAGTCCGCAGGGGCAGCAATGGTTTTAGAAATTTGCTCGCCTGCTTTCGCAATATATTCAAACTCAGCTAATACTTCTGCATTTTTGTTGAAGATATTGATGATTGGTAATTCACAACGCTTACCGACTTCATAGTCGTTAAAGTCGTGCGCAGGCGTGATTTTCACACAGCCAGTACCGAACTCTTTATCTACATATTCATCTTTCACGATTGGAACAGCGCGCCCTGTGATCGGCAGAATAATGTTCTGACCAACAAGGTGCGTATAGCGTTCATCATCCAGTGCCACAGCAACAGCGGTATCGCCCAGTAAGGTTTCAGGACGTGTGGTTGCGACAACAATGTGGTCTTTACCATCATGGGTACGTAGGTTTTTATCTTCAAAGAAGTATTTGAAGTGCCACAATGAGCCTGCTTCTTCTTTATCCGACTCAACTTCGAGGTCAGAAAGGGCCGTTTGTAGTTTCGGATCCCAATTCACTAGGCGTTTGCCGCGATAGATCAAACCGTCTTCATGCAGTTTAACGAACACTTCTTTCACGGCATTGGATAAACCTTCATCCATAGTGAAGCGTTCACGAGACCAATCTACCGATGAACCTAAACGACGGATTTGACGGGTAATGGTGTTGCCTGATTGCTCTTTCCATTCCCAAATTTTTTCAATGAATTTTTCACGGCCGAGGTCATGACGACTGACACCTTGAGCACCCAATTGACGCTCAACCACCATTTGTGTGGCAATACCCGCATGGTCTGTACCCGGTTGCCATAAAGTATTTTTACCTGACATACGGTTGTAGCGTGTGAGGGCATCCATAATGGCATTGTTAAAACCATGACCCATGTGCAAGCTACCCGTGACGTTTGGTGGCGGAATCATGATACAAAATGACTCACCTTTTTCAGAGGGCTTGAAATAGCCACGCTCTTCCCAAGTTTGGTACCATTTTTTCTCGATCTCAGTCGGATCGTAAGTCGTAGCAATGTTTTGCGCAGAATCAGTCATAGTCAGAACAGATAAAAAGTGAATAAAAAATTGCAGCTAGTGTAGCAAAAAAATAACGGCTTTGGGATGTTCGTCAAATGCTTTGTTTCTGCAATTGTCACAGCAAGTCAGAGGTTTTATGATGAAGCATGTATAACGATTGTGCACTAGATCGTAGAACTTGATAAAAAGGAAAAAATAGAATGAGTTATGTTATTTCACTTAAGTTGAAATCAGCAACCCATCAACGTTTTCAGGATATTCATCAACAACTCAATCAAGGACAAGCGGAGAGTTTAGCCAAGGCATTGGGCGAGGTACTGGCAGACATTTCCTATGAGGTGATTGATCAGGTCTTTGGTGAGATTACCCGCATTTCGCATTCGGGAGACAATGAGTCTGCCAACGTGATTCAGCACATTATGGAAACCACGCGTAAATATATGCCATGGTCGGTGTCATTTTTTGGCAATGAACGTTTGCTGCCGATGGTCAATTATCTGCATGAACTGATGTATCAAAAAGAAGGTGAATTTTATTTGTCCTATCCAGTCGATGAAGACAGTGTTCAAGCCTTACTCAGTTCTGCCGAAGAAATGCAACAAGGTAATAATTCCGCGGTGATGCCTGCTTTACAGGCATTTACTCAAATTGTGGATCAGGGTGTGACGCATTTAATTCGGATTCCGAAGGAAATGTTGAAATTTAATGTAGTGGTGGATAAGACCTTAAACGGGGTCATTCATGTCACCACTCAAATGGGGTATAAGCGTTTTGATAAATTGGGCACACAATATGATGCCAAAACCATGAGTCATTATTTCAATCATTTCCTTGTTTTTTTAGAAAATTCAACCAACAATTAGGCAATTGCCGTAATCGAATCAGGATATACAACAATGGCCAAGCTAGACAGTTTAGAAAATAAAGTGGTATGGATTACTGGAGCATCTTCAGGTTTAGGTAAAGCCTTGGCACAAGAATGTGCATTACAAGGCGCACAAGTGGTGCTGACTGCCCGTCGCATCGATGAATTAGAAAAGGTTCGTGTTGGATTGTTAAATCCAGATTTACATCTTTCCATTTGTGCCGATATTACCGATGAAGCTCAAGTCTTACATGCATATGAACAAGTCTTAGCGGCCAAAGGACAGATTGACTGGCTCATTAATAATGCGGGTTTAAGTCAGCGTGCACTGATTGCAGAAACCACCATGCAAACTGAACGTACCATTATGGAAGTCGATTATTTTTCGCAGGTATTTTTAACCAAAACTGTTTTACCTACATTTTTAAAACAAAAGTCAGGTCGAGTGGTATTTGTTTCGAGTATTGCAGGGCTGTTAGGTACCCAATATCGTGCTTCATATTCTGCGGCAAAAGCAGCCATTCACATGTGGGCAAACAGTTTAAGGGCAGAAGTGGCAGAAGAAGGGGTGGATGTTTCAGTGGTTTTCCCTGGTTTTGTAAAAACCAATGTGTCTATTAACGCCTTAAATGGAGCGGGTCAGGCACAAGGCTTTGATAATGAAGCAACAGCCAATGGTTTAGAAGCAGATGAATTTGCACAGTACGCAGTTAAGTCATTAATGCAAGGTGATGAATATATTGTGATTGGTGGGCGTAAAGAAAAATTAGGCGTATTGGTTTCACGTTTATCACCAAGTGCTCTGTATCGTATGATTCGTAAAGCGAAAGTAAAGTAAGAAGAATCGGAGAAAGTAATGCTTTCTCCACTTCTTTTAAGTGCTAACGCTTTCATTATCTGTGACCTATTGGCAGTGTCGGTTATGTCCATTTTTATTTTATTCAGTGGAGAGAATTACCCTCTAACGAGGAATCGACCATCAGGATAGATGAGGAAAGATGGTAGAGCATGAGCTTTTGAAAACTCATGCTGTTTGTGTTGGGTGAATAGGGATGATGATTTACGACTTCAAAATGGCTGTGCCATAAGCAAAAACCTCAACCATGCCACCTTGCATGCCCATTTCGGTAGTCGCCAAGCGTATGCAGGCGATATGCGTTGCACCGTATTTTTCTGCTTCAAGTTTGAGTCGGACAATGGCTTCACGACGTGCACGATCCACGACACTTTCATAGCTGGTGAGTCTCCCCCCAAAAAAGTTTTGCACAGTGGCCAGTACATATTTGAAATAATCATGAGAAATCACAACATTGCTACTGATCATGTGCCCAGACTGCTCAAAACTCACTTTGCGTAAACTCCCTACGGTGATGTAGGCAAGACGCTTTTCATTCTGTTCTAACTCTGCCAAATGTTTGCGTTCGTTATAACGACCAAAGCCAAAACCGACACTAAAGAGCACCACAAACATCAGCAGTTGGAAAATTAAACTTTCCATGCGTTAAGCCTGTGTTGGAAATGGATCAGGGAGATGGTTGTTTAAGGGTGTGACACGCACTGCGGTGCCATAAACAAATAATTCTGAAGCACCTTGGGCAATATTTGAGGTTGAAAAACGAATTCCCACAATGGCATTGGCCCCTAAGCTTTGTGCTTTTGCAATCATCCGCTTCATGGCTTCTTGACGTGATTCTTCTAACAGTTCGGTATAGGCCGTAAGTTCACCGCCAACAATATTTTTTAAACCTGCTAGAAAGTCACGCCCAACATGTTTACTCCGAACCGTACTGCCATAGACCACATCCAGTTGTTGGGAAATTGTATGTCCAGGAACAGACTCAAGGTTACTTAAAAGCATAATATTCAATTTTTAAATGATTTGATTGTCTTTGAAGATAGGAAAAAGCCTAGTAAAAAGCAATAAAAAAGCCCACCGAAGTGAGCTTTTCATACCGCAAACCTTAGTTTGCTGTTTTGTTGTATTTCACATCTGAAGAAGAAGGCTGTTTCACCACTTGATCCGTCGTGTTGGCTTTAACGCCGCCACCAAGGGTTTTATACACTTCAACTTGGTTGTTTAAGTTTGCTTGTTCAAGCAATAACAAACCTTGTTCCGCTGAGTACGATGTACGCTGTGCATCAAGTACAGTGAGGTAGTTGTCGATACCTGCACGGAAGCGAGCAGTTGAAAGCTTATAGGTGATGTTGGTCGCGTCTACAAGACGACGTTGTGCTGCCAAACGGTCACCAATATTTTCACGGACTGCCAAGGCATCATTCACTTCGCGGAAAGCGGTTTGAATGGTTTTTTCATAATCTGACAACGCAATTTTTTGGTCAGTTTCTGAAATCTTCACATTGGCACGACGCGTGCCCCAGTCAAAGATTGGAAGGTCCAAGCTTGGGCCAAGAGACCAGACAAAGGCACCAGATTTAAACAAGTCGCTTAAATCTGTCGATGCATAACCCGCTGTGCCTGTTAAGCTGATGGTTGGGTACAATTTTGCTTTTGCTGCACCAATATTGGCGCCCGCAGCAGACAATTGGTATTCCGCAGCGCGGACATCAGGACGGTTATTTAACAAGTCGCTTGGCAAGCCCGCTGTCAACGCCGTACTTTGGGTAATGCGTTTAACAGGTTGTGATGCCAATAAGTTTGCAGGAACAGCTTGACCAACCAACAGGTTCAACAAGTTCTGTGCCTGTGCAACTTGAGTTTTGTAGTTAGCAACATCATTACGTGCAGTTTCAACTGAAATTTGTGCTTGACGTACAGGGACTTCGCTATCGATACCGACATCAAAACGCTTTTTGTTCAGATTGTAAGACTCAAGCTGTGCTTTAAGCGTCTGGTCTGCCAGTTTTAAGTTGGCATTGGCAAAGGAATAGCTCAGCCATGCTTGTGCAACCTGGCCAATCAATGAAATTTGCGTTGCATCACGTGCACTTTGAGTTGCCAAATAGCTGTCTAAAGCATTGTCTTTTAAACTACGAACACGACCCCAAAAATCCAACTCATAAGCAGTCACACCGAGACCCACATTATAAGTTGTTATCGGCTTGTTGCTGCTCAGGGTATCTTGACGAAGCACACTACCACTTGCACCAATGGTTGGCAGTTGGTTGTTTTCGCTAATTTGATACGTTTGCTGCGCACGTTGAATATTCAAGGTTGCAGTACGTAAATCACGGTTATTCGCTAAAGCCATTTCTATAACTTGTACTAATCGTGGATCAGCAAAAAAGTCTTTATAGCCTTGTTCAGCAACAGAAGGACCTGCTGTTGAACTAATATATCCTGTTGGGATATCCGCTTGAGCGACGGGTTCTGGACCACGCATGCTTTGACATGCAGTCAAAGCAAGCGCAAGTGCAGATACCGCAATGCTACGACCTGAAATAGACCATACTTTTTGCATCACGATGTTTGCTCCTGATTATTTTGTTTCTTAGGTTTGTATTTAAAGATACTACGAATCCAAACGAAGAATACTGGAATAAAGAAAATACCCAAAAGTGTAGAACTAATCACACCACCAAGTACACCAAAACCTACTGAATGCTGACTTCCTGCACCCGCACCTGTAGAAAGTGCCAGCGGAAGTACACCAAAACCAAAGGCAAGGGTGGTCATGATAATTGGGCGTAAACGCATTTTTGCAGCATGCAAAGTTGCTTCAAATAGATCTTCACCTTTTTCCTGCAATTCTTTCGCAAATTCTACAATCAAGATGGCATTTTTTGCTGAAAGACCAATAACGGCAACAATTGCGACTTGGAAATAGATGTTAAATGACAGGTTCGGATCGCCTTTAATGATCATACCTAACCACGTTAAAGTAAATGCACCGATAATACCGAGTGGTACAACCAGTAATACTGAAACAGGGATAGACCAGCTTTCATATAAGGCGGCAAGACATAAGAACACGATGAGCATCGAAAGAACCATTAAAGGACCTGTTTGGCTCCCTGAATCACGTTCTTCTAAAGATAAACCTGTCCATTCGTAGTCGAAACCTTGTAAGCCCATAGACGGTAACTTGCCAATGATTTCTTCCATCGCAAGCATCGCATCACCCGAACTAACGCCTGGCGCTGGAGTCCCTTGAATGTTTACGGAAGATACGCCGTTATAACGCTCTAAACGTGGCGAACCGTAAGTCCATTGCCCAGTTGCAAATGCTGAGAACGGAACCATCGTACCGACGTTATTACGCACGTACCATTTGTTCAAGTCTTCAGGCATCATGCGTGCATTTGCTTCGCCTTGCACATAGACTTTTTTCACACGACCACGGTCAACGAAGTCATTAATATATGAACCACCCCATGCCATGCTCATGGTGCTATTGATATCAGAGATACTCACACCCATTGAGCCTGCTTGTGCTTGGTCAATGGTAATTTGGTATTGAGGGGTATCTTCCTGACCATTTGGACGTACGCCTGCAAGACGTTTATCTTGTGCAGCCATGCCCAAAATCGCATTACGTGCAGCGATCAGCTTGTCATGTCCCTGACCACTTGCATCTTTCAGCTGAATATTAAAACCTGATGCGACACCTAGTTCGGGCATTGCTGGTAATTGTAAAGGCATAATGTAAGATGCATCTTTAACAATCATATTCAGTGCCATACCACGTTGAATAATTGCACCAATTTGCGATTCAGGAGTTGTACGTTCACTCCAGTCTTTCAGTTTAATAAAAGCAAGACCAGCGTTTTGACCCACACCTGTGAACGAGAAACCAGAAACGGTAAAGATCGAATCAACGTTTTCTTTTTCTTTGTTCAGGAAGTAATCCGTCATGGTGGTCACGACTTTGTCGGTACGTTCAAGACTTGCACTTGGTGGAAGTTGAACTAAAGTCATGACGACGCCTTGGTCTTCTTCCGGTAAGAACGAAGAGGGTAATGCTTTGTATAGACCCACTAAACCTGCAATTACAAGAACATAAATCACACCAGAGAATACTTTGTGATGGGTCATAAGGTTGACACCACCTTGGTATTTTACTGACAGTTTTTCAAAACTGCTGTTAAACCAACGGAAGAAACGCGCAAAAATATTGTTACTTTCAGCTTTATTCGGATCGTGTTGTTTTAACAGGGTCGCACAGAGGGCAGGGGTAAAGGTTAATGCCACAATCAGTGATAAAATCATTGCGGTCACAAGCGTGATGGAGAACTGGCGGTAAATAACCCCCGTTGTACCACCAAAGAATGCCATTGGAACGAATACCGCCGTTAACACACTGGTAATACCCACCAAGGCACCAGAAATCTGTTGCATTGATTTTTCAGTTGCAGCGACTGGGTCAAGATGTTCTTCTTGCATTACACGTTCGACGTTTTCAACGACGACAATCGCATCATCGACCAGAAGACCAATCGCTAAGACCATCGCGAACATGGTGAGCGTGTTGATTGAGAAACCAAAAATGTTAATGATAGCAAATGTACCCAAGACAACGACTGGAACAGCCAATGTTGGGATAATCGTGGCACGCCAGTTCTGTAAGAATAAGAACATGACAATGAATACCAACACGACAGCTTCAATTAACGTGTGTACTACACTTTCAATGGAAAGCTTAATAAATGGCGTGGTGTCATAAGCCAGTTGATCTTTTAAACCAGCTGGATAGTTTTGACGAAGTTCACTTAAGCGTTCTTCAACCGCCGCAGCAGTATCTAGTGCGTTGGCACCTGTTGCCAGTTTAATCGCAACACCGCCAGCGGCCTTACCATTAAACTTAGAGTCAAATTGATAGTTATCCGAACCGAGTTCAACACGTGCAACATCACCTAAGCGAACTTGAGCACCTGAAGCCGTATTTTTTAGAAAGATATTTCTAAACTGCTCAGGCGTTTGCAACATACTTTGAGCATTCACCGTTGCATTCAGTACTTGACCTTGTACAGCAGGTGAACCGCCTAACTGACCAACCGCCACTTGAGAGTTTTGTGCATTAATCGCCGTAGAAATATCACTTGGTGTGATTTGTAAGCTGGTCATTTTGGCAGGATCAAGCCAAATGCGCATGGCGTATGAACCACCAAAGACTTGCACTTCACCGACACCAGCAACACGGCTGAGCGGTTCAGAAATATTTGAGTTCACATAGTCTTTAATGTCAGCCGCAGATAAGCTTCCATCAGGAGAGTAAAATGCAAGAACCTGCATAAAACTCGCACCTGACTTGGTCACTTTTACCCCTTGACGTTGTACATCTTCAGGTAAAAGTGCTGTTGCCGATTGTAGTTTGTTCTGTACTTGAACTTGCGCAATATCAGGGTCAATCCCTTGCTCGAAGTTTAAGTTAATGGATGCCTGACCATTACCGGCACTGTTAGAGGAAATATAACGTAGACCATCCAGACCATTCATTTGTTGTTCAATGATCTGAGTAACCGTATTTTCAACAGTCTGTGCAGAAGCACCCGGATAAGTTGCAGCGATTGTCACTGTGGGCGGTGCAATCGTTGGATATTGGGCAACTGGCATTTTTGTTAGCGTAAGAATACCCGCCAGCATAATGACCAGTGCAATCACCCACGCAAAAATGGGGCGATGAATAAAAAATTGAGCCATTCAGTCTACCCCTTATGCGTGTGAAGTAGCTTTTTGTTCAGTGTTTGATTCTGCTTGTTTCGCTTGCGGTTTTTCAGCAGATGCTGGCGCAGAAGCTTTTGGCGCCTCAGTTTGAGGTTGATATGGTTTGGCAGAAACGGTTTGTCCCGGTTTTACTTTTGCAACACCATCAACCACAATTTTTTCACCTGTTTTAATGCCTTCAGTGACAATCCAATCCTGACCTTGAACACCCACTGTGGTTACAGGACGTGACTCAATTGCACCTTTCGCATCCACAATCATCGCCATCGCTTGACCTGTTGGTGTACGCGTAATTGCCGCTTGAGGAACTAAAATCGCATTCGGAATCACCCCTTGCACAATTTGCGCATTGGCAAACATACCGGGTAATAGCAAGTGATTTGGATTTGGGAATACCGCGCGAATCGTGACCGTACCCGTTTCTGTATTTACACTGGCATCAGAGAATGCTAAACGACCTTCAATTGGGTAGTAGCTACCATCTTCAAGTTTCAGCTTCACACGTGTGTTGTTACTGCTGTCCAAACTGCCTTTGCTGAGTTGTTGGCGTAGACGCAATAATTCGGTGCTAGA
Organism: Acinetobacter sp. ANC 4173; assembly: GCF_004331255.1. GTDB lineage: Bacteria > Pseudomonadota > Gammaproteobacteria > Pseudomonadales > Moraxellaceae > Acinetobacter. Next base: position 29,455 of record NZ_SJOF01000011.1, on the reverse strand, counting down.
TTGGTTAATATCCACATAAATTGGGTCTAACCGTTGAATGGTCACCAAGGGGTCTGTCTGATTTGCAGTGACAAGCGCACCCGCCGTTACCGTTGAACGGTTGGTTTGACCCGAAATAGGAGAACGAATGGTTGAGAAACCTAAGTCTACTTCAGCATTTTTGACTTGTGCACGTGCAGCTGCAACTTGTGCATCAGCCACTCTCACTTGACCGACTAAATCATCATATTCTTGCTTCGAAACGGCATTGCTTGAAACCAGTTGTTGATAACGATTGAGCTTTGTTTTAAGCGAACTTAAGTTGGCTTCTTGTTGTAAGAGTGCTGCTTTTGCATTATCGAGTGTAGCTCGGTTGGTACGAGAATCTAACTCATAAAGCGCCTGACCTTCACGGACATAACTCCCTTCTGCAAATAAGCGTTTCAGAATAATACCACTGGTTTGCGGGCGAACTTCTGATACTTCAAATGCTGTGGTTCTGCCAGATAACTCTACAGATTGTTCGACGCTTTGCGGTTGCGCAACAATAATACCAACTTCCGTTGGTGGCATTTGTTGAGATGCACCAGCCTGCTGCGCATCTTTTTGATCTTTGCTACAACCAACAAGTGCAATACTTGTTGCTAATGCGCAAGCGGTGAGGGCTGGAGCCCAAAGCTTTGCAGACATCATTGTTCCACCTCAGTTAGATTATTATCTAAAAATTAATTTATTTTTTGCTTAATAGTGTGTTGTAACACTATATATAGCAGGGTAATCCAAAGAAAACTTATGCCCCAACCTGCAAGAACATCGGAAGGAAAATGTACGCCTAAATACACTCTTGAGCACCCCATTAAAATGAACCATATAATTGAAAAACAACAAATATATGAGTATTTGGAGTGTTCACGGTATACATAAATAACCAGACCACTTAAAGCAGCAGCATAAACACTATGCGCGCTTGGAAAAGAAGAACCATAACTCTGAACCAAGTGAAATATTTCAGGTGGGCGTGGTCTTGCAATCTCGTATTTAAGTAGCCAAGCAAAGGCTCCGCTTCCAATCAGTCCTAAACAAATCAGTAATATATCAGTGTATTTTTTAGACCAAGTTAGGTAGGAACTCCATAAAGTGGTAAAAAAAAGTACAGCTGGCATCCCCCCAATTGCTGATAGTAGCGTTGTTATTTGGTTCAGATTTTCAGTACGATGATGACTTGCCCATTCGACTATAGCCAAATCGAATGAAAGCAGAGTGGGAGTGTTTAAAATCAAAACACTGAAAAATAACAAAAAACAACCAATAATAAGCAACAAGTATGGCATGCATTAACCTCTTGTTCGTTTAACCGGACCTCCCCCCAGTTAATATCTGGGTCAAAGTGTACTAGTCAGTACACTTTTTTTCAAGTCTGCGTGAACTCGGTTAAATTTCTCTATAGTAAGGTGGAAATATAACAAATCATTTACTTAAAGTTTTGTGAGTATTTGTAGTTTCGTCAACGACTAAAGGCGATTTTGGTGGCCAAAAGAAATCACTTGGACGTGTTAAAAAGTGGGTCAGTACTAATTTTGCCAACGGTTTCCATTGCTCAAAACGCACGCGACGTGCCCTCAAAGCAACAATAATGGTCAGTGTGAAACTCACAAATAAGTTGGTCAAACCAATTAAAAGCACGCCTAAAAAAGATACAATAATTAGGCCAATATCAGGGCTATCATTAATATTCATGAGACCTTGTATGAAGTTGGCAGAAGCAAAAGCAATATGTCGGATATCTAAGGGGAGACCCAAAATAAAACCTATAGTGCCCATACTGCCGAGCATGATCCCAAAAATAAAATTACCCGCGAGCGCACCTAAATTTCGCTCTACATATTCTGCAAACTTATTGAGGCGTTCTTGCCCTATATATAATTTCAATTGTTGATGTGCTTTAAGTCTAGGTCCTACTTTTCGGTAAACGGCCATATTGTCGAAATATCCAGCAATCAAGCCCGATAAGAACAGACAGATCCCTGCGATTGCTGCGTGTGGAATTGCTAAAGAGGTAAATGGATTTAAATCATGTAATGTTTTTGCTGCTTTGGCATGATTCATTAGCGGTTCATGTAATCCGGTTTGCCATAACCAAGCAATCAATCCCGCGGTTGGGATAGCAATGGAGATATTGCCAATAATTGCAATAAATTGGGTGCGAATAATATTAATAATTAAAGCGGCTAATTCAGCAATTTGTGCCGTCTTAGAGCCTTTGCGATGCTGTACGGTCGATGCAAGTGCGGCAGCGGTCATCGCAGGCTGTTTGGTTGCGACGGTACAATGCACAATATGAATAAGCATGAAACCAAAAGAATAATTCATGCTATACACAAACGCTTGCATGATGGGTGCCATCACGACACGAGAGGCTAAAGTTTTTAAGGTGGCCATGATGGCAATAATTACCCCAGCACCTGCAGCGGAGCGGTACATAGACCAAAAACTTTTTTTGTCCGTACTTACATAGTGTTCGCCAGTTTTACTGGCATTTTCAGTCACTTGTAAGGCAATCAGTTCGCTGTTATTGGCCAACAAGGCGCGGACACTGCGTTCATTATAAATCGCTTGGCTAATATCGGTGAGTAGGCTCCCTATAGCGTGGTAACGAAGCTCATCTTCTTCAACAATCAATTGCAGAAGTAGTTCAACCCGATCAAGGCATTGCTCTAATAATGAGAGCAAATAGGTGAGGCTAATACTCACCCCAATTCTTTTCGTGGCACGTCGAATTTTTAACACCACTTCTCGACATTGATCAATCATGACCAATGCTTGTGAAGCATCGGGTGGCGCAATGACAGCTAATTCGTCCCGATTTTGATGCAATTTTTTATAATGCTGAATAAATTCAATAATCTCACGATTTTGTACTAAAAATGGAGATTCGTATTCCGTCAGTTCAGGTTGCGCATTAATAAATTCAGGGTATAAGCCAATGCCACTAATTCGATATGAAATTACGGTAATTGCTTTAATCAGTTCACTTTTAATTTTAAGCTTTTCTTTCTGATTGCCATGTCCTTGATTTAAGAGTTGAAATAACTGCTGCCAATTTTTTTCAGAAACTTGATCTAGCCAGTATTGATCATTCGGCTGATGAAACACTCGTCGAACCAATTCTTGAAGTTGGGTTTCATCATGGATTAAGGGTAAAAAGTGAGCACCTACACGCTGAGCCAACTGATTCCAAACACCATCAAGCGATAAAATGCCTGTATCGGCAAATAAACTGGTTTGTTTGTATTGATTGATCAGGCGGAGAAGAAAACTTTGTAAGGTAATTGCAGCATGGGGTGTAAGTAAAAGGATTTGAATAAACTGCTGAAATTTTTGTTCTATTTCTTCTATGTTCTTACTGTCACTGGGTCGAATGTGATTGACCAGTTCAATCAGCAAAACATCATCAACAGCCTGAGAAAGCTCAAGCTGTTGCTGCATGTTCCGCAATACATCATTAAATTGTATATGCATAAGCAAATAAGTAAGTCTACTTTATTGAATTCGGTGTAAAGCCAATTGTGCCAAATTAGATAATGCTTGACGATATTGTGTATCAGGCAAAGCCATAAGTGCTGTTAACGCAGCTTCAGTTTCTTCAGTAGCGCGTTTACGACAATAATCCAAAGCGCCAGACTGTTGTACGATTTCGATCACTTGATCGAGTTGTGCTGTACCACCTGTTGCAATACTCTTACGAATGATTTGGTGTTGCTCGCCTGTGGTGTGTTGTAGTGCAGAGATGAGTGGCAAAGTCGGTTTACCTTCCATTAAATCATCGCCAATATTTTTACCCAGTGTTTCAGCATCAGAGGTGTAATCTAAAATGTCATCAATAATTTGGAAGGCATTACCAAAATGACCAGCAAATTTTCTAAGAGGTTCACGGTATTCTGGTGTACCTGTCAGGATCGCAGCCCCTTCAGTCGCCAGCTCAAACAAACGCGAAGTTTTGCCATGAATAATATCTAAGTACGTTTGTTCATTGGTATCAGGCTGGTGTTGAGCTTGTAGTTGTAACACTTCACCTTCAGCAATTTCACAGGTTCCTGTAGAAAAGTCTTTTAATAGCGTCATATTGTTCAAATCGACCAGTAAGTCGAAAGAACGTGAAATTAGAAAATCACCGACTAAAACCGCAGTTTGATTATTCCATGTTGCATTTGCGGTTGGGCGGCCACGACGTAAACCAGACTCATCGACAACATCATCATGCACAAGCGTTGCAGTGTGCAACATTTCAATAATGGCAGCCAATTTTCGTTGTTGTGCTAAATCTTCAGCACCGCAGGCTTTGGCTGCAAGTAAGCACATAATTGGGCGCATACGTTTTCCGCCTGCTTCAACCACATGTTTACTGACTGCCATCACTAATGCCACTTTAGAGGTAATTCCTTCATTAATAAATGTGTCCATCTCAGCAAAGTCTTGAGCTACAGGGGCGAGAATATCTTGCTTAAAATCGATAGACATAGGAATAGAAACCTCTATTGGTTAAGTGATGTTTTCAACGGTAGCGTCATTATTTGTAGTGTAATCAAAAATTAGAATCAAAAAAATGACACCGTAAACAAGATTTCCGATGTGCGATAATTTGGATTGGTTGATTACCATAGACACCTAAACGACGTTTTGGATGACATCAAAAATGTATCTGCTGACTATAGTAGCGAATTGATTTTAAAAATCTATTGTTTATTACACAGTCGTATGTGTTTCATTCTATTTTAATTTAGCATGTTGAGGCTTTAAAGCAAACTTAGGGCTAAGTTTGGTTTTTTTTGTGAAGATGGCTTGTTGTTTATGCAATAATCACTTAAAATCTGTCGCCTTATATAACCCCAGTGGCGGTCGTTTTAAGTTCGATATATCCCTTTATCGACACGGCGACACGGGCAAGTTGGAGTACATTATGTACGCAGTAATCCAAAGCGGTGGTAAACAGCACCGTGTAGTTGAGGGTGAAACCCTTAAAGTTGAATTATTGAAAGCTGAAACTGGCGCGACTATTACGTTTGATGACGTATTAATGGTTGTGAATGGCGAAAGCATTCAAATCGGTGCTCCAGTTGTAGCTGGCGCGAAAGTAACTGCAGAAGTGGTTGGTCATGGTCGTCACGACAAAATCCGTATTGTTAAAATGCGTCGTCGTAAACATTACCGTAAACAACAAGGTCACCGTCAATGGTTTACCGAGTTGAAAATTACTGCGATCGCAGGCTAATCACTAGGAGTATATAGACATGGCATCTAAAAAAGCCGGTGGCTCGACTAAGAACGGTCGTGACTCAAATCCTAAGATGTTAGGTGTTAAAATGTACGGTGGTCAAGCTGTGACTGCTGGTAACATTATCGTTCGTCAACGTGGTACAGAATTCCACGCTGGTGCAAATGTGGGTATGGGCCGTGACCATACTTTATTTGCTACTGCTGACGGCGTAATTAAGTTTGAAGTGAAAGGTCAATTTGGCCGTCGCTATGTAACTGTTGAAACTGCATAAGTTTTAAAAGTTCAAAAAAACCCGCATTTTATGCGGGTTTTTTTTATATTTTTTTAAAATGAATTTTTCTAAAAATGATTTCAGCCAAAAGATGAACTGTAGCATTGTTCTTCACCACACTCTTTCTTTTTAAGCTATTAATGGTCGCAAAATACCAAAAAACAGTGATGTACGTCACACTATTTTGGGCGTGTAATGGATGAAATAGGAGAAGGATAAGGAAGAAGGACATGAAAAAATTAAATCAAAATGTCTTTGGTGTTCCGAATAGTCAAATGACGAAAGCCTTAGAAAATAAGCTACAAAAAGAACAAACTCATATTAGTACTACAGTATCGGCTGCAATCAATCTACAAACCCTTGAGCCAAATCATTATCTTTGCAAACAAAAAATTGCTGTGCAAGTGCTTCTTTTAAGTGCAATTTTAATGACAGCGAATACAAATGTTTTTGCAACTTCGTGTAATTCTAATCAAGATACAGGTAGTTGTCCTGGGAGTGGAATACCAGGACCAACTGGTCCTGCTGGAGATAGTGCATATCAAGTTGCAGTGAATAATGGCTTTGTAGGAACTGAAACAGAGTGGCTTGAAAGTCTTGAGGGTGAACAAGGCATTCAGGGTGAACAAGGCATTCAAGGTGAACAAGGCATTCAGGGTGAACAAGGCATTCAGGGTGAACAAGGCATTCAGGGTGAACAAGGCATTCAGGGTGAACAAGGCATTCAGGGTGAACAAGGCATTCAGGGTGAACAAGGCATTCAGGGTATACAAGGCATTCAGGGTATAACTGGTACTACAGGAGCCAATGGTATTAGTGCTTATCAGGTAGCATTAAACGATGGTTTTGATGGAACTGTTACTCAATGGTTAGCAAGTCTGAAAGGTGCAGATGGTACAAATGGCATCACCCCAGAGGAAATGGCTGCAGCAGACACTGTTATTTTAAATGAAGCAAAGACTTATACTGATAGTCGAGTGAATGCATTGAATCGGGACTTACGGGATTTGGAAGATCGGACATATGCTGCTGTAGCTTCTAGTATCGCAATTGCTTCTTTACCGCAACCGACTGAAGCAGGTATGAGTATGGTAAGCGGTGGTGTTGGGTTCTGGGAAGGTGAGCAAGGTTATGCCTTCGGTGTAAGTGGTGTGACTGAAAATAATAAATATGTTTATAAAGTTGCGTTGACAGGTAATAGCCAAGGTGATTTTGGTGGTGGTGCTTCTGTAGGCTACCAATGGAAATAAGTGTAAATTGATCTTAGTAGCTCAAGCAGAAAAGCTCCTGAACTTCAGGGGCTTTTTTGCATATGAGCTAAAAAAAGCTCTTCATCATGATGAATGTAGCACTACATTAAACATTAATATTTATACAAATCTTCTTATTTTCTCAATTATTAGCCACTGAATTTGGTTTAATATGTGGCTTTCAATAGATTGCGAAATAGCAAATAAAAAAGGTGATGACATGAATATGCTTCGTAAAACCATGTGTGCTATAGCATTGGGTGCAGCGACACTCGCACCGATGATGAGTACTACTGTTTTTGCAGCGCCTGTAGCGGCATCGGAGCAACAAGCAACTGCAAACTTGGTTAAGCAGTTAAGTGGTATTCAAAGTTTATCGGCTAATTTTGAGCAAACAACAAAAGCTTCAAGTGGTGCTAACAAGACACAAAAAAAGGGCTTAACTGCGCAACACATGAATCAAACCTTTAAAGGGACAATGAAAGTTGCACGTCCAGGGAAATTCTATTGGGAAACGACCACGCCTGCAAAACAAACCATCGTGACTTCAGGTAAAACAGTGTGGATTTACGACCCAGACTTACAACAAGCGGTTCGTCAAAGTTTAGATGAGCAAGTTGCAAATACCCCAGCGTTGTTATTATCGGGTAATACCAACCAGATTATGCAGTCTTACCGTGTCACTCAACCCAATAAAGGCAAAACCTATTACACGCTTTATCCGAAAAGTGATGATGGTGCCTTCCAAAGCTTAACCATTAGTTTTGGTGTGAATAAAGCCCCGAATTTGATGATCTTACAAGATTCATTGGGTCAAACGACCTATGTAAAATTTAATAATGTTAAGGTGAATGCGGCAATTCCTGCATCGACTTTTAATTTTACCCCACCGAAGGGCACAGATATTATTGATCAATAAATCTGAAAATCTCTATTAAATGACGAATGATAAAAAATGCAGCCTAAGTGCTGCATTTTTTTACATTTACAATCCAATAAATGCTTCCGATTGAAATATTCATTTGAATAAGTAGTCAATACGTTGGGCTACATTTTGTAATTTCATCTTCAAGTGAGAGTTTGTATAGTGAAATACATTGCTTGAAGATACCGAATATAAGGTTTATTTATGAATACTTTCCAATTAAAACAACGAAATTTAGTTTTACCCCTGTTATGTTCAGTAATTTTATTTACGGGTTGTCAGCCTAAGGATACCTCACAGAAATCTGTGGAAGCCAAAACTACAGCACCAGAAGCATCGATGGCTCAAGTTATTCCTGCAATTCAGGCAAAAGTAGTCGCAGTCAAATTGGCTAAACCCGAAGCGTGTGAAGCGGAAGGTTGTACGCAATATGATATTCAAACGGTTGAAACCAATTTTAAATGGATTGATCAGTATTTCATGGATCGGATTAAAAAAGCCGATCCAATTGCATTTTCGGATCAGCCCAATCAAAAAGTACGTATCGAAGAAGGTACTCAGCCAGGTTTAAATCAAAGTTCAACCTATGTGCGTTATGTAGGGCAAAACGATAATTTCGCAACGTTTGCCATGCAGAGTTATAGTTATTCTGCTGGAGCGGCACATGGCATGTACCATCAAGAATTCGTGAATTTTGATCTGAACAAGAAAAAGCGTTTAGCCCTGCAAGATGTTTTAATTAAAGGTGTTGACGCACAAGTTTTAGATGCGCTCTATGACAATAATATAAATTGGCTGCAAGAACATAATATCGAAAAGACAAAATTACAGCTCAGCGATAACTTCTATTATGGTGCAAATGGTTTGGTATTTGTATATCCACTTTATGAGTTGGCGTCTTATGCTGAAGGTATGAGTGAATTGACACTACCGTACTACAGTTTGAAAAAATTTGTACGTCCTGAATATTTACCAAGCTTACCGCAATACCCTGAGCATTAAAATACACATGAATAAGCCTAATTGATGGATTATTGCCTGAATGTGGTGGCGCTTGAACGTTGCCGACTGTATTTTTTAGTATGAACAGCTTACACTATAGCCAGTTTTTTTCTTTAGCAAAGACTGGCTATGATCGACCCGAAATTAATCAGAACAAATATTGAGGCTGTAAATTTAGCCTTGGCAAAACGTGGTATTCAATTGGATGTAGCCGAGTGGGCATCATTAGAAGCTCGCCGTAAAGATTTACAATCCAAAACTGAAGCGTTACAAGCTGAACGTAATGCGGGCGCAAAACAAGTTGGTCAAATTAAAAAATCTGGTGGCGATGCATCCGAAATCATGGCACGTATGGGTGCTATTGGTGACGAAATTAAAGCAGCTGAAGTTGCTTTAGCAGAATTACAAGCGGAACTTGAAGCAAAATTACTTTCTATTCCAAACATGCCACATGAGTCTGTGCCAGAAGGTAAAGATGAAAGTGATAATGTTGAAGTATATACATGGGGTACACCACGTAGCTTCGATTTTGAGGTCAAAGATCACACTGACCTTGGCGAGTGGATGGGTGGTTTAGAGTTTGAAACGGCAACCAAATTAACGGGTTCACGTTTTAGCGTGCTCAAAGGACCATTAGCGCGTTTACAGCGTGCATTGACTCAATTTATGCTTGATACGCATACCTTGAAAAATGGTTATACTGAAGCCTATGTACCATATTTGGTAAATGCAGATTCTTTGCGTGGTACAGGTCAATTGCCTAAATTTGAAGAAGATTTATTCAAATTACAGGGTGAGAAAGAATACTACTTGATTCCAACGGCTGAAGTGCCAGTCACCAACTTTGTGCGTGATGAAATTATTGATGCAGATCGCCTACCATTAAAATATGCAGCGCATACGCCATGTTTCCGTAGCGAAGCAGGCTCTTATGGTCGTGATACGCGTGGTTTAATTCGCCAGCATCAGTTTGACAAAGTTGAAATGGTGCAAATTGTAAAACCTGAAGATTCAATGCAAGCCTTAGAAGAATTAACGGGCCATGCAGAAGGTATTTTGCAAGCGCTAGGCTTACCTTATCGTAAAATCACATTGTGTGGTGGCGATATGGGCTTTGGTGCAGCAAAAACTTACGATCTTGAAGTTTGGGTACCAAGTCAAAATACCTATCGTGAAATTTCTTCATGCTCAAATATGTGGGATTTCCAAGCGCGTCGTATGAAAGCACGTTACCGTGCCGATCAGAAGAAGACCGAATTTGTACATACTTTGAATGGTTCTGGTTTAGCGGTAGGGCGTACCTTGTTGGCAGTGATGGAAAACTATCAACGCGCTGATGGATCAATTGAAATTCCAGCAGCATTACGTCCATATATGGGCGGTACCGAATACATCGATTAATTAATTTTTCGATGGGTGTACATTTGTGCATGAAAATTGCTTTAAGACGATCAGATGTAAATATTAGAGGTATTCCGTGGAAATATTTCCAATCTCTTTAAAGCTGCAACAGCAACCATGTCTGATTGTCGGTGGTGGGCGTATCGCTTACCGTAAAGCGGTTTTATTAGCCAAAGCAGGGGCAATTCTGCATGTAATTGCGCCTGAAATTGAACCTGATTTATTGGCATTGCTTGAGCAAACTCAAGGCCAGTATATTGCCGAAGACTTTCAGCAACAGGTCAATTTACGCGATTATCGCCTCGTAATCGCGGCGACCAATGATCGTGCTGTCAATCAGCAGGTGTTTAAAGCCTGTGAAGCTGAAAAGGTGTTGGTCAATAGTGTAGATGATCTACCCCATTGTCGTTTTATGGTCCCTGCCATTATTGATCGCTCACCACTGATTATTTCTGTGGCAAGCAATGGCACCTCTCCAGTTTTATCTCGTCAAATTCGGACGCAGTTGGAAACCTTAATTCCGCATGGAATGGGTAAGCTGGCGGAGTTTTCGGGTAAATGGCGCGCGACAGTAAAGCAAAAAATTACCAATCCAGATGAGCGTCGCATTTTTTGGGAAGACTTGTATGCAAGTCCACTCAAAGAGCAGGTGTTTAATGGTAATGAGGCTGAAGCCGATCAACTGATTGAGCTGGCGCTGCAAGAATGGAAAACTCCAAAAGGTGAAGTCTATTTGGTCGGTGCTGGACCTGGTGATCCTGAACTCTTGACCTTAAAAGCATTACGCTTAATGCAACAAGCGGATGTGGTCATTTATGATCGCTTGGTATCACAGCCGATTATGGATTTATGTCGTCGTGATGCAGAAAAAATCTATGTAGGCAAAGCTCGCTCTAATCATTCAGTACCCCAAGAAGGCATTAATGCATTATTGGTCAAATATGCGAGTCAAGGCAAACGTGTTTGTCGGCTAAAAGGTGGTGATCCATTTATTTTTGGTCGCGGTGGCGAAGAAATTCAAGAGTTGTTTGATGCAGGTATTACCTTCCAAGTGGTACCAGGGATTACTGCAGCATCAGGTTGTTCAGCGTATGCAGGTATACCACTGACGCATCGTGATTATGCGCAAAGTGTCCGTTTCTTAACAGGGCATCTCAAAGAAGGTTCGCCTGAGTTACCTTGGGATGAGCTAGTCTATGAAAATCAAACTTTGGTGTTGTACATGGGCTTGGTTGGGTTGGAAAATACCTGTCAGCAATTAATTGCTCATGGACAACGCTCTACTATGCCTGTTGCTTTAATTTCTAAAGGCACAACACCTGAACAGAAAGTTGTTGTAGGCACATTAGCGGATATTGCGAGTAAAGTAAGCGAACATCATATTCAAGCACCGACTTTAACCATTATTGGTGAAGTGGTGAGTTTACGTGAACAATTGCAATGGCAGTAACATGATTGCCATTGTTTCATTCCATCTGCTAACCCTCAGGGAATAAATTGTTCCAAACGGAATAATCAATTTTTGTGTTAGTCATATTATTAAGTAGAGAAATGCTGTGATCCATGTTGTTTTATACGAGCCTGAAATTCCTGCCAATACAGGAAATATCATTCGTTTATGTGCCAATACTGGAGCGCAGTTACACTTGGTTAAACCTTTAGGTTTTGAGTTGGATGATAAAAAACTCAAACGTGCGGGTTTGGACTATCATGAATGGGCACGCATGCAAATTTGGGACAACATTGAACAATGTCTTGAATTTTTGGCAACGCAAGGTGTGGATAAAGATGCCATCTATCCTTTAACCACTAAAGGGACTGAGACGCCACATACTTCTGATTTGAATCGACCAGTTGCATTATTAATGGGACCAGAAACACGTGGTTTACCTGAACATGTGCGTTTAATGTTTCCACAGCAACATTGGATTCGTTTACCCATGGCAGCCAATTCTCGCAGTTTGAATTTATCTAATGCCACTGCGGTAATTGTCTATGAAGCATGGCGTCAGCAAGGCTTTAAGCAACTCGCAAAAGAATAAGCTAACTAAAATGGCGGAGTCGATTTAAACCGACTCTGCTGGTTCTTGGTGCTGATCAAAACCCTGTCTTGATTTTAAAACTTTCCCCATATTGGCTTCGACCCAGTCTTTCATTTGATAGGCATTTTGCGCAAAATCTTTGCCTATTTCTGTCAGTGCATATTCAACGCGGATGACATTGTCTTCGTGAATAGTGCGCGTTAAAAACCCATCGCGTTCTAATATTTTCAATTTTTGCGAGAGTACTTTAGGTGAAATTCCTAGGATATTTTTTTTCAATTCGTTGAAATGCTGAGATTCCTGATCCAGCGTATATACAATCAATAAGATCCATTTATCTGCAAATTTTTCAAAAAAAAGTCGTGCAGGACAATCAGGATGAAAAATATTAAATTTCAGTGGCTTGTTCATAAATTACCGACCTCATTGCTTACATTCTGCCACGTTAAATATCAATTTCTATACCAGTTACCATGCGGTAACTAATTGATACTAGGTTTCAGAAGTGTATCATAGGTGAATGAAGATTGCGCTACTGTTATGAATAGAAGCTGTATTGCGATCACCAATCATTTTTGGGATGGATCATGCAATGAAAGTTACAAATGCCGTTGTTTTTGTTACAGGTGCTAATCGCGGGCTAGGTTTGGCAATTGCACGTGAAGCACGTAAACAAGGCGCAAAAAAAGTATATGTCGCCATGCGTCAAGTAGCAGGGTTTCAAGAAGAAGGTTTAATTCCTGTGCAACTTGATGTGAATGATGAGCAATCTATCCAGCGAGCAGCGCAAACCTGTGCTGATACGAATATATTGGTAAATAATGCAGGTATTGCACTGTTAAATACGCATCCAGTAGATGCCAATATTATTGATACAACCCATAAAATTTTAGAAACCAATTTGTTTGGCATGATGCGGGTCACACAAATATTTTCGCCTATTTTGCAGCAAAACCAACAGGGTTATGTGGTGAATATTTTGTCGGATGTCTCTTGGGAACCGAGTACCTCATTAACAGGTTATGCAATTTCTAAAGCGGCTGCGTGGTCTTATACCAACTCCAGTCGCCAATGGTTATCACAGTTTCATATTCAGGTGATGGGAGTGCATGTTGGGTTTATTGATACCGATTTAACACGGGGTTTAGCTATTCCGAAGTTTACTCCTGAGTTTGTTGCAGAACAGATCTTTGCAGGGATTCAACAAAATGCTTATGAAGTGCTGGTGGGGGAGAAAACCCAAAGTTTAAAACAAGGCTTGAGTGATGTCGTGGCAAGTTATGTCAAACTCGAACCCGATCAGATTTAGTGAAAAGTAATTATGTGGCTTCATCATTGTATTGAAGTCTCAAAATGTTTGATTTAAATAGAGGAAAACAAGATGTCTAATGTTTCGGTGGTTTATTTTTCTGGTTATGGTCATACCAAAGTGATTGCACAAACTTTTGCTCAGGAAATTTCAGCAAATCTAATTGAAATTGATGCAAATGGTGATATTCAAGAACAGGATTGGGTGACACTCGATCAATCGGATGCGATTGTATTTGGTGCGCCGACCTACATGGGAACAGCACCTTGGCAATTTAAAAAGTTTGCTGATGCAACGTCAAAAAAATGGTTTACTCGCGCATGGCAAGATAAAATTTTTGGTGGATTTACCAATAGCGCCAGTTTAAATGGTGATAAACAGGTCACGTTAATTCAGTTACAAACCCTTGCTTCCCAGCATGGGGGAATTTGGGTGAGTTTGGGTTTATTGCCTGCAAATAGTAAATCAGCGACCCGTGAAGATGTGAATAATTTAGGTGGTTCAGTTGGTTTATTGGTCCAAACACCTTCAGATGCCAGTGTTGATGAAATTCCTAGTGGTGATCTCGAAACGGCAAAGGTTTATGCACAGCGAATTGCCACGATTACCAACAAGTTTTTGGCATAAACCAACATAAAAAAAGACGCATGATGCGTCTTTTTTTATGCATGAAAATTAATGATGATCATCAAATTCATTATGTTGCGGAGCAGGTTGTTTAAACCCTTTGGTTTTATAACCTAGGTATAAAATACCAAACATTGCCCACCACAAACCATATTTCAAAGCAGTTTCTTCAATTTCAAGCCACATGGCAAAAATGCTGAGGAAACCAAGCATTGGAATAACCACGAAGTTCATAATTTCTTTGGTTGATTTTGTGCGACCATCACGCAGTGCATAACGTGAAATCACCGATAGATTCACAAAAGTAAATGCGGTTAAAGCGCCAAAACTAATCATTGAAATCACAATATCAAGGTCCATAAAGCCTGCTGTTAAAGCCACTAAACCGACAATCAAAATATTGTAAGACGGGGTATATGTTCTTGGGCTGATATGACCAAATACTTTTTTATTGATGACGCCGTCACGACCCATCACATACATTAAGCGTGATACACCCGCATGTGCAGAAATACCCGATGCCATTACCGTCACAATCGCAAAATACAATACTGCTGTTTTGAAGGCGACACCACCTACAGCTTGCAAGATATCTGGCTGAGTTGCAGCGACATCTTCAAAGTAAGTTTTTGGATCATTCGGGAAGTAAATTTGCATGAAATAGGTGCTGATGATGAAAATCACACCTGCAAATAATGCCGTCATGAAAATAGCTTTAGGTAGCGTTTTTTCAGTGTCTTTGGTTTCTTCTGCCAGCGAACTTAAAGAGTCAAACCCTGTGAAAGAGAAGCAGAGTAACGTTGCACCTGTAATTAATGCACCAACAGTGGTCATCTCGTTCCAAAATGGTTCAAGGCTCCAAAGCTGATATTTCGCATTGATCAGAGTGCCATCTGCATTCACACCACCAGCCAGTAATTGATACACCATCCATGTAAAGTATGCAATTACCCCCAACTGAACGAAAACAATCAGACTGTTAAAGTTGGCAACAAAACGCGCACCGCGTAAGTTTACCCCTGTCATCATTGCAGTAAGACCAACAACCCAAACCCAATGGTTTACATCTGGGAATAAGGCCTCTAAATAAATTACTGCCAGAACAATGTTGACCATTGGCGATAATAGATAGTCTAACCAAGATGACCAACCCACCATAAAGCCGACATTCGGGTGAATGGATTTTTGGGCATAGGTATAGGCGGAACCTGAGGATGGGTAGCGACGGATCATGTGTCCGTAACTAATAGAGGTAAATAGAATCGCAACCAAGGCAATAATATAAGAGGTTGGAACATGATAATGGCTTTCTTCAGATACTAAACCAAAAGTATCAAACAAGGTCATTGGCTGAATATATGCTAGGCCAATAATGACGATGTGCCAAAATCCAAGCGTTTTTTGCAGTTTAGCTGCCGATTGAGTCCCAGAGTTATTTGTCAACGGCGTTATCCTCTTAATCGTTGATCAAGGATCAGTCATGTTTATAAGGATCGTTTGAGACGAACGATCCCCCCTACGAATAAAATAAAGTGCGCCAATTTATCCTAAACTGATGTCACTTGTCAGTATTTTTGTAGAATTTTTAGCAAATTCTCTGCCAAATAGGTAAAAAATAAATGACCAATGTGTCATTTATGAAAAAGCCTGATGTTAGAACATCAGGCTTCATTATTTATTGCATTTTTACCATGCTTTTTGAAGAATGGATCTTAAGTCTTCAAAAGATGCTTCCTTTGGATTATAAATGATGGAGCCATCATTTAAGGCTTTTTCGGCCACTTCATCCAGTTGAGCTTCGGTGACTTTGCCTGTTTCTTGTAGTGTTCTTGGCAGTTTGGTCAGACTAAACAAACGATCACGCATGGCTTGAATAGTCGAGATGGCTTTATTTGCACGTAAATGTGCTGGTGTTTGCGCATAAATATCGGCTCCTGCAAGCGGAAGCAGTAAGTCTGCAATTTTATCGCCATTTACTTCTTTGTTGTATTCCAATACATAAGGCAAGAAGAGATTCATGCATAGACCATGGGGCAGGTGAGCTACAGCACCGAGTGCATGTCCTAAAGAATGAACCAGACCGACCATAGAATTAGAGAAGGCAATACCGGCCATAGTAGATGCTTGCGCCAATTCTAAACGACCTTGTGAATCATTCTGGTTATCTAAAACATTAAATAAATTAGCGCTAATTTTTTTGATTGCAGCCGTTGCATAGGCATCACTGATTGGGTTGGCTGCCATGCATGTATAGGCTTCAATGGCATGAGTGAGTGCATCCATTGCCGTCATCGCGGTTAAATGCGGTGGAAGGGTAAGCGTCATACGCGGATCAAGAATTGCAGCATGTGGCATCAGGTAATATGAAGCAAATGCCATTTTTACATTCTTGGACGTGTCGGAAACCACTGCAACCATGGTCACTTCAGAGCCTGTACCTGATGTGGTTGGAATCACAAAGAACGGTTTTAATGGCTTAGGTAAGTTGTGTGCGCCTGAATATTGCAGTAAATCATCACCGCCTTCACTGACCAAAATATTGGTTGCTTTAGATGTATCAATGACTGAACCACCACCAACAGCAATAATCGCATCACATTGGTTTTCACGATATAAAGCTGCGGCACGACGGACGGTATCTAAGCTTGAATCAGGTGGAACATCATCAAAAATACAGCCAATTACTGCATCGGTCGATTCAAAAGCCGCTTCAATGGGTGCCAATAATTGGTTACCACGCACGCCTTTATCGGTGATGATCATGGGGCGTTTTGCACCCAATGTAGCAAGTTCAAAAGGAATGTGCTCTAACGCGGCATTACCCGCAATCACTTTAACTGGGCAAAAAAATTCGTAATAAGGCTTTGCCATGTTATGCGCTCCGTTTGAAATATGATTGAGCCACTTTAAGATAAATATTGGCTGCGCCTGTAAGCTTTTCTTTTAGGCTAAGTTCGTGTGGGTATTGTTTGACTGCAAGTTCAGCCAGTAATTTAGGTAAAATCAATGCTTCCATTTTATTCAAGCAACGAACCAAACGAATGGCATAAGATAAATCACCATCGGCAATCATTCGGTCATTGGCAAATGCTTGAGCGGTACTTTCTTGAAAAGAAAAGACTAAAAAAGCATGACTGAGATGTTTGAAGGTAATGGTGAGGTCTGGTTTTTGCTCAGTGTCGTTTAATAATAACAATTGATGATTATCGGTGACTTTGGCAATAAAAGCAGGACCATGTGGGAATACCTTCATGGACAATACGAAATTTGCAGGAAATTTTGCGACTTCCTGCTTAACTTCATCATCCACCTGACTTGCCATAACCAATCCTCTGCCAATCACATCCATCATGAGTTTGACATAGGCGAGCTGTAAAGCAGGTTTTACTGATTTATTTAAAATCACTTGCTTATCCCTGAGTTTAAGAGTCTTTTGTTTTATTTAGAGTAAATACTCTAATTTATTTCACTATATAAAGTAAAGTGCTTATTGTTGAACAATTTGAACTTTATTAAAGTACCCGCTGTTTTGTAAAGTTTCAATGATATCGACGCATAAGTTTTCAAAACTTGGCGGGTTTTGTTGAATCAAGTCATGCATGCGTACCATTTCTAGGCCTGAATAGCCACATGGATTGATGGTGTGAAAACCAGCTAAATCACAATTAATATTGAGTGCTAGCCCATGATAACTGCGCCCACGACGAATTTTAAACCCTAAAGATCCTATTTTGCGCTCGTTTACATAAACCCCAGGTGCATCGGGTTTGGCATAGGCGTTAATCCCGTATTTATTCAGTAACTCAATCATCAAGTTTTCTGCATAGGACACAAGGGTGCGCACATTCCAACCGAGACGATTGAGATCAAACATGAAGTAAGCCACCAATTGACCTGGGCCATGCCATGTCACTTGCCCCCCTCGATCTGTTTGTACTACAGGAATGTTGGAAGGAATTAAAATGTGTTCTGGTTTGCCTGCTTGACCTTGAGTCAGTACATCTGGATGTTGTAATAACCACAGTTCGTCAGGCGTTTCTGCATCACGCTGTTCGGTCAATTGTTTCATGTCCTGAAAGCGATCGGCATAAGGGGTAAGCTGATTAAATTGACGAATGATTAAAGTGGGTTTGAGTACAGCATCAGTCATGTCGACAGCACCCTTAATAAGATTTGAATGTGAGTTAAATTATAAGCTGAGCAGAGTTGGATAGGGAGATATATCTGAAATGGAATAAAAATTGATATAAAAAAACACGCAATTCGCGTGTTTTTTTGAGTACTTATAGTGCAGTCTTAATTAATGGGCAAGCCGCAAGATCTGCATATAACTGATGGACTTGTTCTAACTCTTCAAAGCGTAATTGTGCAGTGAGAGAGTGATATTTACCTGTACGTGATGGTTGTACTTGGATCGAATCACCATCAAATTCAGGGAAATGTTTCACTAAAATTTCAACCACTGCTACATGTAACTCAGTGCCAGCAAGACCAATGAGTTTAATCGGGTAGTCCATAGGAAACACCCAAAGATGTTCTTGTAATTCACGTGATGGTGTGCGGTCTAACATGGTCATGAGCGTCAGTCCCCCTTATTTTAAACGCCTGCGAAATTGCAGGCGTTAGGTGTTGCTCTTAAATACATAATGGAGACTTTTGGTTAAATTTCAAGTCTCCATCGTATCGTTATAAATTAGTCGTTTTCTAGGAATGAACGTAAATGTTCAGAACGAGAAGGGTGACGTAATTTACGCAGTGCTTTGGCTTCAATCTGACGAATACGTTCACGTGTCACGTCAAACTGTTTGCCCACTTCTTCCAATGTATGGTCGGTTGGCATATCAATACCAAAACGCATTTTCAAGACTTTTGCTTCACGTTCAGTCAAGTTTTCAAGCACTTCACGGGTTGCTTCTTTTAAGCCTTCTGAAGTTGCAGCATCGACAGGTGACGTGATGTTGCTGTCTTCAATGAAGTCACCCAAATGCGAATCTTCATCATCACCAATTGGCGTTTCCATAGAAATCGGTTCTTTGGCAATTTTGAGGACTTTACGTACTTTAACTTCGTCCATTTCCAGACGTTCACCTAATTCTTCAGGTGTAGGTTCACGACCCATTTCTTGAAGAAGTTGACGAGATACACGGTTGATCTTGTTAATGGTTTCGATCATGTGTACTGGAATACGAATGGTACGTGCTTGGTCCGCAATTGAACGAGTAATCGCCTGGCGAATCCACCATGTTGCATAAGTTGAGAACTTATAACCACGACGGTATTCAAACTTGTCGACTGCTTTCATCAAGCCGATGTTACCTTCTTGAATCAAGTCCAAGAATTGTAAGCCACGGTTGGTATATTTTTTCGCAATGGAAATTACCAAACGAAGGTTGGCTTCAACCATTTCCTTTTTCGCACGACGCGCTTTTGCTTCACCCACAGCCATACGTTTAGAAATGTCTTTAATGTCTTTTACATTCAAGTCCAATTCTTTTTCGATGTCGGCAATTTTTTGTTGGAAAGCAAGTACATCAGGACGTACTTTTTCTAAATGCGCTTTATGCTCAGCTGGCGCTTTGGCAATTTGTTCATCTAACCAAGCAAAGTTTGATTCTTGACCTGGGAACGATGTACGGAATTGAGTACGATCCATACGGCCGCGACGAACTGCGTAGCGCATCACTTCACGTTCAGAGGTACGAATTTGGTCGTGAGTGCCACGAATCATTTCTGAAATGATATCAAATAGACGCGGAGTGAATTTGAACATCATAAACACAGTTGCAAGGGCTTCAAGTGCCTCTTTAGCTTCGTCGCTATTACGACCATGTTTAGCAATTACGGTTTTGGTTTGTTCCCAAGCATTTGACAGTTCTGAAAAACGTACTTTTGCGACTTCAGGGTCTGGGCCAGAATCACCTTCAGAATCATCATCACTTTCAGACTCTTCGTCTTCATCTTCGTCATCAAGTTTGACATCTTTGGTTGGCTTGCTTGAAGCCTCTTCATCATCTTCAATATCTTCAGATTCTTCTTCCAAGACTTCTGGAATGTCTTCATCGGTTTCAGGGTCTAAATAGCCTGATAAAATATCTGCAAGACGACGTTCGCCTTCTAGAAAATCATTATATTCTTGTAAAACAACTTCAACTGCATTTGGCCAGTAGGCAATAGAATGCAGAACATCGCGAATACCTTCTTCGATACGTTTCGCAATGCTAATTTCACCCTCACGGGTTAAAAGCTCAACAGTACCCATTTCACGCATGTACATACGTACAGGATCTGTGGTGCGGCCAGGTTCGTTTTCTACAGAGGCCAGAACGGCAGCAGCTTCTTCTTCTGCAACCTCATCGGCAGCTTCTGCATTGTCTTCGAACATTGTATCGTCAGATTCAGGTGCACGTTCGTGTACAGGAATACCCACGTCTTGAAGCATCTGAATAATGTCTTCAATTTGTTCGCTTTCAGTAATCGAGTCTGGGAGATGATCGTTAACCTCAGCATAAGTTAAGTAACCTTGCTCTTTGCCTCGGCTAATCAGAGCCGCTACTTGCGAAGTAGGGGAAGTCATATCGCTCATCTTTGCTTACTCTTGGTTGAATCTGTGACTGTGAAAAACCGTGCTGGATAGCGCAGTTTGCTTCATAAACTTATCTGTAAATTGCCAATGTATCTCATCAGGAATAATCAGCAAATAAGCCGCCTGATAAAATATTTAATGTAAATTTAAGGATAAAAATGGGGGTGAATTTGTTATTTTCAAGTTCATCCCTCGCGTTCGTCAGTTCAAAATCCAAAATTTGGAATCAAAAACATGTTGGATTTGATATTAAAAATATCACAAAACTAAAAGACGCAAGGTGGATTATATCATGCCACAAAAATTGGTTAAAAATAAAGACCAAAATTCAAATAAAATGCAATAATTTTAAATAAAGCTTGACAAGATTTCGGAAGAACGATAAATAGCGCCTAGACCCATTATATTTTTATTCTGAGGTAGTTTGAGTGTCTTCAACAGATTTTGAATTAGATGATAACTACGGTGATGATGACGTCAATTTTGACGAAGCATCAGGCAAGATTAGCGCAAAAGAGTCGCTGGAAAAACGTCGATTAATTGATGACTTACTCGCACAACGCCGTTTAGAGCGCGAGTTAAAAGATTTTGATTACGATATAGACGATGACGACGATTTCGATGATGAGGATGATTAAAACTCACGATGAGAATCGTGTGTTGAAAATGTTATGATACGTCTTACAATTTTAAGCTTGGATATAAAATGAGTGCTTTAGATTTAGACCTATTGAGTGAATATCTAGATGGTGACCAAAATGAGCATGGTCTAGATTTCGCAGCGACTCATGGTTTTTTATGTGCAATTGCTGTTGGTCCGCAATTTGATCGCTGGTTAGATGAGCTTTTTGAAAGTAATCAGAAAAAAGTTCCTGCTGAAATTATTGCACAAGTCAAATCTTGGCTAGACAGTATTCGTCAGAATTTGGCGAATGAAGAAGGAATTGAATTTCCTTTTGAAATTGAAGAAGCTGATGTGGAATCAAGTTTAGGTGACTGGAGTGTTGGCTTTGTCGATGCGATGTTCTTAAATGAAGAAGCATGGTTTGCGCCAGAATACGAAGAACAATTGGTTGATTTAACTTTACCAATCATGGTGTTCAGTGGCATTGATGACGAAGATCCACAAATGGAATCTTTCCGTCGCAATGGTCAATTAATGGATGAATTGGCGGAAGAAATTCCAGACAATTTAAATGAAATTTATTTAATGTACCACACACCAGCGTGATGTTGCATCTTGCGCTGCTACAATTGCGGCTCATGTATCACACACCAAATTAATCCTATAGTATTAAAAGAAAAGCACCGTCAGGTGCTTTTTTTACGTTAATTATTGCTGGAATTCATCTCATTCATTTTGAGTTTAACGCGAAGGGAGTGTTACATGAGGTGCTGTTTTCTTGCGATAAAGTTTGCATACCAACCATAGGCAAAATGAAAAATGACAGCATGAACTGCAATTAAGCACAGCATGATGAGTGCTGAAAGACCGAGTCCGGCTTCATCCGCAGCTTTTAAAATTTGTTCTGCATTGGGGTTCATCAGTACTAAAAAGAAGACAAAAAAACTGGCAATGATAATGGCAATGGCACTACAACCCCAAACCAATTGAACTTTTTCATCATTACTTGGTAAGCGGTGTTCTTTTTTGACAAAATGACTCGCATTCAGCAAAGCTGAAGCGATTAAGGCAGGAATTAGTGTGATTCCACCTAAATGTAAACCAAAAATTAGAATAGCCGCGAGGATCACTAAGGCGATACTGTAAATTGCAGCAAAATGTTTTAAATAATGCTTCATGTAAATCCTTAAATTAAATGTGCTTAGTTTTTGAAATTGCGCCTTTTTCTCTGATATCGTCGATAGAAAATCCATAAAATAATGAGCAGGGCAATACCAAGCATCACATAGCCCACTTGGCTAAAAATTTGATGCATGAGTGCTTGATTTTCACCGAAATAGAAGCCTACGCAGGCTAAGAAACTGGTCCAAATAATGGTACCTAAGCTGCTGTAGAACATGAATTTCCAAAATGGCATTCGGCTCATGCCTGCAGGAATACTAATCAGAGAACGGACAGCAGGGACCATACGACCAAAAAAGACGATACGGTGTCCATAATGTTCAAACCAGTCTAAAGCAGTTTTGACATCGCTTGATTGAATAAAGAAATATTTGCCATATCGGTCAACGAAACGAAAGATGGTTTCATGATTAAATTTATAACCAATCCAATATAGAACTGCCGCGGCAACTAAAGAGCCTATACAACCCGCAATAATCACACCGATGAGCAGTAGTTCCCCACGTGAGGCGGAATAACCTGCGGAAGGCATAATAATTTCGGAAGGTACAGGGGGGAAAATATTATCGAGGAACATCAAGAGGGCAATCCCGAGATAACCCAGTTTCTCCATAATGGAGATAATCCATTCTGTCAGGTTCATATACGTTTATGAAAGTGAAGACAATTTATCCTAGTAGGATTTGAAACAGTGGTAAAGCTTTGTTTTGTATTTGTTTGCCTTAGTCTAAGGGTAAAAAAGCCTCCGCGAGAGGAGGCTTTTTAAAATATCGAGAAATGATTACAGACGTTTACGTTTTGCCGCCGCAATTTGAGATTGGCGCATACGGAAACCATCTTTTTGCTTTTCAGTGGTTTTGTCTACGCAATATTTACAAGACACGCCATGTTCATAACTTGGCTCTTCCACTTCAGTTGGAAGTAATGGCCAACCACATGCGTGACATTTAATGTTTTGACCTTCTTCAACACCGTGAGTCACCGCTGTACGACCATCAAATACAAAACATTCGCCTTCCCACAGGCTGTCGGAAGCAGGGGTTTCTTCTAAATATTTTAAAATACCGCCTTTCAGGTGATACACCTCTTCAAAGCCTTCTTGTAAAAGCAAAGAAGTCGACTTTTCACAACGAATACCACCCGTACAGAACATTGCAATTTTCTTGTCTTTATGTTGAGCGAGATTTTGCTTTACGTAGTCTGGAAATTCACGGAAAGTCTCGGTTTGTGGGTCGATTGCGCCTTTAAAAGTACCAGCTTTATATTCGTAATCATTACGTGTATCAATCAGAATCACGTCATCACGTGCAATTAGATCATTCCATTCTTTAGGGTCTAAGTAGTGACCGACCAAATCACGTGGTTTAACTTCTACACCCAGAGTGACAATCTCTTTTTTTAATTTGATTTTCATTTTACGGAATGGTTTTTCAGAGCTGGTTGACTCTTTATATTCCATTGCGTTAAAGCCTTCATTTAAAAGAAATTGATGTATAGCATCAATTGCTACACGGTCACCCGCAACGGTGCCGTTAATTCCTTCATCTGCAACAATTAGAGTACCACATAGGTTGATAGAGTTTACCAAGTCTAAAAGACGCTGTTGTAAATCAGCAGAATCTTGAACTTCTTTGAATTGATAAAGTGCGGCAACAACCCAATCAGCGGTCGCTTGCTGTTCTACAGGTGCAAGCTGTTCTACAGTAGCGTTCATGGAGTACTCCAAATGTAAACGATAGGACAAAATTTAAGGCGCATATTTTAGCGCGAATTACTGCAATAAGCGAGAAAACCCGTCAAGAATTATGGTTTTTAAATTCGGTGAGAAACGGTATGATGCTTAAGCAACTTGAATTGAAAATTGATGGAATTAAATTTTGTTTTATAGTGTTTATCTATATGATTTTAGGAGTTTATTTTGAGTAATGATCGTCGAATCGCTTCACTCACGCCATGTGCAGGGCGTTGTTCTACGGTCTTTGGTGATGCAGTTTGTCGTGGATGTCGTCGTTTTAATCATGAAGTCATTCAGTGGAATACTTATTCAACAGTACAGCAAAATGCAGTTTGGATTCGTTTAGATGCTCAATTGGATCAGATTCTAGTTCCCATGCTACCCTTTGCAGATTTACGACACGTCGAAGGTTTTGTCTTGTCGAAGCGAGTACGGTTACGACTAGAAGCCTCGAAAGGACGTAAGTTATATCATGCCCTGAAAATTTGTGAAAAAAACAAAAATTTTACTCAAGAGAGTGGTTTAGGCATTACTGAACATCAAGTGAAAGGTTTGTGGCAAGAGTTTGAGCGTCGTGTGTTGGCATTGGCGACAGCAAGTTATGATCTGGCATTTTTACGTGCTGATGGAATTAGTCATAGCTTATTACGTGATGATGAAGAAGATTAAAACGCGCGCTTTATTTTAATTTTTATAAAAGAAAGTAATAACTTGTGAATTATATTGAATACTTTTTATATTGTTTTGCCGTTGTGATTATGATCGCCACACCTGGGCCCGTCATGCTATTGGTGGCAAGTGCGGGTTTAAAAGGGGGCTATCGTAGGGCTTTACAGACCATTTTTGGTACGAATTTGGCTTCTCTGGTACTCATTGCTGCTTCGATTGCGATTCTAAAAGGGTTCCTCACGATTAGTGAGCAATGGTTTAATGTGGTTAAAATTTTGGGCTGTCTGTATATTGTTTATTTGGGTATTCAAATTTTAAGAGAAGTTTGGCAGGGCGACGTTGGCACAGAGAGTGCTTCGGGTACAGTTGCAAATGGTGGATTTAAGCAAGGTTTTCTTGTTGCTATTTCAAATCCTAAAGATATTATTTTCTTTGCGTCTTTTTTCCCACAATTTGTACAGATTACACCAAATTTAAATTTGAGTTTAAGTATCCTGACTGTAAGTTGGATTGCACTTGATTTTGCGACACTTTCTTGTGTGTATTTAATGTTTAATCGCTTTTCACGTTCCAAGATGTATCAGCATCTATTGGCTTGTTGTGGCGTGATTTTAATTGTTGTCGCACTTTATGGTATTTATGCCACATTGTTTTAAATGTGATTCTTGATCAGATTTAAAAAGTCCCAGCATGAAGACTGGGACTGTGTTATTTATACGTGATGAGTTAAGCGATATTGCACCAGTTCTTCAATGGTAATGACTGTAAGTTGATGTGTTTCTGCATAAGCCAAAACTTGAATACCAGAAGCCATGCTACCATCTGGATTAGTCAATTCGCATAAAACTCCAGAAGGTTTCAGTCCCGCCAAACGGGCAAGGTCAATTGTCCCTTCTGTATGCCCACGACGACTGAGGACACCGCCATCACGCGCACGTAATGGGAATACATGACCTGGACGGTTCAAGTCACTGGCTACTGCACCAGTACGTGTTGCTGCTTGAACTGTAGTTACACGATCTTGTGCAGATACACCAGTAGTTACTCCTTGAGCAGCTTCAATGGTGACTGTAAATGCGGTTTTAAATTGGCTTGAATTGTCACTGACCATAGGAGGCAAGTCTAAATGATCTGCGAGCTCGTTGGTGAGGCATAAACAAACAATGCCAGAACCGTCAAGAATCATACGAGCCATGGTTTCGACCGTTAATGTTTCTGCTGCAATGATTAAATCAGCTTCATTTTCACGATCAAAATCATCCATCACCAAAACAGGTTTACCTTGGCGAATGTCAGCTAATGCTTGTTGAATACGCTGTTCTGCTGGGGGAAGTGCTGAAAAAAAGAGTTCTGGTTGAATTAAACTAGACATTGAAACGCTCGCGTAAGTTGAAGATACGGTTGAACATTTCAGGACTTTGAAAAATTGGCGTAGCAATAAATGCTCATAGGCTTGCACCTGAGACTTTATTGGTCACGTCGTCTTCTTTCATCCGGACTATACCGTCGGCTTTGGCTTTGAACCAAATCTGCATGTAGTTTTAAGGCTACACGCTCGTGGGCTGGTTCTTAGTGTTAGATACTAGAACTTACCACCGGTGGGGAATTACACCCCGCCCTGAAGCGATGTGCTGCTAGTATAAACTTTTTTACAGAAAATGTGATATTTCATCTAACTTTAGCATCATCATTATTTCTGACAATGATTGCAATAAATCTGCTAAGTATATTGAGAAGGGTAGTGGCGAATGTAAAGAATGAGAATTGTACGTAGATTTTTAGATATGTTCGGAAGAAAAAAGCCCGCGATTTGCGAGCTTCTTATTTATCTTATGCCACTTGAACTGGAATACAGTTTGCAGTGTGATTGACTGTATTGTCCGGGTTAGCATAGACCAAGCGAGGTTTGTGCGCATTGGCTTCTGCTTCGGTAAATGCACCAAAAGTTGCAATGATCACAAGATCACCAACATCTGCTTGGTGAGCAGCACCGCCATTCACAGAAATAATACCTGAATTGTCTTCACCACGAATTGCATAAGTCGCGAAACGTTTACCATTGGTCACGTTCCAAACATGGATTTCTTCGTATTCACGAATACCAGCTAAATCCATTAACACACCATCAATTGCACATGAACCTTCATAATGAAGTTCAGCATGGGTAACTACAGCGCGGTGAATTTTGCATTTTAGTAAACGAGAAAGCATGGCGAGCGTCTCCTGAGTGGACCTAAGACCTTTATCTTTTGTTTGAATCAATCGCTTCTTACAAGATCAGTAATCGGCAAAAAACGCATTTTGCTCTGAAATGAACAACATGGCAAGAAAGATTGTTCAACAATTCAAATAAATTCAGTTGGGTTTATAAGCATTGATTTGATTCATTGCCTGCTGAATATCACCATTCACGAGTAACTTGAGTCGTGATAGTGCATGATCGATTGCATCATCCATTAAACCTTGTTCACTGCTTGGCGCTTTGTTAAGCACATGTCCAGAGACACGTTCTTTAGAACCAGGATGACCAATACCAATACGTAGACGATGAAAATTTGGACCAAGATGTGGAACAATGTCACGCAATCCATTATGGCCACCATGACCGCCGCCAGTTTTGAGGCGAATGACACCAGGATTCATATCAAGCTCATCATGTGCAATTAACATTGCTTCAGGCGCAACTTGATAAAACTTGCAGAAAGGAACAACACTTTTGCCTGAAAGGTTCATAAAGGTTGTAGGTAAAAGCAGACGAACGTCTTGACCTTCGATATTACCACGACCACTTATTCCAAAGAATTTAGGGTCAGCTTTTAATGTAATGCCATATTTTTCTGCAATGCGTTCTACAAACCAGAAGCCTGCATTATGGCGGGTTTGGGCATATTCCTTTCCAGGATTACCCAAACCAACAATTAGCGATATATTAGCCACTAATTACACCATTCAACACTTATGCGCGTTTGAAGTCAGCGTGCATAGGTGTGTTTTTAGCTGGGTGACGTTGTAACGCTTGGATTTTAACGTTTTCAACTTTGTCACCAACATTGATTTCAACAACTTCTTCAAAGAAAGCGTTGTTTTCTAAAGCTTTAACAAGCTCACGAAGTTCTAAAGTAACGGCTACAGGTTCAGCGTTACCACCGTAGATGATTGCTGGAACTTGTGCAGCGTGACGAAGGCGGCGGCTCGCACCTTTCCCTTGGTTAGCTGCTTCACGTGCTTGTGCATTGAATACGAAGTTTGCCATGATAGACATCCTTAATTTAAGTTTATTAAATAAACTAGATCTGCGACCGACCTAGTGAGACAAAGCCCTGCACTGGGCAGGGCTTTGGAATTTTAGCGCTATATTATAGATAACTATCGAACATTGCGCTAATAGATTCTTCGTTGTTAATACGACGAATGGTTTCAGCAACCATACTGGCAACCGAAACTTGGCGAATCTTACCAAGCTGTTGTGCTTCTTCAGAAAGCGGAATTGTATCTGTAACTACGAGTTCGTCGATGACAGAGTTTTTCAAATTCTCAATGGCTTTACCTGAAAGTACAGGGTGAGTTGCATAGGCAACCACACGGCGAGCACCAAAAGTTTTCAGTGCATCAGCAGCTTTACATAAAGTACCCGCTGTATCAACCATGTCATCAACAATGACACAATCACGACCTTTCACATCACCAATCAAATGCATCACTTGTGATTCATTCGCTTTTTGACGACGTTTATCGATAATCGCAAGGTCAATATCACCCATTTGTTTAGCAACAGCACGAGCACGAACTACACCACCAACGTCTGGAGAAACAACCATGAGGTTGTCATGAGACTGTTGGCGTAAGTCAGCAAGTAATGCTGGAGTGCCATAAATGTTGTCTACGGGGATATCGAAGAAACCTTGGATTTGGTCTGCATGTAGGTCGATCATTACAACACGGTCAATACCTACAGTAGTTAGCATGTCTGCGACAACTTTTGCAGTGATTGGAACACGAGATGAACGAGGACGACGGTCTTGACGGGCATAACCGAAGTAAGGAATGACAGCAGTTATACGACCAGCACTTGCACGACGTAAGGCGTCTGCCATCACTAAGATTTCCATAAGGTTATCATTAGTAGGCGCACAAGTAGGTTGTACGACAAATACGTCTTTACCACGAACATTTTCAGTGATTTCTACAGCAATCTCACCATCAGAGAAGGTTGAAACTGAAGCAGCACCTAAAGGAATGTGCAAATGGCTTACGACTTTTTGAGCGAATTGTGGATGAGCAGTTCCACTAAAAACGACAAGATTGGGCATGAAGCACCCTTGGCGGTTGGTATGTTTGAAATTAGATGGCAGGGGCGGCTGGATTCGAACCAACGGATGGCGAGATCAAAACCCGCTGCCTTACCACTTGGCGACGCCCCTAATGCGGCAGAACTTTAATATTTTTGCGTGTTCATGTCAAGGTAAATTAACAAGAAGATGCAAACTGTTGTTCTGTCTTTTAAACTTGAAATTGGCAGGGGCGGCTGGATTCGAACCAACGGATGGCGAGATCAAAACCCGCTGCCTTACCACTTGGCG
>NZ_SJOF01000010.1 GCF_004331255.1 Acinetobacter sp. ANC 4173 | reverse complement strand
AAACAGTTGTGCTGGCGACAATAGCAAGAGTGAACCACCTGATCCCTTCCCGAACTCAGAAGTGAAACCTCTTAGCGCTGATGGTAGTGTGGGGTTACCCATGTGAGAGTAAGTCATCGCCAGCTCATTAATTCAAACACCCCCTAACCAACGTTAGGGGGTGTTTTTTATTGCATCTTTAAAAAAATACTTCATTAAAGCTTCTTTAATAGATAATACTTTATTGGAGGGAGAATAATAAGATTAGAGGGTTTTATCGTTATTTTGAGATAATCATAATTAATGAGAAGCTTAAAAATGTAGGTTTGACATATAAAATAATGATGAGAACACTTTGGATTTTTAAATTCACTTGTTATTGCATGAAGATTATTATAAATAACCTTAAAGCTGCTACTTGTAACTGTAAGGCTATTTCTTCAGTGTTTTTCTAAATCAACGGTTAAAAATCTGAAATACGATTGCTGGAAGTTTTTAAGGCATAAAGGAGCTGTCCTAGTAGCACATCTTTTTCAGCAAGAGTCACAATAATCATTGGATGCTTGTTTGATGTAATAGAGGTGAGAATAGCTTTGCCATTTTCAGCATCTAAGGTGATGGATTGACAGCCTTCCAAATGAATTTCATTCATAAATGCTGCGACCATTGCTAGGATTGAGCTGCTCACGGCTGCAAGCTTTGTGCTATTGTAACCGTCCTTTTTATGGACATGAGCCAGTTCAAAGCCATCAGTGCTACAAAGCATCACATAATTGACACCACGGACATTCATCAGTAAGCCGTGAATTTCATCTTTGGCGAATTGAATTAACTCTTTGGGTGCCGTACGGCTTTGCTCTAGAGTAAACATATCAAACCTCTATTCAAATTAATTGGCAATATTGGAGTTAATTTCAATGGATGTGATTAACGCCTCTAATAATAAGAGTACATCTTCTTTCTTACGTGCATCAATAAAATATAATGGTGAAAACAAGTCATTTTGTAATAACCAATCTTTATAAATCCCTGTAGATTTTGAATTTTCAGTGATAAGATCGGTGTGGGTAATGCCAATCGAGATATTATCGGTAAAGTTTTGGAAGGTTTCTAAATAGCTTTCGAGTTCCTGAATAGGATTGTCAGAATGATGGTCGATAAGAATTATTGCACCGATTGCGCCTTTAGTAATCGCTGACCAGATAAAGTCAAAACGACTCTGCCCAGGTGTTCCATAGAGTCCGATAGTGACATTGTCATCTAGGGTGATTTCTCCATAATCAATACCCACCGTCGTTTCCATTTTACTATGGCGTTGAGAATCCGTATTAAAAGCTTCAGTTTGCAACACTGGAATTTCTGATAATGATTTAATGGCTTCAGTTTTACCAGCTCCCATACCTCCAGCAAAAACAATTTTGAACCGTTGTAAAATCATAATATTTTCCTATATGCCCAATTTTTTTCTTAATTTTCCAAAGAAACTTTTAATAAGTCCTGAGTCTTCAGTCGTGACGGGAGTCTCTGGTGGATTAAAGTGTTTATCCCAAATATTGATTCGGGAAAGATTATTTGCTGCAATATTGGCAGCTATGAATCTTTGAACTGTTTCTAAAGGAATATTTAATTGAGTTGCAATTTTTGAAACTTTCCCTCCTTGAATAAAACAACTAGAAAGTTGGAATATAACTTTTCGATCTAGGTGTTGAGAGGGTTTTGGCCACATATGAATCTTAAAATGGCCATCTTCTGGTGCAATTTCTTTTAAAAATAAAGGAGAATCCCAAAAGAATTGCCATAACCAGTCATTTAAAAGATAAGTCTGTTTTCTTGAAACTTTCATAAAGCTGCTAGTACTGGCAATGTCATAGCCAAAACCAGAATCTGTAAAAGCCTGTTCTCGTTCTGTATTGAGCCAAGCAATATTTTTTTTGACATCGATAATAGCAATTGTGCCTAAAGTATCGAAAAGATGTAGTTTTGAGTTGTGCTCTTTGTCGAGCATCTTGCTGAAATATTCGAGTTTATAAGGTGTTTTCTTTGGATTTATTTCAAAGATATGCTCATTTGAGTTTTCTAATGAGGCCTTGAGTAGATGTTGTAAAATCCAATCAGAAAAATTCTGTGGATTAATGATCGGTAGTGATAATGTATTTTCTTGAATGATATTCTGATTGTTATTATTCTTGGTTATTTTTAACCAAGGAAAATTACGGCTTTGGATTATTTTTTGAATGCCGTCAGTTTCATAAAAATTTTCATGGATGAATAAGCAATCGATAGTGGGATCTGCTGCTGTACTCCATTTAATTTTATATTCTTGTGGAATGAGATTACGTAGCTGGGTTTTGAGTTCTTCAGAATGATGAATACTTAAACCAGTTATCGCAATATTAAGATATTGCTCTGTCATACTATCTCTGCATATCTAACAAGTTAAAATGTTAATTCTAAAACTCCCCCTTTTTGTACAATTCAGAAAAGGGGGGAGAATGAATTATGAAAAATCTAAACCCTTTTCATAACTTTTAAGTTCATGTCGTGCCATTGCAAGGTTTGCTTTAGAACGTTCTAATACAAGGTATAAAAACAGTTTTTCATTGCCTTCTAATGGGCGAATCAGGTGATATTGTTTACCGAGGGTGATTAAAATATCTTCAATTGAATCGTTCAGATTCAGTGCATTTGCAACACGACGTTTTGAGCGTATAACTTCAGTATTTCCTGCTGCTGCTAATTCCAGATCGATGTCACCACCCCCTTGTGTTGCTAAAGCCAAACCGCTTTCCCCATCAACTAATGCAGCTGCATGGAAACCATCAATTTCTGATAATGCTTCTAATGATACTCTAGCCATATTGATTCTCTTATGTTTTTAGATTTTTAGGATTGATTTAACTTGGTATCAAATCCATTTGATTATATGAATGGCACTGAAATATTATCAACAGAAATTATTTTTAGGACTAAAGTCGAATGAGAATTTTAGTAAATTTCAGATTGTTTTACTCAGGATTAATGTGATTTATATCACATAACCAAGATGAGAATAGTAAAAAATATATATTTGGATATCATATTATGGCCATAATATAATTGTAACAATATATAAATCTTATCAAGGGATCAAAAGTAAAAGAAGATTAATCAAATAAACTGATAGATAATTGAGACTAACTTATTATTTTTATATAAAAAAGAGAGTGCAGTCATGATTCAACCACACTCTCTGATCGTATTTTATGCAAACATCTGAGTTGCTGCAGAATAAAGGACCCATAAAATGGCTAAAGCGACAACTGGTTCTAAAATTTTAGCCCAAGTTGGAACCACAGTTTTTTCAACTTCAGTTACTTGTTCATGATGCTCTGCAACATTGTTCTGATGAACCATTTGATTAAACTCCTTCATAGTTTCCTCTAATGATAGCTCTTCTTCGGGCATCGGTTTAGATCCTTTGAGCTCTATTAGCTCACTTATTGACCAAACCCAGTCAGTTGCTTGCCCAGATAAATGTTCGACTTGTCCTGTAATCAGTTCACGTAAGCCTTTAATGCCATAATGACCTGTATCATCTAATTGTTTTAATTCAGTTAACTGTAAAGACAAGATTTCTGTAATCGTATGTTCAAATTCAGCTTTCTTTAAAGTGGAGTAATTCTGCTCTGAAGTGGTGAGGTGACGAGCAATATCAATAATATAAAGTTGTTCTTGTGACTGAATTTCTTGATAGAGTTTATTTTCATCTGTACGCCATAAGCTAATCAGTTTGGCAAGACTGAGTGTATTGATTTCTGCCAAATGTGCTTTACGCTCACTAGACTGATATTGATTCAGAAGCTCTGGCTTTTGAATGTGAATTTGCTCTGCAAAATATTGTACTAAGTCAAAAGCCATTATAACTTCCTCTTGTTCTAATCTAATAACCTCAAGCTTGGCTTTTTCTTGGGTTGTTCTTGGTTTTGTTTAGGTTCTGATTTTAAATCATCTTGCTGAATTTGAACATTTTCATATTCATTTGGATCAAAAAATAAGCCTTGCCCATTTTCACGTGCATAGATACCTAATACTGCATATAGTGGCACATAAATATCACGAGATACACCACCAAAACGTGCAGAGAAGGTAATGGCATCGTTACTCATATGCAGTTGGTGTACTGCATGCGGTACGATGTTGAGGACGATTTGCCCATCTTGAATGAATTGTTCAGGTACCATCGTGTTTGGTTGTGTGGCATCGACCAATAAGTATGGGGTGAGATTGTTATCACAAATCCATTCATAAATAGCACGGGCCAAATAGGGACGGGTAGGAGATACGTTGGTTTCCTGTTCAGACATTATGGTTTACTCGATGGTGAAGATAAAAACTGGCTATAACGATTTTTTTCCTGCAAGGTCAAGGATTTGATAAATGCAGGGCGTTGGAAAATACGTTGACAGTATAAGAGGATTGGGCGACATAATTTATGCGGTAATTCTATTCCCATAGAATTTAAGCGTAAGAAAATGGGTGCTAGCATACAATCTAAAATTGTAAAGTTATCTGACATGAAATAAGGATAATGTTGAAATAATGGCGTAAGAGAAATCAGCGTATCTCTTAATCGCTTCTGTGCTTTAGCGCTATCATTTTTATTAAGGCTGTCTGGATGACGAAGCATGATATCAGCTAATTTCAACCAATCTTGTTCAAAACGCCAAATATATTGACGCTGTTCGGCACGTGGTGCTGGAGCATCAGCATACAGTTTAGTTTGACGATAGCGATCATCTAAATATTCTGAAATGATATTGGTGTTAAATAATTTCAGATCATTTTCAATCAACATTGGAAGTTGATGATAAGGGTTCAGGCTCGCCAGATCTTCATCGTCGTAATCCAGCAAGATGAGATTATATTTAATTTGCTTTTCGGCAAGCACATAACGAATCCAATGCGAGCGAAAATCATCAGCGTGACTATAAAGTGTAATTCCCTGAATGGGAGTTGCAGGATTTTCTAAAGACATAAGTCTCAAAAATTTTGATTGATCATATAGAATACTAAAATTAGCGTCGGAAATCACGCCATGCTGAATAATATGCTGCTTATGAACAGATTTATTCTTAAATAAACCCGAAGAGAGAAAAGCAAATGAAAATAATCGCACTTTGTAGGAAGTATGGATTTGGCGTCGGTTTAGGTGGCTGATGCGATGTTAGAGATGGTGTAGGAGATTGTGGTCACAGAGTTGATTGAACTGTCAGATGCAGGGATTAAAAGCTATAGAGTTCGAAGAGTGTAAAGGGGGGAATTGCTCTTAAAAGACCATTAATTTTTTAAGGTCTATAATGTAGATGGGCAGAGCATCATTGTCAGATGTGATGCACAGATGTTTTGTTCTAAGCCAGAATAGCTGTACTTCAGATATAAAAAAACCTCGGAAAATCCGAGGTTTTTTGTCCGATTCGGTAAACGAATTAACGTTTAGAGAATTGAGGACGTTTACGAGCTTTACGTAAACCAAGTTTCTTACGTTCAACTTCACGAGCATCACGAGTAACGAAACCAGCTTGACGAAGAGCAGGTTTTAAAGTTTCGTCAGAAGCGATCAACGCACGAGTAATACCGTGACGGATAGCGCCAGCTTGACCGCCGATACCACCACCAGCAACAGTGATGTAAAGGTCATACTTTTCAGTAACGTCAAGAAGCTCTAAAGGTTGACGAACAACCATACGAGCAGTTTCACGACCGAAGTATTGCTCAAGAGTACGGTTGTTAATTACGAGCTTGCCTGTACCAGCTGACAAGAAAACACGTGCAGTTGCGGTCTTACGGCGACCTGTACCATAATTAGTAGCCATGTGCTGTATCCCTTAGATGTCCAAAACTTGTGGCTGTTGAGCAGCGTGTGGATGCTCTGTACCTGCATACACTTTCATTTTCTTGATCATTGCATAACCAAGAGGACCTTTTGGTAACATACCTTTAACAGCTTTTTCTAAAACTGCTTCAGGTTTGTGAGCGATTAACTTTTCAAAGTTAGTCTCACGGATACCACCAGGGAAGCCAGTGTGGCGATAGTATTTTTTATCAAGTGCTTTTTTACCAGTCACTTGAATTTCTTCAGCATTGATTACAACGATATAATCGCCAGTGTCAACGTGAGGAGTATAAGAAGTCTTGTGCTTACCACGTAGACGACGAGCGATTTCAGTCGCAAGGCGACCTAAAGTTTTGCCAGAAGCATCAACAACGTACCAGTCGTGTTGAACTTCAGCAGGCTTAGCGCTGAGAGTTTTCATTAAACCACTACCTATTATAGTTGGTTTGGACTATGGAATCTGTCCAAACAAAAGGAGACGCGATTCTAAACGAATACGTTAAGAATCACAAATGAAAATATAAAATTTCAAGAGCCGTATTCTAAGGTATTTCCCCATATAAAGGAAGAGATCAAAGTTTATTCTTTTTAAAAAATACGAATATGGTCATGGCGGGTATGCTGAGGCTTGCATGTGGATAAGAACAAAAAAGAATGAAAGGGTTTTAGTCTTTGAAATACAGGCTACTGATAGCATTTGAATACTTTGTGTTTTATACAATATATTGTTTATTCTTAAATTTTGTGATTTAAAACTTTGCTCCGTGATAAGGTTTTTCAGTCAGTTGAAAAAAGCGCAGTTAGAATTGAAATAAACAAGTTTTAGATATGCGTTTTGTCATTCATCGATCTGGAAATAGACGATGTATAATGAGCGACACGCATTTTCTCTGAGTTGCTTATGCTTCCTTTATATGTCACCAGTGGTGAACCTGCTGGAATTGGTCCAGATATTTGCTTGAGTCTTGCAGGACGTATAGATGAGCGTCCTATTGTGGTCCTTGGCGATCTCAATTTATTGCGTGGACGTGCAGAATGCTTAGGTATTTCTGTTGAGCTGATTGAGTATTCAGGTCAAGAAAATTCATCGCTTATCGGTCAACTTTATGTGGAGCATGTTGCCTTAAATCAGACGGTCGTTTTGGGTGAGCTCAACCCTCAAAATTCGGCTTATGTTTTAGAGCAACTTCGTCGCTCGGCGGAGTACGCCATGTCGGGGAAAAGTGTCGGTGTGGCGACTGCACCCGTGCAAAAGTCCGTCATTAATGATGCAGGTATCCACTTTAGTGGACATACTGAGTATTACCAAGAGTTTGCTGGGGTTGATCGTGTCGTAATGATGTTGGCAACCAAAACCTTACGTGTCGCATTGGCGACGACACACTTGCCGTTAAGAGCCGTGCCAGATGCCATTACTCAAGAGCGCTTACATCAAGTAATAGATATTTTACTGCATGATTTAAAAACTAAATTTAAAATTTCGAACCCTAAAGTATTGGTTTGTGGATTGAATCCTCATGCTGGTGAAGGTGGTTATTTGGGCATGGAAGAAATTGAAATTATTAATCCCGTGCTGGAAAGCTATCGTGCTCAAGGGATCAATTTGAGTTTGAGTTTACCCGCGGACACCTTGTTTACACCGGAGAATT
Source organism: Acinetobacter sp. ANC 4173 (assembly GCF_004331255.1). Classification (GTDB taxonomy): domain Bacteria; phylum Pseudomonadota; class Gammaproteobacteria; order Pseudomonadales; family Moraxellaceae; genus Acinetobacter. The sequence goes on along the minus strand of NZ_SJOF01000010.1, from coordinate 155,005 downwards.
TGAAAGATGCCGATGCTGTTTTGGCAATGTATCACGATCAAGGTTTACCTGTGCTAAAATCACAGGGTTTTGGTGAAGCCATCAATATTACTTTGGGCTTGCCGTTTATTCGTACTTCTGTAGATCATGGCACAGCACTCTCCCTTGCAGGCACAGGACAGGCAAAAAGTTCTAGCTTGAATGTTGCTGTAGACTTGGCTTTAGATTTAGCTCGACACTGATTTACTTAATCAATCTCACGTTGGAAATGTTTTATGTATCAAATTAATGCGCTTAACCCGAAACAAGAAGGGCATCAGGCTCGTAAACGGTTTGGTCAAAACTTTTTGCATGATCAACGTGTCATTGCGAAAATTGTACGTTCAGTGAACCCGCGAACTGGCGATAATATTGTTGAAATTGGCCCTGGTTTAGCGGCATTGACTTCACCCTTAATTGGCGAATGTGATGCGTTGACCGTGGTTGAACTAGACCGTGATTTGGCGGCAGGCCTGCCAGGGCGTGTACCTCATCCTGAACGTTTAACCATTATTGAAACGGATGCACTGAAATACGATTTCACTAATTTATTTGAAGAGGGTCGTCCGCTACGTGTGGTTGGTAACCTGCCGTATAACATCTCGACCCCACTTTTGTTTCACCTCTTGGAATTTGGTGACAAAGTTAAAGACATGCATTTCATGTTGCAAAAAGAGGTGGTGGACCGTATTACCGCAGCGCCAAATACGAAAGAGTACGGGCGTTTATCAGTAATGATTCAATATTATTGTAAGCCAACTTTTTTGTTTGAAGTACCACCAGGTTCATTCAATCCACCACCTAAAGTGACATCTGCTGTTTTCCGTTTGGAGCCTTACGCAACCAAACCGATTATTGCCAAAGATGAAAAAGCTTTAGCGCGTTTGGTATCGCATGTCTTTACCCAGCGTCGTAAAACTCTGCGCAACAGTATAAAAGGCATGTTACGTGAAGATGGTTTTGAACAAGCGGGTATTGATCCAATGGCACGTCCTGAAACATTAAGCTTGGCTCAGTTTGTAGCTTTAGCCGATCAAATGGTGTAACCATGGCGCGTTACAATTATGTCATTGGCGATGTGCAAGGCTGCTTCGAAGCCTTAAAGGCATTATTGAAGTCCATTCAGTTTGATCCCGATCAAGATTTTATCTGGTTCGCAGGCGATTTGGTCGCACGTGGTGAAAACTCGATTGGTGTATTGCGGTTTATTAAAAAACTGGTAGAGCGTGGTTCTGCTGCGACGGTATTGGGTAATCATGACCTGACACTTTTGGCATGTGCACGCGGCTTGAAACAAGTGAAAGATAAAGACCGTACCCGAGATGTGATTGATGCTATTGATAGTGATGATTTGATTGATTGGTTACGCAAGCAACCGCTTTGCTTGTTTCCGAACGAACAGACTATTTTGACGCATGCGGGTATTCCATGTCTCTGGACAGCGGAACAAACCGCAGCTTTAGCGAAAGAAGTGGAAGCCGTTATTGGTCATGAAGAATTTGCGATCATGGATGCCTTCTTAAAAGAAATGTATGGTACGCATCCTGATGTATGGTCGGATGAGTTAAAGGGAAATGCGCGCTTACGTTGTATTACCAATTATCTGACGCGGATGCGCTTGACCAATGCAGAAGGTCGTTTGGAATTTAGCTTTAAAGATGCGCTTGAAGATCCGATGCCTGAAGGATTTCAACCTTGGTTTGAGTTTGAATCGAAAGCCACTGAAACCCATCAAGTGATTTTTGGCCATTGGGCTGCTTTACAAGGTCGAACGATTAATCCGCATATTCAAAATGTAGATGGTGGGTGTGTTTGGGGCAATCAATTATTGGCGTATCGTTTGGAAGATCACCAAATTTTTGCTGTTGACAACCCCGTTATAGATTAAAAGAAAGCCACAAGATTGTGGCTTTTCTTGACTTTATTGGATGCTTCCCCAAATTTGGCTACGTCCCAAAATAGAAGCTCCAATATAGGTGCGCAGGGATAAACACTTACCAGAAGGGTTAAGTTTCATTTTGGCGTCATAGATTTGACCATTCAGTGGATCAATCACACGATCTTGATTGTAGCTAGACGTCCCCTCAACGCTTTTTAGTCCGTTTAAGACAGCCATTCCTAAAAGCGGTTTATTGGTATACGGGGTAGGGTAATTCAGACAGTTGGGTGGAGGAGAATAGTCAGGTTGTTTGATTAAATCCATCACAGGACCCAAATAAGTATTATTAGATTCTTTCCAAATTTCGATGGTGGCTTGGGTATTCCCTGACTTCTCATCAATGTGTTGCCAAACGTCAGTATTATCTTGAGCAAAAATAGAATGTTAGATAATCATTGAACCGAAAATAACGATTGAAGTGACAATTTTTTCATTTTTCTATCCATTAGAAATGCTTTCCGTTGTTATCTCCTTGTAAATGAATATGCGAGGTACGTTTCTTTGGCACGGCAATGAGAAAACTGCTCAACTGGGAATGGTATAGTTTGTTAAATTTATTATTGATTCTTAGTGGCTTCGAGGATTTTTTAACGTCATGCTGGATTGAGCTAAAAATCACCCAATCCATCTTTGAATAAGGATTTATTCAATTCTTAACCAAGTTTGATTACGTCCTAACGCTGAAACACCTAAATATGCGCGCAAAGATAGACGCTTACCAGTCGGATTAAGTTTCATTTTTGCATCGTAAAATTTACCGGAAAGAGGATCAATCACACGTCCTTTTTCATAATTGCTCGTGCCTTCTACATATTTCAATCCCTTTAAGATTTCCATACCTAAAATGGGCTGGTTTGTATATGGGGCAGGGCAATTGTTACAACGCTCACGTGGGGTATAGCCTGGTCTAGGGGTAATTTTGGTGATTTTCCCCGTATAGGTATTGTTTGATTCTTTCCGAATCTCAATAATTGCCTTTGGTGAGCCAGACTTATCATCAATTTGTTGCCAAGTGCCAACAATATCTTGTGCAAATGAGATCGATGTTGCAGAGAAAAGCCCTACTAAAATACCCAAGGAGATGATTTTTTTCATTGATTCCCTATTCGTGTAAAAGTGACGTATTTATATAAATTACGCAGATATGTTAGGTAACTTATTGGTTTGTCCCGATAAAACCAACTAAAAACAATAAACTTACTAGTCAATTTGTCATAAAGATAAGCTTTGAGCACATAAAAAAGCCGCCTTTAAGGCGGCTAAATACGCTAGTTTTTTTATTCTTGACGAATCCAAGTCTGGCTACGTCCGAGTGCAGAGATTCCAACATATCCACGCAGGGTTAAACGTTTGCCATTGGCACTCATTTTGGCTTTGGTACTGTAAATTTTGCCAGAAAGTGGATCAATAATTTTACCACCCGAATAATTTAAACCTTCTTCATGCTTTAACCCTTTGAGCACATCCATACCTAAAATGGGCTTATTGGTATAAGGGATTGGACAATCAATACATGTATCTTTGGGTGTATAGCCCGGACGTGGGGTCACTTTCACAACTTTAGCTGTGTATGTGCCATTTGATTCCTGACGAATTTCTAAAACGGCTTTAGATGATCCTGTTTTATCATCAATGTTTTTCCATGTCCCTGAAATATCTTCCGCAAAAGTCATGCTACTAAAAGCAGATAAAACAAGTGCGCTGATAAATTTAGCTTTCCCCATCATAAATTCCTTTTTATTGACTTAATCGACTAAACAAAATCTATCTTAGGGATGTTTTCTGTACAAAACAACCTGTGGAATGTTCTGTTAGTCACATATCTTGCAAGTAAAGTATGAAAGTTGGCAGCCAAATTGCAGTGAAAACGGCATTTACTGCCATGCCAAATGCGGCATAGCGACCCGCAACACTCCCTCGTTGCCAAGCCTGAGCTGTGCCAATGGCATGCGCAGCAAGACCTAGCGCCAGTCCTGAGGCACGTTCATCATTAATATGGCGTAAGATCAGTGGAGAAAATGCTGCGCCAATCACGCCCGATAAAATGACAATTAGAATCACTAGCGTGACTGGTGCGTGCAATAAAGTCGCAATATTGATGGCAATCGGGGTGGTTACGGCACGGGTCGCAAACGCCATAATAGTTGAATCAGTCATATGCAACAGATAGGCCAAACCCATAGGTAGAGCAACTGCACTGATGCTTGCAAAAACCAAGATACTGATAATGGCTTTAGGGGGCAAATCATCATAACGCATGGCAGCTAAAGGAATGGCGAGTGCCACGGTGACATAGCCGAGTAAATGACTAAAGATGGTATTGGTTTGCTGCATATAGGATTCGTAGGGAATGCCGAATAAAAACAGTAAACCAATCACAAAAAACATGCCGATGACGATCATGGGAATTTGTGGAATTTTCTTATTAATTGGTTTAGCACATAGATAGGCAATAAGTGTAATGAGAAACCCAGACAGAATTGAGAACATATGCTTTTCCTATAGCCAGTGCTTTGCCATTTTGGCGTAAATCCAGAGTGGAATAAGGGTACTCACCACCAGAACCACGACAAATAGCGGAATTTCACTGCCCATATGGACCAACATCAATAAAGAACCGGCACTAATCGGTAAAAAGGCAAAGGCACTTTCTTTCATGATTTTGTTGTTGGTATCGACCAAACGCGCAGGGACTTTTCGGAACTTGCGCCAGATTAAAAGCAGTATCAGGAGGCTGATGAGTCCAATTAAATTGCCCAATTCTGGATGGTTGAATTGCCTCATGATCCAGACGGAAAATTCACGAAATCCCACAATCAGCGTCAGAGTACCCATCCATGCAGGCCAATCTATTGTTTTTACCCAATCCATGATTTGTCATTACATTAAAAAATTTTACTTATCACGTTTTAACCGATTTAGGGTTTGATTTCAAACTCCTCTAGCGTTCTCTTGAACAGTGCTGCTTTCTCCCCGAGAATTTCATCAAGCGGTAAATGTGCCTGACGAATCAGTTGTTCCAATTTTGCAGGTGCAATTTTAACGTTCAGATGTAGATTGCCTTCATCATCATAATGTTCGGATTGAATCACATTGAGCGTATAAAGTTGGGTACGGAATTTGCCATAAGCGGGTTTGAGTGTCAGTTCAAAGTTTTGAATTTGTCCCATCAAGCATTCATGCACTGCTTGTTGTAACAACTCGATGCCTTGCCCTGTATGGGCTGAGACATAAACACGTTCTGGACAGTTAGGCTGGCTGTACACAATTTTTGCATCTTCAGCGCTTTGGTCAATTTTGTTGTAGACCCGAAGTACAGGAACATCAGCCCCAATTTCTTTGAGGACTTTTTCAACGGCTTCAATTTGTTCCAACATTTCTGGACTACTTGAATCAATCACATGAAGCAACAAGGTGGCTTCTAGTGTTTCTTCTAAGGTGGCCTTAAATGATTCGACTAAAGAATGAGAAAGATTCCGTACAAAACCAACGGTATCAGCCAAAACTACAGTGCCAATGCCTTCCCATGAAAGTCGACGTAAGGTTGGATCTAAGGTTGCAAACAGTTGGTCAGCCGCATAAACATCGCTACTGGCTAAAACATTGAAGAGGGTGGATTTGCCTGCATTGGTATAGCCAACTAAAGATACCGTTGGAACAGCCGCTTTTTGGCGGGCAACACGACCTTGCAGACGAGTTTGTCGAACTTTATCAAGTTTGGCTTTGAGTTGCCCCATGCGAATTTTTAATAGACGACGATCCGTTTCGAGCAAGGTTTCACCAGGGCCACGTAAACCGATCCCACCTTTTTGACTGTCGAGTGTCCCACGACTGCGAATTAAACGGGAGGATAAGTGTTGTAATTGAGCCAATTCAACTTGTAGCTTACCTTCAAAAGTACGCGCACGCTGAGCGAAAATATCCAGAATTAATTCATTCCGATCGACCACTCGGCATTTGAGGATGTATTCGAGATTACGGGCTTGTGCAGGCGTTAATGCATGGTCAAAAATGACTAAGTCGGCTTCATATTCTGCAACCAGTTCAGCAATTTCTTCGGCTTTACCTGAGCCAATGAAAAGTTTGGCATCGGGTTTAATCCGCTGCGCGTGGATATGTGCCAAGATTTCAGCACCAGCCGATTGAGCCAGCAAATTGAATTCTTCGGCATCAAGATTTTCCAGCATTTGCACAGAAACGCTAACCAGAATAATGCGTTCACCACCTTGATGTCGTTTAAAATTTGCCACTCAGCCATTTCTCCACTTTAAAATTCTATTCTAGTGGAAAAAGGGCCGAGATGCTTGAGATTCGTTGATTTATAACGTGGCAGCGAATAATTTTGCAAACAGAATGATGGCAGCAAAATACAGAATACTAAAGCCGATGACCACTTGTAGTGTATGTAACCAGTGATGAGATGACTTGGATTTTTGAGGTGGTGTATGAGTTCGCATATGTTACACCTATTCATTTTAATGCTTATAAAACCATCATAATGAAGTTCTCATTTGAATTAAAATTGGATTTTGTAATGTCCATATTCGGTTTTTATAATCAATGCATGTAAAGAATGAACAGTATAGAATGAAGCAAAGTTCATCAAATACTCACAAGGTTTTGCTGGTTAGTCAAAATATATGAAAGAAAATTCAGCTGCTCAAACGTCTTCATTGAATCCAATTTCTAAGCTGTTCTTGTATGGTCGAAAGCTCAGTGCAGGCTTAGGTGTGGTTTCGGAAGGATTTTATCTGGTTGCCCGTCATGGTTTATATAAAGACCCGAACAATGCCAATAATACTCGCTATGTTCAGTATTTTTGCCGTCAATTATGCAAGGTGTTCAATCTTGACGTTGAAGTACACGGTACGATTCCGCGTGAACCAGCCTTGTGGGTCAGTAATCATATTTCTTGGCTGGATATTGCGGTATTAGGTTCTGGGGCACGGGTATTCTTTTTGGCCAAGGCTGAAATTGAAAAATGGCCTGTGTTTGGCAAGTTGGCAAAAGCGGGCGGAACTTTGTTTATTAAACGAGGTTCGGGGGATTCAATCAAAATTCGCGAACAGATTACCAACTTTCTTAAACAAGATATTCCCGTGTTATTTTTTCCTGAAGCAACCACGTCCGATGGTACACGGATTAAAAAAGTACATGGTCGAATTTTAGGGGCTGCAATTGAAGCGCAGCGACCTGTTCAGGTCTGTGTAATTTGTTATGTGAATCAGCAGGGTGAGTTAGATATGGTGGCGCCATTTATTGGTGATGTCACCTTTATTGATCATATTAAAAATGTGTTGGAAATGCCGAAAGTGACGGCACATTTGTTAACTTTACCGATGATTGATACCGCAGGGCACACGGTTGAAAGTTTAACCGCAACCGTACAACGTGAAATGAATGTAGCTCTAGTGCAGTTACATCAACGAGTGTTACATTCGGTACCCGCAACGTCCAACCGTGCTTTGGTTTAAGCACCGTTGGAAACAGGGGTATTACATAAAGCCTTCTACAGGTAACCAAGAAATAAACTTAACTCCTGCTTTGTGCCACCACTTCATTTTAGGTTCTGTCGTGTACGTTTTGATATTTCCATTGGGGTGGGTCAGTTGCCAATTAATTTTATTATTGGCATCTAAAACCAGTTTATAGGCATATTTGGACAAGTTCTGGTCCATGGTTTGATGTACTGCTTTAGCCAAAGGTGGGCTATTTAAAATCACCCCAATCTCGGTATTGAGATATGCCGAGCGTGGATCAAAATTAAAAGAACCAATAAACACTTGGCTTTCATCAATCGCCAACATTTTCGCATGTAAGCTAGAGTGGCTGAGTCCCCTTAAACTAATTTTAGCTTTTTGTGAAAGCTCTTCTGTATTGCGATACCAGTTTTCTTGTTCAGGGGCCGCCAGAAACTCATACATTTGTACGCCGTTTTCTAAAAGGTCTTGGCGATATTTTCCGTAGAAGGCATGAACCAAAGCCACGTCATTGGCAATAAAGGAATTGGTTAACACCCGAACCTGAACCCCTTGTTGCGAAATTTTTTCTAACATATCGGCACCTTTCTTTTCAGGGACAAAATAAGCAGAAACAATATCTAAACTTGAGTTCGGCGTTTCTAAATATGAAATGAGTTGGTGATTTAAGTAATCTTCTGGTGCCGCTTTATCGCGTGTTTTGTTGGGAGAATCTTTCACGACTTTGGCTTTGACCCAGTCAAACTGAATACTATGATCCAACCATTGCTCAAAAGCTTGTGAGCGATTGGCTAAATCGAGGTAATTTTGTACCGTAGTATCGGCATAGTGTTCGGTGACTTGTTGCTTCAAACCTTCATAGCGCAAGGTGTACTTTTGAGGATCAACAATTTGGTTGACAGGATAGGCATAGGTGTCATTCCAGTATTCATTGAAAGATGATGCAATTTCATCTGCTGCCGTGCCGACCAACATGACATCGACATCAGAAAACTGATAATGATCACTGACATTATAGTATTGATTGCTCATATTGCGTCCACCAATCAGGGCAATCTGATTGTCGGCAATAAAGCTTTTATTGTGCATGCGTCGATTGACACGTTTTAAATCCAGTAAGATATCCATCGCACGGAAGTTACGGAAACCATAAGGATTGTACAGTTTGACATCGATATTGCGGTGCTGTGCCAGTGCTAAATAAATGCCTTCCATTTTGCCTGCATTATTGTCATCAATCAGCAGGCGAACTTTAACGCCACGATCAGCCGCCTGAATAATCGCATGTAAAGCGATGGCACCAATTTTATCGTTGTCCCAAATATAATATTGTAAATCTAACGTTTTTTCGGCACGTTCAATAAGGTGAATACGTGCAGCCAAAGCCTCTAGCGGATCATTCAGGACATGAAAACCGGTTAAATTCGGATTTTGTTCACGGAGTGGATCAATAATTTGGGCTAATGATGTATGAGAAGTGTCAATATCAAATGAATTGACGATGGGTTGTGGCGTATATTGGGGGAGAGTCGAGCAAGCAGGCAAACCGAATAATACACTACTACAAAGTAAAATTACTGCCTTGGATGAGGTCTTCTTTTTAACGACAGACATCTGACGCTGCACAACGTGATTGTTCGGGTCCATTATACTCATCACACTATAATCGCTAGATTTGGTTTGAGTATAATTGTCAGCTATGAAAAGATAAATAAAAATAGAGAATTAGTAATTGGTATAGTGAGTAATGATATTGACAACAGACTCAATGATTTACATTTTTTATGGAAGTTTCGTGCTGATTGCACTTTGGGCTATTGCACAGGCATGGCATAGCCAGTCGCATACAGAAACGATCCATCCATTTAAAGCATTTGTGCATTTACTCGCGTTTTATTTGTCTTATTTACTCTGGCCTTTGGCAGTCTTTAGTCTTTATGCAGGTTGGAGTGGCTATTACTCATTGCACGAAGCAGGGTTTGTATTCTTACTGAGTATTGTTTTACTTTATGCTCGCTTTGTAGAGCCACATTGTGTTCAAGTCAAAACAACACGATATCAATTAGATGCTGGAAGCCGAATTCAAAAGCCAGTGAAAATAGCCTTGGTGGCTGACTTACATATCGGCTTGTTTTCAGGACATGAACGACAACTAAAAATTATAGTCGAGAAAATTAATCAGCAGCAGCCAGATTTGGTGGTGGTAGCAGGGGACTGGACCTATGAACCAGAAGATACTTTGGCTGATGAATTGGCACCCTTAAAAAAAATTCAAGCCCCCGTTTATTCTGTATATGGGAATCATGATGAGCAATATCCTGGTCCGCCGATACAGGCTTTATTGAGTCATGCACTCAGTGAGAATGATGTCATTGATATTGAAGGGCAGATTGTTGAATTTGAAGAATTTCGTTTAATTGGGGTGGGTGATTTGTGGGCTGGCAAGGCAGACATGCGTTATCTGCCAGATTTACCCCAAGACAAGCCTTGGGTAATTCTCTCTCACAACCCAGATACAGTGGATATGGTGCCTAAACTGCCGAATCGTCCCTTGATGTTGTCGGGGCATACCCATGGTGGACAGGTCGAATTACCGTGGTTAACGGATTATGTGATGAAAAAAGTCTCTATTCTGGGACATAAAAAAGGACTGTATAACCATGAACATGCAGATGTGTTTGTGACAGTCGGCACAGGAATGGTCGGTGTTCCATTTCGATTTCGCGTTCCGCCCACCATCGATATTATTGAATTGGTTTAATTCAAAGCTTTAGATGTTATCTCGGTATTCGCATAAAAAAGCCCTTAAACTTTGTAAGGTTTGAGGGCTTTTCATCGTTTTAAGATTTTATCGGGTGTAATTGTGATTAAACTTGATTATTTACATCATCATTTTTAGTTTCACGAATGGCAAGGAATGCCAGCAATGAAAGAATGGAAGCCGCCGTAAGGTAATAACCCACCGCGTATAATCCGTAAGTTGTTGCCAGTTTAGTGGCAATCAGTGGTGCAAAAGAAGCACCGAAAATACCCGCCAAGTTAAAGGTCAAAGCCGAGCCTGTATAGCGCACAGAAGTCGGGAAAATCTCAGACAAGACTGTGCCAATGGGGCCATAAGTTAAGCCCATAATGGCTAAACCTGTACACAAGAATAAGAACACGACAAAGGTGTTGCCAGATTCGAGCATGCTTGAGAAAACCAAACCAAATAAGGCTGAAAGTACGCAGACTGCAATTGAGGTAGTTTTCCGCCCAAATTTTTCCGCCAATACCGCAGACAGTGGAATAAAAGCAGCAAAACAAAGAGTTGCAATCAATTGTAATTCTAAGAATTCAGCACGTGAATAGCCAAGTTTCGTGGTTCCCCAATTGAGCGCAAATACGGTCGTTAGATAGAACACCACAAAAGTACAAATCGCTGCAATAGTACCTAGAACCAGCATTGGTAAGTGTTTGGTCACGACTTCTTTAAAAGGTACATTCACTTCTTTTTGCTTGTCGAGTACCTTTTGGAATGCCGGTGTTTCATGTAGCTGGAGACGAATCCATAAACCCACAATGACCAAAATAGCACTGGCAATAAATGGGATGCGCCAACCCCATTGCATAAAGTCCTGTTCAGACATGAATGCACCGAGAGTCAAGAATGAACCTGTTGCCAAGATAAAACCGATTGGTGCACCCAACTGTGGGAACATGCCATACCATGCACGTTTGCCTTCAGGGGCATTTTCGGTTGCCAATAACACGGCACCCGACCATTCACCGCCTAAACCAAGTCCTTGACCTAAACGGCAAAGTGCAAGCAGTAAAGGTGCTACAATACCAATTTGAGCATAAGTGGGTAATAAGCCAATACAGACTGTGGAAATACCCATAGTAAGTAAGGCTGCGACCAAGGTGGCTTTACGACCGATCCGATCTCCCAAATGACCAAATAGAGCTGCACCAATCGGGCGGGCAATAAAGGCAATGGCAAAGGTCGCCAGTGACTGAATAGTGGCGGTCATTGGGTCTGTACTTGCAGGGAAGAACAGATGCGGAAAAATAATGACCGCTGCCGTGGCATAGATATAAAAATCGAAGAACTCGATGGTGGTACCCACAAGGCTTGCTGTGAGTACACGAAATTTTGAATTTGTTGCTACTTCTGTTGTAGCTGTAGTTGATGACGCCATGGATAACCTTACACTTACTAAAATTAAAAAAACTTAGTTTTAAAAGCGTAATCTTTTTAAAAAAGGCGTAATTTCTTAAAAAAACAACGGGAAATCGAACTCACATCTACTCTTTTAGGGTCACTAAAACGCGAGAGAAGCCGATTAAATCACGTACAGATAGATCGCGAGGAAGTGTGATCCCGCGCCTATCAGTACAAATACATGCCAGATCGCATGGGTATATCTTACCCGTTTTAAGGCATAAAACAATGCTCCGACGGTATACGCCAGCCCCCCCAAAACCAGCCAAAAGAGCGCATCGGAAGATAAATAACGTTGCATATCATTGACTAATAACACCGCAAGCCAGCCCATAACCAAGTAGGCAATGAGCGAAACTTTCTGGAAACGATGAATGAAAATTAATTTGAATAGTGTTCCAAGTAGGGCAATCACCCAAAGTGCAATCAGTAAGTTGTGAGCTTTTTCGGTTGGAATTGCAATCGAGAGAAACGGGGTATAAGTCCCTGCAATTAAATAATAAATGGCGGTGTGATCGAGTTTTTTCAGCCAAAAGCGTTTTTCGTAGGTTTGCGCCATGTGATACAGGGTGGAACCTGTAAACAGCAGAATCATGCTAAAACCATATACCCAAAGACCAATCCATTGTCCCGTACTTAAAGATGCCCCTTTAATCACCAACAGTATAGTCCCGATACAGGCAAGGATTACGCCGAGCGCATGGCTCCAGACATTAAACTGCTCTTCGGTTGGATGATAATCTTGCGTATGGGGAGCGGTCATAGCGGCTGCTTTTTATTAAAAATACAACTGTATAGTAATTCAATTTTGCTTTTCGTGTAAGACGCTTTAAAATTTAGTCGCAAATTTGATTAGGTTTATTGTATGTCTGACTCGACTTCTCCTTCTGTTCAGGAACAACAGTTTCTCGATGCTGTGCAGCAAGCATTTGATACACAACGTTTTGAGCGTTTAATTCTGAGCCAATACAAGGGGGAAATGCAACAGTTAGAAAAAATGACTTTCCGCTTGATTGAGCTACAACAGCAACCTGTCTTGAATGTTTTATATCGACATAAAACCCAAGATGTCACCAAAAACTACCCAGTTTCAGATGCCATGCAAATCATTGCGGAGCATTTAGCCTGTTGCAAGCAAGGCAATTTGTTTGCATCGACTCAAGATGTACAACTCAAGCGCAACAAGAAAAAAGATTTACTGACCATTACTCAAAAAACAGCGATGGCAAAAAATGAAGATCGGGCAACTCAAGCGCATGATCGAAGCAAACATCGTTTTGTGGAGCAAGAAAGTGTGTTTTTGCAGCATTTGGGGATTACCGATGCTCAAGGTCAGATTATTCCCAGCATGGCGCGTAAATGGAAACAGATTAATAAATTCGTGGAAATTTTTTCGGGGGCTTTGACGCAACTTCCAAATCAAGATCAGGCGTTGCATGTGGTTGATTTTGGTTCGGGTAAAGGCTATTTGACCTTTGCTTTATATGATTATTTGGCGAAGCAGCAGCAAGTTCCATTTGTAACAGGCGTGGAGTTGAATGAAAAGATGGTGCAGTTCTGTCAACATGTAGCAGAGGCTTCAGGCTTTAACCAACTGGATTTTTTTCAAGGCGATGTCCGCACCTATCAGCCTGAACGTTTAGATGTGATGATTGCACTGCATGCTTGTGATGTGGCAACCGATTTCGCTATTCATACGGGGATTCGCTTAAATGCACAGATGATTATGTGTGCACCGTGCTGCCATAAAGAACTGCGTCCTCAACTGAAAAGCCCAGACGTGTTGAAGCCGATGTTGCACTTTGGTATTCACGCCGGTCAACAGGCAGAAATGTTGACAGATACTATTCGCGCATTACTGTTAAAAGCCTATGGCTATGAAACCAAGGTTTTTGAATTTGTTGCTTTAGAACATACCAGCAAAAATAAGATGATTTTAGCCACCAAACGTGCCGATTTTGTTGCACCTGATGCTACGGTATTGGCGCAAATTGAGGCTTTAAAAAATATGTACGGCATTCAGAAACACTCCTTGGAATTATTGCTCAATAATCAATGGGATCAACGTGATATTGGGGCTAAGTGCTAAGCAGCAAGATTCAAAAGGAATTCGACATGACATTACAGCTGCGTACAGGTACTTGGGCTGAATTACAGACCGAAGCGAAACCAATTCGTGAGCAAGTATTTATTCAGGAACAGCAGATTGCTGCAGCAGATGAGTGGGATGCACAGGATGAGGTTTCACAGCATTTTTTAGTCTTGGATGGGGAACAGGCCATTGCGACAGCACGCTTATTGCCAAATCACAGTATTGGTCGTGTAGCCGTATTGGCACCGTATCGTGGACAAGGAATTGGCAAGCTTTTGATGCAAGAGATTATCCAGCAAGCGCGGATCCAACAACGTCCTTTACTGCAACTTTCTTCTCAAGTGCATGCCATGTCTTTTTACCAAACTTTAGGCTTTCAAGTCCGTGGAGAAGCCTATTTAGATTGTGGCATTCCGCATATCGATATGCAGATGTCTTTGCTTGCATAGGGCTAAAAATCCTAAATTTCAGGCATAAAAAAGCCATCTTCTAAGAGATGGCTTTTTGTTGCTTAATGACCGTGATGAGCTGTAGAAGCTGAGGACTCCGTCATGGCAGCATGTTCTTCAGCCGTCATATTGTGTTCTTCGGCACTCATGTCCATCTGGTGTTCTACTGGCGCACTGCTGGCTTGTGCTTCACGTGCGAGTCTTTGCTTACCTGGCATATAGTCAGGTTCATGCTGCATCGCTAAATAAAAAACAGCCAGAAAAATAATACTTAAAATTGTGGCAATAATGAGGGCCTTCCAACCCCATGGGGATTTTTCAGGAGAAGTATTGTCTGACATAACAAATAACCCAATCGATAAAAAGAAACTTTTAAAAATTATGTAACTTTATAACATAAAATGGGGTGGATACAGACCAAATTTTATCAAAAGCTTAATTGTTCTTATTTTAGCTCATGAGATATAGCTGATTTGGAAGAGGGTTCCTCCAAACCAGCGTTTATCGATAGAGAAATTATTGAATAAGTTCGTTGCGTTGGGCTTTATCTCTTAAACTTTGTGGCGGATTAAAGCGCTCACCGTATTGGGCAGCCAATTGTTCAGCACGTTGTAGCGATTTTTCAATCCCATTTTGATTCAGGAATTGAATTGCGCCACCTGTCCACGGTGCAAAACCAATTCCAAAAATTGAACCGACATTCGCATCAATAACCGACTCCAACACACCTTCTTCGTAACAACGTAAGGTATCGAGTGCTTGCACAAACAAAATACGGTCAATCATATCTTGTTCAGAAATGTCATGATCTTTTTGCCAACGGTTTAAGCCTTCCCATAGGTGTTTTTTGCCATTTTCCAGATAGTCATAGAAACCTGCACCTGCGGCTTTACCTTTACGATTCAATTCATGAATCATGGTGTAAACCACTTCATCTACTGGGGTTTTTGGTAGCTCTTTCCCTTCTGCTTGTAAGGCTTTGCGGGTTTCACCAGCCACATGCTCAGTTAGCGTTAAAGACACTTCATCCTGAATCGCGAGTGGACCAACAGGCATACCTGCTTTTAATGCTGCCATTTCAATTTTCGCTGGGTGCATGCCTTCAGCAAGTAGACGCATACCTTCTTGAATGAATGTACCAAAGACACGACTGGTGAAGAAACCACGGCTATCATTGACAACAATTGGTGTTTTCGCAATTTGTTGAACAAAGTCATAGGCTTTAGCCAATGTTTCAGCTGAAGTTTGTTTACCTTTAATCATCTCGACCAACTGCATTTTGTCGACAGGGCTAAAGAAATGTAAGCCAATAAAGTTTTTGGCATCTTGACTTGCTGTTGCTAGACCTGTGATGGGTAAAGTTGAAGTATTCGATGCAAAAATACCGCCTTCAGCTAAATATTGTTCAGCTTCTTGCGTGACTTTGGCTTTGAGTTCTTGATTCTCAAATACCGCTTCAATAATTAAATCACAACCTTGTAAGTCTTCAGCAGAAGCTGTCGCCGTGATGAGCGATAAAACCTGATCACGTTTTTCTGCGGTCATGCGACCTTGTGCAACACGTTTGTCGAGTAGTTTCTGCGAATAAGCTTTGCCTTTTTCTGCATTTTCAACAGAGACATCTTTAAGGATCACAGGAATGCCTTTGATTGCGGTTGAGTAGGCAATACCTGCACCCATCATGCCCGCACCCAACACACCCACTTTAGTGGCTTGCCATTTAGCAATATCCGCAGGGCGGCTTGCACCAGACTTAATTGCATTTAGACCATGCCAGAATGTACCGATCATGTTCTTGGAAACTTGACCCACAGTCAGTTGGGTGAAGTAACGTGATTCAATACGCAGTGCGGTATCCACATCAACTTGAGCGCCTTCAACTGCGGCAGCCATAATCGCTTCAGGCGCAGGATAACAGCCTTTAGTTTTGTCTCTTAACATCGCAGGAGCAATCGCAAGCACTTGCGCAACCGCAGGGGTTTTAGGATCACCACCCGGAATTTTGTAACCTTTTACATCAAATGGTTGCTGACTTTTTGGATTGGCTTTCACCCAAGCAATTGCTTTATCTAAAAGCTCTTGTTCATTCTCCGCAGTATCATGGATTAGGCCTAAAGATTTTGCTTGATCAACCCCAAATTGCTTGCCTTCCATTAAGAAGGGGAATGCATTTTGTAAACCGAGCAGACGCACCATACGTACAATACCACCACCGCCAGGCAGTAAGCCTAAAGTCACTTCAGGTAAACCAAATTTGGTTTTTGGATCATTGATCGCAATACGATAATGGCAACTTAATGCGATTTCCCAACCGCCGCCAAGCGCAGTGCCATTTAAGGCAGCAACCACAGGCACGCCCAAGGTTTCAATGCCGCGCAGATTAGCTTTGAGTTTTTCCACCATATGAAAAAAATCAGTGGCATGTTTAGGCTGAACTTGAATCAGCTCATCTAGGTCACCACCTGCAAAGAAAGTTTTCTTAGCCGAGCGGAAAATAACACCTGAAAGTTCTGTTTCTGCTTTAAGTTTCTGAGTCGCCTCATCGAGCGAGTCACGAAACTCGGCATTCATGGTATTGGCAGATTGACCAGTTGAATCAAGCGTAAGAATTACAATATTGTCCGCGTTTTTTTTGTATTGAATAGCGCTCATATATCATCGTCCTAAATTTATTTCTTAAAAATGCTGGCGAAGCAGAGATTGCGAGGCGGAAATATCTGAAAAAAGCGCAGTTTACGATGTGTAAATGAGCATTTTTGAAGATGTTTCCAACGTGGCAAGATCAATGCGGCCAGTTTTTATACACGTTCAATAATGGTGGCGATGCCCATACCACCACCAACGCACAAGGTTGCTAAACCGCGCTTTTTACCTTGACGCTCTAATTCATCAAGTAAAGTTCCTAAAAGCATGGCACCTGTTGCCCCTAATGGATGGCCTAAAGCAATTGCACCACCATTGACATTGACTTTCTCAGCAGGAACTTTAAGTTCAGTGATAAAACGCATCACAACAGCAGCAAAGGCTTCATTCACTTCAAATAGATCGATGTCATCGATGCTCAAACCTGCTTTTTCTAATGCTTTACGTGCAGCAGGAGCAGGACCAGTCAACATGATAGTCGGGTCTGTACCGACCAATGCAGTCGCCAAAACTTTAGCACGTGGTTTTAAATTTTGTTCTTTGACCGCTTTTTCAGAAGCCAATAAAACCAGAGCCGCTCCATCGACAATGCCTGATGAGTTACCTGCGTGATGAACATGATTGATTTTTTGTGCTTCTGGATATTTTTGCAAAGCAACTGCATCAAAACCCATTTGTCCCATCATTTCAAAGCTGGCATTCAGCTTTGCTAAACCTTCGGCTGTGGTAGTTCCTTTAATAAATTCATCTTTCTCTAGGATTGTTACACCTGCATGGTCTTTCACCGGCACGACTGAGTGATCAAAATAACCATTTGCTTGAGCCGCCGCCGCTTTTTGTTGTGAAGCGACTGCAAAAGCATCGACATCTGCACGGCTATAGCCATCTAGGGTTGCAATTAAATCTGCACCAATCCCTTGCGGAACAAAAGAGGATTTCAAATTGGTTTCAGGATCTAATGCCCATGGTCCACCATCAGACCCCATTGGAACACGTGACATGGACTCCACACCACCTGCAACCACCACATCTTCCCAACCTGAGCGGACTTTTTGTGCGGCTAAATTGACAGCTTCCAAACCAGAAGCACAAAAACGGTTGATTTGAACCCCTGCCACATCATCGTTCCAACCTGCGGCAATCGCAGCAGTTTTGGCAATATCCGCACCTTGATCACCAATTGGGGTAACACAACCTAGAACGATATCATCAACTTTTGAGGTGTCGAGTTGATGGCGCTGCTGTAATTCTTTTAATAATCCTACGACTAAGCTAATCGGTTTCACCTCATGCAGTGAACCCTCTTTTTTTCCTTTTCCGCGTGGCGTGCGTATTGCATCAATGATGTAAGCCTCGCTCATCTCGTTATTCCTTATGTATTTTCATGAGTTTTGCATTTCGAGTGTAATGATTAATTGTAGAAGCGCAATGACAAGACTGGCATAGGCAGCATGATCATTTTGGTCAATTGAGATGTGAAACCGTTTTGTAGTTTGAGTATGGGTTTGAAAAAGGTGAGGGTATTGTTGTGATGATGCTTTTTAAGCCATAAAAAAAGCCCAGATTGTAGAATCTGGGCATCAACTGAAAAATCAGTTAATGGTTATAAATAACCATGTAATTGACGGTATAACCCTGGGGTTACGCCTGTCCATTTCTTAAATGCACGATGGAATGTACTGGTTTCACTGAAACCAACCTGCTGTGCGACATCTTCCAATGTGAGGTTTGGATTGAGTAACAAGTGAATCGCAGCATCACGACGCAGCGCATCTTTCACACCTTGGTAGCTTTTACCTTCCGCGGCCAAACGACGACGTAAAGTTTGCGGTGAAAGATATAACATTGACGCTACATCATTCAGCGTTGGCATTTCTTCACCAATTTGACTCTTCAACACTTCACGAATACGAGAGGTGAGCGAGTTGGTGTTTTTGAATTTGACCAGTAGCTGTGCAGGCGCTGCTTTTAAGAATTCTTCTAAGGTTTCTTCATTTTGACGAATTGGTAAATCTAAATAATCCGCCGCAAAGGTGATTTCGGTACGTGGCATGTCAAACTGCATCACGGGAGCGAAAAACAGGGCATCATATTCATCTGCATGGGCAGGGCGCGGGTAGCCAAAATGTACGCGCTCTAAAGGCAGGCGACGTTCAATCAGCCAAGAGGCTAAACCGTGCCAAATCATTAACATGCTTTCAGTAATGAAATGATTTGGATCCATTTCAGTTGGAATGAGTGGAACTAAGCGAGCTTCATGCTTATCACGTTCGAGCGAAACACACCATTCATCACCAAACAATTTATAAAACTGAGTTGATAGTTCGAGCGCATCACCTAAGGTTTTCGCATGGATGATCAGCTGACACATAATGGCAAACGTACCCAAACGACGAGGTTGGGTATCGAAACCAATATGCTCATCCTGAGTCACCATCCATAACATTTTCACAAAACGAGTGTATTGTTCTGGAGAAATTCGAGCTTTAGGCTGACGTAACAGTTCGGCTTCTATTCCGACGTGCGAAAGTAAAGTTTCGACATCCATGCCGAGGCGTTTTACGCCAGTCAGCGCCGCATTGACAAAATGGATACTAATCGTATCGCGGCTCATGTTAAATCCTTCAGTCTCTTTTATATTCACTTGCGTATGACCTAAATGACGCTAAAAATTTTTTATAGGCAATTTACAATAGGGAAATTTGCCTTTCTACATGGTAAATTGCCGAAATGATCAAGGTAAATGGCTGAACATGACATTGTTTTGTTGATTTTATCTTTCTAAGATACATGAAAATATAAGAGTTCAAGAGTAAAAATAACATGCAACATGCTTTACAGGGATTGAAAGTACTCGATTTTTCAACATTGTTACCCGGTCCATTTGCCACTTTATATTTAGCTGATCTGGGGGCGGAAGTGATTCATGTGGAATCCCCAACACGCCCCGACTTGATTCGTCTTTTTCCACCTTATGCACATGGACAGGCAACGGCACATCTTTATTTGAATCGAAATAAACAATCCGTGGCTCTGGATTTAAAAGACCCACAGAACATCGCGGCGATTAAGGAAAAGATTAGCCAATACGATATTGTCGTAGAGCAATTTCGCCCGGGTGTCATGCAACGACTGGGATTGGACTATGCCACTTTAGCGGAAATTAATCCGCGACTAATTTATTGTTCCATTACTGGCTATGGCCAAACAGGGAGTTATAAAGATAAGGCAGGGCATGACATTAACTATTTAGCCTTATCGGGGATTGTGGGGCATAGTGGTCGTGCACAGAGTGGACCGCCGCCGTTAGGTATTCAAATTGCGGATATTGCAGGGGGTTCGTTACATGCCGTGATCGGCATTTTAACGGCCGTGATTGAACGTACTCAGAGTGGAAAAGGGCAATATATTGATATTTCCATGACCGATTGTGCGGTAGCGTTAAATAGTATGGCCGCTGCCGCCGCATTGGCAGGAAATATCACACAACAGCCAGAATCGGGAATACTGAATGGCGCTAGCTTTTATGATTACTATGAAACGCAAGATGGGCGTTATCTTTCAATTGGCAGTTTAGAGCCACAATTTATGTCGGGTTTGGCTCAGTTGTTAGAATTGCCAGTTTTATTAGAGAAAGGGGCTTCACTACAGGCGGAAGATTGTCTTGAGGTCAAACACGCTCTACAGGAAAAAATTAAAACCCGTTCCTTGTTAGAGTGGCAGCAACTGTTTTCGACCCAAGATGTCTGTGTAGAACCTGTTTTAAAGTTGGATGAAGCTTTGCATTCAGATTTGGCGCAACAACGGCATTGGGTGGTCCACGTTCCACTACATGAACATTCCACAGAGACTCAAGCGCAGTTGGCATGTCCAATCAAATTTTCTCGTTCAGCAATGCGCTATGACTTTATGGGGCAAGCATTAGGTACAGGCACTTGGTAGCCTGTGCTTTTTATAAAGTTTTATTCGATATCAATAGTTTAACAAAAAACGACAAAAAGATTATATTTTAACCATAAAAAACAGGCGTAACCTGATAGAAATAAAAAAATTATAAAAGGTTGCAGGTATGCAAAAGCTCCGAATCTCAAGGAAATGGTTCACATTGTGTTTAATGGGCTTGAGCATCAATTCTGTAATTCATGCGCAATTAGCCTTTGCCGTAGACAGCCCTTGGATGTTTGGGGATTGGAATGGCACCCGAACAGCATTACAAACTCAAGGTTATCGTTTTAACTTGGGCTATACAGGGGAAATGGCCACTTTACTGGGCGCAAAAAAGCATTCGAGTCACGGTACTGAATATGCCGATCAGTTCGTGTTAGGCAGTCATTTTGATTTAGATAAAATACTGGGTTGGCAAGACACTGAAGCGCAAATCATTATTACTGAACGTAACGGGCATTCGCTGTCACAAACATCGGATGCTTTGAATGGGCATTTAAGTTCAACCCAAGAAGTTTGGGGGCGTGGGCAAACGTGGCGTTTGACCAATTTTTGGATGAAGAAACAATTCCTCAATCAACAGTTAGATCTTAAAGTTGGGCGTTTTGGCGAAGGGGAAGATTTTAATAGCTTTGATTGTGACTTTCAGAACTTAGCTTTATGCGGTTCTCAAGTTGGCAATTGGGTGGGGGATCAATGGTTTAATTGGCCCGTCAGTCAGTGGGCAGCCAGACTGAAATATCAAGTTTCTCCTGAACTCTTTAGCCAAATTGGGGTATATGAATATAACCCTGAGAATTTAAAGCGTAGTCAGGGGTTTAATTTAAGTACTTCGGGTTCCGATGGCGTCATGGTACCCATAGAGATGGTCTGGCAGCCCAAAATTGGTACACAAAGCAAAACAGGTGAATATCGACTAGGCTATTACTACAGTAGTGCAGATGCAGCTGAAATTCAGAATCCTAACACTACCTCTCATAAGCAAGGCATGTGGGTTGTCGCAAAACAACAATTGCTGCAACACGCTCAAGATCCGCATCGCGGACTTACAGGATTTATAAACCTGACTGTACATGATGATAAAACCAACAATGTCGACAATATGCAAAATATTGGTTTGATCTATACAGGTGTGTTGGATATGCGCCCGCAAGATGAAATTGCCTTGGGATTTGCCCGAATCCATCTAAATGATGACTTAAATACGGGGCAAGAGGAAGAATATAACACCGAACTGTATTATGGGTTACATGCCACCAATTGGTTAACGATTCGTCCAAATCTTCAATATATTCGACATGTGGGTGCGGATAAAAATGGAGAAAATGTTTGGGTTGGTGGGATTAAGTTTCAAACCGCCTTTTAATGGTGTTAGAAAAACCATCTTTCCTAGATCAATGATTTAAATACGAATAAGAATAGCGAAACAAACCACAAAATAATCTAGCTGTTTTTACTGGGCTAGCGATAAATAATAAAGTGAATGAGGTGAATGGAATGAGTAACCCATCAAATACGATGCGAACCTTTACCGCTATTGTGATGCTTTTAATTGCTGCCTATCTGTTGATTGGGGGTGTATGGCTCATTCTACTTGGTGGTTCAATCTATTATGTAATTGCTGGTCTGCTAATTTTGGCATCAGCCTTCTTACTTAAAAAGAGTCAAGGTTCCTCTTTATGGGTGTACAGTTTCTTGATGCTAGCAACCATACTCTGGAGCTTATGGGAGGTTGGAACTGATTTTTGGGCACTCGCACCTCGTCTGGATATTTTGGGAGTATTGGGTTTATGGTTACTCATTCCTGCAATCACGCGCAATATGAGTCAAGTCCAAGGCAGCAAAATCGCCCTTTCGGGCACGTTGTTGATTGCTATTGCAGTTATGGTCTATGCCATTTTTAATGATCCCCAAGAAATTAATGGCGTCATTCAACAACCGCAACCTGCATCGGCTCAAGCCATTGATGGGGTGGCAGAACAAGATTGGCCCGCTTATGGGCGTACTCAAGCTGGGGTGCGCTATTCACCCTTGGCGCAGATTAATGATCAAAATGTTAAAAATCTGAAAGTGGCTTGGACGTTCCGCACAGGTGATGTCAAAACAGATCAAGATTCGGGGGAAACCACCAATCAAGTGACACCAATTAAAGTGGGTAATAACTTATATATGTGTACCACCCATCAATGGTTAATTGCCTTAGACCCAGCAACGGGCAAGGAAAAATGGCGTTTTGACCCAAAACTGAAAGCCGACCATACCTTTCAGCATCTCACCTGTCGTGGGGTAATGTATTACGATGCCAACAATACAGCCGAGTTTGCGACCAGTTTACAAAATCGAAAATCGGTTTCTGCCGAGTGTCCACGCAAGGTCATTGTTCCTGTCAATGATGGACGTTTAGTCGCAGTGAATGCCGATACAGGCAAAGTGTGTTCTGATTTTGGAGAGCAAGGCGAAGTAAATTTACAAAAATTTATGCCTTATGCCTATCCAGGGGGCTATAACCCGACATCACCAGGGATTATTTCGGGTACAACGGTGGTCATTGCGGGTTCAGTCACGGATAACTACTCTTCTAAAGAGCCTTCAGGGGTGATTCGTGGCTATGATGTGAATACAGGTGAATTACTTTGGGTCTTTGATACAGGTGCACAAAATCCAAATGCCATGCCAAACGAAAATAATACCTTTGTACATAACTCGCCAAATGCTTGGGCACCTTTGGCTTATGATTCTAAGCTAGATATCGTGTATGTACCGACAGGGGTAGGAACCCCCGATATTTGGGGCGGAGATCGTACCGAGTTAAAAGAGCGCTACGCCAATTCGATGTTGGCAATCAATGCCAGTACTGGCAAGTTGGTTTGGCATTTTCAAACCACGCATCATGATTTGTGGGATATGGACGTGCCTGCACAACCCTCATTGGCAGATATTCAAGATGCCACTGGTAAAACTGTTCCAGCGATTTATGTGTTAACCAAAACAGGGAATATCTTTGTACTAGACCGACGTACAGGCAAAGCGATTGTGCCTATAAACGAGCGCGCAGTCCCTCAAACAGTGAAACGCGGACCACAAACCCAAGGCGAACATTATTCGGCAACCCAACCCTTTTCTGATTTAAATCTGGCACCTCAAGACAAGTTAAAAGATAAAGACATGTGGGGCGCGACCATGTTTGACCAGTTAATTTGTCGGGTCTATTTCCACCGTTTGAATTATGACGGTATTTACACCCCACCTTCAGAAAATGGCACTTTGGTGTTTCCTGGGAATTTAGGCGTATTTGAATGGGGGGGGATGTCGGTAAATACAGACCGTCAAGTTGCTGTCATGAATCCAATCGGATTGCCCTTTGTAAGCCGTTTAATTCCCGCAGATCCGAACCGTCAAGAAACTGCCAAAGGCGCGGGGACTGAACAAGGGGTACAACCAATGTATGGGGTGCCTTATGGTGTGGAAATCAGTGCGTTCTTATCTCCGCTCGGTTTGCCGTGTAAGCAACCTGCTTGGGGCTATGTGGCGGGTGTAGATTTAAAAACCCATCAAGTGGTCTGGAAAAAACGGATTGGGACTATTCGTGACAGTCTACCGAAATTGTTCCAACTGCCGCCATTAAAAATAGGGGTGCCTGGCTTGGGTGGGCCAATTTCAACCGCAGGCAATGTGATGTTTGTCGCAGGCACACAGGATAATTATCTTCGCGCATTTAATGTCAGCAATGGTGAGCAGTTGTGGGAAGGGCGTTTACCCGCAGGTGGTCAGGCAACACCAATGACTTATGAAAGTAATGGTAAGCAATATGTGGTGATCATGGCAGGCGGGCATGGTTCCTTTGGCACCAAGATGGGGGATTATTTGGTCACCTATGCTTTGCAATAATGAACTACATCTTCTATAAAAAAAGCCTGATTCGTCAGGCTTTTTGCTGACTGAATTGGAACATGACGGTCCTATTTATAGCGTTAGCAATAAATAAGATATGTATAGAAGAACAAAGTCCAAAACGGCTAAAAGAGTGCTTAAGCCTTATAGATTCGATCTTTTAGAAAAACAAAAAAGGCTTATCAATAAAACCGCTATTAAATATGTAAAAAACGCGTTTTGTTGATACTTTAAATATCGTTATGCTGTCAGCCGTTATAATGAAACTACTAGCTGTACGCCATGTATTTATATACTGATTTTGATCAGCAACTGATCAATGAACGTGTTGCACAGTTCCGTGACCAAACGGAACGTTATTTAGCGGGTAAACTCACTGAAGATGAATACCGTCCGCTACGTCTCCAAAATGGTTTATACGTACAACGCTATGCGCCGATGTTACGTATTGCTGTTCCTTATGGTTTGATGAGCTCGACGCAGTTACGCAAGGTTGCGGAATTGGCGAAAGAATATGACCGTGGTTATGCACACGTGTCAACACGTCAAAACATTCAGTTTAACTGGCCTGCACTTGAAAATGTACCTGACATGCTTGCTGAATTGGCAACTGTGCAGATGCATGCAATTCAAACTTCAGGTAACTGTATTCGTAACACCACAACTGACCAATATGCGGGTGTAGTTGCGGGTGAGGTTGCAGATCCACGCCCGACCTGTGAATTGATTCGTCAATGGTCAACCTTCCACCCAGAATTTGCATTCTTACCACGTAAGTTCAAAATTGCGGTGTCTGCTTTAGCAGAAGTGGATCGTGCTGCAACATCATTCCACGATATTGGTGTTTATATCGTGAAAAATGCAGCGGGTGAGATGGGTTATAAAATCAAAGTGGGTGGTGGCTTAGGTCGTACACCAATCATTGGTTCAATCATCAAAGAATGGTTGCCACGTGAAGATTTGATTGCTTATCTTGAAGCGGTACTGCGTGTCTATAATTTACATGGTCGCCGTGACAACAAATATAAAGCCCGTATCAAAATTTTAGTCAAAGCATTAACCCCTCAAGTGTTTGCTGAGAAAGTGGAAGCAGAATTTGCTCACACTGTGCAAACGCTAAAAGTAGATGCTGAAACTTTAGCGAAACTTGATGAAGAGTTTACTCCATTTGCATATCAGCAATGGGCAGATGAAGACTTCACTGCATTATTTGCTGAACATCCTAAGTTCAAACAATGGTTTAACATTAATACCAATGCTCATAAAGTGTCGGGCTATCGTATTGTCACCATTTCGCTAAAACGCGCAGGTATTGCACCGGGTGACGTGACCACTGAAGAGATGAATTTGATTGCAGACCTTGCAGACAAATATACGTTCGGTGAATTACGTACCACGCATGAACAAAACATTTCGTTGGTCGATGTACCACAGAAAGACTTGTTTGAGTTGTGGCAAACTCTTGAACAACACGACTTGGCACGTGCGCATATCGGCTTTATTACCGATATTATCTGCTGCCCAGGCGGTGATTTCTGTTCATTGGCAAATGCGAAATCAATTCCAATTTCTGAAGCGATTTCACGTCGTTTTGATGACCTAGATACGGTTTACAATTTGGGTCATATCGACTTGAATATCTCAGGCTGTATGAATGCTTGTGGTCATCACCACGTGGGTAATATTGGTATTTTAGGTGTCGATAAAAAAGGCGCTGAATTCTACCAAATTACTTTAGGTGGTAATGCGGACCATGATGCTTCAATTGGTGACATCTTAGGACCATCATTTGCAGCAGAAGTTGTACCTGACATTATTGAAGAAATTTTGAATACCTATCTTGATTTGCGTCAAGAAGGTGAAGAGTTTATTGAAACTTATCGCCGTGTTGGCATTCAACCATTCAAGGAGCGTGCTTATGCTTAATACCGCACTTCAAGTGCTCTCTAAAGATGGCACAGTGGCAGACAATAGTTACCAACTCATTGGCGAAGATGCTGTATTACCGCAAGGTGATGTGGTGTTGACTGTTGATCAGTTGGATCAACTTACCCATATTACAGGTAAAAAAGCTTTACTTATTACTGTAGATGCTTCTCCTGAAATCAATGAATTTCCTTTAAATCAATTAGATGCAATCTTTATTGATTTTGCAGGCTTCAATGATGGTCGTGGTTATTCATTTGCTGCATTGTTGCGTCGCCAAGGTTTCCAAGGCGAATTACGCGCAACAGGCGATGTGTTTAAGGATGTCTTAAACTATATGAAGCGTTCTGGTTTCGATACTTTTGTGATTAAAGAAGGTAAAGATATTCAAGAAGCTGCAGCAGGTTTAAATGATTTTAGACATCCGTATCAAGCATCTACTGCGGTTGCTCAAGCAAGCTATCAAACTGGGGCTTAAGTTCTTCAGTTTAAAAAAGCCAGATAAAATCTGGCTTTTTTATTTTTATAACAGTCATCTTTGCAAAAATATCATTTGTTTTTTGGTGAAACATTACACCTCTTCAAGTTGGCAATTCACCATCCATTTCACGCCAAACTGATCAGTAAATGCCGCATAAAGTGCACCCCAAAAAGTTTTTTCTAAGGGCATTTCAATTTGCCCATTTTCTGAGAGGCTCTCATACAGGCGTTGTGCTTCTGCTTGTTCATGTTTTTCTAAATTAATGGAAATGTAGTGATTGGTACCTTTGATAAAAGGGCTATTCGCTGCACAAAATTGTTCGGTGGTGTCGGAGGCCATCAAGATTGTAAATTCATTAATCGGTAAGGAGACATGAAGAAGGTAATTTTTTTCGGCATCACTGAGTTGGGATTTTCCATCAGAGGGCATTTCACCATAACGTTTTAGCATGGCAAACTCACCGCCAAATACAGATTTATAAAAATTAAAAGCAGCTTCGGCTTCACCTTGGAAATTCAAATAATGGTTGAGTTGCATTGTTATAGGTTCCGTTTTTATTTTGAGTGCTTTAATTTAACAGCCTATATAAAAAAGAATAATGAAAAAATGTAAGCATAAAAAATCCCCCATTACGGAGGATTTTTTATTTCACAATGAGTGATAGTAAAATATACGAATTTAGAGAAGTTCAATCGTAACAGCCGTTGCTTCACCGCCACCAATACATAACGCTGCAATTCCTTTTTTGCCACCTGTACGCTTTAATGCGTGAATAAGGGTCAAGATAATACGCGAACCTGTTGAACCGACTGGGTGACCCAGCGCACAAGCACCACCATTAATGTTCACTTTTGCAGGATCAAGTTTAAAGTCATCCATTGGGCACATGGTCACCATTGCAAACGCTTCATTGATTTCCCAAAGATCAACGTCTTGTGCATCCCAACCTGTTTTCTTTAACACTTTCTCGATAGCGCCAACAGGAGCAATCGTAAACTCAGAAGGATGTTGAGAGTTTGATGCATAAGCCAAGATTTTAGCTAAAGGCTGTAGACCTTTTGCAGATGCATTATTCGCCGAAGTTAAGACTAAAGCCGACGCACCATCAGAAATTGAGCTGGCATTTGCAGCAGTAATGGTGCCATCTTTGGCAAATGCTGGACGTAATGTAGGAATTTTATCGATATTGGCATTAAATGGTTGCTCATCTTTATCAATCACAACATCACCTTTACGCGTTGAAACGGTCACAGGAACAATTTCATCTGCAAAGTAACCTTCGTTGACCGCAGTTTGCGCACGTTGTAATGAACGAATAGCAAATTCATCCATTTGCTCACGTGTATAGCCACGGCTATTGGCCATATCTTGTGCAAATGAACCCATTAAACGACCAGTTTCAGCATCTTCTAAGCCATCAAGGAACATGTGATCTTTAACTTCACCATGACCCATACGGTAACCCGCACGGGCTTTGGTCAAGACATACGGTGCATTGGTCATTGATTCCATGCCACCTGCCACCACGATTTCAGCAGAACCCGCTTTAATCATATCGGCAGCCTGCATGACAGCTTTCATACCTGAACCACATAATTTATTGATTGTAACGGCACCTGTTGAATCCGCTAAACCTGCTTGACGCATCGCTTGGCGTGTAGGACCTTGTTTCAGACCAGCAGGTAAAACGCAGCCCATAATGACTTCTTCTACATCGGTTGGTTGTAAGCCAGCGCGAGCAATCGCTTCTTTAATGGTTGTTGCACCAAGCTCTGGTGCTGTTAGACCAGATAAACTTCCTTGAAAACCGCCCATTGCAGTACGTGCGCCATTTACAATCACGACATCAGTCATTGATACATCTCCGAACGAGTATAATTGGTTATTGTTCAATCTCATGTAGTATATTGAAAACTGTAAATTAGATGTAGTTTTTGCGGTCGACCCACCAGTTTTCAACAATTACTGAGGTCAATGCTACGTGAATTGCCCATTTTATTCAGGATAATTTTCATATGTTTTACTGTTGAAGAACAGTAATAAAAACTACCATTTGAGCCAATGGGAAGGCCGTGTTCAGCCATAAAATTAAGGCTAGGGAAGTGTAAAGTGCCACGCCAGTTTAATGTGCCGTAGGACAAGTTAGTATGTTCTTGGGTAATTAAGGTCTCATTCAAATCTAGCTGTCTATTTTGATTGAAATCGAGGAATAGGATAAAGCCTTGTTCCCACATCTCCTCTTTGCAGCTCTGCATATTTTGTGATGAGCACATAACAACATTCGTATGATGTATAGCAGCATGCTGTTTTGCGAGCTGTATGTTCGCTACAATTTGCCTAAAAATTGTTCTGCGTTCTTGATTTGCTTTCATTTCGTGGTAATAAGGTAAAGCAAGCGTAACAAGTATTGACAAAACCAATATTGTAATAACAAGTTCTATTAATGTATAAGCCCTATGTTTATTGATGTGCATATAAAACAACCTAAGTATCTGTATTTTTTAAGTTAATAATGAATATTAATGTCTTGTTTTTTATTCATTTTATAATGAAAAATGTGTTTCTCAGTGCATGAGAAAATGCTATAGTGAAGCGCAAGTGACAACAACGCTATTCTTAAAAAGCAAGAAATCATAAATTTACTGAACTACAACTGAAATTGTAAGTAATTTTGTCAATAATTTACTTGATTAAAATTATCAAACACTTGGACAAACGAATTAAGTGTTTGTATTATTCAAGGTGAGTAGCTTAAAAATAAAACTGGGGTATTTAAAAAAGCCTATCTCAGGATAGCTAAAATTTTAGGCTTAGCTTGAACAACAATTGTTTATCTCTGGAGGATAAATCCATGAAAATGAGTCGTATTGCTTTAGCGATGCTCGTAGCTGCACCTTTGGCTGCTGCTAATGCAGGTGTAACCATTACGCCATTAATGCTTGGTTATAACTTTAATGAAACTCAGCACAACAACACTGGCAAACTTTTTTCTGGCACAGGTTCTGATAACGAAGTAGAACTACAAGATGATTTATTTGTAGGTGCTGCTCTTGGTATCGAATTGACTCCATGGTTAGGTTTTGAAGCTGAATATTCGCAAGTCAAAGGTGATCTAGAGTTCGTTGATGGTGGAAAAGCTGACGAGTATAAAAAACAACAACTTGCTGGTAATTTCTACGCAACTTCTGACTTGATCACTAAAAACTATGACAGCAAAATCAAACCTTACGTGTTGTTAGGTGCGGGCCATGTTAAGTATGAAACCGAAGATGTTGACTGGGAAGAGGAAAGCACAATCGGTAATGCGGGTCTAGGTGCATTCTGGCGCTTAAACGATGCTTTGTCACTACGTACTGAAGCACGTGGTACTTATAACTTCGACAATAAATTCTGGGACTACACAGCTTTAGCTGGTCTAAATGTTGTTCTTGGTGGTCACTTGAAACCTGCTGCACCAGTAGTAGAAGTTGAACCAGTTACTCCAGTTACTCCAGTTGAGCCAGTTCCTGAGCAATTGACTGAAGACCTTAACATGGAACTTCGTGTGTTCTTTGATACAAACAAATCGAACATCAAAGATCAATACAAGCCAGAAATTGCTAAAGTTGCTGAGAAGTTAGTTGAATATCCAAACGCTACTGCTCGCATCGAAGGTCACACAGATAACACTGGTCCACGTGCATTGAACGAACGTTTATCTTTGGCTCGTGCTAACTCTGTTAAATCTGCTCTTGTAAATGAATACAATGTAGATGCATCTCGTTTGTCTACTCAAGGTTTCGCTTGGGATCAACCGATTGCTGACAACAAAACTAAAGAAGGTCGTGCTATGAACCGTCGTGTATTCGCGACAATCTCTGGTAGCCGTACTGTTACAGTACAACCTGGTCAAGCTCAATAATTAATCATTGATTTTGATATGAAAAAGCAGCCTTAAGGCTGCTTTTTCTTTGCTATTAAAATAATAAAGCATTTATTTCACATGAAAAAACGAGCCAATAGGCTCGTTTTTCTTCAATCTTGAATTTGTATTTATTTACTGACTATCAAAGGTAATATGTGAGCTTGCATTCATTAGGCGATCAGCACCCTCTTCAGAGAGTTTGATTTGTAAGCGTAAATCATTTGGTGAATCGGCATGTTTCAATGCATCTTTATAGGTGATTTGCTTGGCTTTATACAAATCATAAAGTGCTTGGTCAAAGGTTTGCATACCGAGTTCACGTGAACGCTTCATTAGATCTTTAATTTCATGAATGTCACCTTTTCGAATTAAGTCAGAAATTAAAGGTGAGTTAATTAAAATCTCAATTGCCGCACGGCGTGAATTACCATCAATGGTCGGAATGAGTTGTTGCGCTACCATAGCTTTTAGGTTTAAGGATAAGTCCATAAACAATTGACTATGACGGTCTGCTTCGAAGAAGTGGATAATACGGTCAATGGCTTGGTTGGCATTGTTGGCATGCAGTGTTGCAAAAACTAAATGTCCTGTTTCAGCAAAGGCAATCGCATAGTCCATGGTCTCACGTGAGCGAATCTCACCAATCAGAATCACATCGGGGGCTTGACGCAAAGTATTCTTCAATGCAATTTCAAAGGAATCAGTATCGATACCTACTTCACGTTGAGTGATAATACACCCCGCATGTTCGTGAATAAATTCGATCGGGTCTTCAATGGTAATGATATGACCTTTCGAGTTGTGATTACGAAAGCCAATAATTGAAGCCAACGATGTCGATTTACCAGTACCTGTTGCACCAACAAAGATAATGATGCCACGTTTGGTCATGGCTAAATCTTTGAGAATTGGAGGAAGCTTGAGTTCATCCATTGTTGGAATTTGAGTTTCAATACGACGCAGCACCATGCCAGGTTGGTCACGTTGTTGAAAAGCACTGACACGAAAACGTGCTGTTTTATCACGATTCATAATCGCAAAGTTGCATTCGCGTGTTTCGGCAAATTCTTTGCGTTGTTTATCGCTCATAATTGAATTTAAGAGCTGACCAACAATTTCACCTGTTAATTTGGTTTTCGCAACAGGAATAATTTGACCGTTAATTTTCATAGATGGTTCAACATCAGCTGTGACGAAAAGGTCAGATGCTTTTTGTTGAATCATGAGATTGAGTAAGTCGTTAAAGTCCATAGCCTTATCCTAATTCCGTTTTGATATTCTTATAAGAATGATTCTGGTTGTTTGGCAACAGTACGTGCTGTTTGTGGACTAATGATACCTTTAGATACCAGTGTTTTAAGGCTTTGGTCTAAGGTAGACATACCATAGTTAGCACCTGTTTGGATCGCAGAGTACATTTGCGCAACTTTATTCTCACGAATTAGGTTACGAATAGCAGGGATACCAATCATGATTTCATGTGCGGCGACACGGCCACCGCCATTTTTCTTTAAGAGTGTTTGTGAAATAACCGCTTGTAGTGATTCAGAAAGCATGGCACGAACCATATCTTTTTCTTCAGCGGGGAATACATCAATCACACGGTCAATGGTTTTGGCCGCAGAAGTGGTATGCAGTGTACCGAAAACCAAGTGACCTGTTTCTGCCGCGGTTAGGGCTAGGCGAATGGTTTCAAGGTCACGCATCTCACCAACCAAAATAATGTCTGGATCTTCACGTAGTGCAGAACGTAATGCTTCGTTAAAGCCATGCGTATCACGATGCACTTCACGTTGGTTAATCAGGCATTTTTTTGATTGGTGTACAAATTCGATAGGATCTTCAACGGTTAAAATATGGTCGTAACGCTTGTCGTTAATATAGTCGATCATGGCTGCTAGAGTGGTTGATTTACCCGAACCCGTTGGGCCTGTGACTAAAACTAAACCACGTGGTAAGTCACAAAGCTCTTTAAAGGTTTGTCCTAAGCCTAAGTCATCCATCGTGAGAACTTTTGAAGGAATGGTACGGAATACCGCACCAGCACCGCGGTTTTGGTTAAATGCGTTTACACGGAAACGTGCGATGCTTGGGACTTCGAAGGAAAAGTCAGTTTCCAATTTTTCTTCAAAGTCACGACGTTGTTTGTCATTCATGATGTCGTACACCAATTTGTGTACTTCTTTATGTTCTAAAGCTGGTAAATTAATGCGACGTACTTCACCATCTACGCGAATCATTGGTGGCATACCCGCAGATAAGTGTAAGTCAGAAGCCCCGTTTTTTGCAGAAAAAGCCAATAATTCTGTAATGTCCATGAATTCCCCGAGATCATATAAATCTTAATTATTTTGATAGAATAATAAGGCTTTCCTGCCGCTTAACCAACAGTTAGTGTCGCTTGAACGTAAAAAAAGATGAATGAAATGAGAATATCGTCAATGAATAGTTTGAAAGAATCGCGAAATCAAGTTTTAGGGCAAATTGAGGCTGCGTGTCAACAGGCAGGACGTAAGGCAGAGACTGTGCAATTGCTTGCGGTATCAAAAACTCATCCAAGTGAAGCATTGCGTGAGATGTATGCAACAGGACAGCGTGAGTTTGGTGAAAATTACTTACAAGAAGCCCTTGAAAAAATGGAGACTTTGGCTGATTTGGAGATTGAGTGGCATTTTATTGGGCATGTGCAGCGTAACAAGACTAAACATCTGGCGGAAAAATTTGCTTGGGTACATGGGGTAGATCGTTTAATTATTGCTGAGCGTTTATCGAGTCAACGTTTAGCAACTCAGCCACCTTTGAATATCTGTTTGCAAGTCAATATTGATGGACAAGATAGTAAAGATGGTTGTCAGCCTGAAGAAGTTGCTGAACTGGTACAAAAGCTGAGCCAACTTCCGCATTTAAGACTGCGTGGCATCATGGTGATTCCCGCACCGAATAATGTTGCTGCGTTATTAGATGCTCAAAAGTTGTTTGAGGCAGTTAAAGTATTACATGCACATCCTGAAGATTGGGATACTTTAAGCATGGGGATGTCAGGGGATTTAGAGGATGCGATTGCGGCAGGTTCGACGATGGTGCGGATTGGGACAGCATTATTTGGTGCGCGAGATTATTCGAAATAGATGTAGCTGGTCTTTTTTGTAGGTTTTGGCTGACAGCATTTGATCCTTATAGCGTCTCGCAATCCCAAGGATTTATTTATATGATGGATTTATCAGGAACAGGATGTTTCATTAGAATAATAATAACAGTGTAGAACGGATGCAAAAGGTGCGACAGGAGTTATACCACAGCAAGATCAAAAAAAGCTTCGACAGGATGTCGGAGCTTTTTTAGTTTGTACTATTCGGTTTCATATAATGTGATGGATCAGATTGAAACGTTCATGAATTTATCAATTTTCACTGCTGTTATGTGAGTTGGAGGGTTCTTTGTATTTTAGTTTGGGTTAATTGAATGTAGGACATTCAAATAATAAAAAAACAGCCCGAAGGCTGTTTTTTAAAGAGGAAATTATTCTCGCTCTACATTCATGGGGCTAACATCCATTTTTTGATAAGAAATCAACTTGGTTTTGTATTTCCATTTATAGCCAAGCCAAATTACCAAGAATAAGAAAATCCCAATATAGGTGGATAAAACGGATAGCCATTCACCCGCAAGTACCGCTTGGTAGTTCTGACCAAGGACCACAATTGAACAGAGAACAAATGCAAACCAAGGTGCAAAGGGGAAGAATTTTGCACGATAGGCGAGGTCTTCGATTTTATGTCCTTGCGCGATATAGCCTTTACGGAAGCGATAGTGTGAAATAGCAATGCCCAGCCAAACAATAAAACCACACATCCCTGACATATTCAGTAACCAGTTGAATACTTGTTCTTCACCAATAAAAGTGGTTAAGAAGCACAGCGCAGCAATGACTGTTGTTGCATAAAGTGCGTTCATTGGCACGCCGCGTGGGTCGAGTTTGCCAAATACTTTAGGTGCGCTACCGTTTTGCGCCATGTTAAACAGCATACGGGTTGAGGTATACATACCTGAGTTACCTGCTGAAAGAATTGCAGTCAAAATCACGGCATTCATTGCACTCGCAGCAAAGGCAAAACCTGCTTTTTCGTAGAGTAAGGTAAAAGGAGAAAGCGCAATATTTTCAGATGATGCAGCTTGTAGAAGCGATGGATCATCATAGGAAATGAGGGTGCCAATAATAAAAATACACACCACATAAAATAACAAGATACGCCAAAAGATTTGCTTGATAGCAATAGGAATGGTCTTTTGCGGGTCTTTAGATTCACCTGCGGCAACCCCAACCATTTCCGTACCTTGGAACGAGAATCCTGCAATCATCGCCACACCAATCAGTGCAGATAGACCACCAACAAAGGGTGCTTCGCCTTTGGACCAGTTTGCGAATGTTGCGACACCTGGAGTCATCATGATTTTAGCAATCATGAAAATACCAATGATGATAAACACAATAATGGCAAGGACTTTAACCAATGAGAACAAGAACTCGCTTTCACCAAAGCCTTTCACTGTGAGGGCATTGATCCCAAAGACAACAGCTAAGAACAGGGCACTCCAGTAAAAACCGGGTATATCTGGGAACCAGAATTTCATAATAAATTGGACAGCAACCAATTCAAATGCAACCGTAATGGCCCAGTTGTACCAATAGTTCCAGCCAAGGGCGAAACCAAAACCGCCTTCAACATACTTGGTGCCGTAAGTGAAAAAGGCACCCGATGTTGGGTTATGTGTTGCCAATTCACCAAGACTGGTCATGAGAAAGTAAATCATCACACCAATTAAGCAGTAGGCTAACAATGCACCGCCAGGACCAGCATTGGCAATGGTTGCACCTGAGGCCAGAAATAAACCTGTACCAATTGAACCACCAATGGCGATCATATTCAGATGACGAGCTCCAAGCTTACGCTTGAGTTGAGCTGGTTGAGTCGTTTCGCTCATCGTTGTTCCTTAAGATTTCTTTTGTGCGCTAGCAAACAGCACTTTAAAGCCTTGTTGATCGGCTTTGGTTGTACATTGACCAAAACTTTGCTCAATAAGTAATGGGTAATTCAAAAAGCGATTGGCAACAATCCACAATTCGCCATCTGATTTCAGATGACGGCGGGAAGTTTTGCATAAATTTTCGCTGGCATTGTAATCTGTATGAATACCTTGATGGAATGGGGGATTGCTGACGATGGCGTGCAAAAAGAGAGGTGCGTCCTCAATTCCACGGACTGCTTTAATCTCAAGTTGTTCTGGTAAAAGATTATTTCTTTCAAAGGTCATTTGGGTAGAGGCAAGTGCAAAGGCATCGACATCTAAAGAAAAAATGCGGTTTTTCGGATTCAATTTGGCTAAATAGGCACTGATCACACCAGCACCACAGCCAAAGTCTGCAATTTTGCCAGAGGTGACTTGTGAAAGGTGAGGTAATAACACGGCGGTACCCACGTCTAGGCGGTTTTGGCTAAACACACCGGGTAAGGCACAAATCTGTAATTCACCTTTAGGGGTTGGCACTGTGTAGTGTTGTGCCCAATCGGCCAAAGGTTTTGCGGTTACGGTCTTGTCGGTGACCAATTGCCACATTTGACAATGCCGAGCGCTGTCTAATTTGAGGCTTTTGCCAAAAGGTTGTAGTTGTTTTGCGGCACGTTCCACCCCACCTTTTTTTTCACCGACTAAAAAGATGGAAGAACCTACGGCCATACGACCGACCAGTTGGTATAGGACGTAGTTGAGTAGTTCTTTTGATTTTGGGACAAAGACGATTGCCTGTTCAAAACCTGCCTCTGGCAAATCGGTGCCAAAATGTACAGGGCTTTGTTGGGCTTCAAAATATTGTAATTCGTTAAAATTCCAAGTCCAAAAATGGGTTTCAACTGTCCCTGCAAGTTCTGAACTCAATTCATCACACGGTGCATTGACCAATAGAACTGAACCAGAGAGAAACGTTTGCTGGCGAAGAATAACTTCACTTCGTGGATCCATCTTATTTACTCCATAGTAAAAACGATGCCCAGACAATGCTGGGCAAGGTGCATACAGAAATGAAAACTTATTTCTTCGTTTCAGGAAGCACAATATTTAAAACCAGTGCGGCAATACCACCTGTTGCAACACCTGAACTAAAAATGTTACGGAACAATTCAGGCAGGTGCTCTAAAATTTGTGGTACTTGAGCAACGCCCAGACCTAATGCGAGTGAAATCGCAATAATGAGCAGGGCGCGACGGTCTAGATGTACTCCTGCAAGAATATTAATGCCTGATGCTGCTACAGCACCAAACATGACCATGACAGCACCGCCTAATACGGCTTGCGGAACGGCTTGGATCACGCCTGCAACCGCAGGAAGTAAACCCAAAATCACCAATAGCGCTGCAATCCAGATACCGACGTAGCGGCTCGCAACGCCTGTCAACTGAATCACCCCGTTATTTTGTGCAAACACCGAGCTTGGGAAGGTATTAAAAATACCCGCGAGGAATGAGTTAGCCCCATTGACCAATACGCCACCTTTAATGCGTTCCATCCATGTTGCACCATCGACTGGTTGGTTGGAAAGCTTAGAGGTTGCAGTAATATCACCAATTGCTTCTAAAGAGGTCACCAGATAAATAAATGCCATAGGAATAAACAAGCTCCAAGAGAAGTCAATTCCAAAGTGCATTGGTGTTGGTATTTGTACCAAAGGAGCATCTTTTAGACCTGAAAAATCGAGATGTCCCATAAAGGCTGCAAGTACATAGCCGACAATCAGTGCGATTAAAATGGCTGAACTTTTTACCCAAGTAATACGAATACGGTTCAGTAAGATAATTAAACTCAGTACCGTACACGACATAATCAGGTTGTCGGTATTGGCAAAAGTGTTGTTTGACATGGCTTGATAGCCACCGCCCATGCTGATTAAGCCTTCCTTAATTAAAGTCAGACCAATCAACAGCACCACAATGCCTGTGACCAATGGGGTAATGAGCATTTTGACCCAAGGCAAAATACGTGAAACGCCCATCTCAATGAATGAACCTGCAATCACCACGCCAAAAATTGCTGCCATAACCGATTCTACAGGTGTACCCGCAGCAACCATGGCGGAGCCAATTCCAATAATTGGGCCAATAAAGTTAAAACTTGTGCCTTGAACAATCAGTAAACCTGCGCCAAAAGGACCCACTTTTTTACATTGTAAGAAGGTTGCTATGCCCGAAATAACCAAAGACATGGATAAAATCATGTTGGTATCTTTTTGGGATACGCCTAAAGCTAAGCAGATGAGTAAGCCTGGCGTAACAATCGGAACAATAATGGCAAGTAAGTGCTGAAAGGCAGCGAGGAAGGCTATGAAAGGTTTAGGGCGGTCATTTAAACCATAGACCAAGTCAAGCTGGTCTTGCGAATGGGGAGATTGATTCTGAGGAGACATAACTCAAATGCTATGGGCAAGATGGCGCTATTCTAATCGAGTTACACGGCTTTACAAAACAAAATGCCGACCACTTGTGAAAAAAAATGAGCTTGTCAATAAACTGTCACTACTAAAATCTATTATTTTTCTGTATAATTTGCCCTCAAGTTTCAGGCTTATCGAATTCTATGTCAGATATCAAAAATCTCCGCA
The DNA here is from genome assembly GCF_004331255.1 of Acinetobacter sp. ANC 4173. Lineage (GTDB taxonomy): Bacteria > Pseudomonadota > Gammaproteobacteria > Pseudomonadales > Moraxellaceae > Acinetobacter. The sequence goes on along the minus strand of NZ_SJOF01000010.1, from coordinate 116,385 downwards.
ATATTGCAATTATTGCCCACGTCGACCACGGTAAAACCACACTTGTCGATAAATTACTTCAACAATCAGGTGCTCTTGGTGATCGCGCAGGTGAGATTGAGCGTGTCATGGATTCGGGCGCTATTGAAAGTGAACGTGGTATTACCATTCTTGCAAAGAACACTGCAATTAAATGGACCGATGCTCGTACGAATACAGAATACCGTATTAATATCGTCGACACCCCGGGACACGCAGACTTCGGTGGTGAAGTTGAACGTGTAATGTCGATGGTTGACTGTGTATTGTTATTGGTTGACTCTCAAGAAGGTCCAATGCCACAAACTCGCTTTGTAACGCAAAAAGCGTTCGCGCGTGGTTTAAAACCAATCGTAATTATTAACAAAGTTGACAAACCAAGCGCACGTCCAGACTGGGTTATTGACCAAGTATTTGACTTGTTCGACAACCTTGGCGGTTCTGACGAACAGCTAGACTTCCCAGTTGTTTATGCATCTGGCTTACGTGGTGTTGCTGGCCCTTCTCCAGAAGAATTGGCTGACGACATGACGCCATTATTCCAAACAATCGTTGACATTGTTGAACCACCAGCAGTTGATGCTGATGGTCCATTCCAAATGCAGATCTCTTCACTTGACTATAACAGCTTCGTAGGTGTTATCGGTGTTGGTCGTATTCAACGTGGTTCAATTGGTTTAAATACACCTGTAACTGTCATTGATAAAGACGGTAAGACACGTAACGGCCGTATTTTAAAAATTATGGGTTACCACGGTCTAGAGCGTGTTGATGTTGATTCTGCTCAAGCAGGCGATATCGTATGTATTACAGGTATTGATGAACTTCATATTTCTGACACGATTTGTGATCCGAAAAATGTTGAAGCTTTACCACCATTGTCTGTAGATGAACCTACAGTAACAATGACTTTCCAAGTAAACAACTCACCGTTTGCAGGTAAAGAAGGTAAATTCGTTACTTCACGTAACATCCGTGAACGTTTAGACCGCGAATTAATTCACAACGTAGCATTACGTGTAGAAGACACTGACAGTCCAGACCGTTTTAAAGTATCTGGTCGTGGTGAACTTCACCTTTCAGTTCTTATTGAAAACATGCGTCGCGAAGGTTTCGAAATGGGCGTATCTCGTCCACAAGTAATCTTGAAAGAAGTTGACGGTGAAAAACAAGAACCATACGAAAACGTTACATTTGACGTTGAAGAACAGCACCAAGGTTCTGTAATGGAACAAATGGGTAGCCGTAAAGGTGAAATGACCAATATGGAAGTTGACGGTAAAGGCCGTATCCGTATTGAAGCAACTGTGCCTTCACGTGGCTTAATTGGTTTCCGTTCAGAATTCTTGACCATGACTTCTGGTACAGGAATCATGACTTCAAGCTTCTCTCACTACGGTCCGATGAAACAAGGTACTGTTGCGAAGCGTCAAAACGGTGTATTGATTTCTATGGTTCAAGGTACTTGCCTTGGCTATGCACTGTTCAGCTTACAAGACCGTGGTCGTCTATTCGCTAAGCCACAGTTAGAAGTTTACGAAGGTATGATCGTAGGGATTAACTCACGTTCAGACGATATGGTGGTTAACCCAACTAAAGCTAAACAGTTAACTAACGTACGTGCTTCTGGTACTGATGATGCGTTGACTCTTGTTCCTGCAGTTGAATACACGCTTGAACAAGCGCTTGAGTTCATTGAAGATGATGAATTAGTTGAAGTAACACCTAAGTCAATCCGTATCCGTAAGCGCTGGTTGACTGAAAACGAACGTAAGCGTAACAAATAAGTTATTCTTATCTTCGGATGATAAAAACCGCTGATTTTGATCAGCGGTTTTTTTTGTATAAGTTGTTCAACAAAGCGTTGTAGAAAATTTACAAAACCAAGTAAATTAGATGAAAATATATAGATTTCAATAATGTATAATTCGTCACATAAATTAAAGTCAAAAAATAACTGGAGATTTCAATGAGCATTGTTCAAGAGTTTCGCGAATTTGCGGTAAAAGGCAACATGATTGATTTGGCTGTCGGTGTGATCATTGGTGGGGCATTTGGTAAGATTGTTGATTCATTGGTAAAAGATATCATCATGCCCCTGATTACTGTCATCACAGGTGGCGGTGTGGATTTCACGCAAAAATTCTTTGTTTTGGGCGATAATCCGAATAACCTACAGTCCTTAGATGAGTTGACCAAAGCCGGGGTAAATGTCCTGACTTATGGTAACTTCCTTACGATTTTAATTAACTTCATCATCTTGGCATGGGTGGTATTTTTAATGGTGAAAATGATTAACCGTATGCGTCGTAAGCAAGAAGAAGCAGCACCCGAACCAGCAGCAACACCTGAAGATATTCAATTGCTACGTGAAATACGTGATGAATTAAAAAATAAATCTTAATCAATTCATGGTTCATAAACGGCACTTTCAAGTGTCGTTTTTTATGTCATCAATGCTGTATGAAAGGGCTAGTTTTTGTACATTTTTCCGATTAAGATGCGCGCTGATTTTTAAATTGAAAGATGAAGATCCGATGAATCGCTTATTTGTCTATGGAACCTTACGTCCAAATCAGGAAAATGCGCATATTTTAGAAGGCATTGGTGGCACATGGCAGAAAGGCTATGTGAATGGCGTGGTACACATTTTGGATTGGGGACCCGATCAAGGATTGCCTGCAATTGTACTGGACCGAACCGCTCCGAAAGTGGAAGGTTATTTCTTTAGTACCGACAAATTGATTGAACATTGGACTTCGTTAGATGACTTTGAAGGCATGCAGTATCAACGGGTCACGGTTCAAGTTGAATTGGAGTCGGGCGAACAAACCGATGCTTGGATATATGAAATGAAAGCGGCTTAAACCGCTATCAAAAGGGCAGTGCCTAAAATCATATAGGCGCTGCTTTACAGGATCATTTTAGAATGCCATACGGAATTTTATTTCAACCAAATGAAACCCAAATTGGCTTTTCACTGGACCATGCAGGACATGTTCAGCCGCAGTAAAGACCAGTTTATCAATCACAGGTACCAATTGACCCTTTTTCACTTCACCCAGTTCACCACCACGCTTACCCGAATTACAGGTCGAGTATTGTTTGGCAATTTTGGCAAAATCGGCACCATCTAAAATTTTCTTTTTTAACTGCTCAGCTAACTCTTTATCTTTGACCAGAATATGTCGAACAATGGCTGTTTTCACTTGATCTTACCTCGCTTGATTGCTGTCGTTTTAGCTACCTGTTTCAAGGGTTGGCATTGTGGGCAGAAGACACTTGCACGTTGTCCCAGTTTTAAATTTTCCAGTGTTGTTTCACAGTTCACACACATTTCACCCGCACGACCATAAGCGAGCAGGGTTTGTTGAAAGTAGCCATTTTCCCCCATCGCATTACTATAATCTCTTAGAGTTGATCCACCCAGTTGAATGGCGTGCTGTAAGATTCTCTTGGTTTCTTGCACCAGTTTTTCAATTTGGTGCATAGATAAACTTGAGGCCACTTGTGCTGGATGTATGCCCAAATTGAATAAGCTTTCAGTGGCATAGATATTGCCCACACCCACCACCACATGATTATCCATCATTGCAACTTTTATGCCGACCTGTTTATTTTTCAACTTTTGGCTTAAATAATCTGCATTAAATGCTTCGCTTAATGGTTCAGGTCCTAAAGGGGCAAGCAGTTTTACTTCAGTTTCTGCATCCCACCAAAGAATGCAGCCAAAGCGGCGTGGGTCGTGATAACGCAATTGAATGTCATCAAATTGAAGAATCAAATGATCGTGTTTGCGTTTTTCCTCATGCGTTTCACATAATCTAAAACTTCCCGACATGCCTAAATGCCAAAGCATCCGATCTTGTTCAAATTCTGCCAAAATATACTTAGAACGACGCGTGAGCTTCAGTAGTTTTTGTCCTTGTAAGCGGTGCAAATCATCAGGGATCGGCCAGCGTAAACGTGGCTCAAAGACTGTAACGGATTGAACGTGTTGTCCAATCAGCGGGAGCAAGCTGGTTTTGGTGGTTTCTACTTCGGGTAATTCAGGCATAGGCTTCAAAATGACAGTTCTAAGACAACAAGGCTAATATCGGGCTGAATAGGCGGGAATGCAAGCCTTTTCAAAATCTGATCGCTTTCTTTTGAGTATGGAACTTAAACAATAGATGAAAAGAGTATTTGCAGCCTCGGCCTAATCTGTATAACGTGATAAGTCACGGAAATTAGAATTATGAGGCATCGCATGTCACGCTTATTTCAGCCCATTCAGTATGGTTCACTCTCTGTAAAAAATCGTATCGTCATTGCGCCAATGTGCCAATATTCAGCCAACGATCAAGGTGAGCTGAGCTATTGGCATGAACAGCAATGGGCAAATTATGCCTTATCTGGTGCGGGTTTGTGTATTGTCGAGGCGACAGCAGTACAACCCGAAGGACGAATCAGTTTTGCAGATTTAGGACTATGGAATGATCGACAACGCGATCAAATGCAGCAGTTATTGAAGAAAGTACGTTCAATTTCTCCGATGCCATTTGCGATTCAATTGGCACATGCAGGGCGTAAGGCATCTACAGATAAGCCTTGGTTGGGCAGAGGACAAATTACTCCAGCAGAACAACATGGCTGGCAAACCGTTTCTGCCAGTGAGGTGACATTTAATCCGAAAGATATTCCTCCACATGCGCTATCGACGGCTGAGCTTAAGCAAGTGCAGCAAGATTTTGCCCAAGCTGCCATTCGTGCTGTGGATGCAGGATTTGATTTAATTGAGTTGCATGCAGCGCATGGTTATTTGTTGCATCAATTTATGTCACCGCTGGCGAATCAGCGTCAGGATGAATATGGTGGCGAGTTTGAAAATCGCATTCGGATGACCTTAGAAACTTTTCAAGCCATACTTGATGTTGTACCTCAAGGCTACCCAATAGGGGTGCGTTTATCTGCGCAAGACTGGTTTGATGGCGGTTGGACGGTTGAGGAATCGGTTGAATTGTCGAAACGTCTGCAACAATTGGGGGCTGCCTATATTCATGTTTCTAGTGGGGGGCTACATGTAGAGCAGGCGATTCAGATTGGCGCAAATTATCAAGTTCCATTTGCGCAAGCTGTAAAACAAGTCATTGATATTCCAGTGATTGCAGTAGGGTTGATTACGGAAGCTCAACAAGCAGAACAGGTGTTGCAACAAGAGCAAGCCGATGCAATTGGCTTGGCACGTGCAATGTTGTACGACCCACGGTGGCCTTGGCACGCCGCGGCAGAATTGGGAGAAACCCTAGAAATTGCGCCGCAATATCTGCGTTGTCAGCCGCATGGCGTTAAGCAATTATTCAAGCCATTTTCAGAATAAACCAAGGTTGAATTCATTGTTGCAGTAGAACTTTCCTTTAATCACACCGTGATGATTGCATGCTAGAACCTAGTAAGGAGGCATTTTGAACAAGCGTTGGTATGGAGTGTACATGTGGTCTTAAGTATTATTTTTCCCATTATATTGTTGGTATTGCTTGGGTTTGCCTGTGTCAAAGGTGGCTTAATTCTGTCTGAACAGATTAAAGCGCTCAGTGCTTTCGTGATCAAGATTGCTTTACCTGCGTTTTTATTACATGCCTTGGCCAGTCGCAATTTAAATGAGATTTGGCACCCGAGTTATTTCATTGCGTATGGTGGTGGCTCATTACTACTGTTTGTTTGTGCTTTTGTTTTATATCGACATTATTTTCAACATCGCTTAACCGCTTCGGCAGTCATGGCGATGGGGGCATCCATGTCAAATACAGGCTTTATTGGTACTGCAATTTTGACTATGTTGATTGGTCAACATGCGGCAATTTATATTTCTCTGACGTTGATTATTGAAAATCTGCTGATTGTGGCTTTGGTGTTAATGATTGCTGAAGCAGGACTACAGCAGCAGGGCAGTTTTAAACAGATTGCCCTTCCAACGTTGGTGAATCTGCTGAAAAACCCCGTCATTTTAGCCATTATTTTAGGGATGAGCTGTGTATTGTTGGGGCTAAAATTGCCTGCTGCCATCGATCAGATTTTAGCGATGCTGGGGAAGACGGCATCGCCACTGGCGTTGTTTGTGATTGGTGGTAGTTTGGTCGGTATAGGTCTTAAAGCTGTTGATATACAAAGTCTTATTTTAGTTTTCTTTAAAATTGTTTTGATGCCGTTGACCATTTTTCTGCTGTTTTCAGCACTGCCGAATGTCAGTCAGGAAATGTTGTATGCAGGAACTTTATTGGCGGCATTGCCTATGCCCATCGCATTTGGCATATTTGGGCAGACTTATGGTTTGAATGAAAAAGCACTCACGCCTTTAATGCTCAGTACGGTACTGGGTTTTGGGGTTGTGAGTGGGCTAATTGCATTTTGGTGGGGATAGAAGCGCCGTACTTTCGAGCATAAAAGAATGCCCATCTTTTTAGATGGGCATTCTTTTATGCTCGACAGGCAATTTGGATAAATTAGCTTTTTTTCGCAGCTTTGGTTGAAGCTGTTGTTGAAGCCTTAGCCTGATCAGCCATCATTCTTTCAACCACAGTTAACGATTCTTGTGCTTGCGGTACATTTTCTTTAGCAAGTGCCATGAAGATTTTTTTCGCTTCAGGCAGATTTTGCGGCACGATATTGCCATTGGTAAACATATTACCAACGGCCATCAAGGCGGGAATATAGCCTTTCTGTGCCAAGCTTTGAATGCTGGCTAAACCTTGTTTAATCGGAGCTTCATCTTTATTTTTGAATCCAGTGCTAATGTCATACAAGGCTTTAGCATGAAGGGCTTGGAAATTGCCTTTTTTGATTAAAGGATCAAGCTTTTGTAATGCCAATTTGTCCGAGGCTGGGTTATTTTCAGAAAAAAGTAACACTGCCAGATCGACTGTTGCATCGCTAAAACCTTTGGCAGAGGCTTTTTCAAAATACTGTTTTGCTTTCGCTGTATCTTGTTTTAAACCCAAAGTACCTGCTAAATAATTTTTGCCCAATACATAGTCCGCAACGGGGTAACCTTTACTGGCAGATTGCTCATAAAGCTGAATGGCTTTCTTTTCATCTTTGGTTGTGCCTTGCCCCATTTGGGTCAAATAGCCTAAATTGTAAAGGGCTTGGGCATTGCCTGACTTGCCAAGTTTTTCCAATGCCTGATAGGCACCCGTCATATTATTGGCCTTGACCATGGCTTCAACTTCGGTAAAAGCGGGATCAGCTGTGGCAGGTTTGCTTTCGGCAAATGCGAATTGTGTGGACATCGCGATTAAGCTAGCGAGAATTATTTTTTTCATCTTTTAAAAACCTTGAGGGGCATTCACACAATTCCATCTGTGTGTCGGGTAGAGAAACAAATACATAATAAGTTGAATTGACCGAATGTAAATATAGCAATTGTGTTTTGCTTAAAATTATTGTTATTGATTTGCTAATATTGATCGGTGTTTAAATTCACTCAATTCGAGCTTGTGAAAGTAACCACTCCATATACCCGATATGAGGTGGTTAATATGACAATTCATGTAGCTTGACCGGCTGAGTGGAATCTTAAAGTTTACGCCAAATGATATTTTCGCCATCTAAATTTACAGTAAAACTAAATTTGGCATCATCACTTACCAATAAAGAATTCGGTGTTTTCAATAAGGCTTTAAGAATCGTGCCTTCTTCGAAGACTTTCGCGGTGTGATTTTCTTTTTCTAGGGTAATTGGTTTAATCAGTTCAATGACAAATGATTCCATATTCTGCTCCTGATGAATTGGGTTAATTTTATGGCAAGAGTGTAGCATTATTCCTTTCAGACATAGATTTCCCTACGTCAGAAATACAAAATATTTCATAGAATAACGATGAAAAAACGCTATCGATCTTGATAAAAATCAAAAGTCTATTTCACATCATGCCGATTTTTTCGCAATAGCCAATCTATAAGCAATATAGAGGGCTGATCGATTACGAATATAATAATTATGTAAAAGAATCAATCGTTATAGAGCAAAGGTTGGTGTTGAAATGTGAAACCCTAATCAATAAAAAATTATGAGATTGATCCACAAAAAAGTTTGTGCAAATGAGAATTATTTGTACAAATAAATGATTACAAAAGAAAAAAGTACAAATATCTGTAAAAGTTCGTACCAGAAATTACAAAATTAGGATTAGTATTCCAAGAATATCCATTCAAATAATTCAAGGATTTTCGGGTTCAATGTTTAAATCATTTTTTCCAAATCCCAAATGGTTTTTTATTTCGGTGTTGATCTGGTCAGTACTTAATATGACTTTGTGGTACACGGGAGGAAATACATGGGGGAGTGCCATTGGATGGCCACAGGGATATACCCATACAGAGTTACCTGTAGGTGTGAGTCGCTTTTGGTCACCTTCGTTTTTATGGTTTTATGTTTGGTTCTTTATTTCAACCGCACTATTTGCTTTGTTCTGGAAATTTTTTTCCGACAATAAGTGGCAACGTTGGTCTATTTGGGGTTCTGCCTTTATTTTGTTTAACATTTGGTTTGGTGTACAGGTCAGTGTTGCGATTAATGCTTGGTATGGTCCATTTTGGGACTTAATCCAAAATATGTTGGGCAAAGGCGGCAATATTAAAGACCTATATATGGGCACCTTAACCTTTCTCTACATTGCGATGGTGGCGGTGACTTTTGCCGTGATTAACGCTTTTTTTACCAGTCACTATGTATTCCGCTGGCGTACAGCGATGAACGAATACTATACGCAACGTTGGGAAAAACTGCGCCAAGTTGAAGGGGCATCACAGCGTGTGCAGGAAGACACCATGCGCTTTGCTACCATTCTGGAAGATCTGGGTGTCGAGCTGATTAAAGCCATTATGATTTTGGTCGCGTTTCTCCCCATTTTATTTGATTTGTCTAAACATGTGCCTGTATTACCCGTTGTAGGAGAAGTTCAGCATTCACTGGTTTGGGCATCGATTATTTGGGCCATTTTCGGTACGGTGTTGTTGATGGTGGTGGGAAATAAGCTGCCAGGTTTGGAATTTAACAATCAGAAAGTAGAAGCAGCATATCGTAAAGAATTGGTATATGGAGAAGATCATGCAGATCGTGCGCAGCCTGCAACCTTAGCCGAACTTTTTAGTCGTGTACGCAAAAACTATTTCCGCCTGTATTTTCATTATGCGTATTTCAACTTGGTGGCAACGTGGTATCGACAACTGGATATTTTATATAGCTTAGTGGTGCTATTTCCGTCCATTGCAGCGGGGAAAATGACCTTAGGGTTGGTCAATCAGATTGGGAATGTTTTTGATAAAGTTCGTGAATCGTTTCAATATTTAATTATGTCTTGGAAAACTATTATTGAACTTTTATCCATTTATAAGCGTTTAAAAGCCTTTGAATCGATTTTAGATGAATAATGGAGTACTTCTGTATGGAAAGACCTGCATTTTGCAGGTTTTTTTATTTTGGAAAATAAGGTCATTTTGTTCAAATACCTGAAAAGCGTTAAACTAAAACCAATGATGACAATAAATAGCAGTATATTCCTGATGAAATTTATCGCTTATTTTATTTCTACAACGTGTCTCGCTACGGTCAGTACAGCCATCTTGGCGCAGGATATTCAAGGGATGTCCTTTTCCCATGAGGACTGGGAACTGTATTGTAGTAATACAGGCACATGCCGTGCGGCAGGTTATCAAAATGATGATGTCAGTCAATCGGAACCCGTTTCATTACTTTTGACGCGTCACGCCGGGGCGAAGCAAGCGGTAACGGTAGAATTTGCTTTAGCCAGTTTTGAAGCAGAAGAATTGCCTGTGTCTAAGGTTCGGAATATTCATTTTTTTGTGAATGGTCGAGACTTAGGGGCAGTGAATATTGAGGGTAATGAGCTGCCTTTGATGGGGACGCTGTCGAATCTGCAAGTGAATGCCTTATTACAAGTTGCTGCACAAAATGCCCAAATTGAGTTTAAAAATCAGAATGCGCATTGGCAAATCTCTGATAATGGCATGACTGCGACACTGTTAAAAATGGATGATTTCCAAAAACGGCTGAATACTGTGGGCGCTTTGATTAAAAAGGGACGCAACAGTGAAGCTGGAGTTTTAGCAGCTGCTCCAAAATTCGTGGTGAAACAGGTGAAGACCGCGAATCAACCCTATCGGACTTTAGCACCAACTCAAGCACACTATCAGACCTTGTCTAAAACGTTGATGTCATCGCAGCCTAAAACGGAGGATGTGGGGGAAGGGTTTTGTGATGGAGTATATACGGGAGATGGGCAAGAGCCACAATCGATTCAACTGTATAAATTAAGCGGACAAAAGGTATTGGCCACAACGCTGTGCTGGCGTGCTGCCTATAATGAAGGTTATGGCATGTGGGTCTTAGATGCGTCACTCAAAGGTCCTGCAACTTTTATTACCGAAACTGCATCAGACTTTTCTGAAGGGCGTATTCAGAGTGCGCAAAAAGGGCGAGGCATTGGGGATTGTTGGTCAATCGCAGAATGGGTGTGGAATGGACAACAGTTTGTGCAAACTGTCGATCGTTGGACAGGAATGTGTAAAGGGTTAGCCGCGGGAGGCGTGTGGGATTTAGATAAAATTGAGGCCGTGGTTAAGTAGTCTGTGGGTTAGCATGTACTGAAATTGGGGCATGGTTGATCACTATTTTCTATTTATTTGATTTAAAAGATGATTTTATGTAGTCACCTTTGTATCAGCTTCAATCACAGCGATTGTGTTAATTGATACAACTAAAAAAACAAAAATAGAATTTGCTTAACATTAAATGTGGTTTGATTGATTTTGTTTTCAATAGAAATAAAAAATGAGTAATAAAATCAGTAGTCTACGGTTTGTCATTTTATATGATTTGCGATATTTTTAAACAATAAAATAATTATTGAGAACGACGACGTGAATTTAAAACAATTTATCTTCATTGGGGCGATGGGAGTTACTTTACAGGGGTGTAACCACATCAGTAATTTTAGTACAGACTCCATCAATAAATATGCAACACCACAAGCGTTAATTGACCAGAAAAATTTGAATGTAGCCGATGGTACAGCGAAAGAATATGTCTATGATTGGGGACAACCACAAAACACCACGGAAACTCAAGCGTTATATCCACGTAAGTATTTAGGCAGTTATTGTCATGCCAAAGGTGGCAAATTTGCCTTGCTGTATAAAAGTAATTTGCATTTAGTCAAAGATCAGGCACAGAAAAAGCGCCTGACGGGAAACAGTAATGTGAAGCAAGGTATCGGCGCTTATCAATGTGTATTGCCTAATGAGCGTTGGATTGTTTCGATTGAACCTACCGCAGAAGGAAAGTTGAAAAGTCGTCTTGCAGCACGTGCTGTGAGTTTGCAAACCCGTATGCTGAGTGCGGATGAAGCCAAGCAATGGTATAAAAATGTAGGATCAAACTCGGCAGAGAAAAAAACAGCGAAGAGCACGACAACGACAAAAAATAGCAAAACCGAAATAGCCAAAGAGCCTGACAATAAAAAAGAAGCAGAGAAAAAGAAAGAAAGTAAACCTGCTGTAGTAGAAGCTACGCAAACTGTATCTGCCCCAGTAGTTGAAACACCGCAACAGCAGCAGCTTAAAGCTTATGTCACCGCTCGTCGTGATTTAAGCAAAGGGACCAATAAGTTAAATGCCTGTAACAATGCCCAACGTGCGTATAACTATGGAAAATTGGCAGGAACCAATGCAAATGTGTATACCGATTCAGGCATGCTCGTTGCACGTTGTTTGACCAGTGTGCCTGCATACAGCAGTCGTTTTTCTAACCCGAAGGGACAGGCCGATAAAATTCTGCAAAATCTTGCTAGCAACTATAACCATGCCGGTGCTAAGCGCATGTTGAAACAGGGGCGATAAGTCGTTTAACGGTCAGTTAAAGTGAATAAATGGGACTGAGGCAGCATCATGAAATAAAAAAGTAAATAAAGGGAGGTGAGGAGGGGGAACAGTTCGGAAAATGCTGTGTATTTTGAGGCAGCATTATTGGATTAGGAAGTCAGGGAATATGAGGTTGAAGCACTATGGGCAACCCGAAAAAATGCGGCAGCTTTGGGTTTGACTCTACTCTAGTTGAAGCGGGGCAAGCTATTCAAATTCAAAATCAAGGCGGCTCTTTTTATTGGTATTGGAACAAATCACCGACCATACATCATCCGTCGCCCGTGATGAAATAGCTCATCTATGGGTTGCGTTCCCGACATGTGGTCTGGAACGCAATGATCATTGCTTAAGATAAAATGTCTTAAATCTGAATAGTTGCACCGAGTGCTTTTACATATTGCGCTAACCAAGCAGGGTGTGCAGGCCACGCCGGTGCTGTGATCAAATGTCCATCGGTCACCGCTTCTGTGACGGCAATATCGGCATAGTGACCACCTGCCAGTTTCACTTCTGCGGCACAGGCAGGATAGGCTGAACAGGTTCGGCCTTGCAGTACATTGGCAGCAGCCAGAATTTGTGCACCGTGACATACCGCAGCAATCGGTTTTTTCGAAGTATCGAATTCTTGCACAATTTCAATGACACGAGCATTCATACGTAAGTACTCAGGTGCACGACCACCTGGAATGACTAAACCAATATAGTCTGTGGTATTGACTGCATCAAAATCATGATTAATGGCAAAGTTGTGTCCACGCTTTTCGCTATAGGTTTGTTCCCCTTCAAAGTCGTGAATCGCCGTGGCAATACTGTCCCCCGATTTTTTATCTGGACAGACCGCATGTACGGTATAACCCAGTCCTGTCAAAAATTGAAAAGGCACCATGGTTTCGTAATCTTCGGCGTAATCACCGACCAGCATGAGAATCTGTTTAGGCATGATTTTTCTCTCTGTGTTGTTATGTATGGAATCATTTTGTTTCAACATAGCATAGCCCGATGATCAGTTTAAGTCAGGCTTTGTTGTCTTTAGTCGTAACGAATTATCAGTAGAGGGAGGGAAAATAAAAGACATCCAATTTCATCGTAATCATCAGTTGTTTTAGACCTGATCTGGATTAAAATGCCAGTCTGTCGTATAGCAATAACAAAGGATAACAAAGATGGGCGTGAAGCACTGGGTTTCAAAAAGTTTGTTGTGGGTCGCAATCAGTTTTTCTTCAGTGACCATGGCTGCGGATATGACCAGCTATCGGGGGATGGGGACTGCGAAACAAGATTTTCCGACTTTTAAAGTTTTACAAGCGGGTGGCTTTATTGCCAAGAAACCTGAAGTTTCCCGTTATGACTACAACGATGTATTTCGCATTAAAAAACCACTCAAGTTTATGGGACAAAATGTGGTCGCGGTGTCGGATGAATATATGTCACAGTATATCGGCTGTTGTGTCAGTGAAGGTTGGGGCGCTGTATTGAGTAAAACTGCGGATTTAGCCGCACTGCAACAATTTGCCAAAAAGAATCAGTGTTCTTTAGGTGTTATCGCAAACGATAATACTGATTATTATAGTCATATTCTAAAAAGACGTCCGCAAGCTGAATATTATGAGCTGTCTTGTCGGGAGCGAGATTTAGCGCAATATTAAATCATGTTTTATCCGACAGGAGATGCCACTCGGTGAGTTGGATTCACTCCGTATCTAATTAGAAAAATGATGAAACCCGCATTGTGCGGGTTTATTTAACTTTGTGATATTTTTATAGAAAACAAGCGCCTGCAGTTGCGCCAAAGAGCATAACCCAAAGTGGATGTACTTTCTTAAACAGACTCATCACCGTCGCAATTACAATGATGGCAATCAGTAAGTTATTTTGTGCCGATGCATCGGCAATAATCCATGCACTGACTAATACCAAACCCACCGTAATCGGCTTTAAGGCTTTTTCAAAGCGTTCGCGTAGAGGATGGTCTTTAAACTGGTTCCAGAATTTGAGTGCGAATACCGTAATCACGGATGAGGGTCCAAATTTGGCCAATGAGGTGACCAAGAGTCCTGCGGGGCCTGCTACATGCCAACCAACCAGCGGAACAATCATCATATTGGGGCCGGGTGCTGCCTGTGCCATCGCAAACATGGTGCTAAATTCGGTGGCGGTTAACCAGTGATGCACCTCGACCACTTGATGTTGCATTTCAGGCAAAATGGCATTACCACCGCCAAAAGCCAGTAAAGAAAGCTGAGTAAAAACGATGGCTAAAGCAATCAGAATCATGCGTTTTTTGCTCCTTTGTTGAAACTTAAAACCGTGATATTGAGGGCAACTAAAATCAGCAAAGTCAGTAGCAATGGAATTTTGATGACCAACATAAATAAAAAAGTCATGCCTATGGTCAACCACGTTAAATAGCGTTTCATAATGGGACGCAGCATTTTTAATCCCATAGCAAATAACAAACCTGCGGCAGCCGCTGCCAAACCTTCAAGCATGTGTTTGACCATGGGGATGGACTGAAATTGTGCATACAGTTCATACAGCAGAATCACAATTAAAGTAGGTGCTGAGATGAGACCCACCACAGCACTTATTGCGCCCTTCACACCTTGAAATTGATAGCCAATAGCCACCGCCATATTGATGATATTGCCACCGGGGAGCAGTTGACACACGCCTAACAAATGCGTGAATTCCTCAATGCTGAGCCATTTACGATCATCCACAATCATACGGTGTGCCAGTGGCAGTACTCCACCAAACCCCATTAGACCTAGCTTCATAAATCCCATAAATAATTCCTGATGATTGGGATGAATGTTTTGCTCCAATGTCATGACTTGCGTTTTCATTGCTGACCTCACTCGTTCTAATGTCAAAAGTATGCGCCTGTTGCGTTATAATGAAAAATGCTATTTATGATGTAATCCATACCTAAATAGTATGTTTAATCTAGAGGGTGGACGATGGATATACACAAGCTCAACGCCTTTGTGGCTGTGGTAGAAGAAAGCAATATTTCACGTGCAGCCGTGCGTTTAAATATGCAGCAGCCACCTTTGACCCGCATCATTAAAGGTCTGGAAGATGAATTGAATGCACAGCTACTGAAACGGTTACCACGTGGCGTAGAGGCAACTGAAGCAGGGAAAGTGCTGTATCAGGAAGCACTGACCATATTGGCACATGCACAGGCGATTCCACAGCGCGTGAAGAACATTACACAAGGCTTAGAAGGGCAATTGAATATTGGCTTTACCAATTCGGTCGGGTTGCATCCTTTCTTACCTGCTTTGCTGCGGCGCTTCCGTGAGGCTTTTCCTGCGGTGTCTATTCATCTGGAAGAAGATGGCAGTAACTCACTGATTGATTCCATCAGCAATGATAAAAATGACATCGTATTTTTGCGTAAACCTGCACCGATTGGTTTGGGGCTAAATAGCCTGCATGTACTGGATGAACCCTTGATTGTGGCGATGCCGAATAATCATCCCTTAGCGGAACAGTCCGATGCAATCCAATTATTGGCTTTAGAACCTTACGATTTTGTATTGTATCGGCGTTTAGCAGGGCAGGACTTATTCGACAATATTATGGCGAGTTGTTATCAAGCGGGGTTTAGTCCCAAAATTGTCCAAGAAGCTCCGCGTTTAACCTCCAGTTTAAACTTGATTGCCGCAGGTATTGGCTTATCGATTGTGCCTGAAGCCATTCGAGATTTCTGGAACAAACAGATTATCTACAAACCGTTAAAAGCAGATGTACCATGTATTGCCCCAATTTATGCGGTGTATAAGCACAATCCTGAAAATGTACGTTTACAGTATGTGTTGCAATTATTAGGCAAATAGCCCCACGAGATACAGAGTCATAACAACCAACGCTAAAGTCATATGCTACAAAGAAGCCAATCAGTTATTGGAATTCAGCAGATGTCTGTACAGCTTGTGAAAACTCAGGGGAAATGGTCGGGTCTTGGTCATGCAGTGTTGTTGGTAGCCACGGTTTTGGGTGCAACGCAGATGAGCATGGCGAGTACCCCAGTCGATCAACTGAGTGATTGTCTAGTGAAATCGACTACAGCTACCGATAAAACCGCCGTGTTGCAGTGGACTTTTGTGGCGTTATCGACGCATCCTGATTTAAAGCAGTATAGTCAGGTCACGGAAGATCAGAAAACCGCATTGGATAAAAATGTGGCGCAGGTGTTGCAGCGCATTTTGGTCGAGCAATGTTCGACGCAAACCAAAGCGGTGATTCAGGCAGAGGGCATACAAGCTGTCGGTGAAAGTTTTCAGCAGCTGGGACAGATTACAGGCGAAGAAATTGTAAAGAATACCGAAGTGAAGCAGCAGTTGAATGGTTTGTTACGTTATGTGGATTTAAACAAGATGGTGACGACATTTTTGACGCCTGATATTTGGAATAAGCTGGGTGTGGTGAGGTAGTTTTACCTCTCTCTAACCCTCTCCTAAAGGAGAGGGAATATCCATTACTCAATTGATGATGTTATTGAATTTGTAATGAAAGCTCCTTCTCCATTGGGATGAGAAGCACTGCTTCGCAAGGGGGTGAAGGTAGATATATTATTTAGATTTTGGATGTTGAGGTTATTCTATATATCTGATTTTTTTAAATAAAAAATATTCTTTTGAGGATCTGATTTACAATTTAGATAAAAATTTTAATATAATGAATTTACTGTGATTTTTTGAATTGTGATTATTGATGCGACAACAAATACTTAATCTAGATGGTATATCAACTAAAAAAATTGATACAAAGCATAAATATCACATTGTGAAAAAAAGTGATGGGAGTTATTCATCCAATATAAAACTTATGATGGGCAGAATTGACAATGCGTGCGTATTTTACGCTGATCGTATCATTAATACGCTTTTTGAAAATGAACTGGAAATTTATGACCAGCTTAATGTTGAGTATTATGAAAAATTAGACAAGAGTAAATATTTTATATATGCAGGGTTGAGTGGGGAAAGTCTGTTGTCAAGAGATGAATTTAAAAACTATCTCGAAGAAACAGTTGTTAAATCGGAAATGAAGAAATCTATATATAAATATTTTTATTCTTTTGAAGTTCTATATTTGACAAAAAATATTCAGAATCTTTGCAGACAAATACAAGATAATTTGTACTTCTTTTATGATCAATTTAATAGTGAAAATATATTTGAAGGACGTAAAACAAAAGAAGGGCTAACAACTATATATTCAAGGGAAGGTATTATTATTAGCTCACTTTTAGAGTCAATAATAATTAAGACTTCTTCTGTATTAGATTATTTAAGTAAATTAGCTTTTGAAGCTGAAAATTTACCTCCAAAATTTGATGAGTACCCAAAGAGAAAATCATTAGATTATTCACATGGTGACTCTTTAATTGGCCAAAATAAAGATGACAAAAAATTAAAATGGTCTACTGATGAAAGAGAAGGCACTGTATTTGAAGATAAACATTCAGATGTTCTATTAATTAAGAAATTACGAAATCATATTGTACATAATGGTTTTTTAGATATGGAAGCTAGTATCTATGAGAACAAAGAAAAGGGTAAGTTAAAAGAAAGATTTATTCTTATGCCTGACTACAGTGAAGGGCAACTAGACAAGTATAAAGGAAGAACATTATTCTATTCTAAGGATGTTAAAATTAATCAAATTCTTCCTGAAATATTAGAATCAATTATGCAGCTAACATTTCGCACGATAGAAATATTAGTGAATAAAGAAATTATTAAAAATCATGAATTTATAGGTATTAAGGCGACAGAAATTAATGTGGACATACCTGATTTACGACCTAATGAATTAAGAAAAAACCCGCTCTAAAGCGGGTTTTCTTTTTAAAGAAAGATCAGATTAACCAATCAATTTCTTCATCAGTTCATTCACTTGTGCAGGGTTAGCTTTGCCTTTTGCAGCTTTCATCACTTGACCGACAAGACCATTAAAGGCTTTCTCTTTACCAGACTTGTACTCTTCAACCATTTTTTCATTGGCTGCAAGCACATCTTTAATAATCGCTTCAATTGCACCTGTGTCGGTTTCTTGCTTCAAGCCTTTTTCAGCAATAATGGCATCGGCAGTTTTGCCTTCTTCCCACATAAAGCCAAACACTTGCTTCGCAATTTTACCGTTAATGGTGTTGTCCACAATACGTGCAATCATGCCACCCAACTGTTCAGCCGAAACAGGGGAATCCGTCAACTCTAAGCCTGCTTTATTTAAAGCACCCGAGAATTCGCCCATCACCCAGTTTGCAGATACTTTACCTTGAGCAGCACCGCCAGCAGCTTGAACCACTGCTTCATAGAATTCTGACATTTCACGCGTTAGCGTTAAAACGTGAGCATCATACTCAGTCACACCAAAGTCCGCTACGAAACGCTCACGACGTGCCGCAGGTAACTCAGGTAATGTTGTGCGAGCCGCTTCAATTTGTGCATCTGAAATAATCACAGGCAACAAGTCTGGGTCAGGGAAGTAGCGATAGTCGTTCGCTTCTTCTTTCGAACGCATTGAACGCGTTTCCATTTTTACTGGGTCAAATAGACGTGTTTCTTGGTCGATTTTGCCGCCGTCTTCCAAAATGTCCATTTGGCGTTCAATTTCAACATTGATCGCTTGTTCAATGAAACGGAATGAGTTGAGGTTTTTTAGTTCACAGCGTGTACCAAATTCGTTACCCGGACGACGTAGCGACACGTTACAGTCGGCACGGAATGAACCTTCGGCCATGTTACCGTCAGAAATACCCAACCAACGTACTAACGTGTGAATCGACTTGATATACGCCACAGCTTCTTCGACCGAACGCATGTCAGGTTCAGACACGATTTCAAGTAAAGGTGTACCTGCACGGTTTAAGTCGATACCTGACATGCCTTCAAACTGGTCATGGATCGATTTACCGGCATCTTCCTCTAGGTGAGCACGCGTTACGCCAATGCGCTTCACCGTACCATCTTCAAGTTGAATGTCGATATGACCCAAGCCCACAATCGGGTTGTCCATCTGGCTAATTTGGTAGCCTTTTGGTGAGTCTGGATAGAAGTAGTTTTTACGTGCAAATACTGATGCTTGGTCGATAAAAGCATCAATACCTAAACCAAAACGAATCGCCAAATCCACCACTTGTTTATTTAAAACAGGCAACACACCCGGCATTGCCAAATCGACAAGGCTGGCTTGTGTATTTGGGTCTTGACCAAATTCGGTCGAAGAACCTGAGAAAATTTTAGATTTGGTCGCAAGCTGAGTGTGAATCTCAATCCCGATAACGACTTCCCAACCGTCAATCAATTTCAACTTTTGAGCTTCAGCCATTATGCATTCTCCTCAGCAATTGCTGCACGTTTGGTGTGCCAGTCCGTGTTTTGTTGGTATTGATGAACAATTGACAACAATTGTGATTCTGACCAGTAGTTACCAATCAACTGTAAGCCAACAGGGAGTTGATCTTGGTCAAAGCCAACAGGGGCGTTGATGGCTGGTAAACCTGCCAAGTTCACTGCGATGGTGTAGATGTCGCCCAAATACATTTCGACTGGGTCTAACGATGCGCCAATGCGGTAAGCTGTCGTTGGTGCAGATGGCGCAGCAATCACATCAACATTTTCAAAGGCTTTCAAGAAGTCTTGTTGGATTAAACGACGAACTTTCTGCGCTTTCACATAGTAAGCATCGTAGTAACCCGCAGACAGGGCATAGGTTCCAATCAGGATACGACGTTGTACTTCAGGGCCAAAACCTTCAGAACGAGAGCGTTTATATAAGTCTAAAATGTCAGTTGGGTTTTCACAGCGGTAGCCGTAACGTACGCCATCAAAACGAGAGAGGTTCGATGATGCTTCCGCAGGAGCAATCAAATAATAGGTTGGAACATAAGCTTCAGTCATGTTGAGATCAATCTCAACAAGTGTTGCGCCCATCTCTTCCAACTTTTTTAATGACTCTTCAACACGTGCTTTTACTGCTGCGTCTAAACCAGCGACATTAAAGTATTGCTTTGGAATACCAATGCGTAAGCTTTTAACCGCTGTGCTGTTTAGGTTTGCCACATAATCATCAACATCTTTTTCAATAGAAGTTGAGTCTTTCGCGTCATGACCTGCCATCACGTTCATCAGGTAGGCACAGTCTTCTGCCGAACGAGCCATTGGGCCACCTTGATCGAGTGATGATGCATACGCAATCATCCCGAAACGGGATACACGACCATAAGTTGGTTTTAAACCGGTTAAACCACAGAACGACGCAGGCTGACGGATTGAACCACCGGTATCTGTACCTGTCGCAAATGGTGCAAGGTCAGCCGCAACCACTGCTGCAGAACCACCTGAAGAACCACCTGGTACGTGATCAAGTGCCCACGGGTTTTTGGTAGCGCCGTAGTAAGATGACTCAGAGGTTGAACCCATGGCAAATTCATCCATGTTCACTTTACCTAAAGTCACCAGACCTGCGGTTTTACCTTTGGCAACCACTGTTGCATCGTAAGGAGAGATAAAGTTGTCTAACATCTTAGAACCCGCAGAAGTGCGAATGCCTTGAGTACAAAAAATATCTTTGTGTGCAATCGGCACGCCTGTGAGCACAGTCGCTTGACCGGCTTGACGTAAAGCATCTGCGGCATCGGCTTGAGCCAAAGCTTGTTCAGCCGTCACCGTCACATAGGATTGGACTTGAGCATCGATTTTTTCAATACGTTTTAAATAATGTGCAGTCAGTTCGCGAGAAGAGAATTGAGCTTGTGCCAAACCCTCAGCAAGTTCACGAATCGATAAGCGGTGTAAATCGGTCATGAGAAATAATTCTTTACGTTTAATTTAAAAAAAATGGTTCAACTGAGTGAAAATTATTCAATCACGCGTGGTACAAGGTACAAGCCTGCTTCAGTTGCAGGTGCAACAGCTTGATATTCTTCACGATGATTTTGTTCAGTCACCACGTCTTCACGTAACGGCTGTGGATTGTCGAAAGGGCTTTTCAATGGTTCAACACCTTCGGTGTCGATGCCTTTTAAGGTTTCCATCATGCCTAAAATTTTGTTTAAACTTTGAGCATATTCAGCAGATTGCGTATCATCTAGCGACAAACGAGCAAGATTGGCGATCGCTGAAACGGTTTGAGCATTTAAATCTGCTGAATGCTGAGCATCCGATGTAGACATAACATCACCTAATCAGTATTAAAAAATTTCAAAATATCGTGCGTTATAATAAGCGATTGACTTGTTCAAAGCATCACATTTAGTTAAAGTTGCGACCTTGCGTCCATATAAAGTTAAACTGAGAACGACCCCGTGATTCTAAAACGACTAATTGGCTTGTTTTCGCCAGACCTCGCCATTGATTTAGGTACAGCAAATACACTTATTTATGCACCAGGACGAGGCATTATATTAAATGAACCAACAGTTGTGGCTATTCGTCACAGTGGTTCACAAAAAATTGTTGCCGCTGTTGGTCTTGATGCGAAGCAAATGCTTGGTCGTACGCCTGCGAACATCTCTGCAATTCGCCCAATGAAAGACGGTGTAATTGCTGATTTTGAAGTGACTGAAACCATGCTAAACCAATTTATTGGTAAAGTGCATGAAAAGCGTTTATTTCCACCTGCACCACGCGTTGTGGTGTGTGTCCCATGTAAATCGACATTGGTTGAACGTCGTGCCATTCGTGAGGCTGTATTCAATGCAGGCGCACGTGATGTCCGTTTAATTGAAGAACCGATGGCTGCTGCAATTGGTGCAGGTTTACCTGTGGAACAAGCATGCGGTTCAATGGTGGTAGATGTGGGTGGTGGTACAACTGAAATTGCGATCATTTCGCTTCAAGGTTGTGTTTATGCCGACTCTTTACGTGTTGGTGGTGATGTGTTTGATGAACAAATCATTAACTATGTACGTAAAGCACATGGCTGCGTGATTGGTGAAACCACCGCAGAAAACATTAAGAAAGAAGTAGGCATGGCTCTACCAGACGAAAATGGTAAAATTTTAGAAATTGAAGTTCGTGGTCGTAACTTGGCAGAAGGTGTGCCACGTGCCATTACGGTAACTTCAAACGAAATTACCCAAGCGATTTCTGATCCTTTACAAAGCATTGTTTCAGCAGTGAAATCTGCATTAGAACAAACGCCACCTGAATTATCTTCTGATATTGCAGAGCGCGGTATTGTATTGACAGGTGGTGGTGCATTGCTACGTAACCTCGACAAATTATTGGCTCAGGAAACTGGTTTACCAGTCGTAGTTGCTGAAGATCCTTTAACTTGCGTCACTCGTGGTGGTGGTAAAGTTTTAGAATTCTTTGATAATCCAAATCACGACATGTTATTCGTTGGTTAATTAAGGATTTGGCTGTGCAAACAAATTTGTTTTCTAGGCAGCCCCCATCATTTCGCTCATTTATCATTGCGGTTGTAACATGTTTGGTGGTGCTATTTTTTAACTGGCGCTTACCTCTTGTGATACAGCCTGCAAGAGATGTCTTGTATGCGGCATATAATCCCATTTATGCCTTGGCAAGTTATCCTGTATTGTCCAGCGAATGGTTGACTCAGCAGACCAAGTCTGAGGCACAATTACGTCGTGAAAACACGGCCATGCAGGCGGAGTTGCTACAAGCCCAAGTACGTTTGCAAAAGCTGTCCGAACTTTCTGCTGAAAATACACGTTTACGTGGTTTACTCGATACGCCTTTAATTATTGATGGTCGAATGGAAATTGCTGAAGTCATTGGGACGGATGCGGATCCATTACGCCATATTATTGTGATTAATCGTGGTTCAACCAACAACTTGAAAGTTGGACAAACGGTACTGGACGATAAGGGGATTATGGGGCAAATAATCAATGTGTATCCACACAGTAGCCGTGTCATGCTGCTTTCCGACAAAGATCATTCTTTATCGGTACGTTTAGAATACACAGGTATGCGTGCTATTGTTTCAGGTACAGGTGATTTAGGACATCTGAAAATGGAATATGTTCCGACCAGTGCCAATATTAAGGTGGGTGAAAAAGTGTATAGCTCGGGTTTAGGGGCGCATTTCCCAGCAGGATATTTGGTCGGTACAGTGTCTAAAGTGAGTCGACATACAACGGGTGAGTTTGCACAGATTGATGTGGTTCCCGCGGCACAGTTAGCCAGTGGTCATCATGTTGTGGTGCTGTTTTCCGACTCATTAGCGATGGAGCAACCACATGCCAATCGCTAAGTTACGTCAAGAAAAACGTCAAGATCCGTTATTTCCCATCATCTTTTCAGTGATTGTTGCCTCTGTGCTAATGGTTTATCCATTGGCCTATGCTGTTTCGGGCTGGCGTCCATTGTTTATGATGATGGTGATGCTGTTTTGGGTGCTGTGTCAGCCAACATGGTGTGGTGTCTGGTTTGCCTTCGGTACTGGTATTTTTGTTGATTTGTTGATGGATGCACCACTGGGCTTGAATGCCTTATGTTTTGTGGTGATTAGTTTTGTTACGCGGTTTTTGATTCGTGAACGCCGTGTACTGACTTTTGCCAACCTGTGGGTTATTGCAGCGCTGGCAATTCTAGCCTACCTATTTATGATGTGGGTGGCACAAATTATGGGGGGCATTCAGTTTCCATTTGCCCGACATTGGCAACCATTACTCACCAGTATTTTGCTGTGGCCATTGGTTTATTTTGTACTGAAAAAATGGCGCATCTAGTTCTTGCCTCTAGCTCTCCCCGACGTCGTGAGCTGCTTCAGCAGCTCAGTCTAGACTTCTTCATTTATAGTCCTGAGATTGATGAATCTGCGTTTGAGAATGAAACTGCAGCAGATTATGTTCAGCGTTTGGCGTGTGAAAAAGCGTCGGTAGTACAACAAAAATTTCCAAATGCCGTCATTATTGCCGCAGACACCAGTTTGAGTGTGGATGGTGAAATTTTGGGCAAGCCAGAATCAAAAGACCATGCCTTTGAAATGTGGGCAAAAATATCGGGCAGAAAGCATGATGTATTTTCTGGGGTATGTGTACGTACATCAGCGCAAATTTCAAGTATAGTGGTGCGTACCCAAGTCGAATTTCAAGTGCTGAGCCTGAAAGACATGGAAGACTATTGGGCAACAGGGGAACCCGAAGGGAAAGCGGGAGCTTACGCCATACAAGGGCTTGCTTCGCGTTATATTCCCCGTATTGAAGGCAGTTATACCAATGTAGTTGGTTTGCCGTTACATGAGACAGTCGAGTTATTCAAAGCCATTAAGCTATTAAATTAATGGTGAAACAAAAATTTTTATAATGTTTTGAGTCTTATTATGTCTGACGAGTTACTGATTAATGTCACACCGATGGAGTGTCGTGTGGCGTTAATTCAAAACGGTACAGTCAACGAGTTATATGTTGAACGTACTGTAAAACGGGGTTTGGTAGGAAATATTTATAAAGGCAAAGTGGTTCGTGTTTTGCCAGGTATGCAGGCGGCTTTTGTCGATATTGGTCTGTCGCGTACTGCTTTTTTACATATCAATGATATGATCTGGCCACGGAATCAGCCTATTCCCAATGTTTTTGAGTTATTACAGCCCGGGCAAATTCTGACGGTTCAAGTCATGAAAGATATGCTGGGAACCAAAGGTGCGCGTTTAAGTACCGATCTTTCTATTCCTTCGCGTTATTTGGTGCTCATGCCTTTTGGTAATCATATTGGTGTATCGCAACGAATTGAATCGGAAGGAGAACGTGAGCGTCTACGTTCTATTATTGAGAAGATTCAAGCCCAACACGAGTTACCTGGTTCAGTCATTGTACGTACTGCTGCGGAAGGCATTGATGAAGCCTCCATTGCGCAGGATATGGCGTATTTGGCAAAGTTGTGGGAATACATCCAACGTAAACAAAAAATTATCGCGGTACCTTCTCTTATTTTTGAAGAATTGCCCTTACCACAACGTATTATTCGTGATTTAGCGAATGAAAATACCGTAAAAATTTCTGTTGATTCTCGTGAAATTCATGCGAAATTGCAGGAATTTGTGGCTGAGTTTGTGCCGAATATGCAGAGTCGTCTGATTCACTATCCTGGTGAACGTCCGATTTTTGACTTATATAATGTTGAAGAAGATATTCAGAAAGCATTGCAAACGCGTGTTGCCTTAAAGTCGGGTGGTTATTTAATGATTGACCAGACCGAGGCCATGACCACAATTGATGTCAATACGGGTTCCTATGTGGGTGGCAGAACACTGGAAGATACCGTGTTTAAAACCAATATGGAGGCAACGCAGGTGATTGCACGCCAGTTACGTTTACGTAACTTGGGTGGCATTATTATTATTGATTTCATTGACATGCAGGAAGCTCAGCATCGTGAAGAAGTGATGAATCAGTTTGATCGCATGTTGGAACGTGACCATGCTAAGACCAAAATTACGCAGGTTTCTGAGTTAGGTCTGGTGGAAATGACGCGTAAGCGTACCCGTGAGTCCTTAGAACATTTGTTATGTGAATCTTGTCCGACGTGTCAGGGACGTGGTTATGTCAAAACAGCAGAGACGGTATGTTACGAAATCTTTCGAGAAATCTTACGATATACCCGAGCTTTTGAATCACAGAGTGGCTTTACTGTTGTCGCGCATCCTTCTGTGATTGATCGCTTACTTACGGCAGAAGCGCCAGCTGTGGCGGATTTAGAGCATTTCATTAATCGCGTGATTAAATTTCAGGTGGAAAATTTATATACGCAAGAGCAATACGATATCATTCTGAGCTGAAATTGTAACAGGATGTCGTTAAACACTTGTTACAACTGAAATTTTACTTTCGAGCTGGTTTTTTCAATACTACTCATACCAAGTAGCCAAACTAAATTTTCATTTTTGGAGAATTTGGTCTTAGCAAGAAGAGGTGTGAAATGGGCATGAGTGAAAAAATTATCAAACAAGGTATCAAGCACGTGCTAGATAATAAAAACGTACATACGGGTTATATCGTAGACGAACAAGGCAAAGAAACTCAAATTACAACTGCCATGGTTCGTTCGGTATGCCATCAATTGCTGAAACAGTGTCGTAGTATTAAAGCTTAAGGGGCTCACATGAAGCCCCTTAATTTATTTTGCAGTATTTTGCTGTGCTGTTTTAGCGGTTAACTCACCGCTTGCAACTTTGGGTTTTTTACCCCAACAATACTTTCAAAACGTTGAATTTCTTCTTCCAAATGTGTCAACAAGTTTTGCATTTTAGGTAGTGCAACACGGCATGCCGTCAGACCAACTTCAAGTTTATCCAAATAACTGGTCATAGTAATATTGAGCGCTTGACCATCTAAGATAATGGATGCTGGATATAAGGCATCTAATTTGGCGCCATTCCAATACAAAGGTTCACGTGGACCTGGTACATTAGAGATAACCAAATTGAATGCCTGACGTTTTGGCATTAAACCTGAGGCAATATTTAAGCCTGCGGCTCCATATACAAAAGCACTATAATTCATGATTTGGTTTGAGTTCATGCGTTTAAAGCGTTCTTTTGCATTGAGGACACTACGACGAATAATCTGCAAACGTTCTAAAGGATCTTCTTTATGTGTGCCTAAATTCGCCAAAATCATGGTAATTCGATTCGATACTTCTGAATCATCATCACGAATAGAAGCCGGAACCATGGCAATCAAAGGCTTTTTGGGTAGGGCATTTTGACTCAGTAAATATTCACGTAATGCACCAGAGCAAATCGCCAATACCACATCGTTAATGGTGACATTTAAAGATGTCGCAATATGACGCAGACGATCAAAATCAAAAGACTGGGCAGCAAAGCGGCGTGATGAACTGACACGCTGATTCAAAATACTGCTTGGTGCTTGAAAGCTAGACACATAGTCTGGGTTACGGCCCATATCCTGCATCACTGTTTTGGAAAGTTCCCGCATCACGATAGGGGTTGCTTCAACCTGTTGCTTCAACCCAGTGATGATTTTTTTCATGCGGCTAACTTTCGCTTCTTTTATGCGTTTTGCACGAGGGCCTTCAACACACCACGGTGGCACAATGCTTTTGGCATGTGGATCGTGAGATAGCGATTTTTCGACTAGACGCATACCCGCAATACCATCGACCATGGCATGGTGAATTTTAAAATACATCGCAAAACGGTTACCTTCGATTCCCTCGATGATGTAACACGTCCATAAAGGCTTAGCTCGATCAATAAGGGCGCTATGCTCTTGTGAGATATAGGTCAATAATTCACGAATGCGTCCAGGATGGGGTAAGGCAATATGGCGAAAATGATGATCAAGATCAAACTCTTCATCTTCATCCCATAACAGACCATTTAATTTATTGTTAAATGGTGGAATAGGAATAGATTTTGAGTTACGAATATCCGCAACCAAATCTTGTAGAAAAGTTTCAGGTGCATGTTCAGGAATTTGGAAAAGAAATAATCCCCCAACGTGCATAGGTTGCTGCCGTTTTTCTAATGTTAAAAAAATAAAGTCAATGGGGTGTAATGGGCGCATAGTATTGATTGCCTCACTGCAATTTCTGTGGTGTCTCCTTTCTGAGGCACCTTGTTAGAATTATAAAACTTGATTTGAGTATAGCGCCTTTTACTTAGAAAAGTTACGGCTTTATATGTCCATCAATCTTAAAAAAAGCCACTGAATAGTTCAGTGGCTTTGGGTTGACAAAATTATTTTGATAAATTACCTGCATGTAATCCGCATTCTTTATGGGTCGCTTCTTCCCACCACCAACGACCTTCACGCTCATGTTGATTGGGCAATACAGGACGCGTACATGGTTCACAGCCAATTGAAATAAAACCACGCTCATGTAATGGATTGTATGGGACTTCCATCATACGAATATAGCTCCATACTTCTGCACTTGACCAATTGGCTAAAGGATTATATTTAATTAGCTGTTTGCCTGGTCCAGAAAAGCCAACATCAGATTGAACCACTGGAATTTCAGTACGTGTACCTGGACTTTGATCTTTACGCTGACCCGTAATCCAACCATCTAAAGTGGCCAGTTTTTTACGTAAAGGTTGTACTTTACGAATACCGCAACATTCTTTATGGTCATCTTGGTAAAAACTGAATAATCCTTTTTCATTCACGAGTGCTTGTACGGCTTCAGATTCTGGGAAGCAGATTTCAATATTAACATTGTAATGTTTGCGCACAGTTTCAATAAATTGATAGGTTTCTGGGTGTAAACGCCCTGTATCTAAGCTAAAAACACGGAATGGTTTACCCAGATTGGCAGCCATATCAATCAGTACAACATCTTCAGCACCTGAAAATGAAATGGCAATTTCACCTTCTTGATTCAGGGCGAGTTCCAAAATTTCACTTGGAGATTTATCTGCATATTCAGATGCAAGTGCATCAATATGATCGACAGTAGGGATAGCAGTCATGAGAGTTCCTGGCTATAGGCTTGGATACTTCAAAACCTATATTAAAAGATTTTGAAAATATTCTAATGGAATTGAATATTTCTGCTTAGCATAAAAAAATAAATGCTTATGAAAAAAATAGATTTAAAAAACAGCAACTACTGAATCATAAGTTGATGCTATTATAGTCCAAATTTTTTTCATAGACAGTTGGGAGCATTCATGGAAGTCGTATGTCTTGATTTAGAGGGTGTGTTAGTTCCAGAAATTTGGATTAACTTTGCAAAAAAAACTGGAATTAAAGCGCTAGAAGCGACAACACGTGATATTCCTGACTACGATGTGTTGATGACACAGCGTTTAAATCTTCTTAAGCAACATAATTTAGGCTTGGATGATATTCAAGAAGTGATTGCGGAAATGGGACCCTTTCCAGGTGCGAAAGAGTTTGTTGAATGGGTCAGCACGCATTTCCAACTGATTATTCTTTCAGACACTTTTTATGAGTTTGCACATCCACTGATGAAACAATTGGGTTGGCCAACTATTTTCTGTCATAAGTTAGAAACGGATGAGCAGGGGATGATTTCTGCTTATAAATTACGTCAACCAGACCAGAAGCGTCAGGCAGTTAAAGCGCTTCATGGTTTGAACTTCCGTGTGATTGCCGCGGGCGACTCATATAATGACACCACAATGTTGGGCGAAGCAGATCATGGTTTCTTGTTTGATGCGCCAGAAAATGTGATTGCTGAATTTCCACAATTCCCAGCAATCAATGGTTATGATGCGTTAAAAGAAGCCATTCGTAAGGCATCTGTACGTGATATTCCTGCTTAATTCTATAAGATTAAAGCAAAAAAAAGACGGACTTTGAGTCCGTCTTTTTTATTTCAAGATTAGAATTTGTAGCCAAATTTCAATCCGTAAGCAATCGCTTCATTATCAGAGAAATCCCCCACGACATTACCGCCAGTTTGTGCCTTAGCATCACCTAACCAGAAGTACTTAACACCAGCTTGAACAAAATAATTTTCTGCTGGGCTATATTGACCGCCCAAGCCTGCACTCCAATAGCCTTCAACTGGGCCTAAAGTTGTTACAGGGTTGCCTGCACCTGAATCCCAACCTGCTGATACAGAGCCAGACCATTTTTTATTGAATTTATGACCGAGGCCGATTGTTGCAGAAATTTGATCATCAGAATAATCGATCAGATTTTGTGCTTTGCCTTTTGCGATTTTAGATGCAGTTGCTAAAGCCGCTGGGCTTACTGCAAATTGATCCCAATGTACCCAACGTACATTTGCGAAAGCTAAAGTATCTTTTGCAACACCAGTTTGAAAGTCCACATTCACAGACTGTGGCGTGACGACTTCAGTTTGGCTGGTGACAGAACGTAAGTCTACGCCACTTGGTAAAGTTGGTAAGTAATTCGGTGGAATATAGATATTTGAAGTTTCTGTAGTATCTAATTCGTGTTTAATTTCAGAGCGGTAGGTTACCGCTGCTTTTAATGCAATTTCTGGAATTTGATACGCTGCACCCGCTAACCAACCATAAGCCTCGTCTTCTTTTAGGTTAATGTCATAACCAGAAAGTAAAGAGTAAGCTGCACCACGTAAAGAGACATCACCCTTTACCGTTTGATAAACAGGACCTGCATAAAAATTCCAGTTTTCAGTTGGTTGGTAGCCGACAATAAGGGATAAGTTATTGGTGCGAACTTTAACACTCGTACCTTCTACGCCATTACCAAAAGTACCCGCCTCAGCAGAATATTGAGAGTCAGCCCCATAAGGTTGATCATAAATCAAGCCAAAAGAAAAATGTTCGGTTGCCTGAACTTTCAGTGCAGCCGATGGGAAATAATAGTCATCCGCCATGTCTGTTACAGCAGCTCCGGTATTATTTTTACCACTTACATTCGGGTCTAAAATACTGATTGAAGCTTCAGCATAGTTGCCTGATTGCAAAAAAGGCAGGATAGATTGACCAGAACGATCAAGACCCGCTGCAAATGTAGAAGTGGTAGGAATAAGACAGAGTAAAATTGCTTTTTTAAGGGCTGTAAGTTTCATGGATATTTTCCCTGATATCACTTTGTAACTAAAAGTTAGGGGAAGGTAACACAAATTAAAAAAGAGTAAATGCACTATGCCGTTTATTAATTGAACTAGCTCATACACAAAAAGTGCTTGAATAGAGTAAAAATACTAATGGTACGTATGTATATTAATGATTTATATATAAAAAATTAGAGCAATTAGTTTAATTGTAGAACTTTTGAAGTGAATAATTAAATGCTTAATTAAGAAACACTTGGCTAAGTTTGATAGAAACTTAAATTTATAAAATGATACTTTTTGCCAAAAAAAAGACCATCCAGAAGGATGGTCTTTTGAATGGAATATGAATTAGAAGCGGTAGCCGAGTTTTAAGCCGTAAGCAATTGCATCATTGTCAGAGAAATCTGCAACATAATTTGATGTACCAAACTGTGCCCCAGTTTGTGCTTTAGCATCGCCTAACCAGAAGTATTTCACACCACCAGCAATGAATGTTGCAGGTGTAGGGCTGTATTGAACACCTAGGCCAAGGTTCCAATAACCTTCTGTTGGGCCTAGTGTTGTTACAGGATTACCTGCACCAGAATCCCAACCTACTGATACATTACCTGCCCATTGGTCGTTAAGTTTACGCCCTAAACCTACGTTTGTTGACCATTGATCATCAGTGTATGCAACTAAATCGAAGCCATTTGGATAGCCTGGAGCCAGTTTTGATGCAACACCAAATGCATAAGGACGAATTGAAAAGTCTTTCCAATTTACCCAGCGTACATTTGCAAAGGCAACTGTATTTGCCATGATGCCTGTTTGAAAATCGAGGTTCACAGATTGTGGAGTTGTAATGTCAGTTTCACCCAGACCATTATTCAGATTAATAACGGTGCCAAGGTTTTGACCTAATGGTGCAATTGAACTTTCTTCAATTGTAGTTTTATGTTCAATTTCAGATCTATAGGTTAAAGATGCTTTTAAAGCAATATCTGGAATTTGGTAGGCAAAACCCGCTAACCATCCAACAGCGCCATCTTCACTAATCTTAGCGTTATAACCACCGAAAGTCGTTGAGCCACCGTACGCAAGTCCACGTAATTGAACATCCCCTTTGACGGTTTGGTAAACTCCGCCACCATAAATATTAAAATTTTCATTTGGTTGGAAACCGAAAATCATTGAAAGATTCTGCGACTTGACCTCAACTTTAGTTGCTTCAGAACCATCATGAAATAACCCCGAACCATTTAACGCTAATGCGGGATCAGAGGTTGAATATGTAGCATCAGCACCAAATGGTTGGTCGTAAATTAAACCAAAAGAAAAATGATCAGTTACTTGTAATTTTAGGGCAGCATTTGGGAAATAATAATCATCTCCCATGTCAGATAGGGTTGAGCCATTAGCATTAGCTGTACCAGAAACACTTGGATCAAGGATTGAAATACCTGCTTCAAAATAGTTGCCTGGTTGTAAGAAGGCAGAAATAGATTGTCCTGAACGGTCAAGTGCCGCAGCAAATGCTCCAGCGGTTGGTAATGCTGCGAGAATCATTGCGGTAGTTAGAGCTTTTAATTTCATTCTTTTATCTTCCCTTGAGGTACACGATTTTTATGCATGTTGAATCATGCTTTTGTTAATTCTGGAATTTTTGGTAGGTCCGACCAAAATCATATTGTTACTCCATGTGACAAAAATAACACAATTAAAATAAGAGTAAATGCTCTAGTAGAACTGATTAGTTCAAAAAAACGTCTAAATAGAGTAAAAATGCTATATTTTATCAAAAATTTTATTTTAAAGTATTGAAATATAAGTATTTAATTAAGGGGTTGTTTGGGTTTTGAAAAAATGTAATTGAGTGAAAAATAACCAAAAATAGGGATTGTATAATCATATTGGTTAGGATTGCTTGCGAATGAATCAGTACGCAGAATATTTTTAAATATTTATTTTTTATATTATTTTTATGAATTTTCAAAAGATCGTATATGTGATTCATATACGATCTAGAAATACATTTAAACAAAATTAATGAACAGGTCTTGCAACATCACCATTCAATGCTTCTGGCAAGTTTAAGATTTGTAAGCCTAACTCAGTCATTGCAGCTGGTTTGGCAACGACTAAGGCTTGATAGCCATCGGTTGTCGGTATGCTATTGATGACTTCCACATCCTTGTTAAGTTGTGTCGCTGGAGCAGGAGCTTCACCGTGTCCTTGAACTAAATGTAGCCAATGTTTAGGTTTTGCTTTAAACCAGAGGCGAGCCACAATTTCTTGACCTAAGTAGCAGCCTTTATCGTAGTGAACCCCTTCACGTTGGTGTAAACGTAATTCTTGAGGTTGGAACATATGTTCGGTGGCTTGGCTAATCCAAGCTTGTCCAGTTTGAATCGCTTGTAATTGCCAAGTTGGAATATCGGTTTCTGATGTTGAAAACTCCGTATGAATATCGACAACTGTTGGAAACACGATGCCAACAGGTTCGAGTTTCATCTTGGAAAATGCACCAAATTTTCGAATATGTTTGGCAAATTCTTCGCTTTGATCGAGTGTGGTCACAATTTCAAAACTTTCATTATTTATTTTTTTCAGCCATAAGCCAAAATGAATGCGACCTTTAAGATCACAAATTGCGGTATAGCGAGTTTGATTTTCAATTAGGCGTTCTACGTGTACGGTAACTTGACCTTGTAGAAATTTTTGCGCGTCTACACCATTAAGAGTGAAAGCCGTAAATGCAAGAGTACTCATGAAATGCTCACTTCAACAATTTATAGAAGAATTAATTCGCTTGATTTTCCACTATTTTGCTTGAAATTGCACATTTGCTTTACAGGAAAATATGAAAAGGAAATAGATTAAAATTTTCTTGGTTTTTTGCGAATAGGTCACAGCTATTAGATGACTATTAATAGAGGCTATTTCCAAGAATATTGTGAGGGTAGAGCAGACTTATTAGACCCTTAAATAAGTCTGCTTCAATGGAGTTTTACCAATCGACTTTGCCGACTAAAATGCCTTTATACATTTTAAAGTTACAGATTAAGCTAAAGAAGGGCTGTTTAAATGTTGCAGGTTTGTTATGTTCAAAAAAGAAGTGACCGACCCAAGCAAAACCATAGCCCACGACAGGTAAGGTCCAAAGTAATTTGGCATTTTTCTTCATGGCTACGGTTGCAGCCATGCCAATCATGTGTAGCATACGAAATGCAAACGACGGCAAGTTGAGTCTGTATGTTGTGAAAGATAACAAGGGTAGAATTCTTTGAGCGTTTAAATACAACCATCACTGCCGACAATATCTGGCTGTGTGAATAGATCCAGACTAGGAGCTTTATGGCTATGTACACGCCGCATTACAGGGAAAGCAGATGTGTTCATTTCCTGCGGATTGTTTACAGCTATTTAGGGGGTGAGCTTATACAATTGAGATTAGGGGCATTAATATTGAGCAAGTGAAACAATTGTTATTGCATATTTTGCAGCTTATCTCCCCGCAAGTAACTCATTTACCGTGAGATGTCCGTATTTTAAAAGCATGTGAATATATTAAACAGCAAGTACCACAGAATATTCCTACAGCGGCAGATATTTTGGCTCATGTCGGTTTTTATTAGTGAGTCCTCTGTTCAGCCAAAGTAGCATCACACCTATTGAGTAAATGGAAACTAAAGCTCGAAAAGTGAATTTGAAGCGAGTAAATTAACGACCGAATTAGAGATGAAGTTAGAGCTATGGCAATTGCTTGGGTATTATTTACGATTATGGCTGCATTTATGCAGGCTTGGCGTAATGCTTTTCAAAAGCAACTTAGTACCACCGTTGATGTCTATGGCACCACCTTAGCACGTTTTCTCTTTTCTCCAATCTTTGCTTTCAGTTACCTCGCTATTTTATATCACCAACAACCTGTCACAGCGGTTGTGAATTTTTCAGTACATTTTTGGCTATATATTGTGGTTGCAGGCGTGAGCCAAATATATGCAACTGCCTTAATGGTGAAATTGTTTCAACAAAAGAATTACGCGATTGGTATCGGACTGGCAAAAAGCGAAGCCATTTTGGCTGCACTCATTGGCGTCATGTTGCTACAAGAACATTTAACGGTTTGGGGATGGCTCGGGGTACTGATTGGTGCAATTGCCGTGTTCTTACTGAGTCAAGGAAGCCAACAGACCAAACTCTCCATCAAAACCTTAATGATCGGATTAGGCAGTGGATTATGTTTTGCCATTACCTCTTTATTGGTTCGAGAAGCCAGCTTAGAACTTGCAATGCTGCCTTTTTTGCATCGTGCAGCGTGGGTGTTGTGTATTTTAATTGGCTTCCAATGTGTGATTTTGTTGTTGTACTTAAGTTTATTTAGCAGAAAAACTTTGTACCACATGGGGCAGCGTGTCGGACTGACCTTTAAAGTCAGTGTATGTAGTTTCTTGGCCTCTTTAGGCTGGTTTAGTGCCATGAGTATGCAGACCGTGGCTTTGGTGAAAACTCTAGGACAAATTGAAATTCTATTTAGTTTATTGATTTCTTTATATTTCTTTAAAGAGAAATTAGCACGTTCTGATCATTTGGGGCTATTTTTGGTGATTTTGGCAGCGATTATGGTGATTTGGGCATAATGAAAAGTTGTGTGATTTTTTTGGTAAAAAAACGCAAATTATGGTTAAAAGTGAAATTAAACATTCATTAAATTTTATTAAATGAAAATTAATTCCTTATATTTTTATTATTGTGGGAAATATGCTTAAAAATCATAAAAATTTATGGATTTTAGGAAAACAATCCCAATAGAATCTGCCTACACTATATCTCAAGGGTGTGATGGGGATCGGAAAGAGTAGTTTGCTACCAGTTGCGTACAACGTGAGTGTAGTACTTACCCAAAAGGTCTCGATTCGGCTTAGGACGCTATAAACTAAAAGTTTATAGGCACAAGGTTATGATTTACAAAGTCATGGTTGTTGAAGTAAACCACTGATGTTTTCCCTTGACACCCTAAAAAATTTTTTAGAATAAAATTGAATAAAAATATAAGTTTAAAAATATTTTATAGTCCATTCTAGTTTCGTTTTTTATATAATGCCCATCTACATTTTTACGTCATTTACAAATTTAGACGATGTTTTTTTAGCTCATTCAGTAACATAATAAGAGCGTATTCCCCCAATAATCTAATAAAAAGAAGAGCAGAAATGACGAGTCATAACTTAGATCAGCCATGGGGTGATCAGCAACTTTTCATCCGTTTACAGCAACGTTTCGAGCAGCATGTTTTAAGACATCCTCATCTCACCTGGCATGAAGTGTTATGCCAACTCCAAGCGCAACCTGAAAAAATTCAAAGTTTGCACTGGATGGAGCAAACAGGGGGCGAGCCTGATCTTATTCAATTTGAACAAAACAGCGATGAATATTATTTTGTCGATTGTGCGGAGGAAAGTCCCAAAGGTCGCCGTAGTTTATGTTATGACGCAGAAGCCTTGGCTGCTCGGAAACAGAATCCACCACAAGACAGTGCAGTGCATTTAGCACAGAAAATGGGCACTACGCTACTCACAGAACAGCAATATCATCAATTACAGCAGTTGGGAAATTTTGACCAAAAAACATCAAGTTGGGTGAAGACGCCTGAGGCTATTCGGGCTTTGGGCGGAGCATTGTTTTGTGACCGTCGCTATGGTCAAGTATTTACTTATCATAACGGGGCTGAATCTTATTATGCTGCGCGAGGTTTTCGTGTCGGGTTAGAACTTTAGCTCATGACGTGACTATTGAACGTGAAGATAGAGAGTAATACATATGGATATGCAATTATTACAGCAGGTATTGGGCTGGTGTTTGGCTCTTAATTATCTCATTTTATTGATTTGGTTTTTGGTTTTTATCTATGCCCGAACGTGGATGAAAAGCTTACATGGTCGCTGGTTTAATCTGAATGATCAAACTTTTGATGCAATTCATTATGCTGCGATGGCGGTCTATAAAATTTTAATTATGGTGTTTAATTTGGTTCCATTTATTGTTCTATCTCTTTTAAGTTAAATCTGACATTTGTAGTGTTGCATTAATGGAAGTGGCTTCATTTAAACCGAAAATTGTTATGATGGAGTCAAAATAGAAAACGAATTAAAAAAGATGACCGATAGACAAAATCAAACGTGTGCAGTGTGCAAAAAGTCATTTCCTTATAAAGCATTGGTCTCTGGGCATATTATTCGTGATGTGATCAGCGATGAGATCAAAAAAGATGAACCAGATTGGTCATCAGACAGTTTTATTTGTCGACCCGATTTGACCCACTATCGGATTCAGTATGTACATTCGTTGTTGAAATCTGAAAAAGGTGAGCTGACCGATTTAGAGCGTGAAGTGATTAGCAGTATGCAACGGCATGAACTCATCACCAAAAACATCGAAACTGAATTTGATCAAAACTGGACAATGGGAGAGAAATTGGCAGATAAAATTGCCAGTTTTGGCGGCAGTTGGATTTTTTTAATTTGTTTCGGCGTTTTTTTAGTGCTTTGGATTCTTTTAAATACAGTGGTGTTATGGGTACATCCAGTCGATCCGTATCCTTTTATTTTATTGAATTTGGTTTTGTCTTGTTTGGCGGCCATACAGGCGCCGATTATTATGATGAGCCAAAATCGACAGGAAGCCAAAGACCGTTTACGCTCGCAGCACGACTATCAAATTAATTTGAAAGCAGAATTAGAAATTCGGCATTTACATGAAAAAATGGATCATTTGCTGTCACATCAATGGGAAAGGCTGACACAAATTCAGGAAATTCAATTAGATTTACTGTCAGAAATGAATAAGCATCGCTAAATATTTGTAGATTCTTGATGGAGAAAGTAGCACTTTGGGATAAATAAAATGACTGAAAAGCAGAAAAATTGACAGTCTGAATTGAGCTTGATATTTTGCCCGCATTGTTTGTCATCCCATCTGCTCATGCCTCTTAATGACCACTTCGTTTATACCCCGCCACAAGAACCTTTGCAGATTATTTATGAAGATGCAGACTTGGTGATCATTAATAAACCTGCGGGTTTGCTGTCGGTGCCTGGGCGTTTACCTGAACATCATGATAGTGCTTATTATCGTGTTTTAGCGCAATTTCCTGATGCGAAAATTACCCATCGTTTGGATATGGCGACCTCAGGAATTTTGATGTTTGCCAAACATCGTGATGCCGAAGTTGCGGTCAGCAAAATGTTTCAAGCGCGAACGGTGACCAAACATTATCAGGCATTGGTGCAAGGTCGGATTCAGCAATCGGGAAGTGTAGAAGTCCCTTTAATTACGGATTGGGAAAATCGCCCACGTCAGATTGTGCATTTTGAATTGGGTAAAGCTGCTAAAACCTTATTTGAACTGATGCACTATGATTCAATGCAGGATATCAGCCATGTATTGTTAACCCCGATTACAGGACGCTCCCATCAATTACGTGTGCATATGCAATATATTGGACATCCCATCACTGGGGATAAACTCTATCATCCAGAACCCTTGCAAAGTCCTTTAAAGCGCATGGCATTACATGCCAGCCACTTGACATTTGTCCAGCCACTCAGTGGAGCGTTGGTCGATATTCAGAGTTTAGCTGCATTCTAAAAATATCTATTTGGGGGGCTTAAACTGTCATAAAATCATGCTAAATTACGTTGAATTAATAAACAAAAAAGTAGGGATATAACAATGAGCCGCAACTATGAATTATTTCCAGATGATGATAACGGTAATGTACTGTGGCAAATGTATGAAGACGGTAATGATCTAACCGATCTACACGAAATTGAATTTTCTATTGTTTTTACAACCCAAGATCAGGCAGAAAAATGCGCTGTGCATTTATTGCATGAAGAACAAAAAATTTCGCTGTTTCAAGAAGAAGTCAAAAATGATGGCAGTGATTTATGGGTATTGAACGTTCATGTCAATATGATTCCTGAATATCAGGATGTTCAAGATTTAGAAGAGTGGTTCGTTAAAATTGCCGAAATGTTCCAAGGTGAATATGACGGTTGGGGCTGTCTGAGCTATCTCTATGATTATGATGACGAGTAGCGAGATGCCAAAGTAGGTGGTTGCTGTGTAATTCATACTCAAGTTATACATAAGCCACCTCGACTTACCGTACACTATTTGAAACCAAAGAATAAAAATATAGGTGTCCCATGTCGAATACGGTTCAATTACATCGCGTGTTTAATGCGCCACCGGAGCGTGTTTATCGGGCATTTACCACAGCAGATGCCTTAGTCAAATGGATGGCACCCCACGGTTTTACCGCACATGTCGATTTGCTTGAGGTGAAGCCTGAGGGCAAATATCGCATGTATTTCACTAACTTTTCTACAGGCACACGCATTGGTTTTGGTGGCACATATCACGAAGTGGTTCCAAATGAACGGTTACGCTATGTTGATCAATTTGAAGATCCAAACATGCCCGATTTAATTGAAGTCGAAGTTCAATTTAAAGCGGTCTCTGTGGGGACGGAAATTCAAATTACACAATCTGGCATACCCGATGTAATTCCCGTAGAAGCGTGCTATTTGGGCTGGCAAGAGTCTTTACAGTTGCTGGCACTCCTGATTACGCCTGAAATACCTGATGGATAAATGGTAAGGATGTTATGCAAACGTTTAATAATTTTAAGGACAGAGAACAGAAAGCTCGGAATGCGATTTGGCAAAGCTATCTGCAAGATGTCGGTTTAGATAATCAAGTGCGCTTGTATGTAGAGCATCATCTGCAAGAAATCTCTTCGCAGTATTGGCAGCATCATACTGGGCTCACGCGCCCTGAAGCGAAGCAGGTGATTGAGTTATTATCGACCCAACGCTTTTTGGACTTTCATTCGGTTGAAGAAAATGATGATTCGATTGACTTTAGTCTGCCAGAAAATGTGACTGACTATGTGCTATGTGTCTCATTTGATGAAGATGGAAATGTTGAAGATATTAGTATGGAAAGTTAAATGAGTTAT
Organism: Acinetobacter sp. ANC 4173; assembly: GCF_004331255.1. GTDB lineage: Bacteria > Pseudomonadota > Gammaproteobacteria > Pseudomonadales > Moraxellaceae > Acinetobacter. The sequence goes on along the minus strand of NZ_SJOF01000010.1, from coordinate 76,963 downwards.
TTATTTTCTCATCGCTAAGGAAATCAATGCAGATACAAATCAAGCGTGCCTATAGTCCTGTAACCGCAGATGATGGATTACGAATTCTAGTGGATCGTCTATGGCCAAGAGGCATTAAAAAACAAGATGCCAAGATTGATCTTTGGCCCAAAGAGATTACACCGTCCACTGTTTTAAGGCAGTCTTATCACCAAGATTTAATTGGCTGGGAAGAATTTCGAGCAAAATATTTGCTGGAATTGAGGCAACATCCTGAAGCACTCGCAGAATTACGAGGTTTAGTCCAACATCATAATATTAGCTTGATTACTGCGGCAAAGAATGCAACCCAAAATCATGCGGTGGTCTTGAAGCATTATTTAGAATCCCCTGAAGAAGAAAATACTTAAAATATAATATATTTTTTATAATTGAATCGTTGTTGGGAATGCCGACATGTCAACAGAAACACATTGGAACAGGGTTTATACAGATAAAGCCGTGACGCAAGTCAGTTGGTTTCAGTTACATGCAAGTCAATCGATACAATTGATTCAGTCTTTGAAGTTGGACTTTAATGCTGCAATTATTGATGTTGGCGCTGGCGCATCGATACTTGCTGATGAGTTACTCGATTTAGGTTATAACCATTTAACTGTATTGGATATATCGAACATGGCTTTACAGCAGAGCCAACAGCGTTTAGGTGATCGCGCTCATTTGATTGATTGGAAGGTAGCAAACCTTTTAAGCGTGGAACTCGAACCAGAAACTTATCAAGTTTGGCATGATCGTGCTGTATTTCATTTTTTGACTCAACCTCAAGACCAAAAGCGTTATATACAGCAAGTGAAAACAGCCGTACAGCCTTTAGGGTACGTGATTGTAGCTACTTTTGCTGAAGATGGCCCTGTACAATGCAGTGGATTAGAGGTTCAACGTTATAGTGTTGCACAATTACAGCAACAATTTGCTGAACCCGATTTCCGTTTCATTTCGAGTGTACAGGACGTGCATATCACACCCAATCAACAAGCTCAGAAATTTAATTATGTGATATTTCAAAAGCGATAATTTGCAGAAATACCCATATGGAATTTAGGGTTATCAGTAATTTTACAGTACACTAAGCTTTATTTTTTTGAGTTTTTTTATGTCTTTACCAAACTGCCCAAAATGCCAATCAGAATATACCTATCAAGATGGCGACTTATTAATTTGCCCAGAATGCTCACACGAATGGAAAGAAGGTGAGCTGAATCAAACAGAAGACGTTGCTCAAATTAAGGATGCCAATGGCAACTTATTGGTCGATGGCGATACTGTGACTGTAATTAAAGATTTAAAAATCAAAGGCTCATCTTCAGTGGTTAAAGTCGGGACTAAGGTCAAGAACATTCGTTTATTGCCTGAAGCCAGTGATGGCCATGATATTGATTGCAAGGTTGACGGTATTGGGGCAATTAAACTGAAATCAGAATATGTGAAAAAAGTTTAATTGTAAGGTTCTATCTCACTATGCATAGATTGGGGATGAGATCATCCTTTTTCTTGCATCAGTGAGCTATGAAAACATGTTATAACCCAGTTTTCACTGTTTGGGTTGCACTCAGATGCCGCATATTCATTTGGAATATTCTGACAATTTAAAAGACTTTCACTCCCAGCCTATTTTATTAGGTCTAAACCAAGCACTGTTTGCGACCGGTCATGTAAAAGTTGCCACAGACATTAAAAGCCGAGCAATTTGTCAAAGTGATTATTTGATTGGTTTAGGTGAATCGAATCAAGCCTATGTACATGTGAAGGTTTCTTTGCTCTCAGGGCGAGATATCGCTACAAAAACAGAAATTTCCAATCAATTACTTTTAGTATTACAGCAGTTACTACCGAAGCAAACGCATTTGACGGTACAACTATGTGTGGAAATTCTTGAAATGGAAAGCGCTTTTTACGGTAAAACCGTGGTTGTACCTACCTGAGTGACGTGATTCCATCTTGTTCTTCTATTGTTATTGAAGCAAAAATTGATAATCGCCCCTGAAATTGCATGGTTTTAGGGCGGTTTGAATTACTGTGTTACTTACTGGACTTATGTTTGATCAAAAAAGCTCTTTTTTGTTATATAAAAGTCATTTATATTTCTTAGAACTAAAATAGTTTCAAGCAACAATAAATAAATTTAAAACAACAAGAGGAATGACGTTATGTCTGGATGGTTTGAACTGAGTCAAGCAAAAGATGGTCAATATCGCTTTGTGCTCAAAGCGGGTAATGGAGAAGTTATTTTAACCAGTGAGTTGTATAAAGCAAAAGCCTCAGCGCATGTGGGCATAGAGTCTGTACATAAAAATAGTGCTGATGACAGTCGCTATGAGCGTTTAACGGCCAGTAATGGTAAGCCGTATTTTAATTTAAAAGCAGCCAATCATCAGATTATTGGTACCAGTCAATTTTATTCCTCTGAACAATCGCGTGATAAGGGGATTGAGTCAGTCAAAAATAATGGCTTGGTCACCACAATTAAAGATTTAACGGTGTAATCCCAGATTTATCTCAATGAAGCATGTCCATATCGACATGCTTTTTTATTGAATTAAATTTGGTAAAAGCGGCTAGGAAAAAAGGATTTCAAAGCCCTTTAAAATTACCACTTTATTCTCCGAATTATTTTCGCTATAGTTTTTATAGTGTGATGAAAATCACATGTTTTAAGTTTGTGGAGGCTGTAGGGAGTGCACCTTCTAAGACTGTGTATAAAAGGCAAAATGTCTCTGAATGTTTTATTGGTATACAGATACGTTTAAGTCGTGATGCCGTCAAAATCAGAGCTTATGTTGATGATAAGTTGATACACTGTAAAGGAATGACACGATGAGCATAGAAATTACGGGTGATGAGCAAAGTGCCCATGCCATCTTATTAATGTTAAAACAATGGGATGAAGCTGTAGCAAGCATGGATATACAAGCTTTAGCTGATCTTTGTGTCGAAGATGTAAGTTTAATTGATGTAAGTACCCATTTAACGGGTATAGATGCGTACAAACAATTGTGGAGGCGTTATCTCCCAGTGAAAGCTGGAAACATTCGTGTATATCGTGAAGGCATTAAACTTATTGCCCAGCCAGAACTCGCCGTATTGCACTGTTTTTCAAAGGTCGATCAAATTGATGCAATTCCCAATTTAGAAGTGTTTTGGTGCCGCACCACCATTTGTTTTCAGAAAGTAGAGCAAGTCTGGAAAGTGGCGCATCAGCATATTTCTATGCCAATACAACTTGAAACAGGACTGCCTATTTTACTCAGCGAAGTGAGTTAATGATTTTAGCTTGAAACAGTCATGAGATATGAAAAGTATCTCATGGCTTTTATTTGAAACTTAGAGCACTGCTGCTTCTAATTTTTCTACAATTTCATGCAATTGTTTAATACGTTTTACTTCATCCCAAAGTAATTTCGCTTCAGGATAATGCTTAGACATCATGCCTAACCATTGTTTATAGCGTCCAAGCATACCAATTTCGGTTTTGGCTGGGCCGTTAATAAAGCGAATTTGCAAAGCCAATAAATCATTCCAACTCAATAAAGCAGTATCTGAGTTTTGGCGGATACATTGAGTTAAATCGGGAGTCGTGACAGCACCACGACCTATCATTAGGTCTTCACAACCTGACTCTAAGCGACATTGTTTAGCATCAGTATTGGTCCAGATTTCGCCATTGGCAATCACATTAATTTTCAATGCTTCACGAATGGGTTGTAACTGATCCCAAAATGCGGGCGGGGTATAGCCATCGGCTTTGGTCCGGGCATGTACCGTTACCCAAGCTGCGCCCGCATCTTCAATGGCATGGGCATTTTCCAGCATAAAGTTGCGGTCCATATAGCCCAAGCGCATTTTGGCGGATACCGGAATATGCGGAGGCACTGCATCACGCACAGCTTTGACCAACTCGTGTACCACTTCAGGTTCATCTAACAATACCGAACCGCCACGATGACGATTGACTGTTTTGGCAGGGCAACCAAAGTTCATATCGATAGCGGGTGCACCAAGTGCAACGGCTCGAATGGCATTGGCTGCCAACATCTCAGGGTCATTGCCTAAAAACTGCACGTGTACGGGTGTGCCCGAAGCTGTTTTCCCATCGTTGAGTAATTCAGGACAAAACTGATGGTAAATATGATCCGGTAACACAGAGTTGGTGACACGAATAAACTCGGTTACACACCAGTCGAAGCTGCCGACGGATGTTAACACATCACGCATAATCGGGTCAGTTAAGCCTTCCATGGGTGCAAGGATGAGTTTCACGGTTTGAGTCACCAGTTAGATTTGAAGAAGGGTGTTATACGTTTTTTTGTGCAAATTGTCTAGGCGCTTTCTCTAACCAACATTTGAAGTTTTTAAACTTTATATGATGTGGTATATCACCTAGATTAAAAACAAAAACTGATGGATCACCATCAGTATCATCACCATTAAAATATGCAGCCCAATCTACTAAATACGCAAATGGTATTAGCTTATGCTCATCTTTTTTCTTAATTCGTATGCTAGACCCTGATTCTATTTTTGCATCAATAACGTCCCAATTCCCAACATCAATGTCCTTGCTATTTTGGCTTATATTTATAAATAGCTGAGGGTAGCTAAAATTAGTTGGTAATTCTGGGTCAGAATACAGTGAAAAAGTTGATGTATCTTGAGTAATTACATCTCCTGCTTTTTTAGTGGATTTGTCCAACTTAAGATTAATGATGTTATCGAATCAGACTTATCTGGAGATATCTCACCTTTATACCGCTCAGTTGAATTTTTTTTCAGGAACGCATTAATTCTTGTTTCACGTTGATCATCATCTAATACATCTAAAATAAATTTAGCCATATCTTGTAGATGTTAATATTCATAATTGTTATCTAAATCAAATTTTGGATTCTATACATATTTCAATATATCTATGATTTTATCTTTCACTTTATATCTCGATAAGATTCATATCTTTTTTGATTCTATCAAATACCTTGGAAATAGTTTCGATTTCTCATAATGGTGATTATGAGAAATAAATACATACAATAAAAAAGCCCGACATCCTGTCGGGCTTTTTCGTATCGGTTCGCTTGGTATAACTCCTGTCGTACCTTGCAGTCCTTGTGCGATCTTTCTTATTCTTGTTCTTTGGAACTTCCTGTTCTCTATCTCCCCATGATAAGAAATCCACCTGAGGTCGTATAGCCGCAAAGGGCGGGAATTGTTGTAAGCATATGCGTACACATCAGGTTAAAAACCGCCTTCTTTTTATCCGCAGAAATAGGGGATAATTTCTGGAATGAAAGTAGGGAGTTTTTTTGGAAAAGTTAAAATTGAGTGTTTTTTAATTTATTTTTGCAAGAAATATCAAAACTTCATATAAAAAAACCGACTTATTTCTAAGTCGGTTGAACGAGATCGTTCCAGAGGGTATGTATAAGAATAAGATACTGATCTTAAGGTAATCTTAAAAATGTATTACATATACAGACCATTATATTAAATAGCCCCATTCCAGACTTCATCTAAGCTCTTTAAATTATTGTATGCTTCTTCAAAATTACTAAATTTGAATGTCAAGACAGGAGATGCAAAAGGCTTCTCCCAAATGACTGATGTAACTAGATCATGTAGATGATTCCATGCTCGTCCAAATCTAATCCATGTGACTTCTGTTTAGGTAATAATTTGTTCAACCATAATTACACTGCATACAAGGTCTAAATCATCAGGACAAATTAAAATTGGTACGACTGTAGAGACAGCACCATATTCAGAAGGTTCAGGTTTTAGAAGTTTCCATGCATTACTCAAAGACAGATGATTGTCAAAGTCATATAACCATCCTTGTGCTGGGACTAGAGTACTTGTTTCTTCGATAATATTAGTGTTTTTATTTACCCATATATTTAATGGAATCCCATCAATAGCAAGAATTGGAAATGGTTTAGGATTTCCACTTCCATCTTGAATACATCCACTAATAGGATGTTCATTTAATAAAATTGCTGAAATTAAGTTCATATATTTCGTTTAAATGCTTTAAAGTTTTTCTAAAATTAACACAATACACCTTATACGAAATACATTATATAAGTTATTTATAATCAATAGTTTGATGATTGGATAAAAGCCCAGTTTATATAAACTGGGCTTTTCTATTGAGTTTCACGTTTAATACTTATTTATTGAGTGATGTTCCACATTTTTAATTAACCAAACTGAACAAATACCTTTATCTTCCTAAAATCATTTCCAATACAAACTTAGAACCAATAAAACCAACAGCTAAAAGGAAGAAACCGATCAGGGTAAAACGAATGGCTTTTTGCCCACGCCAGCCAAATTTGTAATGACCAATCAGCAGCGAACCATAGACAAACCATGAAATAATACTGAATGCAGTTTTATGCGCTAAGTGTTGAGCAAAGAAATCTTCAATGGTAAAAAAGCCAAACAGTAATGCTGTGGTCAGTAAAATAAACCCAGTTTGGATCAAATCAAACAATAACGATTCCATCGCTTGAAAAGATGGAAGTAAATTAACCCAAATGCGCTTCTTTTGTTTGTTTTTCAGCTCACGGTTTTGGAACCATAAAATTACCGCTTGAATGGTTGCCATTAGCAAAACAGCATAAGCCGATAAAGACAGAATAATGTGAATATCTAGGCTAACCGAATGCTGTTCAATAAATTGATCAGGTTTACTAAAGGCAAAGCCTAAAATCAGCCCTGTCGCAGCGACAGGAATACCAATTAAATTTAATGCCAGAATGGGGCGATAGGTACTAAAAATTAAACTCAGTAGTAGCATTAAACCTGAGGTAAAGGACATGAGCACAAAAACATCGTAATTGACCCCAAGCGGCGTAAGCATGTCATGGTAAAGCACGCCTGCATGCAGCAGTAGACCCAAGCCCAAAATTACGCCAATAAACCAATGGTTTGGTTCACGTTTCGACATTAAATGCAGGAATAAATACCAAAAGGAGGTGGTATAGGCAATTAAAGCCAAAATGGTATAAACCAAGGGAAGACTAATCATGTCAAACCTTTTTCAGGATGATGAATATTCATTTATATAAATTCGACTCGAACTACAGTATCCTATAGCATCTTATGCATAAATTTTCTATTTTAAGAAAGATTTTTTTGCTACTGGCTATTTTAAGCGGATTTTGCAATGTTTGATACCTTAACAGAACGACTCACGCAGAGTTTAAGAAATGTTACTGGCTCAGGGCAGCTAACCGAAGATAATATTAAAGATACGTTACGTGAAGTACGTATGGCACTTCTTGAAGCCGATGTTGCGTTACCTGTAACTCGTGAATTCATCGCGAAAGTTAAGGAAGAAGCATTAGGCCAGGAAGTGATGACACAGTTATCCCCTGGGCAAGCCTTCGTTAAAATTGTTTATAACGAATTAACCAAAATGATGGGCGAGGCCAATGAAAGCCTTGACCTCGCAGCAAAACCTCCAGTGGTTGTACTTCTTGCAGGTTTGCAAGGTGCAGGTAAAACCACTACGGCGGCAAAATTAGCGCGCTTCTTGCAAGAACGCCAAAAGAAAAAAGTGGCAATGGTATCTGCCGATGTTTACCGTCCTGCTGCAATTAAGCAGTTGCAAACGGTTGCAGGTGAAGTTGGTGCGATTTTCTTTGAATCGGATGCCAGTGAAAAGCCAATTGATATTGCCAAACGTGCTATCGAACAAGCCAAAATCCAGTTTGCGGATGTCTTGATTGTCGATACTGCGGGTCGTTTACATGTCGATGATGACATGATGGACGAAATTAAAGAGCTTCATGCTGCGATTAAGCCGACTGAAACCTTGTTCGTGGTCGATGCCATGACGGGTCAGGATGCGGCAAACACCGCCAAAGCCTTTAATGATGCTTTAGCTTTAACCGGTGTGATCCTGACCAAGACCGATGGTGATGCGCGTGGTGGTGCCGCACTTTCAGTGCGTGCGATTACAGGTAAGCCAATCAAATTCTTGGGTATGGGCGAAAAGCTTGATGCCTTGGAGCCATTCCATCCAGAACGTGTTGCACAACGTATTTTGGGTATGGGTGACGTACTTTCTTTAGTCGAAGAAGTTGAACGTAAAATCGACAAAGAAAAAGCCGAAAAAATGGCGAAAAAATTGCAAAAAGGCGGCAGCTTCAACTTTGAAGATATGCTGATGCAATTTGAGCAAATGAACAAAATGGGCGGCATGATGGGCTTCTTGGATAAGTTGCCTGGCATGAGCAGTTCAGGGATTCAAGATGCGATTGCACAAGCAAACCCTGAAAAGCAAGTGAAAAAAATGGAAGCGATTATTCAATCGATGACCATTAAAGAGCGCCGTAACCCAGATTTGATGAACCCAAGCCGTAAAAAACGTATTGCAGCAGGTTGCGGTATGGATGTGGTGGAAGTGAATAAACTCATCAAACAACACGCGCAAATGGCAAAAATGATGAAGAAGTTTGCCAATCCATCGGGCATGGCAAAAATGATGCGTTCATTGGGTGGCTTGCAAAAGCAATTCGGTGGCGGTGGTGGCATGGGACCGCTCTTTGGGAATAATGATCCCAAAAAATAATTGAAGATCATTTAATAAAAAATAGGTGCTTGATGCACCTATTTTTTATGTCTTGAATTTATAATGAACAACAACGCATCAATATAAAACCATAAAAGTTGTGATTGGTATTTGATCGAAAATGAATAAAAAGAAATGTAGTTCTGTCGAATCGTCCCAAAACCGTTTTTATTGTGCATGGTGAAAATTCATCGCCCGAAGAGCATTGGTTTACTTGGTTAGCACAACAGATCAAAGCTATGCACAGTGTAGCGAAATTGGTTTTTTACCCGATGCAGATGCTCCAGAGTTGGATCTTTGGCAGCAAGCATTCGATATGCAGATGCAAGACCTGAATGAACACAGTATTGTGATTGCACATAGTTTGGGCTGCTTAGCCACTGTATATTATTTGAGTCAGCATTTAAACCATCCAAAAATGCAGGCATTTATTGGTGTGACAGGTTTTAAATCTTTACTGCCACATAAGCCTGAGCTTAATTCATTTATCCAACAAGCAACCTTACAAAGTCGGGTGTTACACCGTCAAATTGCACATCGAATCGCGTTGTTTTCCAATAACGGCGCTGTTGTTCCACCTCCGCTGCAATTTGGACATTTTATGAATGCACAATTGCAGGAAGTGAAACAGGCAGGGCACTTTACTCAGCAGGATGGGTGGAGTGAATTTGTATTGTTACAACAGATTCTTCAGCCTTTAATGCTTTCAGCTTGATGATGAATATAATGTTGTAACCCTTTTAAAAGTAAATCTGCTTCAATGATCGGGTGATAGTGCTGTAAATGTTGTGCAAACAACTCGGCATCACCACCAGTCAATACAAGCTGTCGAGGTGAATGTTGCATGACGCGCTCAATGGTACTGAGCAAGCCCAATAAAATACCATGATGCACCGCATCAATGGTATTTCGCCCCGGACTGAGTTCTTCAAAGGCCGCATCTGGAATTTTAATACCTTTGGTATTTTGAATCAGGGAATCACGTTGCAAATACAGATTTGGCAGAATATAGCCGCCTAAATGTTGCAATCCGTTGGCTAAATCAATGGTCAGGGCAGTACCGCAACTAATGACACAATAGTTTTGGCTAGAATGATTGGCAACTGCCAAGACCTGTAGCCAGCGATCAATTCCTAACTGTGTAGGATCATCGTAGCCACATTTTAAGCCTGCATATTCGGTATGCACTTTAGCAAAGATCACAGGTACAGCCAAACGTTTCAGAATGGACTGAATACGTTGGTTATTATCCGGGTCTAGAACCGAGGAAACCCCGACGTGTTGAATGTTCAAGCCTTGAAAATGCTGAATTAGCCCGAGCAGTAAATCAGCAGGGGATTGTAGATGCAACTCAGCAGCATGTTCCACAACTTGGTCATGTTGCGTAATCCAATATTTGAGTCGGGTATTACCAATATCAAGCCATAAACTTTTCATTACATCATCCTATTCGGGTGCTGTACTGAGTCGTAAACGACCTTGGTAAAAACTTTGAATACCTGCTTCGGTTTCAAGTAGTACTGCACCATCGTCTTGAATGCCGATAAAGGTTCCAGCGCAGTTCCCTGTACTATGTTCAAACTCGACGGCTTGTTGCTGAAAAGCGGCATAACGATTAAAGCGAGCAGCCAGATTATAGCTCTGGTGATCAAACCATTCTCCAGCACGGTGAATCGCCAGATAAAGTTCAGCAATCAAATCAATACGTGAAGTGGCTTGTAGTCCTAGCTCTGTGAGTGACGTAACTTGTTGATCAATACTCGCATCCGCAACAGGGGCAAGATTGAGTCCAACACCGACAATGACTTGGTTTGGGGTAATCGGCTCAATCAGAATACCGCCCCATTTGCCTTGTACGCTGTACAAATCATTTGGCCATTTAATTTGTAAACTCAGTTGCTCGAGGCTGGGCATGTGTAGAATATTCAAGGCAACTTCTAGAGCCAAACGCCCATCTATTGCTGTTCGAGTATTTAGCAATGTGCTTAAATACACGTTTCCTTCGGGTGACACCCATTGGCGTTGTCGCTGACCTCGGCCTTGAGTTTGTTGGGCGCTACACACCAATGCACTTTGTATACCTTTTTGTGCAATTTCACGTACATCATCATTGGTTGATGCGGTGGTCGGTTTGAGCATCAGGACTTCAGGAAGTTGTTGAGCCGCGTGAAGTCGTTGTTGTAGTTGGCGAGTTTCTACATCCATTTGAATCTGAGCATAGTGAAAAATATTTATGGAGTTAATCATATATTTACTGATTGGTGCAATCGCAGGATTTACCGCAGGATTATTTGGTGTAGGTGGTGGTTTAATTATTGTGCCGATCCTCTATATTGTTTTTACCCAACTTCATTATGATCCATCAGTCATTATGCACATGGCACTGGGAACCTCTTTGGCAACCATTATTGTGACCTCATTCAGTTCGGTGTCTGCACATCATAAGCAAGGTGCGGTGCTGTGGTCAGTGTTTCGTCACTTGGCACCAGGCTTAATTTTCGGGTCATTTTTAGGCGCGGGAATTGCAGATTTACTGCCAGGTCAGGGCTTACAACTGATCATTGGTTTTTTTGCACTTTGGGTGGCTTATCGCATGTTTAAAGGGGCAAAAGTACAAGTGGATACCTCACAACAGCTTCCATCGACAGCGAAACAAATGCTGGCAGGGGGAGGTATTGGCCTTGCTTCCGCCATTTTTGGGATTGGCGGTGGTAGCTTAACTGTGCCTTATTTAAACCGTCATGGGGTGGTCATGCAAAAGGCGGTTGCCACATCGGCGGCTTGTGGTTTACCGATTGCTGTGGCAGGCGCTTTAGGCTTTATGTGGTTTGGTTCCAAAGCACAGGTCGATGTACCGAATAGCATTGGTTATATTCATGTTTATGCATTTTTAGGCATCAGTTTGATGAGTTTTGTCACAGCTAAACTTGGTGCGAAAGTTGCTCATCAATTGTCACCTACAATGTTAAAGCGATGCTTCGCAGGCTTGCTCACCACCGTAGGTCTTTATTTTATTTATCAAGGTTTTTCAAAATTATTCTAAAGGTTGGTGATGACTTTTGCTGTTTAAATTGGCTTTTTAGACATAATATTGTCAGACAATGACATGGTGCGGAAGGGTTGAAATCAGTTAAAACTGTTGCGTGAGTCATGTGAAGTATCGTGAATTGCATCTTATAAAAACAAGATAGGAAAAGTATGCAACAAGAAGAAATAGAGAGCCTCTCGGAGCAAATTGCCAAACACATTAGTGAGCAGATCATTAGTGGGGAATTGGTCGAAGGTGAGCGAATACAGGAATTAAGAATTGCCAAAGAGCTGGATGTCAGTCGGGGTTCGGTGCGTGAAGCTTTGCTGCTGTTAGAGCGCACGCATTTGATTCAGATTTTCCCACGACGCGGTGCGATTGTTTCTGAAATGTCGGCACAACAGGTGCGGGCATTATTTGACAGTTGTGCCATGCTATCTGGGCAAATTGTGCAACGGATTGCAGAAACTTGGCGTCAGCATGAAGCCGAGCAATTTCAACAGTTGATGGAGCAAATTCAGGAAGAATGCCGTCATGGGCATACTGAAAAGTTTTATGATTTAATTTTTCAGTATTTGGCACGACAGCAAGAGATGGTGGCAAATCCATACTTGATGAATTTCTATCAGGAGTTGTTGCCTTCGGTCCGTCGCAGTTATTTCTTAACCTTAAATACTTCGCGTAGAGAGTTACAAGAGTCGTTTGAGTTGTTTAAACTGGTGAGTGATGCAATTTTAATCCGAAAATCACAACAAGCCACTTTATTTATGGACGATTTTTGTCGACACTTGCGTAACTTGGTGTTGGAATCTCTAACACGCATGAAACAAATCGAATTAGCATGGGCGCGTCGTTCACGACGTTAACAGGACATTATGCGTTTAAGCAGTTTAAAACTTTCAGGCTTCAAATCTTTTGCCGATAGCACGACTCTACAATTCAAAGCCAACCGTAGTGCGGTGGTGGGACCGAACGGCTGTGGTAAATCCAATGTGATTGATGCCATTCGCTGGGTGATGGGTGAATCCAATGCGCGCCAACTCCGTGGCGGTAGCATGCAGGATGTCATTTTCACAGGGACAGCCAAGCGTAAACCTGTGGGTGTTGCTAGTGTCGAACTCCGTTTTGAAAATACTTATGGCAAATTAGGTGGCGCTTATAATGCCTATAATGAATTGGCGGTTCGCCGTCAGGTCAATCGAGATGGCAAGTCTGAATACTTTTTAAATGGAACCAAATGTCGTCGTCGAGACATTACCGATATTTTCTTGGGGACAGGTTTAGGCCCGCGTTCGTATGCCATTATTGAACAAGGCATGATTAACCGTCTGATTGATGCCAAACCAGAAGAAATGCGGGTGTTTATTGAAGAGGCGGCAGGGGTATCTCGTTATCAGGCGCGCCGTCGTGAGACCTTATTACACTTAGATCACACTACTCATAATTTATCTCGATTAGATGATATTGCCCAAGAGCTTAAATCTCAGTTAAAAACTTTAAAGCGTCAGTCTGAAACGGCGATTCAATATAAAGCATTAGAAAAAACCATTCGTCGCATTAAAGTCGAAGTGCTGTCTTTCCAATGCGAACAAAGCAGTCGTTTGCAGCAGGAATATACGGTGCAAATGAATGAGTTGGGTGATCAGTTTAAATTGGTACGCTCAGATTTAACCACTTTGGAACATGATTTAAGTTCGACCAGTGAGTTATTTCAGCGTCTGATTCAACAATCGACGCCATTGCAAAATGAATGGCAGCAAGCTGAGAAAAAGCTGGCTGAGCTGAAAATGACTTTAGAGCAAAAGCAGTCACTTTTTCAGCAAAATACCTCAACGTTGGCGCAACTGGAACAGCAAAAGGCGCAAACCAAAGAGCGTTTGCAACTGATTGAATTACAGCTTGAAACGCTACTGCAACAACAGGAAGATCAAACTGAACAATTGCAGCAACAAGACGTTTTAAATCAGCAACAAAGTCAACGTTATCAAGATTTAAAAGCGCAACAGCAGCAAGTACAGCAGCAGTTTGAGCAGCTCAAAGCACAAGTGGAAAAGCAGCAACAGCAGAAAATGCAAATGCTGGCGCAGTCTGAGCAATTGAGTAAAAATATCGTCCGTATCGAGCAGCAAAAACAAACTTTGCAACATCAAGCAGCTCAGATTCAAAACCAAACTCAGCAAGAAGATATTCAACAACTGGAGCAAGACAAACAATTGCTTCAGACGCAGATTGAACAGTCCGAGCACATGATTCAGCAGCAGCGTCTAGAATTAGAACAATTACAGGAACAATCTACGCTGCAAAAGAGTCAGGTGCTGCAATTAAAATCTGAGATGCAGGTGTTGCAGTCTGAACAGAAAAATTTAACCCAACTCTTGGTCAAGCAAAGTCCTGAATCACACAATGCCAATGTGCAATTGATGCAGACCTTGAAGTTGACTGAACAGGGCAAACCACATGCGCAGTTGATCGAGAAATTCCTTGCCAAGTGGCTGTCGGCGGAAGTGCTAGATGCAGAGACTGAATTTCAAGCGAGCATTGCGCGTCAGCTTAAAATGAGCGTCGCACGCAGTAAACTTGCAGTGGCTGAATTACCATGTTTGGCAGATTGGATTGCCTCTGCACAGCATTCACTGTGGAATCAGGTTGCCATTGCGACGACACTGAGTGAAGCTCTGTCTTATCAATCTCAGCTTCAGCAAGGCCAGTCAATCTTAAGTTTAGATGGTTATCATGTTGCGGCGGATTGGGTGATTGGCTTGCTTTATGATGAAAGCAGTCAAGCGGGTCAGGGGGCACTGAGCCATCGGATTCGTTTAGAAAGCATTGAGATTGAACTGAATAATTTACAGACACAGTATGAGCTGGCGGATCAGCAATTACCGAGTCTGCAACAACAGATTCAGCAGCTTCAAACGCAGTTCAAAGAACAGCAAGGATTACTCAAACAGCAGCAACAGTCTTTACAACAGTTGGATGTGAGCATTGCCAAGTTGCAGAGTAGTGTGCAGGCTTTTGCCGTTCAGCAGCAACAATTGTGTGACCAGTTGCAACAGTTGGATGAGCAGCTTGAAGAAGATGCCATGCAAAAGGATGATCTGGAAATTGATTTGCATGCACTGACTTTAAAGCTAGAACAGGTCTTACCCCACTATAAAACCACGCAATTCCAACTGGATGAATTGACTGAGCAATTGGAGTTGGCACAGCAACAAAGTTTACAGTCGCAACAAGAACTGGAAGTGCTACGCCGTCAAAATACGCAAACGCAGCAGCAAATTGAACTGTTGGAAAAAGATAGTTCTTTTCTGAAAACGCAAAATCAGCAAATTGGTCAGCAGATGGAGCAGGCAAAGAAGTTTGTTGATCCAGTTCAGTTGGAGCTTCCGAGTTTGGAGTCACAATTTGCTGAGCAATCTCAGCAAACCGAGAAATTACAAAAAACATGGCATGCATGGCAGCTTGAGTTGAACAGTGTGCAACAAAAGCAACAGCAAGTGACCGAGCAGCGCCAGCAACAGCAACAGCAAGATGAACGTTTACGGACTGAACTGGAAGAAAAGCGGTTGTCATGGCAGGCAGCCAAGTCTGACTTTCAACACTATTCTGAACAGCTGAAAGCGATGGACAGTGAATTAATCACGGGCTTAAACATTGATTTAGTTGCACATCAAGCACAATTGGAAAAAGCTCAACAACAATTTGCTAAATTGGGCGCAGTCAATTTAGCGGCTTCAGAAGAATATGAAGAAGTGTCCAAGCGCTTCGATGAACTGAGTCATCAAATTGAAGACTTAGAAAAAACAGTTGCACAACTTCAAGCCGCAATGAAAAGTATTGATCAGGAAACACGTAAGTTATTTATGACCACGTTTGATCAGGTCAATACGGAATTGCAGGAATTATTTCCAAAAGTTTTTAATGGTGGCGAAGCTTGCCTCACTTTAGAAGATGATTGGCAATCTGGCGTTAAACTCATGGCGCGTCCACCAGGTAAACGTAATAGTTCCTTGGCATTGTTGTCTGGAGGAGAGAAGGCGCTGACCGCATTGGCATTGGTTTTTGCCATCTTCCGTTTAAACCCAGCACCGTTCTGCGTATTGGATGAAGTTGATGCACCTTTGGATGATGCCAATGTTGGTCGTTTTTGTAATTTGGTAAAAGAGCTTTCTGAACAAGTGCAATTCATTTACATTACACATAATAAGCTAGCAATGACGATGGCAACTGATTTATTGGGGGTAACGATGCCAGAGCCAGGGACATCAAAACTTGTTAGTGTGAATTTGGAACAGGCAAAAGAATACGGTTTAGTCGCGGAGTCATAATATGGAAGTCACAACAATAGTCGGTATTGTTATTGCCGTTATCATTATTTTAATCGGTTTTCGCATGTTGTTTAAAAAAAATGCGAATGCAACACCTTCACTCGAGAGTGAATTGCAGGTGAACTCAGATAGTCAGCTTCCAATTATTCCGCGTCATGTACGCGATCAATTGCAGACCTCAACAGAAGGAACAGAACGCGTTGAGCCAACGCTGAATGATGCTGAGGTGGTTGCGGATCTCACAGAAAAACAGAGCACCAAAGTTGCCACAGAAAAAGACCAAGCTACAGATTCAGTCGTCAATACAGATGTCAAAACCACGACAGAAGCAGCGCAAACAGAGGCTGTGGTTGATACAAAGGTGACAGCGAAAGTAGAAGAAAATGCACCAGTTGAAAATGCAGATGAAGGTTTACATTTAAATGCACATCATATTGAAAAAGCAGAAATTGTTGAATTTAATGAAGAAAGTAGCATTTTAGATGAACATTTACATGAACAGCAACGTGTCGATGAAGAAAGTGTTTTACAAACAGCTGAAGAGTTTATTGTTTTTAATATTTATCCAGAACGTCGTGTATTGACGGGTGACAAGACATTAAAAGTATTGCTTAAATACGGTCTACGCTATGGTGAAATGGCATGTTTCCATCGTTATGATGAAGAACATGAAAAGCTTTCATTCTCGGTTTTACAAATTACCGAAGAAGGGCCTGCTGGGTTTGACTTAGAAACTTTGGCCAATGAGCAAGTCAAAGGTTTAGCCTTTTTCTTGGCGTTACCACATCATGATGTGCAAAATGCATTTGATACCATGGTCAGTATTTCCAACCTGATTGCACGTGAAATTGATGGCACGATTTATGATCAAAATCAGCAGGAAATGACTGCGCAATTGCGTGAATTTTGGCGTCATCAAGCCATTGATTATCGTTCTGGTCAACAGGCAACGGTATAATCAAATTGAAAATGAGAGTCTGACTTTTATAATAGGCAGACAAGATTGTTGAAGGGCGGAAAAACCGCCCTTTTTTATGGTGAAACTATGACTCAGCAAAACACTGTTGTCGCACAAATGCGTCAACTGATTCAGATTCTGGCACAGCATAATCATGCCTATTATGTGATGGATCAGCCCACCATTGCCGACAGTGAGTATGACCAGTTATTTCACCAACTGAAGGCATTAGAACAACAATATCCAGAATGGGTTCAGGCTGATACCCCGACCAATAAAGTCGGTGCCAAGCCATTGGCAAAATTTGAATCGGTGACCCATGCTGTGCCGATGCTGTCGTTGGGCAACGTGTTTAATCAAGAAGAACTGTTTGCTTTTGCACGTCGTATTGAAGAACGTTTACCGAATCAGAAGATTGAATACGATGTCGAATTGAAGTTTGATGGTTTGGCAATTTCATTGTGGTATGAAAATGGGGTGCTCGTTCGTGGCGTGACTCGTGGAGATGGTGAAACGGGTGAAGATATTACCCAGAATGTTAAAACCATTCGTAACTTACCCAAAGTTTTAACGCATGTCTCTGGCGTGGTTCCAACATTGCTGGAAGTCCGTGGCGAAGTGCTCATGCCAAAGTCTGGTTTTGAAAAATTAAATGCTGAAAATGAAGCCAAAGGTGAAAAAACCTTTGCCAACCCACGTAATGCTGCGGCAGGTAGTTTAAGACAGTTAGATCCGAATGTGGCTGCTGCACGTCCACTGGCGTTTTATGCCTATGGTATTGCACAGTGTGAACCAAGTCATGGCTTAGCCACCATGTCAGCAAGTTTGGACTGGTTGAATGCGTTTGGCTTTGCCGTCGGTGAGCGCCATTTCGTTTGCGACAGCATTCAAGCGGTACAGCAAGCGTATGAAAAAATTAACCTTGAGCGTCCTGATTTAAGCGTTGAAATTGATGGCATGGTGGTTAAAGTTAACGATTTAAAACAGCAACAGCAGTTGGGTTTTTTAAGTCGAGAACCCCGTTGGGCTACCGCTTATAAATTTCCTGCGGTGGCGGCATTGACCACGGTAGATCATATTGACTGGCAGGTTGGACGAACAGGGACGCTAACCCCAGTTGCGCGTTTGAACCCAGTCGCTGTGGGAGGAGTTACGGTTTCCAATGTGACTTTGCATAATATTGGGGAAATTCATCGTCTAGATGTCCGTATTGGTGATACGGTCAGTGTGTATCGTAGTGGTGATGTGATTCCGAAGGTGGAAAAAGTCTGGCCCGAATTCCGTCCTGAAAATACCATTCAAGTTGAACTGCCTAGCCAATGTCCTGTCTGTGAATCACCTGTGGTCATGCCCGAAGGTGAAGCTTTAGCGCGTTGCTCGGGTGGCTTATATTGTTCTGCACAACGGATTGAGGCAATTCGCCACTTTGTATCACGTAAGGCTCTGGACATTGAAGGTTTGGGGGATCGTTGGGTAGAATCTTTATTACATTTGGATTTACTTCAAGATGTCGCAGACATTTACCATTTACACGAACACCGTGAAAAAATGCTCACTATTGAAAAAATGGGCGAGAAGTCAGTTCAAAACCTGATTGATTCAATCGAAAATAGTAAAAAAACCACGTTGGCTGCATTTATTTATGCCCTGGGGATTCGCGGGGTGGGTGAAACCACAGCACGAATGTTGGCCAATACCTTCCAAACCCTTGATGCGCTCAGGGTGGCCGATATTGAGGCTTTAAAGAAAACGCCAGATGTTGGTGATATTACGGCAGAGTGGATTGTCGATTTCTTCCAAGCACCCCATAACCTTGAAGTACTAGATCGATTGTTGGCTGCAGGTATTCATTGGGATGCGCCAGTCGCACCGACACGTCAGCCTTTAAATGGTGAAAGTTGGGTGATTACAGGCACGCTCAGCCAAATGGGACGTGACGAAGCAACCCAGATGTTACAAGCATTGGGTGCGCGTGTCAGTGGTAGTGTTTCAAGCAAAACCAAATGTTTAGTGGCGGGTGAAAAAGCAGGTTCTAAACTTGAAAAAGCAGAGAAACTTGGCATTGTGGTGATGAATGAGAGTGAGTTTATTCAACTGATGCAAGATTATGGTCAGTTAGAGGCTTAGATTTTTGATTTGGATCAAAAATATACTGTTCAGATAGTAGCGTTCAGTTAAAGCATGACTAAAACGACTTTTAATGATGAGGGGGTCACAGCGGAGTCTTACCGTATTAGCATCAAATGCTTGAAGTTCGTATGTTACTTTGGATTAGCCCAAAGTAACCAAAGGCTTTAGTCATCAGCAAAACTCGTTCATTGTTATCAATGAATAAAATTGTCGCAGAAACATTTTTTTTCGAATGTGGTGTTGTCTCGAACAGTTGCTGATGACATTTCGTGTCTCATATGCCCTCATCAATTTAGAAAAAGCATAATGCTCGTCAGCTATGAAATTGACTAGTATTATGCTTTTTATTTATTTTCAAGGAATATATTGTTTGATCACACCATCGTTGAGCAATTGTTGAAAGTGCTCAATCAAGCTTTCTTTGACATTGCGATACTGTAAACCTAATTCTTTTTGGCTCTTGCTCGCATCAAAATAAATAGGGTAACCCATATTCAGTTCAACAAACTCACGCCTAAAACCAATGAGTGGACCAATCACTTTAAAGGCCGCTTTTGGCAGTTCATTGCGTGGAAAGGGAAACTTCCAACCAAAATGCGCTTTAAGTAATTGACCAATTTCAAGCAAACTCAAAGTATCACCACTGACGATGTAACGGCCTGTTGCTTTGGGGTTAAATGCAGCCTGTAGGTGTGCTTCGGCGACATCTTGAACATCGACCACACCATTCCACATGGGTGGAACACCAGCGAGAGTTAAGCCATTGGTAAATTGTTGTAAGACCTCAATTGAACCTGACTGCGTATTTGGCGTTAATGAACGACCAAAGACCAATGCTGGGTTAATACAAACCAATTGCCAACGGTTTTGTGCATCTGCCATTTCCCAAGCTTTACGCTCAGCCATCACTTTAGAATATGGATAAGGCTGATGGGTCTCTGAGCTGCTGGTATTCCAGTGACTTTCATCAAAAGTATTATGATCGGTTTTTAAAATATCTACGGCATCGCCATAGGTCGATGCAATACTCGAAGTGAGAATGACGCGTTTGACTGACTCAGTTTCATTCACGGTGTTTAAAACATTTTCTGTACCCAAAACAGCAGGTTCAATGATGTCTTTCACCGCATCTTTATAGTTGGTAACAACGAAAGGTGACGCCATATGAAACACAATTTCACAGCCCTGCATTGCTTCTCTAAATGAATTTGGTTCGAGCAAATTGGCTTTAAATAGTTTGAGTGTTCCTGTGCTGCTTTGTGCAATTTTAGATAAATGCGCGAAGCTTTGAGTTTTGTTCAGGTCACGAACAGTGGCATGTACGGTATAGCCTTGGGTCAATAATTTTTGAATTACCCAACTGGCAATATAACCCGAGGCACCTGTGACCAGTACAGGGGCTTGTGTTGCTAAGTTTGTCATAGATCAACCGTTGTTGTTTTAAGTATTGGCATAGTGTAAGCGCGAATGTGATGAAAGTCTTTGCTTATGGGAAACAGGTATCTAACTTATGCGTCATTTAAGTAGATACTGATGCACGTTATAAAACCAAATTGGTCGAGGTAAATACGACTTTATTAGCCAATTATAGACAACGTTATCAATAAAAATATTAGGAGGTGTGTTTAACGCTTACTCTGCAACAGTGGGGACTCGCAGTTCTAAATTGAGAGTAACTTTTTATTTTTAATAATAAAAAAATGATGGTGTGATAGTTTTCACTTCGTGATGTTTTAAAGACGTGGTGAAATAAGGGCCATTTTAAATAGTTACAAATTTTAAAATAAGCAAAATTTTGAATGAAATAGCCTTTGCTCCAAGCTGCAAAATACTGCAAAGGCTTATTTTATATGCGGAAAATGACTTAAATTAAACTGCAAATGCGTATGTTTCTCATTTTAATTTTATAAAAATCATAAACTTACAAAATTTAACTTTTGCAATCCTTTTCAAATGTCGCCATAATATTTTAAAAAGGTATGGGGTATAACGAGATGCGTGGCAATCCAGAAGTAGTAGACTATTTAAATATGTTGATCGGTGGGGAACTTGCAGCTCGCGATCAGTATCTCATTCATTCACGTATGTATGAAGATTGGGGCTTAAGTAAAATCTTTGAGCGTATTGATCATGAAATGCAAGAAGAAGCATCTCATGCAGATGCCTTGATTCGTCGTGTACTCTTTCTAGAAGGCACACCGAATATGAACCGTGATGATATTGATGTGGGACAAGATGTGGTGACCTGTTTAAAGGCAGACTTGGCACTGGAATATCATGTACGTGAGAAATTGGCGCAAGGCGTGAAACTGGCGGAAGAAAAAGGGGATTATGTCACGCGTGATATGTTGCGTCAGCAAATGTCAGATACTGAAGAAGACCATACTTATTGGTTAGAAAAGCAAATTCGCTTAATTGAGTTGATTGGCTTACAAAACTATATTCAGTCGCAAATGTAAGCGTTGTTGGTCATTTAAAAAGGTTTTCAAACCCCCAGTTTGAAAACCTTTTTTTATGCTTAAAAAAATTTACTTTTTTGAAAAGTTTTGAATATCTGTAAGCACCTGATTGGCATGGGTTTGTGTGTTTACACTGCTATAGTGATAGACAATAGTACCCTTGGGATCAATCAAGAAAGTTTCACGCTTGGCAATTTGAGCTACACCAAAATTACGGACTATGCCAAACTGACCTGCAAGTTGTTGTTTTTTATCGGCCAAAATTGGAAAAGGTAATCCTAATTTACTGGAAAATTTTTGATGGGATTTGACATCATCTAGGCTCACGCCCAACACCACCGCATTTGACTTTAAGAATTTTGGATAAAGTGCTTTAAATTGATTGGCTTCTTGAGTACAACCTGGTGAATCATCTTTTGGGTAAAAGTAGAGTACCACCCATTGTCCACGATATTGTTTGGACTCATGCCAATTGCCATTTTGATCTTGTAACTTAAAGCTAGGCGCTGCCTGTCCAACCCATTGTTTTTGGCTTGAGGCGGAAGAAGAAAAAATCGAAGTTTCGGCATGAGTGAAATGATAAGTTCCGAAAGTACAGGTCATGCCCATTAAACCCATACGGAGCAATTGATTCAAAGTCATTTTCTTCTTTTTCGATGCTATGGAAGCCTTATCTTAGCAAACTATGACTGTCATCAGTGCAACAAAATCATAGCATGGCTGTGTATGGTTCTAGATGCTCTGACTAAAATTTGACCTTCATGTGGGGTTTATTTATCAGGGAAATCGTGTGACTTTGCAGTTTGAGAATGATAGGAAATGCAGCTCAGTCGTAAAATAAAAGCCGTTATACTGCTGTACAAAGTTTCATTTTTAGAGCAAAACGTTGAACGCGAGTATTTTACTGATTACGGGTTGGGGTGGTGGAACACAGTTGTTGGAACCTTTACAGCACAAACTACAACAACAAGGACATCATGTTGAACTGATCAATATTTTTAATGCCTTGGATACGGATATTCTGCAACAACATGTAGAACTTGCGCGTCGCTTTAACATAATTATAGGGTGGTCATTGGGGGGACAACTGGCAATGCTATTGACGCAGCAATTACAACAACAATATGCGGAACAAAAAACCTTGATTACTTTGGCATCGAATCCATGTTTTGTTGCACAAGCGAACTGGTCAACTGCTATGCCACAAGAAACATTTGAGCAATTTAAACTGTCCTTTCAACAGGATGCGATTACGACTTTAAAGCGTTTTGGCTTTCTGGTCTGTCAGGGTGCAGATTCTGCCAAGAAAGATTTTATTCAAATGCAAAAACTGATTAAGCCACAACCAATTTCACTGTTACAACAGGGTTTAGTGTTATTAGAGCAGTTGAATTTAACCGAAACTTTGGCGCATTATACAGGACAGCAATTGTATGTGTTTGCACAGCGTGATGCACTGGTTCCCAGCGAAATTATTCAAAATATGCCACAATTGCTTGCAGAGAATGTAAAAGTTGTATGTATTGAACATGCCTCGCATGGTTTTCCTTGCTTCCAAGTTGAGCAGAGTGTGCAAATTATAGAAGATTTTATCAATACAACATTTTAAGCTGTCTAGGAATGACCATTCTCGCAATGTTTTTTAGAAACTTGCGGGTTTAAGATAGCCCACATTGTAAAAAGAGTACGCCACAGGAGTTATGGATGACCGATTTATTTGACCTTGAACATATCTGGCATCCTTATACCTCTATGACCAATCCACTGCCGACTTTTAAAGTAAAGAAAGCCTATGGCGCCGTGATTGAGTTAGATGATGGACGTCAATTGATTGATGGTATGTCTTCATGGTGGTGTGCGATTCACGGTTATAACCATCCGGATTTGAATCAGGCTGTGACCGATCAATTACAAAATATGTCACATATTATGTTCGGTGGTTTTA
Source organism: Acinetobacter sp. ANC 4173 (assembly GCF_004331255.1). Taxonomy (GTDB): domain Bacteria; phylum Pseudomonadota; class Gammaproteobacteria; order Pseudomonadales; family Moraxellaceae; genus Acinetobacter. Next base: position 53,504 of record NZ_SJOF01000010.1, on the reverse strand, counting down.
CCCATGACCCAGCCATTGAACTGGGCAAACTGTTATTAAAGATTACTCCGCCGAGTTTAGACAAAATCTTTTATGCCGATTCAGGATCGGTTGCCGTAGAAGTCGCTTTAAAAATGGCAGTGCAATATTGGGCGGCACAGGGCAATACAGAAAAGACCAATTTTGTCACACCACGCTCGGGCTATCACGGGGATACATGGAATGCCATGTCGGTGTGTGATCCAGTAACGGGCATGCATCAGATTTTTGGCAGCAGTTTACCGAATCGTATTTTTGTTCCTGCACCGCAAGTGGGATTTGATCAGGCATGGGACCCAGCGGATATTGCTGAACTCGCACAAACCTTAGAACAGCATCACCACAGCATTGCAGGTCTGATTATTGAGCCAATTGTGCAGGGTGCGGGTGGTATGCGTTTCTATCACCCTGAGTATTTGCGCCAAGCCAAACTGCTCTGTGAAAAATACCAAGTTCTGTTGATTTTTGATGAGATTGCGACAGGTTTTGGGCGTACAGGCAAACTCTTTGCTTGGGAACATGCGCAAGTTGAACCCGATATTATGTGTATCGGTAAAGGCTTAACAGGCGGTTATATGACGCTGTCTGCAACCTTAACCTCGAAGCATGTGGCAGAAACGATTTCTAAAGGTGAAGCGGGCGTATTTATGCATGGTCCGACATTTATGGCCAATCCACTCGCCTGTGCAGTGGCATTACGCAGCACGCAACTTTTGATGTCTCAAGACTGGCAAAGTACCATCCAGCGCATTGGCAATCAATTGCAGCAACATCTCGTGCCATTGGCGCAACTCAATTATGTGCAGGATGTGCGTGTGTTGGGTGCGATCGGGGTGGTTGAGTTGAAATTTAATGTTGATATGAAAACCTTACAACAAGAATTTGTAAAACGTGGCATCTGGATTCGTCCCTTTGGTAAGTTGGTCTATGTGATGCCGCCGTATGTCATTTCAGAAACGCAGTTGAATACTTTATTGACTGAACTGGTAGATGTGGTTTGCCATATGCAAGAGGAAGCGGCATGAATTTGTTAGACCATTACGCTGCACAGTTGGATGAGCTAAAACAGCAGGGCAATTTACGTCAATTTACTTCAAACTCCCAACAGGGGAAGTGGATTGAAATTCAGCAACGCCGTATGTTGAATTTAGCTTCCAACGACTATTTGGGCTTGGCTTCTGATCTGAGCTTACGCGAACAGTTTTTTGATGAAAACCCGAATGCACATCGTCTGATGAGCTCATCTTCTTCGCGTTTATTGACAGGGAATTTTCCTGAATATGAGCAGCTCGAAGCCAGTTTAAGTCAGGCTTTCGCTGGACGTGCCGCGCTGTTATTTAACAGTGGTTACCACATGAATATTGGAATTTTACCTGCGGTCAGTGATGCCAAGACGCTTATTCTTGCGGATAAGTTAGTGCATGCCAGTATGATTGACGGGATTCGTCTTTCCTCTGCCAAATATGTACGTTATCGCCACAATGACTTACAGCATTTGTCGCAATTGTTGCAGAAATATCATGATGATGAGGCTTTTGAGCGCATTATTGTGGTGACTGAATCCATTTTTAGTATGGATGGCGATGAAACTGATTTGGCGGAATTAGCTCGCATTAAGTCCCAATTTACCAAAGTGATGCTGTATGTGGATGAAGCGCATGCGATAGGCGTGCGTGGTGAACAAGGTTTAGGCTGTGCCGAACAATATCAAGTGATTGAGCAAATTGACTTCTTGGTGGGGACATTTGGTAAGGCGATGGCATCAGTCGGTGGTTACTTAATTTGCCATCCGATTATTCGTGAATTTCTGATTAATCGAATGCGTTCCTTGATTTTTAGTACCGCACAGCCGCCCATCTGTATGGCGTGGACTAATTTCATTTTCCAAAAAGTGTTGAGCATGAATGCCAGTCGTCAGCATTTACAACAATTAAGCAGTTATTTACAACAAGCGATACAAGCAAAAGGCTATGCTTGTCCATCGACCAGTCATATTGTGCCAGTGATTATTGGCGAATCACAAAAAACAGTCGATACTGCGGCACAATTACAGCAAGCAGGCTTTTATATCATGCCTGTTCGTCCACCGACGGTTCCGGTACAAAGTTCGCGTTTACGTATTTGTTTAAATACCCAATTTCAGCAAGATGAACTGGATCAGTTTGTCGTTTTGTTATGAGTTTTAGTGTTGAATCCATCTCAAATAGATAAATCTCGCGTTGCTCAGCGTTTTGCACAAGCGGGACAAAGCTATACTGAACATGCCATTGTGCAAAAGCAAATTTGCCAACATTTAATGCAATTGATGCTCGATTTTCTGCCTACACCTCATCAGGCACGGGTTTTTGAAATTGGCTGTGGTTCTGGCAATTTGAGTCACCTTTTATTGCAAAATTTGCAAATGGATCGCCTGATTCTGAACGATCTATATGCTGAGGTTGAACGCCATTTTCCGCAACTGCAACAAATTGAATGGCGAATTGGGGATATTGAACAACTTGAGTTCCCAACACAATTAAACGTGGTGACTTCCAGTTCTGCATTGCAGTGGATGACAGATTTACAGGCGATTTTTAGTCAAGTCGCCCATGCTTTGGTGCAACAAGGTTTCTTCTGTTTTTCCATTTTTGGACAGCAGAATCTAAAAGAAATTAAAGCTTTAACCGGGCAGGGACTGGAATATCACAGCATGCCTGAACTTGAGCGAGCGTTAATCCAAGCGGGTTTCGAAGTTTTACACTTAAGTGAACAACTGACGACGCTGCACTTTACCCATCCCAAGCAGGTGTTACAACATTTAAAAGCTACGGGTGTCACTGCGACCAATGCAGCGCATCGTTGGACCAAGCATTCGTTACAACAGTTTTATCAAAATTATCAGCAATTTTCGGAGATGGATCAGCAAGGGCACGTGCAGTACACACTCAGCTATCACCCGATTTATTGTATTGCACGGAGAACAACATGAGCGCAGACATCTATTTTATCAGTGGGATTGATACAGGCATTGGCAAGACCTATACCACAGGATATCTGGCGAAGTTATGGAATGAACAAGGTCAGCATGTCATTACCCAAAAACTGATTCAAACGGGTAATGTCGATGTCTCTGAAGATATTCAACAACACCGTGAAATTATGGCTACAGGCTGGTTGCCAGAAGATGAAAGTAAACTGACCATGCCTGAAATTTTTACCTATCCTGCGTCACCACATTTAGCCACCAAACTGGATGGTCGTGACATTGATTTTGCCAAAATTGAAGCTGCAACCCAGCAATTGGCAGAAAAATTTGAGGTGGTACTACTAGAAGGAGCAGGTGGTTTAATGGTACCGCTCACCACAGAATTACTGACAATTGATTATCTAGAACAGAAAAAGTTCCCGGTAATTTTGGTCAGTTCTGGACGTTTGGGCAGTATTAACCATACTTTATTGAGCTTGGAAGCATTAAAAGCACGTGGTTTGTCTTTATATGCTTTGGCCTATAACTTAAATGATGAATCACAAGATCCATTAATTTCCAAAGATACTTCTGAATATCTGAAAGCTTATTTAGCCAAGCATTTCCCTGATGCGTTATGGATTGATATTCCTGTGTTGTAAACGATTGCAATTACTCCGTTTTAGGATGTCATCGCTCAAAGATAAAAAATCCGTATTTCACATAGCACAAAATGCGGATTTTTTTTCGACAAGATTAAAGTGAAGCGTTGCTTTCAATGCCAATTTTGCTGATATTCAGGCGTTGTACCATCGCCATGACCCATAGCCACTTGTTTGTATTTAGTCATGCGGTCAGGCTGTAGTTTGTTGTTCAGACTTTTTAGCCACTGTCATAAATAAGCTTTCTAAAGCCTGCTTATTTGCTATAGGCTGATCATTCCAGAAAATCTGACCTTGTGCATCTAACTTGAAATTGATGATTTCAGGTGGTTTTTCATCGTTCTGTGGTGGTAGCGCAGCATTTGGCAAATTAATGTTGTATGAAGAAGAGTGAGCTAAAAATCTAGGTGCTGTTGACATTTACAGTGCAAAAAGTGAGAAAGTAAAATTCAATCGATAAACCAAATTTACTTCTCGCTACGCATCAACCCATGCTGACCGATCAATATGGGTTAAAGCTGAAATCTACTGTCCACAATTTTGGTATCTATCTTAAACATAATCTGAGACGTTTTATCGAAGCAATTTTTTATAGTATTAGAACGAGCTGTCCTTAGCGAGATTTACCCGCATCTTTTGGTAAATCTAAAACGACCTTTAAACGATTCACTCGTTGGTTTAAAGATAGTAAGCTATTCAAAATATTTAAGTTATTATTAGAATGTACAGACCTAAAATACGTATTTATTGATGCTACTCATGCTCATCAACAAGCCACAGGGCTCAAGGATCAGGCCATGTCTAAAAGTATTGGTGGAACAGTTCTAAAATTCATTTGGCCGTAGATTTGAATGGGAACCCAATTCAATTTTGTAGATTCATGATTTAAGCTGAGGACGAATGACAAAGAATTTGCTTAAATGGAACATGAATAACAATAAACACATCAGTTTAAAAACAATGCATGACGCAGCGCTTAAGCGAGTAGCACAGGAAAGGTAAAAATTGGAAGCCAAAAAATTAAGAATAGCCATGTTAACCCTGTTGATTTCATCGGGCTGTATGCTGCAAGCCAATGCTGCGGCACAGTCCAACAAGATTTTACACGTGGCGATAGAAGCGCCTGATGATGGTTTTGATATGGTCAAAACCTACAATTTTTACAGTGGAAAAATCGCTGAGGTTATTTTTGAACCTTTGTTGAAATACGATTATTTAGCCCGTCCTGTACAGTTGGTGCCGAATACGGTACAGACTTTGCCGCGTATTGAGCAAAATGGCAAGGTTTATACCTTTAAGATTAAGCCAGGAATTTATTTTTCTCCCGATCCCGCGTTTAAGGTGCAGCGTCGTGAACTCAAAGCACAAGATTATATTTACAGCATTCAGCGTATTTTAGACCCGAAAAACCGTTCGACCACCTATTCATTCATTGATGGAAAAATTGTGGGGGGCAATCAAGCCAATGCTCTGGCCAAGAAAACGGGAAAGTTTAATTATGATGCTCCAATTGCAGGTTTAAAAGCGCTTGATCCCTATACTTTGCAAATTACCCTGACCCGTCCTGATTATAATTTTCAATACATTTTGGCATATGTCACTTTTGGCGCCACAGCACGCGAAGTGGTTGAATATTATGCTGATCGTATTGCACAGCATCCGGTTGGGACTGGGCCATATCAACTGAGCAAGTATGTTCCGCGTAGCAGAATTGAATTGACCGCCAACCCGTATTACCGTGGTTTTGTCTGGAATTTCAAATCGACAGGTAGTGCTTGGGATAACCGATTGGTACACGAAATGTCAGGCAAACAGATGCCGCAAATTGGTAAAGTCGAGGTCAGTATTATTGAAGAAGAACAATCGCGCTGGCTGGCATTTAAAACAGGACAGCTCGATTTCGACAAATTAACCTCAAATGCTGTGCCGCAAGCACTGGATGGTCAGAGACTCAAACCTGAATTGGTCAAGCAAGGGATTCAGCACTACCCCAATAAAGACCCCGAAATTACCTACACCATGTTCAATATGAAAGACCCCATTGTTGGTGGATTCAGTCTAGATAAAATTGCCTTACGTCGTGCCATCACTTTGTCGTTTAACCAAGACGAAGCGATTAAACAACTCTATAAGGGACAGGCGGTAAGATCGGAAATGTTGGTTCCAGACGGTGTGCAGGGCTTTAATCCAAAATACCGCAGCAGCCTCGGCTATAACCCTGTCTTGGCCAACAAACTACTGGATCGTTTTGGCTATAAAAAAGGTACAGATGGTTATCGGACTTTACCCAGTGGCAAAGCACTCACTTTAAAGTTTATGACGGAAAACAGTTCCAGTTCCGTGGTGCAATCTGAACTGTGGAAAAAGAATCTGGATGCAATAGGCATTCGCGTTGATTTTCAAGTGAGTAATTTTGCCGATAACTTAAAAGCAGCAACGCAATGTAAATATATGCTGTGGGGAGGAGCGTGGATTGCCGATTATCCAGAAGGGGAAAATTTTGCGCAGTTGTTGTATGGGCCGAATTCAGCACAGGGCAATTTAAGTTGTTATCAATCCAAAAGTTATGATGCGTTGTATCAGCAAATGTTAGGTTTACCACCACAGCAACGCTTACCGTATTATGAAAAATTAAGCCGTCAAATCGAAGCGGATAATCCATGGATTATTCATAGTAGCCGTATTCGCAACTGGCTGCTGCATCCACAGGTTCAGGGTTTTAAAGCCCATCCGATGATGAATAGCAACTGGCAATATCTGGATATACAGCCTGTAAAAAATAAATAAGTTTGGACGAAGAATGAAACAGTTGAATAAAAAAAATCAGTATTGGCTCAAAGGGGTATTGGCGGTTGGTCTTTTAATCACAAGCTCTATGAGTTTATTGGCACAAAGCCCTGCCGACCCACACAAAATCTTACGTTATGTGTTCCCTGTGGCTGAAACGGGTTTTGACCCCGCAGGCGTACATGATTTGTATTCGGCACATGTCAACGGTTCAATCTTTGAAACTTTATTTACCTACGATTATTTGGCATCACCAGCAAAGCTAGTACCGCGTACCGCAGCAGCCTTACCCGAAGTCAGTGCCGATGGTTTGACCTATACCATCCACATTCAAAAGGGCATTTATTTTGCCGCAGATCCGATCTTTAAGGGCAAAAAGCGTGAACTGACCTCGGCAGATTATGTGTATACCTTTAAACGCCTACTTGATCCGAACTTACGTTCTCCGAACAGTTGGTTATTGGATGGACGTATTTTAGGGATGGATGCCGTGTTGAAGCAGGTGGCTAAAACAGGCAAGTTTAACTACGATCAAGCTGTTGCAGGTTTGCAAACGCCTGACCGATATACCTTGGTGATACGTTTAACCAGTCCTGATCAAAACTTTCCGATGTTGCTGGCACATCAACCTGCGGGAGCTGTGGCACGTGAAGTGATTGAAAAGTATCGAGATAAAGCAGGTTTTGTGATGGGGCATCCTGTCGGGACGGGGCCGTATCTGCTGACTCGCTGGACGCCTGGTTCCCGCATTATTTTGAAAGCCAATCCTGATTTTCGTAGTTTTGTCTGGAACTTTAAGGCTTCTACGGCAGAAGACCAGAAAATCGTCAAAGCCATGCAAGGCAAAAAAATGCCACAAATTGGCGTGATTGATATTCAGGTGATGGAAGAAGGGCAATCACGTTGGTTATCTTTTATAAAAGATGAGATTGATTTATTTGCTTTGGATGGAGAATTAACCGTTCAAGCTTTGCAAAATGGCAAACTCAAACCAGAATTGGCAAAAAAAGGCGTACACCTGTCGCGGATTATTGACCCTTCGATTGATTACCATTATTGGAACATGCAAAACCCTGTGGTGGGCGGCATGAGTAAAGACAAAATCGCCTTACGTCGTGCCATGGCGATGGCCTTTTCGGCCGATAACTACATTACTATTTTACAAAAAGGCGATGCACAACGCCTACAAGCCCCGATCCCAAATGGCGTGGTGGGCTATGATCCTAACTATAAAAGCAGTATTCCTTATTCGGTTAAAGCCGCCAATCTACTGTTAGACCGCTATCACTATAAAGTCGGTGCAGATGGTTGGCGCACTTTGCCGAATGGTAAACCTTTGCAAATTAATATGACCATCTCGGGTAATAGTGCACGAAGTCAACAACAGGCAGAATTTTGGAAGAAAACGCTGGATAGTATCAAAATTAAAATGAGTACCCAGTCCTTGCCATTTGCCGAAGCACTCAAGTTGGAAAAGCAATGTAAAACCATGTTTAAAAGTTCGGCTTGGATTGCCGATTATCCAGATGCCGACAACTTTATGCAGTTGTTCTATGGCAAAAATATCAACGTGACCAACAATGCTTGCGTGAAAATTCCTGAATATGACCGCTTATATGAGCAAAGCCAGAGAATGCCACCCAGTGCAGAACGAGATGCATTGTATCGGAAAATGTCACGCTTGCTCGAAGTGTATATGCCCGTACAAATTATTGGTGCGCGTTATCGCAATGTCTTGGCACAGCCCCGCGTGATTGGTTTTAAAAAGCATCCGATTTTGCCTGCGGAATGGATGTACATCGATATTGACATGAAGAAATAGAAATTAAATAAAACTGGAGTAATGATGAATCACCCAACCTTCAAATTGACCGCACTCAGTGTTTTGACTTTTGCGGTACAGCAGTTCACTTTTGCAGACTCTTCCACGCGTCAGACCTTGCCGCAATTTCAAGCCCAAGATATTCCTGCCTTGTGTGATGCCAAAATTCAGGACATTCAACAGCAGCTCAAGCATTTTGAAGCCAAGCCGATGACGGCACAGAACAATGCTGCGCCTGTATTGGCGGAATGGGATCGTATTTTTGCCTCGTTTGAAGATTTTTATGGCCCCATTGGCTTATATAGCAATGTTTCTCCAGATGCGGCACTGCGTAAAGCGGCAGAAGATTGTGAAATCAAGATTAGTCAGTTCCAAACCGATATTTATCAAAATCCAAAACTGTATCAACAAATTAAAAACACTCAAGCCAAGGATGCGATTGATAGCAAGTTTCGGCAAGATTTACTCAATGATTTTGAAAAAACAGGGATTCAGTTAAGTGCCGAAAAGCAAGTACGTTTAAAAGTGATTTTGGCAGAACTGGCCAAGATTGAGCAGGAATATGCGCGTAATGTGCGTGATAATCCGCAAAAGCTAGAGTTTACACCTGCCGAATTAACAGGATTACCGCAAAGCTATATCGATGCCTTAAAGAAAAATGACCAAGGCAATTATTTACTCGGTTTTGAATATCCCGAATATCGTCCTTTCATGGAATTGGCAGACAACGATGCGGCACGCAAGCGTTATCAAATTGCCTATACTCGCCGTGGGGGTGAGCGTAATTTGATCTTGCTGAAACAAGCCATGGACTTGCGTTATGAATTGGCACAATTGTTTGGTAAATCCAGTTATGCAGAGTGGGCGCTACATAAACGTATGGCAGAAACGCCTGAAACGGTAAACAAGTTTCTGTCAGAGGTGCATGCAACGGTTGCGCCGTTAGAGCAAAAAGAAGTGGACACACTGCGTGAGTTTCAAGCCAAAACCTTAAATATCCCCTTAGCGCAAGCCAAAATAGAGCGTTGGAGTGAGGCATATTGGAGTGAAAAGCTGCGTAAAGCCAAGTATCAGATCGACCAAGAAAAAATGCGCGAGTATTTCCCAACTCAAGCAGCACAGGACTGGTTATTTGCCATTTCATCCAATCTCTATGGTATTGAATTTAAACCTGCCAAAGTCGATGTCTGGCAAAACGAAGTTGAATATTACGATGTGACCGATCAGAAAACAGGACAGCTTTTGGGTGGGCTATATGTCGATAAATTCCCACGTGAAGGCAAATACGGACATGCCGCGGTATGGGGGGTATATGGGGGTAGCAGCTTAACGGGACGTAAACCGATTTCAGCATTAGTTACTAACTTTAACCGCAAAGGCTTAAATAGTGATGAACTGGAAACCTTTGTGCACGAGTTTGGACATGCATTGCATGGCATTTTGTCGACTACCCGCTATTCAGCCCAATCAGGCACATCGGTAGAACGTGATTTTGTTGAAGCCCCTTCGCAAATGTATGAGGAATGGGCAAGACGTAAAGAAACATTATCGAAAGTGGCAGATTATTGCCAACCTGCATGTCCACGAGTCGATGATAAGTTGATTGCCAAACTGAATGCAGTACACAGTTATGGTCGTGGCTTGCATTATGCCCGTCAAACTTTGTATGCCCAATATGATATGGCACTACATGGCAATAATGCTTTGAAGGTGCAGCCCTTAGATGTCTGGAAGAAAATGGAAGGTGCAACGGCATTGGGCTATGTACCCAACACAGAATTCCCTGGGCAATTTGGGCACATCATGGGCGGCTATCAAGTGGGTTATTACGGCTATATGTGGTCTGAAGTACTTGCTTTAGACATGCTTTCGGCTTTTGGCAAGAATTTGAATAATCCAGAAGTGGGACAACGTTATCGCCAAACCATTTTATCTCAAGGCGGCCAGAAACCCGCGGAAGACTTGGTGAAAGATTTCTTGGGGCGTAAACCCGATAACAAAGCCTTTTTCGATGAAATTACAGGTCAACGGGTTAAATAGGGGGCACCAAGATGCTGGCATATATCATACGTCGCCTATGGCAAATGATTCCGACCATGCTCGGAGTTGTACTGCTAATTTTCTTTCTGTTTAACTGGGTGGGGGGAGATCCTGCTTATATTCTGGCAAGCAAAATGTCCAATCCAGAACAGATTGAAAATATTCGCCAACAGTTGGGAGTCGATCAACCCTACTATGTACAGTTGTGGATTTTCATCAAACAGATTTTAACCTTTGATTATGGACTCAGCTGGAGTACGGGGGAGTCTGTTTCACAAATTATTACCACACGTTTAGGTCCATCGCTGACCTTACTCATTCCACTCACGATTTTACAAACTGTGATCTCGATTATTTTGGCATTGGCGGTTTCTGCGGTGCGTGGCACTCTAACGGATCGTATGGTCATGATGATGTGTACCATTGGCATGTCGATCAGTATTTTGGTGTATATCATTGTTTTTCAGTATGTATTTTCTTATCAACTGAGTTGGTTCCCCGTGCAAGGTTGGAGTGATCGTTTTAGTGAAAACCTATTTAAATACGCCTTACTGCCGATTTTAATCATGCTGGTGGTCAGTATTGCACCGACCTTAAGACTCTACCGCAGTTTTGTTCTCGATGAAGTGAATCAGGACTATGTGCGCACAGCACGTGCCAAAGGGGTCGGAGAACGTCGTATTCTTGGCGTGCATGTACTACGGAATGCCTCTATCCCGATTATTACCGATGTTATGGCGACCTTACCTGCATTGTTGATTGGGGCATTTTTGATTGAGCGCTTTTTTGGTATTCCGGGCATTGGGCGGGAAGTCATTATTGCGGTCGAACGCAGTGATTTTCCTGTGATTAAAGCCATCACGGTTTATGTGGCAGCAGCCACCATGATTTTTAACCTGATTGCCGATCTGGTGTATAAATTGGTCGATCCTCGCGTACAGTTGAAGTAGGTGAACTATGTTAAGTGTGATATTTAAAAGAAAAGCACTGGATAACACAGACACCGTATCTTCTGGACTTTGGCAACTGGCTATGCGTCGCTTAAAGGCAGATCGTATTGCCATGATCTCGTTGTTTGTGGTGCTGGGTTATTTCGTGATGTTATTGCTGTCCATGACAGGGGTAATTGCTTCGAACTGGAATAAAGAAGTCGCTGTCAGCTATGCGCCACCCACCTTTATGGGGGCAGATTCTGTCCTTGATACAACCGAAAAAGTCGTTACTCAACCGCAGGCTTTGCCTGAAAATCCCGTTGATCCTTTAAAAGATGTGATTCATGAACTGAATGCCGAAATTGCCAAAGAACAAAGTACTGGTGGCGCGATAGATTATTACGGCGTGGTTGATCCATTGGCGGAGGACATGAAAGCGATAGATCAGCAATTGGATGGGCATTTGCTCGATCAACAGGCTGAATTAAAACACACCCTTCCTTTTGGCGCGGACAAATGGGGACAGGATATCTTGCAAAAAACCATTAAAGGGGCAGAAACATCCATTATTGTCGGTGTGGTTGCTGCCTTATTGGCGGTGGTGATTGGCACGGTACTCGGGGCAATTTCGGGTTACTTTGGTGGTTGGGTCGATGATATCTTTAACTGGTTTTATAACATCTTCACTTCTATTCCCTATTTGTTGCTGATTTTAGCGATTGCAGCGGTACTACAGCAAAAAGGCATCGTCTCGATTGTATTGATTCTTGGTTTAACGGGTTGGACGGGTGTCTATCGACTCATTCGTGCCGAATATATGAAACATACCTCGCGTGAGTATGTACTGGCTGCCAAAGCCATTGGGGTCAGTCATTTTAGACGCATGTTTGTCCATATTTTCCCGAATGTCAGTCATATCGCTTTGGTGCAAATCTCGATTCTTGTGGTGGCGTTTATTAAGTCCGAAGTTATTCTCAGCTTCTTGGGTTTTGGTGTGCCCGTGGGTGTGGTGTCATGGGGCAGTATGTTGAATGAGGCACAAAGCGAATTGATTTTAGGTAAATGGTGGCAATTGGCGGCAGCTTCCGTCGCGATGGCGGTCTTGGTCACGGCATTTTCCATGTTTACCGATGCATTACGTGATGCATTAGACCCAAAACTAAAATAAGAGGTATATGACATGACTGAACAGCATGGTGATCCAATATTGTTGAAAGTTGAAAATCTTAAAGTCAGTTTTAAAGACGAAAACAAGCAATATATTGAAACAGTTAAAGGCATTTCGTTCTCGATTCCAGCAAATACCACAGTGGCTTTGGTTGGTGAATCGGGCTGTGGTAAATCAGTGACCTCTTTGGCAACCATGGGGTTGTTGCCAACAGAACAAGCGCGAATTGCGACGGAAAGTAAAATCATGTTTGAAGGCGTGAATTTACTGACCTTATCACGTGCAGAGATGCGAAAAATTTGTGGCAAAGACATCGCCATGATTTTTCAGGAACCGATGTCTTCATTGAATCCAGTATTTACTGTGGGGGATCAGATTGCAGAAGTGCTCAGGTTACATTTGGCAATGGGGCGCAAGCAAGCCAGAGCACGTGCTTTGGAGTTACTCAAAGAAGTGGGCATTCCTATTCCTGAGACTAAAATTGATGCTTATCCCAGTCGGCTTTCGGGTGGGCAGCAGCAGCGGGTGATGATTGCCATGGCAATTGCCTGTGAACCAAAGTTGTTAATTGCGGATGAACCGACGACGGCGTTGGATGTCACGATTCAAAGGCAAATTCTGGATTTATTACAGGACTTACAGCGACGCCGTAATATGTCGATGCTGTTTATTACCCATGACTTGGCATTAGTGAGTGAAATTGCGGATCGCGTGATTGTGATGCGGCATGGGGAAATTCGTGAGCAGGGTGCAGTTAATTCAGTGCTTGAACACCCTCAAGATATTTATACCCGTGCCTTATTACAATGTCGTCCGCAACTGTCACAACGCCCGTTTCGCTTGCCGATGATCAGTGACTTTATGCAGCAACAAGGTCAGGATTGGGTAGAAAAAGTGGTGACTGAACAGCCTCGTGCACAGCGACAACGAGGCTTGAACGGTAATGAAGAAATTATTCTGGATGTCCGTGATTTAAAAAAATCATTTTATAGTCGTAAAGGACTGTTTGGAAAAGATGAGTTTCAAGCGGTAAAAGGCGTCAGCTTCCAACTGGCAAAAGGCAAAACTTTAGGGCTAGTCGGTGAGTCGGGTTCAGGTAAAACCACGATTGGTCTACTACTCATGCGCTTACAACAAGCAACAGGTGGAACGGCTCGGATTTATGGGCAAGATATCTTGGCCATGACAGACAAGCAGTTTGCCCAGTTTCAACGTAAAATTCAGATTATTTTTCAAAATCCTTATGCATCGCTCAACCCGCGGTTTACTGTGGGACAGATTTTGTTAGAACCGATGCAGATACATGGCATAGGTGCCAATGATGCAGAACGGAAAAAAATTGCCTTGGATCTGTTAGAACGAGTGAGTCTGTCTGCATCTGCCTATCATCGTTACCCACATGAATTTTCAGGTGGACAGCGACAGCGCATTGCGATTGCACGCTGCCTAACCTTAAAGCCTGAAATTTTGATCTGTGATGAATCGGTGTCGGCACTGGATGTTTCTGTACAGGCACAAGTGCTCAATCTTCTGCAAGATTTACAGGATGAATTCGGACTCAGCTATATTTTTATCTCGCATGATTTATCGGTGGTGAAATATATGTCAGATCAGATTATGGTGATGAATCATGGGGATATTGTCGAAATAGCCAATTCAGATGATTTGTATCAGTCGCCACAGCATGAATATACCAAACGCTTACTCAGTGCCATTCCACTGGGTGTGTAATCAATCGGCTGCTATTGGTCGGAGAACCAAAACGCTCACCAGATTAGGTGTTTTTTATGGGCGATGCTTCGTGCGCCATAACTGAAAGCAGTCTTATTGCACTGCATACATCTTATATAAAAAGAGCCACTCGAAAGTGGCTCAAATTTTAACTTTAATGATTAAAACTTCTTAAAGCTTTTATTTCCAAAAGGTTTACGTGGTGCATTTTCATCACGCGCATCGCGTTGACCATAAGTACCTTTGTTGCCAAAGTTTTCTGAGCGGTTATCACGTTGTGCATAGCCAGAGTTTTGGCGTGATTCACGTTGACCATAACCTGTTTGCGCGTTGTCCTGACGACGTTGGCTATGACCATTTGGGTTTTCACGGCGTTCACGGTTGAAGGCTGGCTTCGCTTGTTGTTGACCTTCATCTTCATTGTCACGACGTTGTTGACGTAAGAAACCGCCACGACGTGCTACCAGTGGTTTTTCTTGCATACGTTCAGTGCGGCGTTTTGCCATGCCGAATAAACCTGTACCTTGACGTGGTTTAAGTTCAACCGATTTGGTTAAATTGTCGATGTCGTTTTTATCTAACTCCATCCAACGGCCAGTACGAAGTTCGCGCGGTAAAATCACGGTGCCATAACGGGTACGTAATAGGCGACTCACTTTCAAACCTTGAGATTCAAAAATACGACGCACTTCACGGTTACGGCCTTCTTTTACCACCACTTGGAACCAACGGTTAATTCCTTCACCGCCAATTTCAGAGAATGATTCAAATTTTGCAGGACCATCGTCTAACACGACACCACGCAACATGTTGTTTTTAATTTGTGGCGTTACTTCACCCATAACACGCACTGCGTATTCACGCTCAATTTCATTCGATGGGTGCATTAAGCGGTTTGCGAGTTCACCATCATTTGTGAACAGCAACAAGCCTGTAGAGTTAATATCCAGACGACCCACCATCACCCAACGATCATTGGTAATGCTCGGCAAGTTATCAAACACGGTTGGGCGTTGTTCAGGATCGTTACGTGAACAAATTTCACCTTCTGGTTTGTAGTAAATTAAAACACGACGGCGAATTTCGTCTTCAATTTGGAACTGCACTTTACGACCATCGATGCGAAGCTCATCGCCTGGCTCAATACGTTCGCCTACTTGGGCAACTTGACCGTTGACACTCACGCGACCAGCAGCAATCACTTCTTCCATATAACGGCGAGAGCCGAGACCAACTCGTGCGAGCACCTTTTGCAATTTTTCACTCATGACAGCATAACCTTAGAAATTATCATCAACAGTTCACCTATTTAAGACCTCGGTGCTTGCGCATCGAGAGCCATAAAAGCTTCCTTGGCATCCTGTAGGGGAGGCAATTGACCAATGGATGTTAGGCCAAAAGCATTTAAAAACTGTGGCGTTGTAACTAACAACGCGGGTCTTCCAGGGAGTTCCCTAAAACCAGATTCTTTAATCCAGTTCCAGTCGAACAAAGTTCTTAATATTTGACTATTATTCGAGACTCCGCGAATTTGTTCAATGTCTGCACGAGTCACGGGTTGATGGTAAGCCACCACCGCTAGAATTTCGAGCAGAGAAGGCGATAAGCGTGTTGGACGCTCAGGCCACGTTTGACTAATAATCTGACGATACTTAGCGCGTACTTGAAAGCGGAAACCTTGTGCAGTTTCTACCAGTTCGATCGAGCGACCGTGTTGTAAAACCATGAGTTGTTGTATCAGCTGGCGCAGTTCAGATTTGGAATATTGATCTTGAAAGGCTTCTTTCAGACGTGCCAAAGAAACAGGCGCATCACTCGCAAAAATAATGGCTTCCAGTTGCATCAGCATTTCATGTTGAATTTCTGATTGAGAAAACAGATCCGCTTCACTCATACGTGTGCTCCTTGGACACTAAGTGGCGCCTCTATACCTGAACCAATAATTTGAATGCGTTGTTGACGTGTCAGTTCCAGCACGGCCATGAAAGTCACGACCACGCCCATACGACCCTGACTGGGTTTGAGTAATTCAATAAAATCGAGAACTTCACCGGCTTGCAGCTTTTCTTCAATAAATGCAATTCGTTCTTCAAGCAATACTGGTTCTTGCTCAATTTTATGGGTCACTGGCTCTGGGCGATTAAACACGCAAAACAAAGCATCATGCAATAGATTGACGGAAAAGCCATCATGATGGACTGCGACATCGCCCAGACTGACATTGGTCTGAAAAGTATCTCGTTCTAAAATACTCATTTGGCCCAAACGCTCAGCCGCTTGTTTCACGCGAAGATAAGTTTCTAGCCGATCAATCAGTTCTTGTTTCGGGTCCTTTTCAACGGCAATACTGGTAGGCTTTGGCAGTAATAAACGGGATTTTAAATCAGCCAATAAGGCCGCCATCACCATATAGTCAGCAGTTAGCTCAATATTTAGTGACTTCATGGCATCCATGTAAGAAAGATATTGAGCCGCAATGGGGGCAATATCTAACTGTAATAAGTCGAAGCCATTTTTTTGAATTAAGTAAATTAAAAAGTCGAGTGGTCCTTCGAAATGCTCCAAGAGAATTTCAAATGCGGCAGGAGGAATATATAAATCCTCAGGGATGGAGTCTTGCCATTCATCTAGAACACGGATGTGCGGCGTTTCTTCCATAGCATTAGGGACGGATTGATTCATTACAGTTATTGGCCACGCGAATTTTCAAAGGCATGATTATGTGTTTTCGAATCAGTACTTAGGGGAGAAAGTAGAGGTGATTAAAAAATACATAATTTTAATAGGCCTTAGTGTAATGCATATTAAGAGATGAATAAATTACTTGGAGGTTCAAATAACAAAAAAGTATGAAAATAAATATGGGGTATTTATTTTTGTGATGAACGTTGAAATCATCATGTAAAAAAAATTAGGAATAGAAAAATTATAAAATTAAGATAAAACAAGAGCATAAACGTTAATAAATGGATTGGGGGAGGGGTTAAGCCCCCCAACCCTGAGAGTTGAATTTATTCAAAAGCACTCACATCACCTACGCCTTTACGAATCACAACAGGACTCTCTCCTGATAAATCTACAATACTGGTGGTGCTTAAAGTACCTAAACCGCCATCAATAAAGACATCTATGCGTTTTTCAAGTTGCATCTCAATTTCATAGGGGTCATCTAAAGGATCGTCAATACCCGGTAAAATCAGCGTACTGGTCAGCAGTGGCTCACCTAATTCTTTGAGTAATAATTGACATATTGGATTACTTGGAATGCGCAGACCAATGGTTTTCTTTTTCGGGTGCATTAAGCGTTTAGGTACTTCGCTGGTGGCTGGTAAAATGAAAGTGGTCACGGCAGGGGTATTATTTTTCAGTAAACGATACATGGCATTATCGACTTTGGCATAGGTGGCAATGTCGGATAAGTCTGAACAAATAATCGCGTACTGATGCTTGGGTCCTAAGCCACGGATCTGAGAAATACGCTCCATGGCATTCTTATTTCCAATCTGACATCCAATCGCATAAGCCGCATCCGTTGGATAAACCACCACATCACCCGCACGAATGCGCTCCACTGCCTGGCTGATTAAGCGCGGTTGTGGATTATCAGGATGTATTCTTAAGTGCAACATATTTTTCTCCTGATTTTTTTAGATATTATCTGCTGAAATTACAACATGTTGTCATGTAACTTTGATGAATTTCTGTAATTAGTCCAGCATTTCGCGTTGAAACTCGCCACTTTGTAATCTTTTGCCACTTCTCGTACAAGCACAGATACAGTCAATAAAGTATTTTGCATCTCGTGGTAGAGTCATTTCTCCAGAGCAATAACGCTGAACTTGTGCATATACATGATCTTTAAAAGTTGAACCATCACCGCCTTCACCTGTCAAATTGTCGAGTGAAACCCGAAATTTACGTCCAAAGGCTTTGGCAAACATCCATTCAATGGCTTGAGGTTTAATTTCCACTTGCTCAAATAAAGCTTGTTGTTCTTGTGTGCGACCATCAGGGGCATACCAATAGCCTAAATCGGGGAGTAGGCGACGTTGTTCACCCGCAATGCTCCAATGACTAATTTCATGTAATGCACTATTAAAGAAACCGTGAGCAAATTGAATACGTGCAGGCTGTTGCTGCGTCGCTGGAAAATATTCAGGTTCATGTTCGCCGCGAATCAAATTCACATTAAGGTGGGAAAACCAGTAATTAAAGTGTAAGATGAGCCAGTCAACTTGTTCAGTTTCTGTCTGTAAATTCGCCCATTCCAAACGTTGCACTTGGTCTGGTGAAATGTCAAAATGAACAGTTGAAAGTGTGCTAATAAGTGATTTTTTATTCACTTCTGTTTGCGGCTGCAACAGATGCATGACTGTGTTATCCAAAATGGTCTGTCTAAATAAGTACAAAATTGTATCTTAATCTTTGACAGAGTACTGATGAATTTGTAGAATTGCCGCCTTAATTATGTCAGCAAATACCTTTCCGGCACAGATTGAGCCGTTTAAATGGGCTGAACAAGGCTTTACATGGTCAGGTACCCTGCCATTGTCTCGCTTTGCTCGTATCGCTCGTGAAGCTGTTGGATCAATTGATGATCAATTGATTAACATAGACTGTAAGCTATCAATGGATGCGTATCATCGCATTGTATGGCTAGATGGTCACGTTGAAACGCAGGTTCCAATGGAATGCCAACGCTGTTTAGGCACGGTAAACATTGAACTCGTTTCAGATTTTCATCTAGCTCTAGTGGATGATGAGTCACTGATAGAGCGCTTGGATGAGGATGCTGATTTCATCGTCTTAGGTGAAAGTGAAGCAACGACGAAAGGTAGCTATGATGCACCTGCGACGGCTGATTTACTGTCTCTGATAGAAGATGAATTGTTATTGTTGATGCCTTTGTCTGCTAAGCATGATGCTTGTGAACATAAGCACCAACCTGCCATTGAAGAGCTTGTCGAAGAGAAGCGGGATAACCCGTTTGATGTTTTGGCAAGTTTGAAGGGTAAACTTAACTAATTTTTGTGTTATACTCTTCCGTATAAGACAACTGAATTTGTTCTGATCCATATTTTTCGATTTGTAAGGAGCCATCATGGCCGTTCAGCAAAACCGTAAAAGTCGCTCTCGCCGTGACATGCGCCGTTCACATGACGCTTTAACCGAGAATGCATTAACTGTAGACCAAGCTACTGGCGAGACTCACCGTCGTCACCACGTATCTAAAGATGGTATCTACCGTGGTCGTCAATTATTCGCTAAAGCATCTGCTGAATAATTGATGAAGCATTAAGTGATAAGCTTAGTGAAAAAATTGGGAGCGTAAGCTCCCTTTTTTTTGTCTTTAATTTTTGTTGTATTTCGCAATTACCAAAAACAAAATTAAGTGTTAAATTTCCGATCCATGAATGAGCAGTGACTACATAAAGGATTTTTTATATGTCTGCTAGACCACTTGAACAAGCAGCTCAAGCAACAAAAACTGCATTTGTGTTTCCAGGTCAAGGTTCGCAAAAAGTCGGCATGCTGGCTGAACTTGCTGAACAGTTTAGTGGTGTTCGTGATACTTTCGCGGAAGCTTCTGAAGCCCTAGGTTTTGATTTGTGGCATATTGCCCAAAGCGGTGAAGGCTTAAACCAAACTGAATTTACTCAACCTGTATTACTGACAGCCAGTATTGCTTTATGGCGTGTTTGGTTAGAGTTGGGTGGTGTAGTGCCTAAATATCTTGCTGGTCACTCATTAGGTGAATACAGTGCTTTGGTTGCTGCAGGTGCAATGTCCTTGGGCGATGCTGTTAAGTTAGTCAACTTACGTGGCAAACTTATGCAAAGTGCTGTACCGCAAGGTCAGGGTGCAATGGCGGCTATTTTGGGTCTAGAAGATGCCAAAGTTCTTGAGCTGTGTGCTGAAGTTTCAGCGCAGGGTCAGGGTTCAGTAGAAGCTGCGAACTATAATGCACAAGGTCAGGTAGTGATTGCGGGTGATAAGGCCGCAGTAGAAGCAGTAATGGCGATTGCAAAAGAACAATCTGGCAAGGCAATTGCACTTCCGGTATCAGTTCCATCACATTGTTCGCTGATGAAACCTGCTGCTGAGCAATTCGCGCATGCTTTGGAACAAACTGCCATTGAGCTACCTAGCATTCCTGTAATACAAAATGTCAACGCGGAAATCGCGACGGATGTAGCGCAATTACGTCAGGCATTGACTGCGCAACTGTACCAGTCGGTGCAGTGGACAAAGACAATGCAGACTGTGCAAGATCAGGGCATACAATATATTGTTGAATGTGGTCCTGGTAATGTCCTTGCCAATCTTGCGAAACGTTTGCCGAATATAGAAAAAGCATTCCCAATCGATACGAAAAGTCGTGTGGAGGATGCGCTGAATGCCATTTTAGTGGCGGAAGGGAAAATTGCATGACACAAGAACGTAAAGTTGCATTAGTGACAGGCGCGAGTCGAGGGATTGGCGCTGCCATCGCTCAACAGCTCATTCAAGACGGTTATTTTGTAGTAGGTACAGCAACTTCTGACTCTGGTGCAGAAAAATTATCAGCAGCATTTGGTGAAAATGGTGCAGGTAAAGTGCTAGATGTCCGTGATGGCACTGCAATTGATGCTTTGGTTACAGATATCGAACAAAATTATGGTCCAGTTCTTGCACTTGTAAATAATGCAGGGATTACCAAAGATAATTTGTTGTTGCGTATGTCTGAAGATGATTGGGATGACATTCTCAATATTCATCTAAAAGCGGTATACCGCTTATCAAAACGTGTTCTTAAAGGCATGACCAAAGCGCGTTTTGGACGAATCATTAATATTAGTTCAGTGGTTGCACATTTCGCAAACCCAGGCCAGGCAAACTATTCAGCTGCTAAAGCAGGGATTGAGGCATTTAGCCGTAGTCTTGCAAAAGAAATGGGTAGCCGCCAAATTACTGTAAATTCAGTTGCACCAGGTTTCATTGCAACTGAAATGACAGAACAGTTAAGCGAAGAAATTCGTAAAAAAATGAGTGATCAAGTGGCGCTTCAACGTTTAGGTGAACCACAAGATATCGCGAATGCTGTAAGTTTCTTGGCTTCTGAGAAGGCAAGTTATATTACAGGTACGGTTTTACACGTAAATGGTGGTTTATACATGAGCTAATTAGCTCATGGATTAACTTTCAAAAAATTAAAGTTTCAATTAAACTGATGGCATTTAAAAACGCCACAAGCAATGAGGAGAATTCCTGTGAGCGATATCGAACAACGCGTTAAACAAGCGGTTGCAGAACAATTGGGTCTTAAAGTAGAAGAGATCAAAAACGAAGCATCTTTTATGGATGACTTGGGTGCAGACTCTCTAGACCTAGTTGAACTTGTAATGTCTTTCGAAAATGATTTCGACATCACTATCCCTGATGAAGATTCTAACGAAATCACTACAGTTCAATCTGCAATTGACTATGTTTCTAAGAAACTTGGTTAATTGTTGATGTTCAGCGCTGCTGAAAGAAAAGCCACCTTTTAGGTGGCTTTTTTAATGTCTATATGGGCTAAGCTGCTGGGTGTATTGATATGAGAACAGTTCAATTATGTGCATATACCAAGAAAAGGGGATGGTGCTTCTTAAAATTCAATTTTATTGTATTCAGTGCAGCATAATAAAAGACTTAAAACTATAAAAGTGATGTATTTGATTGTTAAAGTTGAGTGTTTTAGTTGGTTTATTTGTAACAAATAATGTGTGCCAAGATACTTGGTTTTGCATATTGATAAGTTTTGTTTAAAAAATAAGTAAAACTAATAATATATTAATTAATGTATAATTAATATTTATATGAATAAAAAATATAAATATTATTTTTTTAGCTAACTGGTTCTCATTTTTTGTGTAAATCAATTCCTCTATATTTATTAAATTTATTTTAATATGTTTGTCGAATAAGAAATACAGCTGTCTGATTTTTATTATTGTTAATAATAACTTAATAATTTTATCATGTGTTACTTTGTGAAACTTTAATTAACTTATTGAATTTAATTGCTAATATTACTTTGAAATACAAGTGACAGTGTTCTGTGTGTATAAGAAACATCTAAAGTAAAAATATGAGAATACGAAATAAACAAGTACAACAAATGACTTGGCATAAAAGAATTACTTTATTGATCACATTATTATGTAGTAGTTCGGTTTATGCGGTTCAGTTACAGACGTTGTTAAAAACAGCTTTGGAGCAAGACCCAATGATGTTGGAAGCACAAGCCAATCAAGAAGCCGCGTTAAGTAAGGTCAAAGAGTCAAAATCGCTACATTATCCAACCTTAGCTTTGACGGCTAATCAAATTCTGGATCAATCTCACGAGAGTCGATATGACTATGCGAGTGAAGATTTTACACCAGGGGTGAGAGGCAGCCTGAATTTATATTCCTTTGGTGCAATTAGTGCTCAGGTAGATCGTGATGAAAAAAAATCTCAATATTTTGAACAAAAAATTGATGAGACCGCGGAAGAGCTAGGTTACAACATTGGTTCTGAATATTTAAAAGCTCTAAATGCACATGAAGCACTGGCTGTACAGATGCGAAGTTTGGAGCGTCACAATAAGTTTACGCAAGATATTAGTGTGATTGTGCAATATGATGCAGGTCGTCGTTCAGAGCTTACACAAGCACGTGCTCGCCAAATGCAGGTCGAGCATACCATCACTAGTTTGCAGCGTGAATTGGGCTTTGCACTGAGTCATCTAAAAAAATATTCACCGGAAGTGATTGATCAAGACACGCTAAGAGATCCATTTATCGGTCTGGCACCATCGCAATTTATATCACGTTATCAACTGGAAGAAGTTAAGCAACATCCTTCTTATTTGGCTCAGGAAGCGGAGTTAGACAGTATTCGTTCTGAAGTGAAATATCGTAAAGCAAAGCGTTATCCAAGTATTAACTTGGAAGGCAATGTGACCACAGAAGACCGTGAAGTGTATTTGAATATGTCGTGGGATGTGTTGAACCGCGGAGCGAAATATTCTGTTGAACAAAGTGGGCAATCTGCGGTGGCAGCTAAAGCACGACTTGATCAAATTCAGCGGGATATTGAGGAGCGTGCACGTACTGCAGAAATTGATATGTTTCAAAGTCAGCAAAAAATGAATATTTCGCAGGAGCAAATTTTAGCATCCCGTAAAGTGGTCAGTGACAACGAAAAGCAATTCAAAATTGCACGTAAAAGTCTGATTGATGTGCTGAATGCCTATAACGAATTGGCTGGGGTCGAAATGGCTTATGTGACGGCACAGAATGATTATCGAATGGCAGCGTTGGCTTATTTGCGTGCTCAAGCCAACATTAGCAATTGGGCGAGGCAGTAACAATAAAGACTGCTGATCCAAAAGCGGATGTGGATCATATGTAATGACTTGAAGGTCAAGTAATTAGAATAGGATGACATAAAGAGAATGAAATCCATAATAGAGCATATTGCCTTGGCTACCCGACTGTTGGGAAGCCCTTTACCTGTCGCGACCTTGATGGCACAGGTGACGCATGACGAAAATTTAAATGTCAATTATCCCTCTTTAGTTGAAATCTTAAAAAGCCATGGTTTTGAAAATACCTTAAGTAAAAAAGCACTACATGAAATTCCTGCATTGGCTGTACCTGTGGTCATTGTTTTGCAGCAAAATGAAGCCGCTGTCATTACTCAAATTTATGGTAGTGGGGCAGATCGAGTTTATGAGTTGCAACAAATTGATGGTTTAAAGCAAAGAATTGATCATGCGCAACTATCCGCATTGTACTTGGGATACTGTTGGTTTATTAAACCGAAATTAGCCAGTGACTTACGTTCTGAATTGCCAGAATATCACTTACCTAAAGCATGGTTCTGGAAGGTCATTTGGCGTTTTCGGGCTTATTATTCGCAAGTCATCTTAGCGACATTTATCATTAATTTCTTGGCATTGGTCAGCTCGCTTTATGTCATGAATGTCTATGATCGCGTTATCCCGAATAAATCTTATGAAACCCTTTGGGTGCTCAGTATTGGGGTAATTTTGGCAATAAGCTTTGAGTTCGCCGCAAAAATGATTCGTGGGCATTTAACTGATATTGCAGGTAAAAAGGCCGATTTAATTATTAGTTCGGCCATTTTTCGTCGGGTGATGAGTTTGGATTTGGCAGAACGCCCTGTGTCATCGGGTTCTTATGCCAATAATCTGCGTGAATTTGAATCTGTGCGGGAGTTCATGACCAGTGCCAGTTTATTGGTGTTGGTCGATTTACCATTCCTTTTACTTTTTATTACTGTAATTTGGATGATTGGCGGGACGCTGGCAATGGTTCCTTTAATTTTAATTCCAATCGTGATGTTGGTTGGTCTGCTTTCACAAAGACCTTTAGCGCGATATATCAGTGAATCAATGAAAGAGTCCTCGCAGCGCCAAGGTTTGGCGGTAGAGGCGATAGAAGGGATTGAAACATTAAAAGCCAATAATGCAACCAGTTGGGCACAGCAAAAGTGGGATTATTACACTGCTAAAAATGCGGCCTCGAGTACCAAAACTCGTGATTTGAGTAACTTTGTGGTTAATTTTTCTGTTGCCATACAGCAATTAAATACCGTGATTTTGGTGATTGTTGGAACTTATCTCATTCACAGTCCAGATCCAAACCATAAAATTACCATGGGGGCTTTGATTGCGTCGGTCATTTTATCTGGGCGTGCATTGGCACCATTGGCGCAAATTTCGAGTTTAGCGATTCGTTTTCAACAAGCCAAAATTGGCCTACAAGGGCTGCAAAGCATTATTGAGCGTAAAATTGAACGTCATCCAGATCGGCAATATATCAGCTTAGATCGGGTCAATGGCGAGCTTAAATTTCAAAACGTGTGTTTTAAATATCAAAAAGATATTCCTCCTGTACTTAAGGGCTTAAATTTGAATATCGCACCCGGTGAAAAGGTGGGAATACTCGGGAAAATCGGCAGCGGTAAAACGACAACTTTAAAGCTCGCCAGTGGCATGTTTGAACCACTGGAGGGAAATGTCACACTGGATGGTGTGGATTTACGTCAGTTGGACCCTAATTATTTACGTAATCAGGTTGCTTTATTAGGACAAGCACCACGTCTTTTTCTGGGGACATTACGTGAAAACTTGGATTTGTCACGACAAGATGGTTTTTCTACAGATCAAGAGTTGTTATTGGCATTGAAACGATTTGGTCTGGACAGTTTAATTCAAAATCATCCGCGTGGTTTAGACATGCCTTTAGGTGAAGATGGTTTGGGGCTTTCGGGTGGACAGAAGCAAATTATAGCGTTGGCTCGATTAACATTGCGTTCTCCACGTGTGGTGTTATTGGATGAGCCGACCAATGGTTTGGATCAGTTAACTGAACGACAAACCCTAACGGCATTGCATCAATGGTGTAAAGACAAAACTTTGTTGGTGGTGACGCATCGGACCCAAGTTCTGAGCATTGTGAGTCGGGTTATTGTCATTGACCAAGGACAGGTGGTCATGGATGGCCCCAGAGATGAAGTGCTGAAAAAACTTGCTTTAAATGAGCAGACCAAACCGACAACACAACAGAATTCTACGGTTGCAACAGGGCAAACAAGTTCTGCTGTGGCTGCGGGGCAAAAAGAAGGTCGCACCATTGTGATCAAACCAGATCATGTATCGACAGTGCAGAATCACCCTAACACTACACAATTAGAAAAAATAAATGTTGAGTAGTCGTGTGTAGTAAAGCGGCATCAACGTAAGTGAGGCATATGGAAGAATATCGAAACCCACCCGCAGATCGGGTTCAGTCGAAAGACCTGAAATTGTTAAATGACTTGAATGCTGCCTTACAAACGGAAAGGCATACGGGTTTGTTTTTGACAATTGGGTTGCTCTTTGTGTTTTTGATTGTGTTTGTTTTTTGGGCGTATCACAGCCATGTAGAAGAGGTGACACGTGGTCAAGGTAGTGTTATTCCAACCAGTCGCGAACAAATTCTGCAAAGTTTAGACCCAGGAACCATCAAGGAAATGCTGGTGAAAGAAGGAGATATTGTTGAAAAAGGACAAATTTTACTTCGTCTCGATGATACCCGAAGTTCTGCCATTTTAAGAGAGAGTGAGGCAAAAGTTGCCAATCTGGAAGCAATGTCTGCCCGTTTAAGAGCGGAATCTTATGGAACGGAAATCCAGTTTCCCAATGGAATTCGTGAATCTTTAAAACATCGTGAACGCGCAGCGTATGTTGCACGTCGTCGTGCAGTCGATGATGCTGTTGCTGGGTTGCAAACCAGTAAAGCCATGTTGGATCGTGAAATTTCAATTACGTCACCCATGGTGGCAGAGGGTGTGATGTCCGAAGTTGAGCTGCTACGTATGCGACGTCAATCTTCTGATTTGGCTTTGCAAATAAATGAAAAGCGAAATCAATATGCTGCAGATGCCAATAATGAGTTGGTTCGAGTCGAGTCCGAATTGGCTCAAGCCAAAGAAAATATGGCAATGCGTGCAGACCCTGTAGATCGTTCACTTATTCGCGCACCCTTAAGAGGGATTGTTAAAAATATCAAGATTAATACAGTGGGTGGTGTAGTACAGGCTGGACAAGACATTATGGAAATTGTACCGCTCAATGACAAATTATTGGTTGAAGCTTATATCCGCCCTCAAGATGTTGCATTTGTTCACCCTGGGCTTGGCGCGATTGTAAAAGTGACCGCTTATGACTATGCCTTATATGGTGGCTTAGAGGGCAAAGTGACTTTAATTAGCCCTGATACATTAAGAGATAAAACACGACCTAGTGAACTGAATTTAAATCCAGATGAGGCGTACTACCGTATTTTGGTTGAAACAAACCAGAACTCACTAACCGATAAAAATGGTAAAACCATGCCGATTATTCCCGGCATGATTGCCAGTGTGGATGTAAAGACGGGAGAAAAAACTATATTTCAATATTTAATAAAACCAATCACTCGAATGAAGCAAGCTTTGCAAGAGAGATAAATATATTCTGTTGGCAGAAACTCTATATTTTAATAGGGTTTTTGTTATTAAAATAAATGGGCCATAATAGGTTTAATCACTTATCGTTTTAATGAATTAATATATATTTGCAATATATATTATATGGTATTGATTTTTAGATCATATTTACAATGTTAAACTGTCTAATCTTTATTCAAAAAATAATTAGTATAAAAATATAATTTATTCATCTGAAAAATATGTGAAACAGTTCACATTATTTTTAAAAATACAATTAATACTCTTGTTTTTTTTTCTTTTTTTTATATTCTTTTAAATATGTATTATAAATAATTATCACATAAACTCTTAATTTTTTTAAGGGTTTTTTGGAATAAAAATAAATCCCTTTGGTTTAAGGGGTGGGAAAATGAAATAGAAATAAAAGAGGTGGGTATTATGAGTGTTAAAAGATTAATATTAATGGTTGGGTGTTCATTGTTTTGGGTTGGATGTTCAACTGCAAATAAAAAGCCCCCCTTTGAACATTGGAATCAATTCGGTTCAAAACCTTACTTACAGCCCAAGATGATTAAAGAAGGTCATACGCAAGTTGTATTTATTCGTGATAAAGATGGATTAAAAGGGCCAGCAGCGAATATATTCGTTGAAGGGAATTATTTAACTTCATTATTGCCTGATTCATTTAAAGCAATGCAATTATGTGCACGTCCTATTCGTATGAGTGCAATTTACACGCAAAGTGCTGTGAACTATACCAATGCACGTCGATTGAACTCTACGCAATCACTTACAGACGGTGCGACACAATATTTCAGATTGGTTGATGGTAGTAATCAGGCAATACAAGTCCAAGAGCTTACTGAGGCACAAGCCCAATCGCTGCTACCAAAGTTGAAAGAGGCGGTTGGGACAGTGTCTCGTGTAAAAGAGATTGAGGAATGTGCACAGCCTGTTTATGTTCAAGTGCCTGTTAAACCAGTACTCAAAAAATACACCTTACAAGCCAGTACTTTATTCGATTATGCAAAGTCTGGTCCAGATGATTTGCCTTCTCAAGGCCGCAAAGAAGTTGCAGCAATCGCTAATGAAATTACGCAGGATCAAGAAACCATTAGCCATATTGCTGTTATTGGATATACAGACCCTGTTGGGTCGGATCATTCAAATCAGCAACTTGCACAGCGTAGAGCAGAAACAGTACGAGCACTGTTAGTTCAAGATGGAGCAGTGAAAAAGAATATTTTGGTTGAAGGGCGTGGAGAGCAAGAGCTTGTGGTGAGTGATTGTGATCAGAAATATGCCAAGGATAAAGCAGCACGTGAGCAATGTAACTTGCCCAACCGACGGGTAGAAATTGTGACCTATGGAATGAAAGCTGAATAAACATTGTTCTATATTTATTCACAATTTAAAAAACAAGTTATAAGAAAAGGACAAATAAAATGCCAAATCAAACAGTCACTATAAAATTACATGATGCGAAAACCATTATTTCGGCTTTGCAAGTTACTAAAACTCACGATCAGCCTGTGACGATTCAGGCGCAAAAGGGCATTAATTACGAGTTGATTGATGATGCAACTCAATTTGCGCCAGAAAATATCAAAATTCAACGTGTAGGTAATGATCTATATATCGGTTTTGAAGATGATGGTGTTAACGCACTTGATCCTGATCTGATTATTCAAGGTTATTACGGAACTGATGGGACTACGACCAATCTGCTTATTGGTCTGCATGAAAATGGTAGTTATTACGCTTATGTACCTGAAACAGGTGCACAGCAGCATGCGGTCAGTATGCTGGCTGATCAAGTGAGTGTTGGGCAAGCCTTGGGCGGAGAGCCTTTAACTTCGGCATCCTATGAGTTTAACCCGTATTGGTTACTGGCTTTAATTCCTCTGGTTGGTTTAGCTGCGGCTGGAGGAGGAGGTGGCGGTGGCGGGACACCCTCCCCATCTGCGGATAAACCAGATGTGGTGGCTTTAAATGGTGGTGTAGTTACAGTTAAACCAGGTTCAAATAATGTTAAACAAGTGATTACTTATACTGATGAATCTAATAATGCCGTGACCTTAACGGCATCAAAGGGTTCGGATGGTAAATGGAGCTTAGACACAACACCAACAGGGGTAAGTATTGATTCATCAACAGGCTTAGTGACGATCGGGATGGATGCCGTGAAAGATGGCAGTATAGTGACTTCTACGGGCACTAACTCTAGCAATAATACGGCTACTGATAGCGATACAGCGAAGATAGATGATAGCACCCCAACTTCAGCAGATGCACCTGATGTTGTGGCGCTGGTTGGGGGGGCAGTTACAGTCACGCCTGGTGCAGATAATGTCAAGGAGGTGATTAGCTATACGGATGAATCTAATAACGCCGTGACTTTAACAGCAAGCAAAGGTGCAAGCGGAACTTGGAGTTTAGATAGCACACCAATTGGCGTGAGTATTAATCCTGCAACGGGTGTTGTGACCATAGGAATAGAAGCTGTAAAAGATGGTAGTGTTGTTACTGCTGTGGGTTCAGATCAATTCGACAATACTGCGAGCGATAGTGATACCGCACGTTTAGATGTTACAAGCTACACCGTGACCTTTGATTCGATCACCACGGATACTGGCAGCTCCAACAGTGACTTCATCACCAATGACAATACCTTGTTGTTTAAAGGTACCATCGATCTGTCTGATGGCAATACTTTAAGCGTGAAAGTCGGCAGCAGCACTTACCTTGCCACAGACCCACGTTTAACGGTTGATGGTTCAGGCAACTGGACTTTAGACCTGACTGGCACGACCTTGCTTGATGGAACCTATGCGGTTGTGGCAACAGTGACCGATAGTGCAGGCAACAGTAAAAGTACTACCACCCAGAATGTAGTGATTGATACCCAGATCGATACGGATAACGACGGTCAAACCGTGAGCTTCGACTCGATCACCGATGATACTGGTACCGCAGACGACTTCATCACCAATGACAACAGCCTGCTGTTTAAAGGCACAGTCGATCTGGGGGATGGCAACAGCCTCAGTGTAACGGTAGGTGCGACCACCTACACCACTGCCGATCCACGCCTCACAATCGATGGTTCAGGCAACTGGACCCTAGACCTGACTGACACCACCTTGCTTGATGGAACCTATGCAGTGGTGGCTATGGTCACCGATACAGCAGGAAATATCGCCAGCAGCACCAGCCAGAACGTGGTGATTGATACAAAAGTGGATAAGGATGGTGATGGGGATATTGTAACCTTCGACTCGATCACCAATGACACTGGCAGTTCCAACAGTGACTTCATCACCAATGACAATACCTTGCTGTTTAAAGGCACGGTCGATTTGGATGATGGCAACAGCCTCAGTGTAACGGTAGGTACGACCACCTACACCACCGCCGATCCACGCCTCACAATCGATGGTTTAGGCAACTGGACGCTGGATTTAACGGGTTCAGCATTACTCGATGGTAGCTATACGGTAGTGGCAACAGTGACCAATACAATGGGGAATACTGGTAATTCAATTAGTAGAAATCTGGTGATTGATACCCAGATCGATACGGATAACGACGGTCAAACCGTGAGCTTCGACTCGATCACCGATGATACTGGTACCGCAGACGACTTCATCACCAATGACAACAGCCTGCTGTTTAAAGGCACGGTCGATCTGGGGGATGGCAACAGCCTCAGTGTAAAAGTCGGCAGCACCACTTACGTCGCTACAGACCCACGCCTCACAGTTGATGGTTCAGGCAACTGGACCTTAGACCTGACAGGCACGACCTTGGCCGATGCGACCTATGCAGTGGTGGCYACGGTCACAGATACAGCAGGGAATACCGCCAGCAGCACCAGCCAGAACGTGGTGATTGATACCCAGATCGACACGGACAACGACGGTCAAACCGTCACTTTCGACTCAATCACCAATGACACTGGCAGTTCCAACAGTGACTTCATCACCAATGACAATACCTTGCTGTTTAAAGGCACGGTCGATCTGGTTGATGGTAATAGCCTCAGTGTAAAAGTCGGCAGCACCACTTACCTCGCTACAGACCCACGCCTCACAGTTGATGGTTCAGGCAACTGGACGCTAGATCTGACAGGCACCACCTTGGCCGATGCGACCTATGCAGTGGTGGCTACGGTCACAGATACAGCAGGGAATACCGCCAGCAGCACCAGCCAGAACGTGGTGATTGATACCCAGATCGACACGGACAACGACGGTCAAACCGTCACTTTCGACTCAATCACCGATGATACTGGTACCGCAGACGACTTCATCACCAATGACAACAGCCTGTTGTTTAAAGGCACGGTCGATCTGGGGGATGGCAACAGCCTTAGTGTAACGGTAGGTGCGACCACCTATACTACAGCCGATCCACGCCTCACAGTTGATGGTTCAGGCAACTGGACGCTAGATCTGACAGGCACCACCTTGGCCGATGCGACCTATGCAGTGGTGGCTACAGTCACAGATACAGCAGGGAATACCGCCAGCAGCACCAGCCAGAACGTGGTGATTGATACCAAGATCGACACGGACAACGACGGTCAAACCGTTACTTTCGACTCAATCACCAATGACACTGGCAGTTCCAACAGTGACTTCATCACCAATGACAATACCTTGTTGTTTAAAGGCACGGTCGATCTGGCTGATGGCAACAGCCTTAGTGTAACGGTAGGTGCGACCACCTACACCACCGCCGATTCACGCCTCACAGTTGATGGTTCAGGCAACTGGACCTTAGACCTGACAGGCACCACCTTGGCCGATGCGACCTATGCGGTGGTGGCTACGGTCACAGATACAGCAGGGAATACTGCTAGTAGTAATCAAGATGTGGTTATTGATACTGTAGCTGATGCACCAGATGTGATTGCAGTGTCGGGTGGTTCTGTCGGTATTGTACCTGGTACTGATAATATTCAGCAGGTTATCACTTACACCAATGAACTCGATGTCAATATAACTTTAACTGCGACTAAAGCATCTGATGGGACATGGACTCTAGATACAATCCCATCAAATGTTAGTATCAACAGTACAACTGGTGTCGTCAGTCTAGGCCGTGATGCAGTAAAAGATGGTAGTCTTGTCACTTCTATTGGTACAGACTCGTTGGGTAATACAGCTCAAGACAGTGGTACAGCATACTCAGATGATTTGACACCAAGTACTGCAGATCAGCCCGATGTGGTTGCATTGGATGATGGTTCAGTCACTGTGACTCCAGGCGCAGATAATGTCCATCAAGACATTACTTTTACAGATGAAAATAATAATTCACAAATAGTGACAGTATTACAAGCACCAGATGGTACATGGTACTTTGATGATCCAGCTCCAACGGGTGTAAGTTTAAATACAATTACTGGTGTGGTTACCATTGGACAAGATGCTGTTAAAGATGGAAGCATCGTTACTTCGTCTGGTTTTGATGTTTCTTCCAATTTTGCAATCGATAGTGATACTGCCAAAGGAGATGTAGTCACTATTACTGTCTCAGAAGAAGGGCTTGCAGGTGCAAATGCCGACGCAGTGGGTAATCCTGTGGATACAACCAATTCGGCGTCTATTACTGGAACTTTAAATCTTGGTAATTTGACTAATGTGGCTGTAACTGGTCCATCGGGTATCACGTCTGAGGGGCAGCCAGTGACTTGGAATGGTTCGATTACGGCTGGCGTTTATACATTAACAGGAACAGCAGGAGGAAAAGAGGTCGCGGTACTTACACTTTCAACTTCTGGGGCTTACACCTTTACCTTGAAACAACCGCTAGACCACTCAATCGGTTCACTTGAAAACATTTTAGGTCTTGGTTTTACCATTGCTTCTACTGATGCTGTTGGAACAACCAATTCAACTTTAGTCATTAATGTTGAAGATGATTCACCAATTGCCGCACCTAATACCATACATAATGTCGATGTCCAACCTGCGGCTATAGAAGGAGATTTAGTTGTAAGTTATGGCGCAGATCATGGTCATGTACAAAGTATCTCGGTTGATGGTTATACACTAACCTATTCATCTATAACCGATTCAATTTCCGCTTCTGGAACTGCGGGTTCAATTACCTATAGCTTTAATGCTGTAAATGATGAGTTAACCATCAATAAAGGTACGGGTGAAGTTCTGGTTGTAGATATGTTGACGGGGCATTACAGTTATTCTTCATTAGCGATAACAACTGCAGCTCAAGCACCAATTGTGGGCATTAATAAATCAGCCAGTCTGTTAGGGCTGGTAAATGCAGAGGCTTTAGACTTGATTGGGATTGGTACCAACCAACTTTTAACGGCGGTTGATCCGAATAACGATATTAAATCTGTTGTAGTCAATGCGGGTGCTGCCATTAGTATTGGGGTCTTAAATTACTATAAATTAGATTGGTCTGCTGAGATGGCGGCAGAGTTTGGAATAAAGGTTGTAGAAGAGAATGATATTATCAATTTACTGCTAGTAACGACGCAGTCCTATTCTAAACTCACCATTACATCGCTAGATGGTGGACCAATTGATAACTTTAAATTGAATGAGTTTTTAGCAACTGTTTACGTTCATCAATATGGTGTGGATTTAGTATCGTTAGGTCTAGCACCGACAATTTCTATTTCTGCAACAGATAGTCAACCAGTGACATCAACCACCTCTTATACTGATTTGCTTGGTGTAAGTTTATTAGATCCGAGTAACGACCCTGCAGGCGTGGTAGAGGGTACGAGTGGTACAAATACGCTCAACGGCACCAATGGTGATGATCGTTTATACGGCTATGCAGGCAATGATAATTTAACGGGTAACCAAGGGAATGATTTACTTCGTGGTGGGGCTGGTAACGATACTTTAAGTGGCGGTGCTGGTAACGATATTTTAAGTGGTGGTACAGGAAATGACACACTGACAGGTGGCTCAGGCAATGACACCTTCCTTTGGGAGAAAGGTGATCAGGGGACTGTTGTAGCACCAGCCGTAGATACCATTATTGACTTTTCTAAGCAACTTGTTGCGGGTGGAGGGGATATTCTGGATTTACGTGGCTTATTGGTCGGTGAATTGGCGAAGGGGACAAGTATTGGAAACTTGGCAAATTATTTATACTTTGTCTTTGATGGCACCAATACAATTCTTTATATCAGTACTGCGGGTACGCTTTCGGCTGCAACACCTGCAACAACTTCCGATCAGCACATTACATTTAGCAATGTAGATTTAGTGGGTAGTTATACCACTCAACAAGAGATTATTTCGAATTTACTTAAAAATGGAAACCTCTTGGTAGATCAGGCAACCACGAACACGGACTTAAATGGTTCCTCATCTTTTGATGTGGTGATTGTGGATAATGATGGTGATACTGCTTCAACCAATATCACCTTTGACTCAACTTCACCATCGACTTCAACACAACCGAATGTAGCACCGATTGCACAGGCTACCGATGCGACTTTACTGGGCTTAATTGGTGTAGATGCGCTTGGCATCATTGACTTGAATCAACAGGCTTTTATTGCTGTCGATCAAAACCAAAACTTGCGTTCGGTAGAAGTAAAATTTAATGGTCTACTTACAGTGAATTTGGGAAGTCTTAGTTTCTCTGCTTCAGCTCAATTAGCAGCAGATTTGGGACTCGAAATTCATATTAACAATACATCGGGGATATTGGGTGTTGTAGGAGCAACATCAACAATAACCATTACAGCGGCAGATGGTGGAAATATCGATAATTTAGCTGTGAATGAATTATTAGCCACGATTCAGCTCAATTCCGATGTAAATTTACTGAGTTTGGTTGCAGGTTTGAATGTGAGTGCCTTGGGTAGTTTTACTGTGACAGCAACTGATAGTTACGGTGCAACAGATTCAGACAGTTTCTCGTCATTGCTGAATGCTCAGGTGCTACAGAACTTGTTAGGGGCTGGAGGTAATCCTGATATTATTCAAGGAACTTCTGCAAACGATACATTAAATAATAGTGCATCAGGCACCATTCATGAGCGTCTTTATGGTTACGATGGAGATGATACGCTAAATGGTAGTTCTGGAAATGACTTAATCCGTGGTGGGGCAGGAAATGACACCTTAAATGGTGGTGACGGCAATGACCTACTGATTGATGGGAATGGTGCGGATACCTTCAATGCAGGTAATGGCAATGACGTAATCGTTATTTCAGGAACTGGCTTTGTTTCTATTGATGGTGGTGTAGGTACAGATACTTTAACGCTATTGGGTGGCATAGATTTAGATTTAACGACATCGAATAATATTACCAACATTGAACGTATCGATTTGGGTAATGGTGCAGAAGGTTCGAAATTAACCTTGACTGCCGCTGATGTTCTTGAAGTTACTGGATCAAATACACTGCAAATTTTTGGAGATTCGCATGATCAGGTACAAATGATCGGTGCAATTAAAGGCATAGAATCTACCATTAATGGTGTAACGATGACGCAATATACGCTCGGTGCAAACACAGTATTTGTGGATAATGACATTGTGAATGGAATGGGTGTGATCGTCCTGTAATTAATTAGTAATTTATCTAGATTGACTTAAATTACATAATGAACCTCTTCGATTTATCGGGGAGGTTTTCTTTATTGAGTTTGAACGATTAAAGTTACAACTATCTAATGTAAAAAATCCCGCCATTAAGGCGGGATTTTTGAGGCGTCATGCGACACATAAGTTGTCATTGGGTAAAATAGAAAATCATATACTTAGGCATCATCAGTGAAACTTAATGACAACTTTTGCGACACATAAGCTGTCATTATTAGGATTTCGCGACACATAAGCTGTCATTACGTAAAAAACAGTTTTTGATTCGGACCTTAATTACACAATAATGAAATGTTCTTTATACCTTGCATCAAAATACAAATACATAAGGTATTATTAGAAAATTAGATAAGAATTATCATTCTTGGGGGGGAGAAATGAGTCAAAAATTAATTCAGTTTGGTTTTGATATTCATGTTGAGATGTCATTAGATGAAATCATACAGGCATTGAGATTTTGCCCAATTACATACGAGGTAGAACGATTAGATTCTCAACATTTCTTTTTTAAAGTTGAAGATTCGTATCAAAAAAATTTAATTCTTAATTTCTTAAATGATTTTAAATTACGTAAAGAGTTAAATAAGCAAGTTAGTCCTCAACAAAAGTCTTTTGTTGATGCAATTATTTTAGCAAGTATAAGTAAATAAAATGATTTTTAAAAATGTGGAATTAATGCCATTTAACTTTAAACGAATGGCAGATGAGAATTATCTCATAACAAGTGTTACGGGCGATTTTGAGTTTATTTCTCAGGATAATTTAAAAAAAATTATTGCTAAAGATGAATCATTAGATATGGATATCTATCTCAAATTGAAATCCAAATTTTTTCTGATGAGTCAAAATGCTATTGGTTCAAAGCGAGCTTTAACTTCAAGGTTACATGCAAAAAAATCAACAATTTTAGAAGGAACTTCGCTCCATATTATTGTTGTGACGATTCAATGTATGCACTCATGTTCTTACTGCCAAGTCAGTCGCCAACAAGCAGGAGATGAGTTCACTATTTCCAGAAAAGATTTACTCTTGGCCTGCGATACTATCTTTGAAAGTACATCAGATACTTTAACAGTTGAGTTCCAAGGGGGGGATCCTCTAATCAAATATGATTTAGTAAAATTTGCTATTGAATACATTACTGAAAAAAACAAAGAGCACAATAGATCTATTCGTTTTGTGGTAACTACAACATTGCACCAGTTAACTTCTGAAATGTGTTTATTTTTCAAAGAACATCAAGTGGTATTGTCTACAAGTATTGATGGTCTTGAAGACTTACATAATAAGAATAGACCGATTGCTAATCGAGATGCTTATGAAAGAACTATTGAAGGCTTAGAGCTAGCACGTCAAGAATTAGGCCAAGACTCAGTTTCTGCATTAATGACGACTACACGTAAAAGCTTGAATTATCCTAGTGAGATTGTAGATGCATATGTTCAATTAGGATTTAAGGATATTTTTATTCGTGGTTTGAGTGATTATGGATTTGCTAAGAAGAACTCAAAGCGACTTGCCCCAACTCACGCTGAGTTCTTAGATTTTTATGAGAAAGCATTGGAACGTGTCATTCATTGGAATGATAGAGGATATGAACTAATAGAAGTTCATTCAGCAATTTTATTAAACAAAATCCTTTCTCCATTTGATCAAGGTTATATTGATCTCCAAAGTCCATCCGGTGCTGGACTAGGGTGTATTGTCTATAACTATGATGGATACGTATACCCTAGTGATGAATCTCGTATGCTAAAAGAAACAGGGGATACTTCTTTACGCTTAGGTAAAATTGGTGAACCTTTATCTCAATTGTTAAACTCTGATCTACAAAGAAATATCATTACTTCGAGTTTAAATTTTGCTGATCCGAGTTGTAGTCAATGTGCTTATCTACCGTATTGTGGGCCGGATCCTATCAGTGCCTATAACGAGTTTAAAACGATGACTCCACCAACACATTTAACCAGTCATTGTAAGCGTTATATGGGTTTGTTCGATTGGATATTTAACAAATACCAAAATTCTGACAAGTTTAGAAAGTTAGCAAACCAGTGGGCCTTTAGTAAGTAGATAAGATGAGAAAAATAAAGTTAGACTCAGTCACAAAACATACCCCCCAAATCTTTAGGGTACTTAATCTTGATAACTTGGATGTAGAGTGGTTACCTAATCAATCTATTCTAGTGCCAGTTACTAATGTCCAGGAAGTTGAAATCTTTGATCGATATATTCAGGCCGGGCTAGATAATCTTTACCCAATTTATAGCTCAGACTTACTCGACAGGGTTGGTGTAAACAATCTTTTTATTCCAGAACAACAAGCACTAAAATCAAATGATGTAGTTACTATTGACCCATTTAAAAAGAATTTAAGTGTACTTTTGAGAGCAAGTGATACGCACCATACTTTATTCTTAACCAACAGATGCAATAACTACTGCATCATGTGCTCTCAACCACCAACCAAGCATGATGATTCATGGTTAGTACAACAAGCATTAGAAATTATTGATCATCTCAGCTATGAACCGATGAATATTGGTTTAACGGGTGGCGAGCCATTACTACTAGATGAACAGTTAAGACTAATCATCGATACCATTCATAATAAATTTCCTTCAACCAAGATTGATGTATTAACGAATGGTCGTTTATTTAGTACCCCGCAGATAGCGGAATCAGTGTTATCTAATCTTAAAACCAAAGTGAATTGGCTTGTCCCACTATATGGTCATGCAGATCTTTTACATGATTTTGTGGTGCAGCAGCATTCAGCTTTTGAAGAAACATTAGAAGGTCTCTATGTTCTTCAATATTATGAACAACCTATACAGTTAAGGATTGTTTTGGTTAAGCCTGTATTAGAAAATTTAATTGATCTATGCACCTACATACGTACTAATCTCCCGTTTGTAAATGAGGTTGCTCTGATTGGGTGTGAACCTATCGGTTTTGCACTTGCTAATAAGGAACTTAGTCAAGTTGATATTAAAGATTGGTGGGATCAACTAAATGTGGCGGTAGATTTGTTGTTAAGCACTAAAACTCGATTGGTTTTGATGAATATTCCACTATGTTGTTTGCCTCAAAGCTTATGGCCATATGCAGCAAAAAGTATCTCTGATTGGAAAAATACATATGATGATGTATGTAATAGTTGTGAAATTAAAGCTGATTGTTGTGGGCTATTTAACTGGTATAAATCTGGATGGATGCCATCTACATTATCTCCAATAAAACTTGTTGAAATTATGAACACTAAAAATGCATAATATATTTATTAATAAATAATTTATTGTTTTTGGGGCGATAATAACTTGAGTAAATTCATAAAGTCTCTGGCTCTTTTTGCTGTATCAGCTCCTATCATTCATAACAAAACAGAAGCAATGGCGAATGTGACTGTTGATTCTTATGATAACTTAGAGCCAGTATCAATTCGTCCTCTCAACTATGAGTACGAAAATCTGTTTGCTGCCCATCGAAGTCATTCCAGTCATCGTAGCCATTCAAGTCATTCGAGTCATTATTCTGGTTCAGGTTATTCGGGTTATTCAAGCTCAAAACTCCCCACCTATTCGGTACCGACTTATAAGGCACCAAGTACAAGTAGTTCATATGCTGGGACTACTTCAACAGCGAAAAAAAGCTCAAATATAACGGTAAAAACGTATAGTAATGTTCCTACGCGAACAGATACCACATCTAACCCTTTTTATGGTAACTCTGCTTCAGTTAATGCTGGAGCAACTGAAGACCCAGTATTGGCTCGTGTGCTACAGGTGAAACGTGTACAAATGTCTCTACTACGACTCGGTTATTATTCTGGAAAAATTGATGGTGATTTAGGTAAAAACACAAGAAAAGCTATTGCAAATTATCAAGTTGATAAGGCATTGACAGTTAATGGTCGAATGACTACAGAATTATTAAATAGTCTAGGAATGCCTGCGATTAATTTTGTTGAAGATTTAAATTAAGGGTCTGAGTTTAAGTCCAGATAATATAAATAATGTCAGAATTCATTAAGTTTTTATTCTTGAAATTAGAGTGGCTAATGGGGTTTAGTGGCCTATTAACCAAATTTATTATAGGTTTTGGTGTTTTTTTAATACTCATGTACTTTATGTACATAGGGTATTTTCCTACAGACTTATCTTTAGGCGATGGGCTTTTATTCTTTTTAATAACTATAAAATTCCTATTTGTTTATTTTGTTTTCATAAGCTCACACTATGCTCTAGGCAGTCTTCTGTTAGGAGTTTTTCGATTTTTAAAAAAAATATTTAGATTTATTTTATTGTTAAGAAAAAATTTTTCACAAAAAATAATTGATTTATTTTTTAAAAAAATTGAGTTAAAGGACTTTTTAAATAAATCAGGTAGATTTTTTTTTGAAATTCTTCTTTCACTGATCGGTGTTTTATTTCTTATAGCATTCTATAAGAATCAGATTCTAAATTTATTAATAATGATTCTATTGAGTTTAATTGTTAAGTTCTCTATAGATAAGTTTTTAAAGGAATATCGAGATAATATTGGGAGTGCGAGTCCTGATGAAATAGAAGCTAAAAACCGTAGGCTTCTGATTATGTTACTTTATATAGCTATAATACCTAGTATTGTTTACCTGATATATGTGGATAAAAATAAAAATTTCTTCATAAGCCAAACCTTAGAATCAGTAAGGGAAGATGAAAAGAATAGCCTGATTTTTATTAAAAAGGGATTTAAAGACTTTTTTCCTGAATCAAAACATGGTGAGGAAAAGGGTGAATATATTGAGATAAAAGGAAGTGAAATCCTTTTAAAAGGGGTTGGAAAGAATGCCCTAATGCAATATATCACTAAAATCAAAGATCGAAATGGAAATGAAGTTAAAATAAAAGTTAAAGTTGAGGTTCCTAATGAAGCGCTTCTTATTGTAAGAAGATCCCAACATAAGGATTAGATGGGATCTAAAGAACATCATTAAATTACTGTATTACAAACTTTAAGACTTCAACTTTCTTGAAAAGCCTTACTTTCTTTTCAGTGTCTCCTAAATAATAAGGTTTTATAAGTCCTTGATTTTGTAAATTAGTAATATGCGAGTGAGGTAAACCTAGTAGTGCACTAGCTTCTGCACCAGTAACGAAATCCTCTTTAAGCTTCAATACTTCAGCTAGTTCATTTTTTCTGATTAGCTTCCAATAAACTAAATCTTCAATATGTAAGAATCCTGTTTCACACCAATATTTTTTCATCCAGTTAATGGGACAATTTAACAGCTTTGCTGCATCTAGATAGGGAAGATAATCTTCGCTATTGAGTTTATTCTTAATATTTAACAGTGAATTAGCTTTGATTTGGACTAATAGAGGATTGTTCTTATCTTTGCTAAGAATTCCTTTTTGGACAAGTATCGCAACTTTATTGGGGCTAATTTCTAAAAGTGTAGCTGCATCTCTTAGAGAGTAATAATTCAAACTGATAGTTTTAGATTCTAACTGATCTTTTCGTCTCCCTGTGCGTGTTTGATAGTGTTGAATCATCTCTAAGTCATTTGGATTAATATCTTGAACATCTTTTTTTAAAAAAATATTAATTGGTGTCGAATCAATATGAGGTCCATGAATGGGAGTTATGCCTATTGATTCTAATTTCTCCACAAAATTTGTAGGATTCACTCTAAACTGTTTAGTTAATGGTGCAACTAGCATGTATTTTCTATTGAATTCATCAAGTCTTTTCTTGGAGTATTTTTTAGGATCATATGCATCTGGATAGTCTTCTTTTGAATTAAACCAACCGTAATTTGCAAGTTTACGAGCAGTTTCATAATTGATTTCTAAAATTTTAGAAATCTCTTTTAGGTCAATGTAGTCATTACAGAGAGTTATTGTATTTGGTGAATCTAGTGTAGGTTTATCCTTGTTTATTAAGCCCATAAGAAAGCGCTCGATATCTATGCTCGATATATTTCCATGATAAAACTCTTTTTTCCCAAGCCTTAAATAGTCGCTTTCAATCAATTTCTCAAGTTCAAAACGAGAAACCTTCAAAATACGTTTTATCTGATAATTTTTAAGTTTTTTAGAAATACTTTTTTCGCTAATTTTGTATTCACCAGTATTTCTTTCAACGATTTTAATGTGCTTCTTGAAAAATTTTTCATACTTTAAAAACGGTATTAACTGTATTTTAGGATGTGAGTAATTGATTCTAGAGTTAATAAGAGCACTGAGTTTGAGTGCTGAAAGTTCCGGATTATGAAAATATTCATAGACAGAAAGGAAAACTTTTAAATCAGTGTTAGATCCATCGAACTTAAAGAATTCATTAAAAGCATTCCAGCAAGCTGAAAACTCTTTGAATAATTTGTTGGAGTTGAAATTTAGAATATCGATAAACCAAGAAATAGTTTCAATAGATTTTGCATCTCTAACTGGTGCCTTATCCAATCTAAAACCACAACAAGCACAGTTTTGAATACCTGTTTTTGATGTAATTGAATTCTCACAATTTGGACAAGAGTCAATTAAAAGGCATGAATGAATCGGGCATGCATAAATTGGTTTGAGCATCCATAATTTTTTCAAATACGCATTTTCTTCAAGACAAATAGGGCAGTAGCGTATACTCTCTAATTCAAACAACTCGTGAGGTACTTCAATAGCACCTATTGTTCTAGGAGATCTATTTGTGGGGCCTGACCGTTCAAAGGCTAGCCAAGCATAATCACTATCTATATTCAAGGCACTTAAAATTAAGTTAAATCGCACTTTGTCTGCAAGATGATAATTGAGTGATTCCTTAATGATGGAGTGATAGTTTTCTTTGCCGATTAAATTAAAAATTGAGCTATGCGCATTAAGTTTAGTGGTTCTTAGTAGGAAGCTGATGGGTGATTCATCTTCATAAGGGATTGCTTGTATTAAAAGAGAATTTTGCATAATTATGTTTATTTCATGAATGAT
The DNA here is from genome assembly GCF_004331255.1 of Acinetobacter sp. ANC 4173. Classification (GTDB taxonomy): domain Bacteria; phylum Pseudomonadota; class Gammaproteobacteria; order Pseudomonadales; family Moraxellaceae; genus Acinetobacter. The sequence continues at coordinate 10,824 of NZ_SJOF01000010.1, read as the reverse complement.
ATGATTTGAGAAATATTCATTTCGAAAGGATTTTTACTTTGCTTGCTTATGTATAAAGTGATTCCTAATTTCCAGGCATAACTGAAGTCACTAGAGTTAATGACTTGCCGACCATCGTTTAAAGCATGCGTAATACTTTCTCTAATTAGGCTCATGATGTATGAGTGATAGCCTTTCGTAGCTAATTGAATTTGCATGCCTACAAGTTGGCTATCTAGTGCTGGCATGAAGGAGATATTTTGCCTATTGAGAGTTCTTGAAACCTCAGCGAGAAATGCAAACATACTTCCACCCTGTGATGGATCAACAGTTAATGGGTTTAGTTGGTAGATGAATGGAAATCTACGCGCAATTTGGCTATCAATTTGAAGTAGTGGTACGAACTCTGGTAAACCTACTAAACAAAAACTGATCCCAGTTCTATTCACTAAGGTTTTAAGCCAATTGCCTGTAGTCCGATTCATTCTTGTAGACGTCGGTTTACGCTCAAATAAATGATGGAACTCATCTAAAAATATGAGCTTAGTTTCGCATTGAGCTAGTAAATGAATGAGCCTACTTGTTAGATACTCGGTAGTGCCGTATCCATTTTCACAAGTAATATCTCCCAGTTCTTTGAGCATCATTATGGCTAATGACTTCACGGTGGCAGGTGAGGGTACTTCGACATAACATACAGGGATAATAAATTTTTTATGATCCTTTTCTATTTTTTCTGAACGTGGCATCAAGCTTAAGATTGCTTTGCACAAGGTTGTTTTTCCTAGTCCTCCCTCTGCCAGCAGCATGCTTCCAACAGGTTCACTATAGGAAATACTTCTTGTGACACAATCTTGTATACCCGTAAAAGCTGTCATAAATTCATTGGAAGTAATGACAATATTGTTAATAAATCGGATTCGTTCAAATCGATTTTCAAATTTTTCCATGTTTAAATATCTCCAAAGAACCAAACTGATCAGTTGGAGTAGCTGTATTTATAGTGGAAATAGGTTGTTCAGAAATATCCTTTTCCTTTGAAAACAGTTGTTCTTCGACCCTTTGCAGTTGCTTAGGAAGTTCTAGTGTAAGTGGTTTTAACCTTGGCTTTTTTCTCACAAGATTGGTTTGAATTTCGTGCATAAGTTTGTATAGATAATATAAATCGGACAATGGACCGATTTTTTTTCTATCTAGTTGTGATTGATTTTTTTTAAGTTTTTGAACCTCTAAATGTGTTACACGGGTTAATCCAAATGTATAGTCTTGATTGGTTGAGTCTGCTTGAATGACGACATCTTTATTGCTGGGATCAATGATAAAAACTTCATTCAAGTTTAAGTCATCAATAAGCACGATGACAGTCTTTATACCTTGTGCCTGTAGTGTTGTGAGTGCATGTGAAAAATAACTAATATTATCTACACGGACTTGACCATGATTGATATTTCGTTCGACTGGTCTACGACAGAGGATTTTGGCATCTATTTCTGTTAGAAAACTAGGCTGAATATCTTCAATAGCATCTTGCCACATGATGATGGGTGAGCGTCCTGTCGTATGGTGGATAGATTGGTGATAGACCTCATTAATCCATCTGTTTATATATTCTCTTAGTTGCTCCAAAGTTAATTGTGCACTTTTACTGGAATTATATTCACCTCTTTCAGTTGGATTTGAGAAGGTTGTGCCAGGCAGTTTTTGAAGAATTCCATGTGTTAGTGTGCTAAAAAAACGTTCAATGTGTGGTTTGTTGTTAGGCGTACCAACTTGAGACGGAGTTAAAGTGATTTTTAGTTGTTCACAAACTCTTTCGAGAGCATTATTTTTAAACTCCACACCATTATCTGGAATGATTATGCTTGGAATTCCTCCTGGTAGCTTTTGGTTTGGCCGAGTAATCATATCTTTTATGACTTCTAATGTTGTTGCAGCACTAGGTGGGTACATATTGATATAAGTTCCAACAATTGTTCTTGAATAAACGTCAATTGCACATGCGAGAAAAGGTCGCCCTAAAGCTGTTTTTGTTTTCGGGTCGATAACAATAATGTCGAGGTAGTGCGTATCAATTTCGACCATGTACATAGCAAAAGGACTAATAATACTTTTACCCGCTGCTTGAAATTTTTTCTTTGCTATTCGAGAGCCTTTCTTTACTTTCAGTTCAATAAATGGATCTAACTTTTTGATATATCGCTGAATGCACCTGCGTGTTGGTAAATTGTCTAATGGGATGCCTTGCTCCATGAACTGACCAAGCATATGAGCTTGAACATCTTTGCTGCTTCTGTATTCAGGTTTCAGATATACCTCATCAATAGCTTGATTTAGGATTTGATAAATTTCAGGACTGAACCGCAAATTAAAATTGCCTTTAGATTTATGCTTTAAGCTGAGTTTATTATCCAAAGAAAACTTATATTGAGTTATCCATCTTGCAACAGTGCGGCTGGAAGGGGGCTTTGGATCTTTAATTTGAGCGGAAATTTTTGGAATTAAATCTGAAAGTAAATGGTCACTTGTTGGGTATTCTAATAGTTGTAATGCACTTATTACATAGCGTTCTCTTCGATGAATCTCAGCACTATGTTTGGGATTAATGATTAGTTTATCTGGTGCGAATACACATAGAATTTCACCTGATATATAGCAGCTTTCAAACTCGTTAGAGTGTATTGAAAATGATTTTCCTCCTGCAATGGCTGCATATCGTATAGCATTATGGGTTACAGAGCCGATTTCAAAAATATAATCGGGATGTTCTTTAAAATAAAAACGAAAACCTGGCTGTGGAATAAAAAGAGCATTTTCCATGTTAATAGGCCTCACTTATTTCTTGTTTGACTGGGCTAATCTTTATTCTTTGATGAAAAAATAAATAATCTGCTAGTTCTTGTCTGAGACCTATTGATTCAAGTGCTTTATAGACTTGAGCTGAGTTATTAAATTCTTTGAGTGTTAATTGGTCTATTGCGTAATTGATTTCAACGTTATTCCACTTAAATCTATGTCCTCTTTGATACCAAAAAAGCAGCTGAGAAATCTCTGATTCATTGGGTAAATCAGTGTGATCTATTATCTTAAAAATAATATCAATTGAATGCAGTAGATCAGAAAGTATTGCAAAGCGGTTCAAGTCATCTATTGATAATGATGCTACAGATGGTTTGACTTCGTGGATCTCATAATTACCTTGTTTCGTTTGAACCAAAAAATCTGGAAAACAATATTGTTCATTGAGCAGCAAAATTTTTAATGCTTGCGAGCGATAATTTAAGATATTTGGATCTTGTTCTAATGAAATTGCATGAGCAAGTTCAAGTCGGCTTTCTAATGGTATTGCTCCACAACATTTTTCACTCGGGAATAGGGAGGTTCGACGACCAAATGCTCCTTGGTGGATTTTACGTTGTCCATGAATTGTAGCTGCTACATTTGCTGTTGATTCAAAGGCAATCCTAATTTGTTCCAAGATATTTATTTGAGTATCAGTTTTTGAAAAAACTGTTTTATAAGACATATCTGTTCATCCAGAAGTAATTCTATTCTCAATAAATATTTGAGAATGAGTTAATCTGTACTACTCCGATGGAATAGCACTTACTTGACTGGTGACGATATAGAGAAGATACTATGATTCTCAGGTCTTTATATTCTTCTATATAAAGTCACGAACGGATCCTATTTAGGGTCCGTTTTTTATTGAGTTTTTCTAACTTTTCATAATCACTCCAAGGTCATTTTGAGTATTAAGAATTTAGTGGTTATCTTGAGAATCTATAATTGAGTTTCTTTGATTTGCTAGCCATGTAGCAACATCCTTTACTAAGGCATATTTGCCACGACGATTGAGGATACTAAAAACAGGAACTGGGACTGTTTTACGTGTTAAAGCTTGTCGAAAGGCTTCTGTAGATTTGTAGCCTAATGCGATACGTAGTACATCATCTCTCATTAGAGGGCCGTAACGGTCAAATAACTCTTTTTCAATTGTAGATGCATCGACTATGGGATGGATTTCCATTGAGTTCCTGGTAGTACGTTGTCACAACAAAAGCTTATACTTAGGTCTATATGTGTACAAGTTGAATAAATTACTAAACTTTTTCCGGAAATATTTTTTTAAATAATTGATATTTAACAAGTTGATTTGAATTTTGTGGATTGTGTTTTGAAAAACGAAAATATTAGAAAAGTTAGAGTTAATAAAAGGGATGCAATTGATCAAATACGGGTTGCACTATGGTATTCGCACTTACAGCATGGTTTAGATGCACAACTACCATCTGAAATAGCAAAAATGATTGAGCCTGATAAAATTAGAGTAGTGAATGGGTGTGTAACTGATAATGATCGGAAATGGAGAAACTATAAGAATGGTTTAAATGTTCCTCATCCAAAACTTATAGATAAAGCTGAAGCAGTCGTACAAGGTAGCTCATTAATAATTAATCATGTACTTTGGCGAGCCATGAAAAATTCAATAAATTTAAATTTACTTTTAAAAGATGGTATTGGAAAACTGTCGTGGGAAGTTCAAAGGATACTTTATAAATCCAGTAAATATAATTGTGATAGAAAGTTAGTTGAGAGTTTATCGTCTAAAAAACTGATGCAGCTGGAGCGATTAGCTAGCTTGGATGCTTTAGCTGCACTGGTAATTTTTTATCGAATGGGAGTCGAGGACACTAGTAGCATTGTCGATATCAGTCGAGCTATTTATCGAACCTTACTTATTATTTGCATGAAAAAATCATATTCAAATTTTAGTGAAAGCTTAATTTTATTGATGCATTCCCAAGTGTTTTCTTTAGTGGACCCTAAGGAATCAATATTAGGCGATAGCTTCAAAGAAGATTTTCTAATGGATCTACAAATATTAATGACTCAATTTTCAAAGATGGACAGTGAAAAATTGATTACTAATACTTGGAAAAAAGACGTTAGGATCTCATCTGATTTTTTAGAAAAGGTCAGGTTTCATAATCTTTTTGAAGAATTGACTCTCATGAGAGCAGATACTATCTAAGATACTTCTAATGTAAAATACTTGGTAGACATTCGATATTTGGGTGAGATCGCCTTACATTTCCAGGCGCTTAGACAATCTTTCTTCAGCATACATTTGTTTGAGAGCCAAATTTTCTTGTTCCAATTTATCTAAGCGAATAAGAATTTGCTCATTGATATCCATATAGTTTGCTTTCCAACGATAGAACGTTGCAACACTGATTTTGTACTCTTCGCAAATCTGTTCAACAGTTGCACCTGCTAAATTCTTTTTAACAATACTGTTGATTTGAGCTATAGAAAATTTTTGCTTCACAGTGAATTCCTAAACTATCGTCCATTGATTATCCAAATGAAAAAATCAGTAAACAGATAGGGTTAAATTAAAAATATCCTATTTTGGGATATTTTTAATTGTAACTGATATTGAGCCATGCGCTCAATACACGATCCTAGGTATCAAGACCTAATTAAGAAACTTATAGAACTTCGTGAGTCTAAAAATGTGACTCAGGTTGAGCTTGCTCGTCGTCTGGAAAAGCCCCAATCGTATGTTTCTAAAGTTGAAATATTGGAAAGAAGACTTGATGTGATTGAGTTAATGGATTGGTTAAGAGCTCTGGAACAAGAATTTTTAAAATTTATTGAAAAATTATAAAAAAGCATTAATTTTTTTCGTTAAACAAGTATGATTGAAATATAAATAATCATATATATTACAGTTTTACTATCTTAAAACAAATATATAACTTCAAACTACAAGTGAACAAGAGAAATTATATTTGCTATTTAAAGTAATGGTTAAATGTTAAAATTGAAAAATCTAGATTAAATTTAAATTTTTATGATTGGGCTTGACTTATTTTCAGGCGCTGGTGGAATGTCACTAGGTGCCATTCAGTGTGGGATTGATGTTAAATACGCTATAGAAATTGATAAAGAAATAGCTTTAACTTTTCAAAATAATCATCCTAATGTAAATGTTGTAACTAAAGATATTTGTGATGTCGATACTAAAATTTTAGGAGGTTTAACAAATCGTACTCAACCTTTAATTATTTTTGGTGGTCCTCCATGCCAAGGTTTTTCTACCTCTAATCAAAGAAATAGAAATAGAGAGAATGGAAAAAATTGGCTTTTTAAAGAATATTTGAGATTAGTAGAAGAATTGCTTCCAGAATGGATCATTTTTGAAAATGTAAAAGGAATTCTAGAAACTGAGAAGGGAATTTTTTTAGATTTTATTACTAATGGTTTTAAAAAAATAGGATATGTAACACATACTTTTGTCCTAAATGCAGCAGATTATGGAGTTCCTCAAGTTAGGAATAGATTATTTGTAGTTGCTTCTTTAAATGGTCGAAAAGAATTTAGTATACCTAAGAAAAGAGTAGAAAAAATTAGTGTTTTGGAAGCATTGAAAGATCTTCCATTCGTTGAAAATGGAAATTCAGCATTCCAAATGGACTATTCTTGTTCACCTTGTTCAAAATATGCGGCATTGATGAGAAGTAATTGTAAAGCAAGCTACAATAATTTAGTTACCCGTAATGCACCTCATATAATTGAACGTTATACTCATATTCCTCAAGGTGGGAATTGGCAAGATATACCCAAAAAATTAATGGATAACTATAAAGATGTTTCACGGTGCCACACAGGAATTTATAGAAGGCTAAAAGATTCAGAACCCTCTGTGGTAATAGGGAATTTTAGAAAAAATATGTTAATTCATCCTTGGTATGATCGAGGATTATCAGTTAGAGAAGCAGCGCGATTACAATCTTTCCCTGATAATTTTATATTCAGTGGAACTATAGGCTCTCAACAACAACAGGTTGGCAATGCCGTTCCTCCTTTATTAGCAAAAGCAATCTTTGAACAAGTGATGAAATCTGAGTATCAATAATGTCAAATTTCCTATTACCTCTAGAGAAAGAGCTGCAAGATTTAGCAGCTAACAAAAGTGATGCTTTTCCGAGAATGCCTGGGAATTACTTTACTCAATACAATGAACTTGTTAATCAGTTACGATTAAACTATTACCCTAAAATTGATGCAGGATTATCTGCAAATTCTCCAGATCATAGTTTTTATACTGCACATAATTCTGAGCATTTTGATGAAGTTGTTAGATATGCTGGTGAACTTGTATATAAAAGTAATACCCCTGAAGATTTTAAGTTACGGCCTTATGAAATATATGCGTTATTAGTTGCAATAAGAGTACACGATGCAGGTAATATTTTTGGGAGAGAAGAGCATGAAAAAAAATGTTTTCAAGTCTTAATAAATTGTAATGCTGGAGGAAGCGATAATGTTGAAAAGAAGAAAATTGCTAGTATCGCACAGGCTCATGGTGGTAGAAGTGCAGTAGGTGATAAAGATACTATTGGAGCATTGGACGAAAAAAATTCTATAGGAACTATCACTATTAGGCCTCGTTTACTTGCTGCTTTAGTCCGATTCGCTGATGAAATATGTGAGAATAGCGGTAGAGCCACAGATCTAAGTGCTATACCAGACCAAAGTAAAATTTATCATGCATATGCTGGGACAATTACAGCAAATAGTTTTGATGGAAAGTGGGTAAATCTTGAATTTATGATTCCACAAAAACTTGCAACCGAAACTTTAAACTCATATTCATTTAAAATTATCAAAGATGCTGAAGGCAACGAGATTAAAGAAGAAGAAATAATTGAAGTGTATTTATTGGATATAATTTTCGATAGATTGGAAAAAATGGATAGAGAAAGAAAATACTGTAATCGTTTTATGAAAGAAGTTGTATATATTGAAGGTATTAGGGCAAAAATTGTAATAGTAGATAAGCATTTAGATATTATTAAAACTTTAAATCCTATTGAATTGACAGAACAGGGTTATCCGGATGAAAAGGCAATATTAAAGTCTTACCGAGAACGATTTAATGGTCAAACTATTTCTCAGGAGTTACTAATTAAAGATGAATAAGAAAATATCAGAAATTGAGAAAAATCCATTTTCAGTTTCAACTCCAGAAAATTTATCGGCTCAAGAAATTGTAAGATTATTTGTTGCTTATCCAGAGTTCGAAACATTACAAAATAGTGGTCATCAATTCCTCGATGGTCATCGTGGTAGTGGAAAAAGTATGATGTTACGAATGATGTGTCCAGATTGTCAGGCCATTATTCATAATGGGATAGATAATATTCCTTATTTTTCGGTTTATATTTCTATTAAAAAAACAAATATTAATAATCCTGAATATGTAAGAATTGAAAATGAACTAGGTGGAATAGTCATATCTGAACATTTGCTTAGTTTAATTTTTATTTCTGAGTTGTTTTTAAGCTTAAAAAATTTTATTTCTCAAAAAAATTCAAAAGATAATAAAAAAGAAGATTTAATTAATTTTATAAACAAAGATTTTTATCAAATATTAATTATGTCAGGCTGGGAAGGGGAAATAAAAGTCAATAATAGCCTATCTGTGCAAGAAATTTATGGTGAGGCTATTGGCGTTTTAGATTTGATCTATGCTAAAACAATGCAATATATAAAAAGAAGAGCTTTTATAAAAGATGATATTCCATATACAGGAGTTCTATTTGGTTTTCAAGATACTTTACTTCCCTTAATTAAGTTGTTGAGAAATTATCATATATTACCAAACGAAAAAATTTATTTTCTAATTGATGATGCAGATAATTTAACTTTACAGCAGACACAAATTTTAAATACATGGGTTTCTTATAGATCAACAGACTATATTTCTCTAAAAATATCTACGCAATTAAATTATAAAACATTTAAAACTGTGTCTGGAATATCTATTCAGTCTCCACATGATTTTTCAAAAATCCAATTTACATCAATACTTACAGGATCGAAAAAAGTACGCTATCCGGATCTAATAAAAAAAATAGTTGAAAAGAGACTAGATTTGTATGGCTTAAATAGTATTAGTGCTGACGAATTTTTTCCTGTTGATGACAAGCAAGAGAAAGCTATCAAGCAGATTGGTGAGGAATTAAAAGAAAAATGGGCTACAGATGGTCGAGGTTTTAGGGCAAATGATGATGCTTACAGATATGCTAGACCTGAATATATTCGACAATTATCTGGCAATTCAAAACAGGGCCATAGATATAGTTATTCTGGATTTGAGCAACTTGTACATATATCATCTGGAATAGTAAGATTTTTTCTAGAACCAGCTGCATACATGTTTGCAGAACAAATTGAAAAAAATAATGATAATAAACTTGTTAGTTTTATTGAGCCTTCTATTCAAGATGAAGTTATTAGAAAAGAGGCTAAAAAATTAGCTTTTGATAGTATGGATGAGATTGCAAGTGATAATCATTCATTAACAGATAATGAAGATCATTTAGTAAAGGTGAAAAAACTTCAAAATCTGATTTGGGGGTTGGGAGAAATATTTAAAGCTCATATTATGGATCCTAATGCATCACAAAGAAGATTATTTTCTTTTACCATAAGTGGGGATTCTACTAGCTTAAAACCAATTCTAAAGTTAGGTATAGAGCATGGATATTTTTATACTGACGTCCGCGGTTCTAGGGATGGTTTGGGTACTGAAGTTAAGTACGTTTTAACTAGAAGGTTAGCAGCGGCTTTTAATCTAGATCCTATAGGATTTTCAGGTGATAAGTCCTTATCTGCAAATAAGTTATTAGAGTTATGTGTTAATCCTAAAACATATACATCTAAACTTAGGAAGATAGGGATAGATGCGCTAGAAGAAAATGGTCAAATTTCTTTTTTTGAAGGTGATAATCTTGAATAAAATCCCATTGCATGAGTTGCAAAATATATTAAAGACTAATCAAGGCATATTTATACAAGGTATAGGTTTCGATAAACGTTGTCTCACAATATTGCAAAATATTACTATCTCTCAATTTAGTACAGTCATTGGTATTCAAAATTTACATTCAAAATCAAAGAAATTAGAGCATGAATCTAAGTTTTTGGAACTTGCCGGCAAGAAAGCCCTAATAGTCGGTGAAAATAGTAGAAATGTAATTGATATAGTTGATAATTTGTCAGATCAATTTTCTCAAATAGATCTAAGTGATAAGGAAATATTTTTTGATATTACTTCTCTTTCACATGAAATTTTAGTCGTAGTAGTTGGTTTATTAAATGAATTGGATTTATTAAAAAATACCAATTTTCTCTATACCCAAGCCAACCAATATGGAGAGTGGCTTAGTAAAGGTGTAAACGAAATTCGGTCCATTTTAGGATTTTCAGGTTTAATGTATCCTTCTAAAAAGTTACATTTAATTATCTTACTTGGATTTGAGTTGGAGAGAGCTGAATCAGTAATTAAATCTTTCGAACCTGCTAGATTAACTTTAGGAATTGGTAAAAAAGATCAATCTGTTTCAAATGAGATTTTTAATATAAATAATAAAACTAAGAATAAGATTGAAGATTTAATATTTTCATCAGGTTTAGATATTGAAAATATTGATAATATGGAGTTTTCTTGTCTAGATCCTTACTTAACTGAGAATGGATTACTAAATTATATAAACAGGTTAGATAATCGTGATGAATATAATATTGTTATTGTACCTTTAAATAATAAAATATCCACGTTAGGTGTAGCCTTAGCATGTTTGAAAAATCAAGATTTACAAATTTCTTATGCTGAAGCAGAAGAATATAACTATGAAAATTATGCTGTTAGTAACGATTTGATTTCTTTTTTTAAATTGATTTAAAAATATACTAATTATATATTTTTGAATCTAAAGCTAATTGACTAAATGAAAAACCGCCATTAATGGCGGTTTTTCAATGACAACTTAT
>NZ_SJOF01000001.1 GCF_004331255.1 Acinetobacter sp. ANC 4173 | reverse complement strand
CATACACCCTGTGTAAATAAGACCATAACGAATAGTCATAAACAGTTGTGCTGGCGACAATAGCAAGAGTGAACCACCTGATCCCTTCCCGAACTCAGAAGTGAAACCTCTTAGCGCTGATGGTAGTGTGGGGTTACCCATGTGAGAGTAAGTCATCGCCAGCTCATTAATTCAAACACCCCCTAACCAACGTTAGGGGGTGTTTTTTATTGGAAATTAAAAAAAATAATTGCAACTGTGGTGAGATTGGCTTATTTCTTTTAGGAAAATAATTGCCTTGGATTAGATAGCTCTAAATAAAACTTAATATTAAGCATCGTGTGCTTAAGCTGACTAAAAATTTAACTTCAAAAGATTTTAATGCCAGTTCAATTCTAGGGATTGTAGTAAGGTGAGGTTAGATTTTTAATCAATACCTTTGTTGTTGGTGCAGTAATCTAAAGGCCGAGAGTGGAAATAGGTCTTGTTATAGAAATAATGATTAGGTTTGAGATGATCTAAAATTATCAGTGAACTTAAGCACAGCAAAATTTTGTATGACTTTTACTAAAACTATGCTATAAAAATATTAATCGGCATAAAAATTGCTTATATTTAATGATTAATAATGAGTAGGATTATATGAAGTTATCGGTTGGACTTAAAGTTGCGAACTCATTGTCGTTGACTCCTCAGTTGCAACAAGCCATTCGTTTGCTTCAATTGTCTAGTTTAGAGTTAGAACAAGAGATTCAGATTCAACTCGACAGTAACCCATTATTAGAAAAAGTAGAAGAACAAAATAGTGTCGAAAGTTTATCAAGCTTAGAAAAAGAGCATGAAAATAGTGATTTAACCAATGAATTAAATGCAGATCATTTGCCCGATGACTTGCCTGTGGATACGGATTGGGATGATGTATATACTCACCAATCAACCAGTTTGGGTAGTCCTGAATTTGAGGAACGAGAGGATAACCGCCAAGGTCACATCGGCTTAAAAGAGCATATGCTCGAACAAATTAATTTGCTTCATTTTTCTCAAGTTGATCGTTTAATTGCCTACTGTATTATTGACTCATTGGATGATAAGGGGTTTTTGGATGTCGAAATTTCAGAAATCACCACATCAGTTCAACATCTTTTAGCATCTATGGATTATGATGAAGTCATTGAAGATGACGAAGTCATTGTGGTTTTAAAACATATTCAACGTCTTGATCCAATTGGAATTGGTTCTAGAAATCTGGCTGAATGCTTAATGGTTCAACTGGAAAGTTTACCTGTCCAAACGACTTATCGTCATGAAGCGATGATTTTGCTTAAACATTATGAGTTGTTGATTTCGAACGAGCTTGCAAAGTTGCTCAAACAGACAGGGTTAAATACCGATCAACTCAAATCTGCGGTGAATTTATTAAAAACATTGAAAGCACATCCAGGACTTGAGTTTGAAGATAAAGATTCTGATTACCAAATTCCTGATGTTGTGGTCATGAAGCGCAATGATCATTGGCAAGTTCAATTGAATCCTGATGTGATGCCTAAATTAAGAGTAAATTCATTTTATGCCAGCATGATCCGTCGAGCAGATCAAAGTGATGAAAATCAATATTTGCGTAATCAAATGTTGGAAGCCAAGAATTTTATTAAAAGTGTAGATGAACGTCATAAAACCTTATTGAAAGTGGCCTCTTGTATTGTTGAGCATCAAAGAACATTTCTTGAAATCGGTGCTGAAGGGATGAAACCTTTGGTGCTGCGTGATATTGCAGAAGAAGTTGAGTTACATGAGTCAACTGTTTCGCGGGTGACAACCAATAAGTATATGTTGACGCCACGTGGGCTATTTGAATTGAAATATTTTTTCTCAAGTCACGTAGGTACAACGTCGGGTGGGGAAGCATCTTCCACAGCGATTCGTGCGAAAATTAAGAAAATGATTGCAGAAGAAAATGCACGTAAGCCTTTGTCTGATAATGCGATTGCCAATATGTTGAAGGATGAGGGAATTGATGTGGCACGACGTACGGTCGCAAAGTATCGTGAATCGTTACATATTCCGTCTTCTTCCGAGCGAAAAGTCTTGATCTAAAATTTAAAGTATGACTATTCTAGAGATTCATTATGACGAAATAATGAATCTCTTTTTATTTTAAAGGATGGTTGAAATGATTTGATCAGATTGCGCAGATTCTTTTCTGGCTGTGAAACATTTCGGCTGTACCTTTGCTAATCCTAAAAGAAGGTGAGGGATAGAATTATGCAAATAACAATTCGTGGTCATCATTTAACTATCACCCCTGCAATTGAAGAAAATATTCGTGAAAAATTTGCCCAAATGACGAAGCATTTAGATCAAGTCAATAGTATGCAGGTGAAGCTGTCCAAAGATCATCAAATCGACAAACATTCTAAAAAAGGTAGTTCGAATCATATTGCGGAAGCCATCATTCGCCTACCAGGTATAGAGTTGTTTGCACAGGCCACGGCAGATGATATGTACACTTCAATTAAAAAATTGACGGAAAAATTAAAACGACAATTACATAAACATCGTGAATTACAAATGGATCATGCACCAGTTTTAGCTTAATCTGGATTTTAATCGAGGGAGGTTTGTGATAAACCTCCTTTTTTTATATATAAAAATTGTGCGATGAATGCATTATTTTTCCTGATTTATAGTAAAATGGCGGGTTTTACACCATTGGTCCTGTATAGAGGTCTTTGTCATGAATAGTGAACAGCTCACTGAAATTTTAAAAACTGCTTTTCCTGAAGCTGAAGTTGCAGTTAGTGGGCAAGCGGGCAAGTTTGACCTCCGAATTGTTGATGATCAGTTTGAAGGAAAACGTCCTGTTGCACGTCAACAGACTGTTTATGCTCCGCTGAACTCTTACATCGCAAGTGGTGAAGTCCATGCTGTGACCATTCGCGCAATGACAAAAGAAGAATGGCGCAAAGCTAGCCTTTTTGGAGCTTAAAAATTAATGGATAAATTTTTGATTCAAGGTGGCGTTAAGCTCGAAGGTGAAGTTCGAATCTCGGGTGCAAAAAATGCGGCCTTGCCATTGCTTGCAGCGATGATTTTGGCAGATTCGCCGATCAAATTGACCAATGTACCGCATTTAAAAGATGTAAATACCTTAGTAAAATTGATTGCTGGTTTAGGCATTCAAATGACCTATGAAGGTGATACGGTTACTGCTGATACCTCAACTTTAGATAACCAATTTGCCCCTTATGAATTGGTTAAGACCATGCGCGCTTCAATTTTAGTGCTTGGTCCTTTGGTTGCACGTTATGGTAGTGCTAAAGTTTCTTTACCGGGTGGTTGTGCAATTGGTTCACGTCCAGTAGACCAACACTTAAAAGCGCTTGAAGCATTAGGTGCTGAGATTGAAGTTGAAAATGGTTATGTGCATGCCAAAGTCGATGGTCGCCTAAAAGGTGGTGAAGTCGTTTTTGACATGGTGACTGTGGGTGGAACAGAAAATATTTTAATGGCAGCTGCGCTCGCGGAAGGTGTAACGACCATTCGTAATGCTGCACGTGAACCTGAAATTACCGATCTTGCGAAAATGTTGATCAAGATGGGGGCAAAAATTGAAGGTTTGGATACGGATACGCTTGTTGTAACGGGTGTTGAAAGTTTACATGGTTGTGAATATGCCGTTGTAGCCGATCGTATTGAAACAGGTTCATATTTAGCTGCGGCTGCGATTACAGGTGGTCGTGTCAAGACCACGCATACTGATCCAAGTTTAATGGAGTCAGTACTGGAAAAATTTGAAGAAATGGGCGCGGAAGTGACTCGTGGTGACGATTGGATTGAATTGGATATGTTGGGTAAACGTCCAAAAGCAGTGAGTTTCCGTACGCTTCCTCATCCTGAATTTCCAACTGATATGCAAGCACAACTCATGGCTGTAAACGTGATTGGTCGTGGTTTTGCAACCATTTCAGAAACGATTTTTGAAAACCGTTTTATGCATGTGCCTGAGTTGTCTCGTATGGGGGCAAATATTGAAGTTGAAGGAAATGATGCAATTGTAACAGGTGTTGAGAAGCTTTCTGCTGCACCCGTGATGGCCACAGATTTACGTGCATCATTCTCTTTGGTCTTGGCTGCATTGGCTGCTGAAGGTGAAACGTTGATTGACCGTATTTATCATATTGATCGCGGTTATGAAGATGTAGAAGCAAAATTACAAGGTTTAGGTGCTCAAATTAAGCGAGTAAGTGCATGAGTGACATGAGAAACGATGATCCTAATTTCAATGTAATGGGCAATTTTGATCATGGTTTAACATTGGCATTAAGTAAGGGGCGTATTCTCAAGGAAACTTTACCCTTACTTGAAACAGCGGGTATCAATTTACTCGAAGATCCTGATAAATCACGTAAATTGATTTTTCCAACGACACATAAGCAAGTCCGTATTTTAATTTTACGCGCTTCTGATGTTCCGACCTATGTGGAAAATGGTGCGGCAGATTTAGGTGTGGCAGGTAAGGATGTTTTAATGGAACATGGGGCACAAAATGTCTATGAACCATTGGATCTTAAAATTGCGAACTGTAAATTAATGACCGCAGGCAAGGTTGGCATGGAGCGTCCAAAAGGGCGTTTGAAGATTGCGACCAAGTATGTCAATTTAACGCGTCAATATTATGCTAGCTTAGGTGAGCAAGTCGATGTGATTAAGCTGTATGGATCTATGGAGCTAGCACCTTTAGTTGGTTTAGGTGATTACATTGTCGATGTTGTTGATACAGGTAATACGTTACGTGCCAATGGTTTAGAACCTTTAGATGAAATCTGTAAAGTGTCTTCTCGTTTGATTGTAAACAAAGCCAGTTTTAAGCGTAAACAAGCCTTGTTAAATCCGATTCTTGCGCAGTTAGAAATAGCTGTTGAAGAACGTCAAAAAGCAAAACAAGCTTAATTTAATCGATATTCTAAAACCGCCCTTTGGGGCGGTTTTTTGATTTTTCAACAAACAGAATGAAATCATGATGTTAATAAATAACTGACTTAACGATATATGAATGGTTTAATGTGCTAGCACTTTTTCAATAATGAAGAGTCATATGAAAACTCCAGAACAAAGAAAGCAAGCATCCATTTTAAAATTACAATCACAATCTGTGCCTTATATTGACTGGCTACCTTATATTGAAGCTGCGGATGAAATTGAACCAAGGTCAGCAGAACAAATTGCAAAACGAGCGATTGCATGTCTATTGGTAATTCAGGCTGCTTGTGATCTTAACCATGATCAGTTTGATGATGAAACTCAAGCTTTTATCATAGATTTAATACAGAAATTTGATGTTTGGTCTGAATTGACGTCAAAAGAACTGGCGATTATTCATCGTGAGGGTACGACACAAGATATAATTAATATGATCTGGAAATATGAAGCCTATTGGACGTTACTTTGGGCACTAGGTGTGGTCGAGGAGCTAAATTATCCTGCAAACATTGCAGATTGTGATTTTGCGATTCAGGCAGTTTCTTCATGTGACTCTTTTGATGCATTTATGGCACAAGTAAAACTAAGAGATATTGAAGAATTATTAGATGAAGCGGATTTGATCTACCGTTATGACTGGGCATGTGTCGATGCTAGACTTAAACATCAGCAAGCACCAGCGGGTTTAAATGCATCGGTTGTATTAGAGCGGCACGGTGCTTTAAATTGGTTAATACAGCGCGATGGTGATTGGGATCATCCCGATGTGAACACTTAATCCAGCCTTTTTATATTGATGAAAGTCATTTCCGATGAGACTAAGTTGAAATGCTGATGTTATCTTGCCCACAACTTCATGGAAACAAGGTAAACTAACGCTTTCCAATTCAAACCTTGTGGGTAAATTGATGCGACGTTTATCGACTCAAGATCAAAACTTCAAGCAAGCTTTTGCAGACTTGTTAGCTTTTGAAACTGTAAGTGATCCTGAACTTTTAAAAACCGTAGACCAAATCATCGCTGATGTTCGTCAGCATGGTGATGCTCATGTTCTTAAACTTACCCAACAATTCGATCGACATCCAGCGCATCAATTTTCAGATCTAGAACTGACCCAAGCTGAATTAAAAGCTGCATTTGAGGGTTTAAACTCAGAAGTGCGTGAAGCACTTGAGTTTGCCGCAGAACGTATTCGTGAATTTCACCAAGCGCAAAAACAAGAGGGTTGGACCTATGTGGATGCTTTGGGCAATACTCTAGGTCAAAAAGTCACGCCTTTAGATCGGGTGGGTATTTATGTACCTGGGGGCTTGGCGTCATATCCATCTTCTGTATTGATGAATGCAGTGCCTGCACATGTGGCGGGTGTACCTGAAATTATTATGGTGGTTCCAGCACCGAATGGTGAGTTGAATCCATTGGTACTTGCTGCTGCACATTTGGCTGGTGTAACGCGTGTATTTACTATTGGGGGGGCGCAAGCCGTTGCTGCCTTGGCTTATGGTACAGAAACGGTTCCATGTGTAGATAAAATTACTGGACCAGGTAACCGTTTTGTCGCTGCTGCGAAACGTGCGGTGTTTGGTCAAGTTGGCATTGACATGATTGCAGGTCCTTCAGAAATTTTGGTGTATGCTGAGGGTGAAAATGATGCGAAATGGCTCGCTATGGATGTATTGTCTCAAGCCGAGCATGATACCGTCGCCCAAGCCATTTTCATTACACCTGATGAGCAACTACTGAATGAGGTTGCCCAAGCGGTAGAAGAGCATTTAGCCGTATTACCGAAAGCTGAAATTGCGCGCACTTCAATTGCAAATCGTGGGGCTTTGGTCTTGGTCAAAGACCGTCAAGAAGCGATTGATTTAATTAATCAGGTTGCACCAGAGCATTTAGAGCTTTGCTTGGATGAAGCACAGGAAATGGCTGAAGAGATTCGCCATGCTGGTGCGATTTTTATGGGGCGATATACACCTGAAGCGATTGGTGATTATTGTGCAGGCCCGAACCACGTATTACCGACTTCGGGTACGGCGCGTTTTTCATCGCCACTCGGTGTGTATGATTTTCAAAAGCGTTCAAGTTTAATTATGTGCTCTCAAGCAGGGGTAAAACCTCTGGCAAAAACTGCAGATATCTTGGCGCAGCAAGAAAATTTGGATGCTCATGCCCGTTCAGCACGTTATCGTTATCAATAAATTATTTTAAAACCTCTTCCTAAACCTCTCCTAAAAGGAGAGGGAACGCATCGATGAAATCAATAATCAGGCGTAAATTCCTCTCGCTGAGTAAGCTTTAAGGATTCCTTTAAGGTGAAGTGCAAGAGAGGTTAGGAAAGGAAATATAGAGAAATAAAATGTCAAATATTAGTCCAGCACAAATGCGTTTTTGGAGCCCTGAAGTACGTGAATTAGAACCTTATGTACCAGGTGAGCAACCCAAAATTCAAAATTTATTAAAATTAAATACCAATGAAAATCCATATCCACCATCTCCGAAGGTGGTAGAAGCGGTGCAAGCTGTTTTGGTAAACTCAGCGGATGCTTTACGTTTATATCCAGATCCTGATGCTTCTGCATTAAAGCAAGCAATTGCTAAACAGCAGCAGATTGATGTCGCGAATGTTTTTGTCGGGAATGGTTCAGACGAAGTTTTGGCACATATCTTTAAGGCTTTTTTTGTCCAAGATAAACCCATTCTTTATCCTGATATTACCTACAGTTTTTATCCTGTTTATAGTCAATTTTTTGATGTCAAAACCAAAATTTTACCCTTGAATGATGCTTTTGAAATTGTGGTAGATGATTATAAGCAAGCCAATGGTGGCATTATTATCACTAATCCGAATGCGCCAACCAGTGTTGCTTTAGGGTTGGACGCGATTGAGGACGTCTTGCAAGCCAACCCTGATTCAGTGGTGGTGATTGATGAAGCTTATGTCGATTTTGGTGCTGAATCTGCGGTTAAATTAGTGGAAAAGTATGAGAATTTGGTGGTTTGCCAAACCACATCCAAGTCTCGTTCATTGGCTGGCTTACGTGTTGGTTTTGCCATTGCACAGCCGCATTTAATTGCAGCACTGGAAGCGGTGAAAAATAGTTTCAACTCTTATCCAATCGATCGTTTTGCCATTGCTGCAGCCGTGGCTTCTTTTGAAGATCAGACCTATTTTGAACAGCAATGTGAAAAGGTCATTCGTAGTCGTGAAAAATTGGTCAACGAACTGCAAGCGATTGGTTTCGTGGTATTGCCCTCTAAAGCCAACTTCATTTTTGCATCTTTACCGAATAAAGATGCAGGTGAATTGGCGGCTGAATTACGTGCATGTGGCATTATTGTGCGTTATTTCAATAAGCCACGCATTAATCAATTCTTGCGTATTACGATTGGTACCGATGAACAAAATCAACGTTTGGTTGAAACTTTAAAGCAAGATATTCTGGCTTAAGATTACGGCTTCTGCCATGTGTTGAGTAAATCCAGCATGGCAGAAACTTTATCAAAACATTCTTGGTATTCTGCATTGCAGTCAGACGCAATGGTGATTCCGCCACCCGCCCAAAGGGAAATGTGTTGTTGATATTTCTGAATGGAGCGAATCAAAATATTCCATGCACCTGTGCCATCAAAATTAAAATAACCTAATGATCCACAATAGGCACCGCGTGGCGCACCTTCTAATTCCTCAATAATTTGCATGGCACGGATTTTGGGTGCACCTGTAATGGAGCCGCCGGGTAGTGCTGCCAACAATACATCTAAAGCTTTGACATCGGGTTTCAGGGTTGCTGTGACTTCACTGACCATGTGATGCACTTGATTAAAGGATTCAATCTCAAATAATTTTGGTGTTTTAACCGTCCCTGTTTCAGCATAAACACTTAAATCATTACGTAACAAATCTACGATCATGACATTTTCAGCCTGATCTTTAGACGAATGTTGTAATTGGTGTTTAGATTGTGCATCGCGCTCTGCATCTGCATAACGTGGCATAGTGCCCTTAATGGGTTTAGTGACCAGTTTTTTTTCTGCTAGAAATTCGATAAAAAGTTCAGGAGAGCAGCTCAGTAATTCAAACTCTTCAGTTTTTAAATACCCAGAATATGGTGCATCCGTCAGTTGCCAGAACTCTTGTGCCACAGACAATAAACGTCCTTCGGCTTGTCCTCTAAATTCTTGGGTCAGGTTAATTTGATAACAATCACCTGCTTTAATATATTCTTGAACTTGTGCAAAAGCACGTTGATATTGTTGCTTATTCCAACGTGCTTGACAGGTTTGAGTAAGCTGTAATGGCAGGACTTGGGATGTCAATTCTAATTTATTCTGAATGAATGCAAAAATTTGTTCAGCTTCTGGCTCATCGCTATAAAAATACCAAGCATCATCCTGAAATTTTAAATAAGTTTGAAATAAACCAAGCCAAAAACTAGGTTGATCTTTTGAGTGAACCTTCACATGTTGTGCACTGGCAAAATCATAACTGATGAAGCCCATGAGTCCACCCTGAAATCCATCAGAATTTGCCTGAATATCTTTGGATTGATTGAAGCTTAAATTTGATTCAATCCGTTCATATTGATCAATCTGTTTTCTTTGGTAAGTTTGACGGATGCCATTTTTTACACATTCAAATTGATTTGGAAGAAAAGCAATGACCGGGCTTTGATTGTTTTTTAAATAAATTAAATGTGGAAGATCATCTAGACGTAGAAGAATTTCTTGAACATTAACAGGTTGATCACAAATCACATTTTGGAAAAGAGAAGGGCTGGTCATATGCTTAATAAAGCTGGGATTAAAACAATATTTTATATTTTACTCGAATGTGAAAGAAACAACATAGTAAATACCGTTTGTCGGCAAGATTCAGATTGCGACCAACAGCAGTTGAACAAAAAATAACAGACCTATAACGTTATGGGTGCCAACGGATCACTCAAGGAACTATGTACTGTTGTCGAAAAACAAATAAAACAACAGATGCATCGAGTGGTTGACATTAAAGAAAAAGAATACTCTTGGGAGAGTGGAACATGAAAAAATTGACTAAACTTGTTTTAGTTTCTTCAATGGCTATGAGCGCGAATGCGATGGCTATGCAAGCAATGGATGATGCTTCATTAAGCGCGGCAACGGGTCAAGATGGTTTAAATATCGGTATTGGCATTTCTAAAGTCGAGATTGAGAAATTATTCATTCATGACAATGACGGTCTTTCAACAGCTGGATTGGGCGGTACTTCAACTGCTGGCGCCATTGTGATTAAGGGCAATGGTACAGGCGCGACTGCAACCAAAGGTATTGTGATTGGGGCAAACTACGATAATGCTGGTGCATACTTACTTGCTTCACGTAACCTTGCAGATTTAACGATTGATACTGATGCTGGCACAACAGGAACAGGTGGTGCGTTCCTGAACATTGGTGCACAAGTTTCTGGCTTAGATATTAAAATTGGGGAAATTGGGGTAACAGGTTCAGGTGCGCTTCCAACAGCAGCTTCAACCAGTATTCGTCGTGGTGGAGATGATGCCAACTACAATGCAATTTTATCGGGTTTATCTTTAAAAACAGGTCCTATGTCTGCCAACATTCAATTGGGTGCAGCACCACAAGGGGCGATGGTTAAGTTGAATGCACAGATGATTGGTGGTTTAGAAATTACCAATCTTGGTATTTTGGATAACTCAACCAAACAAGGCACTGGTGATGGTACGACTGGTAACCGTGCAGCAGGTCAAATCTTCGTAGACAGCATTAAAGTTGCAGATGCAAATGCGAAAGATTTAACCTTGAATCAATCGATCAGTGTGATTGGTACAGAAGGCGCAAACAAAGGCTATTTACGTATCATCAGCTCTAGTGGTGCAGTCGATAACTATGTGAAAGGTGTACATTTAGGTAGCCAAGCAGCTGCATCAATTGGTGATGTGGAAGTACAAGGTCTACAAACTTATTACAGCCCAACATTAGGGGTTTATACACCTGGCGCAGTGATTACGATTTCTGGTCACTAATCATTGGGTGGGAAAAGCGCGTGAATTCACGCGCTTTTTTTTTACAAAAAACCATTCAGTTCATCAAAAAATGTAAGAAAAAGCTGTTTCTTTTTTGAAAAAACAAGTATGTTGTCAAAATACAAGGAAGTATAGAGTTTTTACTCTAGAAAAATAATAAATTTCAGGCACGTCATGCCGAACACCAGAAAGTTAGGGAATATGTTAGAGATCGCATTGGGCTCGGCATTGATGTATTATTTTGCCACGCAAGCCTTTGAAATAAAAGAAAAACCTCCTGAGGCAGTTTATTACACAGAAACATTGGATTCACGGCAAGATTCCTTTACCCGCATGCACCGTGAAACCGTTCAAATTCAACCTGCATTAATCGATCAATTCCGTGGCATTGTACGCCAAGCCTATGATTACAGCTGTGGATCTGCTGCCTTAACGACGTTGCTCAATGGTTATGTCGGCACACAGTTGACGGAACAACAGACCATGACTGGCTTACTCAAGTTCGGTGAGTCAGAACGGATTATTGAGCGTCGCAGTTTTTCACTACTGGATATGAAACGTTTTGTCGCTGCTCTAGGTTTAGAGAGTGGAGGCTATAAAGGTGAGTTTTCTGATTTAGTCGCACAGGGACAACCTGCCATTGTTCCAATTTCTTATGCGGGGTTTAAGCATTTTGTGGTGTTTAAAGCCTATAAAGATGGCCGCGTTTATGTGGCAGATCCTGCTTTGGGAAACATTAGTTTTGATGAGGAACGCTTTAAACAAGTTTGGGAAAATAACACTTTATTTCTCATTAGTGTCCCACCAGAACAACGTAAAAATTTATTGGCATTACAGGATAGTGATATGCGCCATGTTGAGGATGCAACAGTAAACCGTTATGCACTGGTTGATATTCAATATCCTCAGTTTTATATGGAAAAACTGGCGGATCGGGGGGCAACGACCTCAAGAATTGTCAATAATAACCCAGAATCAGAGATGAACGGCCAATATGTCGATCAACATTTACGCCTATATTACAAGAGCAAATAGAGCGGTTTAAAGCAAATAAAAAAAGAATAGAGTGGACGGAAATGAAAGATCAATGGATGAATAAAACTTTATTGGTGCTGAGTATTCAAATTTTGATGGGGACTGCTTATGCAGCCGATACGACAGCTGAAACACAGGGAACAACCGTTGGAGCTCAAGAAACAGCAGTTGCATCAAGTGTAGAAACCAATGCCACAACACCACAACAAGCTTCGAGTGCCTTGCAGCAACAAGAGGGTGATGCGACTAAACAGACCAATCTTGAAGAAGTATTTACCTCAAATGAGCGACAATATTCTTTAATTAAAAAAGGGGATATTTCTGCCTTTTACGATGTGGATTATACCTATTATCGCGATACCCAATTAGATTTAGAAATGGCACAAGGGAGTCTGTACCAATTACGTGTACAGGAAAATGCCAGCCATACCTTAACCAATACGTTTACCGTGCAGTACGGGATACTCGATAACTTAACTTTTACGGCTTCATTACCTCTCGTTGCAAAGACGGACAATTTAAAAGATACCTCTACCGCAGGTTTAGGGGATATCTCTTTAGGTACACGTTGGGAACCGTTCCCGCTTAAAACCGGACGTTTACCTTTGATTTTATTTGGAAACATCTCGACCAAAACAGGCGATAGTCCTTATGAAATTAATCCAACTTCCGACTTAGCGACAGGTAAAGGTTATTATTCAGCTGGTGTGGGTGCGAGTACACGTAAGTATATTGATCCTGTGGTACTTTTTGCTTCTGTATCTGCGAACTATGGTTTCAAAGAGTCGGGTTTAGATCAGCGTCGTGGTCCACGAGTCATTGAAGAGTTTGACCCAGGCATTAGTGGTGGTTTTTCATTCGGTTTCGCCTACTCATTTAACTATGATGTGTCTATGACGATGTCATACCAGCAAAGTTTCAATACGGGTGCAGAATTTACATATACCTCGGGTGAAAGTTACTCACCAGCCGATCAAACCAGTTCAACCTTTGCGATTTCATTGGGTGTACGTGTTTCACCAGACACCATTGTGAATGGCACGTTAGGAATTGGCTTAACAGAAGATGCACCTGATGTCTCTTTAGGTTTGTCTTTCCCATTAGATATTGCAGGTTTTGGTAAAAAAATCAGCTAAGAGGGCGGTCGCATGTACAAGGTACGACTTAGCCCGTTAGTTTCAGCGATAGTTTTATCGGGCTGTTCAAGTATGGCTTTTGCTCAACTCGGGCAAAATTTGTCAGTAGATATTCGATCACTTGCGATGGGGAATGCGGTTACAGCCGATCCGCCAGGGGTAAGTGCGGTACATTATAACCCTGCGGCATTGACGAAAATTGAAGGTTTGCAAACCGATGTTCAGGGGATTCTGGCCGACTTTAATATCAAACGTCAGTATTCAGCACCTGAAGGCTATAACGTTTTTGGTTATTCAGATGACCCTTTGGTGTGTAACGATGGTCCTGAAGTGGCTTCAGACATTTGTACGGATTACAAAGGTGCTGTGAATGGCGATGTAGAATATATCAGTCTGTATGTGCCTTTTTTAAAGAAAGTCGTCGATTTAGGTGAGGGGATGCCTATGCTTGCACCAACGGCGGGTGCAGCATATAAACCGCCCGGTTCGAAAACCACTTTTGCCACAGCATTTTATGCACCCCTAGTGGCTGGATTCGGTGCCGAAAACGGTAATCCAAGTAACTTTATGGGACAACAGGTGGCCTTGGAGCGCTTTACTTATTTGTCGCCCTCTATCGCCTATGAGGTCAATGATGAACTTTCCATTGGTGCCTCCGTGGGCATGTCTTATCAAGCTTTTGCCTTAAAAACAGATTTGCGCTTCCCGAATGAAATGATTGGGATGTTACGCATGATTGATGAGGTGGTCTGTACCCCATTTAAAGACAACTCGGATGTGATTACCGATATTTTATTACTCGGGATTTGTAATGCTCAAGAAGGCATGAATCCATTTGGCCTTTTTGGTCGGATGGAAGTCGCGATGGAGCAATCATTGAGTCCGAGTTTTAACCTTGGGGTCATGTGGGAACCAACCGATGAATTTAGCTTTGGTATGGTGTATCAAAGTGCTTCAAAAATGCGTTTGAAGGGGAAATACACGATTGATAACTCAAAAGCGCCACGTGAGTTGATCAATGGTTTGATGTCTTCACCGACAGGGCAGATTCTTGCGGCAATTTTAGGTTTTCCACAAAGTATTCCTGCGACCGAATCAGGTCTAGTGTCGATGGATTTTGAATATCCACAGCATATTCAGGCTGGGATCAAATATATGCTTCTGCCCGATTTACAAGTCAATGTGGATGTGGGCTGGACAGATTATCGTGCATGGGACAAGTTTAAATTTGAGTTCGACCGCTCTATCTCGGCATTAAAAATTGCCAAACTCCTTTCGCCAGATATTACTGACAGCAGTTTGGCATTGCCTTTGAAGTTTGATTCCCCTTGGAACTACGGGATTGGGATTGAATATTCGGCAACTGATCGTTTGAAGTTAAGAGCTGGATATGAGCCAAGAACCAGCGCTATTCCGGATGACAAACGAAATACCATGGTGCCTATTAATAATGCGCAATTATTTGGTTTGGGGGTGGGGTATCGTTTTGATGCCGATACAGACCTAGATTTATCTATTGGTTATTTACGCAGTAAAGACAGTATTCCTGCCAATACCAGTACTTTATCGAACCAGACTGGGGTGAATAATATTTTACTCAACCCATATGCGGGCTTAAACGTAAAAACCGAAACCAATATCACTATTTTAGGCTTGAGTTATCGTACAAAATGGTAAGACAAAACAATACAGCTAAGCGGTTTACGTGGGTGTCATCATCGACTTGGGTTTTATGGGGAATGATGGCACTGTCTGCAAATGCGGGTGAGTTTTATACCATCATTGGGCCAGATGGTCATCCAATGGTGATTCCTCGTGTGCCTGCGGAAACTCCAAAAGTGGACGCTCAATCTCAGGTTGAGCGTCCATCAAAGCAAAAGACAGAACAAGAAAAAACGAACGTAAAGGATGCACCGTCTGTTCAGGTGGTTCAAGCGATGTCAAAAGTACAAGTTGGTGTACCACCAACTGTTGTCGCTGAAAAAGTTGCATCTCAAGTAAAAACTAAACCTCAACTTATTGAAGTGCGAAAAAATCCTGTCGTGGTACAGCCTGAAATCGTTGATAAACGTAAATCTACTCCATCCGCAACTAATGAAAAAAAACTCACGTCTGTTGAGTCGCAAGTTACTGTAATAGCAAAATCTGCCGAAAGTCCAAAACAAGTGAAGCAGCAGCTCAGTCAGCAAATTACTACGCTGCAAACACCCCCCGTGGATTTGGCTCAATCATCTCTTACCCATAAAGTAACTTCTGCACAGGTAGAACGGGCAATCCACAAAATTGCAACCAATACGGCCATTGAAAAAGCCACACAATTAAAAAGCAAACAAGAAACCAGTTCGATGTCTTCGAAATCTACACAAGAAGGATTTCTGGACATCAATGGGGATCGTTATGTAAAAAATGAATATTTAGAAGGGCAAGAATTTAATTTAGACAATAAAAAGCGCTTTTATATCATGCCCGAGGGTGTGGTGGATAAAGAGTTAGGCCCACCTCGTTTACAAGTGGTTGAACGCGAAAAAGGGGTGAATCAAGGTGTACTCGACCGATTATTTAAGAAGAAGCATCCAGTTGAAAACTCAGTGATTACTTTATCGACCCAGTATTATCCAATTGCAAAAGATCAAGTGGTACAAAGCTTGGGTCAAAGTTGTTATCGCGATAAAAAAATACAAAAAGCAAAATTACTCAAAGCACATCAAGACGTCAATTTATGGCCGCGACAACCGTTAAAGCATCATTTTGATTATGAAGTAGTGGAAGTACAGACGGGCATTAAAAATGTGCAACTCAGTTCTTATGCCTCGAGTCAAAATCAACCGAGTTATTACTGGCCTTTTGTGGCTTTTCTGGATGAATCTGGCTGTGTGATTGAAGGCGTGACTGGTTTTAAAAATCAGGACCGTGCCGAAAATCAATATCGCCATGCTGTGATAGATGGCATGTTACAGCTGCCTGCACAAACCCGATATATTTTTATGACCCCTTTACTTTCAGCAGTGGATGTTGAAGAGCAAGCGTTAAGCAATCAAGGACAAATCAAACTGACCGCGGTTCGTTAGTTAGAAAAATAGAGTAATAGGAATGAAAAATAAATATTTATTAACCATCGCACTTTCAACGTTAATGTCAGGACTGACTGCTTGTGGCGGGGAAAGTGCCAATGTGATTCCAGAGAAAAATAATAACAGCACGGTGAATGGGAGTTGTACTGCGGGTGCGAGCAATTGTATTCAGTTCGCACTGGACTATCCTTTTGATGGTTTAAATTTTTCCTGTAGTAGTGATACACAAAATACCTTTGTGACTTTAATGGATTTGAAGAATGGTGTTGCTACAGGCACCTGTAATTATAGTGATAAAGTCAATGTATTCTTATTGGGTAAAGCGGATAAACGGATTGCTTTAGGGTCTTTCCCAATCAGTAATATTGCCTTGGTCAGTACCAATCAAATTCCACGTTTGACGATATTAGATATTGCCAGAGGGATGACCAATCGTGATGCGACCGTGCTCGATCCTAGTGATGCCACAGTCAAAACCGCCATGAATTTGGTCAAAATTATTCAGGCATTGGCTTTACAGCAAAAAAGCATTAACACGAAAACGGATATTCAAGCACTGTATATGAGTGATTCGATCCGTGAAAGTCTAGATAAAATTACCAGCTCGGTGACCGCGCAACAGATGGTGAATGGCGAGTATGCAGCTATCATTAAACCGTGGTTAGATGTCTCTGTCATTTCAGATGCAGACGCTTTTGCGGTGGTGAGTCAATTATTGAATATCAGCAATGCCGCGGTGTATCAGCCAGAATTTTCTCTCTTCTCGACGTCTGGCAGTGTGATGAGTAGTTTAACAGGGTCGGATGGTTTAACTGGTTGTAATAAAGATGTTTGTGCTGCAAATGACACAACCACCAAACATTTGTTTGGACATTTTATGTTGTTGACGGATCGTCAAGGCTATACGTTTGGTAGCGGTTTGCAATGGAGAGGCTTAGCCAAATCAGGATTAACCTCAATTGCTGGGGTAAATGCCGAATTACTACGAAGCTATAAACCCACCCGTATGACGGCATTGCCACAAAACCATTGGATTAACCCGCTGAATAAACGCATCGATCAAAATTATTATATTGGTGTAGACGACCCGAATTCAGAAGACCTGATAATCAATCAAGGCAAGTTATATAACGATTATATGATTGCGGGTAAGGAAAAATTCTATAAATTATTGACACAAAAAACCACGGTGACCGCTGAGGACTTGAAAGACCTCGGGCAATGGCAACAGCGTTATGGCGTCACAGATACCTTTAAAGGTTCCTTAGATATTTTTAAAGTTTATCCCATTACTTATTTAGATAAACAAATATTTAAATCGAGTAACAATGTCTCGGTAGGTGAAAATTACATTTTCCCATTGTATGCAGATTTGACCTTCAAATTTACCGATAGTAGTGTGCCCAGTTTAAAATTGGGTATTGTGATTGATGAAAAGGGCGATATCCGGACCAATATAAAATCTGCTGCGACCGACACCGATATGAGTACAGGAAGTTGTAGCACAACAGTGGGAAGTAATTTGCAAGACAGTAATGGTGTGCAGCAATATCGCTTAGGCACAACATCACGTGCATTTATTGATGATCGCGCGATCTCTATTCGTATGATTTTAGGGGATGACGCATTAAAGTCGGTGAATGGGGCTTTGGTCGGGGTGAACTCATCCATTCAAATATCTTCTGCGGGCGAAAGTATTGTGGTGGGTGGGGCTTTAGTTCACTTACAGAATTTATTAAATGCATCGACAGGTGGCACAGGACGCATCACCTTTACCGATTCTGCTGGGAATGCCGTCAAATGGGCGAACAGTTATGCCAGTTTCCAAAAGGTATATAATGCCAATAATACCGATGAAACCACGGATGACACCGCTTTAGCCAAATTGAGTGGTGGAACTTTAGAAATGAGTTTAGCCCCTTGCTATAGCGTTAAAGCCAAAAGCTAAATCTCGAGATTCTGAATAAAAAAGCCGGTTCAAACGAATCGGCTTTTATTGTATGACAGGGTTCAACTGATTTAGCCAGTATGATCTAAACGCGTACCTAAGGTTTCTAAATGGGTAATAAACTGATTGGTTTTTCGATCGGCAAAATAGTGCTTCAGCGTTTGTTCTACACTTGGGAATGCCAATTCTGTCCACGGAATTTCATGTTCTTCAAACAGGCGGCACTCAATACTTTCTTCACCTGCACCAAAAGTTCCATCGACCAGTTGGGCTTTAAACAGTACATAAATTTGCCCAATACGCGGAATATTGTACATGCAGTATAGTTGCTCAATTTCGACTTCTGCTTGTGCTTCTTCACGTGTTTCACGTGCAGCGCCTTGCTCCATGGTTTCAAACAGTTCCATGTAACCTGCGGGTAATGTCCACAATCCATAACGCGGTTCAATCGCACGGCGGCAAAGCAAAACTTTATTGTCCCACAGTGCCAAAGCACCACAAATAACTTTGGGATTTACATAATGAATATGACCACATTCTGTACAAACGCGACGTAATTGATGATCGCCAAGTGGAATTTTTTCAGTCGTTTTATGTCCACAATTTCCGCAGAAGTCCATATTCATCATCAATGATAAAGTTGCCACTCAGCATAACTGAAAAAAACAAGTTTGACATCTATTCTCTCCAATCCGATCAAAATTCAGCTATGATGAAATGAAGAAGAATAGAGGTGAGTGATATGGATAATCGTTCATTAACACATATGTTACAACAGCATTTAAGATTTTCGACCCGAAAGCGAGAAGCTGAAGCTGCTGTGTTAATTGCGATTACTGATGAAGCTGACCCCAAAGTGCTGTTAACCCGCCGTTCAGTCTACTTGTCCAATCATGCAGGCGAAGTGTCTTTTCCCGGTGGCAAACGAGATCCGCAAGACACCAGTAATATTGTGGTTGCGTTGAGAGAAGCCCAAGAAGAAACAGCTTTAAACCCGTTTGACGTACAGTTATTGGGTGATTTACCCATGCAAAAAGCCCGTAATGGTATGTTGGTCAAACCGATTGTTGGGCTTATTCCGCCGCAGGTTGAATTGATTGCCCAACCTTCAGAAATTGATCGAATATTTTTTGCTTCTCTACAGAATTTAATGGAAGCACCGCCCACACCGCATGAAGTCCGTTATGCACAACAGTCTTTGTATTTTCCCAGTATGCGGGTTGAAGATGAAATTGTCTGGGGATTGACAGCCCGCATGTTGATTTCCTTGTTCCAATATGGATTGAATTATCAAAAAGAATGGCCATTTTTATTAAATTCGCCATTATTCTATGCTCAGCAAGCATTACTCAAAACCAAAGGACGTAATTGAACATGATGTACAAGTTTGCCGGACATGCACCCAAAGCTACGCATGTTCCTTTTGATGGATGGGTGGCCGACAATGCAACCGTGATTGGTCAGGTTGAATTGGGACAACAGGTCAGTGTCTGGTTTGGGGCGGTGATTCGCGCAGATAACAGTCGTATTCAATTGGGGGATTTTACCAACGTACAGGAAAATGCAGTTTTGCATACCGATGCCGGTATTCCGATGCAGATCGGACATTATGTGACCATTGGACATCAAGCTATGCTACATGGCTGTACGGTGGGCGATAATTCTTTAATTGGGATTAACGCCGTGATTTTGAATCATGCGGTGATTGGAAAAAATTGTATTATTGGCGCGAACGCCTTAATTCCAGAAGGCAAGGTGATTCCCGATAACTCTTTGGTGATGGGTTCCCCTGGAAAAGTCGTAAAAACACTAGATGCCGATGTCGAAGCGAAATTAAAGTTGAGCGCATTGCATTATGCTGAACATTATAAGAAATTTACCCAATTGGAAGTTTTTGAGTTCTAACAAAAGTGTTGATTTTTAAACCAAGCGAATGCTTGGTTTTTTTGTATCTAGATGGGGAACTTCTCGCGTCCAAGAATTGAGTAGAGTATGATAGCCCTCGTTTTTTAAGATAAAGTTGAAGCAGGGTTGAGCATGAAATTGCTGGCATTAGAAACAGCCAATGAACAGTGTTCTGTTTCTATCGTAGATGAAAATCAAGAGCTGTTTTTCCAATTAGATACGCGTGCAAAGGCTCAAACGCAAACCATTTTACCAATGATTGAACAGGGCTATGCTCAATTAGGTGTAACGACAGAAGATTTAACTGCGATAGCTTTTAGTCGTGGTCCGGGTTCATTCAGTGGCGTGCGTATTAACGCCGCCGTGACGCAAGCACTCGCATGGGCACATGACCTCCCTGTGATTCCTGTATCAACTTTACAAGCTTTGGCGCAAGCCGCTTATCGTCTGCACGGTTTGACCGCTGTGACGACAGTACTTGATGCACGTATGAATGAAGTGTATATCGCGAGTTTTCAACTGAACGATCAAGGCATTATGCAGGCGGTTGATGAAGAACAATTATTAGATTATCAACAGGCCGCCAGCATCACCCAATTTACTTTGGTGGGTTCAGGTTCAGCTTTAATTAAGCCTGATGCTTTAGAATTTAAAGAGGTGGTCGCGACGGCACAAGATATTGCTCAAATTGCACGTGCAGCGGCGCTCAAAGCACAATGGGTCAAGGCAGAACAAGCCCTTCCCGTGTATTTACGTGATAATGCATGGAAAAAAATTCCAGAACAAATTAAAGCAACTTAAGGTTAGATATGGATCTTTTATTATTGTTTAAAGCGGCCATAATGGGCTTGGTAGAGGGGATTACTGAATTTCTACCAATTTCAAGTACTGGGCACTTAATCTTAGCAGGTCAACTTCTAGATTTCTGGACCATTGAAAAAAGAGATATGTTTGCAGTTGCCGTGCAGATTGGTGCGATTGCAGCCGTAATTTATGAGTATTGGGGTAAACTTTGGGGCGCTTTAATTGGTGGTCTAAAAGGACAAGAACAAGGTCGCCGTTTAAGCATTAACTTAATTATTGCCTCTATACCGATTGTGATTGTGGGCTTAAGCTTTGGCGATGTGATTAAAGCTTATTTATTTAATGCGATTACCGTTGCGATTGCTTTAATTGTGGGTGGTTTCATTATTTTATGGGCTGAACGCCGTCCACACAGCATTCAAACTCAGGAAGTTGATGACTTAACTTATAAACAAGCGACTTTGATTGGCTTAATTCAATGTTTAGCCTTGTTCCCTGGGACTTCACGTTCAGGCTCAACCATTATTGGTTCTTTATTTTTGGGTGTATCGCGTAAAGCAGCAGCGGAATTCTCCTTCTTCCTTGGTATTCCTGTCCTAATGGGTGCAGGTTTACTGGATATGTATAAAATGCGTGCTGATTTGCACAGTAATGATATGGCTGTTCTGGCTGTCGGAATTATTGTGGCATTTATCTCTGCACTTATCGTCATCCGCGCCTTGATTCGTTATGTATCTAAACACGACTTTACTGCGTTTGCATATTACCGTATTGGCTTTGGTTTATTTATTTTGGCAACTTGGTGGACAGGTTGGGTCACTTGGTAATGCATTTATTTACAGAACCTCAGTTTCAAGTTCAGGCACAGCACTATGCTGCTGTGCTTGCATCCCGTAGTGTTGAGATTCAGGTCGAATCAATTGAAAAATTGAATGCGCGTTTTTTACGTTTAAATCCTGAATTGGCCTTGTGTGTCGATGGGCAAGGACTTTGGTTATGTGCCAATGGCATGAAAATGCAGCCCGATTGGCAGGCAGAAATTCCACGTTTAAAACGTGCATCGCTCAAATCAGAAATGATCGCCCGTGCTTGCCAGTTGGCAGAAAAACCACGTTTAATTGATGCGACTGCGGGTTTGGGGCACGACAGTTTGTTGTTGGCTGCACTGGGTGCAAGCGTCACTTTGGTGGAGCGCCATCCAATTTTATTTACGCTGCTGGAAGATACGCGACAGCAAGCATTGGCTGATTCTTATCTTGCCCCGATTGCAGCACGGATTCATTTGGTTTTTTCAGACTCAGCAGATTATTTAAAGCAATGTGCAGAGCAACAGCAGCACAGTGATGTGGTGTATTTAGACCCAATGTTCCCGCAGCGTGATCAAAATCAACAAGCCATTAAAAAGCAAGCTCAGGTCAAAAAGCAGATGCAACTGTTACATTTACTGCTGCCAGAGCACGGTGAAATGGATTTGGGGGATCAACTGCTGCCTCTGGCTCAACAGATTGCAAAACGTGTAGTGGTCAAGCGTCCTCGTTTGGCGGTATTTTTAAATGATCAACAACCCGATACGCAATGGCAGGGGGATGCTTGCCGTTTTGATGCCTACTTTCAGCTCGATCATCAGACCTTAGGATAATTGCTTCAATATTGGGCAAAGATTTGTTATATATTTAAAAATAATATTGATAAAAAACCGATCAAGCATAAACTAGCTATGCAATGAAGCGAGTAGCACTAGCCACCTGAAAACCTTATGAAGATTGATTTTAAGCCCTCCATTAATTTTTGGCACGATTTTAAAAGCAACCAAATGGCGGGATTGTGGCTGTTTTTGGGTTCACGACGTGCATTACAAATTGTCCATCCTTCAATTTTACAGCTGATTTTCTGGGGGATTTTAGGCGGTTGTGCCAACACCTTATTTAGCTGGCTCAGTGCAGGTGAAGTCGGTGAATTTAATTCACAGGGTTTGGTCAGTTATGCACTATGGCCTTTCATTGCACTGATTGTCGGTATTTTCCTATCCCAACGGGTAAATAATCCACGTTTAATGTTGGTTCCCGCTCTATTGTGGTTGGTTTTAGATACCCATATCGCGCTGCTACAAAGTTTCATCCAATATTTGGGCATGCTTGATATCTTACCGTACGCTTTTTATGATTATTTGCCGACCATTTTTATGGTGCTGTTTGTCTGGCAAAGTCTGGCTGTGGTTTGGGTATTTGCCCGCGAATTAAAATGGCCATGGTGGGAACGTGCGCTGATTATGTTGGCAACACTATTTACTTTGGTGGTGTGGCAGATGTCCGTCAAAAGCCAACCGATCTGGAAAGTTGAAGATGTCCCGCCAACTTTTGCTGAAGACGCTTTTTACGCACAAAGTCGACTGCTGAATAAAAATTTACAAGCCATTGAATATGGCGAGTTTGCTCAGTCACATTGGTACTTTTTAGGGGTAGCGGGTGCCAGTTATCAAGATGTGTTTATGTCTGAAGTGAAACGCATTCGTGAACAATTTGATACCCGTTTTGGGACCTTTGGTCGTTCCATGATTTTAGTGAACAATCCTGCGACACGCACTGAAATTCCAATTGCTTCACGAACCAGTATGGAACTGTCATTAAAGCGTATGGGTCAGCAGATGAACCGTGAAAGTGATGTACTTTTCCTTTATATGACGTCGCATGGTTTGCAAAATCAGTTTGAAATGGAAAATGCACCACTGGATTTGGCACAAGTTGATCCGAAATGGTTAAGAGATGCCCTAGATCGTTCAGGCATTCGTTGGCGGGTCATTGTGATTTCAGCCTGTTATTCTGGTAGTTTTGTCTCGGCATTACAAAATGATAATACCTTGATTATTACGGCTTCGGCAGCGGATCGGGCTTCATTTGGTTGCTCGAATGAAGCGGATTATACCTATTTTGGTCGCGCCTTCTTTGATCAGGCTATGCGTGAACAGCATTCGATGAAAGATGCTTTTGCACAAGCCAAAGACACCGTGGCGCAATGGGAAACTGCTCAGGGCTTTGACCCCTCTGAACCACAATGGTCGATTGGTAAAAATATGGAATTGATGCTGCCACAATTGGAGCAGCGTTTGTTTCCACCGACAACAACCACACCACCAGTTCAAGCGCAAGCGGTTGCGCATACACCTTAAAAAAGGAACCCAAGATGGAATTATTACAACAAAATCGCTGTTTTGATGGTGAGCAACGCATTTATCGTTTTAATTCCCAAACACTCAAAGGCGATAGTCGTTTTGCGGTGTATTTACCTCCACAAGCATTAGAGGGCGAGGCTTGTCCTGCCTTATTTTATCTTGCGGGTTTAACTTGTACTGAAGAAACTTTTGCGATTAAAGCGCACGCACAACGCATGGCGGCACAATTGGGGCTGATTTTAATTATGCCCGATACTTCACCGCGCGGTGATCATGTCGCGCAAGGCGATCATTGGGATATCGGTCAGGGTGCAGGTTTCTATATCAATGCGACACAAGCGCCGTGGGCGGAACATTATCAAATGGAAAGCTTCATTGTTCATGAGCTTTATGATTTAGTGCAGCAACAATTCCCAGTTCAACAAAACCGTATTGGTATTTTTGGTCATTCGATGGGCGGACATGGGGCTTTAACGCTAGCGTTAAAATATCCTGAAAAATTTAAATCGGTTTCTGCCTTTGCACCTATCTGTGCACCAAGCCAATGCCCTTGGGGAGAAAAAGCATTTTCAAACTATTTAGGTAAGGATCAAGTGGTGTGGAAGCAGCACGATGCGACAGGATTGGTGGGTGAAAAAGGTGCTTTATTTAATGAAATATTGATTGATCAAGGTTTGGATGATCAATTTTATGGCCAGTTGAATCCTGCATTATTTCAACAAGCCTGTGCGCAAGTCGGGCAAGCCCTGACCTTACGTGAGCATGCAGGCTATGATCATGGCTATTATTTTATTCAAAGTTTTATGGATGATCATCTGCAATTTCATGCTGTACAGCTTGAATCTTAACTGACCTTTTAACACGGGCGGAGTTTAACTCCGCTGCCATTCTGTTTCGAATTCTTGCTGCGCCATACGGCTTAAATGATCGAGCACCACTTTTTCTAAGTGATCCATTTTTTCTGCGGATGCAGTAATTTCAACCGCTAAGTATTCTGCTTGTGGCACAAGCTTAACCTGTGCTTCAGGCATAATAATCTCAAATTGCTGTTCAGTTTCTTTCACTTCAAATTTATGTTTCCAGTGATTATATAAACGCTTGGCAATACGGGCAGATTCTAGTGTGGTAATTTGGCTCGAGCTTTTCATTTTTTTTCATCATGAGGTTGGGAACTCTACCATAACAAATATAGCAGGCTTGCATAGTGCATCACTGCAACGCAATGTTGCAAAAATGAAATGTCACAGACGTTGGTCGCAGTTTGCTATAATGATGCCATTAAATTAATGAACAGCCAGGTTAATCCATGTCCAAGCCTTATTTAATTGCACCTTCTATTTTATCTGCTGATTTTGCACGTCTAGGTGAAGATGTTGAAAAAGTATTAGAAGCAGGCGCTGACGTGGTGCATTTTGATGTGATGGATAATCACTATGTACCGAACTTAACCTTCGGTGCAGGGATATGTAAGGCATTAAAAAACTATGGCATTAAAGCGCCGATTGATGTGCATTTAATGGTCTCTCCTGTAGACCGTATGATTGGTGATTTCTTAGAGGCGGGGGCAGATATTATTACCTTCCATCCAGAAGCCACTGACCATATTGATCGTTCTTTACAGTTGATTAAAGCAGGCGGCGCTAAAGCTGGTTTAGTCTTTAACCCAGCAACCCCTCTGCATTATCTTGACTATGTTTTGGACAAAGTTGATCAAATCTTATTGATGAGCGTAAACCCTGGTTTTGGCGGACAAAAATTTATTCCAATGACTTTGGAAAAATTACGTCAAGCGCGCAGGATTATTGATGCCTCAGGTCGTGATATCCGTTTAGAAGTCGATGGTGGTGTTGGTCCAGCAAACATTCGTGCAATTGCAGAAGCCGGTGCGGATATGTTTGTCGCGGGTTCAGCCATTTTTGGTAAACCCGATTATAAAGCTGTGATTGATGATATGCGTGATGAACTTTCCAAAGTCGGTTCAGTTACAGTTTAAGCCTGATCAATAGAAGTTGTCTGAATTGTGGATAACTTTGTGGGTAAGCTTGTAGATATCTATGTAGATAACCATATGGATATCTCGTTTAAACAATAAACAATTTTGCATCAAGTGTTTAAAGATTAGACCGTATATGTATAAAAAGAGCACATTTGTGCTCTTTTTTTATTGTTATTAAGCTTTGAAACAATAGCTGATTTATTCAGCTGAGCTTAAAAAGCATACAGATTAAAAAATAATAAATATGAGCGATTTTTTTTTAATGAGTAGAACTGTCATCGTGAGTGAAGAATGAGAAAAAATTGTGTCGCACTCATTTCTTGAGTATGCTGTATAGATCCATTTTGCTGTAATGATCTTCCTCATTTAGGAATTTAAAAGTGTCAACGACTCTCCGCAGACAGTCTTGCTTTGTTTGCTTCATGGCTTTTGTCATGGGGTGGAGTAGTCTTGTGTTTGCATCCACAATGCCGATGCATGCCCAAATGCTGCAACAGCAAATGGCGGATGCGCAACAAGTCACAGCAGTTGTTGTTTCTGAACATGAGCATAAGACACAGTTTAATTGTCACTCAGCAACAGCAGCCATACAGCATCAGCAGCATAATGCACATATGGATGCTCAAAAGAATCATTGCGAAAGCGGTTTACATAGTAGTGCAGTCAAACAATGTGCGGACTGTGCTCAATTACATTGTCAAACCTTAATCGTTTGGCTTGATACCGCTGTTGCAGAAACACTACCCCAGCTTCCGCCAGATGCCTTAACCAATTTACATGGCCGCTATACGGCTCAGCATTTAGTTGGTTATTGGCAAGAAATTTTACGTCCTCCCAAAGCTTAACTTTATTCCAGAAACAAAATTTTTATTAATTTCGAATAAAGGTTAAGTCATGTCTATTTTATTTCGTCAAAGCCTTTTGATTGGGCTATGTATATTTTCATCTTCTTGGACTTTGGCTGCGGTGAAAGAATATCACCTGAGCATTGATGAAGGTTTGGTCAATGTTACAGGTAAACCGCTGAAACGTATTACAGTGAACGGCAAGTTTATAGCGCCATTACTTGAATTTGAAGAAGGTGATAATGCAGTCATTCACGTACATAATAATTTAAAAAATCAGGATTCATCCCTACATTGGCATGGTTTATTGTTGCCTGGTTTGATGGATGGTGTGCCTGGTTTTAATGGGTTTAAAGGCATTAAATCCAATCAAGATTTTGTCTACCGTTTTAAAGTTCGCCAGAATGGAACTTATTGGTATCACGCCCATTCCAAAGGACAGGAACAAGATGGTTTGTATGGTGCGCTGGTCATTTATCCGAAAAATAAACAGCCTTTAGCAAAGCATGAAAAAACTGAGCGTGATTATGTGGTGATGCTGTCGGATTTTCATGAACAAAAAAGTGATCAAATCCAGAAAAATTTAAAAATTTCTGCCGAATATTATCAAAACCAACGTGAAACTTTGGGCAATGTATGGCAGCAAATTCAACGTGATGGACTGAAAGCCACATGGTCTGATCGTAAAATGTGGAATCAGATGCGGATGCTGAAAACGGATCTGTCCGATGTGACGGGCTATACCTTTTTGGTCAATGGTAAAACGCCTGAACAAAACTGGACTGGACTGTTTAAGCCGAATGAGAAAGTCCGTTTACGCTTCATTAATGCTTCCGCCATGTCTTTTTTTGACGTGCGGATTCCGAACTTAAAAATGACAGTGGTCAGTGCGGATGGTCAACCTGTTCAGCCTGTGAGTGTCGATGAATTTCGTATTGGAACGGCTGAAACTTACGATGTAATTGTTGAGCCAAAACAAGCAGATTATCAAATTGAAGCAGAATCCATTGATCGTTCAGGTTTTGCCATTGGGACCTTGCAGAATGAACTAGCTCCTGTGAAGCCAGCTATACAGATGCCACAAGCTCGACCGCGTGCCTTGTTGAATATGGCAGACATGGGACATGGCAGTGGTCATTCAGTTTCAAGTATGGATCATTCAACGATGAATCATGCAGAGATGCAGAGCATGGATCATTCAATGATGAATCATGCAGAAATGCAGGTCATGGAACACTCAATGATGAATCATGCAGAAATGCAGGGCATGGAACACTCAATGATGAACCACGCAGAAATGCAAGGTATGGATCATTCGAAGATGAACCACGCAGAAATGCAAGGTATGGATCATTCAATGATGAATCATATGGAAATGTCAGAAACGAATCATTCACAGCATCAACAGATGACATCGACTCAGAAGAATACTGTGGTTGAGGGATGGGCAAATGCTTCTACGCCAGCAGGTGATAAGGCTTTGCAATATAGTGACTTAAAATCATTAACTCCACAGCCAGATACCCGTGAAGCAAGCAGTGAACTGGTGATTCGTTTAGGCGGCACCATGGAACGTTATATGTGGACCATCAATGGGAAAAAATTTAGTGATGCTGAGCCACTGAAAGTGAAGTATGGCGAACGTATTCGCATCAAATTTATCAATGACAGCATGATGGCGCACCCGATGCATGTGCATGGCATGTTTATGCAGTTGGAAAATGGGCAAGCAGCGGTTGATATGCCGAATAAACACACCATTGTAGTTCCACCTGCAAAAACTGTGACGGCGTTATTAACTGCGGATGAACTCGGTGAGTGGGCGATTCATTGTCATTTGCTGTATCACATGAGCGCTGGCATGATGAATAAACTAATTGTTGCCAATGTGACAGATGGCAAAGTATCGACTACACCTTTATCAGAAGCGAGCCAGTCTAAAGTTCAAAATTCAAGTACAGAACAACAAGGAGAGCAACATGCACACCACTAATTTATTGCCGAAAATGGTTCTCCTCAGTTCATTATTATTGAGCCAAGTGGCTTTCGCACAAGAACAACAGGTACATGCTGCACATCAGTCTATGACTGAATCAGAAGATCAGCAGATGGATCATTCTCAAATGCAGCATCAGATGCACACTATGGATCATTCCAATATGCCGCAGATGACAATGCCCGTTAGTTCGAAAGCACCATCTTCACAAAAAGAATCTCGCAATACTAAAAAGAAACAAGCCAACACTGAGCAGCAGGGAGATCAACATGCGCAGCATTAATGTATTTCCGCAGACTGTTCTGGTGGGTTCTTTGTTGTTGCTGAGTCAGCTGAGCTTAGCACAAGCACAGCAAGACCCTACCGTGTATCAACAGCAAAGCGAATCACAGGGTCAGCAGGCTGAAATGGATCATTCCAGTATGCAACCGATGGCATCTCCTAGCATGACTTCAGCTCCTGATTCGGTCAAACCAGTACAAGCGTCACAATCAACTGATCATTCGCATCATCAACAAATTCAGGGGAAAGAAGAACCATCTGAAAACATACATTCAGGACATGATCACCGTACAGAACATGGTGCTCAGATTTATGCGATCACGACTTTGGATAATAAGTGGTTGTTGAATGAAGAGGGGAAAGGCACTTTAAAATCTGAGTTTGAAACTCGTATTGGTACGGATGAAAATA
Organism: Acinetobacter sp. ANC 4173; assembly: GCF_004331255.1. GTDB lineage: Bacteria > Pseudomonadota > Gammaproteobacteria > Pseudomonadales > Moraxellaceae > Acinetobacter. Next base: position 481,899 of record NZ_SJOF01000001.1, on the reverse strand, counting down.
AACTCTTTATTAAAGCGCATTTGGATAAGCATGAGTCGCATGCGGCTGAATATGAGGTAAAGACACTTTATAGCCGAATGATTTCAGACTTTTGGGATGCACAAATCGGTACACGTTACCGTGTCGAAAAAGTCGAGTTAGATCAGCATCGTAAAGATACGGAAGAAAAATGGGATGCCGTAATTGGTTTACATGGTCTGGCGCCGTATTTCTTTGAAACAGATGCCTATCTATATGCAGGTGCAGATCAGTACTCAGGCTTTAGTCTGGAAACCGAGCGAGACTTATTGCTTTCGCAAAAACTGATTTTGAAACCTTATTTGGATTTAGATCTTGTGTTTAATGATGATTCTAAATATGCCAAAAAAACAGGTTTGAGTAATATGGTGGCGGGTTTGGAAACCCGTTATGAAATCAGTAAAAAGATCATGCCTTATATCGACCTTGCTTATGAATATTCAAAAGGCAACGATGCAACACCTTGGCAGACTGCGAGTGACTCTGAAAAAGGCTGGCTTTATGGTGCAGGCATTCGTTTTAAGTTCTAAGATCTGAGTTGATACACATTTTATTTTGTTCAACAAACCGATAAGGCTTTAAAATGAATGTTTTAAAGCCTTATTTTTTATCGGTGTATTTAATGTTATTGCATCATGGTTTTGCACCATAAAAGCGCCATATCCAGTATAATTTTGGACAGATATAAGGAGGAACGACCTCCCTTGGTGCTTAAATTTTAAAAGATGCACCAAGAAAATTCGTCAGGACGACCTGATCTTTATTCAAATTTGGAGGTTGTCATGGCTTGGATTGTACTTATTTTTGCGGGTATTTTTGAAATTGTCTGGGCATATTCAATGAAGCTGTCAGAAGGCTTTAGCCGAATTGGTCCCAGTATTATCACCCTCATTTTTATGATTTTAAGCTTTGCATTATTGGCGTATGCAATGCGCACTTTACCCTTAGGAACGGCATATACCATTTGGACAGGAATTGGTGCAATCGGTTCTTTTCTGGTGGGGATTTTTATTTTAGGTGAGCCTACGACGGCTATGCGCATGCTTGCCGCCATCTTAATTATTGCAGGGCTTGTATTGATGAAGCTTTCATCTTCATAATCAGTCATATTTTTATTTCTCAATACCACAGGAGCAGGCGATGAAACTTGCATTTATGTATATGGCTTCTCCTGTTGGGCAGTTGAAATTAGTTGCGCATGATACCGCGTTGGTTGCGGTACTCTGGGAAAATGAAAATCCCAAACGTGTGCGGTTGGCGGAATTGGTCGAACAGCACGATCACTCCATCTTGCTGCAAACGCAACAGCAGCTCATGCAATATTTTGCCGGTACACGTCAGCAGTTTGATCTGCCTCTAGATTTTGAAGGAACAGAATTTCAAAAGCAGGTTTGGCAAGCTTTGCTGAATATTCCGTTTGGTGAAACCCGCAGTTATAAACAGATTGCGGAACAATTAGGCAATCCCAAAGCGGTACGTGCAGTTGGGGCGGCCAATGGCAAAAATCCAATTTCGATTATTGCACCGTGTCATCGGGTGATTGGTTCAAGCGGTAAATTGGTGGGCTTTGCAGGTGGTTTAAGCAATAAAGAGATTCTTTTAAAAATAGAACAACTGGAATAAACTGAAAAACTAAATTCTTTATAATTTTAAGTAAAATGATTGCACAGATTTTCGCGCCGCTACTGTCCACCTTTGGATGGATATTATTGCTATTTATCGTTATAGGCATCCTCAAAGCATTTAAACCTTATTTAAAAGGAAAAATGGGGGAGTTTGCGGTTGCAGCTCATGCCAAACTTTATTTAGATCAAGATAGTTATACCTTACTTAATGATTGTACTCTGCCAGATCAGCAAAATCAGACCACCCAAATTGATCATATTTTGCTGAGTCCTTTTGGTATTTTTGTGATTGAAACCAAAAACTATAAAGGCTGGATTTTTGGCAGTCAGCATCAAAAAATGTGGACACAGAAAATTTATAAAAAGAGTTTTAAGTTTCAAAATCCATTGCATCAAAACTATAAACACCAAAAGGTGTTAGAAGCGGTGTTATCAGATATTGTTGAGCCTCAGTTCATTCATTCTCTGGTGGTATTTATGCCTGATTGTGAATTTAAAACCCAGATGCCACAGCATGTATTTCGTGGGGCGGGTTGGACGGATTATGTGAAAAACTTTCAAGAAGTGATGATTCCACCGATGAAGTTGAAGCGGATTCAATTACGGATTGAAAAAGAAGTACTCGAAAAGTCATGGAAAACCAATCGTCAGCATATTGAAAATTTAAAGATCAAACACAGTGAGTAAAAATAACCCCACAGCGCTTGCTTGAGCTGTGGGTTTATAAATGAAAGCGAAAACTTAGAAACGCTTCGGAATTTTCTGTCCATTCGGTACAGGTGTTTCCGCTTGTTTTAATACACCAAATAACCACGTTTCTGCATGTTGCACCGCAATTTTTAATTCATCGCCCATCGCGAGACGACCTGCAATAAAGCTTGCGAGAGAACAGCCCGAACCATGATATTCACCTGCCAGACGTGGGCAATGGCTTTCAGCTACAAACTCCCCATCGATATATAAGGCATTGCGAATATAGTCGGCAGTATTTTCATGCCCGCCTTTCACCAAAACTGCTTTTGCTCCCATCGCAAACAGTTTCTGCGTGGCAGCTTCCAAGTCCTGTTCGCCCGTTAAAGCACGCAGTTCAACCGTATTTGGGGTAAGAATAGTGGCCAATGGAATCAACTCAACAAACGCTTTGACCAGTGTCGCTTGATCACCCAAAGAACCACCACTATTTGCGACCAAAACAGGGTCAAGTACATAACGATATTCTGGATGTTCACGTAAAAACTCAGCCAAAGCGGCAATATTGTCGGTGGTACCGAGCATGCCAGACTTCACGCATTGGATAGGGAGGTCACCCACTACGGCATGTGCTTGGGCCAAAAGCAATGCTTTGGAGGTTGCTTCAAAGCCAAAGACTTGTTGGGAGTTTTGAATGGTCAGTGCGGTACATGCAATTGCGGCATGCGCACCACTTTGACCAATCGCTTCAATATCCGCTTGTAAGCCAGCACCGCCAGAAGGGTCTAAACCCGAAAAGCACAGTACAGTCGGGCGCATGTACATTTCCTTCATTCATGAGATTTGCGATAGTATAGGCAACTTTGAGCGAAGTCTCGAGCGTAATTTATTGGGTTGGACAATGATTAAGAATATCTTGATTGATTTAGATGGAACACTGACAGATCCCAAAGTCGGGATTACCACTTCTGCACGTTATGGTTTGGCAAAAGTGGGGCACCCGATTCCTGAGTCAGAGAATATTGACTGGATTATTGGTCCGCCGTTGAAAGCGTCTTTGGCTAAAATTTTAAATGTTGACCCTCATAATGTGTTGGCGGATCAAGCCTTATTGGGTTATCGCGAACGTTTTTCAGTCACAGGTTTATTTGAAAATCATGTGTTTGAAGATGTTGCACACACTTTAGCGGCGTTAAAAAATAAAGGTTATCGCTTGTTCTTGGCAACCGCAAAACCCGAAGTTTATGCACGCCAGATTTTAGATCATTTTGATTTATTACAGTATTTTGAATATCCCTATGGCAGTGAACTGAATGGTGAACGAACCAATAAAGGGGAGTTAATTGCTTATATTCTAGAACAAGAGCAGCTTCAGCCTGAGGAATGTTTGATGGTGGGTGACCGAGAACATGATATTTTCGGCGCACGTAGCAATGGTATTGAAACTATTGCTGTGGAATATGGTTATGGCTCTATGACTGAACTTGATGCAGCTCAACCCAAAGCTCGAATTCAACGCTTTGCCGATTTGTTGAACCTGATTTAATCAATCATTGATCCATTTAAGCACCTCACTTTCCCTTGTTGAAAAGTGAGGTGCTTGGTTTTATATGCCTAATGTTCTGCGAATTTCATTGGCTAAAACTGTGGGATTGGCATGTTGATGTGGAATGCTAAAACTTTTAAAGCCATCTCCTCTAAATTTACGATCCACCTCTAACAACACATGTGTTTGATGTTGCTCTGCCACAAAGGACACTTCAATTTCATTGATGCCGCTAAAGAACTGCGCAGGTTTAAACTCTAATTCTTGATAACAGCCGAGGGTCGAGTAAAACCCATTGCCACGAAGTTGCCCTTTTTCAACATCGGCTGTCACCAAGTGAAAACCACATTGTTGCATGGCTTGAATAAAGCTGTGCATGGTTGGCGTCGGGGTGATCTGTAGATAGTCTTTATCGGTGGCATCTAGCCCCCAATCGACATCTAAATGAGTATGTAACCAAACACGGGTTTTATTGCTGCGACACGCCAGATCGGTCAAGGGTGTTTCAAAGGGCAATTGAATTGAAAACGGCAAGGTGTGAGTCTGGTTGGCTTGTAATTCAAATGCACCACTAATATGCCATTCCGCAATCGTTAAATTGGCGTTGTATTCTGAGTCATTCGATTCGACTTCAGCGGTGGTCATTAATTTTAAGTAGATGCCATTAATGCTTTTATTGGAGGAAGCACCAGTAAAAATCACCTCCCCATTCAGGACTTGCCCTGCTTCGAGTTGGCTGTTATGTATGCGGGTATCAACCTGAATGCCTTGTAGACCTAAGCTCGACATGAGTTTATTCAACATGATGCAAAAATTCCAAAAATTAAATAAGGATGATGGAGGTTCAGTAATTCAAAATGCACCCGAGCGTAACATCGTTTAGCGCATATCTAAATATAAAGTTTCTTTAATTTCTTCCATCACAATATAGCTATGCGATGAAGCAGAGGAGGGGAGTTTTTTGAGTAAATCTCCCAGTAAGCGGCGGTAAGCACTCATTTCTTTTAAGCGTGCTTTGACCAGATAATCGAATTCGCCTGAAATTAAGTGACATTCCAAAACTTCGGGAATTTCGACCAAATCACGTGCGACTTGGTCAAACACATCACCCGATTTGGCAGAAAGTTTAATCTCTAAAAACACCAGTAAATTTCGGTCGACCAGTGCAGGATTAAGCCGTGCATGATAGCCCGTAATAATGCCATCGCGTTCCAGTCGTTTGACTCGTTCTGAACAGGGCGTGGTGGATAAATTGACCCGAGAAGCCAATTCACTAATCGCAATTCGTCCTTCTATTTGCAGAATATCCAAAATCAGGCGATCTACACGGTCTAATTTACGCATAAGTTTTTCCCTGTTTTTAGCCTTTATTTAGTGAAATGGGCATGAATATATCTCAACTATACCTATTAAATCAGTCAAATTCACTATTGATGTAGAAATATACTAGTTAAATAAACTGGTGAAGCAGTGAGAGAAAGGAAATGCGCGTAATTGTTCTAGGTAGTGGTGTAATTGGTGTAGCAAGTGCATATTATCTTGCGCAGCAGGGAGCAGAAGTCACTGTATTGGACCGTCAAACAGGTCCAGCAGAAGAAACAAGTTTTGGTAATGCAGGGCAAATTTCGCCAGGGTATTCGACTCCTTGGGCAGCACCGGGCATTCCGTTTAAAGCGGTCAAATGGATGTTCCAGCATCATGCGCCATTGGCGATTAATATGGATGGCAGCATGTGGCAGTTACAGTGGATGGCACAAATGCTGAAAAACTGTAATGCGCAAAGCTATTCAATCAATAAAGAACGTATGACCCGTGTGGCGGAGTACAGCCGTGATTGTTTACGTGAATTGCGTAAAGACACAGGTATCAGTTATGAAAACCGTTCAAAAGGCACATTACAGGTATTCCGTAATGAAGCGCAATTAGAAGCGGTACAACGAGATATTCAAGTATTAAAAGAGTGTGGCGTGCCACATGAATTGTTATTGAAAGATGACTTGGCTCGCGTAGAGCCTGCACTAGGCTTTGCCAAAGATAAATTGGTCGGTGGTTTACACTTACCAAATGACGAAACGGGCGATTGCTATAAGTTCACCAATTCGCTTGCAGATATTGCCAAAGCCAATGGTGTGAAGTTCCTGTTTAACCAAAACGTCGAGCGTTTAGTGGTTGAAGGCGATGAAATTAAAGGTGTAGTGGTGAATGGTCAAGTGCTGACTGCTGACCGTTATGTGTTGGCATTCGGTAGTTATTCACGTGATTTCTTAAAACCACTTGAGTTAAATCTACCTGTCTATCCAGTCAAAGGTTATTCATTGACGGTGCCAATTATTGATCCTGCATTCGCACCACAATCCACGGTACTGGATGAAACTTACAAAATCGCGATTACTCGTTTTGATCAACGTATCCGTGTGGGCGGGATGGCCGAGTTAAGCGGTTTTAACTTGAAATTGAATGATGACCGCCGTGGCACACTAGAAATGGTCACTAAAGATTTATTCCCTGGCGGTGATTTACCTAATGCAACGTTCTGGACTGGCTTACGCCCAATGACCCCAGACAGTACGCCAATTATTGGGGCGACTCGCTTTAAAAATCTGTTCTTGAACACAGGACATGGCACCTTAGGTTGGACCATGGCATGTGGTTCAGGCAAGTTGATCAGTGACTTGGTGATGAACCATAAACCAGACATTAGCATTGATGGGCTATCGATTGAACGTTATTTAAGTGCAGCATAATTCCTGAATTCAGGGAGTTGTTTGAACTTTAAGGAAGAAGAGTTATGCCACGTCCAATTACTGCGGTGATTCATCAATCCGCACTCAAACATAATCTGGCAATTGCGCGTGCCGCAATGCCAGACAGCCAAGTTTTTGCCGTAGTCAAAGCCAATGCTTATGGGCATGGCATTGAACGCGTGTATCAGGCCTTTAAATCTGCCGATGGTTTTGCATTGCTTGATATCGAAGAAGCCAAACGTATTCGTGCTTTGGGCTGGACAGGGGAAATCCTGTTACTAGAAGGGATTTTTTCAGCGCAAGATTTATATGATTGTGCACAGTATCAATTGAATTTTACTGTGCACAATGAATTGCAAATTCAATGGTTACAGCAGTTTCCCGTTGCAGCACAATTCAAAGTGTTCTTAAAAATGAACAATGGCATGAATCGTTTAGGGTTCACACCAGAACACTATGTCGGCGTGTGGAAAAAACTGAAGGATTTAGCTTCAGTCAAAGAATTGGTACACATGATGCATTTCTCGGATGCCGATGGTGAACGTCAAGGACAATCAGGAATTGAATATCAGCATCAAGTGTTCCAGCAGATTTTGCAACAGTATCCAGGGCCATGTTCGGTCAGTAATAGTGCCGCAATTTTAAGATACTCCAGCCAGTTACGTTCGGATTATGCACGTAGCGGCATCATGCTGTACGGCAGTTCTCCAGATTTTCCAACGCATACTATTCAGGACTGGAATTTACAACCGAGTATGAGTTTGCGCAGTGAAATCATTGCCATTCAACAGTTAAATCCAAACGACAGTATTGGCTATGGCTCAAGTTTTGTCGCAGATCGACCAATGCGGGTCGGTATTGTGGCTTGTGGCTATGCCGATGGTTATCAACGTATCTCACCGACGGGCACCCCTGTGTTGGTGAACTCCATTCGTACCCGTACTTTAGGCCGTGTCAGCATGGACATGCTTGCCGTTGACCTTGATCCAATTCCAGATGCTCAAATTGGCAGTGAAGTGGTGTTGTGGGGGCAATCGAGCACTGGGGCGGTATTGCCGATTGATGAGGTTGCAGCAACCTCTGGCACCGTTGGCTATGAACTGATGTGTGCAGTCACTGCGCGTGTCAATTTTTCAATTCAGGAATAAGGAATTTTAACCATGTCACAACAAGATATTCAGCGCTTTAATACCACTCCTGTAATGAGTGCCGTGACGGTTTTTAACAACGTGGTGTATTTATCAGGTCAGGTGCCAAAAAATCCTGATTTGGATATTACGGGACAAACGCAAGATGTATTAAACACCATTGATCAACTTTTGGCACAAGCCAATAGTGATAAAAGCCGAATTCTTTCAGCACAGCTTTTTCTGAAAGATTTGTCGGATTTTTCAGTGGTGAATGAAATTTGGATTGATTGGTTGAAAGACCATGCAACGCCTGCACGTGCCACGATTCAAGCCGATTTGGTCAATCCGAAATGGCTCATTGAAATTGCGGTAATTGCGGCACAAAAGTAAGCACTCTTCCATGGAATGGAGGATGTAAGCAACGAGCAATGTGATCAGCTAATTAACCACGAAGGTTAAGGATTGCATTGTTAAGGACACAGGCTTAACCCTAGGTGAATTGTATTGCTCGAGAGGAGCTAGATCTGGGTTAAGTCCGATAAAGGAATTTAAAAAGGATGTTGAGTTATGACCACAATGCGTGAGCCAAAAGCTGAACAGGCAACCCACGAGTTGCAACGCAAGCTCTCTAATCGTCATTTACAATTGATTGCAATTGGCGGAGCTATTGGTACAGGTTTATTTATGGGTTCAGGGAAAACCATCTCCCTCGCTGGACCTTCAATTTTACTGATCTATATGATCATTGGCGGTATGTTCTTTTTCCTCATGCGTGCATTAGGTGAAATTCTACTCTCCAATCTGCATTACAGATCTTTCATCGATATGGCACACGATTTAATTGGTCCTGCAGCGGGCTATTATATCGGCTGGTCGTATTGGCTGGGTTGGGTCTTAGTCGGCATTGCTGACCTTGCGGCCATTATTAATTATCTGAATTTCTGGTTACCACCCGATATGGCGTTTACGCCTATAGGGCAAGCGTTAATCAGTGCGGGTTGTGTATTGTTTGTCCTTGGACTGAATCTTTTAACCGTCAAGCTATTTGGCGAAATTGAATTCTGGTTTGCACTGATCAAAATTCTCGCCATTTTAGGCTTGATTGTGATTGGTGGCTTTATGGTGTTCAGTCATTTTCAAGCACCGCAAGGCTCAGTGGCTAGCTTTAGCAATGTCTGGGCGCATGGTGGCATGTTCCCGAAAGGCGTCAGTGGTTTCTTGGCAGGTTTCCAGATTGCACTCTTTGCGTTTGTAGGCGTGGAATTGATTGGAACCATGGCGGCTGAAGCGAAAGATCCTGAAAAGAACTTACCGAAAGCAGTGAATGCCATTCCCACCCGAATCATTCTGTTTTATGTGTTAGCGTTATTTATTGTCATGTCAGTAACACCGTGGAATGAAATTCCAGCGGACCAAAGTCCATTCGTCAGCCTGTTTTTACATGCAGGGATTGGTGGGGCAGCAGTGATTATGAATTTGGTGGTACTGTCTTCCGTCATGTCCTCTATGAATAGTGGCGTGTTCTCGACCAGTCGTATGTTATTTGGCTTATCTCGCGGTGGTCAAGCACCTAAAGGTTTGGGTGAATTATCTAGTCGTGCAGTTCCAGCCAAAGGCTTGTTATTTTCTTGCATCTTTATTATGGCCGGTGCGGCGCTACAGTACTTTGTACCGAACACCGTGGAAGCCTTTACCTTGGCAAGTTCATTGTGTGTAATTCTATTTATCAGTATTTGGGGACTCATTATGGTGAGCTATTTACGCTACCGTAAACTGCGTCCTGAATTGCATGCACAATCGAAGTTTAAAATGCCAGGTGGGGTATGGATGTCTTATGTGGTATTGATCTTCCTTTTCTTTACCTTGGTCATTTTAAGTTTAGAACCTGATACGTTACGTGCTTTAATCATTAGCCCAGTGTGGTTAATTATTTTGGCCACTACTTATCGTGTGTTGTATTTACCACGTGTGAAAAAACGTCTGTTAGGACAGCAACTTGATAACTAAGTAAAACGGATCCTTTACGTGATCTTTGAGAGAAAGCCCCGCGTAAGCAGGGCTTTCTTTTTGTTTGAGCTAAATAAATGGACTCTAATCAAGTGTTACATAATTGTATGATTTTAGGTATCAAAGCTGTTTAAATCAGAAGGTTTCACTTTTAATAAAGCACTTTAAAATTCTAACAACGGTCTATGCGTAATTATAAAATCGACATTCTGCGCGGAGTGTCCATTCTTTTGGTACTGATTCACCATTTCAATATTCCGTATAAATTACACGATACGTTTCTCGGTATCCCAATTGGAGGCGAAAGCTTAAGTACCTTAATTGCAAGGAATGGCAACTATGGTGTGACCATGTTTTTTGTCATTTCTGGCTTTTTGATTACCCAGCATACCTTACAACGTAGTGGATCTTTGGCGCAGATTAAGCTGAAAGATTTTTATATTCGTCGTATTGCCCGAATCATGCCGTGCTTAGTATTGCTGGTGCTCATGGTAACGATACTAGGTGCTTTGGAACTCAAACCATTCATGAATCAGTCGCCGAATGGTGTAGACGTATCTTATGCCATGACTATCCTTTCTGCCTTGAGCTTCTGGCTGAATCTATTGATTATCAAATACGGTTGGGTCAACTATGCTTTGGGCGTATTGTGGTCTTTATCGGTTGAAGAAGTCTTCTATTTAGCATTTCCTGTCCTGTGTTTAGCACTTGGTCGAGGTAAAGGCTTTATTGTTTTTCTACTCGCCGTTATCGTTTATGCACCGTATTTTCGTGCTTTATATTTTGGCGAGCAAAGCGGTGCCTATCTGTATCACTATTTCTCTAGTTTTGATGGCATTGCGATTGGCTGCCTCACCGCAATGTATGCGCAGCATTTTAAAGCTGCCATTTACACTCCCAAAGTGATCGTTGCTGTGACCGTACTTCTGATGAGTGCTTTATATTTTTATGCACCGATCAAAGAGGTGAGTACATGGAGTATCAGTGTATTTGCGCTACTTACGGCGTTACTGATATTTTGTTTTGCACAAGATCCCAAAGTTAAACCTGTCGCATACGCGGCACGGAGTTTGGTCTGGATTGGACAGCGTAGCTATGAAATGTATCTGTTTCACTTAATTGTTCTCGGCTTAATGAAAGTGGTGTATTTCCCCAAAGAAACTGTAGCGGCTGAAAAGTTGATGTTGTTGCCTGTTTATTTTATCGCGGTGTTTATTTTGAGTTGGGCGATTGAAAAGTATTATTCGACCCCGCTCAATTTGAAAATTCGTCAAGCTTGGATACGGTTGTAGCACTGGTCTTTAGTTGTACTGTTGATTTCTTACAGACATTAAAAAAGCCCCGAATCAATCGGGGCTTTTCATTTCGGGGATTCTAAAACGTTGGTTTAACCACGACTAAAATCACCACAGCAAATAAAATTAGGGTCGGCATTTCATTAAAGAAGCGCCAAAACTTGTGTGACTTGTAATGGGCGTTACCAATCAATTTCTTACGGTAATAACCGCAGACAAAATGGTAAATCACCAACAGTCCAACTAAGCCAACTTTCAGGTAAAACCACAAGGCTTCGTGGTAGTGGCGCGTTGCATCACCCCAATCCACCAAGAAATGTGCCGTGATCAGTGTTGCAATCATCGACGGCCACATAATGCCACGGTACAACTTGCGTTCCATGACTTCGAAACGTTGATGACTGACGGCATCATCACTCATGGCATGGTAAACATAGAGCCGTGGTAAGTAAAACAATGCTGCGAACCAACACACCACGGCAATAATATGTAATGCTTTTACCCACAAAAAAGCATCAGAAGGAGCATCCATCAAGTCACCCTAAAATGGGCAGCTTAGCCTTCCCACTTTTTGAAAATGAGACATGCATTTACGCCGCCAAAACCGAAACTGTTACTCATCACAGTATTCAATTTTGCGTCACGTTTTTCAAGCACGATATCAAATGGTTTTGCGCCTTCATCCAGTTCAGTCACGTTGATGTTTGGTGCAATAAAGTCATTTTGCATCATTAGGACTGAGTAGATCGCTTCTTGTACACCAGCAGCACCCAAGCTATGACCTGTCATTGACTTGGTCGAGCTAAGTGGAGGAACTTGACCTTCACCAAATGCACGTTCCATTGCCAATAATTCAGTTACGTCACCTGCAGGTGTAGACGTACCATGCGTATTCACATAGTCAATCTTATTTACGCCGTGTTGTTTTGCTTCTTCTAAGGCCATAAGTACACAACGTGTTGCGCCTTCACCAGATGGGGCAACCATGTCTGCACCATCACTGTTTGCAGCATAGCCAACAACTTCAGCTAAAATGTTGGCACCACGTGCTTGAGCGTGTTCAAGCGATTCAAGTACCACGAAACCGCCACCGCCAGCAATCACGAAACCGTCACGGTCAGCAGAGTATGGACGAGACGCTGTTTCTGGTGTGTCATTGTACTTCGAGCACAGTGCGCCCATCGCATCAAACAACAAACTTTGAGACCAGTGATCTTCTTCACCACCACCGGCAAGCATTAAGTCTTGTTTACCGAGTTGAATCAGGTTGTAGGCATAACCAATAGCATCAGCAGATGTCGCACAAGCGCTAGTAATGGTATGAGCAACACCTTGCATTTTAAATGCTACGCCTACGTTCGCAGTAATGGTGTTCGACATGTTACGTGGCACGAAGAAAGGACCAACTTTACGCGCACCTTTAGTGTCGAGTAATTCTTTCATTTCAATGACAGATGCTGTTGAACCGCCACCTGAACCGCCTGCAATACCATAGCGAGGATTGCCACCAATTTGCTCTGCGGTCAGACCAGCATTTTCTACCGCAGCAACTGCAGCATTATACGCATACATTGCACATACGCCCATAAAGCGTTTTAATTTGCGGTCAATGTGGTCGAAATTTTGTTCTGCTGCTGCGCTGATGTGACTTTTGAAATTAAGTTCAGCATAAGTCGGGTTAAAACGTGTTCCAGAAATCCCGTTTTGCAATGAATGAGTGACATCTTCTAAAGTGTTACCGATGCATGAGTTGATGCCCATACCAGTAATTACAACACGTTTCATCTACAGATCCCTTATATGGTGATATTTCGCATGACTGTATGCAATCAGGGGAGAACCTTTATGCTACAAGTCTTCATATGTTTGATTTGCAATCATGATAGCAGAAAGAATTTTGAATTCTTATGGCAAATATGATGTGTATTTGGAAGAAAGGAAAAAAGTGAATTTAGGCAAAGTTCTTAACTAAAAGAAACAGTTTGATGTTGAGATAAACTTAGACTATACCTAGTATTTAGCGAGAAATGAAAGAATTGAACAAGAAGGGTCAAGAATGACAGAAGCTAATAATAAACAATCAACAGGATTCCTCTCAAATGCCTTTGGAGTGGCTAAAAAGCTCAGCCAAACAGGAATCGATGTTTTGCAACATGTTGCACCAGGCTCTATTTCGGCTTATCCGCAAGGCGCGGGAAATTCAGCATTTATTGAGGGGAAAGCATATTCTAAATCTGCTTTTGAGACCCAAAAATATCAAGATGCACAGCAGATTTTACGAGAACATTTTCCGCAAGTTTCCCGACAGCTTTTAGGGCGTCATTATTCAAAAGTGAATAATGTGGCGAATTTTGTTGCACCACAATATACCGACAAAATTAGCGACTATTTTTTTGAAAAACTGAATGCTTTTAGTTCAGATATCAGTTCTGTCGATGACGTTTTAGATCAGGCTGGGGTGCGTGATCTGGAAAGCTTAACACAAGATATTGATCGTTCTAAACGGATTAGTCAGGCTTTAGCAGAACAAAATAAATGGATTGCATCTTTACAAGGCCTGCTTACAGGGGCAACGGGTACCATTGGTTCAAGTGTCGATATTCCATTGTCTTTAATTTTGTCACTGAGAACCATTTATCAGGTCGGGCGATCTTATGGCTTTGAACTGAATAAAGATACTGAACAAGAGATTATTCAATTTATTTTCAAACAAATTGATTTAGGAATCATTGCAGAGAAGCAAGCCTTATTAATGGCAGTTAAAACCGTGTCTAAAATGTTGCAAAAGCATGATATTGGGCAGTTGCAGCATTTATTGGGCTCAAGCAATGACATTGAAATGCTTAGAAAGTGGCTACACAATGAGCAGGGTGATTATAAATGGGCTTGGATGAATAAAGTCCCGAACTATAGCTTCCTAGGCAAATTGACGCCTGTTGCGAGTGCGACGTTAAGTGCAGTATATAGTTGGAAGCTAATAGAGGATGTCAATCAAAAAGCACAAGTGGTTTTTGCTCAAGCACGTCAATATATCCAGCAACATAAAGACCTCGAACTCTCAGTGGTCACTGCGTATGAACGTTCATTGGCGTTATTATCACAAGCGACACCAAAACTATTGATCGAAACGGTTCAACCAAGTTTGCTTGAGGCAGAGTCCATCAATGCTGTAGTTGAGACCAGATTGGAAAATAATAAAAATATTACCAAAGTTCACGTACAGAAAAAAACTACGCCAAAACCAAACCATGACACGGAACAACAACAGCAAATTGAGCAGGGCTTAGAAAAATTGGCGGATCATTTGATTGAACCACAGGCAGAAGTAAAGCAGCAACAGCCTGCATTAACCTCAACAAGTAGTGATGCTATAGAGGTTATTGTGGATGGCGTTTCGAAAAAAATTGAAAACCCTTTGGCAGAGCCAACAGTGGCTGTAAAGCGTCCACGTAAAGTACCTACAAAAAGGGTTACAAAAAAGCCAATCCCACCGAATGAAAAATAAACCTCGAAAATTGTTTAAAAAACGTCAAGAAAAGCGAGATGGTTTACGGATAAAGGGTTCTCGAATGTTGACCATTTTTGCATCTTGACTTACAATTGCATGCCCTCAAAAAGTAGTATTTTTTGGGGCTTTTTATTAACGGGAGAATTGCCATATGGCAACAACAAATCAGTTGATCCGCAAGGGTCGTACGACTTTAGTTGAAAAATCTAAAGTTCCTGCGTTGAAGGCTTGTCCACAACGTCGTGGTGTTTGTACACGTGTTTACACAACTACACCTAAAAAACCTAACTCAGCAATGCGTAAAGTTTGCCGTGTTCGCTTAACTTCTGGTTTTGAAGTTTCTAGCTACATCGGTGGTGAAGGCCATAACCTACAAGAGCACAGTGTTGTTCTTATCCGTGGTGGTCGTGTTAAAGACTTACCAGGTGTACGTTACCATACCGTTCGTGGTTCTTTAGACTGTGCTGGCGTGAAAGATCGTAACCAGTCACGTTCTAAATACGGTACTAAACGTCCTAAGAAATAATCTTTCGAGATTAAAATCTTAGTTCGTTAGAACTGCAATCCTTTATCGTCTCGCTTGTCTGATTTCTGCATTTATTTTGTGAAATTCAAGCGACGTGTAGTAAGGCCAGCGAAGGTACACGACACTTTGTACCACTGCTGGATTAACCTGAAGTGTCATATATATAGGTAGTTTAAAATGCCAAGACGTCGCGTAGTTGCTGCTCGTGAAATCCTTCCGGATCCTAAGTTCAGTAGCCAAACAATCGCTAAATTCATGAACCACGTAATGCAAGATGGTAAAAAATCTATTGCTGAAAGTATCGTTTACGGTGCTTTAGACCGCGTTCAAGAAAAAAACAAAGTAGACCCAGTTGAATTTTTCGAGACTACTCTTGAAAAAGTTCGTCCTATGGTCGAAGTAAAAGCTCGCCGTGTTGGTGGTGCTACTTATCAAGTACCTATGGAAGTGCGCCCATCCCGTCGTACTGCCTTGGCTATGCGTTGGTTAGTAGATGCTGCTGCTAAGCGTTCTGAAAAAACTATGGCTTTACGTCTTGCTGGTGAGTTGCTTGATGCAGCTGAAGGTAAAGGCGCAGCTGTTAAAAAACGTGAAGATGTGCACCGTATGGCTGAAGCCAACAAAGCCTTCTCTCACTACCGTTTCTAAGCGGATAAAACAGGCCTTAATCAGGACAATGACAATTATGTTTTCACATAATTGTCATCAAATCGCTTTAAGTTGCTAAGCAGCTTAAAGCGTCCTGTTTTAACAACAAAATTTAGGAATGCTAGAAATCATGGCTCGTCAAACTCCAATTTCTCGTTACCGTAACATTGGTATCTCTGCGCACATTGACGCAGGTAAAACAACTACGACTGAACGTATTTTGTTCTACACAGGTGTATCTCACAAAATTGGTGAAGTACATGATGGTGCAGCAACAATGGACTGGATGGAACAAGAGCAAGAACGTGGTATTACCATTACTTCTGCTGCGACAACTTGTTTCTGGTCAGGTATGAGTAGCCAATTCCCACAACACCGTATCAACGTAATCGATACACCGGGACACGTAGACTTCACAATCGAAGTTGAACGTTCTATGCGTGTTCTTGACGGTGCGTGCATGGTTTACTGTGCGGTAGGTGGTGTACAACCTCAGTCTGAAACTGTATGGCGTCAGGCTAACAAATATAAAGTGCCTCGTTTAGCATTCGTGAACAAGATGGACCGTACTGGTGCAAACTTCTTCCGTGCTGTTGAACAAGTTAAAACTCGTTTAGGTGGTAATCCTGTTCCTATCGTTGTGCCAATCGGTGCTGAAGATACGTTTGCAGGTGTTGTTGACCTTATCGAAATGAAAGCGATTATCTGGGATGAAGCATCTCAAGGTATGAAGTTTGAATACGGCGATATTCCAGCTGACCTCGTTGATACTGCTAATGAATGGCGTACCAAGATGGTTGAAGCTGCTGCTGAAGCTTCAGAAGAATTAATGGACAAGTACCTAGAAGAAGGCGATCTTTCTAAAGAAGACGTCATCGCTGGCTTACGTGCTCGTACATTAGCATCTGAAATTCAAGTAATGCTTTGTGGTTCTGCGTTCAAGAATAAAGGTGTTCAACGTATGTTGGATGCTGTAATTCAATTCTTACCTTCTCCTACAGAAGTTAAAGCAATTGAAGGTGTTCTTGACGATAAAGCTGAAACTAAAGCATCTCGTGAAGCATCTGACGAAGCTCCGTTCTCTGCGTTAGCGTTCAAAATCATGAACGATAAATTCGTAGGTAACTTGACCTTCGTACGTGTTTACTCTGGTGTTCTTAAACAAGGTGATCCAGTTTATAACCCAGTTAAATCTAAGCGTGAACGTATCGGTCGTATCGTGCAAATGCATGCGAACGAACGTCAAGATCTTGATGAAATCCGTGCAGGTGATATCGCAGCGTGTGTAGGTCTTAAAGACGTTACAACGGGTGATACATTATGTGATGAGAAAAACGTCATTACTCTTGAACGTATGGAATTCCCAGAGCCAGTAATTTCATTGGCTGTTGAACCAAAAACTAAAGCTGACCAAGAAAAAATGTCAATTGCTTTAGGTCGTTTGGCTAAGGAAGATCCATCATTCCGCGTTCGTACAGATGAAGAATCTGGTCAAACCATTATTGCTGGTATGGGTGAGCTTCACCTTGACATCATCGTTGACCGTATGAAGCGTGAATTCGGTGTTGAAGCGAACATTGGTAAACCAATGGTTGCTTACCGCGAAACAATCAAAAAGACTGTTGAGCAAGAAGGTAAGTTCGTTCGTCAAACAGGTGGTAAAGGTAAATTCGGTCATGTATATGTTCGTTTAGAGCCTATGGATGTTGAAGAAGCTGGTAAAGAATACCAATTCGCTGAAGAAGTTGTAGGTGGTACTGTACCTAAAGAATTCTTCGGTGCGGTTGATAAAGGTATTCAAGAACGTATGAAGAATGGTGTCTTGGCTGGTTACCCTGTTGTGGGTATCAAAGCGACATTATTTGATGGTTCTTACCACGATGTCGACTCTGACGAATTGTCGTTCAAAATGGCGGGTTCTTACGCATTCCGTGATGGTTTCATGAAAGCAGATCCTATCTTGCTTGAACCAATCATGAAAGTTGAAGTAGAAACTCCAGAAGACTACATGGGCGATATCATGGGTGACTTAAACCGTCGTCGTGGTATGGTTCAAGGTATGGACGATTTACCTGGTGGAACTAAAGCAATTAAAGCAGAAGTTCCTCTTGCTGAGATGTTTGGTTACGCGACTCAAATGCGTTCTATGTCTCAAGGTCGTGCGACTTATTCTATGGAATTTGCTAAATACGCTGAAACTCCACGTAACGTGGCGGAAGGTATTATTGCTAAGTTCCAATCTGGCGGTAAAAAAGGTGACGACGAGTAATCTTTCGATTACTATAAGCCCAAACTAATTTTTTAGTTAATAACCAGTTGCTCATGCAGTAATCCTGCATGAGTAGTTTAAAAAGGAAAATCAAATGGCTAAGGCTAAGTTTGAACGTAATAAGCCACACGTAAACGTGGGCACAATCGGTCACGTTGACCATGGTAAAACTACTTTAACTGCTGCGATTGCAACTATTTGTGCAAAAACTTACGGCGGTGAAGCGAAAGATTACTCACAAATCGACTCTGCTCCTGAAGAAAAAGCACGTGGTATTACAATTAATACTTCACACGTAGAATACGATTCTCCAATCCGTCACTACGCTCACGTAGACTGCCCGGGCCACGCCGATTATGTTAAAAACATGATTACTGGTGCTGCTCAGATGGACGGCGCGATCCTTGTGTGTGCTGCGACTGACGGTCCAATGCCACAAACTCGTGAACACATCCTTCTTTCACGTCAGGTTGGTGTACCTTACATCATCGTATTCTTAAACAAATGCGACCTTGTTGATGACGAAGAATTACTTGAATTAGTAGAAATGGAAGTTCGTGAACTTCTTTCTACTTACGACTTCCCAGGTGATGACACTCCAGTTATCCGTGGTTCTGCTCTTGCTGCGCTTAATGGCGATGCTGGTCAGTACGGTGAGTCTTCAGTTCTTGCTCTTGTTGAAGCGCTTGACTCTTACATTCCAGAACCAGAACGTGCTATCGATAAAGCATTCTTAATGCCAATCGAAGACGTATTCTCTATTTCTGGCCGTGGTACAGTAGTAACTGGTCGTGTAGAAGCTGGTATTGTGAAAGTAGGCGAATCAGTTGAAATCGTTGGTATCCGTGATACTCAAACAACTACAGTGACTGGCGTTGAAATGTTCCGTAAACTTCTTGACGAAGGTCGTGCGGGCGAGAACTGTGGTGTTCTTCTTCGTGGTACTAAGCGTGAAGACGTACAACGTGGTCAAGTACTTGCTAAACCAGGTACAATCAAGCCACACACTAAATTCGACGCAGAAGTATACGTACTTTCTAAAGAAGAAGGTGGTCGTCATACTCCATTCCTTAACGGTTACCGTCCACAATTCTATTTCCGTACGACTGACGTAACTGGCGCAATCCAATTACAAGAAGGCGTTGAAATGGTAATGCCTGGTGACAACGTTGAAATGTCAGTAGAATTAATCCACCCAATCGCAATGGACCCAGGTCTACGTTTTGCGATCCGTGAAGGTGGTCGTACAGTAGGTGCTGGTGTTGTTGCGAAAGTAACTGCATAATCACTTATTGTGTGAAAAAAGCGCTCCTTTGGGGCGCTTTTTTATGCCTATAAAATGTATAAATTCCAGACTTTTTTATTCTGCATGAGAGATTTTTTGCATGTACCTATATAACCGATAGATCAATAGTTTCTATTAAGATAAAAATATGATCATAAAATTGTTAGACAATTTACCTGTAAAACTGTCCTTAACTGATACTTCCTTGACCTTATCTGCCCTTATCGCTGGTGGTGAAACCCGTAATATTAGAATTAAGAAAAACAAGCATAAAGATAGTTAGACCTTATGGGTCTGTAGGAGTCTCAGAATGAATGCTAAGGTAAAAATTACCAATCGTGCAGGTGCAAGTTTTCCTGTACGTCGTATGAGTTTTAACTTTGAAAATGTACCTGAATATTGGATGAATGGCTCGGCAGGGCTTACGCATTTCATGACGGCGTTGTCTGCGCTTTTTCCAGCAGGTGAGCAATTTTTCATTGATAGTGTGCGTGCAGTACGTTATCACTCTGCCATTAAAGAGAATGAGGTGCTGCAAAAGGAAATCAGCGCTTTTATTGGGCAGGAAGCGATGCACACACAAGAACATGTTTGCTTCAATGCTTCAGCACAAAAGTATGGACATGATATAGCAAGCTTGGAAAAACAAACCGATAAAGTCATTCAAGGTTTTCGTAAGACAGCAGTCATTCTGTTTAAGCCAGTCGGTATCACGCAAGAAATGATCGACTTAATGGGAACCACTGCTTTAGAGCATTTCACGGCAACGATTGCCTCGCAATTGCTAATTAATCGACATATTCAAGCATTGATGACAGATGAGACCATGTCGACGATGTGGTACTGGCATGCAATTGAAGAAAATGAACATAAAGCAGTGGCTTATGATGTATTTGAAGGGGTATTTGGCACAGGAGTAAAAGCCTACCTTGCCCGTTGCGGATCGTTGATTGCTGCTATGGCCACTTTATTTGTTGTGCAAAGCTATTTTGTCTTTCGCTTATTAAAACAAGACAATCAACTCAATTTTAAGGCATTAAAAGATATCTACATTTATGGTTATAGCCCATCGAAAGGAATTATTACGGGGATGGGACGTGAAATGTTGGCGTACTTTAAACCTAGATTTCATCCCAATCATTTAGATACAGTAAGTTTATTGGCCAATTGGAAAGTAAAATTAGGATTGTAAAGTCTTATTGTGAGCTTTAAAGACCACAGGGATATTAAAAATATCCCTGTTTTTGTTCGTTTCTTTGTGAAATATTTTTATAATGCAGGTTTATTTAGATCGATAAGATGAACGGGCATGATTCGTTTAATGCAACAAGCCGATGTTAATGCAGTTGTTCAAATTGAAAAGCTGGTACAAAGTCATCCTTGGACGCTGAACCAATTTCAGGATGCAGTGAATGGTTACCAAAGTACAGTGATTGAGCAATCAGGACAGGTGGTGGGTTTTTGTATTCTGCAACCCGTTTTGGATGAGGCAAATTTATTACTGATGGCAATTCATCCCAATCAGCAAGGTAAGGGTTTGGGTTATCGGCTCTTAGATGAATCAATTGCTTTACTGAAGAATCAACCTGTGCAAATTTTCTTGGAAGTGCGGGAAGGTAATCAAGCTGCGATAGCCCTGTATGAGAAGTCAGGCTTTCATCAGATTGATTTGCGTAAAAATTATTATCCAAGCCCAAATGGTGGGCGTGAGCATGCCATTATTATGGTTAAAGCGTGTACTGACGATTTTTCTCAGTTATTCAAATCATGATTTAAATACTCCTGCGATGGAGTGAATCGACCTCCATTAAAATATCAAGCTTATTTAATGATTGAATTATTCCAACCAGAGGGAAGTGTGGTCATTAATGAGTTTCCCAAAAGTTGAATCTCTTCTGCACTGAGTGAACGATTAATACGACGCCATTGCCCATCGAGCAATAATTCTAGGGGGGTGTATTGAGACTTATAATTCATTTTATTGGAATGTGGCACCCAGTAACCTAAATAGACATAGTCCAATTGCTGTTGTTGTGCATATTCAATTTGCTTCATGATGGCAAAAGCCCCTAATGAGCGGCGATTTTCATCGGGATCAAAAAAGGTATATACCGCAGACAGACCATCATCAAGTTGGTCACAGGTCGAAACGCAGAGCAACTGCTCATCTTTCCACAGTTCCAGAAAAAAACTTTCGGTACAGGTATGAATCAGAAATTTTTCAAACTGGTCATAGCTGGGTGGAAACATATCACCATCGGCATGGCGTTCACGAATGTAACGTTCATATAAAGCATAATGCACATCCCCCGCATCTTTAGGTTGAGTAATTTTCACCGTCAGATCTTGATTGCGTTTCCATGCTTTTTTTTGCTTGCTGTTCATTTGAAACTCTTGGACAGGAACACGGCAAGACAGGCATTGACGACATAAATGACATTCGGGACGATAAACAAAGTCCCCACTACGACGAAAACCGACGCGTGAAAGTTCAGACAAGGTCACGACATCAATCCGATGTGCAGGATCTAGAAAAACCATGCGGGCAGATTTCTTTTCAAGATAACTGCATTCATGCGGTGGGGTGATGTAGTACTGTAAATCATTTAACAGGGACTTCGGGTGATATGAATTCATAAAGATCCCTCTATTGTTTTCATTCGATTAATTGCGAAGATAACGCTATTCTTTTACTTGAAAATACACCCTCTTGATACTTTTTCCAATCGATAGAGGGTTGTTTTATAATATCTTGTAACGAATTTAAATACTCTTGTCGAGAAATTGTACAAGCACCAAGGCTAAGCAAATGATCATTCACCAATTGACAGTCAATCCAAGCCAGTTGGTTTTCTTGTCCAAGCAACATTAAGGTATAGAATGCCATTTTAGACACGTCGGTACGGATGCTGAACATAGATTCGCCAAAGCAGCCTTTGCCGATGCTCACTCCATACAGCCCACCGACAAGTTGATCCTGTTCCCAGACTTCAATACTATAAGCATAACCCGCTGCAAACATGTCCAAATAACCTTGAATAATTTCTTCTGAAATCCACGTGTCATTTGCATAGCTGCGAGGTAGCGAACAAGAACGAATGACTGATTCAAAGGCATGATTAATGGTAATTTTATAATCATGCTTTTTCATATTGCGCAGTAAGGATTTACTCGGATGATATTGCTCAGGGCGAATAATGCAGCGCGGCTCGGGACACCACCAGCAAATAGGCTCACCTTCAGAAAACCATGGAAAAAGACCGTGGGTGTAGGCTTCAAAGAGGGTAGAAGGGGAGAGATCTGCGCCAATGCAAATCAGCCCATGTCCTTCTGGATCTGAATCAATCGGATCGGGAAATAAGTATTCGGAAGGTGCTAAAGTATGCTGCATGATTAAGTTCAGGGAGTTATTCTTTACGCTATCATACATAAAAAAACCGCCCTATTTGGACGGTTTTAATAGATGCAAAAGATTATGAACCTAGCGCATCTAAATATTTTTCAGCATCGAGTGCAGCCATACAGCCCGAACCCGCTGAAGTAATTGCTTGGCGGTAAATGCTGTCAGCTACGTCGCCTGCTGCAAATACGCCTGCAACCGATGTTGCAGTTGCATTGCCAGAGGTACCACTTTGCACTTGAATGTAGCCATCACGTAGGTTGAGTTGACCTTCAAACATGCCTGTATTTGGTTTGTGACCAATCGCAACGAATAAACCTTGAACATCAATATCTTGTGTAGACTCATCTTGAGTTGATTTCAAACGAACGGCAGTTACACCAGTGTTGTCACCCAACACTTCATCGACTTGATTGTTCCAAAGAATGCTGATTTTGCCTTCTTTTTCTTTTTCAAATAAATGATCTTGTAGAATTTTTTCAGAACGTAAGCTGTCACGACGATGCACAAGCGTCACATGCGAAGCAATGTTAGACAGGTAGAGTGCTTCTTCGACCGCAGTGTTACCACCACCGACCACCATGACTTTTTGGTTTTTATAGAAGAAACCGTCACAGGTTGCACAAGCACTGACACCTTGACCCATGAATTTTGCTTCAGACTCTAAGCCTAAATACTGTGCAGTTGCACCCGTTGAGATAATCAATGCATCACAAGTGAACTCTTCCATATCGCCTTTAAGAACAAATGGGCGAACACTGAGGTCAACTTCATTGATGTGGTCATACACGATTTCTGTGCCAAAACGTTCAGCGTGAGCTTGCATACGTTCCATTAGCGCAGGGCCAGTTAAACCTTCTGGGTCACCCGGCCAGTTATCCACTTCCGTTGTCGTGGTTAATTGACCACCCAATTGCAAGCCAGCAATCAGCATTGGTTTTAAATTGGCACGTGCAGCATAAACTGCAGCGCTGTAACCTGCAGGACCAGAACCTAAAATAATTAATCGTGAGTGACGAGCGCTCATTCGCGACATCCTTTTTTTCTTTCAAAATTTATGAAATTATACGTGAAAGTGTATAACAGTTGTGTGTGTTCAATGTGGGTAATATTGATCATGCAAATCGGTTTGAGCTATATAGAATAAAGTTAACAACAAGCCCTCATAATGTTGCATCTTTTTTACGTGAACAGGTGCATAATATCAGGTTTTATGAAGAAACAAATTCAGGTTGTTTTCCAAAAAAACATGAATGAAAAAATGCTTACAGGACAGAGTATGGCTGCGGTGTCAGGTGCTTATGCACAGCGCTTAATGATGACATTATTTTTAGTCTCATTTGGGATTTATCTGTTCCTTGCAACAGTCACTTATACACCGTTTGATCCGGGTTGGATGCATATTTCCAGTGATACCCAACAGGTTTCTAATGCAAGTGGTGTCGCTGGAGCATGGATTTCTGATTTATTGTTTGGATTTTTAGGTTGGGCAAGCCTGCTCATCCCACTTTTCTTATTTATTGAAGCGATTCAGGTGTGGTGGCCGCGCAGTTTTCTGAACCGACCATTTCGTTATGCTGCCCAATTTTTTATTTTGTTGGCAACGGCAACACTCTTATTTTTATTTTGGGAAGTACCTGCGGATACTTTAGCCAATGCTTCTGGTGGCATTATTGGCTATGAATTGGGGCAAAGTCTGAGTCAACTGCTGACCATTTATGGTGCCGCACTGTTTTTGGTGGTGTTTTGGGTGGTGTTATTTACTTTGGCCTTCGGGGTAAAGTGGAACAAAACATGGGATACCTTGCGAGCTACACCAGCATATTTACAAGACTTATTTTATAAAAATGTACCCGAGAGCGAATCTGATTTTGATCGCACCACACCTCAAGTCAAAAAACAGGTGATTGCAGTTGCTCCAAGTAAGGCTGCTGATCAAACTGAATTGAATCATGCCAATTCATCTCAGACCTCTGTAGAACAACCCTTTATTGCGGGTGTGGCAGCAGAGCGTTTGTTTGATGATATGGTACAAAAAGAGTCTCAATTAAATCAACCAAATGAGTTCGATTTAGACGATGATGAAGAGTTTGAAAAAACCATCGCCAAAGCGCATCAACTTGAACAAGACAGCCAGCGTACCATTGCGACGGGTGAGGTTTGGCGTGCTTTAAATACAAATAATGATCAACTACATAAACAAGATATTGAAGCATTATTAAAAGCTGCGGAAGATGAAACAGTCGTTCCTAAACATGATTTTAATTCTGTAGTAGAGCGTCAATATCCTGTTGATGTGCAGTTGGAAGCTTCTCCAAAACCAGTCAAAAATAATCTTGATTGGGACGATGATGAGATTTTTGATGAGCTACTTGCTGCCGTGCCCAATGGTAAGGTGGCTTCGGATGTACATAGTCCATTCCAACGCAGCGAAGTTCAGGCTATTCAGCCTACAGCAATCCCTGATATTGCTGTAGTAGAGGCTTCAATTTTGAGTATGCCAGCTGTCGCTGGGGTTGCTGCTGGGGCAACAAAGGCACATTTATTGAACGATGAATTAGATCGTTTTCTAGATGATTTTGATGCTGAAGAACAACATGCAGAGTCCGTTATGGTCGAGCAGCGTACGGCATCTTCTTATGCACAATCATCAGCCTTTGTACAAACGCCAATACAGCACACTACCGTACAGGTGTCAGAGCGTTTTACTGAACAGCCCAAAGCTGAGTTGTCTAAAGAGGCATTCATTGAAGCTTGGCAAGAAACTGCAGGTAAACATCAAGAAGAAGATGAGTTTGATTTTGATGCGCCATTGACGGATGCTTCAGGACGACCAATGTCCCGTGCTATGCAGGTCGCACAAAAACGTCGTGATTTATCTACGCTACCCGGATTGGATTTGCTCGATCGTGTCGACCCGAATAAAAAAGTAAACTTCACGGCTGAACAATTGGAACGTCTTTCAGAATTACTCGAAATTAAACTGCAAGAATTCAATGTTAAAGCCAAAGTAATGGAAGCCCAACCTGGGCCAGTCGTGACGCGCTTTGAATTGGATTTAGCACCTGGGGTTAAAGCCTCTAAAGTCACCAATATTTCGAAGGACTTGGCACGTTCCATGTCAATGGCTTCGGTGCGTGTAGTAGAAGTAATTCCGGGTAAACCGTACATTGGAATTGAAGTTCCAAATAGTGCACGTGAAATGGTGCGTCTTATCGAGTTATTGGAAACACCGACTTATCGCGATCCAGCGGGTTTACTTTCAATGGCGATGGGGAAAGATATTTCGGGTAATCCTGTGATTACCGATTTAGGCAAGGCCCCACATATGTTGGTTGCGGGCACCACGGGTTCAGGTAAGTCTGTTGCTGTGAACTCGATGATCTTATCGATGCTGTTGAAATATACCCCCGATCAATTGCGCCTCATCATGATTGACCCCAAACAATTAGAATTGGCCAACTACAATGATATTCCACATTTACTCACCCCTGTTGTGACAGACATGAAAGATGCTGTCAGTGCATTGAATTGGTGTGTGAATGAAATGGAGCGTCGTTACAAGCTCATGTCATTCCTTAAAATTCGTAAACTGGCGGACTATAACCGTAAGGTTGAAGAAGCATTGGCGAATGGGGAAGACCTGATTGATCCGACATGGAAAGCCAGTGACTCCGTTGTGGGTGAGCGCGCACCACGCTTAGCACCGTTACCTTCGATTGTCATTGTGGCAGATGAATTTGCCGATATGATTATGCAGGTGGGTAAAAAAGCCGAGGAAATGATTACCCGTTTGGCACAAAAATCACGTGCTGCGGGCATTCACTTGCTCTTAGCAACACAACGTCCTTCGGTGGATGTGATCACAGGTTTGATTAAAGCCAACATTCCAACTCGCGTTGCATTGCGTGTAAATAGCAAAATTGACTCTCGAACCATTTTGGATGCAGGTGGCGCGGAAGACATGTTGGGTCATGGCGATATGCTGTTTTTAGGCCCAGGTAAAATTGAACCTGAACGTGTGCATGGTGCCTTTATTTCCGATGATGAAGTCAACCGAATTTGTGATGCATGGCGAGAGCGTGGTGATCCAGATTATATTGATGAAATTTTGACTCCATATGATGAAGAGCCAACTTCACGTGGTTTTGAAGATGGTGATGGAGGCTCAGACCGTGATGCTTTGTATGATCAATGTGTGGCCTTTGTTTTAGAAACGCGTAAAGCTTCGACGTCATCTTTACAACGCAAGTTCAGTTTGGGCTATAACCGTGCAGCTCGTATTATCGACCAGATGGAAGAAAATGGCATTGTGAGCGCGATGGGCGCGAACGGTAAGCGGGATATTCTCGTCTAGTTTTCATCTACTAAAAGCCTGCCTGCGAGCAGGCTTTTTTATGCGGTTCAATTTAATAATAGAACATGGTTTGTGCCAACTCGATAAAGGCTCGAGTTGCAGGACTGATCAACTTTTGATTGCGGACGGCGAGTCCAATCTCACGTTGTGTATTCGGCAGTAAGGGTCTTTTGACAACATTGGGGTGTAGTGCCAGCAGTTCTGGCGTCATGGCCATATCGGCCACAATCGAAATGCCTTCATGCTGATTGACCATATTCAGAATGGTCAATAATTGCGACAGCTGATATTGAATTTTGGGCTGTATGTCATATTGTTTAAGCAGTTTTTCAATATGCGTTTGGCTGCCTGCTTTGGTCAAAATAAAAGGGTAGTGCTTCAGTTGGGTAATATCCACCTGACTCATTTGCGCAATCGGATAAGAATTGGGAATAAGCGCAATAAAAATATCTTTAATCAATGGAAAAGTATCCAATTGATGGTTGGGTAAAACGGCAAATCCGACATCAACCTGTTGGTTTAAAATCCATTGCGTGACTTCATCATCTGTACCTTCTTCAACAAAAACTTCAATTCGAGGGTATTTGCTCCTAAAGGCTTGCAATAGTTCAGGCAAAAGATGAATCGATGCGGATGCCCCAAATGAACCAATTCTTAAGGTCCCTTGTTGCAGGCCATGTGTCGCAGCAACTTGCTGTTGCATGACTTGTGCAGTATTCAAAATTTCCTGTGCATGGATGCGAAGTTGCTGCCCAATTTCGGTCAGTACTACACGGTTTTGTTCTCGGCTAAACAATTGTACACGCCAAAAATGCTCCAGACTTTTTATGGCATGTGAAACTGCAGATTGAGAAATCCCGAGTTGCTTGGCTGCGTTGCTAAAACTCTGATGTTTAGCAACCAGTAAAAAGATTTCAAGTTGGCTAAAGGTCATTTGAGGGTATGAGTAAATACTCATTTTATTATGAGGGCGAATAAGGATTATATTCTGTTTCCAAAATGAGTCAAAGCTGACTGATGTGCAGTAATGGGAATAAATGAATGAACATGATCATGGCACTCTTTCCATTGGTTTTTCTGATAGGGATGGGATATGTGTTTAAACATACAGGTTTTTTGCAGGAGGGGTTTTGGGCAAACTCTGAAAAACTGAATTATTACATTCTCTTTCCTGCATTATTGTTTAGCAATCTTTCTGCTGTAAAGCTCAACTTGGGTTCTATGCTCATGCTTTACATGGCACTGATCGTGGTCATTATGTTGATCAGCGCGGTGTTATTGGCGTTTAAGTTTTATTTTCAGATTCCCGTGCATCGTTTTGGGGTTTATATTCAAAGCCAGATTCGATTCAATACCTATATTGGGCTTTCTTTGATGGGCTTAATGTTTGGTGCGACAGGCATGCAATTGTTCGCCATGATCATTGCCGTCGTGATTCCATTGGTTAATATTGTTTCGGTCTGGGCATTTACCCAAAGTACGCAAGGACAGCTGCGTTTTACGCTGATGTCGATTGTAAAGAATCCGCTTATTGCCGCTTGTTTATTGGGTATCGCATTTAATTGCTCTGGCTTGTTGATGCCAGAAGGCATATCGCAATTATTGAAGCTATTGGCAAGTAGCAGTTTACCATTAGGTTTAATTTCAGTCGGAGCGGCATTACAGTTTAGTCAGCTCAAGCCCGATTTCGGGCGTGTCATGATGAATAGTGTATCGAGGTTACTTGTGGTGCCTGTACTGACTTATTTTGTGGCACAAGGATTTGGCTTAGCGCCATTACATATAGCGGTCTTAGTGGTCTTTTTTGCTTTACCCACAGCGTCGGCATCTTATATTTTAACGCGCTATTTTCAAGGGGACAGTCAACTCATGGCGGCAATTATTAGCTTACAAACCCTTTTATTCGCATTGAGCTTTCCATTGCTGATGCAACTAATGTTCTAATTTTTTAGATTGAAGAGAATAAAAAAGCCTACACAAGGTAGGCTTTAAGGCTTAAGCAAATTTTGCTAAGACTTCTAAGAATCCATCACATTGGCGAGGGTATTCAGCAATCACATCATGAATCCGTTGACCTTGGGGATTGGTTGCATTGACATTGCGACCATCTGCGACAAATTGAGTTAACAAACGTTCGTAGTCCATTGGGCGCATATGTTTGAATGCGTGGTAAAGAACATGAAAGTCGGCATTAACTCCCGCAGGAGGAAGCTGATTTAAATAGGCAAAAACGCGCTCATCCGACCATTCTTCATTAAACGTTGCTGGCTGAGATAATGCCATCGCAAACTCCTTGGTATATTCTTTTCAAACTAAAAAGGCAAAATAGCTGATGCTATTTTGCCTTGAATCTATTTGCTTGACTAATCAGATTTCAGATTATCGCTCTTCAGGCAAATTGATATTCATTTCCAACATTTCAATATTCGCTTCTGAGCGAACAGACATTTGGATATGTTCTTCATCGACCCCACGAACATAGCGGTTAACCACTTGCATGATCTCTTTTTTCATTTGGTCAATTTTATCTTGACTCAAGCGTTTACCTAAGCCTTGTTCAGAAGCAACAATGACTTTCAAACGGTCTTTTGCCATTTGTGCGCTAGATGGTTTGTCATCACTACTGAATAATTTACTCCAGAATCCTGCCATATTTACGCTCCAAATAATCGTGCTAACCAGCCTTTTGGTTTGACTGTAATGTGACGGTAAGGACGTTCTTCACCAAGGAAACGTGCAACTAGGTCTTCATAGGCCTGCCCAGCTTCTGCTTCGTGGAACAAAATGACAGGTTTACCTTCGTTAGACGCTTGTAAAACGCTTTTACATTCAGGCACAACACCCAGTGTAGGTACACGTAAAATGTCTTTCGAAATGTCATCAATGGTGAGCATTTCTTGTTTGTCTGCACGTTCAGGGTTAAAGCGAGTAATACACAAATGCTTGCGTATACGTCCTTCATTCTGTTCTACTTTTTTAGTTTTACTGTCTAACATACCGATAATGCGGTCAGAGTCACGTACTGAAGAAATTTCAGGGTTGGTCACAATAATCGCTTCATCTGCATGGTACATGGCTAGAATTGCACCACGCTCAATCCCCGCAGGAGAATCACAAATAATGTAATCGAATTCTTGAGATAATTCTTCCATTACACGTGCAACACCTTCATCTGTTAACGCATCTTTATCGCGCGTTTGTGATGCCGGTAAAATATATAAGTTCTCAATATCTTTATCACGAATAAGTGCTTGTTGTAATCGTGCTTCGTTATTTAAAACATTCACAAAATCATACACAACACGACGTTCACAGCCCATAATGAGGTCTAGGTTACGTAAACCTACGTCAAAATCGATAACAACAGTTTTGTGACCACGAAGGGCTAAACCTGTTGCAAAAGATGCACTGGTCGTAGTTTTTCCTACGCCACCTTTGCCTGATGTTACGACAACAATTTTCGCCACCGAATCCACTCCTGTTATGGTAAATCCCCCCTTTAATTAGCGGGGTTTTGGTGTTTATTTATACATTAAAATTCCAGAGCTTTAAATTCCAGCTCTTGGTTTTCATTTAAATAAATATGTACAGACTTCTTTAAGACATGGGGTGGAATATCATCGGCGACACAATATGTCCCTGCAATTGAAACCAATTCGGCTTCAAGTGAGTGACAGAAAATGCGAGCAGCACTGTTTCCACCAGCACCTGCGATAACTCTACCACGAGCACTGCCATAAATATGTATATTTCCTGAAGCAATTACTTCTGAACCACTATTTATCCCTGCATTGACGATAATATCGCCATGATCTTGGATTAAACATTGGCCTGTTCGTAAGATTTCATCGTGATACGAGGTAATATGTCCAATATTCCGTGGAAATGGAGATGTCTTTTGTGTATTTTCGATTACTGCTTCGGGTGCTTGCACAGCAGTTTCAACCACTTGTTCTTGGGTGGCTTTAATACGTTGTAACGATCTACTGTCAGCGGGAAGTACGGGAAATTGAATCGCACGTGCTTCATCACCCAGTAAACCTTCAATCACCGCCATGGGCTGTAAATCTAAATCGAGCAGCAGTTGAATTAGGGCAATCAGCTCTTGTTCAACGGTACTGTCTAAAATCACCAGCGCACCATGAGTTGTGCTGTCTTGAAGTAATTGGGTCAGTTGTTGACGAATGGCATTATGGTCATTTGTGTCGAAGGTTAATCTACTAAAGTTAACCATTCTACCGGTGATCCGAATATCAGCCATATTTTATCCTTAAGACTTCGAAGCTATTGGTTTTATGCCGAAGCGATGTTGTAAATAGAGCAAATCCTAGAACAAATTCTTTGAATTCTCTAGCCAAGTTTGTAACTTTTTTATCTTAATGCTTATTCTTTAGCTTGATCGAGCTCTTCAAGGTCTTCTAACCACTGTTTCACCTTCACTTGCTTGCGAATGGCATCCAAACTTTCATATACCGCAGACTCAACCAATTGTTCGAGCGCATGGTTATCAATATTCAATTCGCTGACTTTTTCGGCAATAAGCTTATAGGTATGATTAGGCTGTTCAGGGCTTCCAGAGACTAACGGTTCTAAAATACCATAGGTAATATTTTCTCCTAAACGCTGCCCAATGCTCTGGATTTGATGTTCAATTCGTCCACCGACAATCGGGATTAAACGTAACAGTTGGGTGAGTTCAGGTGTATCTTCGATGGCTTGATTTACAATCGCGCCAATATTTTGAGCAATTAACGTTTGGCGTTGCTGTAATTCTGTTGCCAGTGATTCCTGCAAAAGCTCAGCCAAAGCTTGCGCAAATAACACCCGATGATGATCGACTAAGTCATGAATGATTTTTTTATGGGTTGAACTGGTATTCAGTTCATGTTTTATCCCATCCAATACCGTAATAACCACGCGATCAGAGAGTTCTTCCATGATCACACGATAATAAAACTTGGCTCTTTTCTGAATGGATTCTGGAATGACGTTATAACCCAATTCATGCAGACGAAAAACAATAATCCCTGCACGGAATAAACGTAGAAAACGTAGCTGTGGAATAATGGCTAGAATTTCATACCAATGAATAAAAGGGAAAAAGAACCAACGGCGGTGATGACGATAAATGACTGCAATCGTCCAACGTACCAGAAGCTCAGTAATTAAGAACAAAATAAACCAAGCTTCGGTGGTAATCACCCAAGGATGTAGATGTGTACGATAAAAATTGAGAATTTCATCTAAATGAAGTGAGGTTAAGAACCAACCGCCAATATTACTCATTAAGAAAAAATTGGCAGCTAAGCAGAACAAGTTAAAAATGATCAGAAATACCATAAAGATGTCATAGATCAGATAGATTTTGAATGACCAACTCTGCGGATCGACACGATGATATTTTGATTTTTTGGCGGAACTGTTCTGCTTCATCGGCTTATACCTTATTCACTTCAGCAGTCGTTGAATATTGTGCTTTCATTTGACTTATCAGCCGATCTTTTTCGGTCCAGAGTTGATCGACCCATGCTTGGAAGCGTGCACGATACTCTTCGTCATCTTCATAGTTTCCACCTAAAACCCAGTCCGGAATCTCAATTTTACGTAAATTCACGGCAATTCGCCCCACTTCACCGAACCAGAATTCGCCATAACCAGGTGCACCATCTGGGTAGACAATCGTCATATCGACTAACGCATCAATTTGATTGCCTAAAATATCGAGGGCGAGGGCTAAGCCACCGGCTTTCGGTTTAAGTAGATGTTGATAGGGTGAATTTTGTTGCTGATGCTTTTCTGGCGTGAATCGTGTTCCTTCCAAATAGTTCAGTAAGGTAAAAGGCTGGCTCAATAATTGTTCGCAGGCTTTACGCGCTTCTTCTATATCGCGGAATTTGAGCTCAGGATTTCTCTCAATTTCTTGTTTGGTATGCCGCTTCATCATCGGGAAGCCTAAAATTTTAAACGCCTGTCCAACAAAGGGAATAAAAATCAGCTCCCATTTGGTGAAAAACCGCGTTAGTGGCATACGTGTGAGGCCAAAATATTGATTCACTGTCGTGTCGACCCAGCTTTGGTGATTGCAGGTCATTAAATAACGACCTTGCATGCTTAAGTCGAGATCATCATCGACTGTAATGTCCCATTTTAGATGGGGTAAAACATGATCAATCAACCAGTTATTGACCCCAAGCCAGCTATTGGTAATTTGAATATTGGTTTTATCGACTTTTTTTGATTGTTTAAATAGTTTGGTTAAACCAAGCGTAAGTACAGGTGGCCCATGAAAAAAAGTGCTGCCCGTCATGACAGCGCCAACAGTGAGTCCACGTGTGATTTTTTTTAATATGGGTTGTTTGTTTGCTTGAGATGACATATAAAAAAGAATCCTAAGTAAGATCATCCATTATCGTTATTGAATTATAGTTGCAAATTCTGAAAATAAAACAAGCGTTGTGTTTGGTAAATTATCCTTCATGATTTATTAAACATGTAGGGAATGTGATGAATGCATATTCAACGTTGGAATTAATTATTACAAAATGTAACCATACAAGCTATTATTTACAAAAGATCAATGGTCTAAGCCTTATTTTTAGGCGACTATTTCAAGCATAAACAAAACACACAAATGGAGGCATGTCATGCGTGCACTATTAATTTCATCAGCAGTAGCAGGGGCGTTGGTTCTTTCAGGTTGTCAATCTACTGGCACTGGTATGGAATATGACAAAGCGGCAATCGGTGCAGGTCTAGGTGCATTATTGGGTGCAGGTCTTGCATATTCAAATGCAGACAAAGATAAAATGGGTCAAGCAGCGGCAATTGGTGCTGTAGTGGGCGGTGGTGCAGGTCTATTATTAGACAAAAAAGAGAAACGTCTTCGTGAAGAACTTGCGGGTACTGGCGTTGATGTAGACCGTAACAAAGATGGTTCGATTAACCTTGTAATGCCAAGTGTTACCTTCGCAACCAACTCTTCGACCATTCAACCGCGTTTCCAAACAGCATTGAATGATGTTGCACGTGTATTACGTGAAGATGGTACAGCCAACAAACTTGCACTTGTAATTCATGGTCACACTGATAACACAGGTACAGATGCGATTAACAATCCATTATCTCAAAACCGTGCAAACTCTGTAATGGGCTATTTATCATCTCAAGGGATTGCAAGCTCACGTATGACTGCACGTGGTTACGGTTCTTCTTCACCAATCGCGAGCAACGATACTGCTGCGGGCCGTGAACAAAACCGTCGTGTAGAAATTACAGTGTATGAAACAAAATAATTAATATTTTGTTTGCATAGAAATCATTGAGTTTCGGAAAAGCCACCTAAAGGTGGCTTTTTTTATGAACAGATAATCGTCATTTTAGGTTAGGCATCTGGGGGTTTGATGTCTATAATCTAGTTCGGATCAAAAAGAGGAAACACTATGTCGCTGGCAAGTCAGTTAAACGACAAGCAACTTGAAGCCATGAAATATACTCAAGGGCCCTTGTTAGTACTTGCAGGGGCTGGTTCGGGTAAAACTTCAGTCATTACCCGTAAAATTGCTTATTTGGTTAAACATTGCGGGATTCCTGCTTATCGCATTACTGCGATGACCTTTACCAACAAAGCTGCACGTGAAATGAAAGAGCGTGTGACCAAGTTGTTGTCACGTGAAGAAGCGAAAGGGTTATCGGTTTCGACCTTTCATACTTTCGGTTTAAACATGTTACGTTTAGAGTTGAAACACACGCCATTAAAAAATAATTTTTCTATTTTAGATGCAGATGACTGTAAGCGTATTTTGATGGACTTAATGCACCGCGATAATATGTCGGGTGCAGAGAGTAAAGAACTGATCGCCAAAGCCATGAAAATGATTTCAGACTGGAAAAATGATTTGATTCCACCTGAACAGGCGCATACCACCTGTGAAACGCCTGAAGACATTCAAATGGTGCATTTGTACCAACTCTATGAGCGCAATTTACGTGCCTACAATGCGGTAGATTTCGATGATCTGATTGTGATGCCAACGCGCTTGTTGCAAGAAAATCAAGAAGTACGAGACCGTTGGCAAAATCGCATTCGCTATTTGTTGGTCGACGAATATCAAGATACCAATACAGCACAGTATATTTTGGTGAAACTCTTGGTTGGTGTGATGGGGCAGTTTACGGCTGTGGGCGATGATGACCAATCGATCTACGCATGGCGTGGCGCCAAGCCAGAAAATATGGCTTTGCTGAATGAAGATTTTCGCAATTTAAAAGTGATTAAACTGGAACAGAACTATCGTTCGACCAGTCGTATTTTAAAAGCGGCGAATACAGTAATTGGTAACAATCCGCATATTTTTGATAAAAAACTTTGGTCAGATAAAGGCCATGGCGAAGTGATTCGTGTCATCACTTGTCGTAATGATGATGATGAAGCAGAACGCGTGGTGAAAGACCTGATCACGCATAAGTTGATGAATGGGAAAAATTGGAAAGATTATGCCATTTTATATCGGGGTAACTTCCAAGCACGTATTTTAGAGACACAACTGCGTCAAATGCAGATTCCGTATAAGTTATCTGGTGGTCAGTCCTTCTTCGCCCGTGCAGAAATCAAAGATATTATGAGTTATCTGCGCCTCATCATTAATCCTGAAGATGACAGTGCTTTTTTACGTATTATTAATACGCCAAAACGCGCCATTGGCCCTGTTACTTTAGAAAAACTCGGTTTATTTGCGCAAGAAAATCATTTGTCTTTATTGGCAGCGGCAGGCGATCAACGGTTGACCATGGCAATTCCAAAAAAGGCCACTACGCAATTGGCTGAATTTGCCGAGTTCATTGCTAATTTTACCCGTGAATTGCTAGAAGATGATGAACCAGTACCGATTATTCGCCAAATGATGTTTGAAGCAGGCTATATCGACTATATCAAAGAGTCTGCGGCTACACCTGCACAGGAAAAAACCAAGCTCGACAATATTGAAGTGCTGTATAGCAGTATTCAGAGTTTGATTAACCGTGCAGAAGATGTGGATGAGCGCAATATTGAAAGTGTGATTCGCAAAATGGTGTTGCTGGATATGTTGGAGCAGCAACAGGAAGAAGAAGACACCGATAAGGTCAATTTGTTGACACTGCATGCGTCGAAAGGCTTGGAATTTCCATTTGTGTATTTGATTGGTTTGGAAGAAGAGCTACTGCCACATAAAAACTCGATTGCGGCTGAAACGGTCGAAGAAGAACGCCGTTTGATGTACGTAGGAATTACTCGAGCACGTCAAGGTTTAACCATTACCTTGGCAGAGCAACGTAAAGCAGGTGGGCAAATGCGTCAAATGACCCCAAGCCGCTTTTTAGATGAATTGCCACAAGATGAATTGGAGTGGTTGGGACGCAAGAAAAAGCTCGCGGGCAATGTTGATCCCAAGCAACAAGCACAACACTACCTCGAAAATTTACGCGCTTTGATTAAGCGTTGATTGCGATATTAATTTTGAAACAGTAGGAAACAATATGAAGGTTCAAGTTAAAGTTCTAGATGCACGTTTAGGACAAGAATGGCCATTGCCAACTTATGCAACGCAGGGTTCAGCAGGTCTAGATTTACGTGCATGTGTGACTGAACCCACTGTCATTGAGCCGGGTCAAACAGTACTGGTTAAAACAGGTTTAGCTATTTATATCGAAGATACAGCTTTTGCAGGTCTTATCCTGCCACGTTCAGGCTTAGGACATAAACACGGTATCGTTTTGGGTAACCTTGTGGGTTTAATTGATTCAGACTACCAAGGTGAGTTGATGGTTTCGGTATGGAACCGTGGTCAAAACGCGTTTACCTTGGAACCTGGTGAACGTTTGGCCCAGTATGTACTTGTCCCTGTGGTGCAAGCAGAATTTGAACAAGTAGACGAATTTGTGGCGACTGAGCGCGGTGCAGGTGGCTTCGGACATACAGGTAAAAACTGATATTGATGTGAAAGAGCCTATGGGCTCTTTCATTCTGAAATATAAAAGATTTTATTCAATACAACTTTATAAGCTGTCAACAACACTTAAATAGTATTAACAGTTCAATTCTATTCAGATATAAACTAGAAATATTTTAAAACATTTACGTTGTATGAATAAGACGATTTTTTAATGTATTCGTTGGATTCAGAAGTTACAAATATATGAATATTCAACAACCTATATTTCCATGGCAGGTCTTTCGTGCCTATGATATCCGTGGAAAATTAACCTTATTAACACCCGAATTGGTTGAAGCGATAGCCCATGGTCTGGCCTGCCAGTACCAACAAGCCGCTCAAACCACAGTGGTGATTGGTTATGATGCTCGTTTGAGTAGCCCAGCTTACGCCCAAATAATACAAAAAATATTTGAAAAGAAAGGGTTTCATGTTGTGAATGTGGGTTGTTGCTCTAGCCCAATGTTGTATTACTCTGCGTGCCAATTTGCAGGCAATGGCATTATGGTGACCGCCAGTCATAATCCGAAAAGTGACAATGGCATTAAGTGGATTATGCAAGGTGAACCGCCGTGCCCTGAAATGATCCAACAAGTTGGTTATGTCGCGAGTTTACAGTTTTCTCCTCAACGTAAAGTCCCTTTAACCCATGTTCAGCATCAATTTGATGTGAACTACTGTTTGCAGTATCAGCAAGCCATCTTAGACGATATTCAACTGAAACGTCCTTTCCATGTGGTGATTGATGGTTTACATGGTTCGGCAGGGCGCTGTGCCGTTTTGGTTTTACAAAAGTTAGGCTGTCAGGTGACTGCACTGCGTTGTGAATCTAATGGAGAATTCCCCGATCATGCACCAGACCCGTCGCAAGCGAGACATTTAACGACGTTGACTGAAACAGTTCAACAGCAACACGCAGATATTGGCATTGCACTCGATGGGGATGGCGATCGACTGGTATTTGTCGATGAGCATGGCCGTATTATTGGTGCAGATCGGTTATTGTCTTTATTTGCTGAAATGTGCCTTGCTACGCATCCTCAGCATGAAGTGGTGTTTGATGTGAAATGCTCGACCATGGTACGCAATACAGTGCGTGAATTGGGTGGGCAAGCCAAAATGATTCGTACAGGCAGCAGCTTCTTAAAGAAACATCTCATGCAATCACATGGAAAAGCTGTGTTTGGTGGGGAATATGCTGGACACTACGTGTTTAATGATGGGCGTGGTTTTGGTTATGATGATGGCTTATATGCCGCCTTACGCGTACTTGAATTTTTAAGTCAAGCTCCAGATTTCACGCTTTCACAAGCACTCACTAAATACCCTGAGCGTTGCAGTACCGAAGATACCTATATCAGTACTTATAGTACTGACCCTAAATCATTATTGGCCGATATCGAAGTCCAGAGCCATCACATTGCTGCTCAATTGAGTAAAATTGATGGTGTACGGCTTGATTTTGAAGATGGTTTTGGCATTATTCGAGCATCCAATACTGGCGAATATTTTACTGTTCGTTTTGATGCCGATAATCCTGCTCGTTTAAATGATATTCGGCAATCATTTGTTTCCATGTTAAGTGATCGATATCCTAAAATCGCGCACGACATTTTAAATGCTCATTGAGGAGAGAGGCGAATGCCACATCAGCAGACTGGCATCGACAAAGCACAAATTTTGACTGAAGCTTTGCCGTATATTCAACGTTTTTCGGGTAAAACGCTGGTCGTAAAATATGGCGGCAATGCAATGACCGATCCAGAGCTAGAAAGCTCTTTTGCACGTGATATTGTGTTGTTAAAAACCGTAGGTTTAAACCCAATTGTGGTGCATGGTGGTGGTCCTCAAGTTGACTCTTTCCTAAAACAATTGGGGCGTGAGTCTGACCGTATTGATGGTATGCGTGTAACTGACCCTGCTACTATGGAAGTGGTAGAAATGGTCTTGGGTGGTAGTGTGAATAAATCCATTGTGAACCTAATTAACCAACATGGCGGTCGTGCCATTGGTTTAACAGGTAAAGATGGCAATTTAATTCGCGCACGTAAATTGTTGATGCAGAAAAACCAAGAAGATGGTTCGGTAAAAGAAATCGATTTAGGTTTGGTGGGTGAAGTCGTTGGTGTGAAAACGGATGTACTGGAAATGTTTACCCAAAGCGACTTTATTCCAGTCATTGCCCCGTTGGGTGTCGATGATCAAGGCAATACCTACAATATTAATGCTGACCTTGTAGCAGGTAAAGTGGCTGAAGCACTGGGTGCAGAAAAGTTGATTTTACTCACCAATATCACAGGGGTATTGGATGAAAATAAAAACTTACTTACGGGCTTAACCACGCAGGAAGTCGATCGTTTGATTGAAACAGGCGTGATTTATGGCGGCATGATTCCAAAAGTGGGTTGCGCCTTAGATGCAGTTAAAGGTGGTGTAGTGAGTGCACATATTGTGGATGGTCGTGTGCCACATGCAACTTTGTTGGAAATCTTTACCGATCATGGTGTGGGTACATTAATTACCAATCGTGCCAAACACTAACCCATTCGGTTTATCTTGTTTTAAAGCCAGTCCTTAAGGGCTGGTTTTTTATTGTGGAGATTATTTAACAGCCGTCATTTTTTGGTCATTGTATTGTCATCTGCATTGCCTAGTGTATGAAAAAAGCCAGAAGAGCGCATAACAATGTTTGAAAAGTTGAATCTATATCGTCAAAACCTTACGTTCCCATTACAAAAAAAAACTGAAAAACAGACGCATCAATACCGCTTTGAATGGGTGGAAGATTTAAAACAATTACATGAAGTTCAGAAATTTCGCGCTGTACAATTTTCCCAACAATTCGGAATTACATTCGATCAAGATATCGATCAGGACTTGTATGATTTTGGCTGTGAACATGCAGTACTACGTGATAAATACAGCAATGAAATTGTTGCCTATACACGTTTAAAACTCTTACAAGGACACGATTTGGCACAGAGCTATAGCGCGCAAGAATTTAAAATTATTGATGAACTGGGACATCTATCCAATATTGTAGAAATTGGACGAACTTGTGTGCATCATCGCTATCGTTCTAGTCGTGCCTTATCCATTTTATGGCTCAATCTCGTTCCTAAAGTCCTTTGGGAGATGCGGGCAAAATATTTGATTGGTTGTGTCAGTATCCGCTTACAAGGCAATCAGGCACGTGCGTATTATACGCATCAATATTTAAAACAACTCAGTCCTACACAGACCTGTGCGATTCAACCTCAAGTGGCGTATGAGCCGACACATCCTGAATACAGTTTTGCGCAAGATGAAAAAATTCCCAAATTGTTTGATGTGTATTTAAAAATGCACGCCAAACTATCACAGCAAGCATTTTATGATCGTGAATTTAATTGTCTGGATTATTTTGTCTTACTGGAAGTGAATAAAATGGCGAAGAGTTTTGTCATGAAAAAGCAGCTTTAGCGTTAAGCATTAAAATTACTGAACCTAGCACAGATTAAGATTTACAAGCCTTGCTGTCGTCATGCACAATAAACCCATAATCTATTAAAGTGTTTATAGTTGCTTATGTGCCAGTTGCTCGGAATGAATTGTGCGACCCCAACGGATATTACGTTCTCTTTCCG
Organism: Acinetobacter sp. ANC 4173; assembly: GCF_004331255.1. Classification (GTDB taxonomy): domain Bacteria; phylum Pseudomonadota; class Gammaproteobacteria; order Pseudomonadales; family Moraxellaceae; genus Acinetobacter. The sequence continues at coordinate 441,257 of NZ_SJOF01000001.1, read as the reverse complement.
TGGTTTTTCACAGCGTGCGGGCATTACTTCAGATCATTGTGATGGCTTCGGTATTGCTTTTTTTGAAGACAAAGCGTGTCGTTTATTTGTGGATAATCAGTCTGCGGTTGAATCTCCAATTGCGGAATTGGTACGGAATTATCCGATTAAATCACGCAATGTGATTGCACATATTCGTAAAGCGACCCAAGGCAAAATTAACTTAGAGAATTCACATCCGTTTATGCGTGAGCTATGGGGGCGTCAATGGATTTTTGCGCATAATGGTGACTTACTGGATTTTGATCCACCATTAACTGGACGTTTTACCCCGATAGGCAATACGGACAGTGAACGCGCATTCTGTTTCTTATTGGATCAATTGGTGGCTAAATTTGGTTATGTCGAGCCATCTTTAACCCAAGTGTTTGAGTTGCTCTTAGAAATTGCTCCAAAAATTGCAGAACACGGTACGTTTAACTTTTGCTTATCCAATGGTCAGGCATTATTTAGTTATGCCATTACCAAATTGCATTGGTTGGTACGGGAATATCCATTTAAGCCGGCACAGTTAATTGACCTTGATGTTGAAGTCGATTTTAGTCAAGTGACCACGCCTGAAGATCGCGTCGCCGTCATTACCACTGAACCGTTGACGCAGAATGAAGTTTGGCAGGCATTTCAACCTGGCGAAATGATTTTATTCCAATATGGTCAACCCATTCAGCGTGCATTTACTCAGGTAGAGCGCTTAGTGCGTGAACAAGCCAATCCGACGTTAAAACGAATTACCCGTGCTGATCAATATTAATCAGCGCGTGAGAATTGCATAGGTGCTGATGTTTTATTGTTAAAATTAACATTTTTATAATTAAAGAAAAAATAATGTTTGCGGTTAAAAAATATCTTATTCTTTTGATCGGGTATAAATCAATTAATGTATATTTATCATTATCTTAGTCTGTTGATTCCGCTAAAAACTTGAATCCAGAGTAATTTACTTGTTTTTTATTTAAATTTAATACCGTTACTATCTTTTTCGAGTAACGAATAATGAATGTTAAATGGGGGGCGTATGAAGATGAAATGGGTTCCAGAATATAATACCGGTATCGATGTGATTGACGATCAGCATAAGCGAATCCTTGATTATATTAATGAAATTGATGATATTGCTCTTCACACAGACCGTGATCGCATTAAACAGATTCTCGATAATATTATTGATTACACCCAATCGCATTTTACTTTTGAAGAATCCTTACAAGAGGAAGCGGGCTACAAATACCGTGTACCTCATAAGCGTGTACATGATTTATTTATTAAAAAAATAGAGTCTTATCGTGACCGTTTTGAAATGGGGCATTCTATTGAGGCTGAATTACATGAAGTCTTAGCGAAATGGCTGATTAATCATATCCAACACGATGATGCCGATTATGTTGGTGCTGTTAAAGAAAACATGATGGGAATTATTAAAGAAAAAGAACAGAAAAAGGGCAAGAATTGGTTTGCTCGTTTCTTCTCTTAAGTACAGTAAGGTCTAAAATTCAGCAAGGACATGCTGTGCAAAAGAATTAAAAAGTTAAAAAAAGAAATAAAAGCATTGGCGCAGCAAGCCATCGAATGCGGTGGTTTGCTTTTCTTTTTGATTTTCACGCATGAGAAAGGCAAAATAGCGATAGATTTTTATTAGGAATGCATCATGCAGGACAATGCTATGTCACGATGGTTATCGCCGCTGATGGCTTTTTGTTTGTCATTCATCATTATTGCCACTGTGGCGCCTATAGTGGGAATACAAACAGAGCGTCAACTCGATTTCTGGTTGCTTTGGTTAGGCACTATGTTGGTTTTGGCTTTGCCAATTTGCTATTTAGAAATAGCTTTAGCAAAACGTTCGAAAACTACAGCATTAAATGCACTGTCTAATTTAACGCGTGATGCGGATGCATCTCCAAGATGGCGTCTAGTTGGTTGGATGGCGGTGGTGTTTATTCCATTTCTAGCTGGTGCGATGTTATTTAGTGTCAGTCAATACAGCGTACAATGGCTGGCTCAAGGCGTTGCCCCACAATATCTTTTTGTGGGATCAGCTATTGCAGCAGTTATTTTATCTTTAGCACCACGCATGATTTTGGCATTAATCACCGCTGTCGGTGTCATTGCCGCGTTGGTTTTTGCACAAGTGAGTGGAACAGCTTTACCTGCTTGGCAAATGACTGCACTTGAGTTTAGTGAGTGGGGCAGTGCAACCGTATTGGCATTGGTTGCGAGTGGTTTAGGTTTAGGGCTGTATTGGCAGACCAGCTTAGTTCAAGTGAATCAAGATGATGTAGCCAGCAAAACTGTATTGCCGATTTGGATTGCCCAGTTGGTTGCCGTGTTGGCATTTGCCTATTTTGCTGTAGCGGCACAATTACCTGTGATTGCTTTATTGGTCGCAACTGTTGCAGGAGCGGCATTACAACTACAACTAGCACGTGAACAACTGGCACAACGTCAGATGATTGTGGTTGTACAATGGGCGATCATTATAGCGGCGGTTTTGGTGTGGGCAATTCCAGAAATTACTCCAGTTTTTCATATTGTCTTGGTGCTTTGGGGTTTAGTGATTTGCTTAATTTATGCCATTTTTGCGGGCTGGATTATGAAAATCAGCCATTTGCGTAAAGCCATGAATTTCAGTAACGAGCTGTTTTACAATGTTTGGCGTATTGCGGTGCGTATTGTACTCCCATTGTCTATCATTCTTGCAATTGTGTCGGTATTAGGGCAATTGATCTGATGACGGAGCAAGCCAAAGTTTGGGTGGCCTATGCGACCTCGGAACAACAGTTCCATCTGGAAGTTCCCTTTCAATTGGGCATGACTGCATTAGATGCAATTGAGCAAAGTGGAATTCGAAAGCAGGTTGAATTACCTGAAATTTTGCAGTTGGGGATTTTTGGTGTACGTTTGCAAGAACCTACACAATTGCTGCAAGCAGGTGATCGGGTTGAAATTTATCGGGCGTTGACCATCAATCCAAAGGATATTCGACGTAACCGTGCAGCCAATAACCCTGTGGGACGCTATGCCAAAGGCAATCGCTTTAAACAATTGAAATGATATGAAAAACCCCTCAATGAGGGGTTTCTTTTTATTTTAAAGCGTCTATAGTGGGGGCGCAGTTAAAATCGCTTCTTTCGATCCAGGTAAACCAGGTTGTGATTCTGGAATCGTTTCTAGACCCTCAATTTTGTTCACAATACCGTTTTGATCGAAGTAAATTTTCAAATGCTGACCATGCGCTGCTGGAATCTTGGCTTTTTTAGCATAAGTTCCTGGGATATAATTGTAGACGTAGTCCCATCGTAATGGATTCAATGGATCTGTAATCGTTGGACTACCGAGTAAGAAACGCACTTGTTGGTGACTCATGCCGACTTGGATTTTTGAGGCTTGGGCTTGTGTTAATGGTGTTCCTTGAGGAATATCTACTTTATAAACGCCCAAGGTCGAACAGCCCGCGAGCAGTGAAGTGACGAATAACGTCAACATGATTTTTTGCATTTTGCTACACTATCCCAAATTAATTTTGATGCATTTGATCCACGGATAGATCATACTGCATCTTAACTTTGTTGCATATTCCAACTTTAAATTTGTTGAGAGAGACCTTTTTACATGCCTATTTCAAACCAAGACTTACGCAAAGCTGGACTTAAAGTTACACTTCCACGAATTAAAATATTAGAATTATTAGAAAATTCAAAACAACATCATTTAAGCGCGGAAGATATCTATAAGACTTTACTCGAACAGGGTGAAGATGTCGGTTTAGCAACTGTTTATCGCGTGTTAACGCAATTCGAAGCTGCTGGTATTATTCAGCGTCACCATTTTGAAAATAATCATTCTGTTTTTGAAATTATGCAAGATGATCACCACGATCACCTTGTATGCCAAAACTGTAATAAAGTTATTGAATTTACTAACGAAGTTATTGAACATGAACAACATACAGTGGCAGAAAAACATAAGTTTACCTTAACAGGTCATTCATTAAATCTGTATGGCTACTGTGATGAGCAAGAATGTCAGGATGCATTACGTAAAAAGTAATGTAACTTAATGACTGGGTGAACATAAAAAAGGCTTCTTAATGAAGCCTTTTTTATTGTTTGATGGAAGCAAAGTTTAAATGGGCAGAAGCTTACGCACAGGCAATTAAGACACAATTTGAATACGGCTAGAACCAGAACCTATGGGTTGTACCTGAATTTGAACAGGAATGCGCTCATGCATTTCTTGAATATGTGAAATGAGAACCACTTTGCGTCCTTGATTTTGTAGTTGGTCAAATGCATTCATCACCATGTGTAAAGATGAAGCATCTAAAGTGCCAAAACCCTCATCAATAAATAGCGATTCAATTTTCATGGAACCTGCTGCCATATTGGCAATTGCCAAGGATAAAGCCAATGCGGTGAGAAAGGATTCTCCGCCTGAAAGCGAAGCGACAGAACGGGTTTCTCCATCCATATCATGGTCAATAATGGCAAGACTGAGCGAGTTATCCAAGCGCTTTAAGGTGTAACGTTGTGATAGAAGGGCTAATTGTTGGTTGGCATATTCAATTAAAATATCGAGGTGATATTGCTGTGCCAAATCGCGGAATTTTTTTCCTGTCGCATCACCCATCAAGCCCGAAATTTTGGCCCAACGATGTTCCTGTTGCTGAATTTGTTGTATTTGGGTTGCGAATTGCTGCTGCTTGGCTAAATTTTGCTGATGTAATTCCAGTGTTAATCTGAGTTGATCACGGTGTTCTGTCAGTTGTTGTAATTGTGCTGTATTTTGCTCAAGTAACTGCAACAATTGATCGTGATTTGTCTTGGATTGATATTGCTGATGTTCATGTAATTGGTTTTGTAGTGTTTTCAATGCATAGCCAGCTTCGCTCAATTGACGATCTGCCTGTTGCAAGGATAAACGCAGTTGTTGTTCCTGCGTTGAGGAAATCGCAAGTAGCGTTTTTAAACGTGGCTCGGAAAATTCACTGTGCTGCGTTAACCACGTTGAAATTTCTGTTTGAGCTTGCTCCAGTGCATGGATCTGTTGCTGCTGTTGTGCTTTCAATTGTTCCAAGGCATTTTTGTGTTGTTCGAAGTTTTGACGTGCCTGTTCAAAACTCAGTTTGAGCTGTTGGTATTGTTGTTGTAGCTGTTGACGTTGTTGATCATGCTGCTGAAGCCATTCATTGGCTTTAAGCTCGCTGGAGCCAGTCATGTTGATAATAAGTTGCTGAGCTGCTTCAGCATTGTGCTTTCCTTTGGCTTCAACCTCTTTCAGTTGTTGCGCGAACTCGATGTGCTGAACAGTTAAACTGCTGAGATTTACTTTAAGAATGTTTAGTTGTTGTTCAGCCTGTTCTTTCTGCTTATTTAAGCGATCACGCTGTTCAATATGCTGCGCACGTTGTTGTAAATACTGCATTGTGTGTTGTGCTGTAGACAGCGGATGCTCGACCCATGCAGTTTTTTCATTTGCAGATAGACATGCCATAATCTGTTGAATTTGCTGTTGCCATTGCTGTACAGATGCCAGTTGATGGGTGTTATTTTGAATGTTTTGTGTCAGTTGCAACTGATCTTTATGTGCTTGATTGAGCTGTTGCAAATCAAGTTCTGCCTGTTGTTTAAGCTGAGTACTTTCTGCAACACAATGCTGTAGTGTGGCTAAAATTTCCTGTTGAGGACGGGTTAAATCTAAAGGTAGCTCGGATAGCGTGAAGTGATGTTGTAACTCATTTTTTTGTCGATCAGATTTTTCATTGAGTTGTTGTATCGAATGTTGCAGTTGGACATGCTCAGTGCCAATTTGAGTAATTTGTTGTTGGGCGGTTTGCCACAGGTGCAGACATTGTTGTTCCTGTTGAATCGCCTGTTGTTCTTGCTGTTGTTGCAGTTCATACAATGCCTTCGAGACTAGATTTTCATCATCACGATAGGGGTGTTCTGTACTGCCACAGACGAGGCAGGCTTCTCCTTGTTGTAATGCTGCACGTAAATGTTCAATATTTTCGGTATGTAACAAGCGCTGTTGTTGTAAGAAACTTTGTAGTTTTTCTCGTTCAGCTTTTGCAGATTGAAATTCGATTTCTGCCTGTTTAGTGCTTTGCTGAAGTTGTTGCTGCTGTTGTTGAATGCTGTGTAATTTTTCCGTCAGACTCAGGATTTCATTGCTTAAGGCAAAGAAATACTCTAGTTTTTGCTGAACTGAATCTAGTTGATTCAGTCGAATAAGTTGTTGCTCCCTGTTTTTCTGTTGTTGTTCTCGTTGAGTTTCAATTTGAGCCGTCGCTCCAAATTCTGTGACTAATTTTTGTAGCAGAATTTTGTCTTGATCAAGCTGTTGCTGTGCTTGCGGGATATTGCCTAAAGTATTTTCAACTTTTTGATAGTGTTGAATAAATTGCTTGAGTTGCTGAAGATGGGCATTTAAACCTTGATCTAAAGTTGCAAACTGATCGCTGTTTTGCAGTTGGGTGGCACAGAATTGCTGTTGTGTGATCAAGTGTTGTAATTGTTGTTCAAATTGCTGTTGCTGTTCGCGTAAAGGTTGCTGCTGCATATCCAGTTGTTGCAAACGACTTTTGGTCTTTTTATATTCATCGGCAATATAGTCACGTTCTTGTACATATTTACGGACATCATCCAGTTCTTGCTGATGTTGTCGTTCGAAATCTTGTAACTGATGCAATGCAGTTTCAGCTTGATTAAACTGATTTTTCTCTTGTTCAAATTGAGTGACTAGGGCAGTAAAGTGCTGCTGTTGTTGCTGAATTTGTGGTTCAAGCTGTTGCAGGCTGTTTAGAATTTGTTGTTGCTGAAATACGACGGGACGTATCGCAGAAAAAGTTTCGAGTTGGCTCAGTTGTTGGCGATCTGGTGCTAAGGCTGTATGTGCTTGTCGTTGGGTTTCATACTGTTGCTGTTTCAGAATAATATCTTGTTCCAATTTATATAATTGCGTAAACCATTGCTGTTGTTGAAGATATTGTGATTTTTCCTGCTCGAGTGTTTGATAATGCTGTTGAGCAGTTTCATATTGAGTGCGTAGTGCTGTAATTTCTTCTTCGGAGCGAATTTCAATATGACCTAAGACATTTTCCAGTTCTTTACGCTGCGTCGCGATCGATTTGGTTTTTTCATAAGCCAACTGTCCAATTTTACCGAAAATACTGGAATTGGTCAGATATTCTAATAATTCGCCCCGTTCATTGTCGCGGGCTTTTAAAAAAGCAGTCACTTCAGACTGTGCCAATAACACCGCGCGGGTAAATTGTTCAAAACTGAGTTGGGTAATCTGTTGAATATGGGTTTCTACCGCTTTACTTTTATCGGCAACCACCACATCGTCAGTTAAGCATTTTAAATAGCGTTGTACATTTTGTAGTTTGCCCGAAGCACTTTCACGTGCACGTTTGACTTCCCATCGTGCCAAATAACATTTTTGGTCTTGTGCGATAAAACATAATTCGGCAAAACCATGCCCTGTACCCCGACGCAAAACCGTGAGTGGCGAATTGGTCAGTAATTCTGAGCCATCACTATCGAGTAACTTCCCATCACTGTCTTTTAGGCGTGGAATTTTATTGAATAGTGCTAAACACATGGCATCTAAAATGGTCGATTTACCCGCACCCGTTTTACCTACAATTGCGATTAAACCTGCACTGGCTAGTGGTTCAGCATCAAAATCAATCAGATGCTCACCCGCGAGGGATGCCAGATTTTTAATTCGAATAGATAAAATTTTCATGGCAACCCTTTAACCGTTTTGTTCATCTTCTAAAGTTTTTTGTGCTTCGTGTACCAAACTCATAAAGTCATTGAGGACATCATTATCGGCGGCATAACCTTGTTTCTGCCATACATTTTGGAACAGTTGTGCTGGGGTCGGCGGCTCAAGCTGTATGCTTTGCGCATTCGAGGCATTTTGTTCTGAAGATAAATATTGGCGTGAAATTCGGACCAAACGATAGCGACTTTCAGGTAACGCCTGTTCAAATTGCTGACGTAAATTGGGAGGTGGGGGCGTCAAGCTATGATATTCAATGTCGACATATTCACGTTGATCAATATTCTCAATTTCACCTGTCGCTAAATTGCGAAGTTGTTGCAGCACCTCATGCATTTCGCCGCGAATGCGATGTAGAGCAATACTGCGCGGAATAGGCAATACTTCAAGCTGTAAGCATTCTGAGGGAGCGAGTTGTGGATCGATGGTAATTTCTAATACTTGGTGTTTGTAATTGACTTCACTAAAAGACAGAGGGATAGGCGAGCCACTATAACGAATATGTTCTTGTCCAACTTTTTGTGGCTTGTGTAAATGACCTAACGCCACATAATCAATCACTTCATCAAACAGTGCCGTTGAAAGCGCTTCTTCATTGCCAATAATAATCGGGCGTTCTGAGTCCGAGGTTTCCGCACCTTGCATATGGGCATGCGACATCAGGATCAAGGCTTGATCTTTCGTTTTACGTTGTTTGGCTTCAGCAATCAGCTGTTGGTGTAAATGAGCGATAGCAGTTTTGCTGTCACTGGTCTGTTCATTGATTCCCGTAATTTCGGCGGGACGTAAAAATGGCAGGCTTAAGCACCAAGCCACAATGTGCTGCTGTTCATCATAAATTGGAATGAGTAAACGATTTAAATCGAGCTGTCCTTCGGTATTTTTATGAATGACCCCGACGGCTTTGGCATTGTATTTAGACAGCAGTGGCTCTACTTGTTCAATACGATAACCTGAGTCATGGTTCCCCGCAATCATGAGGGTTTGCATGTGCGGAGCCACCGCATGTGCATCTGCCAAAAATTGATAAAGTTGTTTTTGCGCACTGGATGCGGGGTTAATCACATCGAAAATATCCCCCGCAATGAGTAGGGCATGTGGCTGTTTTAATTTAATTTGATCGACTAACCACGTTAAAAACTGTTCGTGTTCATACTGACGGGAATGGTTATAAAAAAATTGTCCCAAGTGCCAGTCAGAAGTATGAAAAAAGCGAACAGTCATGTGATCTCAAAGCGTGAAAATACCGTGTATAACTTAGCATATTTTACATGCCCAGATATGCTGTAGATGATGAAGGCGATAGTTTTAGTCGCAAGAACATTATCCTTTAAGCTGCGTTTGGGTCGAGTTGTACCAAGCCAAAAGTGTTGTGGTCTGGGTCGATGAAATAGCCTTGCCAGCATTTATTCGGAATAGCGAATTTGGGCATGGCTTCTTGTCCCCCCAGCGCTAAAATTTTTGCCGCGGTTGCATCAAAATCTTCGACTTGAATGGAACAGGTAAAGGCATTGGTGCCACAATGTGTCGGAGGAATTTCCGCAGGGCGCTTTAATAAACCGCCATGTATATTCGCTGTATCAATTTGATAATATTCGATGGGAAGACCTTCAACCTTGGTAAATTGCCAGCCAAAGATCGCTTGGTAAAATTGAAGATCACGTTCAGGATTTGAAGATTGAATTTCAAAGTAGACCAAAGGTTGCATGACCTTCATTCCTATTTTTATTGTTCTGAAAAATAAAGACCGACGATTCGAGTGATGATGAAATCGTCGGTCAAAAAACGGTGGATACACCAAACTTTTAAGCTGCTGTTTTAAAAGTTTAACGTTCACGCCAAGCTTATTGCTTTTGGTAGAAGGTCGCCGAAAATATTGTGGATGCCGGTACAAATTGACGGTTTCGAACCTTGTACTCTTAATAACGTGGACAAGTTAGAATTGGTTGACAAGAAAATTAAAAAAGTTTGAATTTTTTTTTATAATAGCGTTTTGCCCTTGTTGAGCTGTATTCATGATACCACTGCGCCGCTATTTTATTTGGTTTTTTATACTGTGCTTTTTGTTCACATGTATTTGCGGTGTGTTGGCAGCATTAATGCCAAGAGGGATGGGGAGTATACTCACCGTAGTGCCTTATTTGGTGGCAATGATCTGGGTATTATTCAAATTCCTGAAACAGCAAAAGCGTGCTCCAACGCAAGCAGAACGCAAACAATTGACGCTGGGTTTTAGCCTGATTTTCTGGGGTTATAACTTATTGGGTTTACTGGGGGGAATTTATTTCTTCTCACGTAGCAATCCAACAATTTGGCAAGACTTATTGTTGTATTTGCAACAACCGCAATTTATGGCAGTGGTATTGATTATGTTCTTGATGATTGCCATTCCATTGTATCTTTTAACCTATTGGTTTTATGGCGCTCAAGCTCAACGTATGGCAAACAAAATGTTGGGTTAATGCACATAAGCTTGTATTTGTTGTCTTTCTCATTTATAGATAAATAGATAAATCATCTAACCAAGAGATTGTTTTATGTACAAGCCTGTGGTGTTGATTACGGGAGCGTCGGGGTTTATTGGTTCTTATTTAGTGCCCTATTTATTAGAACGAGATTTTCAGGTCATTGGTATTTCAAGGAAACCACAAGCTCAAACGCATCCTGATTTAAGTTGGGTTCAGCACTTTAATGAGCTGCAACATCGAACCATTGATTATGTCATTAATTTGGCAGGCGAAAGTATTGCCCAAGGTCGATGGACCGAACAGCGTAAGCAGAAGCTGATCCAAAGTCGCGTTAAAATTACAGAAGACTTATACCGCTATTTACAGCAGCGGCAGATTTTCCCGAAATGTATTTTGTCAGGTTCTGCGGTAGGCTATTACGGCATTGATCCTTTGGAGCAATGGCAGCAAGTTTGTACAGAAGAGTCCCAAGCTCAAGCCATTTTTATGTCGCAACTTTGTCAACAATGGGAACGGGCAGCGCTGGCAGATCCCCAGCAAAATACCAAGATTATGCGTTTAGGGATTGTGTTTGGACGTGGCGGTGGCATTTTGCCCAAAATGCTGTTTCCAATTCAGTGGAATCTGGTCGGACGTATTGGGCATGGGCGGCAGCCTGTGGTCTGGGTACACATTCAGGATGTACTACGTGCAGTAGAATTTATTCTGACCCATGAGACCGAACAGAAAGTCTTTAATGTGGTAGCACCAGAAAAGGTGACACAGAGTCAATTTGCGAATATTGCAGCAGTCAGTTTAAACCGACATCCTGTTTTAAATATGCCCGCGTGGGTCTTTAAAAGTCTATTGGGGGAGCAATCACAATTGATTTTAAATGGACAATTTGTGCAACCGAAAAATTTGCAGCAAGTAGGATTTGAGTTTGATTATCCTACTTTGAAGGAAGCTTTAAATAATTTACGTTAATTTGAGTCAGAGCTTTTAACTGGCAACCATTTTAGGTTTGAGCAATTGTTTAGGGCTATAAGTCGCCGCATTCACAGATGTTGGCTGCTTCAGCATAAGCTGACGTAGGAGTTGTGCCGATGCAGGACCCATACATAAACCATTTCTAAAATGTCCCAGATTGACCCAAACATTACTGAGATGGGGCAATTGGCCAATATACGGAATACCTTCGGGTGAACTTGGACGTAAACCAGCCCAATTTTGCACTATTGGGAACTGGGCTAACTCAGGCACCATTTCATAAGCAGCCGCTAAAATATTCTGTTGAATTTGATCTGAGGTTTCGGCATTAAACCCACACTCTTGCATGCTGGAACCACAGACAATATGCCCATCCATGCGAGGAATGAGATACATGACCCGATTCATACACATGGTTGGTAACCAGTGGGCAGGGGCTTTAATCAGCGCCATTTGACCTTGTACAGGACGAACTGGAAATTCTAAGCCAAGTTGCTCTGACCACAAACCAGACCAAGCACCCGTTGTTAGCACAAATTGATCGGCATAGACTTTTTGTCCTGTTTCAGTTTCTACACATTGAACTTTGTCTTGTTGAATCTGAAACTTGTGAATCGGTGTTTGATCGAAAAATTGAACTTTCGGATGCTGTTCTAAATAATTTCGCAGGGATTGTAATAGTCGCGGATTACGGACATTGGCAATTTCTGGAAAGTAAATCGCATGTTGAAACTGCTCGGAAAGCTGCGGATTGACTAGCTCTAATTGTTCACGCTGCAAGTATTCACAGTGCTGCATGGGGTCTTGGAATTGAGTTTTATAATTTAAACCGACTTCAAAATCGGTTTCATCTAAAATTAACATCCCTGTTTCATGAATTTCGAAATCTATGCCTGTTACGGGCTGCAATTTTTCATTCCATGTTTGGTACATGGCTTTACCATGTTGCGCCAAGAGATTGACTGCACGTGGATAGCGCCAAGGATACATTGGAGAAAGAATACCACCACCCGCCCATGAGGCTTGCCCTGCATAGGTTTGGTTATAAATATTGACCTGACAACCTTGTTCGGCCAATTCTAAAGCTGATAATAGACCACTAATGCCAGCACCAATAATGACGATATTCATAAAAATTTGAGATCAATTAGTTCATGGCTTTGAGTTTAAGCGCTGCTTCTTCCGCAAAGTAGGTCCAAATCCCATCTGCACCCGCACGACGACAGCTCATCAAGGATTCAATAATGACTTGATCGGATAACCAGCCATTTTGAATGGCACCCGCTAACATCGCGTATTCACCACTGACTTGATAAACAAAAGTTGGAACACCAAAGGTATCTTTGACTTCACGTACGATGTCTAGGTACGGCATTCCTGGTTTAACAATCACCATGTCTGCACCTTCCTGAATATCCAGTGCAATTTCATGTAAGGCTTCGGCACGGTTGCCGACATCCATTTGGTAATTGTATTTATTGCCACCTTTCAGATTACTGGCAGACCCAACTGCATCACGGAATGGGCCATAGAAGCTCGATGCATATTTGGCCGAATAGGCCATGATATTGGTATAGATATGCCCATTGGCTTCTAAAGCATGGCGAATTGCACCAATACGACCATCCATCATGTCACTCGGTGCAACGACATCTGCACCTGCTTCTGCATGGCTCAAAGCTTGTTTAATGAGGCATTCAACGGTTTCATCATTCAGAACATAACCTGTATCATCAATAATGCCATCTTGACCGTGTGTGGTGTAGGGATCGAGGGCACCATCGGTAATGAGCACCATTTCAGGCAGTTCTTTTTTGAGTAAGCGAACGGTATTTTGCACCAAGCCATCGTCGCGCCATGCTGCTTCAGCCGTTAAACTTTTATCTTCTTGTGGCGTAACAGGGAACAGTGCCAATTTAGACACGCCCAGTTCTAATAAGGTTTCCGCTTTTTTAAGTAAAAGATCAGCAGAAAGGCGCTGAATCTTGGGCATGCTTGGAATATCTTGAGTTTGGTTTTGACCAGGGAGTACGAATACAGGATAAATTAAGTGATCAGTCGTGAGTTGTGTTTCCCTGACCATGGCACGTAATTGGTCATTTTTTCGAATACGACGCATACGGGTGGCAGGAAATGCTGGGCGATTGAACGTATAAGTCATAACAATCTCACTGATCAGTATTAAACTAGGCCGTATTGTAGACCCATCCAACCGCTTTAGGGGCAAAATGCGGTCGTTTTTTCAAAATTTAAGGTGTTTGAGTAATTTATGAGCGATATGGAAAAGAAATGGACGGGAGGTATCCACTTGGGTTCGAAAGTTGATATTGATGTGGTCTTACAGCAATTGTGCCATGCCTTTAATAGTTCGCCATTTTTCTCCCATAATGGTATGACGATGCGTGTGGTCGATCAGCAGATTGAAGGCTATATTGAAATGCAACCGTATATGATTGGAAATGTCGCTTTTCAAATTCTACATGGTGGTGTTGCCGCGACGATTCTAGACAGCGTTGGGGGAATCGTGGCTATGGGGGAGCTGTATAAACGCGCTGAACCAGAACACTTGCCTGAAACGATTAAGAAGGTCACGCGTTTGGCAACTGTGGATATGCGAGTCGATTATTTAGCCCCTGGACGTGGCAAATTCTTTGTTGCCCGTGCAGAAACCTTACGCTTAGGTCGTAAAGGCTGCACTATGCGTATGACTTTGGTAAATGATGAAGATAAAGCAATTGCGACGGCGATTGCATCTTATGCATTCTAAAGTAGTTGAAAAGTAAATTATTTTATTTGAAATTTTCTCTCAAGATCAGTTTTAAGCTGCCAAAATAATGGCAGCTTAAATCAATTAATAAACCGATCAGTCTAAAAAATCATTTCTCAAATGATGAGTTTTTTATTTAAAATTCCTAGCTAAATTTATATTAAAGAAATGACTTTCTCATCGACACGAATCTTCAGTTTTTAAAAATAAGTAAAAAACTGTTTGAGTTGTGGATTTTGTGGTGACCAAGTCTGTCTGGCTGAAGGAAGAAATGATGACAGAAGCTTCAATTACTCCACCACAATCGAATGCCGCAAATATGCAAGCTAAACGTAAAAAGTCCTTTGCTATATTTGGAGTAATATTGGCGATTATTGCCGTGGTTTATGCAGTTTGGGCATTATTTTTAAACCATTTTGTCAGTACGGACAATGCTTATGTCGGTGCAGAAACAGCTTCAATTACCTCAATGGTCAATGGGCAAGTACAACACGTCTTGGTTAAAGATACGCAAGCCGTTAAACAAGGTGATGTACTGGTTCAAATTGATGATCGTGATGCCAAAATTGCCGTTGCCGCAGCACAAGCTGAGCTGACCAAAGCCAAACGTCAATACAAGCAAACGCGTGCCAATAGCAGTGCATTGAATTCACAAGTCTTTGTGAGTGATGATGGTATTCACAGTGCTGAGGCACAGGTGCAGAAGGCACAGGTGGATTTAGGCAAGGCGGAAAAAGAATTGCTGCGCCGTCAACAACTGAGTACTTCAGGTGCTATTTCTAAAGAAGAATTAAGTACGGCGCAAATTGCGGTGGAAAATGCTCAGGCGAGTTTGGCGGTTTCACAAGCAACGTTGGCCCAAGCAAAATCGAATCAAAAAGCGGCACAAAGTACTTTGGCAGCTAACGATGCCTTGATTCAGGACAGCAATGAGAACTCAACCCCTGATGTGTTGATTGCTGAAACCAAATTAAAACAAGCGCTACTGGATTTAGAGCGCACCCAGATTAAAGCACCGCTTGATGGGGTGGTGACACGCCGCAATATTCAAATAGGTCAACGTGTTGCTCCTGGCACAGTGATGATGATGGTGGTGCCTGTGTCACAACTCTATGTTGATGCCAATTTCAAAGAAAGCCAGTTAGAAAAAGTTCGTGCAGGGCAACAAGTCAGCTTGGTTTCCGACCTGTATGGGGATGCTGTTGAGTTTCACGGTACGGTTCAGGGATTCTCTGGCGGAACCGGTGCAGCTTTTGCCCTGATTCCTGCGCAAAATGCAACAGGTAACTGGATTAAAGTGGTACAGCGTTTACCTGTCCGAATTGCTCTTGATCCACAAGAGTTGGCGAAACATCCGTTACGTGTTGGACTTTCAATGGAAGCCAAAATCGATTTGCGTTCGAAGTAATTTCTCATGAACCAGTATCGTCCTTTTGGTGATTTACAAGGCGGTCGCTTAATGCTGGCTGCTTTTGTACTGGCATTGGCGAATTTTATGGTGGTGCTTGACATGACCATTGCCAATGTCTCGGTGCCACATATTACTGGGAGTTTGGCCGTTTCAAGCTCGCAGGGTACTTGGGTAATTACCTCTTATGCGGTTGCAGAAGCGATTTGTGTGCCTTTAACAGGTTGGTTGGCTGGGCGTTTTGGTACAGTTCGGTTATTTGTGATTAGCCTGATTGGCTTCACCACCTTTTCGGTATTGTGTGGATTATCCACCAGTTTAGAAATGCTGGTGTTTTGCCGTATAGGACAGGGTTTGTTTGGTGGTCCAATTATGCCACTCAGTCAGACCTTGCTGATGCGTATTTTCCCACCTGAAAAACAATCTCAGGCGATGGGCATGTGGGCCATGACCACGGTTGTTGGTCCAATTTTAGGTCCAATTCTGGGCGGTTCGATTAGTGATAATTGGTCGTGGCATTGGATTTTCTTTATCAATATTCCTGTCGGTATTATTTGTGCCTTAGCAGCAATACGTTTATTAAAGCCTGCGGAAACAGATAAATTCCGCTTGCCGATTGATGCGATAGGTTTAGGTTTACTGGTGCTCTGGATTGGAGCTTTACAGCTCATGCTGGATTTGGGGCATGAAAATGACTGGTTCAACAGTACCTTTATTTGCTTCCTTGCAGTCATCACGGTCATAGGTTTAATCGCATTTATCATTTGGGAACTGACCGAACAGCATCCGATTGTGAATATTGCGATTTTCCGTTATCGCGGCTTTAGCATCTCAGTGTTGTCCTTGGCCTTTGCATTTGGTGGTTTTTTTGCCAGTATTGTCTTAATTCCACAGTGGGTTCAGGTTAACTTGGGCTACACCGCGACGTGGGCGGGTTATCTGACTGCTACGATGGGTTTTGGCAGTCTAGCTATGTCGCCGATTGTGGCAAAACTGTCAAATAAACATGATCCTCGTGCTTTGGCCAGTTTTGGCTTGATGCTGATGGGTGTTGTAACCTTGATGCGTGCCTTTTGGGTGACGGATGCTGACTTTATGACTTTGGCAATGCCACAGATCTTACAAGGCTTTGCTGTACCATTCTTTTTCATCCCCTTGTCGAATATTGCACTTGGTTCTGTGATGACCTCTGAAATGGCCTCGGCGGCAGGCTTAATGAATTTCTTAAGAACTATGGCAGGGGCAATAGGGGCTTCCATTGCCGTGACCATTTGGGATGACCATGCCAAAGTGGCGCGGACTGAAATGGTATCGAGTTTGCATACCAGTGAAGTCCAAAATACGCTCATACAAAATGGTATGACTAATGAAACGGCTTTGGGGGTAATTTCTAACTTGGTCGACAAAGAAGCCATGACCATATCGGTTGATCATGTTTTCTTTATCTTAACCGTGGTGTTTATTGTGGCAAGTTTATTGATTTGGCTTGCACCCAAACCGAAAACCAAAGTGACAGGACCGAGCCATTAAGGTTTAGCCTGAGCACCGCAATGGAATATTCGCGGTGCTCAAAAATCTAAATTTCAGATTTAGCGCGTTTTAAAGCCGTACGCCATTGGTGTAGATGTTGTTGACGTTGATCTTCCGACATTTTAGGCTCGAACATCCGATCCAATTGCCAAGATCCAGCAACTTCAGACACATTCGAAAATACGCCCATCTTCAATCCTGCCATTGCAGCCGCACCCCATGCCGTAGATTCCAGCATTTTGGGGCGCAGTACAGGAACATTGAGCATATCGGCTTGGAATTGCATGAGCATATCATTTTGACTGGCGCCACCATCAACCCTTAACTCTTTGAGTGGTTGGGTAATATCAGCTTGCATCGCACTCAGAACATCAGAAACCTGGAAAGCAATCGACTCTAATGCAGCTCGGGCAATATGTGCCTTTGAGGTTCCTCGTGACATGCCACAGAGTAATGCACGCGCATTACTGTCCCAATGCGGTGCACCTAAGCCTGTGAATGCAGGAACCAAAACCACGCCGTCAGAATCTTGTACTTGGCAGGCCAGCTTTTCAACTTCTGAACTGTGCTGAATAATCCCGAGTCCATCTCTGAGCCATTGCACAATCGCGCCTGCCATAAATACACTGCCTTCCAGTGCAAAGGTATTTTGTTGGTGACATTGCCAAGCCAGTGTGGTGAGCAGTTGATTTTGGCTGTATTGAATTTGATCCCCCGTATTAAACAGCATAAAACAGCCCGTACCATAGGTATTCTTCGCGGTGCCTGCCTCAAAACAAGATTGTCCGAATAGTGCAGATTGCTGATCCCCTAAAATTCCTGCAATCGGAATTTCTGCACCCAATAATCCTGAGGCGGTATTAGCAATGTACCGATCTGACGAAATGATGGTTGGAAGCACAGAAGCAGGGATGTTGAATAATTCTAATAATTCTTCATCCCATTGTTGGCTTGCTAAATTCATGAGCATGGTACGAGAGGCATTACTGGCTTCAATGACATGTTCTGCACCACGTGTCAGATTCCAAACCAGCCAACTATCAATCGTGCCAAAAGCAACATGTCCTTGATCTGCCAGAGTTCTTAAACCTTGGACATTTTCAAGCAACCAAACCAGTTTGCCCGCACTAAAATATGGATCAATCCTTAAACCTGTTTTTTTGTGAATTGTAGCTAACAAGTTGCGTTTAGTAAGTTGATCACACCATTCTGTTGCACGGCGGTCTTGCCAAACAATGGCAGGCGCAAGTGGAATGCCAGTACGTTTGTCCCAAACCACAGTCGTTTCACGTTGGTTGGTTACCCCAATGGCTTTAATATCCTTTGCAAACAGATGTGCCGAGGCGATGGCTTGTTGCACCACAGCAATTTGGGTACTCCAGATTTCTTGGGCATCTTGTTCGACCCAACCTGAATGAGGGGTACGAATTTGAGTTTCACGTTGAGCTGTTGCGTAGATTTTTCCTTGTTCATCAAAAATAATGGCTCTACTCGAGGTTGTTCCTTGATCAAGTGCAAGTAAATAGCTCATGTTTTTATTTTTTAACTCTTGAAATATGAAAGATTACCGCAATAATGTAATAGAACGCAGTTGCTTCTGTAAATACTGTGAAATTACCTCGTAATTTTCGATATTTATGTTATGATTGCGACATACTTTGGGGGTGTTTCTGGCTTCGACGCTGGTGATGAAACTCATAGATGCATGTCGAGAGCGCATTTTCTCTCGTAAATCAAATTTGCATTTTTTAGTCGCAAACGACGAATCATACGCTCTAGCTGCCTAAGGGCAGCTTGTCCGCCTCTCCGAATACTTGTGGTTAGAGAGTCCGACTGAAGCGCACGCACACAAGTCCGTATGAAATCAAGCCTTGGGGTTTTGTACTAAATTAAGAGGATCGCGATTTGTACCCTGTTCGTCGGGTCACAAAGAGTTAAAACAGTAGACGATATCTAAGCATGTAGTATTCTCGAGCGTAGTGCTGGCGGACGCGGGTTCAACTCCCGCCACCTCCACCAAAATTCCCGATTAAAGATGATCACCAATGATCAGATTCAATCAAAAAAGTGAATAAAAGCCTTGGTTTAGCAATAAATCAGGGCTTTTTTTCTGCCTGTTGTTTATCAGCGTCCGTTATTGTAAGTCATTGATAATTGCTTTCTATCAAATATACTTGTGACACAATAGTGACACGCGTGTAACAACAAAAATGCTTACAGACATCCAAGTTAAAAGTCTTAAACCAAAAGAAAAGCGATATTCAATGGCTGATGGGGAAGGGCTTTCTATTGAGGTTTTTCCTACTGGGAAAAAGAAATGGGTGCTTTCATATCGTATTGAAGGAAAGCAGACCAGAAAACAACTGGGTGAATATCCCGAAGTAGGCTGTAAAGAAATAAGAAAAATTACACGGGACTATAAAGCCGAGGTTTCGGGTAAATCAAAGCTCTCTCATCATTTAAAACAAGTGTGTGATGAATGGTTTGAATTAATGAGTCCGCAGTGGTCTAGTGAAAAATATATAAGCACTGTTAAATACCGTTTGGACTACATCACAGAAGATTTTTTAGAGCTACCTTTAGATGAAATCACTCGTTTTCAGGTTTCATCAAAAGTAAAAGAAATTGTGGCCAAAGGAACACTAGAAACGGCTACACGTTGTCTGCGTCTACTCAATGCAGTTTTTAATTTTGCGATCGCATCAGGATATACAGAAAAGAACCCTTGTATATTAGTCGGGGAGCTTATTCCTGAGCATGAGGTTCAAAGTTATCCATGCTTACCTGCAAGTGAAATGCCTCAGTTTTTTAGACGTTTAGAACAATGTAATGCGTTCCCAATTACTAAAGTTGTTTTAAAACTGGCCTGCTTTACTGGCACTCGAATCAGTGAGCTTTTAAAAGCGAGATGGGATTCAGGTGAAATTGATTTTGAAAATAAAGTGTGGCTAATTCCAGCATATCGTATGAAACGTCGTAAGGAATTAATGGTTCCTTTATCATCTCAAGTCTATGATCTAAGGACGGACAATATTACGCTGTTGGTGTGCATGCCAATACCAATATCAACCGCTGGAATATTCAAGGTTCTGTTATTGATTATAAATATGATGCTAAGAATCCAGAGGGCGTCAGCAATGATGTGACTTTAATGGGTACCAATGGTTTAACACCATCCTATTTCATTGCCTCTGAGGTGGTTATTTCCAGTTTGAATGTGGCTTATACATTGCCTGTGAAAGACATGGGTAAATTAAAGGCGATTAAGTTTTATAACGACTTCAGTTACTTAGATAAAGCGCGTAGTGATTGGTCTGCTTCACAAATGAATACCACAGGGATGATGTTTATTGCTTCGCCATTCTTGGTCTGGGCGGATTACACTTGGGGGAAAAACTCGAACATTATTGGTGGTTCAACCAATAGCACGGGCTACACTTCAACCACCTCTCAAAATAGTGATAAATGGTTATATCGGGTGAATCTTAATTTTGGATTTAAGTTCTAAGTGATTTGACTAAATTTTTTAACCGTAAAGCTTAAAATATCTTTACGGTTCCTTTGCTTTTAGACAGTTATTCATTACTAGATGAGCAACTAATAGAATAATAGGTGCAGTTTTTTTACAAGCCAGACACTATTTGGGTGCTTAACGTTAATCCTACATGGTGGATAGCCTACGTTCTTTAGTTCTAAATTCAGTGGAATGCTTGAAGTATGAGCATGAACGAATGGCTTGAAATTATCCGGCCACGTTGGGGCAGTCAAAAGTAGATTGATACGGCGGTTTATCGGCTTGGCTATATAGTGCAGACTTTGAAAATATCAGTGTTGATGAATTAGAACGAAAGCAAGCCGTTAATAGCGTTAAAAATATTGTGGGCAAAGGGACGATTGAAACTGCAAAGCGTTCTCTAAGGCTTTTGAGCGATGTCTTTAATTTCGCATCGTATCTGATTACACAGAAAACAATCCATGCTGACTGGTTGCCGATGTTATACCGAAACAGGAAGTAGAAAATTTGGCAGCATTCAAGCCTGTGGAAATGCCTGAATTTTGGAAAAGGTACAGCGTTCACCAGTTTCAGATGATTTAATGATTGCCATTAAATTGGCTTGTTATAACGCTGTCCGTATTTCAGAACTTCTATTATCGCGTTGGGATACGAAAGAAATTCATTTTTGCCCGTCCTATAAACTTTTTAAATATTCAAATGCTTGGTGTACTGTACTCACGCACATCAAGCTATATTCGATGCCGTTGTGCTCGAAAATTTGTGCATCGGTGTACATCCAGCGCAACTGAGCATATTCTTTTGTGGTTTTGAACCATTCAATGCAATTCATGGATTGTCACCCTTGTTCAGCTCATTGTATTCACTGGTCAGAATTTCAATTGCTTCGGGTACCAAGGGATATTGGGTTTCAAATATAAAGCAATCACGATTGGTCCAGTTCAGGCTTGTACCGTAAACAGTCATGCCAAAGATCATTATTTAAGAGTGACAAGGTATCGTAGAAAGCCTTGTGATTGTCAGCCGATAGGTCTAAGTTTGGCTTAAAAATAACAACGCATTTTATTGTGCAATCTAAAATTATGTTGAAAGAATTCACATCGGATTCTTTAAACAATTCGAAAATTTCATAAATATGGAATTGCATATATATGCTTATTCGTATACAAGTATGTTAGCGAATTTAATTGAGTTTGAGCAAATGACTGCGATTCCAAAAGTTAAGATTTATCACAACCCTGAATGTGGTACATCACGCAATACGTTGGCATTAATCCATAATGCCAACATTGAACCTGAAGTGATTGAGTACCTTGAAACACCTCCATCTAAAAGTGAGCTCATTCAGCTGATTGCGGATGCGGGTTTAACCGTGAGAGACGCGATTCGTAAGAATGTTGATCCTTATCGTGATCTAGAGTTGGACCTTGAGGTTTGGACGGATGAGAAACTGCTTAACTTTATGCTTCAGTATCCAATTTTAATTAATCGTCCATTTGTGGTCACCGAGTTCGGCACACGATTATGTCGTCCGTCAGAGCTGGTCTTAGAAATTCTGCCACTGCCACAAAAGGGTGCTTTCACTAAAGAAGATGGTGAACAGGTACTGGATGCAAATGGGCAGCGATTGAAATAAATATGTGATGGATATATGTAAATATTGCTATATCCAGAGGTTTGAGTGAGTAAAAGTATGGATCAAATCAATTTTTTTAAATGTTTGGCTGATGAAACGCGATTCAACATCGTCATGTTGGTTGTGCTTAATCATGAGCAGTGTGTCTGTGATTTGACTGAAAAACTACAACTTAGTCAGCCTAAGATTTCGCGGCATTTAGCCTTACTGCGATCTTCGGGTCTGTTACAAGATCGACGTCAAGGGCAATGGGTCTATTACAGTCTCAATCCTAATTTACCCACTTGGTGCGTAGACATCTTAAATACCCTCAACAATGCTGACTTACAGCCCCAAATTGAAAACTCTTTTTCGCAAATAAAGAGTTATTGCGAGTAGCACAATATGAAATTTCTTTTTTTATGTACTGGAAACAGCTGTCGCAGCATTTTATCCGAAGTACTGTTTAATAGTCGTGCGCCTGAAGGTTGGAAAGCTTATAGTGCGGGCAGTAAGCCATCAGGGCAGGTACATCCATTGACCATTGAAACTCTGGAAAACTTAGGTCTTTCAACTGAAGGTTTGTGGAGTAAAACCATTGATGACTGCGAACAATACCAACCAGATGTAGTGATTACGGTTTGTGATTCAGCCGCTCAGGAAGCTTGCCCACTTTATTTAGGTGGTGCAATCAAAGCACATTGGGGCTTGGCTGATCCATCACACTTGGATTTACCGAAAGATGAAAAACTCAAAGCATTCCAAGTTACCGTTGATCATATCAACCGTCGCTTAGATGCATTGTTGGCACTCGATACAGCACATATGTCTCGTCCCGAGTTGATAGCCGCGATCAATCAAATTTCGCATATTGAATGAGATCATCATGGCTCAACAAAGATTATCCTTTTTAGATCGTAACCTCACACTATGGATTTTTATTGCTATGGCGTTAGGCATTGCAATCGGTGTGTTCTTTCCGCAAGCCTCAGTGGCTTTGGATAAAATGAGTGTGGATTCAGTCAATATCCCGATTGCGATCGGTTTGATTTTGATGATGTATCCACCTTTGGCAAAAGTGGACTATGCTACTTTGCCACAGGTATTCAAAGATAAGAAAACGCTGACTTTATCCTTAGTGCAAAACTGGCTCATCGCGCCTGTTTTGATGTTTGCCTTAGCAATCATCTTTCTACATAACTATCCTGAATACATGACAGGCTTGATCTTGATTGGTTTAGCACGCTGTATTGCCATGGTCTTGGTTTGGAATGGTTTGGCCTGTGGGGATAACCAATATGTTGCGGCATTGGTGGCCTTTAACAGTATCTTCCAGATTTTATTCTTCAGTACCTATGCTTGGTTATTCCTGACCTTCCTACCACCCTATTTCGGTATTGCAGGACAAGTGATCAATGTTGATTTCTGGACCATTACCCATGCGGTACTGGTGTATTTAGGAATTCCATTTTTCCTTGGTTTTATGACCCGATTCATTCTGGTTCGAGTTAAAGGTTTGGCTTGGTATCAAAATACCTTTTTACCCAAGATTAGCCCACTGAGTTTGCTGGCTTTATTGTTCACCATTGTGGCGATGTTTAGTCTTAAAGGGAATGATGTGGTGAGCTTACCGTTGGATGTTTTACGTATTGCGATTCCATTGACCATTTACTTTATTGTGATGTTCTTCATTAGCTTCTTTATGAGCAAATGGATGGGGAATGACTATCCCAAAACCACAGCGATTTCCTTTACTGCCGCGGGAAATAACTTTGAATTGGCTCTTGCTGTCGCGATTGCGACTTTTGGTTTAGCTTCACCAGTTGCTTTTACCACGGTGATTGGTCCATTGGTTGAAGTGCCAGTGTTGATTGCTTTGGTTAGTGTGTCATTGTGGCTCAGAAAAAGGTTTTTTAAAGCAGAGGTATCATTTCTATGACGCTGCCAAATGTAGATATGAATCTTCTCGATCAACCGACTTTAGAAAAAGTACAAGCCAAAGCGCTAGATCATCCACCACGTATTTTACTGCTCTATGGTTCAAACCGTGAGCGTTCATACAGCCGACTGGCGGTGATGGAAGCAGGGCGTATCTTGGAGCAATTTGGTGCTGAAGTAAAAATCTTTCATCCTAAAGGTTTACCTTTACCTGAAGATGCGGATATGGAACACCCAAAAGCCAAAGAACTACATGAACTTTTGGCATGGTCGGAGGGTATGGTGTGGTGTTCGCCTGAACGTCATGGTTCAATGAGTTCAATTTTTAAATCGCAAATTGACTGGATACCTCTAGCGGGTGGTGCAATTCGTGCAACACAAGGCAAGACTTTGGCCTTGATGCAGGTGAGTGGCGGTTCGCAGTCTTTTAATAGCGTCAATCAAATGCGTATTTTAGGCCGTTGGATGCGCATGATCACCATTCCAAACCAATCCTCTATTCCTAAAGCTTTTTTAGAGTTTGAAGAAGATGGACGCATGAAACCTTCAGCTTTCTATGATCGAATTGTTGATGTCATGGAAGAGTTGTATAAATTCACTTTGCTGACGCGTGGGCAGAGTCAGTACCTCACAAATCGTTATTCGGAGCGGAAAGAATCTGCTGAAGAATTGTCTAAGCGTGTCAATCAACGGAGTTTATAAATTCTAGATGATCAAAGATGTTAAAAGTATCTTGATCATTTCAAAGGCTCATTTAAACGCTTGAAAGTTTTATGAAATACGCCCAGTCTGTTGAGCAAGCTGGGCGTTAAATTTTGATTATGACAATAAACAATGGGAGCGATGCTTTGACTCAATTACAAGCAGAAGTCGATGTAGTCATTATTGGTGGTGGTCAGGCAGCCCTTGCTACAGCTTATTTCCTCAAACGTAAGAAAATTCCATTTGTTATTTTGGATGACCAAGCCCAGGCGGGCGGTGCATGGTTACATACTTGGCAGTCTCTACGTCTTTTTTCTCCTAATACTTGGAGTTCGTTGTCGGGTTGGATGATGCCAACAACTGCACAAACCTACCCAACGCGAAATGAAGTGATTGACTACTTATCTGCATACGAGCAACGCTATCAATTTCCGATCATTCGTCCTGTACATGTGAATCATATTGAACAAAAAGATGGCTACTTAGATGTGTATGCTGGTGATCAATATTGGCGAGCAAAAGCGGTGGTCAGTGCTACAGGGACATGGAGTCAGCCTTATATTCCGCATTATGAAGGACATGAGCGATTTGAAGGCTTACAAACGCATTCAGCACATTATGTAAATCCAGCGCCTTTTATCAATAAAAAAGTAATCGTGGTTGGGGGTGGCAACTCTGGCGCACAAATTCTTGCTGAAGTCTCAAAAGTTGCAGATACCACTTGGGTCACCGCAACACCACCTCAATTTTTATCCGATGACGTTGATGGGCGTGTTTTATTTCTTCGGGCAACAGAACGTTTAAAAGCGCAGCAGGAAGGTCGGATGATTGATCAACCCGTTGGGGGGCTAGGTGATATTGTCATGATAGACAGTGTCAAAGAGGCCCGCGAACGTGGCGTGTTACATAGTCGAGAACCCTTTACCGCATTTGAAGAGCATTCGGTTGTTTGGGCTAATGGTGCAACACAAGCCGTAGATGCTGTGATTTGGTGTACAGGATTCAAAGCTTCACTGAATCACTTAAGAAGTCTGGATGTAGTAGAACCTGATCAAACGGTTGCTGTGCATGATGGACGTTCTATAAAAGTAAAGAACCTTTGGTTGGTTGGCTATGGGGAATGGACAGGCATGGCATCCGCGACACTCATTGGAGTTTCTAGAACAGCAAGAGCAACAGTAGATGAAATAACGGCTTACTTGGCTGAATTAAAGTTAAATTAACTCAATATGTTGTTATCTGATTTTACGATTTATTTCAGCAGCATGAAATGAATCGATTTTTGAAATCTAAGGGAATTAAGTGGTTTCTGATATCTGCGCGAATGGTCTGATGTAATGACTTGAATGGTTTGAATATTAAAAACTATTCAGACAAAAGCTTAAAGCAGACTTGCCGCAGCCATTGGTTATTTGGCGTTTGATGAACGCGGGCATGCCAATGCTGTTTAACACTATAAGTTGGAAATGTATAAGGCGGTTCTAAGACTTTTAGGCCACCTCTGACCAAAAGCACCTGACTTAAATAGTGAGGAATGGTCGCAATCGCATCGGTATCTTGCACCACTAAACCCACCCCTAAATAGCTCGGTAAACGTACCAAAATGTTCCGGCTAACGCCTAGTTTTTGCAGTTCATGCTCCAGTACGTAGTGCCCCCCAGTTGCTAAAATATCAACATGCAATTCTTGTCGAAACTCCTGATCTGAAAGCGTTGTACCTGTAATCCTTGGGTGTTCTTTACTGGCAATACAAATATAGCGTTGCTGGAACAGGGTTTGTTGGTAAAAACCTGCTTCAAGTTGGGGTAAAAAGCCAATGGCTAAATCAATATCGCCATTTGACATCAGCAGCGGGGTATTGACATCAATCGGCACAATTTCTAAGCGCACATTCGGCGCATGCTCACGTAAATAATTGATCAGTTTGGGTAATAGAACCAGATGACTAATATCGGTCATGCTGATTTTGAATTGATAATTTGAAGTCTGTGGATCAAATTCAATATTGTAATTTTGGACCAGTTTTAATCGGTTAAGAATTTCTACAACTAATGGGAAGATTTGCTTTGATAATTCAGTAGGTTGCATTTTATTTTCAATGCGTACAAACAACGGGTCATGAAAATGCTCGCGTAATTTATTTAAAGCAATACTTAAGGTCGGTTGCCCAATTTCCAATTGCTCAGCAGCTTTAGAGACACTGTTATGTTTATAAATTTCAAAGAAAATTTGTAAAAGTCGAGTATCAAGATCAAACACCCTGCTGTCCTTGTATTGATATTTTCAATACAGATTATTGTTTTTTGTGCATAGATTCAACAATTTTCGGTTGTTACATTGATGATCAAGGAATGATAGGCCCTAAAAGTACAGATGATTGATGTACGAATGCGCCATAAAAGAGGATCTGCAATGGAACAGTTAGCAACGTTGGATGATTTACCAAAACGTTATCTTGGACAACTTGAAGAATCAAATTTAGTCCCTTTATGGCCAAGCTTACGTAATGTGTTGCCACCCCATAAACCAATGCCACAAACGCTTGCCACCGCATGGTATTTTCAAACGATTAAGCCTTTATTGCTCGAAGCCGGTGAGTTAACCCCGATTGAAAAAGCTGAACGCCGCGTACTGGTTTTAGCCAATCCGGGTCATGGGCTAGAAAACATGAAAGCCAGTTCGGTCATGTATTTAGGCATGCAGCTTTTATTGCCCAAAGAGTGGGCACCATCACATCGACATACACCAAATGCAGTGCGTTTAATTGTTGAAGGCGAAGGGGCGTATACCACAGTCGAAGGGCAAAAATGCATGATGGAACATGGGGACTTAATCCTTACACCATCAGGGCTTTGGCATGAACATGGGCATGATGGCGAGGAGCCTGTCATCTGGTTAGATGTGTTGGATTTACCATTGGTGTATTACATGGAAGCTTCTTATGTACAACCGGGTGAAATCCAGAAAGTGACCAGTGCTGGAAATGCCCATCATTATGGCACTGGCATTGTACCAACAGCACATTTTACCCGTGAAAATCCGTCCTATCCGATCATGCGTTACTCTTGGAAAGAGACTAAAAAAGTTTTGCATGCACTTGCTGAAGATGCGCAGCATCAAGCGCCAGTGCAGGTGACTTATATCAACCCTGAAACTGGACGGGACTGTCAAAATATTATCGGTTACTCAGCATTAATGCTGCGTCCAAATGAAACTTTACAACTGCAACCACGTTCGACAGCACAGATTTTCCATGTCATTGACGGTCAGTTGCAAGTCAAGATTGATCGAAAAGATTTTAATTTGGCAAAAGCAGATACTGCATGTGCACCATGCTTTGCACAAATTGATTTAATCAATACATCTGACCAACCATGTTATTTATTTATTGCGGATGAAGCACCGTTACAACAGAAATTGGGTTTGTACTCTGTGCGTGAACGTCATTGATTGTCAAATTTATAAGGATATAAATCATGTCAAATATTCAACAGCCTATTTTAATTGCCGGTGGTGGCATCGGTGGTTTTGCAGCAGCACTGGCATTGGCGAAACAAGGATTTAAGGTACAGGTGTTTGAACAGGCTCCTGAAATTGGTGAAATTGGTGCTGGTATTCAGTTAGGTCCAAATGCCTTTCATGCCTTTGATGCTTTAGGGATTGGTGAAATTGCCCGTGGTAAAGCGGTCTATACCGACTATATGGTGATGCATGATGCGCTTGATGAATATCAAGTCGGAAAAATTCCGACTGATGAAAAATTCCGTGAACGTTTTGGTAACCCGTATGCCGTGATTCACCGTGCCGATATTCATGGTTCGCTGGTTGAAGGTGCAAAACAATATGGCAATTTAGAAATCATTACCAACTGTCAAATTCACAAAGTAGAGCAAGATGATTTAGGTGTAACCATTACCGATCAAAATGGTACGCAATATCGTGGGCAAGCGCTCATCGGTGCGGATGGTGTGAAATCGGTGGTGCGTGAAACTTATGTGGCTGATCCAGCACTGGTTACTGGGCATGTGGTGTACCGTGCGGTTGTACCTGAAAGTGAATTTCCAGATGACTTGAAATGGAATGCAGCCAGTATTTGGGTAGGACCAAACTGCCATCTTGTGCATTATCCGCTGCGTGGTGGTCAGGAATATAACGTTGTGGTGACATTCCATAGCCGTGAACAAGAGCAGTGGGGTGTAACCGATGGTTCTAAAGAAGAAGTGTTGTCTTATTTCCAAGGGATTTGTCCGAAAGCTCGTCAACTGATTGAGTTACCTAAGAGTTGGCGCCGCTGGGCGACGGCAGACCGTGAGCCGATTGAGACCTGGACTTTTGGTCGTGTGACATTACTCGGTGATGCGGCACATCCAACCACCCAATACATGGCACAAGGTGCATGTATGGCCATGGAGGATGCCGTAACTTTAGGTGAAGCGTTACGTATCACCAATAACGATATTTTAAAAGCTTTTGATATGTACCAAAAAGCACGTGTGTCACGTACAGCACGGATTGTTTTGTCTTCACGTGAAATGGGCAAAATTTATCATGCCAAAGGTGTGCAACGCTTGGTCCGTAATGATTTATGGCGTGGACGTCCGACCGAACGTTTTTATGATGCCATGGAGTGGTTATATGGCTGGAATGTCAATAACTGTCTTGATGCAGTGAAAAACTATCAAGGGAATGTCGCATGAAACTGTATAGCTTTTTCCGTAGCGGCACATCGCACCGAACCCGCATTGTGTTGAACCTAAAAGGGTTGAATTATGAAGCGGATTATATCTCGCTCGCTAAAAACGAACACCAGCAAGCCTCTTTTAAAGCACTCAACCCACAAGGATTTGTGCCAGTACTTGAAACCGAATCGGGAGCCTTATTGCAAAGCCCAGCCATTATTGAATGGTTAGAAGAGCAATATCCAGAGCCAGCATTGCTGCCTAAAGATGCGTTGGGTCGTGAGAAGGTGCGTGCCTTGGCGGCTTTAATTGGCTGCGATATTCATCCTTTAAACAATAAGCGAGTGTTGGAACATTTACGCCAGAACTTGGGCCTTGATGAGACACAAATTAATGCATGGTGTGCCAAGTGGATTCAGGATGGTTTTACCGCATTAGAGCAACTTTTGCAGCAAGATCCGACACGTGAAAAGTTCTGCTATGGCAAACAACCGACTATTGCTGATGCTTATTTGATTCCACAAATGGTCTCGGCTGAGCGCTTTAAAGTCGACTTATCGGCTTATCCAAACATTAATGAAATTTATCAACATTGCATGACGCTTGAGGCGTTCCAAAAGGCGGCACCCGAACAGCAAGCTGATGCAACTTGATGAACAGATCAAAGTAATATGAAAAGGAAATCGACCATGTCTTTTATTTTTGAACCAATGACCACTGCGGGCCTGTTTATTCATGGCTCTGAGCACAAATTTCCGGTACGCCGTGTGTACTGTGTTGGCCGTAACTATGCAGCACATGCACGTGAAATGGGTTTTGATCCAGACCGTGAACCACCTTTTTTCTTTTGTAAACCAAACGATTTAGAGTCGATTGTGCCTGTAAATCAAGAAGCCGTTGATATTCCGTATCCGACTGAAACTTCAAATTTTCATTATGAAATCGAGTTAGTCGTTGCCATGGGTAAAGATGCCAAAAATGTCTCGGTTGAAGATGCAGTGGATTATATCTATGGCTATGCCGTCGGTTTAGATATGACACGCCGTGACTTACAAATGGGAATGCGTGAAAAAGGGCGTCCGTGGGAAATTGGTAAAGCATTTGATTTTTCAGCGCCAGTTGGTCCCATTCATCCCATCAGTGAAACTGGAGAAATCAATAGTGCCGATATCCATTTAACGGTGAATGATGTGACTAAACAACACAGCGATGTCAGTCATTTAATTTGGTCTGTGGCTGAAACGATTGCCAATTTATCGACTTTGTTTGAATTGAAAGCTGGTGACTTGATTTTCACAGGGACACCAGAGGGCGTGGGTGCTGTGGTGAAAGGTGATGTCATGCGTGCAGACGTTGCAGGCTTAACTGGCATCACTGTCAATGTGAAATAAGTCAACAGACTGATTTAACCAAATAGGCGCTTAACGCTCAATCATAAAAATAAGCCAGCGTGGGCGCCTTGTGCTAAGGATTGCATGAACACCATTTAGATGGTGTAAGGATACTCGTATGTCTCAAAATAGCAAAAACATAGATGTTCAAAGTTTTATTGATAGCAATAAACTCTCCGCAACACAAAAGCTGATTATGTGGCTGTGCTTTTTTAATTGTTGCCATTGATGGTTTCGATACCGCTGCAGTAGGTTTTATCGCACCTGCACTAAAGACGGAATGGGCCTTACAATCAACTGATTTAGCCCCGTTATTTGGCGCAGGTCTATTTGGTTTGATGGCTGGCGCCCTGATTTTTGGGCCTTTATCAGATCGATTAGGGCGTAAACCAATTTTGATTGGCTCCGTGATTGTTTTTGGTCTAGCCAGTGTTTTTGCATCTTTCTCATCGGATTTACATGCACTGATTATTTGGCGCTTTATTACTGGATTGGGATTAGGTGGGGCTTTACCGAATGCAATTACCTTAACTTCAGAATATGCACCCAGTTCACGTCGCTCAAACCTAGTCACCATGATGTTTTGCGGTTTTACCATCGGTTCAGCGTTAGGGGGAATCTTATCGGCTCAATTGCTGCCGCATATCGGGTGGCACGGTATTTTATTAATAGGCGGTGTTCTACCTTTAATTACAGTACCTATTTTATATTTTTTATTGCCAGAATCACTACGTTTCTTGGTTTTGAAAAAGAAAAGCCGAGAAAAAATAGAAAAGATCGTCCAACGTATTGCACCGCAGATTACAGTCCAGCCGAATTTGATTCCAACGGTGAATGAGGTTGAAAAATCAAGTTTTAAAGATTTATTTGTCAAAGGTTATGCCTTAGGTACGATTTTAATTTGGTTTACATTTTTCATGAGCCTGTTGATTATCTACATGATTTCAAGCTGGATGCCGACCTTATTAACCAATGAAGGATTTAATTTATCCAATGCGTCTTGGTTAACCTCAATTTTTCAGATTGGTGGAACGATTGGTGCCATTACCTTAGGCATTCTTATGGATAAATCGGATGCCACGAGAACCCTCAGCATTGCCTATGTCTTAGGCGCTATTTTTTTGGTTTGCCTTGGTTTCGGGATTGAACACGCCAATACGCTGATACTGATGCTTGGCATGTTTGGGGTGGGTGTTGGGATTAGCGGCTCACAAGTCGGTGTAAATGCTTTTGCTTCTGGCTTTTACCCAACGCATTGTAGAGCGACAGGTGTGAGTTGGGCAAATGCAGTGGGTCGATCAGGTTCTGTCGTGGGGTCGCTTGTTGGTGGCTGGTTAATGTCATTAAACCTTTCGAGTTTTGAAATCATGAGTTTGTTGGCAATACCTGCTTTCTGTGCTGCTGTTTCCTTGATTTTAATCAAGAATTTGAGAAGGGAAAATACTCAAGTCGCCATCAATTTAAACTAAAGCAACGCTCATTATTTTTATAAGCATCTTTCTGTGCCAATGGATGGCACAGAAAACTCATCATGGATAATTTTTATGTTGAACTTTAAACAGCACAATCTCACGATTTCAATTTTATTTCTGATTTGTTGTAGCACCTCTACTTTACAGGCAGCAGAATCAAATCAAGATGAATGGAAGCTAACTTTTAAAAATGCTTATATTAACCGCAATTATGATAATGACGCGCTCAAGGATACGGGAAGCTGGTCTCAGGCAGCCTCATTATTTTATCATTCGAAAATGAATGAAACGCCTTTGCAGATTGCTGAAAAACCTATCACGATGGGCGTGGATGCATCTGTTCAATACGCGGTACGCTTAAGTTCAGATAAGCATGTTGCTGATACTGTTTTGCCTTTTGACCCGCAGACCCAATCTCAAGCTTCTGATTTTTTGAAATATGGTGCAACTTTAAAACTGGGCTATGATAAAACATTATTGAGCGTGGGTGAGCTTTGGCTGGATCTGCCTGTGACCGCAGTTGATGCCAGCCGGCAGCTACTGACCTCTTACTGGGGAAGTAACCTAAAGTCTCAACTTTCTGAGCAGTTGTATGTCGAGCTGGGTCGGGTTGAAAAAGTTTCTCCGCGAAATGAGGAAGACTTTAAAAAGTTCTCTTTTACCTCAAATGGCGTGACCCAAGAATCTGATGGTTTAAATTATATAGACCTGCGCTATCAGTTTGCCCCGACACTAAAAGGCGAATATTATTTCGGTAATTTGGAAGATATTTATAATAAGCATTATGTGGGTTTAGAGCATAATTGGAAACAGCCTCATTTTACCCTGACATCAAAATTTAAATATTTCAATGCTCAGGATAATGGCGATAACTTTGATATTGATGCTCAAAATATTGGAGTGCTTGAAACGGTTAAAGTCAAAAATCATACGCTGGGCGTTGGCTATCAGCAGATTATAGGCGAGTCTGCCTATCCGCTGCCAGATGGCTTCTTGCCAGAAACGTATTTCATCAACTGGAATGCGACAGGCTTTTTCAAAGAAGATGAAAAGTCTTATCACTTTATTTATGGCTATGATTTTAAAGACTATATACCCGGCTTCAGTGCAACGGTGAAATATGTCTATGGTCATGACTTTAAAACGGCGACTGGTGAAAAAAATAAAGAAAGTGAATCTAATCTGATTTTTAACTATGCATTTCAAGCAACATATCTAAAAGGTTTAGCTTTGCAATACATTCGAATTGACTACAATATAGATCATGGTAATGATTTTGGTGAAGATCGGCTCTTTGTCAATTATACGAAAAAGTTTTAAGCAAATTTAAGTAAAGCCGTCATTTTACGAACAAACTGTTCGCTCCAATCTTATCGTTTTTCTAGGATTGGCATGATTCAATATTCTGTTTGTCAGTAAGCATACGATAAAAGGGTTGAATATAGTGAAGGAATAGTAATGGGTGAGATAATAAAAAACTTTTTACACATCTGCTATCAGGCGATACAACTCAATAATCGTCCTATTCCATATTTAAAAGCTTTTATTGCGGGGCTGGCTGCGGCATTACCTGTTCTGGTTGGATTAATGTTGGGCAATTTCCATAATGGACTTATAGCAAGTTTAGGTGGTTTTGCCTTCCTTTATGTTTTTAGAATGCCTTATCTACATCGGGCTAAAAAAATTATTTTGGTGGTAATCGGGCTAAGCATCTGTGCTTTTTTAGGTAGTTTATTTGCCATTTATCCTATAGTCGTTGCAATCCTCATGGCTCTCATAGCTGTGCTTATGGTCTTTACTTTTGGTGCTTTAAATATTGTTGGGCCCTCGGCTATTTTTATGATTCTAGTATTGGCAATGACCTCTGCAATGCCAGAGACAGATATATCTGGTGCCCTAGAGAGAAGTGCTTTGATCATGGCTGGGGGATTGTTGTCATTATTTTTTGCATTAATGGGATGGTTTGTAAATCCGAATAAACCTGAGCGTGAGACCTTGTTAGAGTTATATCTACAATTAAATCAATTACTTAGTCTGGTAGGAACGCATGAATTTAAACAATCACATAGTATGTTTATTCAGTATCTGAACGAATCGAATAACGTGCTTCAAGCAAGTTATACGAAATGGAGTCAGACCAGACAATTTAAGAAAATGTTTTATTTAAATAAACGAGCTAATCGTATTTGGTTAATTCTGGGTGAAGATTTTTTAGATTGTACAGCACCTTTGCCTATAGAGATAATTGAAGCATTTGACGAAGTCCATAAAGCAATTAGATGTTCATGTAAAGTAACGTTAAATATTCAGGCACAGGGTTTGCTTGGACAACGATTGATTGAGCAATTATTCCGTATAGAATCAATTTTGAATCAAGACCAGCTTCCAGACATTAAATTAATGCCATTGCAAGTGCCTGTTTTGAAGGTGCTAATACAGTCTTTTAACCATCATTCTATTGCATTTATCGCTGCTTCAAGATTTGGCTTGATCACCTTAATTTCGGCATTAATGGCTTATTCATTTGAATTCCCCAGAAGTTTTTGGGTGCCACTTTCTACAGTATCTGTACTTTCAGGAGTAACGGTAGTTGCAACATTGCATCGCTCTATACAGCGTGCATTTGGCACTGTTTTAGGGGTTTTAATTGCAACCGCTTTATTGTATTTCTCTCCAAATGAATATTTGATAATTTTATATATTTTCTTTTTTTGTATGATGTGTGAAATATTTATTGTTAAGAATTATTGTTTGACCGCATTATTTTTTACTCCAAGCGCATTGATCGTCGCCGTTGCAAGTAATGGTATGATGGATTCTGCTATATATTTTGCTGAAATTAGAATCATTGATGTTTTAATCGGTACGTTTATTGGGTTAGTCGGTATATTTCTAATAAATCGTGATGCTGCCTCTAAACGTTTAGAATACTCTATGGCAGAACTGCTTAGATCACAGAGCAAACTTACTTATGCTTTGTTTAATAGTTCTAATTTATCAGAAAAAAAATTAACAAAGACCTATTTTCACCCTATGAAAATACGATGGAACAATTTAACTATACTTCATCAAACAGCACTTGGTGAAATACCAAAACCCAATCATGTTTTACAGAAAAACTGGGAGCTTTTGTATGAATTAAAGCAACTGAGTTATTTGTTGGAACGCGTAACATTTTCTAGAAAAAAACAAATTTTATCTGATAGAGAGTTATCAGATCTATTATTAATATATGAACAATTAAGTAATGCTATTGAGTTGAACCTGAGTTTGAAAGAAATAAAATCTCCTCATTTAAGCCAATTCCCTTTATTGGAAATTCAACTTAATCGAGTTCAACAAGCTTATAAGCAGGATACTGGTTATTCCAATTAGACACTGATGAGAAAAAATTTCACACCGAGATGAATGCCTAAAAATTATAGATATACGACCAACCAATGTTGGTGGTGATAGTCACCTCATGAACCTTTTCAGCAGTACAACCTAGATAAACCTGTGCCACTGAGGAAGCTGTATTGTGGATTGCCCATACAGGTAGTCCATGGAGAGATTTGCCACATAATTTCTGCAAATTGAAAGAATTCAAATGTATTGCCATGCGTAGTGATCAAACAGACTCAAGTTTTGCCGCCATGATTTATATGTGTGCGAACGTAATTAACTCTCGTTAATCCTTAACACACCCGAGTAACCTCATTTAAAATTCGATTTATTGAACTTCATCGCTCTAGATTAGAATTTGCATTTCTTTTTGTTAAGACATGCAATTTGAAATTTTAAAGTAACGTTAAGCTATCTATAAATTTGATAACTGCTTTCATACTTTTTTGGTGACTTCATTGCGCTCATTTCAATAGTTTAGGTATTGGAAATAAACAGCGCTAATGGAGTAGGCAATGTTAAAACAACAGCTTAAGCACGTCAGTGTTTTCAGTCTTTTATCTTTATGTATTTCACAAACGGTTATGGCTTTAGAGCCGGGGGCAGCACCACAGGCGCCAGCTGGCAATACTATGGGCATTCCATTGAATGCGCCTTTACCACCGGGTCTATATTTCACCAGTTCAACTAAGTTATTGAACGGTCAGTTGAAAGATGATAATGGCGATAACATGGGATTGAAGCTGGATGCGCCTGCATCTACTTCAATCTTTATTTATACCCCAGGCTTCAAAGTATTGGGTGGTGATTACCGGGCATGGCTTGCGGTTCCTTTCATTATGGCTGAGGAAGACATTAGCAATCCAATGCTGGGAGAGGTTGGCAAGCATTCAAATACCAACGTTGCCAATATTGATGTGCATTTTGCCGATGTCGCTTGGACACTTAATCCGGGGCAATTCGTCAGTGCAGGTTTAGGTGTGATTACGACCACGGGTTCATGGAAACTGGGCGACACCAATACCAGCGGTGAATACTGGTCGATTAATCCGCGTGTGGGTTATAGCCTGATGAATCAGGATTGGAATATTTCCTTAGAGTCACATTATTTTTATAACTTTGAAAATGATAAAACCAAATATGATTCAGGCGATGAGCTGTTCTTTGATGCGACTGTTTTGAAAAAAGTGGATTTTATTCATCAAGGCTTGCAGATTGGTCCAATTGGTTACGTGCGTGAACAGGTGACCAGTGATGAAAACAACGGAACTGCATATTTCGGTACCACCAATGGTAAAGCACGGCAGATGGGGCTTGGTGTTCAGTTACTACAAGATTTTGGCCGTGGCTTATTCGTCGGTTTGAGCTGGAGCAAGGATTTGGAAACAAAGAATGCAGTCAGCAACGATGGCCGTTTTACATTAAATATTTCAGTGCCCATGTACATGAAAGACCGCCCGAAACCTGCTAATTTACCTGCAAAATTTTAATCTATTCATCACTTGAAAATGCTGATGAGGGCTGCTTGTCCAGCCTTTTACAATAAGGAAGTTTAAGCATGTCATTATTGGAAAATCATGTTGTTTTGATTACGGGTGCAGGCTCAGGTTTGGGCCTAGGTATTGCTCGTTATTGTAAGGCGCAAGGTGCTGTTGTGATTGTGACCGACATCTCCAGTGAAAAAATCCAGCAGCTGGCATCAGAGTTTAGTGACCATGATCTTGCGTTGATTTGTGATGTGACCAAGATTGCTGATTTAGAATATTGTCAGCAGCAAATTTTGCAGAAATACGGCCGCTTAGATGCAGTGATTGGCGCACAAGGCATTTTTGATGGCAATGTAGCCATCAAGAATATGAGCGCTGCACATCTGGATCAGTTGTTTGATGAATTATTCCAAGTCAATGTCAAAGGCTATTTGCTCACTGCGTATATTTTTGCAGAGGTATTGAAAGCCAATAAAGGAGCGATGGTCTTTACCACCTCAACGGCTGCTTATGCTGCGGATGGTGGCGGCGCAGTCTATACCGCAACCAAAGGGGCAATTCGCAGCCTGATTCAGCAATTGGCATTTGAGTTTGCACCTGAAATCCGAGTCAATGGCGTAGCGCCGGCTGCAATTGGTAACAGCCAGCTGAAAGGTCCGAAAGCATTGAATCTCGATCATCAAAAACAGTCTGATATTCCCAAAGATGCATTCTTAAACTTGTTCCAGTCCATCAGCTTGCTGCAGGAATTGCCAGATGCAGAAGACTACGGGGCGCTGTATGCATTTTTAGCTTCGAAGCAAAATAAGGTGATGACAGGACAAACCATTGTTGCAGATCAAGGTCTGCTAAACCGGGCTGTACTTACTCACTAATACGCAAAACTACAATATTCCAGAGCCTTGAAAAGAGGCTCATGGATCGGTGCAGCCAAAATAAAGGATATACCACATGACACAAGCTGTGACTGCACAAAAATATAGCCTGAGCTGGATTTTACTTTTAGCACTCTTAACAGCCATTGCGCCACTATCCACAGACATGTATTTGCCCGCTTTACCGGATATGGCCAAAGAGTTTTCAGTTTCAACCCTTTTGGTATCCAGTTCATTGCCAGCGTACTTTTTCGGGCTGGCCATTGGGCAGTTGATATATGGCCCGATCAGTGATCGTATCGGGCGGAAAATCCCGCTGATTTTTGGCCTGAGCCTGCATATTGTTGCCAGTATATTGTGCATCTATGCTGATGATTTACAGACACTATTAATCGTCCGCGTACTGCAAGCTTTAGGCAGTTGTGTCGGCTTGGTATTAGCGCGAGCTGCGATTCGTGATGTACTGGATACCAACTCTGCTGCCAAAGCCTTTGCCAGCATGATGATTGTGATGGGCGTTGCACCTGTGATCGCGCCGACTTTAGGCGCGTGGCTGCTACTGTTTTTCCATTGGGATTCAATTTTTATTGCTCTAACACTATTGGGCGTAATTAGCCTGATCTGGGTCATTTTCGGTTTCAAAGAAACCTTAGCAGCAGATCGACGCTTAAAGCTCTCCTTCAAGCATGTTTTTCAGCTGTATATAAAAATTTATCAGGACCCAAGCTACCGTTTTGCCATGCTCGCAGGCTGTTTCAGTTTTGGCATACTGTTCTGTTATATCAATGCTGCGTCTACCGTTTTAATGGATGGCTATCATTTAAATGAACAGCAGTTTGCTTATGCATTTGGCTTGAATGCAGTCGGGACTATGTTTTTGTCTGCCATGAATCATAAACTGGAGCATAAATATTCGGTGCTGCAACGGTTGAGTATGGGTGGGATGGTACAAATTACTGGCGTATTTTTCCTGTTGATCGCAGCTATTTTGCCGCAAGCGGGACTGCCACTGATATTAGCCGGTTTGTTTTTAGCGGTCGCAGGTATTGGTCTGACTGCGCCGAACTCCACAGCGCTGGCCATGTCACAGCAAGGCAGACAGGCAGGTTCAGCGAGCGCATTGATGGGCGGACTGCAATTTTTCTTTGGCTTGCTCAGCGGCATATTGCTGAATCTGCTGCCTTGGTCAGCGTTGCTCAACTTAAGTCTAGCCATGTTGCTGTTTGTATTTTGCGCCAATGTTTCTATTCTGGCCGCTAAACGTTTTTTTAATATGCAGCCTGCTGCATAAACGACAGTTCCCTTGGTTTGCCGTCTTTTAAAGGCGGTTTTTTTACTTCTGCTATCTATTTTAAATATATCTAATATCCAGCTTGCCCCATCATTATAGATACAGGGTTAGGCTATGCTGAACTGAGAAATGGATGTTTGCACTGCATACCACAAGGATTAAAAAATGCACATACAAACTTTTTTGGATCAGCAAAAGTGGTCGGGCTTTCAAAGCCTGATTTTTACCATGATGTTTTTGGTGGCTTTTTTTGACGGCATGGATACCGCGGTCATGGGCTATATTGCACCGGATTTAATCCGTGAGTGGCAGATCAGCAAGGCCGACATCATTCCAGTGCTGAGCGCGGCACTCATTGGCGCTGCCATCGGTGCAATCATTTTAGGCCCTTTAGCAGACAAGTTTGGTCGTAAAGTCTTATTGTTAGTATCCGTGTTCCTCTTTTCAGTCGGCTGCATTTTTTCCAGTTTTGCAGAAAATCTGACGCAGCTGGAAATATTGCGTTTTATCACTGGATTGGGTTTAGGTGCGGCCTTGCCGAATGCGGTCACTTTACTGTCTGAATTTTGTCCTGCACATAAACGGGCCTTTATCGTGAATACCATGTACTGTGGTTTCCCTATTGGTGCAGCGGGCGGTGGTTTTGCGGCGGCTTATATTATTCCGCACTTTGGCTGGGAAAGCATGCTGCTGATCAGCGGAGTCATGCCATTTCTATTGTGTCTTTGCATGCTGTTTTTATTGCCTGAATCTGTACGCTATTTATTGTTGATAAATACGAATGATCAGTGTATTCCGCAGATTTTAGGAAGAATCAATCCATCAGCAACTCAGCATCATTTTCAGCTGGAAGACCGCAGTTCAAACATTTCCATGCGGCAAGCCATGAGAACTGTACTTTCAGCTAAATATGTCGTGGGGACGCTGAGCTTATGGATCTGTTTCTTTTCAGGATTGATGATTTTCTACGGCATCGTCAATTGGATGCCGCTGCTCTTTAAAGAAGCAGGCATGCCTCCTCATTTAGGCCCAATGGTATCTGGCTTATTCGCACTCGGCGGTGTTGGCGCGATGTTGAATGGCTGGTTGATGGACCGCTTTAATGGCAACTATGTCATTGCGATATGCACGTTTTTTACCGCAATCTGTGTCGCCTTAATTGGTCCAGCAATAGATTGGTCATTGCTGATATTTATTGTATTGATGATCAGTGCTGGAACTTTGCAAAACACAGCGCAGTCTTCCTTGCCGGTTTTAGCTACCAAGTTTTATCCGACCGAGGCTAGAACCACAGGCGTGTCTTGGATGTGTGGCATCGGTCGCTTTGGTGCGGTAGCTGGAACCCTATGCATGGGTTATATGGCAAATAATAATCTGGCTTGGACGCAAATCTTTACAGTATTGGCAATACCCGCCGTGGTCATGAGCGTTTCTATGCTGATTAAAAATATCGCTGAAAAGGCAGCAGAAGACAGAAATACGGTTACAGATTTCGCAAAGGAATAATGCTTTTAAGCTAATTAGCTTTGACTGGCCGAATGCAAGATTCATTCAGCTATTGATGAAAAACAGCGTAGGTGGCGCTCAGCAGCAAAATACTCAAGGAATTGAATATGAAAATTTTGGTTTTAGGCGGCGGTATTGGTGGTATGGCAGCGGCCATTAAACTCAAGCAGTCCAAGAATGATGTGGAATTGGTAGAAAAATCTGAAGACTGGAAAGCTTTGGGTACTGGTTTAACCTTGTCGGTGCTGACCTTACGTGCGCTCTGTGATTTAGGGGTGCAAGACGAAATCGCAGCGCAGGGCTTTGTGCATGACGGTGTGGATATTTATGATCAAAATGGCAATTTCATCCGCACAGTGCTGTCTAAGCGCGTGATCGCGGAGGATTTCCCGTCAGAGGGGGCAATTTTGCGTCCGGTATTACATGATATTTTATCCAGCAAAGTCCGAGCGCTGGATATTCCTGTATTTTTAGGCGATACCGTTGCCAGCATTCAAAGCAGCTTGGAGCAGGGCAGTTTTGTCCAGTTTGAAAGTGGTCGTAGTCAGCACTATGACCTAGTGATTGGCGCAGATGGCGTGTTTTCTAAATTGCGTCAATTGCTGATGCCAGAGCAGGCAGCGCCAGAATATACCGGACAGGCCTGCTGGCGTTTGCAGTTCGAGCGTCCGGCAGATATTACCCGTGGCCGTATGTTCCAGTCTGAAAAAATGAAAGTAGGCTTTAATCCGTGCAGCCCAACGCAAATGTATATGTACATGATGGAATGTGTGCCTCAAGCTCAGGTTTGGCGTGAACCGGAAGTACTGCCGAAAATGGCAAAAGAATTGCTGCGCGAGTTCGAAGCTGTACTGAAGCCATATATTGATTCGATTGATGAACATACCCCGATTATTTACCGTCCTTTAGAGCGGGTGATGGTGAATACGGATTGGCATCGCGGTTCCACACTTTTGATTGGTGATGCGGTGCATGCCACCACACCGCACTTAGGTTCGGGTGCGGGCCTTGCGGTGGAAGATGCCATTGTTTTAGCAAAATTGCTGGATGAGCATGGTAATGATTTGGAAACGGTATTTGAACAGTTTATGCAAAAACGCTTAGCACGTGCGCAATTTGTAGTTGAGACTTCAGGTGAAATTGGCCGGATGGAAATAGAAGGCGAATCGATGATGGCAAGAAGCATGCTGCTGGCCAAAGGCTTTGAACAAGTTACTTCAGCGTATTTATAGATTTGTATTTTCCATGCTATAAATTTTTTTCTAGTAAGCTATTAAGTAGATTTGCAGCGAATCCGGATATATAAATCTTCAAGGAATACAACACCTTATTTTGTTAAAAATTCATATAAAAAGCCTGCTTGAAGCGGGCTTTTTATTCATCCATGTTTATGGTTAAGATTGACCACGCATACGCACCCAAGATAATTTTCGGCTGGCTTTTTCAGCATCGGAAGGGCTGCGCAGAATCATGGTATTGCCATTGCGACTGACTTTGCCATTCACGTTATAGCGCTGCTGTATCGCCGGGTCGAATACTTGCCCAGACAGCAGTTTATAAGGATCTTTGGGATCTTGCTTCAGATCAAACAGTAAATGAAAGCCTTTCAATGCACTTAAATCCTGTGCAGGCATATTAGGCGGGTTAAATGCTGTAATAATATGGCCATTATATTG
The DNA here is from genome assembly GCF_004331255.1 of Acinetobacter sp. ANC 4173. Classification (GTDB taxonomy): domain Bacteria; phylum Pseudomonadota; class Gammaproteobacteria; order Pseudomonadales; family Moraxellaceae; genus Acinetobacter. The sequence continues at coordinate 398,758 of NZ_SJOF01000001.1, read as the reverse complement.
ATGCTCTGCATTTGAGCTGATCTTCACCTTGACTAGAGTGAAGCCGCTTTTATCATCAATGACTTTCCAGTTGCCAGTTAAATCCAAGGTGGGCTTTGCATGCAGTGCTGTTGAAATGAGCGCAATGCATCCTGCGCTGAATATCCCTTTCAGTTCCATGGTTGTTCCTTTAGGTTAAAAATGAAATTAACAGTCCATTGCTTAAGGCTGAAATTTAAAAATATTTTAAAAAATAGGATCTTATCCTGATGAATCAAAATGAATATAAAATGTACAGTTATGTAGGGCAAGGGCTAAAATACTTTAAATGTTTTTATTAAAAAGATATCAGTTATCAATGGTTTAGATAATGATATATATAGTGGCTTATTTCAATCAAAAATGAGTTTTATCATTGTTCTATGAAATGAAAAAAGTCAGGCTTCATGAAAGGCCTGACTAAACTGAAATAAGAATGTTAAGACTTTAAATGAACATGAGTATTCAGGTCTAAGCCGCTGGCTGAGTATTATTATTTTTCAGTGTGGTTTGTACAGGAATACTGGTTTTGCCTGTAAGTACCGCTTTACGGGTTTGACTGAATAACAATACCTGTACAGCCACCACAACACAGCAGGCATAGCCAATCGCTTCAAAGCTGATAAATTTCACAATGGTGCCGCTGATAAATGGTGCTACGGCTGCCCCAACCATCAGCATGGCAGGTGTACCAGCTACCGCACGACCTGTTGGATCTAAACGTGCCAATAAACCAAAGGCAAAGGTATGCACAAATAAAATCGTAAAGGCCATCATTGGACCTGTCAAAGCAAATACAGCATATTCATGCGTATGGGTGGTGAGTAATGCAAAAATGCCTTGGAAGATAGGGCCAAAAGCAATAATGGCAGTAATGCTGACCCGTTTTTCCAGCAGTGCAGCCAATGGCGCTGGGAAGATGGTGACAATGCCGTAAATCACCAGAGCCATGGTCACCATGTCACGGCTAAAACCACGTTCCAAACCAATACGTTCATAAAAACTCAGGGTCATGGCTTGGGTCATCGCCAGCAGTGCCACGCCAATCATACAGAACCAAACCGGTTTACCGAGCGGTGGTAAGTTTTTGATTTGCTCAAAATTGTCAAACTCTACCGCGCGTGTTGGTTTGGGGAAAAAGAACAAGCAAGCTAAAGTCGCCAGTAACATGACACCCGCCATTACATAGAACATGCTATGACCGCCGAACTGCTGAATAATGCCTGGTGTTCCACCTAGGAATAGAACCCCAAAAATACCAATCGCAAGGCCTGCAATACCGAAAATACGGTGTGGATTCAGACCATGCCCCATAGTGCCATGGGTCACGCTTAAAGCAGTCCCTGCAGAAAGCCCCCCAAGAAAGTGTAGACCTGCTAATACAGGAAAACTGATAGTGCTTGCAGAAAGTACGAAAGCAACGGTAGCCAATGCAAAGCCCAATACGGCAGCGAGTTTCACCTGAATACGATTAAAACGTGGCGCAAAGAATAAACTGGCACCTGCTGCACCAATTAAAAATAAAGTGGCAAGTCCACCAGCCTGTTGTGGGTCAAAATGATAATGTGCAATCAACGTTCCGACCCAAATCGGCAAGGCCACCAAATCTACCATACCGGCACAATGTGCCATCATCAGCGCAAACATCCCGCGCTTGCTTTCGATACGAACCATAATGCTGCTCCTTTAGCATGCAAATCATGTGAGCTCTTCACTGAGCGTGTTGCTTAGACGGTTGTCTATCATTGTTGTTTTAAAAAATAAGCCCCGATCAAATGTGATCGGGGCTTTGGACTAAATCGCTTCTTTTAAGATTTCCAGTGCTTTGGTGACGACCGCTGTTTGCTGTTCGACAGGTGCACGCTGTTGTTCTAGACGGCCAATTTCCATCGAGCTTTGGGTGACTAAACGGCAACGCTGTTCACGGCGCTGCATAAATTCAGCAAACGCGCTTTCTACATCAGCTTGTTTCTCAAAAATTTCTGCAAGCACCAGTGCATCTTCAATGCCCATACCGGCGCCAGATGCGAGTTGCGGTGTAGTGGGGTGTGCGGAATCTCCAATCAATAGCACTTTACCGACATACCATGGCCCAGGCAGGTCAAAACATTCCAAGGGACGGAAATTGATATTGGGATTATCCGCTTCGGTTAAAGATTCACGAATTTCCGCCAAAATGCCATCGTAGCCTTTAAGCAATTGCTTTAAGTTTTTGTAGTTGTCTTCAGGTTCTTGCCAGCGCTGCGGGCAACGTTCTAACAAGAACATATACATATGCTCTTGAGATACTGGGGTAAAACCGACTTTCACAGGACCACCCAAGAAATACGTGCGGCGCTCGACCGAGGCTGGACGTTTTAAGAATAAACGCCAGCAGCTTTGACCGGTATATTCCGCTTTCGGTGCATTTGGGAACAGCAATTGGCGAGTTTTAGACAGCACGCCATCAGAACCCAATACAAAATCATAACGACCCGTTGTGCCATCGCTAAATGTGACCGTCACGCCCTTATCATCCTGCTCAAAAGCATCCGCAGTCAGACCTAAACGCATTTGAATACCGGCTTCATCAACATATTTATGCATAATCGAATGCATAGTCGGGCGCATGATGCCACCGCTTCCAGCAGTATCTGAACCTTCCAACATCGGCGTGGGTAAAATGCGCAGCGGATTGCCTTGCGGATCACAGACCTGAATCCCGTCACCGACATAGGCCTGTTCAGTGACTTCCTCATAAACGCCGAGTTGTTTCAGGGCACGTAGGGTGGGTCCGGTAATGGTCAGTCCAGCACCGAGTGCGCCCCAATTGGGGTTGATATCAATCAGGTCAATCTCAATACCAATGCGAGACAGGGTAATGGCAGAAGCCATACCGGCTGTGCCTGCACCAATAATCAGGGCTTTTTTGCCAGCAGCGGCAGATTTTTGTGTCATCTGAGTCATCCTTGATTCATTAATTTTTCAAAAAGTTAGCGACTAATTGGGTAAAGCTTTTGGCATGTTCAATTTGGGTCCAGTGGCCACATTGGCTGAAAATATGCACTTGGCTATTTTCAATCCAATTCAGCATGGTGAGTGAAGTCGAAAGTGGAATCACTTTGTCATCACGACCATGTACCATCAGGGTGGGCTGTTTAATTTGGCGAATGGCATCTTCGGAATGCGACATTGCTTCGACCCATTGCTGACGTGGAGCAGGGAACATACGCTCATAAGCAGCGCGGGTATCTTCCTTGGTGCTGGCGATATAACGCATTTGCACCAAATCATCCCCGACCAAGTTTTGGTTGTAGGCGAAAATTTTCATGATCGCTTGCATATTTGCAAACGATGGCGTGTAACCCCAAACGGCATCCAAGCCTGCGGTGAGTTCAAACGGCACACCGACACTGCCCATTAAAATCAATTTGTTGACCCGTTCTGGATGATAGATCGCTAGTGCCAATGCCATAGAACCACCAAAGGAGTTGCCAATCACATTAACTTTTTCTAGCCCCAAGGCATCGAGGAAATCGACCATTTGCTTGAGCCAAGTATCACGATTAAAGCTGATATCTTCGGGGAAAGTGCTGTAACCAAAACCGGCAAAATCAGGTGCCAATAGGCGGTAGTCATTTTGCAGGGCTTGAATGGTGAGACGCCAGTTGGCCCATGCACTGACCCCCGGGCCAGAACCATGCAGTAGTAGAACAGGTTCGCCTTGACCCACGTCGTGGTAATTGGTTTGAATGGCACCACACTGAATGCTTTTGCCCATTTCTGGATTTGTCATCGTATTCATATTCATTCCTTGAAAATTTTCAAAATGCTTAAAGGCTTAGCCACGTTTCCATAGCAATAAAGCGGTACGTGCTTCAGAAGTGTTTTCTTCTAAGCGAGCCGTAAGGCTAAGCTGACCTTGTTCATCAAACTGAAACGTGCGTTTTTGCAGGCCGCCAATCCAATTAGGGAATAAGCTCAGATCCACAAAATGGGTGACTGTGTCATTTTTAATGCTGTAACGTCCTGCGTAGGACATCATGCTGTTATAGGCCCCCGCTTTTTCTGCATCCGAGGCATTCCATTGACCGCCAGTGGTAAAATTGGCACGGTTTGGACGGCAGATCATGCAGCTCATAAAGCCATCTGCGGTATATTGAATAATGCCTTGCGGTGCTTCGCCCATCGGCAGCACTTGGCGTCCGTCATCATAGTTTTGCGCAAAAGTCACCAGTTCCCAGCGACCGGTTAAATCTACATTCGACATTTTTTCATCCTTAAATTTTTAAATTTACAATCTGTTGTTATGTGTGCTTTGCCAATAAAAATTCAGTCACGACTTGGTTGTGAATGTCAGCACTTTCAAATTGCGCCCAGTGTCCCGTGTCTACGGCACAGTAAAATTGACCATGCTGAACTTGGTTAGCGATGTGCTGACCTAAGGCCGGCGGAGTGCGGTTGGCATCGCCCCAATACACCAAGGTTGGTGCTTGAATCTGTTGGGCTAAGGCATCGGTTACCGTGTGTTTTTGAATGGTTTGACCAGACAAATATTCGGTAATAAACAGCTTTTGCACTTCAGCTAAAGCAGGCTGACGGTAGAGTGCTTGACGAACTTGAATGGCTTCATCGGTCAGGCGTTCAGGCTGGGCCAAAATACGTGCCATACGGGTACGGACATTGTCAAAGCTGGGGTTTTCTAAGACCTGAATGGAACTGGGTAAATTGGCCGCCCAGTGCGGTTCAACATAATTTGAAATCGCTCCTTCATCTGGGCGATAGCCCATGGTGGTGGTCAACACCAAACGATCGACTTTTTCATGGTGTTGAATCGCCAGTTGCATTGCGACCCAACCGCCCATCGATTGCCCTTCAAAATGCGCACGCTCAATATTTAGTTGCTGCATGACATCCAAGATTTGATCAATCAGTACTGGAATCACTTCATGATCAAAACCGGTGGTTTGTGAACGGCCATGCCAGATAAAATCCAGTGCGATGACATGAAAATGTTCCGCCAGTGCAGGAATGTTGCGGGCATAATTTTCTAAATGACCGCCAGTGCCATGCAGTAAAAACAGGGCTGGATGGTTTGGATTGCCTGCTTCTAAAATACGGCTTTTATATTTGCTTTGAATGACGCGCACATCTGAGTGAATTAGTTGCACCCAATAGTGTTCCGCTTCGGTATGAACAGTGGCATTCATGCTTTATTCCTTATCTCAACGTCAGCGTTAATCTTCTAATGCTTGTGCTTTACTTTGTGAGATTGGCCCGCGCAGGGTGCCATCCGATTTTTCCAGACCAAAGGTCCATTCGGTAAAGATGTGTGCTTCAGCTGCAAAGTCGGTGGATTCCCAATCTTGAGTGACAATGTCTTCATCGGCAGCATATTCCCAAGCCCCACCAAATGGGCTGAGGAAATACCAGAAACATGCAGAAGACACGCGGTGACGACCCGGCCCTGCAAATGTGGTCCAGCCTTGGCTATCAATGTGTTGCCCGCCAAAAATCACTTCATGGATGTCACGGACTTTAAAGGCCAGATGGTTAAAGCGTGTGCCTGGTGCTTTGCCATTCATAAAGAACAGGTGATGATGGTTGCCTTCTGCCGAACAGCGAATAAACACCCCACGGTCGGCATAACGATCCGAGACTAAAAAGCCGAGGCGTTCTAAATAGAACTTGACTGCTTCACCTGCATGATCGACCCCAATCGCGAGGTGGCTAATTTCATAAGGCTGGGCTTTGTTATAACGTGGCGCACGGCTGTTGACACGTTTTGGTTGGCTTGGAGAGTTAAATTGAGTATCGGTAAATGGTACATAACTGCGCTGTGCGATACGAAAAGAGATGCGAATACCGAGATCATCCTGACTATGTACAGTGCCATTGGCATCCACAGTCACTTCACGGTCAGTACGCAGTTCAGCAGCAATGGCATCCAGGCTGGCCTGATCTTCAACGCCCCAAACCATTTCACACATCCCGCTTGGACTACCAATCGGGGTACGGGCAGGATTATTTGAATCTGCTTGGAAAATTTCCACTTGGGAATGATCTGTCGTGACAAACAGGTAGCTGTTATCTTGATCGCTTGTCACTTGGGTTAAGCCCCAGTCATCTGCAAAGCGCAGAGCATCATCCAAGTGTTCAACGCCAAAACGTATACGGTCCAAGCCTTTTATTTTAAAATCTTTTGCTACAGTCATCTCATACTCCATTGGTCATGACCAAAGTTTTACTTTTCCTTGATCCTTACTCTACGAAGCATTGGCATGTGAAAATAGCATCTAAGCTATAAAGCAGTTATGCATTTTCTGGATATCTGATTTAGGATTTCAACGCTTGGATGGATTGCTCATTTTTGTTTAATTAAGTCAAAACAAGATATGAGTGGAGTTCAACTGACATGAAGTCATTCCCGTTATTTCATCATCAGGTTCAAGGCAAGTCGGATGCCCCTTGGGTGACCTTTATTCCCGGCATTGGCAATGATGCGAGCTTTTGGGCTGCACATGCGGCGATCCTTGCAGCAGATTATCAAATCCTGACCTTTGATCCTTGGGGGCACAACTTAAGTCCCTTGCCACCAGAAAATTGTACTTATCAAGACATCGTCGATGGGGTGATTGCATTATGGGATCATTTGGGCATTCAAAAAAGCAGTGTCGTTGGTCTAGGCTTTGGTGGTTCGGTGTCTTTATCTTTGGGACTGTCGTATCCTCAGCGGATTGAAAAAATTGTCGCGTGTTGCTGTCGTCCACGTCAGCCGGATGATCGTCATGACTTTTGGCGTGACCGCTGTGCCAAAGCACAAGCCAATGGTTTGGATAAACTCGGTGATATCACAGTAGATCGTTGGCTTTCAGAAGCGTTCCGCCAGTCGCATCCGGAAGTGGATCAGCAATTACGCGCCATGATTAAACGCACCACGGTTGAAGGTTACTGTGCTTATGTGAATGCCTTTATTGAAATGGATTTTTCTCAGCAATTGGGACAAATCACCGCACCAGTATTATTGCTCGCGGCAGAACATGATCATGGCGGTGGCCCTGTTGAGGATATGCAGGCCATGGTGGCCCAGTTACCGAATGCACAGCTGAATATTATTCAAGGCAGTGGGCATATCTGCAATTTTGAAGCGCCTGATCAAGTCACTATGCAGCTTAAGAATTTTTTTAAATCCTAAATGATTTTCATGGAGTGAAATCACAATGAATAACAATAAAAAAGTCGTCATTATTGGCGGTGGACATGCAGGCTGTGCCTGTGCCAAAGCCCTGCGTCATGAACAGTTTCATGGTGATATTGTCTTGATTAGCAATGAAGCGGAATTGCCCTATCACCGTCCGCCATTGTCAAAAAGTTTTGTCAAAGATGCACATGAAATGGACTTGTCCAAACTGTGTCTACAGCCTGAAAACTTTTATGAAAAGTATCAAATTGATTTACGACTCAATACGGCGGTGAGTGAGATTGACCCAGATGAAAATGTGGTCAAGCTCTATCATGGCGACATGATTGAATATGATTATTTGGTCTTGGCGATGGGTACACGTCCACGTCAATTGCCTTTACCAGGGACAGAGTTGCAAGGGGTAATGAGCCTGCGTACTTTGCAGGATGCACGCCAATTGCGTACCTCTATGAACACTGCTGAAAATGTGGTGATTATTGGCGGTGGTTTTATAGGTTTAGAATTGGCATCCACTGCACACTGTTTGGGTAAACATGTCACGGTACTTGAGCATATGCCACGGGTGTTGGGCCGTTCCGTGTCGCCATTGGTATCGGACTATATTGCCGAGATTCACCGTAACAATGGCATTCAGATTGAAACTGGTGCATTCATTAATGAATTTGTCGGTGAAAATGGCAAAGTCACCGGTGTGCGCTGTGCCGATGGTGTGATTCCAGCCGAGCTGGTCTTGGTCGGTGTGGGTGCGATTCCAAATACCGAGCTGGCAGAGCAGGCCGGTATTCAATGTGATAATGGCATCAGCGTGAACCGTACCATGCAAACCAATATTGCCAACATTTTTGCCATTGGTGACTGTGCTAATCACGAAAACCATTTTGCCGGCGACCGCCGCATCCGTTTGGAATCAGTACAAAATGCCAATGACCAAGCCATTACGGTCGCGAAGTTTGTCACTGAACAACCTGAGGAATATAAAAATGTACCGTGGTTCTGGACTGATCAGGGGGATATCCGCCTGCAAATGACCGGTTTATCCTTTGATACCAGTGATTATGTGATTCGCGGTGATATGAAAAGCGGCCGTTTTTCCGTGTTCCATTATGCCAAAGATAAACTTGTGGCCATTGATTCGGTCAATCAACCTGTAGATCATATGATGGCGCGTAAACTGCTGGAAGCAGGTATCACACCAAGCAAGCATCAAGTTGCGGATATTCATACCAATTTAAAGAGTCTTTTGAGCTTAAACTCGGTATAAAGGATGCTATAGCCGTCTGAACCGGTCTGGGTTTCAGGCCGGTTTTTTCATAGGGAACATGAATAGGGAAATAGGCATGCAATCAATCTTGGATTCTAAATGGCTGGTGTTTATTAAAGTGGCAGAGCTGGGCAGTCTGTCCAAAGCTGCGCATGCTTTTAATGTGCCGCAGTCCATGATCAGCCGGCATATTGCCCAACTGGAAGAACAATGCGGCACACGTTTATTTAAACGTACAGGGCGTGGGGTGGTACTGACTGAACTCGGTTATGAATTATTGCCACGCATTATTAACCTAGCGATTGAATGCGGTGCGATTGAAGATGATATTCGTACCTATGGCGGTGAGCCAATTGGTGAGGTGCGTGTCGGTTTATTGCCGGCCTTAGTGCGTCAGCTTTCCGGTGCGTTATACCGTTATGTCAAAGAAAATTACCCACGAATTGATTTGCACCTGAGTGAAGGTTCCAATGTACATTTGGAAGAGATGATTGAGGAAGGGCGCATTGATATGGCGCTGCTACTTCGTGAAGGGGAAGTGATTAAATCCGAAGAAGCGGTGATTGCAGAATTTGGTTTAATGTTGGTGGGTGAAGCCAATGATCCTTTGGTGGAACAGCCGACCATTAAACTCAGAGATTTGCAGGATTTGCCTTTAATTGTCCCAAGCCGTCCGCATCCTTTACGTGCGCGGTTAGATCAGTTGGCTCGGCAGATGGACTATAAGTTTGACTGTGTGATGGAAGCAGACTCGAATCGTTTACAGCATGAGCTGGTAGCGGCTGGGGGCGGATATGCGATATCTTCGGGACTATTTGGTGTAGAAAATCAGCAGCGTTTAGCCGCAAGTTTGATTGTAGAGCCTGAACTGCAGCGCAGTGTGGTGCTAGCGCATACCATTCGACGTCCGAATACACGGGCGTCACGGGTGATTCAGCAGTGGTTTGAGAAGCAAGCACCGCTGATTTTAAAAGGCATGATTGTGAATCGGTAAAAGGAATTAAAAAATCACCATTGAATGGCGATTTTTTTAATTATTAATCAGCTTGAAGTCTGTATTCAAAATTTGTTTGGTTCATTGTTAAAGTATCTATAAGTTTTTTATATTGATCTTCTCCACCATCCATATAACTAAGCATATCTATGTAGTTTTGTATCGCAAAATTAATATCATTTAAGCTTTGTTTTGATTTAATCCAATTCTGGGGGCTGAAAATTCCATTATTAGGAATGGTTCTAGTGGAAGCTGATCTCAATGCAGAATTAAGACAATTTGCTGACATCTTTATCATTTGATCTACCATATTTTTTTCGGTTGCATTTATCCAAGTTATAGATGGCTCAGGCACTCTATCTTGTTGATTATTTGAGATTGAGAACATAATGGATATTGCATATAAATGATGGAAAGGCGCATAGGCTTTCATTGATAAAAGAGTTTCATTTAGTCTGAGAGGGTTACTTTCAACCCAATTTTTTTTGATTGTTGCCATCCATAAGTTTAAAGCCTGAATATTTTCTGGTTTGTAATCTCTTTTAAAAAGAATCTCAAAATATTTATCAAATATTTTGGTTTCACCATATGAAATATTGGGGCGTTGAGAGTGCCAAGCAATTAAATATTTGCCTAAATCAGATAGATCAATAACATAGTTTTTATCCCTGTCTGATGGAGCTACTTCACCACGTTTAGTAATAAAATATCCTTGAGCATATTTTTGTTCAAATTGACGCTTTAAATTTAGAACTCTTTTATCATTACTTCTTAAATCTCTGGGCTTTACTGCACTTTGAGAGTTTGTGTTGATACTGATTAAATCTGCTCTATCTCTTTGTGGAATCTCATAAAACCTAAATAAGACATAGGTTTCTTCAAGTTTTTTAACTGTTTCACTACAGCTTTGAATTGTATTTAAAGACTGGCATCCATTAACAACGCTTAATCCATACATTTTTAATTTATTATTCTCTAAATCCATTCTGTCACAAATAGCTGTGATGCCATTATGGAAAAAGAAAAAATCTTTATGCTTATCACCAAGTAGAGTTTGTCTAATTTTTTTATTAACAGTATTGCTGTTACCTAAACTTTGTCTTACGTTTTTTTGGAATAGAGAACCATCTTTAATCCCTTGTATTTTTACAACTTCTTTTAATGGAATTGCTCCCACAATGACTTTAGTTCCTGCTAATTCAATGTCCATGAACTGACTATCAGATAAATCTAAAGTGTAATTAATTTGAGGGTTATCAGTTTCGAGTGCTAATTCATATCGTCGAGTTAATTCAGGCTCGTCAACTAAAGAAATAGTTGCATCAAAATCTTCATTTTCTGAAATTTCTGCTAGGCTTTTTTGAAACGTTTCTAAATCTTTTTTTGCAGAATCAGTTAAATTACTTGTTGTGATTAATTCGAAATTAACCTCGTACTCATCCTCAAAAGCTTTTGCCACTTCAGCAAGTTTGACTTGTAATTTTGCGTTTGACACCTGCTGTAATTTTACTAAATCTCTTAACTGAATCCATGAAGATAAAACCTCCCTTAAAGGCTCTGCATCTATCTGATTTCCAGAGGTAAATTTTCCTTGAATTATGTGAATTAATTGTTTTTCATCATCTACTACAATTGCATCTATTTGTTTATCATCTGCGCCATCAGTAATAGCATCCTTAGTTTGATTTCTATCTTGTTTTAAGATATTAAACAAATACCAAGCGACGAATCTTTGTCCATCATTTGAGTAATTTTGGATAAAGTAATCGGCTTTTATTTCATTAAGGATTTTTTCGTAAATAGACATATTTGAGTAAATATTATTGGAAAGTCGTAAGGCTATGATAATGAGTAAAATGAATATAGCTAGACCTACATAAAAAATTTTATTACTTGGCTAAACAGAAATTGTTTTGTCATGCTGATATCCAATGATTTTTTAAACATCTAATTTATGGATATCTGCTTTACACCTTACATGCTAGCTCCGTATATCAGACATCAGTACATTAGAAAAAAATGACTGAAACGGAGTTCAGCAGTGAACCACGCACACCATCCAACCTTATTTATTAATGATGATCATGTGGCAGAACTCGCAACATGGTCAAGCGCCATCGAAGCGCTAAGTCATGCCTACAGCCAACCTATTAACAATGCAATGGTACCGCCACGCACAATGGCACGCGGTGATGGCTTCTGGTTACGTAGCCTATGTGCCGTATCACCATCGAAAGAATATATGGGCTGCAAACTGATTGCCGCCAGCCCGAAAAACAAAAAAGCCAGCTACCTTATTTCATTGTTCGATCAAGACACCATGCGTCTTGCAGCCTTGATTGATGGTAACCGCATTACCGACATCCGCACCGCAGCAAGCTCAGCCGTCGCCGTCAATGCTTTGGCAGGCACAGAAAAATTCGACGTTGCAATTTTAGGTTCAAGCGCATTGGCACGTAGCCATTTACATGCGCTGAATGCGACAGGTCGTATTGCCAAAGTCCGCGTATTTAGCCCAACTGAAGCCAACCGCGAAAAATTCGCCCAAGAATTCCACGCGCAATATGGCTTGGACATTCAAGCGGTCGCAACAGCAGAAGAAGCGGTGAAAGGCAGCAATGTGGTGATCTGTGCATCACGCAGCCGTGATGGCGGGCCAGTGTTTGACGCAGCGTGGCTAGAGCCGGGTATGACGGTGGTATCTGTCAGCTCAACTTTGCCGGAACAGCGCGAACTCGATGTTGACACCATGAAAGCTGCAAGCCTGATTGTGGCAGATATGCCGGAAGAAGTGATTCACGAAACAGGTGATTCACTGGTTGCCATTGAACAAGGCTGCGATGTAGCAGCAAAAACTGTATCGCTATCTGATGTAATGTCAGGCCAAGTCAAAGTGCGCAAAACTCCGGAAGACATCGTGATTTACAAATCCGTAGGTTCAGCACTGCAAGACATCGTCACCGCAGAAATGCTGCTGCGCAATGCCAAAACCGCAGACAAATACCAAGAGATGAGCGACAGCATTGTCACCATCGACCGTTAATTCAGAATTTAAAAACATCAATATTTAAGAACGTAACCCAACAGGGAAAGGAGAATTTTTAATGGCGAGTTATCAACGCAGTGAAGCACGTGCATGGGCAAAAGAACATTTAAAAGGATGTTCATCTGTAACCATTCCAAGTTATAGCCAGGATTTAAGCCATTTAAATGAAAAAGGGATTCGCCACGACATTCAGAAAGTCATTGATCTGGGTTACACCTATACCTTGCTGTGTACAGAAGTGGCGATTACGCCAGAAGAAAATGCACAGTTTACCGCGTGGGCAAAAGATCAGGCTGGCGACAAACTGGGCTTATTCTTCCATGCAGGCTTTGGCACACTGGAAGAAAATATTCGTGCAGTAAAACTGGCGGAAAAAGCCGGTGCAGATATCGTCCTGCTGTCTTACCCGTCAAATTTCTGGCCAACCTCTGAGCAAGATATTTATGACTACACCAAAGCTTTCTGTGATGCGACGGATCTAGGGGTGATGCTGTTTGCTATTCCACTTTGGGGCTTTGAACGTGTACATCCACAAGGCATGTCACCAGAACTGATTCAACGCTTAATTGATGATTGTCCGAACGTGGTGTCTTTAAAAGCAGAACAGGGCTTCCCGCACATTGCCGGTTTAGTCGATAGCTTTGAACGTTTCAATGATCAAATCGTGGTGACCTGTCCTATTGAAAGTGACGTGATTCCATTGCTTCGTTACATGGATATGCAATTCTCAGGAACCAGCTATACGCAGTGGATGGGTGATCATTTTGTGAAAACCTTTAATCTAGCCAAAGAAGGCAATTTTGACGAAGCCATGAAACTGTACTGGCAAGCACAGCCTGCGCGTGGTGCGGTGGGTGCAGCAACAGGCGCTTATATGCCGGGCTCTAATTACATTAACCGTGCACATTGGAAATATATGGACTGGTTGGCAGGCTTTAATGGTGGCCCATTACGTGCACCGATTGCCCGTATTCCAGACCGTCAAATGAAAGTACTGCGCCAAGGTTTGATGGCATCAGGTTTGCCATGCACCAATGATTCTGACAGCGAATTCCTGATTGGCCGTTTCCATGACTAATGCTTAAACGCCTTCAAGATTAAAGGATACATATATGAATAGTATTGCACAGATTAATCCTGCGGATTTGCTGAAAGATCCAAGCCTTTGGAAAACTGGCGCATTTATTAATGGTCAGTGGCTGCAAGAAACTGCTCACGGCACATACAGCTTAAATAATCCTGCAACAGGTTTAGAGCTGGTCAAATTGCCGCGCTGTAAGGAAGAAGAAACCAATCATGCCATTGAAACTGCACAAACTGCATTTGAAAAATGGCGTAAAACCACAGCCAAACAGCGTTCTGAAATTATCAATCGCTGGTATCAGCTGGTGGTGGAAAATAAAGAAGATTTAGCCACCATCATCACTTTAGAAGAAGGTAAGCCTTTATCTGAAGCGCGTGGCGAAATGGATTATGCCTCTTCCTTCCTGCAATGGTTTGCCGAAGAAGCCAAACGTATTCGTGGTGATGTCTTGCCTGCACCGAAAGACACGCAGCGTATTGTGGTGTTAAAACAGCCGATTGGTGTTTGTGCAGCCATTACCCCGTGGAATTTCCCAGCAGCCATGATTACCCGTAAAGCAGGGCCAGCATTGGCAGCGGGCTGTACCATGGTGGTGAAACCTGCCAGCCAAACCCCAATGACCGCTTTGGCACTCGCAGAACTCGCGCGCCGTGCCGGTGTGCCGGATGGTGTATTTAGTGTGCTGACAGGGAATGATACTCGCATTATTGGTGGCATTCTGACTGCACATCCATTGGTGCGTAAGATAACCTTTACCGGTTCAACCGAAGTGGGTCGTACTTTGCTAGAACAGTCAGCGGCGACCATTAAAAAATGTTCGATGGAACTGGGCGGCAACGCGCCATCAATAGTCTTTGATGATGCTGATCTGAACTTAGCGGTAGATGGCGTGATCGCCTCTAAATTCCGTAACACCGGTCAAGCGTGTATTTCTGCCAACCGTATTTATGTACACGATGCTATTTACGATGAATTTGCAGAAAAACTCGCAGCCAAAGTCAAAACTTTAAAAGTTGGCAATGGCTTGGAAGAAGGCGTAGTACAAGGCCCACTGATTGATGCAAGTGCGGTGAAAAAAGTTGAATCACACATCAGCAATGCCTTAGGACACGGTGCATCTGTGGTGTGTGGCGGACGTCGCAGTGAACTGGGCGGATTCTTCTTTGAGCCAACGGTTTTGAAAAATGTCACTCAAGAGATGGTGATTGCCCATGATGAAACTTTTGGCCCAGTCGCACCGCTGATCCGTTTCAGTTCAGATGCAGAGGTGATTGCGCAAGCCAATGATACCGAATTTGGTTTGGCTGCATACCTTTATAGTCAAAACTCAGCGCGTGTTTGGCGTACATCGGAAGCGTTGGAAGCAGGCATGATTGGCATCAATACCGGTTTAATTTCCAATGAGGTGGCACCATTCGGAGGCGTGAAACAAAGCGGTTTAGGCCGTGAAGGCTCACATTATGGCATCGATGAATTTCTGGAAATGAAATACATGTGTTGGGATGGATTGTACACAGACTAAGTCAATCGTCAATTAGGCGTATATCTACTATAGAGCTGTTTCAACTTTGTTCACAATGCCGAACAGCTCTATAGCCGATGCATGAAGCAAATCAACGGCACTGAAAATACAACACTTAGAACAACATCACAGGGGTATTCCGAGGACTGGAATACAGGAGTAAAGGAATGAATATTATTGGTATCGATCATTTGATCTATGGTGCAAATGACCTGAATGCTGCGGTGAAATTTATGCAGGATTTTGGTTTAACTGAAGTCCCAAATCAAGCCTATGGTCGTTATTTTGAAACCTTGGATGGTACAGGTATTTTAGTCGCTGCAGCAGAGCATGCATCATTGCCAGCTAAACTACCCTCCATGAGTCAGCTGCGCAAAATGGTCTATGGCGTTGCCGATCAAACGACTTTAGCTGCCATTCAGGCTGAACTGAGCACTGACCGTGAAGTGAAAGTCCTTGAAAATGGGGCTTTAGAAACGGTTGATGATTCAGGGATTACCATTGGCTTTCAAATTACGAAACGTCGTGAATTGAATTTACCTGTAGAAAAAATCAATGCACCGGGCGCACCGCATCAGCGTGGCTATAACCAGTTGGGTGTCGATCATTCCATTCAAATTCAGCCGCGTACTATTGCGCATACCGCAGTTTTTGTTCCAGACGCTGCCAAAGCGGAAAGCTTTTATGTCAAGCGTCTAGGTTTCCGTGTCAGTGACCGTTTAGGGGGTGGACCATTCCTACGTGCAGGCGGTACAACAGATCATCACACTTTATTTTTAATTCAAGCACCTGAACATATTAAGGGTGTAGAACACATTTCTTTCCATCTTTCAGGTCCAAGCGAACTCATGCTTGCAGGCCAGCGTTTTGAAAAAGCTGGTCATGAAAGCTTCTGGGGACCAGGTCGTCATGGACTCGGTTCAAACTGGTTCTGGTATTTCGACGGTCCTTTGGGCTGCCGTTTTGAATACGATGCCGATATGGATCAGTTGGATGAAAGCTGGACGCCGCGTGAACTGCCATTGCATGAAGACAATGCACAAGCGTACTTACTCGAATTCCGCAAGCAAAACTGGGCACCATTTAATGGTCCAGCCAAAAAAGCAGGTTAATGAAGTTAAAAAATAGCCACATAAGTGTGTTGGCGTAAATACATCTCAGAAGGAGGCTGACATGTATTACAGCTAGGTCACACCTATAGCGCCAAATACAGATGCTCTTATGGAGGAGATTTTAAAATGTTTAAATATATTCAAGTGTCATCAGGAACCGATGAAGAATATGTAGATCACTTATGTGATCGCGTAGAAAAAAGTATCAATCAAGGCTTTCTCCCAATTGATATTTTTAACGATGAAGCGGTGTTCCGTGCAGAAATGGAACGTATTTATACCCGTAACTGGATTTTCATTGCGCATGAAACTGAAATTCCAAATTCAGGTGACTATGTCCTACGTCGTTTAGGGTTGGATAAAGTCATCGTGACGCGTGACAGTGAAAATAAAATTAATGTCTTGCTGAATCATTGCCGTCACCGTGGGACAGAGGTCTGTCATAACGATCGTGGTAATGCGACCAGTTTTAAATGCCCGTACCATGGTTGGGTGTATAAAAACAACGGCGACTGGATGGGCGCACCGCACATGAAAGATGCCTATGGCGGCAAGCTGGATGCGAAAGAATGGGGCTTGCTTCGCGCTGCTAAAGTGGAAAGCCTATACGGTTTCATCTTTGCATCACTGAATGAAGATGTGCCAGATCTGCGTGAATATTTAGGCGATACCGTTTGGGCATTAGATGCGATTTTCGGTATTCACCCAGATGGCGTGCGTTTACTCAAAGAACCAGAACGTTTCCAAGTCAAAGCCGACTGGAAAAGCGGTGCAGAAAACTTCTGCGGCGATGCCTATCACGTAAGTACTGCACATTTATCCGCAGCCAGTTCGGGCTTTATTCCAAGTGTGAATCAAGTCAGCACGCATGCTTCTGGCTATGACTTTGGTGATGGCAACAGTTTTATTGGGCATAACCTATCCAACATGATTGGTGTGCCATTGCCAAATTGGGGCTATCCGCCAGAGCTGCAAGCACAGTTTGATTTGTCTAAATTAGATGAAACGCAAATTAAGATGATTAAGGAAATTCCGCCAACCATTGGCACGATTTTCCCGAACTTCAGTTATATGCGTTTGCCGCATCCACCAGCGCCGGGTGAAATGCCGATTCCATTTACCAATATCCGGATGTGGCAACCAGTTGCACCGGGGGTGATGGAACTGTGGAATTATGAGTTTGAGTTCAGCTTTGTCTCTGAACAGTATGCAGAAAAAGCATATGCCGCTGGTCAGTATGCCTTTGGTTCGGGCGGTATTTTTGAAGCAGATGACACTGCGGTATGGGAAGGCATTGCCAAAGGTGCGCAAAGTCCTTGGCTGCGTAAAGAGCAAGTCAATTTACACTATAACCAAAAGCAAACCGGTAAAGATCCAAACTGGACAGGTCCGGGTGAATTCCATCCATCGATTTACGGGGAATATTGCCAAATTGGTTTCTGGCGCCGTTGGCTGAAAGAAATGCGTGAAGGCAAAAAAGCCAAAGTGACCTGTTTAGCCGATGAAAATGCACAGCAAAAAGGAGTGGCGTAATGGATTATTCAACTCACAACACCGTACACAATTTTTTGGCGCAGGAAGCATTGCTGTTGGATGAACGCCGTTTTGATGAATGGTATGCACTTTTGGATGATGAAATTGTCTATGAAGTGCCGTTGCGCATCAGTGCATACCATTTTAAAGATGAATTTCCGGGCGAAGCCTACCGCATACTGGATAAAAAAGCCCATATCAAAGTGCGTATTGACCGTATGGCATCGGGTCAGGCATGGGCAGAAGTGCCGCCATCCCGCACATTGCGGGTGATTGGCAGTGTCATGATTGAGCCAACGGAACAGGCAGATGTGGTGAATGTACACAGCGCGACCATTATGTACCGTCAGCGCGGCCACGATGAACAGGGCGATATCATTCCTTACCGTCGTGTAGATACACTAAAAATTACTGAGCAGGGTGCTCGCTTACTCAAACGTAAAGCCATTCTCACCGAAGCTGTTTTACGTACGCCTAACTTGGGCGTGTTTCTGTAATCAGAAACCGTCCGCTGGATTTGAAATTAAAGGATGAATCTCATGAGCAATCAAAAAATTGAAATTTTGTTAGACACTCACCAATGCCAAGGTTATGGCATGTGCCTCATGTCGGAAGACATTTTTGAAATTCCGCAAGGCAGTCAGGTGGCCAATCTAAAAATGCATTTTGTCGATATTGACCGTGAAGATGAAGTGAAAGAGCTGGCAGGCTCATGCCCAGCGCAAGCGATCAGTTTCCGTATTTTAGAATCTGCATAAGGAATCAGCCATGACTCAAGCAGTACACAATATGCTGAGCAAACGTTTTGACCAGATCTGTTTTGTGGTTGAAGACTTGCAGCAGGCGATGGATTTTTTCAGCAAGACCAATGGTGTTGAAGTTTGGAATGTCGCGGAAGGCTTATCTCAAACCCAAAAAGAGAAAGAATATTACGGTCAGCCGGGCGATTTCCAGTTTAGCTGTGCCTATGGCTTTGCCGGTGAAACTTTAATTGAACTGGCACGCCATGATAGCGGCAGCAGTGTCTATAAAGACTGGCTGGATGATAAAGGCAAAGGGCCACATCATATTGGTTTCCGTCAAAAAGATGCCGCTGAATATGCACAGGCAGAACAACATTATCTAGATTTGGGTATTCCTAAAGCTATGGCTGGTTTCTTTGAAGGGCCATTTGGCAACTGTCGTTGGGCCTATTTCGATACTCGTGAACAGATTGGCTGCTTTACCGAACTGTATTATGTCGATGGTGAACTGAATGACCGCATGGCAGAACTGAAAAGCGGTAAAAACGTCAGTATTACCGACTAAACCATTACGGCATCAGCCCTGATTGCATCGTCTTTCGATTAGGGCTGAGATTTATCAAGATCATTTAAAAAATATTAGGGCAGACATGCTCGGGCGAAGCTTTGCCTAAAACAAACAAAAGGAGCAGTCGATGTCGGCAAATACACATGCAATTGCAGATGCCTTATATCAAGCAGAACAAAATCGGACAGCGATTGCACCCATTCGTGAGCGTTTAGGGAATGAAGCGACTGCTGACCATGCCTATGCGGTACAGGATATCAATACCCAGCGCGCACTGTCCAATGGGCGCCGTTTGGTCGGTAAAAAGATCGGTTTGACTTCGTTTGCGGTACAGAAACAGCTCGGTGTCGATTCACCCGATTTCGGCATGCTGTTTGACGATATGGCTTATGTCGATGGACAGAGCATTGCATTTTCCAAACTGATCCAGCCCAAAGTGGAAGCAGAAATTGCACTGGTTTTAAAAGCAGATTTAACCCAAGACCAGCACAGTCTGGAAGACATTATCGCCGCGACGGATTATGCCGTGGCAGCCATTGAAGTCGTGGATAGCCGGATTGAACACTGGAAAATTTCCCTGCTGGATACCGTGGCCGATAATGCCTCTTCCGCGGCTTTTGTCCTTGGACAGAAGCAAGTGCAACTGGCTGATGTGGATTGGGTGAACTGCCGTATGCAAATGACCCGCGCAGGTGAGCTGGTGTCAGAAGGGATTGGCAAAGCCTGTCTGGACAATCCACTGAATGCTGCGATTTGGCTGGCAAATGAAATGGTCAAACGCGGTCGTCCACTGCAAGCGGGTGACATTGTACTGACCGGTGCACTCGGTCCCATGGTGGCGGTGCAGGCAGGTGAATCCTATCAGGTAAACATCGACGGTTTGGGTTCAGTTACCGCGGCTTTCAGCGCTTAATGGCTCGGACAAATAAGAACATAAGGATAGAGAGCATGGCAAAAATTAAATGCGCCATCATTGGTTCAGGCAATATCGGCACTGACCTGATGATTAAAATCATGCGCAATGCACACTACGTAGAAATGGGTGCAATGGTTGGGGTAGACCCAAACTCGGATGGTTTGGCACGCGCCGCACGTTTTGGTTTTGAAACCACCGCAGAAAGTGTCGAAGGTCTATTAAAACTGCCAAGTTTTAAAGACATTAAAATTGTCTTTGACGCGACTTCAGCAGGGGCACATGCGCATCATAATGCCGTGCTGCAACAGTATGGCATTCAAGTGATTGACCTGACACCCGCAGCCATAGGCCCTTATGTGGTACCCGTGGTGAATCTGAATCAGCATCTCGATGCTTCGAATATCAACATGGTAACCTGCGGTGGTCAGGCGACCATTCCCATGGTGCATGCTGTCTCTCGTGTAGCCAAAGTTCACTATGCAGAAATTATTGCCTCGATTGCCAGCAAGTCTGCTGGGCCGGGAACGCGTGCCAATATTGATGAATTTACTGAAACCACGTCTAAAGCGATTGAAGAAGTCGGTGGTGCGCAAAAAGGTAAAGCCATCATCATTATGAATCCGGCTGAACCGCCTTTAATCATGCGTGACACGGTGTATTGCTTTGCTGAACTCGGTGCCGATCAGGAGGCGATTCGTCAATCAGTCAAAGACATGGCAGAAGCGGTACATGCTTACGTACCGGGCTACCGCTTAAAGCAGGAAGTTCAGTTTGAAGAATTTAATGTCGCCCGTCCTTTAAATATTTCAGGATTAGGCAAACTGCCGGGCTTAAAAGTCTCCATCTTTCTGGAAGTGGAAGGGGCTGCACATTACTTGCCGGCCTATGCAGGCAACCTCGACATTATGACCAGTGCAGCCCTCGCAGCCGCAGAACGCTTTGCGGAAACCCATTTAAATCAAACACAAACCGCGGCAGAAGGAGCATAAAAGATGATTGATCCACAACGTAAAATCTATGTTTCGGATGTCACGCTGCGTGACGGCATGCATGCCATTCGTCATCAGTATTCACTCAACCATGTTCGTCAAATTGCCCGTGCTTTGGATGAAGCAGGGGTTGACAGCATTGAAGTGGCGCATGGTGATGGTCTGCAGGGTTCCAGCTTTAACTATGGTTTTGGCGCGCATACCGATCTGGAGTGGATTGAAGCCGTCGCCAGTGAAGTGAAACAGGCCAAAGTGGCTACGCTATTACTCCCGGGCATTGGCACGGTGCATGACTTAAAAGCAGCCTACAATGCTGGCGCGCGCGTGGTGCGTGTAGCAACGCATTGTACCGAAGCCGATGTCTCCCGCCAGCATATTGAATATGCGCGTGAACTGGGCATGGATACGGTTGGTTTCCTCATGATGAGCCACATGAATACCCCTGAGGGCTTGGCCCAGCAAGGCAAACTGATGGAGAGTTATGGGGCACAGTGTATCTATGTGGTGGATTCTGGCGGTGCGATGAATATGTATGACATTGCCGACCGATTTAAAGCCATGAAAGAGGTGCTGAAGCCTGAAACTGAAACCGGTATGCATGCACATCATAACCTCAGTCTAGGTGTTGCCAATAGCATTGTGGCGTTGGAACATGGCTGTAACCGTGTTGATGCCAGCCTGACGGGTATGGGTGCAGGGGCAGGCAATGCGCCATTAGAAGTGTTTATTGCAGCAGTACAGCGCATGGGCTTAAATCACGGCTGTGACGTGAAAAAGCTGATTGATGCGGCGGAAGATATTGTCCGTCCATTACAGGAACGTCCAGTGCGAGTCGATCGTGAAACGCTGGCACTCGGTTATGCAGGGGTATATTCCAGCTTTTTACGTCATACCGAAACGGCTGCGGAAAAATACGGTCTGTCTGCTTTCGATATTTTAGTTGAGCTGGGTAAACGTCGCATGGTGGGTGGTCAGGAAGACATGATTGTCGATGTCGCGCTGAATATGCTGAAACAGCAACAGGCATAAACCTAAAAGGTGTAGCAAGTTGCTACACCTTTTCTCAAATGAGTAATTTTGAGATGATTCAATATAAAAAATTGTATTACCCGAGTTATGAAGCGGATTTAAATGCAGTGAAAGAGCATGGTTTATATCTACAATACCTAGAAAAACAGGATAACCGTTTGTGTTATGAGGCGATTAAACAAAATCCACGTGCGATTAAATATGTAAAAAAACAAACTGAAGATTTATGTTTAATGGCGGTTCGGAAAAACGGTGACTTATTGCAATATATCCTTGAACCTAGCCATGAAATGATTTTGGCCGCTGTACAAAATGAAGGATTGGCACTGCAGTATATCTTATTTCAAAATGCAGAAATATGTTTAGCTGCAGTAAAGCAAAATGGATTTGCACTGAAATATGTCAGACAACAAACACAGCAGATTTGTCAGGCAGCCGTGCAATCGAATCCACAAGCGATTAAATATGTGAAGGAACAGACCGAAGCTCTTTGCTACATGGCATTACGTAAAGATGGCATGACTATTCGGGACATTCGTCACCCAACGCCAGCCATGTGCCTGATGGCGATTGAAAATAATCCAATGTCTATTCAGTTTATGGATCATCCAAGTAAAGAGTTGTGTGAGTATGCAGTGAAACTTCGGCCTTATGCGATTCAGCATATTGAGGTGTACTATGAAGATGTATGGCTGAAAGCAATAGCGCAGCGGGCTTTTGTGATCCAGTTTTTAAAAGAATATTCAGAGAAAATTTTGAAATATGCGTTAAGTTGCAATCCAGTCAGTCTGAAATATATAAAAAAAGAGTTTCAGTCAGATGTAATTATTAATTTTGCACTTTCAGCAAATGCAGGAATGAAAAAATATATTCGATAATTGCAAAAATTAAAAAAGTGTTTGTATTTTTAGAAATAGGAGGAGCGGTGGTAGCCCAATCAGCACAGAACAAATTAAGTCTATGGTTTACTGGGTGAGGTGTTGCAGTGATTAGTGCTAGGCCCAGAGTATCCACTAATTCAAAGTTTAGTATTTCATAATAAGTTCGAATTTATATATCAATTTGTTGATTGCAATAGGCGTATGGGGTATTTAGGGGGCTAAGTTTTGATAAGTCTTCGAAGGCATTCATTTAACATGTTGTTGAAATCCGATTTCTAAAAATATTCTATCGTAACTGGTACAAGATTGGTCAGTTGTTCATGTGAAAAATGGATACATATGGATAATTAAACCATGAGATATATTTTGTTTTGATTAGTTTAGGGCCTGAGTTATTCAGACACCATCCCCAGCATAATTTAATTCAGAGATGTTCATCTGAATATATAAAAGTCTTTTAATTCAATGTTTTAAGGTTTTTTATTGGCTGTGCTATCTGATTCTGTCCAAAGCCATTTGACCCTATTTTTGCTTTGTGTGGGTCAATGTTGAGACAACTTACAGATGTGGAATGTAGAAATTCAATGGTTGCACGTAACCAATCGCTATGGCGCAGTTTCATTTGTAGTAAAAACTAGCTTAAAGATGAAAAAAATCACAAAAAATTCATGCCCATATTTTTATGCTCTTCACCGAATCAAAAGAGATCCAAGTTGTACAAGGGAGTCGATAGCGTTTGTTGATGCTTTAAGTGTTAAAAAAATAGCTTTTACTATTATTTGATTAAAAATGAGGATGGCGTGAATAAATTTGCTGAACAGGATTTATCAAGAGTTATCGAAATGGCTTGGGAAGATCGAACCCCATTTGAAGCCATCCAACTTGAGTATGGTTTGAATGAAACTGCAGTGATTCGCTTAATGCGTGAAAATATGAAACCTTCGAGTTTTAAAATGTGGCGTAAAAGGGTAACAGGCCGAAAAACAAAGCATGTGCAGTTGCGTTCACCTGATGTAATTCGGGCTTATTGTTCAAGGCAGTACAAGCGTTTCTAAGCGCTTTACTTTGGGCGCTGTTTGGACTCACGTCGGCATCGTTCAGAACAGTATTTGACCTCTTCCCAGCAGCGTTGCCATTTCTTACGCCAGTTAAAAGGGCGTAAGCAGTGAATACAGATTTTTTCAGGAAGATGTTGCTTTTTCATGGTTTATAACTCATCAATCCGACTGAGGAGCTGCTGCGCATGGGTGATAATCTGCTGCCGATCTTTCAGTTTATCCAGTTGCCGATAGATCATGCCCATACGTGGATGCGTACGAAATATCGCGTCATGTCGGATCATAAAAGACCAGTATAGACTGTTAAACGGACAGCTGTCCGGTTCGATACGGGTTTTGACATTGTAGCTACAGTGCTTGCAGTAATCTGACATTTTATGAATGTAATTGCCCGAAGCGGCATAAGGTTTGCTGGCCATTAAGCCACCATCTGCGTGCATCACCATGCCCAGCGTGTTCGGTAGTTCTACCCATTCATAGGCATCGGCATAGACCGCCAGATACCATTCACTGATCTGCTGCGGGTCTACTCCACTTAACAGGGCAAAGTTGCCAGTAATCATCAAACGTTGGATATGATGTGCATAGGCATGTTGGAAAGTATTGCGAAAACATTCCGCCATACAGTTCATCTGGGTACGGCCAGTCCAGTAAAATTGCGGCAGCGGTGACGAATGCTGTAGTGCATTGCGGTTGGCATATTCCGGCATGTACAGCCAGTAAATCCCTCGTACATATTCGCGCCAACCCAGAATCTGCCGGATAAAACCTTCAACTGCATTCAGTGGTGCATGACCGGTATGGTAAGCAGCTTCTGCCGCATCACAGACTTCTTTGGGCAACAGCAGGCCACAGTTTAAATAAGGTGAGAGCAGGCTGTGAAACAGCGTGTCTGTACCCTGCGCCATGGCATCCTGATAATCACCAAAATAAGGCAAACTATGGGCAATAAAATGTTCCAGCACACGCAGCGCATTACTGCGTGTGGTGGCCCAACGAAAATTGGCAAGACTTCCAGAATGCTGACAAAACTCCCGTTCAACTAGTTCAAGCACATCTAAATCAATCTGATCCCGTTGAAAATGCAGTGGCGGGGGTAAAGGCGGACTGCCCGACCAAGCCTTGCGATTGGCGCTGTCATAGTTCCACTGTTGCCCTATGGGCTGCTGTCCCTGCATCAAGTAACCAGTCTGCTTGCGCATTTCTCGGTAAAAATATTCCATACGTAGTGTTTGGTGGCGACTGGCAAAGTGGCGGAACTGCTCCAGACTACAGAAAAAACGGTCGTCATTCAGGCACTGTACGGGCAGTTGTAGCTGCTGGCTCCAGTGCTGTTCAATCTGCTGCTGTAGGCGGTATTCTCCACAGTGAGTAATTACCAGTTCTGTTACGGGGAACAGTTGTTGTTGTGACTGCACAAAATCCAGCAGGCTACGAATAGGACTATCAGATTCAAAAGCATGATAACGTACACGCCAACCATCAGCCTTTAGCGCCTTGGCAAAGTGACGCATCGCACTAAAAATTAGGGCAATTTTCTGCGGATGATGGGCGACATAAGTGGCTTCCTCAACCACTTCGGCCATCAGGATTACATCCTGAGAGCGATCCAGTACTTTGAGCGTAGCGAGCTGATGATGAAGCTGGTCTCCCAGAATTAAACCGAAACGCATACCAATCTCAAAGTTTATAAACACTAGAATAGTGTAAATATAGGCAGCTCAATTTTTTGTGAAAATACAGATCACCCCAAAGTGACTGTGTCAGATGCGGATCAACCATTGCACAGAAATCATCATCACTTGAGCAAAGCTGTATTTATCTATAAAAATTTCAAGCCATTCTGCAATACTCGAATTCAATCATTGTTTAATGCATAGTCGGTGTGAAAATTATGTGATTTTAATCAAATAGATATAAATTATTGTTGTTGCGATTCAGGCAGCTTACGCCTAGTATTTGAATTGAAGTTACTCCTTGTATGCTTCCTTGGTTTTGTCCCATACACACCTCTGTATGGGATTTTTTTTAATTAGAGGATTGTCATGAGCATGCATTCAACAGCGTATATTTTTAAACAGCAACAATTACTTGTAGATGATCATTTCCAGTTGCCGCAGGTAGCAAGACTTCAACATGATCTGAACCTATCGGAAAATGGTGAGATCATTGCACGGGATTTGAAAGAGGATGAGCCTGTGCCAGAAGGTTATCAGTTGGTTCCGATCAGACAACTGGTACAAGTTTGGAGCAGGCCGCAGTTTGAACAAGCCAGCCGTGCGGTACAGTTACTGGAATGGCGCCGTAATCATCGCTTTTGCAGTAAATGTGGTCATGCCACCCAGCAGCACGTCAGTCAGTATGCTATGGTCTGTCCATCTTGTGGTTATAACCAATATCCGCGGGTGAATCCTTGTGTGATTACCATCATTACCCGAGGTACAGATGAAATTCTGCTGGCGAAAAATGCCCGTAACCAAACCCAGATGTACAGTTTGATTGCTGGATTTGTCGAAGTCGGGGAAACCTTGGAAGACGCTGTACGCCGTGAGACGCTAGAAGAGGTCGGGCTTCAGATTAAAAATATTCAATATCTGGCCAGTCAGCCGTGGCCGTTTCCCAGCAATCTGATGATGGCCTTCAAGGCGGAATATCACGCAGGGGATATTCAGATTCAGGAAAATGAACTCAGTGATGCACAATTTTTCAAGTTTGATCAATTGCCCGAAATTCCGTTCAAGGGCAGTATCGCCTATGCCATGATTCAGCATGTGATGCATGGAACACCTGTGGCAGATGATACCCAAGCGTGGCTTTGAAATTTTAAAAGAGCAGGGTTTGAATGTTTAGATGATAATTTCTGGCTGAAATAAGAACGGAAATCGAGGTCATCTAGAAAAGGAACGCTCTCAGCACTTGCCACGGACTTTGCCCGTTTTCACCCTATATACTGAAATAAAGAGCTTGGCAATGATGGTACTGCATGGTTTTTAGTGCGGTGTCATCGGCTCGATCATGCGAATGCGCTGTATTTTACAGACCGCTATAAACAGATGTCGTTCTGAATAGATTGGGAATATTTTAGATAATCTTGAAAATTTTTCCACTTGAAGTACTTTGGAAAAACATATCAAAGCTAGGTCGAATATCTTCACCATCCACGGTTATATATTTGACATGGGAGCAAGACTGGCTAGCGTCAAAATGGTGATCAACCGTAGCCTGAATAGAATATTTGATACCGAATTGATCTTTTATATTTAGATTTTTTTTAAGCATTTAGATATACCTTGAATCACAGCACGAAAGAGAAACGATTACATGGCTTCATCATTCAGAAGTTTTTATTTAAATCACTTTATGATTTAACTTAAATAATTGATTCATGGAGATATAAAATGTACGACCATCTAAATTTAAATCGACTTCAACGCCAGATTCTAGACGCACTTTTTTACCAACTTCAATCGCTTTAAACCCTTCACGTGTATTTTGCATTTTATTTAAGGGGATTAACGAGACAATAATTTCAGTACCATTTGTAGATTTTGCCACTAATTCATTAATTTTTAACAATGTGTATCCTGTTTTTATGATTTTTTCGAAGAATATGATTAACAACTTTTGAATTAAAAAAGTACAGCGTCGTACTTTTTTAATTCATCTAATTACTTAGATCGCAGTAATATTAATTGCATTTGGGCCTTTTTGACCTTGAGCGATGCTGAATTCAACTTGTTGACCTTCAAATAAGGTTTTAAAACCTGAACTGGCAATTTCACTGAAGTGAGCAAAAACGTCTGGGCCAGATTCTTGTTGAATAAAACCAAAACCTTTAGTTTCATTGAACCACTTAACCGTACCTTTAACAACATTTGAGTTTGACATAATAAATCCTACTGATTTTTTAATAATTTTAGCCATTTTATTGACTGCTTATAACTTGGAAAATAATAATGAATGAGACTTAAAATCTAAAAAAACGAAGGATTATGAATAAAACGACGATACTTAACAGAGATTGAATGAAACAAGATTTTTTCTAGTTACGCTCACTATACCTTAAAAATAAATTTAATCAAGTTTTTTTATATGTATATTTAATTATCTTATAAGAGGCATCTAAATCGGGAAGGAATCTGTTGATCTGGTTGACTTTTTTTTAACAAGGCCATCGACAGCACTGATACATTGAAACAGAAAAAACCAATTTACCGCTTTAAAAGGGGATTCAAGAAAACATGATTTTACCCATTTTCTCAGGCTGTAAGATTAAAGTTTCGTCTACATTCATCCTGTATTTAATCTTCACACTTTGTTCACATCGACTTGGGTTATCTTAATCTTGCAATCAAACAAGGCTTAAAAATGAAAATGCTATTCAAGTCACTTTTTGCCGCTACAGCGCTGGTCGCCATTAGCTTAAGTATGACCACCCGAGCAGAAACGGTGAGGCCTCAGCCGGTAAATCAGGTGGATATTCAGCAGTATGAAGGTAAATGGTATGAAATTGCCCATTTACCGATGTATTTTCAGCGTAAATGCGTATCGAATATCACGGCACAATATAGCGTCAATGCCGATCAAACGATCGGGGTATTGAATAGCTGCCGAATTGCCAATGGCGAGATGATTAGCTCTGAAGGGGTGGCCTATTCGCAAAATCAGGGCAACAGCAAACTCAAGGTCAGCTTTTTGCCTACAGGTTTAAGATGGATACCGTTGACCAAAGGTGATTACTGGGTATTACGAGTAGACCCAGAATATAAAGTGGCACTGGTTGGAGGACCGAGTAACAAATATCTGTGGATTTTATCGCGTGAACCACAATTGGATGAAGCGACTTATCAGTCCTATTTAGATACAGCGAAACACTATGGTTACGACGTTACAAAACTAATCAAATTGCCGCATTAACCAGATAGCCCTTTGCCGAACTGATAAATCTCTCTACAGTTCGGCTTTTTTTCTTTACTTCACATAAAATTCAGATCTAACTGATTAGACTCATCAAATAGAATAAAGACAGTCGCTTAAAATTAGGATAAGTCCATGTTGAAAAGTCTGATACGATGGATAGATAGCTGGTCTACAACTGCACAGCCTGAAATATTGAATGCTGAAAATAGCAAGATTCAGTGGTTGAGGATTTTGCCGTTTATTCTATTGCATCTGGCTTGTCTGGCCGTGTTCTGGGTAGGTGTATCATGGTTTGCGCTTGGCTTTATGCTGATGTTCTACCTGATTCGGATGTTTTCCATCACCGCTTTTTTTCATCGCTATCTGTCGCATAAAACTTTTCAGACCTCGCGCCCAGTGCAGTTCCTATTTGTATTACTGGGTACTATGAGTGCACAGCGTGGCCCCTTGTGGTGGGCAGCCCATCATCGTTATCACCACCGCTATACAGATTCTTCACAAGACCCACATTCATCTACCCACGGTTTTTGGTATAGCCATGTGGGTTGGTTTCTGAATGAATATAACTTTGCCACACGTAGAGAAGTCATCAAGGACTGGCTGAAATATCCAGAATTAATCTGGCTCGACCGGTTTAGTCTAATTGTGGTGCTGCTGACCGCGGGTGGGATTTACGTGCTAGGAGAATGGCTGGCAATAGCTTGGCCACAACTGGGAACTTCCGGCTTGCAATTACTGGTCTGGGGATTTGTGGTCTCTACCGTGCTACTGATCCATGCGACCTTGTGTATCAATTCACTGGCGCATCATTACGGCAGCCGTGATTTTGACACTGATGATCAAAGCCGTAACAATTTATTCTTGTCCATCATTACCTTGGGTGAAGGCTGGCACAACAATCACCATTATTATGCAGGCAGTACCCGACAGGGCTTTTACTGGTGGCAGATTGATGTGACCTATTACCTCCTAAAAATCATGTCTTGGCTTGGGATCGTCTGGGGCCTCAAGCCCATTCCAGCACGAGTCTATGACGTCAGTAAAATTGCTCAACTGAGAAAACAGAAAAAACTCACCACGACGGGCGCTCACACGATTCAATCGAAGGAATCACCATGAAAATCGCAATTATTGGTTCAGGTATTTCCGGTCTGTATGCGGCTTGGAAATTAAGTAAAGTGCATGAAGTGACCGTCTTTGAAAAGAATAATTACTTTGGCGGTCATACCGATACCCATCAGTTGAATATAGAGGGCGAACAGGTCGCGGTGGACAGTGGCTTTATTGTATTTAATCAACATAACTATCCACTGTTCTGCGGAATGCTGAAAGAACTCGGGATTCAAGCGCAAAGCAGTGACATGGGCTTTTCGGTGAATAATCAGGTCACTGGCTTGCAGTACAATCCTTCAAAAAAATTCTCGCTGTTGTTCCGACCGCAAAACTTTTTTAACGCTGATTTTCGCGCGATGTTATCGGATCTATTCCGTTTTTATGCTGCGAATAAAGATTTGGATGTCGAACAGGTTGATGCACAGCTCAGTATTGATGAGTATCTGAATCAGCATGGCTACTCGGAAGCTTTCCGTCAGGAACATCTCTATCCGATGTGCGGGGCACTGTGGTCCTGTCCAGTCGAGCAAGCTGGACAGATTCCGTATAAATTTGTGGTGAGCTTTTTTCAGCACCATCGTATGTTGCAGCTGAAAGAACGACCGTCGTGGCTTACAGTCAAGGGGGGATCAGCTCGTTACGTACGTGCCATTCAGGCCCAATCGAATATGACTTTCCGCAAAACGGGTGTTCTCCATGTATCCCGTAGTGCCAATGATGTAGTGATTGAAACGGCACAGGGCAGTGAACGTTTTGACTGGGTAATCTTTGCCAGCCATGCTGATGACAGCTTGAATTTACTCAAAGACCCGTCCGCACAAGAGCTTGAAGTACTTGGCAAGTTTCGTTATCAAGATAACCGTATGGTGGTGCATTCCGATACTCATATCATGCCCAAATCCAGACGCCAGTGGGCCAGCTGGCATGTGCATGTGACCCCCAGTCGAGCATCCGAATTAACGCCATTCCAGCACAGCGGTATGCACTATGGTTTCAGTTACTGGATGAACCAGTTGCAAAATCTGAACTGTAAAACCCAAATCTTTGCCACACTCAATCCTAACTTTAACCTCGATCCGAAAAAAATATGGGTAGAACGATATTACCGTCATCCAGTATTTGATGCTGCCGCGATTGAGGCGCAACAACGTTGGGCTGAAGTCAATGGTCAGAACCGGACGTCATATTGTGGTGCCTACTGGGGCTGGGGCTTTCATGAAGATGGGGCGCGTAGTGCTTCATGGGTTGTAAATCAGTTGCTGCAACAGACTGAGCAGGCGGCTTAGGAGCACATAATGCAAATGTATCCACTGGCGATTGCCTCTGCCGAAATTCGCCATCGTCGCTATGTGCCGCAATCGCATGCTTTTGAGACGGAGCTGAGCTATTTATGGTTTGATCCGGATCAACTGGCAACTTTTACCCAAAATTCTTGGTTTTGGTCCTCTAGCCGCTGGAATTTCCTGACCTTGGATGAGCGTGATTTTCTGAACATGGAATGTGGCTCGATTCGGCAGAAGGTTACCCATTTGCTGATCAAGCATGAAAACTATCCGTTACCGCATGCCGCATCCATCCGTGTACTGGCTTTGCCGCGCACACTGGGTTTTCGTTTTAATTCTGTGGTGTTTTACCTGATCTTTGATGCGAGCGATCATCTGATTTTTGTGCTGAGTGAAATCACCAATACGCCGTGGAATGAACGTCAGGTGTACATTCACGATTGTCGGCACACTGCCACTGAACATGCGCCTTACCAGAGCCACCAGTTTGACTTTAAAAAGGCCTTTCATGTGTCGCCATTCATGCCGATGTCACTGGATTACCGTTGGCGTTTTAGCTTTTCAGAACAGCAAAATGTGATTCATATGCAACTGTTTGAACAAGAAATATTGCAATTTGATGCCACCATGAAATTTAAGCTGCAAGCCATCACACTTCCTTCACAGCAACATCGATATGCTGTATTAAAAGTTCTTGAGCCCTTTAGGATGGTGAGCGGAATTTATCTACAGGCGTTGCGCTTATGGAAAAAGAAAATTCCGTTTTATCGGCATCCTAAAAAAGAAAAAGGAAAGACATGACGATGAAAACACTGTTCATGGGAGAACATACCGAACTGCCGATAGTGCTGCGCCATATGCTGAAATTGCGTCATGGTCAGTTGATATTTAAAGGTATCTGGAACGGTCTGGTCGGGGAAAACTACAGTGACTTGCACGCGGTAATTCAAGTTCACGACGAACGCCTGATAGATTTGCTGTTCCGTAATGGTGTACTGGGAGCAGCAGAAGGCTTTATTCGTGGTTACTGGAGCAGTGAGGATCTGGTCAATGTAATTCGTATTCTAGCGCGTAATCGTGATGTGCTCGATCGGATGAATCAAAATGTCGTGGCCAAAGCGAGTCAGTTCCTACTTAAGGCTTGGTATAAATCCCGCAAGAATTCGATTGATGGGAGTCGTCAGAATATTGCTGAGCATTATGACTTGAGCAATGATTTTTTTAAATTGTTCTTAGATTCCAGCATGATGTATTCCAGTGCGGTGTTTAAAGAACCCTGTATGAGCTTGGAACAAGCTTCAGATTATAAAAAAGAACTGATCTGCCAGAAACTTCAATTGCAACCGATGGACCATTTGGTCGAAATAGGCAGCGGCTGGGGAGGCTTTGCCATTTATGCGGCTCAGCATTATGGCTGTAAGGTCACCACCATTACCATTTCCAAAGCTCAGTATGATGAAGCACTCGCCCGAGTTGCTGAAGCAGGACTGTCTCATCGGGTGTCTGTACAGCTTCAGGACTACCGTTTACTCGAAGGTAAATACGACAAATTGGTGTCCATTGAAATGATTGAAGCAGTGGGTGAGCAGTATTTACCAACGTATTTCCGAAAATGCCGCGAGCTACTCAAGCCGAATGGTCTAGCCTTGATACAGGCGATTACGATTGAAGATGCACGCTATGCCAAAGCTTTAAATACGGTGGATTATATTAAGCGCTATATTTTCCCCGGTAGTTTTATTCCTTGTATCAGTGTAATGACGCAAACGGCTTCTGAGCAAAAACTTCGTCTCAAGCATCTGGAAGATATTGGTCAAAGCTATGCACAAACCCTGAAGTGCTGGCGCCAGCATTTTCTGGAGCAGCGTGATCAGGTACTACAACTTGGTTTTGATGAGCGCTTTATCCGCATGTGGGATTTTTATCTGTGTTATTGCGAAGGTGGTTTTAGGGAAGGCGTGATCAGTGATGTGCATTTGCTGTTTGAAGCCAGTGCTTACTAAGCACAGATAAAACCGGAGGGCGACATGCTGCTAGATTTATTTTTGCTCAATGTCTTCATCATGCTCTGTAGCTGGGTGTTGGTGACCTATAACCGCAGAGCAGGGCTGGTCGATGTCGCTTGGAGTTTCAGTATTGCCCTCAATGTGATTGTTGCAGCTTGGGCGATTGACAGTGCGCCGCTGTTGGTTCGGTTATTTCTAGGACTGGCGAGTGGGATCTGGTTTTCCCGGCTGACTTGGCATCTGTTACGGCGCTATGCCAACGAAACCCAAGAAGACACGCGTTATGCCAACATGCGCCGAGCGATGGGAGGTTATCAGCATCTCGGTTTTCTGGTGTTTTTTATATTTCAGGCAGGTTTGGCTCTACTGTTTTCTTATCCAATGCTGACATTGTTAAGTATCTCGACCGAGCAATGGAATGACTGGACTTCGGTCACTGTGATTGTGGCGGGCATGATCATGCTATCGGCTTTGATAGGCGAAAGCACTGCCGATCAGCAACTTTACCGTTTTAAGCGAGATCCACAGAATCAAGGTAAAACCATGGATCAGGGTTTGTGGAAATACTCGCGCCATCCGAATTATTTTTTTGAATGGTTGCATTGGTTTGCCTATCCAGTGCTCGGTCTGGCAGCAGGAAGCTATGAATTATGGATTTATCCGCTGCTGATGTGGCTATTCCTGTACTACCTTACGGGGATTCCTTTTAGTGAAAAACAGGCACTGACCCATCGTGGTGACAACTATAAAGACTATCAACGACGAACTTCAATGTTTATTCCGTGGCCACCCAAAGAGTAGGTAAATACATGGACTTTATGATTCAAAAAACCTTAGAACTGATCGAAAGTGGCAAAGTACCCGACCCAGTGATTCGGGCTGGTATTCGTACTTTAAGCAAAAAACGTCTGGCACAAGAAGGTCGCTTTGACCCAGCACTGGCAGCGCAGCGCTATATGGATGTGCTGAGCATGCTGAAAAACAGCGAAATTGCCATTGAGACAGACAAAGCCAATGAACAGCACTATGAACTACCGACCGCATTTTTTCAGGCAGTACTCGGTAAGCGCCTAAAATATAGCGCGAGTCTATTTGAACATGCCGATACGACGCTAGATCAAGCCGAAGAAGCTGCTCTTGCTTGCTACTGCCAACGAGCGCAACTGAAAGATGGGCAGGATATTCTGGAAATTGGCTGCGGTTGGGGTTCTTTAAGTCTGTATATGGCCGAGCATTATCCAACGGCCCGTATTACAGTCGTGTCAAATTCTTCAACGCAGCGTCAGTATATTCAGGAACAAGCCCGTTTAAAAAAACTGGATAACCTGAATGTGATCACTTGTGATGTCAATGTGTTACAACTTGAACCTGCATCATTTGATCGTGTGGTTTCGGTGGAGATGTTTGAGCATGTGCGCAACTATCAAAAACTGTTTGAAAATATCAGTCTCTGGCTCAAACCAGATGGCTTATTGTGGTGTCATATTTTCTGTCATCGTTTCTTGCATTATCCGTTTGAAGTCAAAAATGAGTTTGACTGGATGTCGCAATATTTCTTCAGTGGCGGTTTGATGCCGGCAGCCTCAACTTTTCTACATTTTCAGCAGCATTTGCAGTTAGAACAGCATTGGCAATGGGCGGGTACGCAGTATGAACGTACCGCAAACGCTTGGCTAGAAAATATGGATGGTAAACAGGCCGAGCTAAAGCCCTTGTTTGAACAAACCTATGGTGCGGATGCCGCAATCTGGTGGCAGCGTTGGCGGATTTTCTTTATGGCTTGTGCCGAGCTGTTTGGTTATGAACATGGACGCGAGTGGGTCATTGGTCACTTTCTGTTGAAGAAGAAAGCCGTATAATTGAACAGTGGGATGGGCCAGCGGGGAATGCATCAATGTTAAAGCTGTTTAGGGACAAACGTGATCATCCTCTGGGTGAGGTGTTTAACCGCTACTACTGGCTGCAAATCGGATTCATTGCCCTGTCTGTGGTGATTGGGATTGGCTTCAGTGCTTGGGTGATTAAAGGGTCTTTGCTCAGAACCGCGCTAGAACAAGAAATGTCACACTACTGGCAGCGACTGGAACGCAATCCTACCGCAGAATTGCCCGACACCAAAAACCTGTATGGTTACCGCTGGAACACTATGCCACCCTCCCAATTTCAGCATATGCAACTTGAGCAAGGGGTGAATCGGCATTTTGTCGATGGCAAGGAACGCATGACCGTGTATGGTGAAAAAGACGGGCAGCATGTGCTGTTGGTCTTTGGTGAAAGTAATGTCAATAAACTGGTCTGGCTGTTTGGTCTGGCACCACTGATGGTCAGCTTGTTTGTGCTTTATAGTGTGCTGTGGTGGTGGAATCGCCGTGCTCGGCGCTATTTTTCTCCCATTACCAGACTTGCCAACGCACTGGAACATATTGATTGGGAAGATTATAAAAATCAGGCTTCACCGTTTCATGACATCCGGACTGATTCAAATCTGGAAGCGGAATAT
Source organism: Acinetobacter sp. ANC 4173 (assembly GCF_004331255.1). Taxonomy (GTDB): domain Bacteria; phylum Pseudomonadota; class Gammaproteobacteria; order Pseudomonadales; family Moraxellaceae; genus Acinetobacter. Next base: position 362,999 of record NZ_SJOF01000001.1, on the reverse strand, counting down.
CTCAAGCAGGCGCTAGAAAAATATCATCAGGTATTAAGCGAGTTTATTCAGCGTGAACGTGAATTTACTGGTGATGTCAGTCATGAACTACGTACCCCGCTGACCATTCTAAAAGGCAATGTACAGCTATGTCAGGCACGCTATGGGGACAATAAATCATTTACTCGTTTGCACAACACCATTGAAGACATGCAACTATTAGTTGACACACTACTGGCTATCGCCCGCAATGCCACCAATACTTTAACCGCTGAACCGACTCTGCTTTCAGAATGTCTGGAAAATCTAGTTCAGGATCTGGATAGTGTTAGCCATAACAAAGGCATGCGGATAAATTTTCAAAAAGATCTAAACGAACAGCCACGTAAACTTTACCCGTCGATGACCAAAATGGTATTTGGCAATATTTTGCGCAATGCACTGAATTATTCACAAGGCACAGAAATTGATGTGATTCTGCAAAAAAATACCGTATTGATTGCAGATAATGGTATTGGCATTCCTTTACCGAATAACTCCAAGGTGCAAGAACTGTCGGGGCAGCAATTGCAATTAGAGATTAAAGGTCATGGCATTGGACTGCAATTGGTACAGAAGTTGTGCAAGCAGCTGGGCTGGCGGGTGGAGCTGTTTGATCGGCAGTATTATCTCAGTACCCATCAAGATGTTGATCTGGCGATGACGACTGGATTGATTGTCGTCGTATATTTAAATTAAAGCTCGGCTTCGAAAACTTAAGCTTCTAAAGTGATCTTTAACCCTACACCAGATATGGTATGAATTAGCTTTTTTTCAAAAGGCTTGTCGACCATTTTACGCAAATTATAAATATGACTACGCAAGGCATCGCTTTCAGGCTCTTCATCTCCCCAAAGTTCTATCATAATTTCCTGTTTAGTCAGAACTTTAGGTGAATGACGCATCAGTAGTTTGAGCAGTTTGAATTGAATAGGGGGCAGTTCAATGGTTTGTCCAGCACGAGTCAATTGCTGTGTTGCAGGGTCCAGAATCAGATCATGAATTTGCAGACGGCCAGAGGATACTTCACCCAGTGAACGCTTGATCAAAGCTTTGACTCGAACCACCAGCTCATTAAAGTCAAACGGCTTGACTAGATAATCATCCGTTCCTGAATTGAACCCTTTGAGTTTGTCATTCAGCGTATCGCGTGCGGTGAGCATCAGCACAGGGAGGTCCATACCTTCTTTATTTCGTAGCCATTCACATAGTTCATAACCCGAACCATCAGGCAAGTTAATATCTAAAAGTAAAATATGATAGCGTTGCTGTTTGAGCAATTGGCGCGCAGCATTTAGGTTTCGAGCATGATCGACCACAAAACCATGCTCTTCTAGAAACTCGCATAAGGTAGATGCCAGTTCGTAATGATCTTCGACCATCAAAATAAAATGTTTAGACATAACTGTAGGGACTACTTTATTAATTGCTGTTTTAATTTAGCACTAAATGGCTGAGGACCTAGCCATATATTAAAATATTGCTGCGCCAGCGGGTTCTGGAGTTGTCCCTGCATTTTCTGATTTAAGTATAGGCTTAATGTGTGTGTGGCATGGCTATATTTTAGTTGGTATAGATCTCCTGACTTCACTGGACGATACAAATCGGAGATTGGATTGAAAACAGCCTGAATTTTTTGATCTTTGATATTACGTTGAAGTAGATGTGTGGCCGCACGTTTGAATGCCCATTCTGGAATATTCTGTGTATAGGTAAAATCCATCTGTATGTTTTGGCCTTGCCAAGGCTGATTACAGTTTTGTGCAAAGTAACTGGCCACACCGACCTGTTTTTGTCCCACCATTAGTGGGCCATTACCACATTTATTTAAGCTCTGCGCATGCGCGAAACCAAAACTCCCGAGCATCACTACAGTGGTTATGGCTACTTTTTGAAAGGCAGTACCCATGAATAGGTTCCTCCTACATAGGGCAAAGAACGATACAGACCATTGGCCGGATCCCAGAAATCTTGTTGGAAAATAATCTTATGGTTTTGGTTGACCTTTATTTCACTGATGCCAAACGAATCCATCGTTCGCGTTTTGCCGAACATTTTAAAATCATAAACCATATGCCAATGCACATAGGCAGAGTCTTGATGATATGAAGTATTTAATAGGCTGACAGTGACATTACTCACTCGCTGGTTCATACCTTGAAAATGTTCAAGCAGTTTTTTACGCGATGAAAATTGCGACAGAGTATCGTTAATAAAAAGCTGATCTGCATACAGTGCTCCAGCGTTTTCAACGAATTGAGGGGTACCCAAGGTATTAAATGCCGAAGTGAAGCGAGTGCCGATTTCTAGTGCTTTTGCATCATCTAAGGGTATTCCCTGAATACTCGCTCTGGCATTTGCATAATCAGAGGAATAACGAGGAACACTTTTACATCCTGACAGGAAAAGCACTGGTAAGGATAAGGCAATTGCCATTAACGTTTTGAGTTGATTCATGTTCACTGTCCATCTTCACCGTTTATTCTCACACTTTAGATAGGCTAGAGTGAACAGAATGTGAAGATAGACGCTAAAGACAGTGCATTGAATAGAATTTTGGTGATCAAGGATTAAATTTCACTTTCTCTTTTTTCCTCAGCCATTAACCAATCAATGATATTCATGACATCAGGATTCTCATTATTTTTTCTGACTATGGCATAAAAATTATAGTCACAATAGATAAAACCAAAAGGGGCAATGACTCTTCCATTTAGTATTTCTTTTTCTACTAAAATTTGAGGTGCTATCGCAATTCCTAAGCCTGACACAGCCGCCTCTATCATTAAATTGAGACTATCAAAATAACGATCATTCGCTTTTGGGGAAAAGTGAATCTTGGACTGATCAAACCATGTATGCCATGCACTTTTATTTGAGTGGGTATGAAGTAATGGATAATTTAAAAGATCATTTTTTGTATGAAGGGGATTTATTTCACGATTACAAACAGGCCCCATGTTATCGGGAAATAAAAGATATTTATTCAAAAAGTTGGGAAGTATATGATTCTCACTGATGCTATTGATAAATATGTCAACTTTCTCTTTTTCTAACAATTTTAAGTCATTACATGTCATTAATTTGATATGGATATTGGGATAGATGACTTCGAGCTTTTCTAATCGGGGAATCAGCCAATTTGCCATAAAACTATGAGAAGCGCCTATGACAACTTCTACTTCTGATGTTTTATTAGTTAACTCAAAGACGCATTGTTCTAAACGATTAAAAAGATGCGTACAAACTCGAGATAATTCTTCTGCATCCGTTGTCAGAGAAATGGTAGAGGAATGCCGAATAAACAATTTTTTATCTAACCATTCTTCTAACTGCTTTATTTGGTGGCTAATCGCACTATGGGTGACACACAATTCTTCCGCAGCTAAGCTGAAACTTTTATTTCTAGCGACTGCTTCAAATGCTTTTAAAGCATTAAGGGGAGGGAGTGTTCTGCGTTTCATGTTGTAAAATTTTCTAACACCATAAGCTCAAAATATATCAATTATCAGAAAAATGAAAATATTTTAAGATGAAAAAAATAGATACAGCAAGAGATATGAGATGACAACCCCTTATACAGGTAATGGTCCTGATGACTTGGGATTTTTTGGTAAATTTGGCGGATGCTATATGCCAGAGAGCTTGATGCCAGCACTTCAAGAATTAGAACAAGCCTTCAATATTGTTCGGCAAAAACCTGAATTTTGGGCTGAATATCAACAGATTTTAACAGATTTTGTTGGTCGTCCTAGTCCTCTTTTTTATGCAAAAAACCTAACAGCTTATGCGGGAGGTGCTCGAATATATCTCAAGCGGGAAGATTTGAACCATACGGGTGCGCATAAGATCAATAATTGTGTTGGGCAAATCTTATTAGCCAAATTTATGGGGAAAACCAGAATCATTGCAGAAACTGGTGCTGGACAACATGGTGTTGCAACAGCAACGGTTTGCGCACTGTTTAAGATGAAATGTACCATTTTTATGGGAGAAACAGATATTCAGCGCCAACAAATGAATGTTGAACGCATGAAATTACTCGGAGCTGAAGTCCAAAGTGTTCAAAAAGGTCGTGGGACTTTAAAAGATGCCATGAATGAAGCGTTACGTGACTGGATTAGTCATGTTGATACAACCTATTATCTGTTGGGTACGGGTGCAGGCCCTCATCCATATCCGATTATGGTCAGAGAATTTCAGAAAATTATTGGTTTAGAAGCCAGAAACCAAATACTCCTCAAAGAAAATAAACTGCCTGATGCTTTAGTTGCTTGCGTTGGTGGCGGATCAAATGCATTAGGGTTGATGCATCCTTTTCTACAAGATCCGAATGTCAAAATGTTTGGCGTTGAGGCGGGTGGAAAAGGAACACATACTGGTGAACATGCCGCCTCTATTTGCAAAGGTCAAGTCGGTGTGCTGCATGGCAATTTAACCTATTTATTACAAGATTTAGATGGGCAGATTTTAGAGGGGCATTCTATATCAGCTGGCTTAGATTACCCTGGCGTTGGCCCTGAGCATGGTCTTCTGTTTGAAACAGGACGTGTGACATATACGGCTATAACTGATCAAGAAGCTGTAAATGCGTTTCAGCTTTTAAGCCAACAGGAGGGTATTATTCCTGCTCTTGAGAGTTCTCATGCGATTGCGTATGCGATTCAACTTGCTCAAGAAATGCAGCCAGAACAGAGCATTATCGTCAATTTAAGCGGCAGAGGTGACAAAGACTTAAACACGGTCAAAAAATATCTTGCAGGAGCTACAGCATGAACCGTCTAGATCAAAAATTAGAGCAATTGAAACTGGAAAATCGAAGCGGTCTGGTCTGTTATTTTACTGCTGGGGATCCTAACTTTACAGAAAGTTGTCGTCTGTTAAGTCAATTAGGTCAAGCTGGAGCTGACATTATTGAAGTCGGCATTCCATTTTCTGATCCAGTGGCAGACGGAGAGATTATTCAGGCAGCACATCTTAGAGCATTAAGTGCAGGTCAAACGGTAAAACAGACCATTGAGTTGGTAAAAGCAATCAGGCTGCATGATGACCAGACACCGATAATTTTCATGACTTATTTAAATCCGATTATGCAATATGGTTTCGAGACACTTGTCGCCGAAACAGAAAATCTTATAGACGGAATATTGATTTTAGATGCTCCATATGGGTATCGAGAAAACTTTGAAGTGCAATTAAATGAAAAAAATATGCATTTCATTGCAATGACAGCACCGACTACCCCAGTTGAAAGGTTAGAGCAAATTTCAGCGCGTGCGACAGGTTTTTTATATCATGTTGCAGAAAATGGCTTAACAGGAGGAGACTTCAATCTGTCTAATCTTGAGAAAAAGATTGCTGAAATTAAACCTATTTTTAAGATTCCTGTTGCAATTGGTTTTGGGATCAAAAATGAAAGTCATGTTAAAGCTTTAGCCAATAAAGTAGATCTGATTGTTATCGGTTCAGCGCTCGTCGATACTTTTTTTAATAAGGGGATGAATGCGACTTTAGAAAAGGTCACAGTTTTTTCGCAAATACTTAAAGAAAATAAATAATATCCTGTTTCTTTAATCACAATTTTTTAAGTTAATTTTACAAGAACCATATGTGATACAACCGTCTCCCGTAAGGGAGATGGAACTTTGTATGTTGATTTTTTTCTGAAAGTGATCGCTTTTTAAAAATCACTATTATCATATAGATGTGACATGCGTTTTTGCTTTGTTTCGAGATAATTCTTATTAAAGCTATTTAAACCAACTTTTAAAGGAATACGTTCAACAACATTAATTCCTAAATCAGTTAAAGATTTAATTTTAAATGGATTATTGGTAATTAACTTGACGTCTTTTATTTGTAAATAATCAAGCATAATGGTACACATATCATACTTGCGAGCATCTGCTGGCAGGTTTAATAATAAATTGGCATCAAGGGTATCATGTCCTTGGTCTTGAAGTGCGTAGGCACGAATTTTATTGGTTAGTCCTATGCCACGGCCTTCTTGGCGCAGGTATAAAATGACACCTTGACCTGCATCATGAATCATTTTCATGGTTGAGTGTAATTGTGGACCACAATCACATTTGAGTGATCCAAAAGCATCACCTGTTAAGCACTCTGAATGTATTCTGACCAGTACAGGTTGATTGGGAGCAGCATTCATCCCTTTAGTAAGAGCGATATGTTCTTCACCAGTCCTTTGATCTTGAAATGCTATAATTTCAAAATCGCCAAATGCAGTAGGTAACTTTGATTTGGAAACAAATTCTATAGCCATTGGATCATCCACCTATATCTTGATAATAGATAAAAATACGCTGAATTAAACTTAAACAGGTTTAGACACGTGTTCAATTTATGAAGTGTTTGCTTAGTTCGTGAGGTGATTAAACTTTCAATTTAATAATATTCATTAGACAGTGAATTTTATGTGAAACAGCTTTGTTGAATAAACCTATTCTTTTCGTACTGCGCTAATCATCATTCTCATATGCATAAGCCTAAACAGCGAACATAGGTACACCGATGCGTCTACTTAAATTCAAGTATCTATCCTTTTTTGCTATATCACGCATTGCTTTGATATCAATGCTTCATAACTTTCAGCGTTTAGAACATTGGCTGAATCACACTCAAAAAGAGGATGTGCTAGATTTCATCTCTAACTGTACTTAAAAGGAGAACGATGCTCACGTTTGGTTTTTGACTTTTACGCCATAAAATCTATGCATAAAATATTTTTAAATTAAACCTAATCAAATAAAAATATTTAAAATTTAGTCGGGTCTTTTGTTTATCTCTGAATCTAAAATAAATGAAATTGAGAATGATTTTTTTTATTTTGATACGAAATATTCTTGATTTTAGTATTTGATTTTAAAAATGTTTTCATAAATTAATTTAGATTTAAGGTCCTTTTTATAATGTATTAAAATCTATTTATATTTTTGAATTTAGGGGTTGTTATGAAAAATAAATATCCTTTGCCCATAATGATCATCCATTGGCTGACGCTCTTTCTTGTCGTGTTGGCTTATACCACTGGAGGAGACCCAACCGTACATTTAAAAACTGGAGAACTCCATGTTTTTGCTGGGATATCCGTATTTCTGTTATTTTTGATCAGAATTATAATAATTTCTATTTATCGAAAAGATATTCCACTGAATAAACCAAGGAGTAAATATCAACGAACTTTATTTTTGATGGTGAAGTACACGCTTTATTCACTGTTATTTTTAATTCCTGTGTTGGGTTGGGTGACTTTATCTGGTTTAACGGAGAGTTATCAGTTGTTTGCAATCAGTTTACCCTTAATCAGTAATTCATGGGATGTTGAAATAATTGGTGAAGTCCATGAATTTCTAGGAAATTCTTTCATGGTATTGATCGGCTTTCATGCATTGGCTGCATTAATTCATCATTATGTATTTAAAGATAATGTTTTGAAAAGTATGCTTTATTTTAAAAAATGAACCAAGAGCTTAAAAGATTATGCTGGAATCAAATATTGATCTTGAGTTGAGGGCAAAAGCTGCTTCAAAGTCAACATGGGTAAGTGTTGCTGTTAATATTTTCTTGTCGATTGGTCAGATATGGATTGGTCTTTTTTCTAAATCACAAGGTTTAGTTGCGGATGGTATTCATACGTTAAGTGACTTAGTCGCCGACTTTATTGTCTTGGCTGCAAATCGTCATAGTCAAAAAGCGCCAGATGATGTTCATCCCTATGGTTATCTTCGTTTTGAAAATGCCGCATCTTTTGTACTTGGTTTAATTTTACTGTTCGTTGGGATAGGCATGTTATGGACGGCAACACATAAAATTCTTCATCCCGAGCAAATTCCCCAAGTGCATAGCATGGCGCTTTGGATTGCGATTATGGCATTGATCTGTAAGGAACTTTTGTTCCGCTATATGATGTTTGTTGCCAAAAAAGTAAAATCGAGTTTATTGATTGCGAATGCATGGCATGCACGTTCAGATGCAGCCTCTTCTTTTGTTGTGGCATTAGGGATTATTGGCAATCTTGCGGGATATCCGATTCTTGATCCAATTGCGGCTTTAATTGTCGGTTTGATGATTGCCAAAATGGGTTTCGAATTTAGCTGGACGGGCTTACATGATTTGATGGACAAGTCGGCAAATGAAGATGAAATAGCGGCTATAAAAGAGACCTTATTGAATAAAGAGGGCATATTGGGTTTACATCAACTCAGAACCCGTAAAATGGGTGACATGATTATTGTGGATGTTCATTTGGAAGTCAGTGGCGAGCAAAGTGTAAGAGAAGGGCACAAAATTGCAGTCGATGCCAGAAATGAAGTTCTCAAAAAACATAATGTGATTGATGTGGTCACTCACATTGACCCGATATAATTTGAAAGTGGACCTAAATAGGCATCAAGAATAAATAAGATTCAAGATGCCTAAATTTTAAAAGATTTATTGATGATGCGTCAGGCATTTATCGGCTTCAATTTTCCCCTTGAACGAGCCATCTTTTCCTTAAATGAATGAGCTACTAAGCAACTTAGCTGGATTGTGCTTAGATGAATAAAATGATCTTATGCAGTGGGAGATTGAATCATGGGTCACCACTTATTTTTTATTGTTGATTTGGCAGCGGACGAGACTGAACTATAAATTTTAAAGGACGGTGGTGATTTCCCGCATCAAGAAAAAGCAATCGAAGTGTTAAATTTGATTCAGCATTTTGTCAAAGATATTTAAATCGCGCAGTGATTGATTGTGCTTAATTTAGCTTGAACCGAATGTGGAAACACGCCTTCGGCATATGTGCAGGAGGCGTATTTCTAGATTCTTGGCATGAATTTTTAGAAAAAACTTAATTCGCTATGGCTGCTTTGGTTAAATAATTGGTCATCTCTTCCTTGGGTACCATGCCACCCCCCGTGCCCCAAACAATATGATTGGCATTCTGCAATTGTTGTGGCGTGAAATGATGCATTGCCGCATATTCAGGATGTTTGCAAATGAGCACAGGTCCCAACATGCCTGCCAAAGCTGAAGGTTCGAGTTGCAGTGCTTCGGCTTGATTGAGCATTCCGAGCAATTGATACAGGGTTTGATCGTCCAAGGTATAAAGACCATCCAATAAACGTTGCATCGCATGACCGACAAAACCAGAAGCACGACCGACAGCGAGTCCATCTGCATCGGTGATGTTGTCGATCCCGATCTCTTGTACTGAAATTTGATCATGCAAGCCTGTGGCAATGCCCAATAACATGCAGGGAGAATGCGTTGGTTCGGCAAAAAAGCAATGAACATGATCACCAAATGCCATTTTTAAACCAAAGGCAACTCCACCAGGACCACCACCGACACCACAAGGTAAGTAGACAAATAAAGGATGTTCTTGATCGACTTGAATATCACGTTGTTGTAATTGCTGCTTTAAGCGTTCCCCTGCGACGGCATAGCCTAAAAACAGGTTTTTGGAGTTCTCGTCATCAATAAAATAGCAGTTTGGATTTGTCAGTGCTGCTTTGCGTCCGGCTTCGACCGCAACACCATAATCTTCTGTGTATTCAATTACAGTGACGCCATGTGCACGCAATTTGTCTTTTTTCCATTGCCGAGCATCTGCCGACATATGCACAGTCACATTAAAACCCAATTGTGCACTGATGATGCCAATCGATAGCCCTAAATTTCCTGTTGATCCGACCGCAATACTGTATTGATTGAAAAACTTTTTAAATTCAGAGGCGTTTAATTTGGCATAGTCATCTTGCAGGGTCAGTAAACCTGCATCCAGTGCTAATTTCTCAGCAAAATAGAGCACTTCATAAATACCTCCACGGGCTTTAATAGAGCCAGAAATAGGTAAATGGCTGTCTTTTTTAAGCCACAGCGTTCCTTCAATTTTTTGTCCGTATTGTGCTTCTAATTGTTGTTGCATCTCTGGAATTGATACCAGTTCAGATTCAATAATGCCATGACTTAGCGCAGTTTCTGGAAATGCCGTCATTAGATAGGGCGCAAAGCGAGCTAAACGGTCACGTGCATCATCAATGTTTACTTGATTCAGTCCAACATAAGGCAATCCTTCTTCTAGTGTTGTGAAATGAGGATTAAACCAAATGGTTTCTTTCAGTTCGATCAATGTTTTAACGATGGGGTACTGTTTAGTGAGTTGCTGGATCTGTTGAGGATTCATGTGATGGCTCATATAGGTTTTGCAGGCTAAAAACAGAAATATTCAGTGGTAATGCAACAACTGTGAGCTTATTTCAATGCATTTACTACACTGGGTCAAATGATGATATTTGATGTATTCGTGAAAATAATTCATCTGTAATGCGCTTTAGTATTAAAGAAAACATATTGAGATGAATTGATTTTAAGTCAAAGCCTATGCTTAATTTCAATATCAAGATGAGTGCCATGAATAGAGATAAAACAAATGAGCATGTTCTATAACAATCTAACAGGCTTTCAGTTATCCAAACTTTATACTTTTGAAGTTGCTGCAAGATACGAATCATTTGCCACGGCAGCCGCTGAGTTATGTTTGACACCGAGTGCTGTCAGCCATCAAATCAATTTGCTTGAAAAAGAACTCAACATTCAATTATTTGAACGGTTGCATCGTAAGGTGGTCTTGAGCCATGCAGGGCACAGACTACTGGCGGCTTTGCAACTATCTTTTGATCATTTAAGTACTGAAATAAAAGCGATTCAAAATCAGGCTTTGGCGGGTTCTCTCACCATCTATGCACGACCCTCGATTACTCAATGTTGGCTGATTCCTAAATTAGAGGATTTTATTCAACAATATCCATTAATTGAACTGTCAATTTTAACAGGCAATGAGATGGTGAATTTTCAACGCACAGGCATTGATCTGGCGATTTATTTTGACCATCGGCCATCAGCGAATCTGAATTATCAGTATTTGATGGATGAACACATCGTACCTGTTTGCAGTTCAGAATATGCGAAAAAAATGAATTTAATGGGTCACGAACAGCATTTAAAAGATTGTACTTTGTTGCATGACAGCCAAGCATGGCAGAACGGTACGGGAACTGAAGAGTGGCAGAGTTGGGCGACTCATTTTGCAGTAGAACTGAATACGTCAAAGGGGATGCAGTTTGACCGTTCAGATTTGGCGCTTTTGGCTGCAAAACAGCATTTGGGCATTTGCATGGGGCGAAAAAGGTTAGTGCAACAAGACCTTGAAAGTGGGGTATTGATCATGCCATTTTCTGAAATGTCTTTGACATGTGAGCAGCATTATTACCTTGCTTTGCCGAAAGGTCGGATGTTGCCTAAAGTTGATGCTTTTGTGACGTGGTTAAAAGCACAGGCCTGATTTTTGAATAATGCTATGTGTTTGAAGTGAAATAATTTTGTAAACATAGAAAGCCCGAATTAGATGGAATATTCTGTTGATTAGTAGTTTGTGAAATATCTCAGAATTTGGAGAGAGGTTTAAGAAACAAATTAAACTTATCATATTGATTTTTATTTATATTAAATATTTTTTGGAGTTGAATACTCAAAGCATTTTCAATCACAGAGCCATCCATCTGTAACGTGAGTAATGCTGCATAATTTTCTTTCCATATTGTCAATTTATGTCATAAAGTGCCATAAAATTCAGCTTGGTACTGGTCAAAAACGCTAAATTTTTATACTATACGGCAAACTTTATAATTACGACATTCACTTTATATTTATTAAAAACATTATGTTGAATCATATTTATGCTGCTTTTGAACAGCTGGAATTCACTACACAAAAGCGTGTATTGCATATCCAGTTTGCCAATGCGTTGCTGAATCAGCAGGTCTATTTACAGCGAATAGACGGGACGCATGGCTTAAATCAAGGCTTAACCGCCAGTTTAATTTGCTTGTCGACACATGCATTTATTCCGCTAAAACAGTTTATTGGTTGTCAGGTCGCTATAGACCAAGTGACTGACACAGGACAATTGAGCCGTATCACAGGGATCATCACCCAAGCTCAAGCTGGGGCAAACGATGGTGCACTGACCTTGTATCGCCTCACGCTTGAAGACCCGACCTCATTATGGAAACAACGCCGTAACAGTCGTGTGTTTATGAATAAAAATGTGGTGGATGTGGTCAACATTCTGTTCCAAGAGTGGCAACAAAAAAGTCCGCTGTTTGCAGCAAGTCTGAGTCTTGATTTAGCAGGGCTGAGCCGAGAGTACGACATTCGACCTTTCATTATGCAAAGCAATGAAAGTGATTATGATTTTTTAACTCGTCTCCTCAGAAGTGAAGGGATTAGCTGGCTGATTGATGAAGCCCAAACGCTGCTTGCTCAAATTCACCAACCGATTCAAGCACAAAAGCTACGCTTAATTGATGATAACCAGCACTACCAAGCTCTGCCACGACGTCTTATCCGCTTTCATCAGAGCAGTGCCGTTCAAGCTGTAGATAGCATTATCGATTGGCAGGCACAACGCCAGTTACAGCCCACAGCAGTGCATGTTCAGCGCTGGCAAGCTGATGCACTGACCCAAGATGATGGTGCAGGCAGTGTGCAAAGCAAACATCAGCAGAGTGAGCAGTATGATGTTGCGAGTTTAGGGCTAGAGCAAGCATGGCATTTTTCACCTGCATGGATGCAAGACCTGAATGGGGAGGATGGTGCAACAGCATCGGGCAATCCACAACTGGAACAATTTAACCAGCAACTGTCGGACTATTACAATACACAAGCCAAGCATTTCTGTGCCCAGTCTACGGTGCGAGATGCTCATGTGGGTTACTGGTTTGAACTGCAAGATCATCCTGAAGTTAATCAACACAGTGGTGCAGACAAAGAATTTCTCATTACCGAAAAAACCTTTTATAGCCAAAATAACCTACCTAAAGATTTAAACCAACAATTGGAGCAACTTCTCCAACAAAGTCATTGGCAATTCACGTCTACACTGAGCAGCATTGCAAGTGAACAGCGCCAAGGCAATCTGCTTCGCTTACAACGTCGACATGTTAAAACTGTGCCAGCTTATCATCCCGAGCAGCATCGCCCAGCTGCCAACCCGCAACGCGCTCAAGTGGTAGGCCCGAATGGTGAGGAAATTCATGTCGATGAATGGGGGCGCATCAAAGTCCGCTTTTTATTCACAAGAAATGAAGATCATACACATGATGGTGGTGCAGGCAGCAATGATAACGATACGGACTCTGCTTGGGTGGATGTACTGACCCCATGGGCAGGGGAAGGCTACGGGGCACGTTTCTTGCCGCGTATCGGGGAAATAGTAGTCATTGACTTCTTTCAAGGAGACATAGATCGTCCTTTTGTGGTGGGGCGTATTCATGAAGCACAGCGTTCTCCTACAAAATTCGATAATGCAGGACAACTGCCTGATACCAAGAAACTAGCAGGCATTAAATCGAAAGAATATCAGGGAGAGGGCTTTAACCAGTTGCGATTTGATGACACCACGGGTCAAATTAGTGCCCAGTTGCAAAGCAGCCATGCGGCAAGTCAACTCAACTTAGGTAAACTGAGTCATCCCAAATCCACCGAAGAAAGTGAAGACCGTGGCGAAGGTTTTGAACTCCGTACTGACCAATGGGGAGCGCTCAGAGCAGGAGAAGGATTACTTCTTTCCACATATAAACAAGATCAGGCTCAGGGCGAACATCTGGATGCACATGAAGGGAGATCTCAGCTAGAAGGTAATTTTAATAATGCTAAAACTTTAAGCTCAATTGCAAAAAATCAAAAAACAGATGAAATTGAGTCATTTGAGCAATTAAAGGTGTTTTTTGAGCAGATTGAAAAAGATATAGGTAGATTTAAAAAAGCCATTATGTTAATGAGTTCCCCCAACAGCATAGGATTATCTACATCTGAAGATATTCATATCTCAGCTGATGGGCAAATTAATCAATATGCAAATAAGAGTATCAACCAAAGTACAAATCATAATTTTATTTTGCATGCACAAGATAAAATCAGCTTGTTTGCAGCAGAAGCAGGAGCACGGTTATTTGCAGGAAAAGGAAAAATTGAGTTACAAGCACAAAATGATCAACTTGATATTGTTGCGAGGAAAGGTGTCCAAATTATTTCCACCGAAAGTGAAGTCATTATAAGAGCCAATAAAAAAATTGTATTGGAATCAGGTGGATCACGGATTGAAATCAGTGGTGCAGGGATTCGTAATGCGACAGGTTCATTATTTGAAGTGAAAGCCGGTCAGCACCAGTTTAAGCGTGGCGAGCAAAAAGCCTATCCAGAATTTAAATTACCTATTCTACAAGAATTTAGCCAAAAGTTCTTAATTAAAGATTCAGACAATAAAATATTAAAAAATATGAATTATTTAGCTGTCACTAAAAGCGGTGTTTATTATGAGGGTAAAACAGATGAAGAAGGTTATACCAAAAGGATATATCGACCTGAATCAGAAGGGATGCAAGTCTATTTAGGACAAGAAGCTGAAGAAAAATTAAAAGAAATAAAGAGGTAATTGAATGGCTGGTATAAAACCCGATGGTAAGGGAGTAACTAAACCCAATAAGCCAATAACGGAAGTTAAAGTAGATAATTATTATGTTGTTATTATGATTGATGCTTCACATCCTGAAAAAGCTTTAATAAAAACTCAAGATGGTTCGACAGCTCATAATCCTATTGCTGAACCAGGGCATGCATTACATTATATTGTAAAAAATGGAATTATTCAGTCTGTACTCAGTTTTGGACCTAGTTCTGCTGCTGCCGCTGCAATAGGGCCTGCTACCGCGGATTGTACGATGAAAAACATGGTCTATGCTTTTAAGTATAATTTAACTAAAGTCAAAGCAGAGAAACTTATTGAGGAAACTAATTCATGGCGAAACTTAATTACAAACGGTAGTATTTTTTCTAAGGAAGGCAGAATCGTATATAGCGGAATAACAAATGATACATGTGCAGAAACAATGCTACAGGTATTAAGACCTTATATACCTGAATTGCCAAAAGGTAAAGGAAAAACAGGAACTTATTCTGTATATATTAGAGCAGTGACTCCTTATTGGCTTTTTGATGACTTAAAAAAAGCAGGAACACCATATAAGATTTATCGAATTGGTGAAAAATATTATACCAAAGAAGACCTAAAAAAATTAATAGATCCATATTTACCTAAAAAAAATCAAAGGGATGCCGTAATATGGTAAATAAAATTACTTTTAGTTTAGCGATAAGCTTGTTTTTATTGGCCTGTAGCCAACCTTCTCATATGAAAGAGAATATGAATAGTACCAAAGAGGAACATAACGTGTCTGAAGTTCAAATGACAAAGGAAGAAAAAAATATTGCTGATGAACAGTTTTTAAGAAGTTTAGAAAATTTTCAAATTTCTGAAGAAGACTTTTTATTAATTGCAAAATACGTAATTGAAACAGCGAATAAAGCTGATTTTAAAGAAATTGATCCCGTTTTAGGAAAGAAGGAAATAATGTATAGTAAGGACTTTAACGATCCTGAAGTTTCGTATAATTATGCAAATATTCCTAATTATCCTGAAATTGAAGTTAATTTAAAATATGAAAAAGAAAATAATAAACTAATTTATATTAGCATAGACTATCCAAGCGCTGGAGCTTTAATTTTAAAAGAATATAAATTAAATACTTTAGATCAACTAGGTTTAAAAGTTATCAAAAAAGAACTTCCAGATGATTCAAATCAAATATTTGAATACCAGTTAACAGATGGAAAATTTAAATATGAAGTTTATGGAAAAGATAATATTGATAATGCTCCACCAAAAGAATTTTATATTTTTAGAATATTTTTAGACTAAACGGCTTTGTTACATAAACATTCCAAAGGCAGAATCGTATATAGCGGAATAACAAATAATACATGTGCAGAAACAATGCTACAGATATTAAGACCTTATATACCTGAGTTGCCAAAAGATAAAGGGAAAACGGGAACTTATTATGTATATATTAAAGCAGTTACTCCTTATCGGCTTTTTGATGATTTAAAAAAATAGAGGTACCATATAAAGTATTCCCACCTAATCCTATAAAATATACAAAAGAAGACCCAAAGAAGTTAATAGATAGTTTTCTTCCAACAGCTAATGATCAGGATCCTGTCACATGGTAAAAAATATCTGTATGTTTTTGGGACTAGTATTTTATTGATTGGTTGTGATAAGTCGACTAATCATGGACAGAAATATCAATCTAATGGAGAAATCGCAATGTCTGATAACAATATAACTGACCAAAAAAAAAGATGCGTATGATCAAGAATTTTTTAGTAGTTTAAGGGAGCTAGATTTATCCGAAAAAGATTTTCTAATTAGCTCGAATCCTGCTTAAGCCGATGCTTTCCAAGATTAATAATTGGCTTGTTTGTGTAGTAGTATTATTAGTCATACAAAATTCCGAAAATTATATAAAGCAAAAAGAAACACGGAATGAATTGAGTGAAGTACCATAGTACTGATTTTTATCTAAACTTTTGTTTTGTAATATAAGGTATCCATGATATTGACTTTGTCTTGTTGTGGTTAAAAAATAGACATGACAAGAATGATAATCTTGAGTTTCATTCCATTTTTAAAAGCTATGGCAAGTGTAGTGCAGAACGTATGTTGGCATTACCCATCTAACCTCAAAATCGGAGGATATGCCATGAATTTCCTCAAATTTTTAATAACTGCTGGATGTATTTCTTTATTGTCCTCCATGACTTTCGCTATGGATGATCACAACGGTTCTGGTATGGACATGATGGCAATGCATAGCTCGCATTCCGCGAATGATAAAAAAGCGATGATGAGTGCTATGAGTGCGGCACCAATGAATGTCAGTGCAGAAGCGACTATCGTGGTAATGGATGCCAATGGAAAAATGCGTGTTTTGCGTAAAGGAAAAAATAACTTTACCTGCATGCCCGATAATCCTGCAACACCTGGCCCAGACCCCATGTGTATGGACCCCGCTGCATTAGCATGGGCAGAAGCTTGGATTGGTCATAAAAAACCAGTAGAAGGTAAAATTGGTTTTATGTACATGCTTATGGGAGGGACTGACGCGAGCAATGTCGACCCCTATGCCACTAAACCAACCGCAAACAATCATTGGGTGGAAACAGGTCCGCATGTCATGATTGTAGGTGCATCACAAAGTTTTTATGATATGTATCCGAAAAGTGCTCAACCTGATACCACAGTTCCTTATATC
This sequence comes from Acinetobacter sp. ANC 4173, assembly GCF_004331255.1. Lineage (GTDB taxonomy): Bacteria > Pseudomonadota > Gammaproteobacteria > Pseudomonadales > Moraxellaceae > Acinetobacter. The sequence continues at coordinate 345,756 of NZ_SJOF01000001.1, read as the reverse complement.
ATGTGGTCAGGAACCCCTTATCAACATCTTATGATTCCTGTGAAATAAGCGGGTATAGCACTTATTTTTATCTCATAAAATTGAAAAAAAGCCATGCAATTGCCGTGGCTTTTTTTATGCTGCATACATAGGTGCTATTTGTTCAGTTACATTTGCTAAATTAAAGGTCCAATATTGAGTTGTCTGAGTAGGGCTTAAGTCTGAGGGTGTTTTAAATTAAGCCCCGCAATTCATTTGCCGCATGTCTCAACAACGGTAAAACTTGCTGAATTAAATACTCTTCACTGGTGCGGTTACTTTGCGACATACAATTAATGGCGGCAATGGTCTGACCTTGTGCATTTAATACGGGTACAGCAAGTGCAATAATGCCTAATTCATGTTCTTCTTTCGACAGGCAATAATCCGATAAAGCCACTTTATCGAGTTCGGCATAGAATTGATTTTTATCGGTAATGGTGAGCGGGGTTAAGCGTTTTAGCCCGTATTTTTCTACCCAAGCGTGTTGTGCTTCTGTAGATAAAGCGGCTAGTAAAACTTTACCTGTTGAAGTGGCATGGGCAGGCAGGCGATTGCCCAAATGCATACCATACGGATTAACCCGAAACTGATCTTGTTGTGGTAGATAGCTTCGGGCAATCGGCACCACTTCATGTTCATCTAAAACCACCATGGAAAAGGTTAGAGATGTCTGTGCACACAGTAAATTCAGTAAAGATTGGGCCACTTTAGGCAGATGTGCTGAACTTAAATACGCACTGGAAAAACGTAAGACTCGCGGGGTTAACCAAAAATAATGTTCATCGGTTTCCAAATAACCTAAAAATTTCAAGGTTTTTAAATGCCGTCTAGCCGCAGTACGGCTGATACCTGTGCGTTCAGCCACTTGGGTCACATTCAGGCGTTGTCGATCGACTCCGAAGGCCTCCAAAATATGTAAGCCTTTGGCTAAACCTGCAATGTAGTCGGCTTGAAGTATGACGTCTTGTGAATGTGGATGTATGACTTTGTTCTGCTGAGCTTCCATACGGCTTATCCTGAAAAATGAATGACTTTTGTCCGATATACGGACAACTCTAATGATATACGGTCAATTTCAATATGGCGATATAGCTCAAAAAAACATCCCGGCGTAATCTAAAACAAGGAACGAACAAGGATGAACAGCATGGAAATTGTAAAAACCAAAGTGGCAATTATTGGTTCAGGTCCCGCAGGGTTATTACTGGGGCAGTTGCTCTATAAAGCAGGAATTGAGCATGTCATTATTGAACAGCGCAGTGCTGACTATGTGTCATCGCGTATCCGCGCAGGAATTTTGGAACAGGTTTCGGTGGATTTGTTGACCGAAGCAGGTGTCGATCAAAATCTCAAGGCGCATGGTTTACCGCATTCAGGGATTGAAATTCTGACCCAAGGACAGAAGCACCGACTGGATTTAGCTGCACTGACAGGCGGTAAGCAAGTGACCGTGTATGGTCAAACTGAAGTCACCAAAGATTTAATGCATGCTCGTGAGCAAGCGGGTTTGAGCTCATATTATGAAGCACACAATGTGCAGATTGATGATTTTTATATGCAGCCGAAAGTGAATTTTGAATATCAAAACCAGTCGTATCAAATTGAGTGTGATTTTATTGCAGGCTGCGATGGTTTTCATGGCGTGTGTCGTGCCAGTGTGCCTGAAGATAAGATTAAAACCTTTGAAAAAGTCTATCCTTTTGGCTGGTTGGGTGTGCTGGCCGATGTACCGCCTGTGTCCGATGAATTGATTTATGTACAGTCGGAGCGTGGCTTTGCTTTGTGCAGTATGCGTTCAGAAACGCGCAGCCGTTACTATTTACAAGTGCCATTGACCGATCATGTTGATAATTGGTCTGATGAACAGTTTTGGGATGAATTGAAAAACCGCCTAGACCCTGAAAGTCGGGAAAAACTCGTCACAGGGCCATCGATTGAAAAAAGCATTGCACCACTACGTAGCTTTGTAACTGAACCGATGCGCTTTGGCAAACTGTTCTTGGCAGGCGATGCCGCGCATATTGTCCCACCGACAGGCGCGAAAGGTTTAAATCTAGCAGCATCAGATATTGCCTATTTATCCAGTGCCTTAATTCAGTATTACTTAGAAGGTTCCGAGCAGGGCATTGATGAATATTCGGAAAAATGTTTGCAACGGGTGTGGAAAGCAGAACGCTTTTCTTGGTGGATGACCCATTTATTGCATCGCTTTGAAACCGAAAGCGAGTTTGATCATAAGATTAAACAGGCTGAATTGAGCTATATCCTCGGTTCATTGGCAGGACAAACCACATTGGCAGAAAATTATGTGGGTTTGCCCTATGAAATTAAGCATTTAAGTGAATTTCAGCAAGCCAGTTAAACCGTTTTTTCTATTCTAAAAAGAGAGCACAATGCTCTCTTTTTTATTTTTAAAGAGATGGAATTGAGTTTAACCATCCTGAGGATGTAGCGGGGTCGTAAGCGTCAGTTGGTAAAATGCGGCATCTAACCAACGCCCAAATTTAAACCCTGCCTGTTGAATCGTGCCTGAATGGGTAAAACCGAGCTTTTGATGTAATTGAATGCTGGCAGCATTGTCGGCATCGATACAGCCCACGATCACATGCAATTGTTGCTGTTGTGCTTTTTCAATTAGGGCTTGCATCAAGATTTTACTCAGTCCACAACCACGATGTGCATGATGAATATATACACTGTGCTCAACCGTATATTTATAGGCGGGAAAGGCTCTAAAGGTTCCCCATGTCGCAAAACCGAGTAATTCCCCAGTCGGGTTGATGATGCCAAGCACAGGGAAACCATGCTGCCGTTTGGTGGCAAACCATGTTTGCATACTTTGTAGTGTGCGTGGCTGATAGTCATATAGAGCGGTGGAATTCAGTATCGCTTCATTTAGAATGTCTAGAATGGCAACTGCATGCGCAGCTTCATTACAGTCAATGAGTTCGAATTCGGTTGCTGAGGCTTCACTTTGCGACATATGCAACTCCAAGCAGGGTGAAAAGTTTATGTGTTTATTGAGCTTTTAGTAGCTTCAATCGCCAAAATATAATGACAAGGTTCCGCTTTAGGATTGCTAAAAATAATTGGACGGTCTAAACAGATGGCAAGACAATCACCCTGATTCAATTGATAAGTTTGTTCACCCAACTGAATATCCAATTGTCCTGCAATGATCCAAATTTGCTGTTGAATGCTGTGATTACGTTGTGGCACATCATAGGTGACCCGTCCCTGTGCTGGAAAAAGTACTTCGACCAATTGTGTGGATGAAGCCTCTCCCTGAGGCGTGAGACTACGACGGATATATGCGGATTCAGGATCTTGCCAAACAGGTTGCTCCGCATGGCGTAAAAGTGGATTAAAAGGCGTAGGTGCTTTCGTGCCTGTAAATAAACTGGCAAGCGAAACATCCAATCCATTCGCAAGTTTATCCAACACCACCGCAGTCGGGTTGGCTGTAGCACGTTCAATCATGGAAATCATGGCGCGGCTAACTTCACTACGTGCAGCAAGTTCTTCTAAGGTATAACCACGTGCCATTCGTAGTTCACGAATACGCTGAGAAATCTGTTGATGAATGTCCATGCCTGAGCCTGATGAAAGTCTTAATCTAGTATATTGGAATTATTTTAATATACTAGATTTATTGCCATCATTCTGATGCACAATCAATCTTCTCAAGCAGTAGAGTTGGGATAGGGTATTGATGTCTCGACATAATCAATTTCTTTTATCAATTAAAAAATGATTATGAATAGTCAATAAAATAGAGATTTAAAGCTCCTTTTTCCTTTGAATGAAGATGCAGGGGATGCCGAGCTGAATGAAGGTTTAAAAGACGACGGATAAAATAAATTTCATTTGGAGAGAAAAAATAAAAAAGCGAAAGGCAAACCTTTCGCTGTATAGATTGAATGTCACATCGTTATTGTGCGTGTTCAGCCTGTTTTTCCACTTGAATACTGTCACGATAATATTGGCAGCCTTTGTATAGTAACAATGTACCGAGTACACCTGCTACAGCATTCACAATTGAAATGGAATTGCCCACCATCACGGTGTTTTGGAAATATTTATCGGTAATTAAAGCAACTGCCGTGGTTCCAATGCCTAAAGCAATCAAGTTTGACACCAAAAGGAACTTGGCGGAAACTTGGGCACGTAACTGGTTGGGCGTGAGCATTTGTGTTGCTGCTGCTGAGGCTGGAATTGGAAAAGTCGAGAAGAACATTGCCACAAAAATTAGCGCAAATGAGAGATACATATTATCAACTTGGGTGAATAAAACGCTTGGTATAATCAAGGCTGCACAGCCAATCATGCCACTACGAATGGCTGCATCGCTATAACCACGTTTAGAGAACCAGTCGATGAGCCAACCGCAGAATAATGCGCCTGAGGTATTGGCAACCAAAATAATCGTGCCAAGAATATAACCGGTTTGGCTGGCATCTAAGCCATGATTACGCATATAGAAGGCTGGTGCCCAACCGAGTAATGCGTACAGCATCATGGTGTAAAAAGAGAAGCCGATAAAATGACAGAAGAAGGTTTTTTTATGGGTTTTAATGAAGGCAATCGAATTTTTGAAAGAGGCTTTTAGCACTTGACCATCTTGATCAATTTTCAAACCTTTACGTTCAGGTTCACGCACGGTCAGAATCATCAGTAAGGCCAATAATACACCCGGTAAGCCAACAAGCATAAAAGTGAGTTGCCATGTTTTAACCTCACCAATCAAGGGTAGACTTACCAAGTTTACATTTTTGAGTAAACCAATCACATACCCCCCAATTAAAAAGGCAAGTCCTGAACCAATAAAAGCACCAATCGCATACAGACCTAAGGCGCGCCCCAGTTTTTCCTTTGGAAATAAGTCTGCAACAATCGAATAGAAGGCTGGAGAAAGTGCTGCTTCACCTGCACCAACACCTAAACGAGACAGGAACATTTGCAGAAAATTCTTGCTTAGACCACAGGCCGCCGTAGCAAAACTCCAGAAGGCAATCCCAATTGCAATAATTTTAATCCGAGATTTTTTGTCGGCAAGGGCTGCAATCGGTACACCCATAACAGCATAGAACAATGAAAATGCTAAACCTTGCAACAAGCTGAATTGGGTGTCACTCAGCATTAGGTCATGCTTAATCGGTTCAATCATCAAGGATAAAATTTGACGATCTACAAAAGAAAGAATGTAGGCCACCATACAAATGACCACCACATACCAATGGTAGGCACTGCTACGAGTTTGTGCCGTTTCATCATGCGTAGGCGAATGGTTTGAAACTGGGTGGTGTTCAAAATTTTGTGTTTCTGGTTGAATCGTCCTTTCAACCAATTCTATATCGATGGATTTATCGTTCATCACGCAACTTCCTGTGCTGACTGTTTGAGGTTATTTGATACTTTTATATTTATTTTTGTTTTTATTGTGTATCGTCTTATTTTTAATCTACGGGTTAAATCAGGCGGGGTCAATCACTTTGTGATAAAAAGATACATTTATTTTTTATTATAAAAAAAAGAGAATCATATGATTCTCTTTTGTTATACATCAGACTTAGGCAGCCCGTTCAACCAAGGTCAAAATGTCATAAGTGGCCACCAATTCATTACGTTGGTTTTTGACTTTAATGTCCCAAACCACCACACCATGCGGTTTTTGCTCTGGATCACGTAGTGGTTTTGGTGTTTTTTGCTTACAGGTCAATTCGACTTGAATGGTATCGCCAATTTTCACGGGTTCGACAAAACGCAGGTTATCCATACCATAATTGGCAATGACTGGACCTGCTGCTGCATCGACAAATAAGCCTGCGGCAGCCGAAACAATGAAGTAACCATGTGCCACGCGATCACCAAACAAGGAGTCAGCCGCAGCAATCTTATCCATGTGTGCATAGAAATGGTCGCCACTTAGGCAGGCAAAATTCACAATGTCGGCTTCGGTTACGGTACGACGTGCCGTGAGTAAACGTTCACCCACGCGCAGTTCATCAAAGTCTTTTTTGAACGGATGTACGCGGTCTTCAAATACTTGCGCACCTGCTGTCCAGCTATGACCGACTTGGGTCATGGCATTTGGTGAGCCTTGTAAAGCGGTACGTTGCATATAATGTTTTACGGCACGTAAACCCCCAAGTTCTTCACCGCCACCTGCACGTCCTGGACCACCATGCACCAAGTATGGAAGTGGCGAACCATGTCCGGTACTTTCTTTCGCACTTTCCGCATCCAGAATGTGTACACGACCATGCCATGGGGCAATTTTGGTAATTAGAGCTTCAATATTTTCATCGACATTACGCACCACAGAAGCCACCAAGCTGCCTTCACCACGCGCCACCAAATCTGCCAATTCAGTCAGATTTTGATACGGCATGAGGGTAGAAACTGGACCAAATGCTTCCACTTCGTGAATATGTTTGGCTTGAGTCGGTTGTTCACACAGCAATAAAGTGGGTGGATAAAAAGCACCTTTTTCAGGATTTTTTGCTTGAATTTCGAAGTCTTGGCGTAAGTGTCCACCCAATACCACGTTGGCATCTTGGCTGAGTTGTTCCACTTTTTCAGCGACGCTGAACTTTTGTTTCACACTCGCCAAAGCACCCATGGTCACGCCCTCAATTTCAGGGTCGCCCACCACGACTTTTTGTAGTTTAGCCACTAAACGTGTTTGTACGGTGTCGAGCAAAGCTACGGGAACAAAGGCGCGACGGATCGCGGTACATTTTTGTCCTGCTTTGGTGGTCATTTCACGGAACACTTCACGTACAAACAAATCAATGGTTTCGTCGTTGGCTTGTTCGGTCAAAATCGCACTGTTGACAGAATCGGCCTCCATACAGAATGGAATTGAGTATTGGTTTAGGTGTGGATTCGCGCGTAGGCTTTGTCCTGTAGCTGCTGAACCTGTGAACGTAACAGTATCTTGTGGGTTTAGATGTTCAATTAAATCATAAATTTGACCACAGATTAACTGCAATGAACCTGCTGGTAGGAAGCCACTTGCCAAGATATCTTTCACCACCGCATGGGTAAGTTCAGCACCTTCGGTTGCAGGTTTCACAATACATGGCACACCTGCTAAAAGTGTTGGGGCAATTTTTTCTAACATGCCCCAGATTGGAAAGTTGAAGGCATCAATATGTAATGCCACACCCGCTTTAGCGGTTAGAATATGTTTAGCACCAAAATTACCGTGTTTAGACAATGGAATCCATGCATCTTCAACCAGTGCCGTTTCATCACTAAGTTCACGACGCACAAGGCTCGAGTAGGCAAACAAAGTTCCAATGCCGCCTTCGACATCAATCCACGCATCTTTACGGGTACAGCCCGTTGCTTTAGCCAGTTCGTAATAGTGTTCTTTACGCTCTAATAAATATTGTGCCACTTGTTTTAAGGCATTGGCACGTTGGTGGAACGTCCATGTGGCAATTTCTGCCCCTTGCTTTTTCGCATAATCTACAACGGCTTTGGTGTTAATGCCATGGCTACTGACTTGGTAAATCGCTTCACCTGTAATGGCATGATAAACCGTACGTAATTCCGCCTGAGAAGAATATTCTTGTCCATACACCAAAGAACTTAGGGTTTTAAGCATCTGAGTTTGGTGCTCTTCAGTTGTATCGTGTTGCTCCACAGAGTTGTTGTCTAACTCTAGCATGGTAAAACTCCTTTTATGATACGTTTTAAGATGTTTTTTAATTTTGATGTTTCATAATTTGGTATTAAAAAGTGTAAAAGTCAATCGTAATTCGTAGGTAAAAAAATCAAACTAAAATTTAATTCCAACTAAATTTATTAAAAACAATATCTTAAGCATAAGTGTAAAATTTAATTAAATGATACCTTAAAATTAATATTGATTTTATTTGTGTATCGTTTTAATTTAATTGTATCGACACTTAGGATAAGTGAGGGAAAAATGAATAACCAACAACAAGCTTTTGATCAGCGCATTGAAAAGGACATTTCAATTGAGCCAAAGGATTGGATGCCAGATGCCTACCGCAAAACTTTAATTCGCCAAATTGGTCAGCACGGACACTCTGAAGTTGTGGGCATGTTGCCAGAAGGTAACTGGATTACACGTGCACCATCGTTAAAACGTAAAGCGGTGTTATTGGCAAAAGTTCAAGATGAAGCAGGGCATGCGTTGTACCTCTACAGTGCCGCTGAAACTTTAGGGGCTGACCGTGATGACATGATGGATAAGCTGATTGCAGGGCGGATGAAATATTCATCGATTTTTAACTATCCAACACTCACGTGGGCAGATGTGGCTGCGATTGGCTGGTTGGTGGATGGCGCTGCAATTGTGAATCAGGTTGCGCTATGCCGTACGTCATATGGTCCTTATGCGCGTGCTATGGTGCGTATTTGTAAAGAAGAAAGTTTCCATCAACGCCAAGGCTTTGAAGCCATGATGCAGTTGGCAAACGGCACCGAAGAACAGAAACAAATGGCACAAGATGCCGTGAACCGTTTCTGGTGGCCAGCGCTGATGATGTTTGGTCCAAGTGATGATAATTCTCCAAACAGTGCGCAAAGCATGCAGTGGAAAATCAAACTCTTTAGTAATGATGCTTTACGTCAAAAGTTTGTCGATAACACCGTGCCACAAGTCTTGCAACTTGGCCTAACCGTTCCAGATCCAGACTTAAAATTCAACGAAGACACAGGTCATTACGAATTTGGTGAAGTGAATTGGAATGAATTCTTTGATGTGATTGCGGGCAAAGGTCCGTGTAACCATGAACGTATTGAAGCGCGTCGTAAAGCATGGGAAGGCGGTGCATGGGTACGTGAATCTGCCGCCGTGTATGCCAAGAAACAGCAAGAACAGCAGCAAGCACAGAAAGTTGCTTAAAACAGATCGGAAATGAAGGGAAATAAGGTCATGGATAACAAAAATAACTGGTCACTTTACGAAGTGTTTATCCGTAGTAAACAAGGTTTAAGCCATCGTCACGTGGGCAGTATTCGTGCACCAGATGATGAAGTGGCACTGCAAAATGCACGTGATGTGTATACGCGTCGTAATGAAGGCATCAGTATTTGGGTGATTAAATCTGAACTGATTAGATCTTCTCAGCCCGATGAAAAACCAGAATTTTTCGATCCGTCTTTAGACAAGGTTTATCGCCATCCAACGTTTTACAACATTCCAGATGGCATTGAGCACATGTAAGGGAAGGGAGAAAAACCATGAGTAAGCAAGTTTTAGCAGAATTTCTGTTACATGTGGGCGATAGCCAGTTGATCCTGTCACACCGTTTGGCTGAATGGTGTGGACATGCGCCAGAGTTAGAACTCGATATTGCTTTAGCCAATATTGGTCTGGATTTACTGGGTCAGGCACGCACAGCCTTAAGCCTTGCAGGTCAGATTGAAGGTTTAGGTCGTGATGAAGACCAACTGGCGTATTTCAGAACCGAGCGTGAATACCGTAATTTATTGTTGGCTGAACAGCCAAATGGTGATTTTGCACAAACCATGGTACGTCAATGGTTGATGGATCATTACCACGCATTGTTGTTGGCAGCATTAACCAACAGTAGCCATGCCGATGTTTCTGCATTTGCACTCAAATCTTTAAAAGAAGTGAAATATCACTTACGTTTCTCGACCACATGGATGGAGCGTTTGAGCTTGGGCACTGCCGAAGCACATGAAAAAACTCAAAATGGTTTAAACCAGTTATGGCGTTTTACTCAAGAACTGTTCCAACTCAGCGCTGATGAAATGCAGTTGGTGGATGCAGGTTTAATTCCGAATCTTCAGATTTTAAAAGATCAATGGCTTGAGACTGTGCAATCCGAACTTGCCCGTATGCAACTCCGTCTGCCAGAAACAGGTGCCTACCGCAGTGGCGCAAAACAAGGACTGCACACGGAACACTTAGGTTACATTCTTGCAGAACTGCAATATATGCAACGTTCATATCCAAATATGGCTTGGTAAAACGAAATCACAGGGAGTGAGTCGTATGAATTTAATTCGACATGTCGCAGATGAATGCTGGAGTGTGTTAGCGCAGGTCTCTGATCCTGAAATTCCAGTCTTGTCGGTACTCGACTTAGGCATGATTCGTGGTGTTGAACTCAACGCCCAGAATGAAATTGTCGTGCGACTCACGCCCACCTATAGCGGTTGCCCGGCGACAGATGTCTTAACGGCAGATATTACCCAAGCTTTTACAGCCAAAGGTTTGACGCCAGTAAAAGTGGTGGTGGATCTTTCCGAAGTGTGGACCACGGATTGGATGAGTGAAGCGGGCAAAGAAAAATTGCAGCAATATGGAATTGCACCGCCGCAGGGCAATGCTCACAGTTGTGGTACGCATGTCGCTTTGACCGATGGCATTCAATGTCCGCGTTGCCACAGTCAGCACACCAAATTATTAAGTGAATTTAGTTCGACAGCATGTAAAGCCTTATATCGTTGCCAAGACTGCTTAGAACCTTTCGATTATTTCAAATGCATTTAATTCAAGACATTTCCAACGCACACCTGTCTGACACATATTGAAAAATCGAAAAGAAAGAGGGAATTTTAGATGAGCCAATTTGTACCATTAACAATTAAATCCATTCAGCCCCAAACTGAACAGGCAATTTGCATTGCATTTGATTTGGCACCTGAGCAGTTTGCTGCATTTGAATATCAACCAGGACAACACTTAACCATTCGTCATATGACTGATGAAGGCGAATTACGTCGTTGCTACTCGATTTGTAGCGATGTCGCAGAAGACATGAGTATTGCGATCAAGAAAATTGATCAAGGGCAATTTTCAACGTGGGCCAATGATCACTTAAAAGCAGGCGATGTACTTGAAGTGATGCCACCGCAAGGCGTGTTCTTCCAAAAAGCCGCCAAAGTGGGCGGTCAAAATTACCTTGGTTTTGCTGCGGGCAGTGGGATTACCCCAATCTTATCGATTGTGAAATCGGTTCTGAACCGCCAAGCAGATGCACAGTTTACTTTGGTCTATGGCAACCGTTCTTGGAAACAAACCATGTTTGCAGAACAAATCATGGATTTAAAAGACCGTTTTAAAGAGCGTTTACAACTGATCAATATCTTTTCTCGCGAAATGAACGACAGTGAAATTTTTAATGGTCGCATTGATGCAGAAAAATTACAGCAACTGTTCAAAGCTCAATTGATTCAGGCAGACACAGATCATTGCTTTGCCTGCGGTCCAGAAGAAATGATGACCGCTGTGGAAACCGTATTGCCAGAATTCGGTATTGAGCGCAGCAAAATTCACACCGAACGCTTTAACACGGGCACGGCACCACGCGCAACAGCACAGCAAATCGAAAGCCGTAGCGAAGAAAAGGTCAACATTATTCTGGATGGCCGTGAACTGATTATTGAAGTGTCTAAACAGGATGACAGCATTTTAGATGCAGCACTGCGTGCAGGTGCAGACTTACCGTATGCCTGTAAAGGCGGTGTCTGTGCAACCTGTAAATGTAAGGTGCTCGAAGGTCAGGTCGAAATGGCGATTAACTATAGTCTTGAACAAGATGAAGTCGAAAAAGGTTATGTGTTGAGCTGTCAGGCATTGCCAACTTCAGCCAATGTTCGTTTGAGCTTTGACGAATAAGCCTGAACAAGGAGCTGCATGATGGAATACATTAAAACCAGTTCTCCAAAATCAGGCGTAATCCTGATTGAACTGAACCGACCTGAAAAACGCAATGCCTTAAACAATGCCACCTTGCAAGAAATTGCCGACTGCCTGCAACAGTTCGAAGCAGATTCATCGGTCAAAGTGGTGGTGATTACAGGCAATTCACAATGTTTTGCCGCAGGTGCAGACCTGAATGAATTGTCTAAGCTGGATGTGGTCAGTATTCAGCAAGATCTACGTCCACAGTTGTGGAAACGCATCGATGAATTTTCTAAACCGCTGATTATGGCCATTAACGGCTATGCCTTTGGTGCAGGTTTTGAACTGGCACTGCATGGCGATATCGTGCTTGCGGGTGAAAATGCACAATTTGCTTTGCCTGAAATTGGACTCGGCATGTTGCCAGGCGCAGGCGGTACGCAGCGTTTAGCACGTTTGGTCGGACAGCAACTCACCATGCGTTGGGCGATGACAGGTGAAATGATTTCTGCGCAAACTGCGCTGCAACATGGCATTACCAGCCAAGTGTGTCCTGTGGGCTTAACCGTGCAATATGCCGTGGAATTGGCAGAGAAAATTGCCAAACAAGCACCATTGGCGATTCGTGTGATTAAGCAATCTTTAAAATCGATTCATGAAGTGACCTTAAGCCAAGGCTTAAAGCTGGAACGTCAGCATTTTGTTTGGTTGGCGGCAACACAAGATCGTCAAGAAGGCATCAATGCCTTTTTAGAGAAAAGAAAACCAGAATTTAGAGGTGTGTAATGGAATACCAAACCGTAATTGTTGAAGAAAAAAATGCAGTGGGTTATCTCACTTTTAACCGTCCACAACAACTCAATAGCTTTAATGAAGCTATGCACAAAGAAGTCTCGAGCGTACTCAAAGCATGGTCTAAAGACAGCAATATTCGTGCAGTGGTAATTTCGGCGGAAGGTCGTGGTTTCTGCGCAGGTCAGGACTTAAATGACCGTGTGGTGGACCCCAATGCAGATGCACCCGATTTAGGGTTATCAATTGAAAAATATTACAACCCGTTGATCAAACTGATTACTGAAATGCCTAAACCTGTGATCTGTGCCGTGAATGGTGTTGCAGCCGGTGCGGGTGCCAACATTGCTTTGGCTTGTGACTTGGTGATTGCTGCAAAATCAGCGTCATTTATCCAAGCGTTTTGTCGCTTAGGTTTAGTGCCAGATTCTGGTGGCACATGGTTCCTACCGCGTTTGGTCGGTCGTGCTCAGGCCATGGGCTTAGCCATGTTGGGCGATAAAATTCCAGCAGAGCAAGCCGTGCAATTGGGCATGATTTGGCAAGTGGTTGAAGATGATGCCTTGAAAGCTGAATCGCAAAAACTGGCGGAACATTTGGCGAAACAACCGACCTATGGTTTATCTCTGATTAAGAAAGCCATTCATGCGGCTGCACACAATAATTTAGATGATCAGTTGATTCTAGAACGTGATTTACAGCGTTTGGCGGGTCGTTCAAGTGATTACCGTGAAGGCGTACAAGCCTTTATGCAAAAGCGTACTCCAGAATATAAAGGTTGCTAAAACATGGAAAAGATCAATTTACAGCAGGCGCCTGTCGCTGTAATTGGTGCGGGTACCATGGGAATTGGTATCGCCCAATTGGCTGCGATGCATGGACATCCAACCTTTGTGTATGATGTAGACGCGACAAAAACTGAAGCTGCATTACAGCAACTTGCTGGGCAGCTGACGAAACGTGTGCAAGCAGGAAAAATGACGCAGGAACTGTATGACAGCACCTTTGCCAATTTAAGCATTGCACAGGAATTGTCACAGTTAGCATCCGCGCAACTGATTATTGAAGCGATTGTGGAAAAGAAAGAAGTAAAGCAAAGCTTATTTCAACAGTTGGCCGAAGTGTGCTCGAAAGAAACCATTTTTGCATCGAATACCTCTTCAATTTCGATTACCGCCATTGCGGCTGCAATTCCACATCCAGAGCGTGTCGTGGGCTTACATTTTTTTAACCCTGCACCTGTAATGAAACTGGTGGAAATTATCCGCGGCTTAAAAAGTTCAGCAGCAATTGCAGATGCCTTGTTGGACTTGATGAAGTCATGGCAAAAAGTGCCAGTCTTGGCAAAATCAACCCCAGGTTTTATTGTGAATCGTGTGGCGCGTCCATATTATGCGGAAGCCTTCCGTGCGTTACAGGAAAATGTCATACGCCCTGAACAATTAGATTTTATTCTGCGTGAATGTGGTCGCTTTGCCATGGGACCGTGTGAATTGACTGATTTAATTGGTCAGGATGTCAATTTCTCGGTCACACAAAGTGTCTATCAAGAATTCTTTTATGAGCCACGTTATCGTCCATCGTTGATTCAAAAAGAATTGGTCGATGCAGGTTGTTTGGGTCGTAAAACCCAACAAGGTTTTTACGATTATGCACAAGCAACGCCAAGCCCACAGTTTGAATTGCCTGTACGTTATGCCAAATCGGTTGAGAAACTGGCGGTAACGGTCAAAGGTGATTGGAAACATTCTTCAGGCTTGATTCAGCGTTTGGCACATGCCTCGCACCTTGAAGTGAAGTTTCAAGAAGGTGTGCAGGATGAAATCCTAGTCGGTGAAGTTTCAATCCGTCTTTCATTGGGCGAGTCAGTTGATCTGGATTATGCAGATCAGAAAGTCGTGTTGATGGATTGGCATGCAGATTGGACGCAAGCCAAAGCGATTCCTGTTGTAGCTTCAGTGGTATGTTCGGAAGTTGATCGGTCTGTTGTTGATATTTTGTTCATTGGTATGAATGTGATACCACTCTGGACACAGGATCATGCAGGACTTTATGTGTTACGAACCATTTCAATGTTGGTGAATGAAGCGTGTGAAGCGGTTTTACATGGTATTGCATCTGAGCAAGATATTGATTCTGCAATGAAATATGGTGTGAATTATCCGCAAGGTCCATTCCAGTGGGCGGAAAAAATAGGATACAACACTATTTTACAAATTCTAAAAAATCTGTATCGTGTTTATGGTGAAGAACGCTACAGACCCAGTATATATTTAGCGAAGAAAGCTGCACGAGGACAGGTGCAACATAGCCCGCAATCACAACAATTTCTTATTGCAGGCTAAAGGAAGAAGACAAATGGAACAAGTTTATATTTTAGATGGTATTCGTACGCCGATTGGTCGCTATGCTGGTGGTTTAAGTGGCATTCGTGCTGATGACTTAGCCGCATTACCGATTCAGTATTTGAAAAATCAACATCCGCATTTGCCTTGGAATGAACTGGATGAGGTGATTTTAGGTTGTGCCAACCAAGCAGGTGAAGACAACCGTAATGTCGCGCGTATGGCATCCTTATTGGCGGGTTTACCCGATTCGGTTCCTGCAATTACCGTGAATCGTTTATGTGCTTCTGGTTTAGATGCAGTAGGACTGGCGGCACGTGCCATTAAATCGGGAGAAGTCCAGTTTGTATTGGCAGGTGGTGTGGAGTCGATGAGTCGCGCACCGTTTGTACAATCTAAAGCGACGACGGCATTTAGCCGTACGCCTGAAATATTTGATAGCACGATTGGCTGGCGTTTTATCAATCCAAAATTCAAAGCGAACTTTGGTGTTGATAGCATGCCTGAAACGGCTGAACACGTGGCTGAAAAGTATCAAATTAGCCGTGATGACCAAGACCTATTTGCCTACCGCAGTCAGCAAAAAACTGCACTGGCGCAGCAAAATGGTATTTTGGCAGAAGAAATTTTGCCTGTGACTATTCAAGACCGTAAGAAAAACAGTATGACCATTGATACTGATGAGCATCCACGTGCGGAGACCACAGTCGATACCTTGGCGGCCTTAAAAGCTCCATTCCGTAAAGAAGGTGGTTCGGTCACTGCGGGCAATGCCTCAGGTGTAAACGATGGCGCGGCTTGTATATTATTGGGCAGCCAAGACTTTGCATCTAAACACGGTTTAAAACCACTGGCGAAAGTGGTGGCAATTGCCCAAGCTGGGGTTGAAGCCAAATACATGGGTATTGGTCCTGTGCCTGCAGTACAAAAAGTGCTGAAACAGACAGGTTTAACCCTCGATCAAATGGATGTGATTGAACTGAATGAAGCCTTTGCAGCTCAGTCACTCGCCGTGATGCGTGAACTGGGTTTACAAGATGATGATCAGCGTGTCAACCCAAATGGTGGTGCCATTGCACTGGGCCATCCACTGGGAATGAGTGGGACACGTTTGGTGATTACTGCGATGAAAGAACTCAAGCGCCGTAATGGAAAATATGCACTGTGTACGATGTGTGTTGGCGTAGGACAGGGTGTCGCACTGATTATAGAAAATGTGGATTAAGGACATTATCCCAAAATGAATTAACCCGCAGTCAGGAAGACTGCTTAAGGAATTAAAAATATGAATAACAATGCAATGGAAAAAATCGAAACGGCATCAGTGGATGAATTACGTAGTGTGCAATTGGAGCGCATGAAAAAGACACTGCAACACGCCTATCAAAATAGCCCAGTCTATAAAAAGAAATTTGATGAAGCAGGGGTACATCCTGATGATTTCAAATGCTTAGAAGACTTGGCAAAATTTCCGTTCACCACCAAAAAAGATTTACGTGATAACTATCCGTTTGGCATGTTTGCTGTGCCACAAGAACAGATTATCCGTATTCATGCGTCATCGGGTACAACAGGTCAGCCAACTGTGGTGGGTTATACCCAAAATGATATTCATGTTTGGTCAGATGTCGTTGCGCGCTCATTACGTGCAGCAGGATTGTCAAATAAAGACATTATTCAAGTGTCTTATGGCTACGGTCTGTTTACGGGTGGTCTGGGCGCGCATTATGGCGTAGAACGTTTGGGCGCAACCGTGATTCCTATGTCGGGTGGTCAAACAGAACGCCAAGCGCAATTGATTCAGGATTTTAAACCGACGGCATTGATGGTGACGCCATCCTATTGCTTAAACATTATTGAAGCATTAGAAAAGAAATTTGGGACCGCAAAAGACTGTTCAATCAAAACGGGAATCTTTGGTGCTGAACCTTGGACCAATGAAATGCGCCGCGAGATTGAAGATCGTCTCGGTATTAATGCCTTGGACATCTATGGTTTATCCGAAGTGATGGGACCTGGCGTTGCAATGGAATGTTTAGAGACCAAAGACGGTCCAACCATTTGGGAAGATCATTTCTATCCAGAAATCATTCACCCTGAAACAGGTGAAGTGCTCCCTGATGGTGAGTTGGGCGAGTTAGTATTCACGACCATTACCAAAGAAGGGATGCCCGTGATTCGTTACCGTACCCGTGACTTGACCCGTTTATTGCCAGGGACTGCACGTCCTATGCGCCGTATGGATAAAATCGTTGGTCGTAGCGATGACATGATGATTATTCGTGGGGTAAATGTGTTCCCTTCACAAATTGAAGAGCAAATTTTACATATTCCACAATTGGTGCCGAACTACCAAATTCAAATTTGCAAAAAAGGACACTTGGATACTTTGCATATTCGTGCTGAAATGCGTAAAGATGTGAGTGAAACCTTAACCCCACAAATTGCAGCTTTATTGAAAGCCCAAATCAAGACCATGGTGGGTATTTCAGTGATGGTTGAAATTTTACCAGAAGGTAGCCTGCCACGTTCTGAGGGGAAAGCGCAACGCGTCTTTGATATTCGAAAATCGGCATAAGTTTTAGTTGAATGATAGATCGCATGATTTATCATTCTGATCTGACAAGGTAATAGTTGAACGAAATGAATCTAAAATTAAAACAAGTTATTGATGATTTCATTAGCAACGAAGCACTGAGCGGTACCTCGCTGATTATGACCATCTTTGGTGATTGTATTTTTCACCGTGGTGGCATTATTAGTCTGGCCAGCTTAATTCAGTTAATGGATGTGTTTGGTTTTAACGAGCGTTCAGTTCGTACAGCCGTATTTCGCCTTGTCCAAAATGGTTGGCTGATTTCCGAGAAAATCGGACGCACCAGTTACTACCGTGTCACGGAAAGCAGTCGCCAACGCTTTATTATGGCAGACCAGAAAATTTATAGTTTCACCCAACAAGAATGGGACCAAAAATGGGATCTGGTGTTACTCAGTTCTGTTGAGCTGGAAAATAAAGTCACTTTGAAAAAAGAGTTGGAATGGCTCGGTTTTGCCAATATCGCCACCAATGTCATGGCGTATCCGGGCTGTGATCATCTCAAATTACAAAATTTGTTGCTTAGCCTAAAAATGACCGACCAAGTGGTGATCTTTAAAGCGGAAGCTTTACAGTTGTGGCAAGAGTCTTATCCAACCGTCAAACGTATGGTCGAGATCAATTGGCCAGTACAAGAGTTACATCAGCGTTATGAAAAGTTCATCAGTGATTTCAGAGAATTCTTTAATTTGGTTGAAAGTGAAGAAGAACTGAATCCGATGCAAGCGTTTCAGATTCGTATTCTATTGATTCATCAATTCCGTCGAATTTTATTGAAAGATCCGAATTTACCCTTTGAATTATTGCCGTCGAACTGGCTGTCGCTGAATTCACGTAATTTAAGCAGTAATCTGTATCAAACCGTGGTACTGGCAGGGGATGAATTCTTCCTCGACATCGCACGGACGTCAGAAGGTTCAATGCCACCTGCACATCCACAATTTTATAAGCGTTTTGGCGGCTTAAAGCAGGAAGAGCCGAGTTACTAAGCTCAAATATAGCCCTACAGTTTAAGGAATAAACTATGCCTTGTTATGCCATCGATGGCGTCATTCCAGTGGTTAGCCCAAAAGCTTATGTGCATCCCACAGCAGTTTTAATTGGGGATGTGATTGTTGAAGAGGGGGCTTATATTGGTCCTTTTGCTGCCTTGCGCGCAGACTTCGGCGGCATTCATATTCATAAAAATGCCAATGTGCAGGATTCCTGCATTATTCATGGTTTTCCAAACAATGTGACCGTGGTGGAAGAGTTTGGTCATATTGGACATGGCGCAATTTTGCACGGTTGCCGTATTGCTAAAAATGTCTTAATTGGCATGAACAGCGTGATTTTAGATGAAGCTATTATTGGCGAAAATACGATTGTCGGTGCCAATAGCACGGTAAAAGCCAAAGCTGAAATTCCAGCAAATTCCTTGGTGGTTGGTAGTCCTGCCCGCGTGATTCGTAGTTTGGATGAAAAAGAAATTGCGTGGAAATTTAAGGGTACTCAGCAATATATGGATTTAACCCTCCGCTGTTTAAACAGTCTACAAGAGGTTGAACCTTTAACTGAAAACTCAGCAACGCGTTTAACGCATACGCATTTTAATACTGACCATGTGATTAAGAGCCAAGCGGTTTAAAGAGAAGAGATTCGAATAGATGGCTTCATGTGGAGCCATAAAATTTTCGTGTATCTATTTTTCAACTTACTGTCTTCAATATTCTTTAACACCTT
This sequence comes from Acinetobacter sp. ANC 4173, assembly GCF_004331255.1. Classification (GTDB taxonomy): domain Bacteria; phylum Pseudomonadota; class Gammaproteobacteria; order Pseudomonadales; family Moraxellaceae; genus Acinetobacter. The sequence continues at coordinate 326,642 of NZ_SJOF01000001.1, read as the reverse complement.
AAATTTTAGATCGCGAAAATCGTCCTATTTTGTGTTGGGTATAAGATGATTTTTCGCATCGATTTTATGTGTAAAAAAATTGAATGGATACAACCTTTAAACATTGCCAGTAATGCATTTTAGAGCTGGTTACAGGAATTTGTTTTATAAAATAAAATGTTCCAGTATGATGATATTTCCAACAATAAAATATTGAATATCAATTGGAACTTTATAATGAAAGGTACATTAGTAGATTTTAACTTCCAGATTAATGAAGGTGTAATCCAAGGGGATGATGGAAAGCGTTACAGCTTTTTTGATTTGGAATGGAAAGACCAAATTTCACCCGCACGTGGTCAAAATGTCGATTTTGCAGTAAATAATTTAAATCAGGCTATTAATATTTATGTGCTAGCCGCACGCCAGCCCGTTTTCGAAAAAAGAAATAATCAACATACAGAACAATTGCAAGCCGAAGAGAATTTTGGTTTCTTCGATTGGGCCATGAAATGTTTAAAAAATTACGTTAATTTTTCGGGGCGTGCTCGCCGTAAAGAATATTGGTATTTTTATCTTTTCCAGATTTTAATTGGACTCATCCTTGGTTTAAGTCTAGGTATTATGGGGGTAAGCGAAGGTGGAATAGATGCCATTTCGAGCTTACTTTCATTGTTCTTCTTTTTACCTACACTGGCAGTCGGGGCACGTCGCTTACATGATGTGAACCGTTCGGGTTGGTGGATGCTCTTGGCGCTTACGATTATTGGGCTTATTCCTTTGTTGATTTGGGCTGTTTCAGAAACTAAACCTGAATCGAACCAATGGGGAGAGCCAGCAAAGTAAATATATGCGTTAAGGCTTGATCTGATAGTGACTCTTTTCTGTGTTTCTGTCAGGTTGAGTTTAAGAAAATGATATTACATTTAATTTTTTCATTAGAATTAAATTATTTGGTTGTGGGTTATTATTAACTAGATTAGAAAAGACATTGGCTTATAAAAATGAAAAACTTTAGTGGTATAGCTCAGATTACAGATACAGGTATAAAAAAGCATTTCAAAAGTACCGAGCCTTATAAAGCTATCTTTGAGTTTGTTTGGAATGGCTTTGATGCTAAAGCAAATAATGTTCACATAGATCTACAAAAAAATGGATTAGATACATTGGAGTCAATTACTATTTTTGATGATGGTGATGGTATCGATTTATCAAATCTGAATAATAGTTTCGAAAAGTTCAATGAATCAAATAAAAAAGATGATGATGATAAACATGGTTCGCATGGTAGAGGTCGATTAGCTTTTTATAAGTTAGCTAATAAAGCTACTTGGTTTACTAAATGGGATAATAAAAATGTAAAAATTGAGATTTCTGCCGATACTATTTCACAATACAGTGGAGAATATATTGAAGAGAAAAAGCAGAATAAATTATTAAATAATATAAAATCAGGAACTTATGTTGTTTTGAGTTCATTATATCCTAAAATTCCGTTCCCAGCAGAGGAAACATTGCTAGATAGCTTGAAGAGGGAATTCAGTTGGTTATTGATCATAAATCCACATAAAAAACTATTTTTGAATGGAATTGAAGTTCCAATTTTAGAAAATACGTGTTTTGAAAAATCGGTTCAGATCGATAATATAGAGTTTAAAATAAAAGCTATAAGATGGCATGAAAAGTTGAGTCATGATAAATCATGCAATTATTTGCTTGATTCACATCATAAAATTATCTATAAGGAATTAAGTAAGGCAAATAACAAGATTGAATTTTATACGAGTTGTTATGCTTTATCAGCATGGAATGATAGTTATAATAAAGATGAACTAGAAATGGATTCTAATGCTGAATCGCAACAAAAAATATTGAAAAAAATTAATAAAGAGATGAGTGATTTCTTAAAAGAAATTTATGAAGAATATCTTAGAGAATATGTTGATGCGAAAATAGAAAGTTATGATGAGAAAGGTTATTTCCCATCTTATCTTGGTTATGATAGCAGCTATGCATTATGGCGAAAGAAAAATACAAAGGATGCTGTTAAAAGTATATATTTAGCTGACCCAAAAATTTTTGCTAATCTTGCGACTAAACCGTTAAAAATTATTATTCGAATGTTGGATAAACTTTTAGTATCTAAAGAAAATGATGCAATATTTGATGTTTTGGATGATGTTTTGGATTTAAGCGATACTCAAGTTGGTTTATTAGCTAAACAATTAAAAACGACCACTTTAGAAAATATTATTAGCACTATTGAGACCTTACAAAAAAGGGAGCTAGCGGTAAATCAACTAAAGGAGTTAATGGATAACCATTATAATTCGGTACTAGAAACACCTGATTTACAAAAAATTATTGAGGCTAATACTTGGCTTTTTGGCGCTCAATACGAAATTTTAGGTGCTGAGGAAGATTCATTTACAAAAATAACTCAAAGATTGAGAGATCAGATTAGAGGTATTAATCATGTTAGTTCCGATGATTTAGATAAAAATGATGCAGTTAATCAAGTTGTAGTAGATGGTCTAAATAGACAAGTAGATTTATTTTTAGCTAGAAAAAATAAAACCTTTGATACTTTAAACAATCCTATATACAAATGTGTAATTATTGAAATAAAAAGACCAAGTGTTTCATTAAATAAGAAACATATGAATCAATTGCTAGATTATGCAGAAATTTTGTCTAAATTTCCTGAATTTAGTAATGATGAAATTTATTTTGAACTCATTTTAATTGGAAGAAAAATTTCTAAAGATGATTTTTCAATAACATCTCATCTAAACAGTCAAAAAGATAAAGGTGAAAAAGGATTAGTATTACATGATGGAAATATTAAATGTTATGTAAAAAGCTGGTATTCAATTTTCCAAGATTTTAAGTTATCTAACTCTTATTTACTAGATAATCTTAAATCTAAATATGAAGATTTATCTGATGAAAGTAAAATTTCTCTTGTAGATGATTTGCAAGGACAAAAAGCTAGCTAAAAAATAAAAGCCCCTACATCAGTAGAGGCTTTTCTTAATCTTAAATCTTAAGACACTTTATCACCCGGTTTAGCGCCAGATTCAGGTGAAATCACCCAAACGCCGTCACCATTACCTGCTGCAAGTACCATACCGTTAGAAATACCAAAACGCATTTTACGTGGTGCAAGGTTAGCGACCATCACCACCAATTTGCCTTTAAGGTCTTCTGGTTGATAGAACTCACGAATACCGCTAAACACATTGCGAGGTTCAGCTTCACCTACATTTAAAGTCAATTGAAGCAGTTTGTCTGAACCTTCAACCGTAGCAGCTTCTAAAACTTCAGCAACACGTAGGTCAACTTTCATAAAGTCTTCAATACCGATAATTTCAGCTTCACCGACTTTAGGCTCTGGCTTTTTCTCGGCCTTCTTCTCTTTTTTCTTTTCCACTTTTACAGGTTCAGCCGCAGCCGCTAAAGAGTCTTTAGACGCATCGACCATTGCCGCAACCGCTTTCGGGTCTACACGTTGCATTAAAGGTTGGAACAATGCAATTTCATGATCAACCAATGCCGTTTGAGCAGAAGCAAAATCAAAGCGGTCTAGTTTTAAAAACTCTTGAACTTGAGCCGCTAAAGTCGGAAGAACTGGGGCTAAATACACTGCCAATTGACGGAACAGGTTAATCCCCACCGAACAAACATCGTGTACTTGTTGCTCTTCGCCTTCAACTTTGGCTAAAGCCCACGGTTTTTTCTCATCGATATATTGGTTGGCTTTATCTGCAAGTGCCATGATTTCACGAATCGCGGCAGAGAACTCACGTGCTTCATATTGAGACGCAATCGAAGAACTCGCATCGATAAAGCTTTGTAACAATTCAGGTTCTGCACAAGTTGTTGATAATTTATTATCGAACTTGGTGTTGATGAATTTTGCACAGCGGCTGGCAATGTTGACCACTTTACCAACTAGATCTGAGTTTACTTTCTGAACGAAATCATCCAAGTTTAAATCAGAATCTTCAACTTTATCAGACAGTTTGGACGCGAAGTAGTAACGTAAATATTCAGGATTTAAGTGTTCTAAATAAGTTTCAGCTTTAATGAATGTGCCGCGAGATTTCGACATCTTCTGACCATTTACAGTCAAGAAACCATTCACAAATAAACCTGACGGCGTACGGTAGTTTGCACCTTCAAGCATTGCAGGCCAGAACAGGGCATGGAAGTAAACGATGTCTTTGCCAATGAAGTGATAGACTTCATTTTTAGAATCTTTTTTCCAGAAGTCATCGAAGTTGAGTTCAGGACGTTTGGTTTTAATGTAGTTTTCAAAACTCGACATATAACCAATCGGCGCATCGACCCACACATAGAAATATTTGTTTGGCGCATCTGGAATTTCAAAACCGAAATACGGTGCATCACGAGAAATATCCCAATCTGCCAAACCTGCTTCAAACCATTCATCTAACTTGTTGGCAATTGAAACAGGTAAACGACCTTCATCACGCGTCCATTTCTGTAAATATTCACCAAAGTTTGGCAATTTAAAGAAGTAATGATCTGAAGATTTCTCAACAGGCGTTGCACCACTTAAAGTCGATTTTGGGTTTAAAAGTTCAGTCGCGTTGTAAGTTGTCCCGCAGACTTCACACGCATCGCCATATTGATCTTCCGATTTACATTTCGGGCACGTGCCTTTAATGAAACGATCCGATAAGAACATGCCTTTTTCTGGGTCAAACAGTTGCGATACAGGGCGAACTGCAATATTACCCGCTTCACGGTTTTTTACATAAATTTCAGAGGCACGAGAGCGGTTTTCATCACTATGGGTTGAATCATAATGATCGAAATGCACGCCAAAACCATCAAAATCACGGATGTGTTCTTTTTGCACATTGGCAATTTGTTGTTCTGGAGAAATGCCATTGGCTTCTGCACGTAGCATAATGGCTGTACCATGAGCATCATCCGCACAGACATAAGTCACATCATGTCCCATTGCACGCATGGCACGAACCCAGATATCTGCTTGGATATAACCGAGTAAGTGACCCATATGGATAGGGCCATTGGCGTATGGTAGGGCGTTAGTGACTAAAATATTACGCACGGATATGACTCTCTCATTCGTATTTTATATAAGGTCAACGATTTTACCTTAGATAGCCGCGACTTGCACAAGTGAATCAATTAAAAGTTTTCAAAAGAGACTAAGCCCGTATGAATTGGTGGCTCTGATTGAGTATTTATTGCCAATTTGAGCATGATGTTGAAAAAGAAAAATCAATAGGGAATAGTTTGTCTAAAAAAAGCGTAAAAAATTTTGCTGATCTTTCCACTAAAATTTTAGACGGGGTGTTAAAACTGGTTGGTTATACCTTTATATTGTTGTTGGCTGTGATCATTATCTTCTATCTTGCATTTTCGATTTGGTTTGCAAATATAAGAGATGAGCAAAATGCAGAATGATAGCTACAAAGTCAGCACTATGATCATCAGACTTTTCCATATTTGGCTGAACACCTGTTCTTTTATCAGCGGATGCATGTGGGCGATCGTGGTGCTTGGGTGGTGGTTTATCTTTTGGATGAACAGACCAAAAAGAAATTTTTACTTCAGTTACAACAGCAAGAAATTCAACCAAGAAGTACGCAGATTGAATGTATCCAACCGACCATTAAAAAGCGTTGGAAAAGTTGGCATCCCAATATTCATTATCTACAGCCAGTTGAATGGTTAAAAGATCATAATGATGACAAAGTACATGATTCTTTTATTGTTTATGGTTCAGAAAAGCATATTCAGATTGTAGAACGAGCATGTTCACAACAGAACTTTTTCAGGTTGAACACTACTAAAGAAAAGGCACATGATTATTGGGCAATTTCTGAAAAGGAAAAATTGCTATTCAGTGTATATGTCATCGACTAAATTAATTTAAATCTCTTTTGAGTGGATTGCGAAAGCTCAAATCTTTGAGTCTAAAACTACTGCATATTTTCTCTATATTCATAAGGCAATAACAGCGATAATACGTGCATTCAGCCCGTTTTTAAGAGTATGCCGTTCATGATCGATGATGATTTTGATTTCGACCAACCCGTGACCCGAATTCCGCAAAATCCACAAGCGACTAAACTATTGGGCAATCAACTTTTACAACAAGCTGAACAATACCTTGCTTCAATGGGGAGTCGAGCGCATGTACAATTGGTCGAGTCACTCCGTCAGCTCGAGTTGGAAGATCCGTACTTTGCAATAATGGCCGATCAGCTTGAGTACGAAAGTGATGAACCGATGTCTAATGACGTGCTCAATCTGTTGTATTTCTGGCAAATGGCCAATGAAAAAGAAGCGGATGTGGCTGAGTTTGAATTGCCCTATTTAATTCAAACGGACTATTTCCAAGCAGCTTTGCTTGATGCATACGATGCAATGGATTTGGGTGCATTCCAAGCCCAGCGCCGCAAGGTGATTGAAGAAACCTTAAAACTGTATCAACAGCAGTGTTATGCAGGTTGTATTACGGTTATTTATGGTCAAATTGAAGGGATTTTGACGGATGCGCTGATTGAACATGGGTATTTACAGCAAAATCAAACCAAGTTTGTCGATGTCTATAAAATTGTACCGGGTTTAAAAGCTCATGAGGTCAAAAGCTTATGGCATAAAGTCAAAATTGCCTGTGAAATCAATCCGTATTTTCTGAGCCTTGAAGCCTTGAAAATGGATGCGAGCTCAAGTGTTACCGCTAGCCGTCATAACATGGTACACGGAGCAGACGTTACCCATTTCACTCAAGCACGCAGTTTTATTTTGTTTATTTGGTTGTTTGCAGTCATGAGCTTTATCAGCACTTTAAAACGATAATCTATCCCTTATCGTGGTACAGGATGGCGTTTAAATTGCTGCATCCTGTACAGCTATTGTTTCAATATGCTGTTTTGCATTTTAATCTGCCTTGATCGCTGTATAACTATAACCAAATGCCATCACAGAAAAAGGTGTAACAATGACTGTTGAAAATAAAATTGATGAATTAAAAGACAAAGCTGCGGAACTTGGTGATGATTTAAAACAAGTTGCAAAAGATGCTCAAACTGAAGGTGAAAAGGCGATTGGTGAATTAAAAAGTTCTGCGGTTGAAGTCAAACAAGCTGCCGAACAAAAGCTTGACGAAGTGAAGGACAAGCTAGATGAACAACAAGCTGCGGATGAAGATGCAGGTCTTGATAGCACCATTGAAGATGCCAAAGCCAAATGGGCTGAGGTGCAGCATCAGGCTCAAGAAAAGTACGAACATTTAAAAGCAGAAGCCAATCATTTATTTGACGAAGCCAAGGTGAAGTCAGCAGAGCTGAAACAGGAAGCATCGGTCAAATTTGATGAACTCAAAATTCAGGCAACTGAAAAATTTGATGAACTGAAAAAAGCCGCGACCGACACGCTCAACAAATTTAAAAAAGATGATCACGATCAAACTTAATTTTAAATTATCTAGATCAAGTTAAATGAGTCCGCATTTGACATGGATGTTGAGTGGCTTGAAGTCATTAAGGATTCACGCTGACCCATTCGATTTGACGAATTCGGTCATTCATCACCGTAATGGTATAGCGTTTATCTTCTATTTCGTAAACATAGTGCATTGCAGTATAGTTTCTTTGATTTTCGGTGACTGTTGAACTACGCATGCCCTCGGGGGACTGTCCCATATGCGTTGCTAATTTTTGATAACTGTCGCCAACGTGTAGCACCACGCCTGATGATGTCGGTAGACTGTTGAGTTGTTGTATGGCCGCCCAAATGCTCGGGGATATGCTGAAACATACGAAACTTAACACTAAAACATGCCGTATTTTCATGGCAATCTCCTGTTTTTATCTCAGATATATTAGTTGCCTTGGTATTTTGAGTAATGCGCTGTGAACCTAAAATTAGTTAAAGCTTGTATTTTTAAAGTTAATGCGTATTAAATTACAAAACAGCATGAAAATTGTTAATTATTTATCATTTTTAAAGTGTGAAAATCCTCATTTTCTAGTTATGAAAATAAAGTCGGATGATATCTGACTGAAATACTCGGTTTTTTCTGGTTTATTGCCAAAGTGGCTAGGTGAAATGCTTAACCTAACGGAAAATAAGCGTTAAACTATGTTATTCAGCTGTAATCCAGATTTGGAGTAAATGTATGTCTTGGCTTTCTTCACTTAAATCCGTTTTTTCACCCGCTCAGGAGGTGAAAGAAGAAGAAATCCAGCAGGTTTTACAGCAATATATTTTGCCGAATTCAAATCACGCCTTAAAAGACCGTATTTCTCAAATTAATGTGCAAGGTCGAGTATTACAAATCACCATTAATACCTATCCTGAAGAAGCAGAACAGCTACAAAAAATTCATGATGATTTGGCTGAGTCCCTAGAAAAATGTGGGATTCAGGAACTCAATATGCATGTGATTCAACAAAAAACAGCACATAAGGCGGGTGGTTGTGGACATGACCATGCACAAGGTGAGAGTTGTTCTACGCCTGCCAAAAATGAAAAAAGTAATTTACCTCCAGTGATGGATGCTGCTGCATCGACTCCAGCTGAAACAGAAGCCGATCCGAATAATCCACCTATTGCCAAAGCAGCCCCGCAACAACGTGATGTGCCGAAGCACCCACGCATTCAAAATGTGATTTTAGTGTCTTCTGGCAAAGGTGGCGTTGGAAAATCAACGACAACGGTCAATCTGGCTTTGGCATTGCAGCAATTGGGACTAAAAGTGGGTGTATTAGATGCCGACATTTATGGCCCAAGCATTCCGACCATGTTGGGTAATGCAGGTAAAACTCCAATGATTGAAGCGGAAAACTTTGTTCCTCTTGATGCGTATGGGCTTGCGGTGTTGTCTATTGGGCATTTAACAGGTGACAATAATACCCCAGTGGCATGGCGTGGTCCTAAAGCGACAGGGGCATTAATGCAATTGTTTAATCAGACTTTATGGCCAGATTTGGATGTGCTGGTGATTGATATGCCACCAGGAACGGGCGATATTCAATTGACCTTAGCACAGCGTATTCCTGTAACGGGCGCAGTGATTGTCACTACGCCACAAAATGTCGCACTCTTGGATGCAACCAAAGGCATTGAACTGTTTAACCGCGTGCACATTCCAGTCATGGGCGTGATTGAAAATATGTCGACCCATATTTGCTCAAATTGTGGTTTCGAAGAGCAAATTTTTGGTACAGGTGGAGGTGATAAATTGTCAGAGCAATATCACATTCCATTATTGGGACGTTTACCGCTCGATGCATCCATCCGTGAAAATGCAGATGCGGGTCAGCCTTCTGTCATTGTTGGTGATGCTGCGGCAGAAAGCTACTTGGCGATTGCAGAAAAAATCATGGCTCAATTAACCAAGTCGGATAAAGATAAAAATCGAATTTTCTAAAGTCGATAAAAAAGGGATGTTGATCGCAATATCCCTTTTTACATGATGGTTTTGGCTGTGGGCTTCTTTTTAGGAATGAAATCTTTTATTCCATTTACGCAAAACCGACCAGCGCCAAATAATACGTGTGCAAATATAAAGAATAAATGCAGTTAACAATGCTTCTAACACTAATCCCGTCACCAAAATTTTGGCCAGATGCAGATCAATATGACCATGCCCAAAGTTTTTAACCCAGTTTAAAATTTGATGTAATACCCCTAAAATCATATCTTTATCAATCATATTGACTTGGAAAATTTTACTGCCTAACCAGAAGCCTAAATACAAAATGGGTACGACAGTGAGCGGGTTAGATAACCATGCAAGGGTTAGGCTCAGAGGGAGGTTCACTTCAATCAGTAATACTGTGAACACAATAAACACACTGTGAAATGGCACAGGTAGAATGCCCCAAAAAGTGCCAATAAAAACGGCATGGGAAATAGATTTTCGATTAACGTACCAAAGTACGGGATTTAAAGTGCGCTGACCAAAAATCCGCATAAACTTCAGTTGATTGACTTTTTCAGGAGAGGGAAGCCACGATTGGAAAAATTTCTTTGCCATACGAAATCAGCTTTTCAGGACAGGGTATTGTGCATGATTTAAGTGAAAAACGATAGTTGATTCACCTTTTTGCTGTAAGGATTTAGGTTGTAGCGTTACATACCAAACTGAAAATAAACTTAAAAAAACTGCTGAATCATGGTTTTAAATCGTATAGCACTGAATGAAAATTAAATGAATTGTGACAAAAAAATAATATATTTTTACCGAATGACTCATAGGTTTTATGGGGCTTATTCTTGTTAAGATGATGATTTTTATTGGGTATGTTAAAATTATAAAAACTTTTACCATTTTCCTTTACAATATTTTTTTTGCTATATTGAAACAATTCAACTACGCTTCATTCGCTCAAATGTGAGGTAAGGGTATGGTTTCTTTGTTTTTTATAGGGTTGGTGGTTTCTTTATTATTAACCCCAGGTCCTACCAATACTCTACTTGCTTCATCTGGTATTCAGGTTGGCATTCGAAAATCATTTCGTCTTATTCCTGCAGAAGCATTTGGTTATCTGATTTCTATTAGCGTGTGGGGTATCATTATTGGTACCGTATCGCGTCATTATCCTGTTATCCCGACTGTACTTAAACTTTTCAGTGCCGCTTATATTCTATTTTTAGCGATTAAATTATGGAAAACGGCAGATGTAGAAGAAAGTTATAATCAACCAACGATTCGTGCTCGTGAGCTATTTCTAGCTACTTTATTGAATCCGAAAGCATTACTTTTTGCATCGGCTATTTTTCCAGCAGTGGTTTGGAGTAATGTAGATGCTTATGTTGCACATATGCTGGTATTTTTAGTGTTAATCATCCCAATAGCTTTTTTCTGGACCTTCATTGGCTCAATTCTAGCTACCAATCGAGTGAGTTGGTTAACCAAATCTAATTTGCAAAAAACAGCATCAATTGTGTTGGTCAGTTTTTCTATTCCACTGAGTTATTCGGCATTATTAAGCCTCTAATTTTCTAAGTACACTATTGAATTCGAATTTTCAAAGCGTGCAGCATCGCATGTGCCCGTATTTTCATTGCGGCTGAATTAAGTTAAAGTACAGCGCAAGAATTGCTTGAAGTTTTGGAAATAGAATAATGGCTATTAAGTCTGATCGTTGGATTCGCGAAATGAGCGAAAAACACGGCATGATTGAACCGTATGCGGAAAATCAGGTACGTTTGGATGAGAATGGTGAAAAGCTCATTTCTTATGGCGTGTCGAGTTATGGCTATGATGTTCGTTGTGCGCGTGAATTTAAAGTGTTCACCAATGTTCACTCTGCAATTGTCGATCCAAAACATTTCGATGAAAAAAGTTTTATCGATATCGAGTCTGATGTTTGCATCATTCCACCCAATTCATTTGCTTTAGCGCGTACTGTGGAGTATTTCCGTATTCCCCGCAATGTGTTAACCGTATGTCTGGGCAAGTCGACCTATGCACGCTGCGGTATTATTGTAAACGTGACGCCATTGGAACCTGAGTGGGAAGGACATGTCACGCTTGAGTTTTCCAACACCACCAATTTACCTGCGCGTATTTATGCGGGTGAAGGTGTTGCGCAAATGCTCTTTTTCGAAAGTGATGAAGTGTGTGAGACTTCTTACAAAGATCGTGGTGGTAAGTACCAAGGTCAAACGGGTGTAACTTTACCAAAAGCTTAATTTACATTTGGTATGACGTCCAAAAAACCTGTTTGTTCAATCAAACAGGTTTTTTTTATGGCTAAAAAACGCATCAAGCTCGGAATCTTCATTCATCGGAAAATGCCGACATTTTCCGAGTTTTTTTTGCAATCGTGTAATTATTCAGCATAATGAGCTTTAAAAATGTCTTGGTGAAATGTACCTAATACGGAACATTTGACAGTAAAACAACGCATAACCAAGTCTAGGATGAACAAAATAATGATGCGGAGCATCAAATAACAAGGAAGGTCGCGATGACGGATCGGCATACGACAATTTTGCGTAAAACATTGCTGGCGAGCATGATTGGGCTTTGTTGTTCTTATAGTTTTGCTTTAGAAGCACTTTCAGATCAGGTATTAAGTAATTCTACAGGCGAAGGCATTGCTATTTTGCCTGAAAATTTCAAAATGGTATTTCAAACTGCCGAAGATGGTTTAACTGCAGCTCAGAATCAAACTCGTTTAGCCAACCGAAACTATGACACAGGTTTTGTGCGTTTTATTCCAGTGGGACCACTTTCAGACACAGCCAAAACTGCGGGGGCTAAAAAAGCAGATGTATTCCTGTACGGTTTAGCGCTGTCGGCATCGGACAGTAATCTAAACTCTCGTTTCAGTAATTTGGGTTTCAATTGGGGGCAAGAAACTAATCCCTGGGTATTTAGTGTGAAGTCTATTAGTACCACTGCCAACCGCGTGGTATATGACTTTGCAGGGGTTGCACAAGATTTTAGTTATTTATCTTTAGAAGCCCCTTATGCTCTTGATGGTGCTGCCAATACTGCAAGCGATAATAATATTAAATTAGGGCTGTGGGGAGATTTCTTCGCACGTAATCCTTTGATTGCTGCACCTGTCGATGCTAAAAACGGTGCACCTGCGAATTTAAATGGTTTAGACAGTCGTTTAAGACTACAAATGGTGGCCAATGGTTTGTCTTTGAATGGATCTAATTTAAAGTTATTCCAGACCTTGGGGGGAGCAGCCAGCTCATCACTACCAACATCTTATAACAATACTTTAGGTTTGGCGGGACTCATTCGATTAAATACCAATGATAATCCAAGCACTGCAACTGAAGATAAATCCAAAGCATTGCGTATTAGTACAGCAGAAACCTTAGGCACAGATATAACCAATGATTTAACCACGCCTGCGATTTCTAAAACTTCGGCACCCAATTTTAATCCGAATGATGGCGTGTTTTTATATAGTCCGAATATTAACTTGGTGCTAGGAAGTGTTTATCAGCCGTTGATTGTTGATACAGCAGCAGATGGTCAAAACTTTGTTATTGAATTGACCCGTATTCCGAATAAAGCCAATGTTTATCAACAAATTTATACCGACTATACGGCGTTGGCGAGTGGTGCGGCTTCAGCTTATAAGGGGTCAACCTGTAATGTTCAATACTGTGGTGATCCCATCAGCATGGGGCAAACTTATCAAGGCAATACAGCCACACACAGCAGTATCTCTATTGGTACGGTAGGCTTTACCAATAACAATAAATTTTTAAAAGCAGATACCAGTAGCAATGCAGTAGGGGTGAGTTTTGTTACCCCAACAGGAACCAAGACCAATTTAGGATCTGCAGCCATCGATGGAATGTTAATTCAACATCTGAAAATTACGACGACAGGGCTATAGGGGGGAATAAATGAAACATTATATTCTTGCGGTCCTAATGTTGAGTTCTCAGTGTGCTTCGGCTGCCTTAGACGCATTAGATACGAACCAATTATCGAATATACGTGGACAAGGAGGGGCAGATTTAAGCTGGTCATTTTCTTTAAATCATAACCTGCCGACCAATACTACAGAAGTCCCTTATGAGTATTCCTGTAATGGCGCAGGTAATGAGTTTTGCCGTTTGGCCTTTAACGTGAGTAATCGTAAAGATGCCAGTGGAAACTTGTATTGGCTGGTTTTCAAAAAAATACAAGGCACAATTGCAATCGATAAATTTCAATTAGATGGCAGCACTGTAACGACCGGTGCAGGCTATAAAACAGCAATGAAATTGACCTTTCTCGACGGTTATCCAATCCAGATTCGTAATTTTGGTTTTGAAGCACTGGCCATTGAAAAAGACTCTGGGACGAGTGATGCGCAAAAAGGTTATTTAAAACAAACCACTTATAGTTCATCGCATGAGTCTGTGTTTGATCGGGGTTTAGAGACAGGCTTTACGGGCTTAAATATGCATGGAAATTTAGCCCTATCGGGAACAATGAAGTTTTTTAGTTGTAATTCTACTGCGACTTCACGTTGTTAATTCAATCACATAAGGAACTGTGAATGAGTACAAACAAAATTATAAAACTCAGTGTGTTGGCTTCAAGTGTGTTATTGGCGCAGCAGATTTATGCTTTAGAAGCACTTTCAGATCAAAGCTTGCGTACTGTTTCAGGACAGGATGGAATCAGTCTAAGTTATGAAACTGACCGAGTCACCATTGACCAATTAAATTGGAAAGACAATGCCAATTTCTCAAATGGTACTGCTGGGAATCTGAATCTTTCCTTGAATAATATTGAAGTGAGTCAAATTGATAATAATAAAATTGGCGGAAAAGTTAAGCTCGATGTGGGAACCAATGCCAATAAGACCGGAATGCGCATAGAGGCGGTGGTTAATCCTGCCAATATACATATTGCCAAAGTGGCTGTTTGTGGCGATGGCACACGTGGTGCAGATTGTGCGAACCAAAACACCTTGGGTGCTTTAACTTTGCAAAATCGGGCACCGATGAATTTTGTCTTAGAAACCCGAAGTGGTTTATTTAACTCAAAAGATAAAGCCTATTTGGAATTTGGTCTGCAAAATGCCAATATTTTCCACACGCTAAAAAATGGCAATGAATATAACCAATTCATCTTAAAAGATTTTAACTTTAATTTTAAAGGTACAGGTTATTTATATCTCGATGCCAATAAAGGCATGGTGTTATCAACCAGCTCGCCAAATGCTGCGGACAGTACGGTGAATGAAGTTGTCCTTGAGCGTGTTCAAGACTTGGATAATCCAGGTAAGACTCGGCCAGGTTTTAATATTGATGTGCGATATAAAACCAATGTCGGCAATGATGGAAAATCGTATACCGCCAATGAGAATACTGATCAACTCAATTCCATTATCCGTTTAGGTGCATCAGGACGACTCCGAGATGCAGAAATCTCTGTCAATGCTGACCGTACAAATTTGGGTGGAGCAGAAGGGGCTTCAACATCAAGTAATCAAATGACTGGTTCAACGGGATTGCACTTGAATGTGAAAACCAGTTTTACTCGTGATGAGAAGAATGCATCTGGTGTTGTAACTGCGGAAGGGACAAAATTTGAGCTGGGGCATACAGGTAAGAATTCTTATGCCATAGAGTTTGGTAATTTAACGCCATTACAAATTCGTATTCAAAGCGATTCTAATTTAGTTGCCAATAATAATCTGGCTTATATTAATTTTGGTGACATTTATATTAATGCCGTGCAAACCAAATCATTGGAGTTTGAAATTGGGCAAAATATTGCCAAATTATTAGGCAAGCAAGCAGGCATTGGTCGTTATAACTTAAGTAATAATGCACAAAACGCTGTCGCAATTGCAGTACGAGGTATGGATTTTCAAGCGATTGCCCGAAATGCCAAATTTATTGCCAATAACAGTAATGACGCGAGCCATCAAATTACCTCCCAAAGTGCAACATGGGGGCTGGGTATTCCCATTTATAATTTGAATGCCAATTTAGGTTTATATGGCACGACTTATGGGGCAAATAATGCTGAAGCGATTGGTTTCGGCTTAACCATGTCGACTCAGGGGCGTGATGCAGCAGGCTCGAAAACTACCTCAATTATTTTGATTGATGGTGCACCCAATAGTTTTAATACTGCGGAAGAGGTGAACTATTATACGGGGCTACGCAATATTGATTTCTTCATGGATACGCAAGGTGTGCTTGCTATGGAGCAATCCGGTATTAAGCTAGACTTGCCTCGTTTAGTGATTGCAATGGGGGCAGAAATTGCATTGGGGCAGTTACCCGGCAGTCGCTACGAGGCAGCTGCTTGTGCGAATGTCGCAACAACCAGTTTAAATTGTTTTGTTCCTGCCAATAGTTTTACCAATACGGATGATGTGTTATTTGGCTTGGCATTACGTTTGGATTCTTCAGCACAATTGAACATTTTACCGGGTACAGCAGTAGATAATCATTTGGCGATTCAGGGCAATATTAAACTGAATGCTTCTGATGCCACCACCAATAAAAACTACCTGCATTTTAGCAATGTGCAAGACAATGCCACCATTGGTTTTGACCGAATTCAAGGTGAGTTTGATTTGAATGCCAAAATTTTGGTAGAGAAGGATCAAGTCAAATTTAATAATAACATTCGCTTGAACCCGACGAATCAGGCAGCAGGTGTCTTAAAAGCCGATGTTAATTTATACCCGACAGCAGATCGTGCTCAGAATTTAGGCACAATGGTGTTCACTGGTGGGAATATTCGTAGCAGTTTTGGCATTACACCAAGATAAAAAGAATGAAAGGAATTTTAGTGGTCATGAAGACGAAATTATTATTAAGCATTTTACTGGCTATCGCTGTTACACCTGTCATGGCAAAGAGTTTGCACAGCCTATCTGATCAGGAGCTATCGGATGTATCGGGTCAAGCTTTATTAACCTTGCAGTATTTACAGGGCACGACACAAACCGATCAAAAAGGGGACACTTATAATCAATCTAATATTGGCTTTTATAAGTT
This sequence comes from Acinetobacter sp. ANC 4173, assembly GCF_004331255.1. Classification (GTDB taxonomy): domain Bacteria; phylum Pseudomonadota; class Gammaproteobacteria; order Pseudomonadales; family Moraxellaceae; genus Acinetobacter. The sequence continues at coordinate 310,160 of NZ_SJOF01000001.1, read as the reverse complement.
AGGTTTGGAAGCGGTTATGGAGTTGAATGCCAATATCAATAAATTGGCATTGGGCTGTGGTGGGGTCAACAACAGCGTGCGAGCCAGTAGTTGTGATATTGATATTGATAATATTTCTTTAAGTGGTTTACCTGCGAACGCAAATTATACTTCTGATGAACGTGCAGCAACTTCGGCTAAAATTACCAATCCATTTTTACAATTTGCGATAAAAAATCCGAACTCAGCAGCCACGCGTGAAGTGGTGGGGTTTCGTGTTAGTGCTGAAAAGATTTCAGGACTCATGACTTTGGGTACAGAAAACTCTGCAACACCAAATGGAATTAACACTTTTAGTGGCTACATGAAAACTAAAACCGCCTCTGGTACAGCCGTAACTCAGGCACGTAATATGACTTATGCAGATACAGGGTTAACCATCAATGGTATTGTGCAAGGCCGATTATTGGGAAGTAGTTCTGGAACAACGTGTGTCGATGGTTTTTTAGACCCTTGTTATGATATTTCTTATACCTCGAATAATTATAATTTAAGCCTTTCTTCAACTTCGGCCCCTTTTACGATTAACTCGACCATTGTGTCAGGAACGAGACTAAAAGATGTGGTTTTAAAAGGCAGTGGTACTGTAGGGCAGATTGATTTTAGTGGACAATTACAGGCGACAGTCGCTGGTTTTTTGAATTTGGATAAACAGGTCACAGGCAACATTACAGGCTTGAAAACCGATATTACGGTCAATCAGAATTTGGGTTTAATTCATGCGTTATACTTAAATAACCCTGCATCCTTATCATTACAATCACAAAAGATCTTATGGCCGGGTGCTGCTGTTGCAGCCAATCAAGGCTGGTGGTTGTCGATGGAAGATGAAGTGGAATTGGGAAGCTTAAGTCCAACCACGCAAGTGGCAATTACCAATCAAGTTTTACAGCAAACCATTGCTGGGATTAATAAAGACTTAACTGAAAATCCACGAAATTGTGGAAACCTATTAACAGGATGTGTAGGAGGTTCTGCATTAGTCGTGGGTAATGTGCCTATGAATAGCACGACTTTGGATTTCCCGCTGACCAACTTAACCTTGCAAGGGCAAAATTTCCGTTCTAACTGCTTTGGTGGCATGAAATTTTGTTAATTTAGTTTTAATAAAAAATCCCGCAACTTGCGGGATTTTTTATTCTAAGTATAGAAATTACTTGGCAATTTTTGCTAATAATTCATCTTTAGAAATGTTTACAGATTCGGCATCGGTACGGCCTTTATATTCAAACGTGCCTGCATCTAGACCTTTCTCACCAATCACGATACGGTGTGGAATACCTGTTAATTCAAGATCTGAGAATTTCACGCCAGGACGTTCGTTACGATCATCCAGTAATACGTCATAACCCGCAGCAGTTAACTCCGCATATAAAGCTTCAGCAGCTTCTAAAGTACGTGGAGATTTGTGTGCATTCATTGGCACAATTGCGACTGCAAATGGTGCAATTGCTGCTGGCCAAATGATTCCTTTCTCATCAAAATTCTGTTCGATTGCAGAAGCGACGACACGCGTAACCCCAATGCCATAACAACCCATAGTGACAGTAAATGGTTTGCCATCTTCGCCCAATACTTTGCAGCCTAAAGCTTCTGAGTATTTTTGACCCAATTGGAAAATATGACCAACTTCAATTCCGCGTTTAATTTGCAGCGTACCTTTACCGTCTGGAGATGGATCACCTTCAACCACATTACGTAAGTCATACACTTCGGTGAATTGAGCATCACGTTCCCAGTTTACGCCTGTTGCATGTTTGTCTGCTTGATTGGCACCTGCCACAAAGTCAGACAGTACCGATGCAGCACGGTCAACAATGACCGTTAAACCTTTTTCAACTAAACCTTGTGGCCCACAGAAACCAGCGGTTAAACCAAGCGCTGCAAGCTGTTCTTCTGTTGCAAACGTTAATGGTGATGCAATGCGTGGGTGCTTCTCAGCTTTAATTTCATTCAGCTCGTGATCGCCACGTAAGAATAGGGCAACGACAGGAACATTACCTTTTTCGTCTGCTACACCTTGTACCAACAATGCTTTAACAGAGTGTGCAGGATCAGAATTCAAGAATGCAGAGACATCAGCAATGGTCTTTTGATTTGGTGTATCGACAATTTCCAACGCTTGGGTTGCAGCAGCGCGTTCACCGACCAATACTGCTTCAGCCATTTCAATGTTGGCTGCATAGTCAGATTCAGTCGAGAAGGCGATATCATCTTCACCGCTTGAAGCCAAAACGTGGAATTCATGTGAACCAGAACCACCAATCGAACCTGTATCCGCTTGTACTGGACGGAAATCCAAACCTAAACGAGTGAAAATGTTGCAATAGGTTTGATACATCAGATCATAAGTTTCTTGCAAAGATGCTTGATCTGCATGGAAAGAATAAGCATCTTTCATAATGAATTCGCGTGAACGCATTACACCAAAGCGTGGACGAATTTCGTCACGGAATTTGGTCTGAATTTGGTAGAAATTAATTGGTAATTGCTTATAACTTTTTAATTCATTACGCGCTAAATCAGTAATCACTTCTTCATGGGTCGGACCCAAAACGAATGGATTATCGTGACGATCTTTGAAACGTAATAATTCAGGACCGTATTGTACATAACGACCAGACTCTTCCCATAGACTGGCAGGTTGTGCTACAGGCATGAATACTTCAAGCGAGCCTGAACGGTTCATTTCTTCACGGACAATCGCTTCAACTTTATTTAGCACACGTACGCCCATCGGCAGCCAAGTGTATAAACCTGAAGCCAATTTACGAATCATGCCCGCACGGAGCATAAGTTGATGTGAAATAACTTCAGCATCGTTTGGGGTTTCTCTTAACGTTGCAAATAAAAAGCGACTCGCGCGCATGAATACTGTCCTAATATTAATCGTGAAGGATAATCCAATCTAAAATGAAACAGTCATTCGACGTTGACTGCCCATTGAACTGTCATGGATTATGCCATGATTTTCTGTTTGAGACGAAGCAGAAAATTCTTAAAGTCATCTAAGTAGGTAAAGATCACAGGAACCACTACCAAGGTGAGCAGGGTAGAGGTAATGACCCCACCAATTACGGCATGTGCCATCGGGGCGCTTTGTTCACCACCTTCACCGAGTCCAAGTGCCAGCGGAATCATACCCATGACCATGGCACTGGTGGTCATCAAAATTGGACGTAAACGGGTTTTACCCGCTTGTAAGATCGCATCATAACGGCTGCTGCCAGACTCCATGGCCTTTTTAATAAAATCGATCAGTAAGATGGCATTTTTGGTGACCAGTCCCATCAGCATAATGATGCCAATAATGGAGAATAGATTCATGGTCGAATTGAACAAGAACAGGGCTAAAAATACCCCAATCAGCGACAGCGGTAGTGAAGCCATGATGGCAGCAGGATGAATAAAACTATTAAACTGAGAACCTAAAACAATATAAATAAACACAATCGACAAGGTAATTGCCGTGAGTGCATAGCCTGCCGATTCAGCCATATCGGCATTTGCTCCTTGAGTATCAAAGCTATAGCCCGAAGGAAGTTTAAAATTATCCTGAATTTTTTGTATATCGGCACCAATATCACCCGCAGGGCGCCCAGCCGTATTGGCTTCAACTAAGACTTCTCGTGCCAAATCACGACGATTAATCTGAGAAGCTCCTAAGCTTTGTTCTAGGCTGGCGATACTGCCAAGAGGCACTAAAATATTTTGTCCTGACTGATCTTGTTTTGCTGAGTTAATGTATAAATTGCCTAAATCACTCGGTAGGCTACGTTGGCTTTCAGCTAATCGAACATTGACCTCATAAGTTTCACCTTTGTCATCTTGCCAAGACGTGACATCATCCCCAGCAATTAAAGGGCGCACAACATTGGCAATTTGGCTGACAGATAAACCTAAATCATTCGCTAAAACCCGATTAATATGAACCGCCAAGCTCGCTTTAGGTTCTTTGAGTGAACTTTCTAAGTCGACAACGCCGCGAACTTGAGCAACCTCTTGCATGAATTGGTCTGAGATTTTTTGCAGTTGATCTAAGTCAGCTCCTTTAATCGAGATCATGATCGGTTTTTGTCCGCCAGAAACATTTTCATCGGCAGAGGCAACCGAAGTCACCTGAATTCCTGCAATGCTTTTCAGTCGATTGCGGAATTCATTATTCAGTTGAATCAGCGTTTTATCACGTTGTTGGCGTGGGGTCACCGTCACACGCAGACTGACATGGTTTTTCCCACGATCTGTAACGCCATTAATCACCCCATAAGTACCGAGTACTTCAGGGTTCTGTCTTAGAATTTGCTCGACTTGTAACAGTTTGGCCTGCGAATATTCCAAAGATGCGTTAACTGGCGTTTCAAATTTGATCCGAATCTGAGCTTTATCTGGCGTAGGTACAAATTCAGTACCGATCATTTTAGATAAAGCCAATGCACCAAAAAGAGAGGCTATCGCAATCATGAGGGTAATTAAGCGAAAGCGTAATGCCAACTTTAATAAGTATTCGTAAACGTGGGTAATACGCTCTAGCAGACGTGCAATAGCGTCAAAGAAACGTCTTAATAGGTTTGCTTTTTTAGTTTTTTTGTCTGAATCTGTCCAATGTGCAGAGAGCATGGGATCAAGGGTGAAACTGACAAACATGGAAATCAGCACCGCTATACTGACCGTCACCCCAAATTGGTAAAAGAAACGACCGATAATACCGCCCATAAAGGCAACCGGTAAAAATACCGCCACAATGGTTAAGGTCGTGGCCAAGACCGCCAAGCCAATTTCTTTGGTTCCATCTAAAGCTGCACTCACATGATCTTTACCCATATCAGTATGGCGGACAATGTTTTCCCTAACCACAATTGCATCATCAATCAGTAAGCCAATGCTTAGCGACAAGGCTAACAGCGTCATCATATTAATGCTAAAACCAAAAGCCCAAATCATGGCTAAAGTCCCCAGCAAAGAGATGGGCAGGGTCATACCCGTAATGATGGTGGAACGGAAGGAACCCAGAAAAAGTAAGACGATGAAAACCGCAAGTATTGCACCCTCAAGAATGGTTCGGGTGACATCTTGAATACTGCCACGAATGCCTTGGGAGCTGTCGACCACGACTTTAACGCTGACGCCTTTTGGGAGTTGCTGTTCAATCTTGGTTAAAGCTTTACGGGTGCCATCTACCACTTGAATAATATTGGAATCGGAGTTGCGCAATACATCTACCGCGATAGCAGGGTTGCCATTTAAAAAAGCGCTAGAGTCTAGTTCTGCTTGACTGTCTTCAACAGTCGCAACTTGTTTCAGAAAAATCGGACTGCCATTTTTGGTGGCAACGATCAAATCTCCAAAAGCATAGGGATGAATCACTTTGGATTTAATTTCGACCACAAGTTCGGAATTGGCTTGTTTGAGGGTGCCACCTGGAACTTCAATATTTTCACTTTTTAAGGTGTTAATGACTTGGTCGATGCCAATGCTGTAGCTTTGTAATTTATATGGATCAATAACAATTCGAATTTGACGCTGGCTATCGCCTAATAAGTTGACTGCACCCACGCCAGATACCGTTTGTAATTCGGGCACAATCCGCTGGTCGATATAAGTACTGAGCTCACGTAAGGACTGGCTATTGGACTCAAATACAATTGACAAAATTGCACTGGCAGTTGGGTCATAACGCTCGACCACAGGGTCTTGGATTTCATCACGAAACTCGGCAGTCACAGGCGCTATTTTGTCGCGAATATCTTGAGCAGCGACAGCAGAGGGAACATCTAGATTGAACTCAACAATGATGGTAGAAAGTCCTTCACTCGATTGTGAGATAACTTGTTTAAGTCCAGAAATGGTATTGATCTGATCTTCCATTTTTTTGGTAATTTCAGATTCAATCGTTTCAGGTGAGGCACCCGGATAAGTGGTATGCACGACCACAAATGGAAAATCGACATCAGGAAATTCCTCTACGCTCATGCGTTGCCATGAAGCTAAGCCGAGCACCATCAACGACAACATCATCATGATGGTAAAGACAGGATATTTTACGCTGATACGGGTTAACCACATTTTAAGACCCTAAACTTATTGGTTTTGCTGAATCGTAACGGTTTTATGAAGATCCTCATCATTGAACTTTACACGGCTAATTTGATCGCCATTTGCAAGTCCAGAGACGACAGCCATATTTTCGCTATAGCGCTGCTCAAGTATTTGTATCGGAATGCGTTCAATTTTTTGCTGACGGATCACCCAGACATAAGGCTTTTGCGTCATGTTTTGAATCGTGTCTAAGGGAATCAATTGTCCAGATGTAGAGGGCATTGCCAGAATACTCCCTTCGACAAAGGCACCTATACTCAACGGGTTAAGGGTTGAATTTGGTGTGGCATAAAATTCAATTTGGCGACTGTTTAAATCAGCAAGGGGGGAAATGCGACTCAGGGTTGCGGTCAGTGTTTCAGGACTACCTTGTATGCGATATTCAATTTTTTGCCCAGCTTTTAACGCATTGCGTTGATCACTCGGTAAGCGTGCTTGTAGTTCTAACCGTGTTGGATCAACGATTTCGAATAAGGTTTGACCCGCTGTAACGGTTTGACCAGGTTCAACCTGACGTTTGGTCACAATTCCTGTAATTGGGCTACGTAAAGTCCCATCTTGTTCCGCCTTCAGTGCAATATCGACCGTCGCTTGTTGTGCGTTGACATTTTCTAATTGCGCTTGATAGTCCACCTGACTTTGTTCAAATTCAACTCTGGAAATAAAGCCTTGATCAAGTAACCGTTGCTTACGTTTCATCATGTTTAGAGCGAGGTTGGCTTGCGCTTTGGTCGCGGCTAAATTCGCTTTCGCTTGAGCTAGACGAGCTTCATTATCTTGATTATTGAGCTGGATTAAGATTTGTCCTTGCTGTACAGCATCTCCAATATCAGCACGCACAGAAGTCGCTGTCGCAGTCACTTGAGATTGCAAGCTACTTTGAGTCACAGCACGAATGCTGCCTGTAAAGGAGGTTTTTTCTACAGATTGACCATAATTAAACGCAACTAAATCTTGCTGAATCAGCTCAATTTTCTTATTTTCATGGGATGGTGAGGTTTCAGGTTGTTTTTGACATGCTGTGAGTAAAAGACAAATGCAGATTGTGAGGGCGGGTGATTGAAATAATCGGGATACATGCTGCATCTAAATGTCCTTACTGCATTGTAGGATTAGTTTTCCATGGCTTTTAAGCGCGCAATCATATTCGCGTATTCAGCCTGTGTATTGCGATAGTTGGTTTGTAACGTCTGAATTTGCTGTTTTTTATTGCTAATATTGGTCGCATTATTCGCGAGGGTACTTTTCAAAATCGCAGGGACTGGATCACCTTTACGTAAATATTCCATTTCTTGTCGTTTAAAGAAAATACGATCACTTTGCAATTGTTTGAGCTGGTCTTGTTGAAAGCTGATCTGCTTTTTGAGATAAGCTAAGGCATCATCACGCTTTTGAGTGGCAACTTGACTATTGGTATAGGCACGTTTTAAACGTAAATCAGCTTCACGCTGTTTGGCCTGGGCAGCACGTTGCGGTGCTCTTTTTTCTTCAGTTACTGCATTATAGGGGCGATTGCGTTTAATCACCTGCATATTGCGGTCGAGTGCTTCATAGCCATAGCGAAGATGATTGGGGGTGACACTGGTGCTAATATTCGCCACACCTTTGCTATCATAGTAACGATACCAAACAGCCTTTACCTCTTCAGCAAAAGTAAATGCCGATTGGAGGAGCAACAGGCTAATCAGCAATACTTTAAATGCGATTTCCTTTTCTGCAATGAAAGCAAGTTTTCGACTAAACTGACTTTTCATTGAATTCCCCACAGAAGTTAAAGTTGACTAAATTACTTATTTTTAAGTAATAATAAAGTTATATTAGAACTAATCTAGACAAGAAAAAACCTCTATTCATCAAAAAAAATATTGGGACGAATTAAAGTGTGAAATTGTTTGTGGAATTAGACGAAAGTGTCGACTTAGTTCAAAACTGTTCATTGAAAATACAAGTAAATATATGTTAAAAATGTTAGTAACTTGTAATAAAATTTTATATACCAAATGTATGTACATTCTAAAAATGGGACGGGTCATTAAATGGACGATAAATTTCAAAATCTAAAAGTCATGGTAATTGATGATTCAAAAACCATTCGTCGTACAGCTGAAACATTATTACAACGTGAAGGTTGTGATGTGGTCACCGCAGTAGATGGCTTTGAAGCTTTATCAAAAATTGCCGAAGCAAATCCAGATATTGTTTTTGTCGATATTATGATGCCACGTCTAGATGGCTATCAAACTTGTGCACTGATTAAAAACTCACAAAATTATCAAAATATTCCTGTCATTATGTTATCGAGCAAAGATGGCTTATTTGATCAGGCTAAAGGACGTGTTGTCGGTTCTGATGAATATTTAACAAAACCATTCAGTAAAGATGAACTTTTAAACGCAATTCGTAATCACGTAACAGCATAAGTTTTGTATTGGGGAAGAGCATGGCTCGTATTTTGATTGTAGATGATTCGCCTACAGAAACATTCCGTTTCCGAGAGATATTAGGCAAGCACGGATTTGAAGTCATTGAAGCTTCAAATGGTGCAGACGGGGTAACAATGGCACAAGCAGAGCTTCCTGATCTGGTGCTTATGGATGTGGTGATGCCTGGGGTGAATGGTTTTCAGGCAACACGTCAAATTGCGCGTGGCGATACGACCAAGCACATTCCAGTTGTTATTGTGAGTACCAAAGATCAAGCAACTGACCGTGTTTGGGGTAAACGTCAGGGTGCATGTGATTACTTAACCAAGCCAATTGATGAACAGCAATTGATCGATACCATTAAGCAGCACCTCAACGCAGGATAAACTATGGCAGCGAACGGATTTATCGAATTACTTCGTCTGGCGAAACGTGGGAATAAAAACTACGTTTCGACTGAGAATGAAGTAAACCGATGGTCAGGGATTGCATTTGAAATGATGGGGCAATATTTTGTTGCCCCTCTAGGTGAGGTTTCGGAAGTTATTTATCCACCAAAATATACGCCTGTTCCAAATACTCAGTCTTGGGTGATGGGGCTAGCAAATATTCGTGGACGATTGCTCTCGGTTGCAGATTTGTCACATTATATTTCTGGACATCGAAGCCAATATTCACCGACACAAAAAGTCTTATGTATCAGTCATCATGATCATTATGTCGGATTAGTCGTCGATCAGGTTTTGGGCATTCAACACTTTAATAAGAAAAGTTTCTTTTCTAAACATAAAGATTTAGATAGTAATTTACAAGAATATTGCCAAGGGTATTTTCATCAACATAACCAACAATGGCATGTTTTCTTATTTAGTCGTTTATTGCAAAATCCAAAATATATGAACGCATCTATAAAACTTATAAATTAATATAGTCCCACTCATTAAGAATGAAGGCAAAATTCGGGGAGAAGCTGCATGGGCTTTAAGCTAAAAAAGAAAAATGCAGGTGAAAGTACCAACCGTGCGGGTGGTAATGCTTTAGTAGCAAAATTTCAATCACAGACGGAACAGTTTTCGCGTGTATTCGGTGACAGTGAAAAGTCCAAACCATTAATTTTGGGTGCAGCATTTTGTATCATCTTGGCCCTATTTCTTCTGTTATATCTTTTCTATAGCGTACCGCGTAATAACGAATTTACGCGTAGTTTGGGTGACTTACGTTTATTATCTCAAACGATTTCACGTCAAGCGACAGAAGCAACTGCTTCAGGTACACCAGAATCCATCAAAAAGTTGACAGATTCACAAAAGGCTTTCGCTGAAAACCTTGAAACGGTGAATGATATTCATGCGAGTACTCCAGCCTTACGTGAAGTAGATGCTCAATGGAAAAAAGTTTCTGAAAATATTGATTTAATTGCGTCACAACAAAAAATCATTAATCAGTTATATGACACTAACATTGCGATCAGTGAAAGTATTCCAGGTATTCAGGCTGAATATAACTTGATGGTTGACCAAATGGCACGTCAAAATATGCCAAGTAGTCAGGTGGTTATTGCGAAAAACCAGGTGTTTATTGCGGAACGTATTTTACGTTCGATTAACTCGGTATTAACAGGTACAACCAATTCGAGCGCATCAGCAGATGACTTTAGTGCGGATACTGAAACGTTTGGTTCATATTTGAATGCACAAATTAACGGTAGTGCAGAACTGGGTGTGCAACAGATTGCAGAACCTGCTTTACGTGAATCTTTAGACGGTATTAAAGCGGAATATGATGAAGTATTAAAATCTGCGGCAGCAACAGTTTTAAAGAACTCCACGCAAATTGTAAAAGTACGTCAAGCTTCTTCTTCAATTTTTGAACAATCAGATGCATTGTTAACAAACCTAAACAAGCTATCTGGCGGTACAGGTTGGTCAATTGCAATTCCTGCCTTGGGTCTAATTATTGCACTGATTGGTTTCTTATTCTGCGTATTTAAATTACTGGTACTTCGTGGTGAAGCCGATAAGGTTCGTGTGTCACGTTTACAAGAAGAATATGACCGTAACCAGAATGCGATTTTACGTTTACTTGATGAAATTGCAGACTTGGCAGATGGTGACTTACGTTCATACGCAACAGTATCTGAAGACTTTACGGGTGCAATTGCCGACTCGATTAACTTTGCGATTGATCAATTACGTGAGTTGGTTTCGCGTATTACGGAAACTTCGGCAGAGGTTGCACACTATACGCAAAATACACAGGTTATTACCAACCAGCTAGCAGAAGCTTCTGAGCATCAGGCACAAGAAATTGCAGGTGCATCTGCCGCAATTAATGAAATGGCAATGTCAATTGACCAAGTATCTGCCAACGCTTCTGAATCGGCTACGGTAGCAGAACGTTCAGTACAGATTGCAACCAATGGTGCAGAAGTTGTAAACCGTTCAATCGAAGGTATGGATATCATTCGTGAGCAGATTCAAGAAACATCAAAACGTATTAAGCGTTTGGGTGAGTCGTCTCAAGAGATTGGTAACATTGTTGCCCTGATTAACGATATTGCAGACCAAACAAACATCTTGGCATTAAACGCAGCCATTCAGGCATCTATGGCGGGTGAAGCTGGTCGTGGTTTCGCGGTTGTAGCCGATGAAGTACAACGTCTTGCGGAACGTTCTGCCTCTGCAACCAAGCAGATTGAAACACTGGTTAAAACCATTCAAACAGATACCAACGAAGCCGTTATTTCAATGGAACAAACCACTTCGGAAGTTGTTCGTGGTGCGAACTTGTCTAAAGATGCGGGTGTAGCACTGGATGAGATTCAAAACGTATCGGGTAACTTGGCAAAACTGATTGCGAGCATTTCGGATGCAGCAAAACTGCAATCGGCATCTGCAGGTCATATTGCGACAACGATGAATGTTGTACAAGAGATTACGTCACAGACGACAACAGCGACCTTCGATACAGCACGTTCGGTTTCTGAACTTGCCAATATGGCAGAATCTCTGCGTGAATCTGTAACGGACTTCAAACTACCTGAATAAGTTAGCTATTCAAGGGTATTCCGATCTGACACAGGTCGGAATACTTATCTAGTTTTAAGCATCGAACCGCTGCACTTCTAGAATAAAGTTCGGCGTGATGATTACACTCAGGTTTTAGCGCCTTTTATGGTGGCGAGAAATGTAAGAAGCCAAAGCTATGAAAGAAATATTAGAAAATTTAGTCGATACGACAACGCTTCCAGAAGATAGTTATCTTGACCAAGATGCTGAAATTCTAGAGATCTTTGTAGAAGAAATTGAAGAAATTTTTGAAGAATTAGATACTGTTTTTGAGCAGTGGTTAGCAAATCCTTCTGATCAGGATACTTTAACGACCATTCGACGCCATTTTCACACTTTGAAAGGCTCGGGTCGTATGGTGGGGGCAAAGTCTGCTGGTGAAGTGGCTTGGGCTGTCGAAGATACTTTAAATCGTGTCATTTTCGGTTCTGTTCCTTTAGGGCTTAAGATCCAGAAATTTGCAGAAACGGTTTATCGTGTTTTTCAGTTTAAGCTTTATCCGCAGTTTAAATCGGTCAAACCGATAGAAATTGATTTAAGACCTTTGGTTCTATTGGGACAAGAGCTACAACAGGGTCGATCAATTGAGCCTGCACTTGAAGAGTTATTATCTTTAGCGGATCAGCTCCGATCTTCGGATGATTTGACTGGACTGGAATTAGGTACTTCTCAAGCAGATATTGCCTTGGTGGAAGAAGAGCTATCTAGCGATTTACAAGAAGTGACGACTTCAATTTTCATTGAAGAAGCGGAAGAACATCTTGCAACGATTGATCACTTCTTAAAACAAGAAGCTGGTGAAGTGCCTGATTATAATGGGTTGATTCGTGCCTTGCATACTTTGCGGGGTAGTTCATCTATGGCACACATCCAGCAAATTTTTGATGCCAGTTCAAAAGTTGAAAATTTATTTAAGACGCTTTTACAAGAAGAGATTGTTTCAACTTCAAATGAAACAGCATTACTCATTCAGTATGCAGAATTTGTGCGAGACTTCTTGCATATTCTACGTCAGGGTAAACTCGAAAATTTAAGTCAAATTGATCAAACTTTTAATCAAGCATGGGAAAATTACGGCTTTAATCAAGAAGAGTTTGAATCTAGTGCAAATCCACAAGGTTTAGTATCGCAATTAATTGAATTGGATATTGATCTGTTATTGGATACAGAACTCGAATTTGAAAAACGGATTAAAAATGAATTTCCTACTTATGTCGAGCAATTAAGTCAAAAAGCGAGTTTATTAGCCGAGCATACCAATAATCGTGCTTCACAAGGGATTCATGATTTTATTCAGGTTTTAGATAAATGTTATCAAACGCTTTTAGCTAAACCAACATTACTCAATATCGACTATGCTTATGAGTTATTTGCTCAGGCACATCAAGAATTTATCTATCTGTTTGATACTTTAGCTGCGGGGCAGCGCATAAGTTTATCTGCGCCAGCAGAGCAAGTGCTTCAAAACTTAACGGCATTTGTACAGCAAGATCTGGAAATTTTTGATCCAGTTGAAGAAAACCTATCTGAAGAAAATACGACTGAGCTTGAAGCAGATTTAACGGCTGAATCTGGTCATCAGGTCATTGGCGTTAACTTTGCGACTTTGTCAAAACGCTTGCATAGTGATGTGAAATTAGTTGATGTAGATGAAGCTAATCGACAATTTGATGAAGATCTACTGGATATCTTCCTCGAAGAAGCTGATGAATTGCTGATGGGAATGGATCAGGATGTTCATACATGGAGCAGTGATCAATCCAATACAGCAGCATTGAATAATTTAATGCGCTATTTGCATACCCTGAAGGGTGGTGCAAATATGATTCAAGCGACGCATATTGGTTTAATTGCGCATGAATTAGAAACCATTTATGAGCGTATTATCAATCAGCAAATTCAAGCATCTCCTGCTTTAATTCAGATTGTTCGTCTGGTTCAAGACAACATTGCCGATCGTATTCAAACGATTCGAGAAGAAAAAGTTGATTATCCAGCTCCAGAAGCGATTGATATTTTAAATAATATTCAAGCTTTGGTTGCGGGATCTGTGGTATCTACAGATACAGAGGTGGTTACAGAACAAAAACTATCTGCTGTTGAACACGTGGTTGCATATGAAGCTACGACCATTGAACCGCCAGCTGTACAGCCTGTACACGCAGAAGTCAGTTCGTTTGAAGAAGAGCCTGAAACTTCTGATTGGGTTGAGCCAGTATCACAATCAAACATTGTTGAGTCATCACTTCAAGTTGAATCTTTAGCACTTGATGAGAGTGTACGCTCAATTGTTGAAGAAACTTTCTACGAAGAAGCCGCAGAAATTTTCGATACCATGGAAAAGCTGCTGCGGAATTGGTCTGAGCAACGTAGTGACCGTAGTTTATTGCTTCAATTGCAACGTGCAGCACATAGCCTTAAAGGTGGTGCGCGCATGGTTGAAATTGAGCCAGTAGGGGCGATTGCATATCGTTTAGAAAGTGCTTTTGAACAGTTTGCAGTTCATCACTTTAATTCAAATGTTTATGATCCATTACTACAAACCACGATTACATGGTTAAGACATGCAATTTTTGACCATGATTATACTAATTTCGATAGTTTAAAAGCGGGCTTGGAAGCAATTGAATATGCAGATGTCACTGTTCAATTGCCAAGCCGTAATAACTCTAAACACACGCAGATTACTGCGCCAAGCTTTGAATTTATTCAAGGGGATGGAACAGAACCACCTGCAATGATGGGCGAGTGGGAAAGCTTTGGAGCCAATCATCAATCGAATGAAATGATTCGAATTTCAGCTGATTTGATTGAGAAGATGATTGATTTGTCGGGTGAGAATTCGATTAACCGTTCACGTATTGAAATGGACCTTGGTCAATTAGGCAATACATTGAATGAGATGGAATTGGCGATTAAGCGTCTTGCAGACCAGTTGCGTCGAATGGAAGGTGAATTAGAGTCACAAATTATTGCCAAACACGGCAGTGAAGTTGGTCGATATGCTGATTTTGACCCATTGGAAATGGACCAATATTCATCGTTAAATCAGTTGTCTAAATCCTTGGCGGAATCTGCTTCGGACTTGGTCGATTTCAAGAGTACTTTGGCTGAAAAAATTCGTGATACGGAAGGTTTGTTATTACAGCAATCTCGTATTCAGGCCGAAATTCAAGAAGGTTTAATGCGAACACGCTTGGTGCCATTCTCACGTTTATTACCTCGTTTGCAACGTATTGTGCGCCAGACAGCTTCAACTCTAAACCGACCTGCGGAGTTAATTGTCAATAATACTGAAGGGGAACTAGATCGCACTATTCTTGAGCGTTTAGTGACCCCGCTTGAGCATATGTTACGAAATGCTGTCGACCATGGTATTGAAGATCCTGTACAGCGTCAGTCGGCAAACAAACCTGAAATTGGAAAAATTGAACTGAATATTAGCCGTCAAGGCACAGATGTTGTAGTCGAGTTCCATGATGATGGTAAAGGGATTGATGTGAATCAAATCAAAGAAAAAGCTATTTCTTTAGGTTTGATGAAAGCTGATCAATCACTTGAAAAAGAAGAGATTCTACAGTTTATTTTCCATCCAGGTTTCAGTACAGCGCAGCAGATTACCCAAATTTCTGGACGTGGTGTCGGTCTGGATGTCGTGCAAAGTTCGATTAAAGCATTGGGTGGTCATGTCACTGTAGACTCAACACTTGGAAAAGGAACAAGCTTTAGTATCCGCGTTCCAACGACTGTGGCTGTAAGTGACGCCTTAATGGTGAAATCTGGCGATCAGCAATTCGCACTGCCTTTGGCACACATTGAGCGTATTGTTCGAATTTCACCAGCAACGTTAGAAACTTACTTTAATAGTAAAGAAGATTATTTCAAGATTGATAATCAAAGCTATAAGTTACGTTATATTTCGGAATTTGTTTCCAATCAGCCTTTACCGCGTTTAAGCAATATTGCTCATTCGTTGCCTGTACTGTTAATTAAGGGCAATAGTGGTCAAACCATTGCCTTATTGGTTGATCAGTTGATCGGCTCACGTGCGCAAATTGTAGTGAAACCAATTGGTCAGCAATTTGCTGCAATTGGCGCAATTGCTGGTGCAACGATTCTGGGTGATGGTCAGGTGTGTTTGATTCTGGATGGTCAAAATATTGCCCGTCAAGTACAAACCACACAACGTGTGAAACATGGTCATGGCCAACGTGATTCATACCGTTACAGTGATACACGTCGTTTAATTATGATTGTGGATGACTCGGTTACAGTACGTAAAGTGACTTCACGCTTGTTAGAGCGACAAGGTTATGATGTGGTCACTGCGAAAGATGGTGTTGATGCTATAGAGCAGTTAGAAAACGTCAAACCAGATTTAATGCTACTGGATATTGAAATGCCACGTATGGATGGATTTGAAGTGACGAACTTGATTCGCCACCATGAAGTTCATAAGCAATTGCCAATTATCATGATTACATCACGTACTGGTGAAAAGCATCGTGAACGTGCATTTAGTTTGGGAGTCACTCACTACATGGGCAAACCATTCCAAGAGGCTGAATTGTTGAATAACATTGAAAGTCTTTTGACTGTGAAACAGGGGTAATTTGATGAGTGAGAAAATCGCGAATAAATCGGTTTTAGACCAAATTAGTCAGCAAGAGTTACATCATCTTATTACAGTTTCTACTGGATTTATTGATGCTTACATCATTCAGTGCTATGGCAAAGTTGCAATGTTATTGCCACAAAATATCGTGCTTTCTGCGTTAGATAGCCAGACACACGTTTCTTCAGTGGAGTGGCATGATGTGAAACTACCTGTTTATGCAGTGAATGATCCTGCAAAAAAAATAGGTGTTGCATTAGTGATTGAAGGTGATGAAGTCAATCAGCGCTTTGCCTTGATGTGTAATGAAATGCCGAAATCTGTACGTGTTCGTATTTCTGAGGTGGTGGACGAAGAAATGACAGTTACTGATCCTATGGTGTTTCAGTATGTGAGAATGGGTGAACAAACGTTCCAAGTGCCTAATGTTGTGCAGATTCAAACCAGTTTAGGCATCAATTAGTCAGGCTTCAATAAAAAAACCCATGTTGAACATGGGTTTTTTTATGGTTTGATTGATCCGAAATTTTAAGTCAATAACCCTTCTAGAATCTGTTCATAAATCTCAGCTAAAGGCTCTAAATCGGCCACATTTACGTGCTCATCAATTTGATGGATACTGGCATTGAGTACCCCAAGTTCAAGTACTTGAGCGCCTGTAGGAGCAATGAAACGACCGTCCGATGTTCCACCACTGGTCGATAATTCAGTTTCACGACCTGTAACATTACGAATTGCATTTTGAGCTGCACTCACCAACTCGCCGACTGGAGTTAAGAATGGTAAACCTGAATGTGTCCATTGAATTTCGTATGTCAAACCATGACGATCTAAAATTTCTAACACACGTGCTTTTAATTCTTCTGCTGTGAGTTCTGTCGAATAGCGGAAGTTAAATGTCACCGTCATTGTCCCAGGCACCACATTGGTTGCACCTGTACCTGCTTGGATATTAGAAACTTGGAAAGAAGTTGCAGGAAAGTACTCATTCCCTTGATCCCAAATGGTATCGCACAGTTCTGCAACGGCTTTAGACGCCAAGTGAATTGGGTTAATCGCAAGATGAGGATAAGCCACGTGGCCTTGCTTACCTTTTACTGTGAGTACTGCATTTAATGAACCACGACGGCCATTTTTAACGATATCACCTAAATGATGCGTACTTGAGGGCTCCCCCACAAGACACCATGTCATTTTTTCTTGACGCGCTTCTAGGGTTTCAATGACTTTGACCGTACCATTAACCGCAGGACCTTCTTCATCAGAGGTAATTAGAAATGCGATTGAACCTTTGTGATTTGGGTGCTTAGCCACAAATCGCTCTGATGCGACAACCATTGCTGCCAATGCAGTTTTCATGTCTGCACTACCACGACCATAGAGCTTACCATCCCGAATTTCTGGAATAAAAGGCTCTGAGTGCCAAGCATTCAAGTTGCCTGTTGGTACCACATCTGTATGTCCTGCGAAACAAAAAACAGGAGCTTCAGTCCCTTTACGCGCCCAAAGATTATCAACATCATCAAAACGCATAGGTTCAATGTTAAAACCAATTTTTGCTAAACGTTCAGCCATAATGTTCTGACAGTCATGGTCGACAGGCGTAACAGAAGGTTGGCGGAGTAATTGCAGACTAAGTTCGAGTGTTTCGGAGTGATTCATACAGAAAAGCAAATGAAAAATTTGCTGCTATGATAGGCGAATCGAATCAATAAAGGGAGTTTTGATATAAAAAAACCTTATCGTTTTGATAAGGTCTTGATGTTCTTTCGAGGGGATTATAATTAATCTGCACTTTTTTCAGCACTATCTGTAACGACATCCCCAACTTTGGAAACGTCTTTACCTACACCTGCGACCGTATTACAGCCTGCCAGAAAAAAAGTGAGTAGTAATGAGATCGCGATTGCTTTTTTCATAGTGTTCTCCAAAACATGAATTATTATCTTGAGTACATATAGATTAAAAAACATTCAGCATAAACAGTACTATGATTTCATTATAAAAAAGTTAAAGAATGTATATGGCGTCATTTTAATGCTGAACGTAATGCTGGAGCAGAGGGCGGTTGCGATACATATAAAAATTTTGTTCCCCATCTTTATCCAAATAACAATACAAACCATCAGTCCAGAGCAGAGGTGTTACACTGGTTGCGGCAGCATGAGGGCAGAGCCATTCATGCCGTTGTAAGCGATGGGGGGATGCTGTCTGAGGAATAAAATCATAGCCCCACAAGCCTATTCTTCTATGTGGATTCAGCCAATGTGGGATTTGCTGTGTCGTTGCATGTAAAGGCAAATACAGTTGACCTTTTAGAATGACAAAGCGTTGTTGTATTGGATAATTCAGTGCTTGATCAAATTGAAACTGCTTTTGGGTAAAATGGTTTAATTTACGTTTTAATGTATCTGTTCGATTGAGCCCATACCAATGTGGAAAAGAAAAATCACATTCTGCTAAATAGTATTTTAAAGCCACTTCCCAATGTTCAATTTGATTGGTCTGCGTATTTTTAAGTAAAAAATCCAATTCGCCTAAAGTTTTAGGGCCTGAAATTTGCTGGATGCTATGCCCTAAGAGCTCATAAGGGTGATAATTATGATCACGTAACCAAAACCAAATAAACATTTCAAAGCGTAATCCGAGTCGAGTACTTTTTAATTGATTTAAAAAATCTTCTAATTCAGTTGGATGCTGATCTAAATAATCTAAACGGGTTTGGTAGAGGTGAAAATATTGTGTCCAAATAAGCTCAGTATGCAATTGAAAGGCTTGTTGGATATCAAATTGATCGGGATAGGCACTTAAAATATTGGGACTGGCAAGGCTAAAAGCCAATTGCCTCACCAGTGGATTTTTAAAATTGAGCCACGGTTCAAAAAGATGGTCTTGTTGTAAGGTTGGAAACATAGTGAAAACCGAAACGGCAGAACAATGTACAGAATTTAAAAAGGATAAAGTGTAAAAACATTTTATACTAGCGCAATTCTAGATTAGGGCTTGAAGATGAAGATATTGTTTTGGCGAAGTTTAGTGGTGCTTTTTGTCATCCTTGGCTTTATTGGTGCAGTACTACCAGGTATGCCAACAACAGTATTTTTAATTTTAGCTGCTTGGGCAGCCTCAAAAGGTTGGTCGCAAGTGGATGATTGGTTATTGAATCATCCCAAACATGGCGCAACATTACGTGCTTGGCGTGAAAATGGCACTGTGCCACGCAAAGCCAAATGGATTGCATCGATCATGATGCTGTTTAGTGGTGTGTTGATGCTATTCACAACCGCTCCATTTGCAGTCAAAGTCTTTACGGACTTGACCATGTTGATTGTAGCGATTTGGTTATGGTTACGCCCAGAACCTGCTTCGAGTGAAGCACGATAGATTATGCTCATAACTAATTGCACGTTTTTTTAGGACAGTTCAATGCAAGATTCATTACAACAAGCAGATATTTTAATAGATTTGGCAGAGCAAACTTTGCAACTGCCTAAGCATAATAAATTCTATGTGATTTCATCGGGTAAAAACGGCATGGGTGAACAAGAAAATAGTGGCAAGACACCAAGAGGATGGCATCAAGTGGCATTAAAGTTTGGTGAGGGTGCACCAATCAATGCAGTCTTTATCGCGCGTAAAGAAACAGGCGAAGTTTACGATCAGGCGCTTGCCACTGAATTTCCAGAACGTGACTGGATTTTGTCACGTATTTTATGGCTTGCTGGTTTAGAACCACAGTTTAATCAGGGTGAGGGCTGTGACACCTTTAATCGCTATATTTATATTCACGGCACACCAGATAGCGAACCAATGGGTATACCGTTGTCACATGGTTGTATCCGCATGCGCAATCAAGATGTGATTGAGTTATTTGAACTGATTCCTGAAAATGCATTGGTCTATATTTCGGAACAAACATTAAATTTAAGTTAAACCGTCGTCATTTTTATCTATGGCGTTAAAAATGTTTAAAAATAAAGATAAGGCTATGTGTAAAAAATACGCATATTTTTGAAATAACTTGCAGAATTTGCTTGTTTTTATAGCAAAACACTTATTTTTTAATCACTCAAACATAAAATTATGAAAACAGTGAGAAAAGCGTTTGACACTCAGTCAGGATTCTCTATAATGCACCACACAAACGATGAAGACGTTAAGGGCGCTTAGCTCAGTTGGTAGAGCGTCTGCCTTACAAGCAGAATGTCGGCGGTTCGATCCCGTCAGCGCCCACCAAGCCTTTACGTTAAACTCTCAGTGCAGCGGTAGTTCAGTTGGTTAGAATACCGGCCTGTCACGCCGGGGGTCGCGGGTTCGAGCCCCGTCCGCTGCGCCACTTGATGAGTTTAATAATTGTTTGTACCACAAATGCGATATTGTGTAAGTGCAGCGGTAGTTCAGTTGGTTAGAATATCGGCCTGTCACGCCGAGGGTCGCGGGTTCGAGCCCCGTCCGCTGCGCCATTTACACAAAATAGCTTTTGAGGGCGCTTAGCTCAGTTGGTAGAGCGTCTGCCTTACAAGCAGAATGTCGGCGGTTCGATCCCGTCAGCGCCCACCATATTCTTTGTGATGCAGCGGTAGTTCAGTTGGTTAGAATATCGGCCTGTCACGCCGAGGGTCGCGGGTTCGAGCCCCGTCCGCTGCGCCATTTCAAAGAAGTTTTACAGTCTGACAAGCTGTGTTTTAAAAGATAAGCCTTGTTGTTTATCTTGCATCCTAAAAATAGTGATGCTATTTTTAATGCCTTAGGGCGCTTAGCTCAGTTGGTAGAGCGTCTGCCTTACAAGCAGAATGTCGGCGGTTCGATCCCGTCAGCGCCCACCATAATTTTGACAGATTATGGATTTTGGTTTTAAGAATTCCGTGTTGCAGCGGTAGTTCAGTTGGTTAGAATATCGGCCTGTCACGCCGAGGGTCGCGGGTTCGAGCCCCGTCCGCTGCGCCATTTTTAATATCTTATTTCCCTGAATAAGATGTTTAATCCAGATAAAGTTCCTTTATCTAGATTTGATAAAAATAGGTCTCTATTTTTATTCTTCAGGGCGCTTAGCTCAGTTGGTAGAGCGTCTGCCTTACAAGCAGAATGTCGGCGGTTCGATCCCGTCAGCGCCCACCATATATTTCCTTCATGTTGTTTAAACTCAGTCTTTTATATAGAATTTATTATTCAATAATAATTCAATATATATCATTGATATGAGAAATCCTTATCAGCATAAAGCTGCATCTAAAAATCATAATTCTAGCCCGAGTGCGTAGAATATCTATCGGCAATTTATTGAAAATATGGTTGTTCAAGGCTCTGTGACTGCTTTATATCAGGATGGTTGGGCATTATGCGCGACCCAACAGGGCAACGTGCATTTGTAATCTGGCAAAATAAAAATTTAGCTAAATTATTGATTAGGGACAATTGGGCAGATTATCAATTGAAAAAAATCAGTCTCAAAGATTTGGTGGAAAAACTAATTCCTTATTTAAGAAAGGAACAGACCACCATTTTAATGGATTTAACTCCTGAAGGACAAAATATCTTGGTTGCACCAGAAAAACTATTATTAGATTTAAAAAACTATTTAGAACAAGTGTATATGCAAAAACCTGAGTTATTTCAGGACATGAGGTTTCCTCTACCTCGTCATATTCATCTGAATTAATCCTTAGAATTCATTGAAGAGCCAACCACTACCATACGCAAAATATTCTCGAAGCCACGAATTATAACGGTTAATTAAAGGAGTGGGGGCAGCTACAGTAATGATATGACGATAGCCTTGTTTACGGGCAATCGCGGCAGCTCTTAAGGTATGAAAATCACTGGTAACGATAGCAATCGGTTCATTCAATTGAATATTGAGCTGAGCAAGAATCGGTTGGCTATTTTTTAGATTTAAATCGGTACTGGTACTTTTGTCTTCTAACCAAATACGGGTAGGTGAGATCGAGAATTTTTGTTGCATATACTTGGACATAATTTCGGCTTCAGTGTATTTCTCCCTAAAATCTAAACCGCCCGTCATAATGAGGGGAACGTTGGGTTGTTGTTTTGCCAGTTCAGCAGCCTGATCTAAACGTTGTGCTAAGGTGGCGGAAGGTTGCCCGTTTTCTATACCACTCCCCAAAACAATAATGGCTTTCACAGGGGCTTGCTGAGTATTGTTTTGAGTTGCTAGATGTAAATAGACAAAAAAGCAAACTACACTTGTGCTCCAAATTAGAAAACCTAAGTAGCCCACACGCCAGATGATATTTCTTAATTGTGTTTTATGAATAGAAATTTGAATTTTAGGGTAGAAAATTGCAAAGACCAGTAGTCCAAATCCGATCAACAACGGCAGTATCGTACCTAAATGAATTTTATTGAGACTGATTAAGTAGGCCCCATCCAGAAAGAGCGCAGTTCCAATGAGTGCCGCGAATAGTCTTTTTAATGGTGTTGATTGCATAGGTATAAATTGGATTTATATATTTACGATGAATGGTAACCGAGTTTAAGGCATTGCTGCTTATGATATTGAATTGATCAATAAAAAACCGAGCCTATTTAAGCTCGGTTTTTTATTTTATGCTACTGTTTTTAGTACACATCGCGACGATAGCGACCTTCTTGACGAAGTTGTTCTACCGTGTTTTCACCCAGAATATCAATGAGTGCATGCTCGACATCACTGGCCATGCCTTGGATGCTACCGCAGACATAAATGACTGCACCACGATTAAACCATGAGATCAGCTCTGCTGCTTGATTACGTAGAACATGGTGTACATAGACCTTTTCCGCTTGATCACGTGAGAAAGCCAAGTCCAGACGTTCTAACATGCCTGTGGTTTGCCATGCTTCAATAGTGCTTTGGTAGAAAAAGTCATGTTCACGTTGACGTTCACCAAAGATGAGCCAGTTTTGGGTGTAATCTGCACGCACTCGAGCATGGATCAGACTCATCAGTCCAGCAATGCCTGTTCCGTTACCAATGCAGATGATAGGGCGATTGTCATCAATGAGATGGAATGATTCATTATTGCGAATACGTAGTGCAATTTCTTGTCCAATTTCAGTATGTGCAGTTAACCAGCCGGAACCCAGACCAAGTTCACCTGTGAGATCAGTTTGCTGGCGTACCACCAAACGTAGTGTTTGCTGTGATGGAATGCTGGCAATCGAATATTCACGCGAAGCCAAAGTTTGCAGTTGCTCAAGCAAATGTTCCATGTTGGCAAAAGGTTCAACATCGGTATTCAGTTGTTTATCCCATAAAGCCTGTTCAATTGAAACAGCTAAAGATTCCACCTGAGTCTGGGGTACAATTTGATGTTTCATCATAAATGCAGCGATACGTGCAGGACTATTGCCGGGTTGAATTTCTGCAATATCACCCGCTTGCCAATGTGCTTCATGTTTGGCTTGCAGTTCGATATTAAATGCAGGTGCGCCAAGACTATTCGGATTTAATAAATCACGTTGGGTTAATGTCCAGCGATCAAATGTTTTATCGATGTGCATGGCTTGTAAATCAAGCTTGCTGCTTTTGGCTAGCGCATGATTCCAACGCTGTATATCTTCATGGTTGGCATTATCGACTTCTATGGTATCGAACAGTGCATGAGCTTGATTTTGTTTGAGCCAAGCAGCAATAGCATGTCCAAAACTACAATAGCTGTCTGGATATTCTTTAGACCCTAAGGCCAATACTGCAAAGTGTGCATGGCTTAAATCTATTTTACTGTTCAGTATTTTCTTGGCAAAACCAGAAGCAAGATCAGGTGCATCGCCAGTGCCATAAGTACTGGCGACAAACAAGATTTGTTGAGCAGATTGCAAATCTTCTAGGGTGAGTTGTTGCACGGTTTTAACAGTAACGGGTTGGCGAGCCTCTTGTAAACTGGTGGCTGTACGCCAAGCCAACTGTTCGGCCACACCCGTTTGTGACGCATAAGCAATGAGCCAAGGTTTCGCATTTGGATCTACAGTAATGTCATGATGGCTTAAACGGGCTGCTTGGGTTAATTTCTTCTGCTTGCGACGTTTAAGATACAACATCCATCCTGTGACAAAAAATAAGGGCATTGCAAGTGCAGCAAGCATGGCAAAGAAGTGATACACAGGACCAAAGAAGCTACCACGGTGTACAGGCAGCATACTGCTCATGATTTTCTCATTGAGCTTTTTGTCTGCATATAATTCAACATCTTGCACAGTTGCAGTTTGATAGTTATAGATGGCTTTATTGCGTGCCCGTTCATGTTGTGGGGTTGGATCGACAAAACCGAGTTCAACTTTGCCATCTGCTTTTTTCGGAAGATTTAAGGTCAGTGTTGAATAGTCATGCCCCAGTTTAGCTTGCACGCCTGTCCATGTTTGTGAAAGTACCGTTTGCATTTGTGTTGGACTGAATTCAGCATGTTGTTCGGAGCCTTTGGATTCACTATTTGAACGTTCTCGAGCTTCAGGATTGCCTTTTATACCATCAACGGTTTGACGTTCTGGATTACGATCATTCATTTCAGCTTGACCGCGTGTCGCACCATTTCGACCTTCAGTGTGATCTTGTGCATTGGCGTTGTGAGAACGATCTTGAGGAGCATGTTGGCCGTGTTGTTCACCTGATGCCCCACGTGGACCTTGCCCTTCGGGTTTACCACCTTGCATTTCTGGTTTTGGTTGTTCAACCCCCATAACCTTGAACATGCCACTACGCCACCAATCATAAGACCAGTAGAGTCCTGTACATGCCATCAGTAAATAAAACACCACCACCCACGTGCCCACCACGGCATGTAAATCCCATAGGAAGTTGCGACCTTTGAGTTTAGGTTTAACAAATAACCATTGTTTAACCGAGTGTTTTTTGGGCCAGCGTAAATAGAGACCACTCAAGACAAAGAAAATTAGCATGAGCGTACAAGCAGCGGTAATTTGTTTCCCTACAGGGCCAACAGTTAAATTACGATGCAACTGCTGCACAAACTGGAAAAAGCCTTGTCCTTTTATTTCTGGCAGAACTTCAGCAGAGTAGGGGTTGACCATCATGTTATAGCCGCGTCGAGCACCTTCTTTGACAATATTGACGGTGCTTGAAGCAGTCGGGTCTTTTGCAATTGTGATGCTGTTAATTTGGATATTGGAATCGACCTGCTGAAAATGTAAATAGAGTTCAGCTGGTGTAAGCTTGTCTCGATTTTCAGCCTGAACAACATAGCTATCTGTATTGATCCATTGAAGGATTTGTTGATCATAAGAATAAATCGCGCCAGTTACGCCCATGATGGACAGTATTAATCCAGCGGTAATCCCCATAAACCAATGAATTTGGAAAAATATTTTTTTCAACATGATGGTCAAGTGTTGGAAGTGTGAAAAAATTGGCGAAATTATAACTTAAGATTTAGAAGATAATGTGGATTTTGAGGATAATATTTATTCTCATTATCATTTTTAATTTGTTTTGTAAAAAAGCCTTCATATTTCAGAAGGCTTTTCTTATATTCGGCTGCTTAGATTTTCTTCGCTTCGCCTACAGATTCATTTAGATGTTTGCGAATAGTCTCGAAAGAGAAATTACGCGAGTCCATGCGCTTAGGTAAAATATAGGCACCTTGTTGACCTTTCACTTTAAAGTTCAACAACATAAATTCTGGTGTGTTATACCATTCGTAAATGTCTTTCCAGCCAATTGCACCAACACCTTCTTGCATGCCCATTTGTTGGCGCATCACGAGACCGTGAGGTTGTACACCCAATTTTACGCCTTTGATTTCCTGCACAGGAAATTCATTCATTTTGCGTTTAACATACCATTCTAAGCCATAAGTACGAATTGCAAGGTATAAAGCCACCCCAACAATTGCCACCCAGCAGAAAATGGTTGAGTAGTTTTTTAATAAGATGATGCCCAAAATCGCAAGAGCTACGATGGCACCCATAATCATCCATGCTTTGGTGCTAATTTTATTGGTACTACGCCAAATCACTAGCTGAGCATGACGCTGCTCAGCTTCAGAGATTTCGTAGTTCACAGGTTGTAGCGTGTAAGCGTATAAATTTTTTGCGGTCATAGTGAAAAGAGCAAATTTAAAACTGGAGAAAGTTTAGCATTAAATACACAGGGTTGATACGTTATAAATGCATTGTATTGCGGGTAAGATGCTGCTTTTTTAACAGCAAAATTTTTAATGCCCCGCAAGCCAATTTGTAATGCGTCGGATTTAATATCTTTTATAAAGATGCAAACTCGGTCGCCTGATCATCACGTTCATTGCTCAAGTTTTGCTTGAGGTGACTCAATTGCTGCAAGATGCTGAACATTAACGATAATTGCTGCAAAATAATCAAAGATAATTGATCTTCTTTTTTATCTTGCGTAAGGCGTTGTCGAATGGTTTGCAACATATTTTGTGCTGTTAAATCAGGCATTTCGTCTTTCAGTAATGCACCTTGAATATCCTCCTGTGCTTGATTCAGCAGATTTAGAATTTCAGGATCCGTGATTTGGGCACGATGTGCACCGAGAGCCGCGATATAACTCAAGAAGGTATGATTCAAACAAAGAAACTCAAAGGCCTGACTTTTTTGCGTAGGGTCAAAGTCAGGTTCGGTTGCAAGGGTTGAAATAAGCGATGCGACATCGGCATCCGTATTGTGTGCAGCACGTCTAACCACGCGATAATTCAAACTATTATTTCGACCTTGTTTGTATTGTTGAATCACTTCATTTAAATAGGTGCATTGAGCCTGTAAGCTACGTTGAATACTATGTGGCAGACGACGGAATTTCCAATCTGGAAAAATAAAGGTCACGCCTAGCCATGCAAGGGCACAACCAATCAAAGTATCAATCATTCGCGGTACGGCTGCTGAAAATCCTAAACCATCTAAATTAAAATTAATTAAGGCCAAGATGGTAATAAAGGCAGTTGCTTGTGCATATTGTTTACTGCGTAATTCAAAAAAGAGCACACCACTTAAAATCAACAGCAGTAACTGACCTTCAATTGAAGGAATAAAGTACAGCACGGCCTCGCCAATGATAATCCCGATTAGGGTTCCTACTACGCGCAGGCGGAGTCGGCGTTTGGTGGCGTTAAAGTTGGGCTGGCAAACAAACAGGGCCGTTAAGATAATCCAGTATCCATATTGAATTTGGGTGACTTGTACAAAAATATAGCTGACCAGCAACACAATTGAGAGTCGAATGGCATGGCGAAACAACACAGATTCAGGTGTAAGATGCTGTTTGATTCGAATAACAATATCATCCCAACCTTTAAGGTCATCATCCTTCAGCTGGTTTTCAATATGTTTGCTTTTATCAAAAACAATGTTTTGTTCAGTTTCCAAGTTACGCAGCTGAGCATCAATTGATTTAAGGTTTTGGTATAAGGAGAACAGGGCATTGATCCAAATCGGATCGTAATGATTGTCATCCCGCAATTTTTCTAAAGACACCTTTAGATTTTGAAAAGTATGTTTAAAGCGCTTGTTATGTTTATAGTTTTTTCGCAATAAAATGCTTTCACTTAGATCTTTACAGGCTTTACCCTGAATAGACAAAATACGTTGAAAGCGAAACAGGATATCGCTATGTTCAAAAACTTTGCTCAGAATTTGATAGTCAATGTGAGCGGAATCTGCTCGTTCATGGATATCTTGTGCGACAAAATAATATTGCAAACTACGTCGAGTATCACGCTGACCTCGGTCACCTTTTAGGCGGGTAAGTAGCGCAGTTTTCATTTCATTAAAGATACCGACTAACTTGCCATTTTCCAGTGACAAATCAATCATGCTTTGCTGGTAGCTTTGCGGAGTCATATCGACATCAAAAAGATTGGATTTTGCAAACAGGAAGTTACCTAGCGAGGAATAGCATTCGGATAATTTATCTTGGACTTGGCGAACTGGAAACAATAAGAAACTGATGGTTGAAATTAAGCCATACCATGCGGCGCCTGCAACCAATAGCGAGGGTTGCATATACCATTGATCAAATAAATGTACGCCCAACATGGAATATACGGAAATGACCAAACAACCATAGGAAATGGTGGCATAGCGACGCCCCAAAGAACCCAATAAAATAAAACCAATGCAGGAAATAATAAGTCCGATGGCGAACAAAACAGGATGTGGAAAAAGAAAATAAATAGAGGTTGCTGTAACAAAAAAACCGATATAGGTATAAACCAAATTTAAAAGACGCACCGAGAAGCGGTCATCAATATCACTGAGACCTGCAGCCACAACACCTAAGGTGAGGGGGATGGTTGCCAGTTGGTACCCTAAAAAGTAGGGAACAAAAGCGGTACCTGAGAACGCAATAATCATGCGCACGTTATACATAAAAGAGGTGTTATAAGTGGTTTGCTTCAGACGAGTAAGCCAAGTGTTCAAGTGGTTTCCTTCAAGAGATGTACATCAAACCTTTATGCAAAAAGTAGATTTGAGTCAGGATTTAATTTCACTTTTTTGATCAAGAAATAATACTATGGAGAGTGTAAGCTTGTCTTGTTTCTTCGTAGTTAAAATTTAAATATGAATGCTCCTCAATCTCCCGTAAAAAAAACCTATTCAACTTCTTGGATAATGTTATTGGCGTTATTAACCGCCTTAGGTCCACTTTCCATTGATATGTATTTACCTGCTTTGCCACAAATGGCAAAAGACTTTGGGGTTAGTACCCAAATGGTGGCAAATACTTTGCCTGCTTATTTTTTGGGACTCGCGATTGGGCAGCTCATTTATGGACCATTGAGTGATCGGATTGGGCGTAAGAAACCGCTGTACTTTGGCTTAAGTTTATATGTCGTTGCCAGTTTGCTCTGTGTGCTTGCGAGTAATGAATGGGCGCTCATCGCCGCCAGAATATTACAAGCACTTGGGGGATGTGTAGGGGTGGTAATTGCACGAGCCGCGATTCGGGATCGTTTAGATATGAACGCTTCTGCGCAGGCTTTTGCCAGTATGATGATTGTGATGGGGGTGGCACCAATTTTGGCACCAACACTGGGAGCATTGGTACTCAGTTATTTTAATTGGCATGCCATTTTTGTTTTTTTGATGATAATAGGTGTGGCTTGCTGGTTATGTATTCATTTCTTCTTTCATGAAACCTTAGCGCCTGAACGTCGTTTACGTTTGAATTTAACCCAAGTTTTTCAGTTGTATGCGGCTATTTTTCAAGATCGTAGCTTCCGCATCCCCATGCTGGCAGGCTGTTTCTCGGGTGGTGTGCTGTTTTGTTATATCAGCTCATCCGCAGCCATCCTCATGAATGGCTATGGTCTGAATCAACAACACTTTGCGATTGCTTTTGGTTCGAATGCTTTTGGGATTATGTTGTTATCGACCCTAAATAAAAAATTGGGTAAACACCTGGCCGTTTTTACCCGTCTTAAAATTGGTGGATTTATTCAACTTACAGGTGCCTTGGTGTTAGTGCTTGCAGGTCTGTTGCAACATGCGCCGATTGAACTGGTGTATCTAGGCATGTTTTTCGCAGTTTCAGGCATTGGTTTTACAGGGCCGAATGCCATGGCATTGGCGATGTCGGAACAAGGCGCACGTGCAGGAACGGCTAGTGCGGTGATGGGCAGCATGCAATTTGCTTGTGGCTTGTTGGCTGGCGTGATTCTGAATTTCTTGGTCTGGACAGATTTAATGAATATGGCGACCTTGATGCTGTGTTTCATTGCCATCGCAATGTTAGCAATCTTTAGTTTATCTCCACAAAAAGTAATGGTTCAGTCATAGGACTGAAGCGAAGCAGGACAGCCATCATCACGATTGAAAAAAGATGGCTGTCTTTGAATAAGGGGTTATGGACTATTTACGTAGAAATTGCTTAAAGTTACGCAGAATACGGAAGCTGACATACAAGGCAATCAGCGCAAATATCGCAATCCCGAAGACCGCATATTTTAATTGCTGAATGTCGCGTTGGAAGAAAGTTTGGACTTGCACATCACTATAATTAAAACGGCTGACTTTCTGAGTTTGGCTGTCATGAAATTGAATATGTTGAATATAATGTTGCTGTCCAATTTGTTTTAAACCCAAAGTGTCAATTTGACGTCGATGGGTTTGATTTTCAGCATCAATACAAAGATCTTGGGCATAATGCTCACAGCTTATTTTGGCAATAAATCCTTGATTGGCGACGAGAATAAAAACGGATTCGTCTGGTTTTTGATTGTTGGTAACCAAGACTAACGGTTTAGCTGTGCTAGATTTCAGCTCAAACTGCTGCGCTTGAGCCAAAGCTTGAGAGGCATTTTTAATTTCTAACGTTTTGACAATACATGTCCAGACCAATGCCAAGGTAATTAAAAAAATACTGGCTGCGAAACACAGGCGAAAAACGGTTTTAATGGTCTGGTGCATAAATGAGTCAATATCCTAAAAGTTTAAAGGGCAAAATAGCGTGAGTCATTTGAATCGGGATTCAATCTAAACGCTTTGTTTAATCCTGTACAAGTTTTATGTTAAAAAAATTAACGAAACTAGGAGGCTAGCTTTAAAAGGCGGTACACTAAAATGTAAAAAATAGTGTTTAAGTCAATATTTAGTTCATCAAATATTAAGTTCATTCGCTTGATTTCACCCCCTTGGTTAGCATCGGAACTCGCATGGGTAATTTTTTATTTCTTCAAATTTTCACGGTTATTTTTGCCTTATCAATTGCGACTACGATTTTTAACAAGCGAATTTTAGGTTTCCCACAAGCCATAGGCGTTCCCATTGTTTCGGCTATTTTTGTCTTTATTTTGCAGTGGGGAGCTAGTTTACTCAACGGTAATCGGTTTATTACCATCAATATTCATAATATCGAAAATGCTGTACGTCACATCGACTTTTATGACTTTCTGATTAATGGGGTGATTTGCTTTATTCTGACCTCCTCAGCCTTGAAATTCAAAGTGTCCGATTTACGTAGTTATTGGAAGCCAATCAGTATTTTAGCCAGTATCGCATTGGTACTCTGTGCTGTGTTCTTTGGGGTGGCACTCTATGGTTATCAATTTTTGGTCGGGCAGCATGTTGACCTATTGGTGTTGTTGCTTTTGGGCGCGGCTTTAGGTGCGACGGATCCAATTGGGATTAAAGGGGTGTTAAGTTCGGTTCGAGCGCCGCATCATTTAATGGTTAAGTTGGAAGGCGAATCCTTATTTAATGATGCGATGTGTATTGCCTTATTCATGACCTTACTCAATGTTTTACAAGGTGAGCATTTTAGTTTAATCGGTACACTACAAACCTTACTGTATGAGATTGTCGTTGCGATTATTATTGGTTGGGGCTTTGGTCTAGCCATTCTGAGATTGCTACGTGGCAAACATGAAATGGAATCTCTCATTTTAACTACCGCTTTGCTTGCGTGTGGTTCTTACTTGGTTGCGCTATTTGCTCATGCTTCTGCACCAATTGCCTGCGTATTTGGTGGATTAATTGTCGGGAATCGTTGGAAAGAGATCCTGCAAGAGCGTGAAATCCGTGAGGTCAATCATTTTTGGCATACCGTTGAAGGGATTATCAATTCATTCTTATTTACCTTGATTGGTTTAGAACTTTTTATTTTAGATTTAAGTGTGAGTCTGATTTTAGGCGGTATTATTGCCTTTATTATTCTGCATGCATCACGTTTTGCAGCCAATTATCTCGCCTTTGCTTTTTTCCCAAGTTTTCGACACAAAAGTTATAACGGAAGTTTAGCAATTCTGTCTTGGGGTGGGGTACGTGGTGGAATTTCGTTGGCTTTGATTCTTGCCGTTGCCAATATTCCACAATTGAGCGAATACAGCAGTATTTTAATTGGATATACCTTTATTAGCGTACTTTTGTCGGGTTTGGTCTGTGGATTAGGGCTTCCTGCAGTGATGAATGCTTTTTATTACAATCCAAATGAAGAGACAGAAGGCTTTAAAGGTTGGTACCAGCGTTTATGTCATAAGATGAATCGCAAAGGTTTTCAATATATAGTCGGGGAAGATGCGACTGGCAATGAAACCATCACCCTTTATAATCCAGATGCATATGTGGATGTAAAAGCAGATGATGGGGTTGCAGCGGTGCATAATCCAGAAAAAGTCCAAGAAGTGAAACGACTGGAGAGTCCAGGTAACTTCTAATTGATCTTCAGCCTAGGAATAAACTCCGAAATGCCAATTGCTAAGACATCTTCCCAAGAATTAGCACTGTTAATTCTGCAAGTGGTTGCTTTAATTCCTTATGGGAAAGTTGCGACCTATGGGCAAATTGCCCAGATGGCAGGTTTACCTAAACATGCCCGTTTAGTTGGGCGTGTGCTGCAACAAGTTGAAGATCAGCATTTGCCTTGGCATCGAGTGATTAATTCACAAGGGAAAATTAGCCTAAGTAAATTGGACACTCAGGGTAATAATCTTCAGGTTGTAAAATTACAAGCAGAAAATATTGCGGTTATTGCAGGGAAGGTAAATTTGAAGCTCTATCAATGGAATGGAGAAATTTGTAGACTGGGTTGAAGGGTCTTACACCCAACGCTGAGTATGAATGTAAGACCAAGTTGATGGATGAGATTATTGACGAACCACCAATACAGGTACACTTGTATCGCCCAGAATTTTTTGTGCCACACTACCTAAGAAGAATTTTTTTAGCCCTGTACGACCATGTGAACCAATCACAATTAAATCGGCATTGGTTTCTTTGGCAGCATTAAGAATTTCCTGATGGATCATTTGCCCTTCAAGTAAACGAGTTTCAACAGTTAAACCCTCAGCACCAAATTTAGCTTTGGCATCTTCAAGTGTACCTTCAATTGATGCACGAGCACGTTCAATCAGATCGTTAGTCTGTGCCGCAGTAATATATTCGGCTGCAATGTAAGGGTCTAAAGCAAGTACTTGCACAACTGTAATTTTACTGCCAAAGACTTTGGCGAGTTCTGCTGCTTGTTTTACTGCTGCAAAAGAAGTGTCTGAACCGTCAACTGGAACTAAAATATTTTGATAAGCCATATGTATTACTCCTTGTTTTCATTACGATCTTTTTTTAAAACTGTTTTATTTGCGAGTTGCGACTCAAAATTATTGTTTACACTTTTATACTAACGCTAATTTTGATTTTATAAAACCTAGTGTTTTCATAGGGATAAGGCTTTATAAACCGTCGATTCCATAACTTAACTTAGCATGTTTTTTGTCTAAAAAGTATGCGTTGTTGTACTAAAGTCGGGTAAAAATTGTGATAAAAATGAAACAGCTAAGTTAAAGCATCTTTTTATTAGAAATAGGCTTAAATGAGTGAAATTTGGTCACGTTTGTAAGGCATAGTATGATGTTGCTAACTTATTAATAACAAATAATAGATGACTGATCAAATCCAATTAAACTGGAACAGAACAAATTTAGATAATATTGAAACTGCTTGGGAGGGTGATCTTTGGGGTCGTGAGCGTTTGGGGATTCAACTGACGAATTATGTTGATCGTTTGCAGTGTGGAGCTGTACTCGCTTTAGATGCTCGCTGGGGAGAAGGGAAAACGTGGTTTGTAAGACATTGGCAAAAACATTTAGAAGATGAAAATCATAATGTGATTTATCTCGATGCATTTGCAAATGATTATTTAGATGATCCTTTTTTAGTTGTGACTTCAGAAATTACAAATACTTTAAGTAAAGATAAAAAGACCAAAAGTAAGGTTAAAAAACTCATAGATCTATCCGCATCTGTAGGAACGGCATTGTTACCATCTTTACCTAAAATTGCATTAACGCTTGGGCTTCATTTAGTTGGGGCAGGTTTTTTAGGTGGAATCTTGCAGCAAGGTTATGAAAATGCGCAGGATGAAGTAGATAAATTATCAGATGAGACGAGTGATCGAATTAAAGAAAGTATTCAAGAGAAAATTGCAGGTCATGAAGCTGAAAAGAAAACTTTAGAAGCATTCAAGAAACATCTAGCTCAAACAGTTGAAAAGTTAGACAAACCACTAGTTTTTATTATAGATGAGTTGGATCGTTGTCGCCCTGATTTTGCAATTCGTTTGATTGAGCGGATTAAGCATTTCTTTGATATTCCTAGAATTGTTTTTGTTTTAGTCATGGATAAAAAACAGTTTTTAAAGGTTGTTTGTCATAACTATGGTTATGATGAAAAGTTAGGTGAGGAATATTTAGATAAGTTTGTTGATTTTAGTATTAATTTACCTAAAGTTAAAAACTATGAAATGGATGAAGCACATAAATATGTAGGAAACATTTTTTTTAGTTTAGGGTTGGATAACTCTGATTTATATAATGGTGCTATAGGATTGACGACTTTACTCTATCTGAAATCAAAAATCACCAAAAGAAAGCTATCGAAAATTGTTAATGAATTTTCTTTATTCACTAAATTCAATACATCTTATCTAAATGAGTTTTTGATTTATATTTTATTTAATAAAAAATTAATAAGTAACTATAAAGAGGATTTGGAGGGTTTTTTCGATCATATAATAAAAGACTTATTAGAAATTGTTGAAAAATATTTATGGCATTATAAGTATGATGTTTATGAACATATGGTAGGAGAAGGTGGTCAGGAATTAAATGAAAATGAGTTAAATGAATGGTGCTTTTTACAGTATAACTCACAACTTTTAAAAGAAATAAATTATATAAATACAGTGGATAAAAAAAATATTTTTGATCATGTAATAATGAGAAGTGTTAAATATAATTTGGATGCTGGAGATTCAAAAATAGGGTTGCTTGAAAGTTGGGAGAATTACTTAAATCTGTGAAGACAGAAATGTACGTATTTTATTAACATCCTCCGTCTGTAACTGCTCACGCATCTTTAAAAACTGCTTTTCATCTAAATCATAAAGTTTAAGGGCAAGCAGTTTTTCTATATCTGCTTCGGGAAAGCGATACTTAATAATCTTGGCAGGCACACCACCCACAACTGCATAGGGTGGCACATCTTTGGTCACGACAGCACCTGTTGCCACCACAGCGCCTTCACCCAGTGTTACCCCTTGCATAATCATGGCACGAGAGCCAACCCAGCAGCCATCTCCAATTATGGTATTACCTGCGGGAACAAAACTACGCGTATCAAAGGGAAAAGCTGAAATCCAGTCGGTACGATGTAGCTGATTCCCACCCATCATAATCACGCATTCAGCCCCAAAACAAACAAAGTTGCCAATATGCAGTTGGTCAATCGGTTTTTCTGGAGTCGATGGCTTGTCATGTAAATAGCGTACGACACAGCGCTCAAAGCCTTGATCCCAATAGGCTGAATAATATGAATAATTACCTTTAATGTGAATATTCGGATTCTTCACAGTCTTTGAGATGAATTCAAATTCACACCAGTGTTTGACAGGGGAGTTAATCAAAGGTTCAGACATAAAAGACATCACAAAGCATGAGGACGTGCATTATAGCGGATCAGATGACGTTTCCCTATTGGGGAATTTTGATGTGGTTGTTTATGTATATACGGATGACCATGCTGTGTTAACGAAAGAGATTCCACAATAACTTAAACCCGTGTTGGATAGAATTGGGGAAAAGAAAACCTCCAATAGCGGAAATTATGGTCGTAATCAGGATGATCACCACTGAGCTAGTACTGCTGTTAATATGCATTGACCACATGAATGCAAGCATTATTCCAAGGAAAACGCCACCAATTGCGTAGTAGAAAGCTTGGATGATTCTGTTATCCATTATTTGAATAGCCATTTTGAATATATATTTATAATTATCTTAAAAGGTTTTGTACAAAAAAGCCCCTCAGTAGAGGGGCTTGAATCTTTAATTACGCAAAATTAAAGGTATTCAACACTGACAATTTCGTATTCAACTTCGCCATTTGGCGTTTGAATTTTTGCTTCGTCGCCTTCGCTTTTGCCCAAAAGACCACGTGCGATAGGAGAGTTCACTGAAATTTTATTGATTTTAAAATCAGCTTCGTCGTCACCCACGATCATATAGGTCTTTTGTTCTTCGGTGTCTAAGTTTTCGATCGTGACGGTCACCCCAAAAACTACACGACCGTTTTGTTCAAGTTCTTTTACATCGATAACTTGAGCTGCACCCAATTTACCTTCGATGTCTTGAACACGGCCTTCACAGAAACCTTGTTGTTCACGCGCAGCATGGTATTCCGCATTTTCTTTCAAATCCCCGTGCTCACGTGCTTCAGCAATTGCTGCAATAATACGTGGACGTTCAATACTTTTTAATTGGTGTAATTCTTTCTCTAAGGCTAATTTGCCTTGGGGAGTCATAGGATAACGTTGCATTGTTGTCCCTCAAGTTTGTGGGTGTAAAAAATATAGGTTTATAAATGAAAAAAGCCCGCCACCGAGAGGTGACGGGACTTCTCGGTAAACGAATTAACCTACAGTTTGTAAATCTTGCAAACGGTATACATCCATTGGCAATTGAATTGCAAAAGCTTGGCATACAGCATCAGCACCGTTCAAGGTCGTCGTGTTATACACTTTCGCTTGAAGCGCTGAACGACGAATCGAGAACGAATCTTGTTGAGCTTGTTTGCCTTCAGTTGTGTTGATAATGAGGTGAACTTCGCCATTTTTCAAGCGGTCCACGATATTAGGACGGCCTTCAGTGACTTTATTTACACGTTCACACTCAATACCCGCAGCTTTAATGAACTCATAAGTACCGCCAGTTGCAAGTACTTTGAAACCAAAGCCTACCAGTTGCTTCGCAATACCAACAGCACGAGGCTTGTCTGAATCACGCACAGAGATAAATGCATGCTTCACTTCGCCTTCTGTAGGAAGACCTGGTACGCGTTCATTCGAGCCTAACACAGCTTTGTAGAATGCTTCACCAAATGTTTTACCTACACCCATGACTTCGCCTGTAGATTTCATCTCAGGGCCAAGAATAGGGTCAACACCCGGGAATTTGTTGAACGGGAACACCGCTTCTTTTACAGAGAAGTGAGCCGGGATGATTTCTTTAGTGAATCCTTGAGATTCTAAAGACTGACCCGCCATACAACGTGCAGCAACTTTCGCTAAAGACTCACCAATACATTTAGAAACGAATGGCACAGTACGCGATGCACGTGGGTTCACTTCTAGGATGTAAACGTCTTCGCCTTTCACAGCAAACTGTACGTTCATCAAACCAACAACGCCAAGCTCTTTCGCCATCGCAACAGTTTGACGACGCATTTCGTCTTGGATTTCAACTGAGAGCGAGTATGGAGGAATCGAACATGCTGAGTCACCTGAGTGAATCCCTGCTTGTTCAATGTGCTGCATAATACCGCCAATCACAACGTCTTTACCGTCAGATACACAGTCTACGTCAACTTCGATCGCATCATCTAAGAAACGGTCAAGAAGAACAGGTGCTTCATTTGATGCTTGAACAGCATCACGTAAGTAGCGTTTAAGTTCTTCGTCGTTGTATACGATTTCCATCGCACGACCACCGAGTACATAAGAAGGACGTACCACAAGTGGGTAGCCTACTTTAGATGCTTCAGCCATACCTTCTTCAGCAGATTTTACGATGCTGTTGTTGGGTTGGCGAAGTTGAAGACGTTGAATCATTTGTTGGAAACGTTCACGGTCTTCTGCGCGGTCAATTGCATCTGGTGATGTACCGATAATTGGTGCACCCGCTTCTTCTAAAGCACGTGCCAATTTAAGCGGTGTTTGACCACCGTACTGAACGATAATGCCTTTTGGCTTTTCAGTACGTACGATTTCAAGTACGTCTTCCAATGTGATTGGTTCGAAGTACAAACGATCAGACGTGTCGTAATCTGTTGAAACTGTTTCAGGGTTACAGTTCACCATGATGGTTTCGTAGCCATCTTCACGCATTGCAAGCGCCGCGTGTACACAGCAGTAATCGAATTCGATACCTTGACCAATACGGTTAGGACCACCACCGATCACCATGATCTTATCTTTATCAGATGGGTTTGATTCACATTCTTCATCGTAAGTTGAATACATGTATGCAGTGTCAGATTCGAATTCTGCTGCACAAGTATCCACACGTTTGTAAACTGGAGTCACGCCCAAGTTCCAACGGTGCTTACGGAATTGTTTTTGTGAAATACCCATCAAGTTCGCGATGCGAAGGTCAGACAAACCTTTACGTTTGAACGAACGGATGTTGTCTGCGTTTAGATCGCCAAAACCTAAAGTTTTGATTTCATTTTCAGTTTTGATGATGTCTTCGATTTGGATCAAGAACCATTTATCGATTTTCGTCGCTTGGAACACGTCTTCTAACGTGAAACCATGACGGAATGCATCAGCTACATACCAAATACGCTCTGGACCCGGAACTTTAAGTTCAACCAAGATCTTTTCTTTCGCACCTTCAGTACCTACTGCGATTTTTTCATCAAAACCACACGCACCCACTTCAAGACCACGTAGCGCTTTGTTTACAGACTCTTGGAAGTTACGACCAATCGCCATGACTTCACCCACAGATTTCATCTGTGTAGTCAAAGTCGCGTCAGCTTGTGGGAATTTTTCGAAGTTGAAACGTGGAATTTTTGTTACCACGTAGTCAATTGCAGGTTCGAACGAAGCAGGAGTCGTTCCGCCTGTG
The DNA here is from genome assembly GCF_004331255.1 of Acinetobacter sp. ANC 4173. Taxonomy (GTDB): domain Bacteria; phylum Pseudomonadota; class Gammaproteobacteria; order Pseudomonadales; family Moraxellaceae; genus Acinetobacter. The sequence goes on along the minus strand of NZ_SJOF01000001.1, from coordinate 271,330 downwards.
ATGTCATTTTTCAATTCATCAAGGGTATAACCGACAGCCAGTTTCGCTGCGATTTTTGCAATTGGGAAACCAGTTGCTTTTGATGCAAGAGCAGATGAACGCGATACACGCGGGTTCATCTCGATGATCACCATACGGCCAGTATTTGGGCAAATACCGAACTGAACGTTAGAACCACCTGTTTCAACACCAATTTCGCGAAGAACTGCTAAAGATGCATTACGCATCAATTGGTATTCTTTGTCGGTTAATGTTTGCGCAGGGGCAACAGTGATAGAGTCACCTGTGTGCACGCCCATTGGGTCAAAGTTTTCAATCGCACAAACGATAATACAGTTGTCGTTTTTGTCACGAACAACTTCCATCTCGTATTCTTTCCAACCAATTAAAGATTCATCAATCAATAATTGTTTAGTTGGAGAAAGATCGAAACCGCGTTCACAGATTTCAAGGAATTCTTCTTTGTTATAAGCGATACCACCACCTGAACCACCCATCGTGAATGACGGACGGATAATCACAGGGAAGCCGAAGCGCGCTTGAATCTCTAAAGCTTCTTCCATGTTTTCAGCAATCGCAGCTTTTGGACATTCAAGACCAATTTTACGCATTGCTTCATCAAACAGTTTGCGGTCTTCAGCTTTTTCAATCGCTTCTTTACTCGCACCGATCAATTCAACATTGTATTTTTCTAAAATACCGTTGGCATCAAGTGCAAGCGCACAGTTCAATGCTGTTTGACCACCCATTGTTGGAAGGACAGCATCTGGACGCTCTTTTTCAATGATCTGTGCAACAGTCTGCCAAGTGATTGGCTCGATATAAGTTGCGTCTGCCATCGCAGGGTCGGTCATGATGGTTGCTGGGTTAGAGTTCACCAAAATAACACGGTAGCCTTCTTCACGAAGAGCTTTACACGCTTGCGCACCTGAGTAGTCAAACTCACATGCCTGTCCGATGACAATCGGACCTGCACCAATAATTAAGATGCTTTTAATGTCTGTACGTTTAGCCATGATCGCTTCCTTAATTACTTCTTAGATGCTTCGATAAGTTCGATGAAATGATCGAACAATGGTGCGCAGTCATGCGGACCAGGGCTTGCTTCAGGGTGACCTTGGAAGCTGAACGCTGGTTTGTCTGTACGATGAATCCCTTGAAGAGTTTGATCGAACAAAGACTTGTGCGTAGCTTTCAAGTTTGCAGGAAGAGTCTCTGCATCCACTGCGAAGCCGTGGTTTTGAGAAGTAATCATCACTGTGCCTGTTTCCATGTTTTGAACAGGGTGGTTAGCACCGTGGTGGCCATGTGGCATTTTCACCGTTTTTGCACCTGAGGCAAGTGCAAGAATTTGGTGACCCAAGCAAATACCAAAGACTGGTAGGTTGCGAGCGTCTTCTACAATTGTTTTTATCGCTTCAATTGCGTAGTCACATGCAGCTGGATCGCCAGGGCCGTTCGATAAGAACACGCCATCTGGATTCAATGCAAGCACGTCAGCAGCAGGAGTTTGTGCAGGCACAACAGTGAGTTTACAACCGCGGTCTGCAAGCATACGTAAGATGTTGGTTTTGACACCGTAGTCGTATGCAACAACATGGAATTTAAGTTCAGGTTGTGTGAAGCCTTTGCCTAATACCCAAGAACCTTCTGTCCATTCGAAACCAGTTGGGTCACAGCATTCTTTAGCTAGGTCTAAACCATTTAAACCACCGAAGGCACGTGCTTTTTCTAAAGCCTGCTCTTCAGTAATATTTTCACCAGCAAGGATGCAACCATTTTGCGCACCTTTGTCACGCAAAATACGGGTTAATTTACGCGTATCAATATCTGCAATTGCGACAACATTATGTTCTTTTAAGTATTCGCCTAAAGATTGCGTTGATCGGAAGTTGCTATGCAATAAAGGTAGGTCACGAATGATCAATCCGTTGGCCCATACTTTATGAATTCGACCTGACTCAGCGTCTTCATCATTACAACCTGTGTTACCGATATGAGGGTAAGTTAAAGTCACAAGTTGTTGTGCATAACTCGGGTCAGTCAAAATTTCTTGATAGCCAGTCATGGCAGTGTTGAAAACGACTTCACCAGTCGTACTACCCGATGCACCAATAGACGTTCCTTTAAAGATCGTACCATCGGCAAGGGCTAAAATTGCTGGGGTGCTCAAACCAAAGCTCCTGAAATTTAGGCTGTAAAAAAGCGAGTAGACGAAAAAAAAGGAAGGCTATCTAAAAACCTACCCTCCCTATGTCTGCTCGCTTGAACTTAACATGGCACTATACGCAACTTTACCTATAAAGTCCATGCCAATAAGATGTAATTAACAACATAAAGGGCTTTTATTTTGTAGGGAAAGCAGTTTTAAGTTTTTAAAAGAAAAATGTAACAACAAATAATTGTCTGACAAATCAGAATCTAAATTTTATCAAATCACGTTAAGCTGTCGCTTTGTATATAACAACAGGAATAACATCATGACTGAACAAGAAAAAGTGACTAAATCAAAGCCAGCGTTGAAAGAAGTCGTTGCAGAAAGCACTGAAAAGCTTGAGCAAGTGGCGAAAGAAGCAACAGAGCAGGTCACTGAAGCCGTAGTTGAAAGTAAAGAAAAGATTGAGGCAGAAGCAAAACAGCTGAATGCCAGTGTACAAGATCAAATTCGTCAATTGAAAGAAGATGTATTGCAGCGTATCGACAGTTTGAAATCACAATTAAATCTGTCTCAGAAAGATTTAACTGAGCTTAAAGATTTTGTAAAAACCGAAGTCAATGCTGTGATTGATGATTTGAGTAAATTTGGTAAAGAGTTAAAAGATGATGTGAGTCAGATTTCTGTCAAGCATAAAGATCAACTGACTGAAACTTTTAAACGTTCTAAAGAGCATACGCTTGAAGCTTGGAATAAAGTATCAAGTAAAGACGTATCTTGAGCTTGTTAGTAAATAAAAAACCTTTAAGCTTCACCTCTCCTTGTAAAAGGAGAGGAGTCGAATTGCTTTAGAGCTGATGTAGCCAATCACGCTTGTTATGGAAGTCTGCATTTGGACTGCTATGCTGCATGGCGTAGAACTGTTCACCTTGAGCAGTTTTTAGCACAGCGGTTAAACCAATAAATAAGTCAGACCATTTCAACTTATGTTTCAGTATAAATTCGGTTAAATCTAAACTGACATTTAGTCCATAGTGTGTGCGCTTAAGTTGATTTAACTCAATATCATACGCAGCATGTGGCGGCATATCTTCGGGATAGCGATATTCTTCAAATTGATAAACTTGCCACGCTTGAGAAGGCGACAAATTGATTTCACGATAAAAATCTTCGTCTTTCACGCCAATAAAAATCTCAAAGCAGGTGCTTTCCCAAAGAAAATCCTGACGTGGGTGAGCGGAAACCAATGCAGGCCACTCAATCCATTGATTCGGGTCACGAATCCAAAAGCCGACATTTAGAGTAAAAGGGCTGACTTGTTCAATCGCGCCGACCACTGAAATCGCTTGAAAGCGGCGATCAAATGCACTGAGCTCGTAGCTTGCCATAAATTGAAATTACTTAGATAAATGTGCGTGGCGAACAAGGTTCGAAAGTTTTGGATTTTGTTGCTTTGCTTTTTTATAAAGCAGGGCAATTTTACCAATCGTCTGTACGACTTCAGCACCTGTCACTTCCGAGATTTCAGCAATAGCAGCTACACGTGCTTCACGATCTTCACCCGCAATCTTCACTTTGATAAGTTCGTGATCATTTAATGCGCGGGTAGTTTCCTCAACGACATTTTCAGTCAAACCTTGACCACCAATCATTACTACAGGATTAAGTGCATGACCAATTTGACGTAAACGCTTGCGTTCCTGAATAGATAAAGCCGCCATGAAAGATAACCTAATTTTAAAAACGACCTAGTATAGCAAAATTGAGTTGAAGCGGTTGAAATAATCGATCTTGTTGATTGAAAAAAACAGCAGGATAAAGTCGATTTAGATACAGATGTATACTGCAAGCACTTGGTTTTTCACGTACAATAAAAAATTAGAAGTTTTTATACGCATAGAGAGTTATGGCAACACGCATTACCAACCAAAAATTATCCCAAAGTAGTCGTGCGTGGATGAGAGAACATCTTGATGATCCTTTCGTGAAAAAAGCGCAAAAGGAAGGTTATCGAGCACGTGCTGCTTATAAGCTGTTGGAAATTCAAGAAAAATATAAAATTATTAAGCCCGGTATGACCGTGGTGGATTTGGGGGCTGCTCCAGGGAGTTGGTCTCAAATCGCAGGAAAACTGGTAGGTGACAAAGGTTTAGTAATTGCATCAGATATTTTAGAAATGGATGCTTTACCAGATGTGACTTTTTTACAAGGCGACTTTCGTGAGGAAGAAGTCTTCGAAAAATTGTTAAATATTTTAAATGGGCGCGTTGTTGACGTTGTAATTTCAGATATGGCCCCCAATACATCAGGTAATAAGGCTGTAGATCAACCTCGTCAAATTTACCTTTGTGAACTTGCACTTGATTTTGCCAATAAAGTTTTAGGACCGAAAGGGCAGTTTGTGGTGAAAGTTTTCCAAGGCACTGGATTTGACGAATTCCGTAAACAAGTGGTCGATAGTTTTGACGTGCTGAAGACGGCTAAGCCGGCTGCATCACGTGCTCGTTCGAAAGAAGTTTTTTTAATCGGCCAAGGGCGCAAGAAGGCGTTGAAGTAAAGTTTACTTGCCAACGCGTTAAAAATTGTGCATTTTGTACTTTTTTACATTATGGAATAGCTGGGTTTACAGCTTACATTATTAAGGTCACCCATCCTTGGGCATGATCAAATTAGATTGATATGGGAATAAAGCTTTGAGCGATCTCTTCAAGAATGCCGTGTTGTGGCTCATTATACTGGGTGTGCTGATTTTGATTTTCAGCAACATCAGTGACCGTGATAAGCCAACTGCAATGAACTATTCAGAGTTCGTTACAGCGGTGAATGCTGGTCAAATTAAGCAAGTCACAATTGATGGTGAAAGAATTAGTGGCACTAAATCAAATGGATCTGAATTTGAAAGTATCCGTCCAGCGGTGCAAGATCCTGAATTGATGCCTAGCCTGATTAAAAACAATGTTGTCGTTGAAGGAACTGCACCACAACGTCAAGGTTTGTTGATGCAACTTCTGATTGCAAGCTTCCCTGTACTTTTAATCATTTTGTTATTCATGTTCTTTATGCGCAACATGGGTGGCGGAGCAGGTGGTAAAAATGGCCCAATGAGTTTTGGTAAGTCAAAAGCAAAAATGCTTTCTGAAGACCAAATTAAAATTACATTTACGGATGTAGCGGGCTGTGATGAAGCAAAGCAAGAAGTAGTCGAAATTGTAGACTTCTTGAAAGATCCTGCGAAGTTTAAACGTCTAGGTGCAACCATTCCAAAAGGCGTTTTGATGGTGGGTCCACCAGGTACAGGTAAAACTTTGCTTGCAAAAGCCATTGCGGGTGAAGCGAAAGTTCCTTTCTTTAGTATTTCTGGTTCTGACTTCGTTGAGATGTTTGTGGGTGTTGGTGCGTCACGTGTTCGTGATATGTTTGAACAAGCGAAACGCCATGCGCCATGTATCATTTTCATTGATGAGATTGATGCGGTAGGTCGTCATCGTGGTTCGGGTACAGGTGGTGGTCACGATGAACGTGAACAAACCTTAAACCAGATGTTGGTAGAAATGGATGGTTTTGAAGGTAATGAAGGTATTATCGTCATTGCTGCAACCAACCGTGCGGATGTATTGGATAAAGCATTGCTACGACCAGGTCGTTTTGACCGCCAAGTTATGGTGGGTCTTCCAGACATTAAAGGTCGTGAGCAAATTTTAAATGTTCACTTGAAGAAATTGCCGTCGGTGACTGGTGTCGATCTGAAAGTTCTTGCACGTGGTACGCCGGGTTTCTCGGGTGCGCAATTGGCCAACTTGGTCAATGAGGCTGCATTGTTTGCTGCTCGCCGTAATAAAAACACGGTTGATATGCATGACTTTGAAGACGCGAAAGATAAAATTTACATGGGACCAGAGCGTAAATCGATGGTTCTACGTGAAGAAGAACGTCGTGCAACGGCTTACCATGAAGCTGGTCATGCCATTGTTGCAGAAATTTTGCCAGGTACAGACCCTGTTCATAAAGTCACAATCATGCCACGAGGTTGGGCATTGGGTGTCACTTGGCAGTTGCCTGAACAAGACCAAATTAGCCACTATAAAGACAAGATGTTGAATGAACTTTCAATTTTGTTTGGTGGTCGTATTGCAGAAGAAATTTTTATTCACCAACAATCTACTGGTGCTTCGAACGACTTCGAGCGTGCAACCAAAATGGCACGTGCGATGGTGACCAAATATGGTATGTCGGACAAGCTTGGTGTGATGGTTTATGAAGATGAAAACCAAAATGGTTTCTTCGGTAATGTTGGTAGCCGTACCATTTCTGAAGCTACACAGCAAAAAGTAGATGAAGAAGTACGTCGTATTTTGGATGAGCAGTACCGTGTGGCACGTGAAGTCTTAGAAAATCACAAAGATATTGCACATGCCATGGTAAAAGCTTTGATGGAATGGGAAACGATTGATCGTGATCAGATCCGTGACATCATGGAAGGTCGCGAGCCACAACCGCCTAAAGTGTATGTGGCTGAGAATCCTGTGATTGATGTGACACCAGCCAATGGTCCATCTACTCCACCACCATTACCAGCAAGTTAAGTTTAAACGTCAATGAAAAGAGTCTCTACATGAGGCTCTTTTTTTTGTGCTGATACTTTTGAGGTGATGTTTAGGTTAAAACTTTTCAGCCAGAGAGAGCATTGAATTGCTACACTAATAGCACTTGTTTCAGGAGTGCTTTCATGCAAATTATGCCCTTACCCAATCGAGTTTTAGCATGTGGTCGTTTAAGTTTAGATTTGTCACAACCACATGTAATGGGAATTTTGAATGTTACGCCTGATTCTTTCAGTGATGGTGGATTACATAACACCAAGGATGCGGCAGTTGCGCGTGCATTACAGATGGTCACTGAGGGTGCAACTGTGATTGATATTGGTGGAGAATCTACGCGACCGGGAGCATCTGCGGTTGAGATCGGAGAAGAAATTCGGCGTGTGATTCCAGTGGTGGAAGCACTTGCACAGCATGATGTGATTATTTCAATTGATACTTCTGAACCAGAGGTGATACGTGCAGCTGTGGCGGCGGGAGCGCATATTTGGAATGATGTACGTGCATTAACTCGCCCTCAAGCTCTTCAAACCGCAGCTGAACTCAATATACCAATTATTATTATGCATATGCGTGGTGAGCCAACCACCATGAATAATCTGGATCAATATCAAGATGTCACGCAAGATGTGATGGTTGAATTGCAGCAAAGAGTTGATGATGCATTGGCTGCTGGGGTTAAGCCTGAACATATTTTGATTGATCCCGGTTTTGGTTTTGCTAAAAATGCCCAGCAAAATCTCAAATTGCTCAAAGAGTTTTGGAAATTGAATGTAATGGGTTATCCAATTCTATCGGCTCTATCTCGTAAGCGTTTTATTGGTGAAGTATTGGGTGGGGCTGATGCACAGCAGCGAGCAGTAGGTTCAGTCGCCGCGCATTTATTGAGTATTCAACAAGGGGCATGTATGGTGCGTGCACATGATGTCAAAGCGATGTCGGATGCGATTAAAATGTGGCAAGCCATGCAATTGGCTTAGGTGTTTATTTGATTTTTAAGGAATATAAATGCTATCGCTTTAATTTTCTAGGCATGGCACAAAGTGTGTGAGCTGTAAAATATTAAAGTTTTAAAGCTAAATAATTGAAATGAAAATATTATGGGAATGATGATGATTACAAAACCAAAATTATTGGTAATTACCCTCAGTGGTTTGTTTTTGGGCGCGTGTGGACAGGTTCCATCACAATCGATGTCTATGCGTGGAACTGCTGTGGCTAGTCTAGCAATGCCTGTACCCGGAACAATGGTGAGTGCCTATGAAAGTAGATCACAACTTATTGAGAATACTGAAAACTATCAAAAAAATGAGACGAATCCAGTACATGTCGTTGCACAACAGCCCATCTCGACTTTTAGTGTTGATGTGGACACAGGCAGTTATAGTAACGTGAGGCGTTTTTTGACACGTGAAGGTCAGTTGCCGCCTGTGGATGCAGTTCGAATTGAAGAAATGCTGAACTACTTTAACTATCACTATCCTAATCCAACGGGTCAGCACCCATTTTCTGTGAATACTGAGGTGGTGAATTCACCGTGGCAGCCAAATGCTAAAATTATCAAAATTGGCATTAAAGCTAAAGATTTGGAAATAAAGCAATTGCCACCAGCCAATCTGGTATTTTTGGTGGATGTTTCGGGAAGTATGGATGCGGACAATAAACTGCCTTTGGTCAAAAAGACCTTAACATTACTCACTGAGCAATTGCGCCCACAAGATAAAGTTACCATTGTGACTTATGCCAGTGGTGAAGATTTAGCATTGGCACCGACTTCTGGTGCAGACAAGGATAAAATTTTAAAAGTCATTCACCGATTAAAAGCAGGTGGGGCAACCTCAGGAGAGCGGGCAATTCAATTGGCCTATGAACAAGCACAAAAGTCTTATGTTCAGGGGGGTATTAACCGTATTTTGATTGCAACAGATGGCGATTTTAATGTCGGAATTACCAATTTTGAAACCTTAAAAGGGATGATTGCTGAGAAACGAAAATCTGGGATTTCTTTCTCTACATTCGGTTTTGGAACGGGTAATTATGATGAGCAGCTGATGGAACAATTGGCTGATGCGGGCGATGGTAACTATAGTTATATCGATAATGAGCGTGAAGCAAAAAAAGTATTGCAGCGACAATTGAGTTCAACATTGGCAACGGTTGCTCAAGATGTAAAAATACAAGTTGAGTTTAACCCTGCTACGGTTAAAGAATACCGCTTAATTGGCTATGAGAATCGTGTATTAAGCAATGAAGATTTTAATAATGATCGTGTAGATGCGGGAGAGATCGGTGCGGGGCATACAGTCACAGCCTTATATGAAATTATTCCTGTAGGGCAGAAAGGTTGGTTGAATGAATCGCGTTATCAAGTGCCAGTAAATTCAACCAAAGCCAACAAACAAGAATATGCGTATGTGAATGTACGTTATAAACAGCCGCAACAAAGTAAGAGTATTTTACTGAGTCAACCTGTCCCAGCACGTAGTCTAGGATTGGCACAATCGTCTTCAGATACTCGCTTTGCTATTGCGGTTGCATCCTATGCACAGCAGTTACGTGGCGGGCAATATAATGCCAATATGAAGTGGGATGATATTTTTAAATTAGCCCAAAGCGCAGCTCAACCCGATGAATTTGGCTTGCGTGCAGAATTTTTAGATTTGGTGAAAACAGCGAAAAGCTTAAGTGCGGAGCCTGTAAAACCCTAAGGATTCACGTTATTTTTGTATTTAGACAACTGGGCAGTATTTATACTGTCCATTTTTTATTTGGTAAATGTTCATCTTTGTGCTATATAGGCTCGCGTTTATAAGTAGTTTTGAGTTGTTGTATGTTTGCAGATTTACTACTCCCAATGTTTGACGATGATTATTACCCAGATGTATTGGTGGCTGAAGTACAACAGTGCATTGTGCAATTTGCGAAGAAAGTCGCTAAGGTCAAAGAAAGCACAGCAGAAATTTATCGTTTTGCTAATGAAACAGTTGTGGCAATTAATGAAATGAAACCACAGTTTGAAGATTTAGATTCATCCTTGGATGATACCGCTGCGGATTATATTGCGGAAGCGATGATGATGGTGGTGCAAGAGCATGGCCATTTCGATGTGGAAATGGAAGAGTTGATTGTAAATCGAGAGTGGTAACACTCTCTTTTTATATTTATTTTAGACATAAAAAAACCAGCTTTCGCTGGATTCTTTATTACACCATTTTAAGAAGTATTAAAATGGTGCCCGGGGCCGGACTCGAACCGGCACGCTTTGAGGGCGGGGGATTTTAAATCCCCTGTGTCTACCTATTTCACCACCCGGGCATGAGCGCAATAATAGAGTACGAATTTATTCTTTGCAAGACTATTTCTTTGTATTTGCTTTATTTTCAGACAATTCAGGTGTTTGTGATTAAAAAATCACAATTTTAATGTGAATCTGGTTTTTGTTGTCATCATTTGTTCATGTAATTGAGATCATGATTAAATATTTATTGTCTATTTTTAACTCACGTTTGTAGTGGATTAAAAAAATGATAAATACTGTAACGCGCCGTGAACTCATTCAAAAAACTCTAGCGGGTTTGGGTGCGGTATCTTTACCTATTACGCTCATTGCTTGTGATGATGATTCGGATAATTCTTCAGGTTCAAGTGTGCACGTTAAATTTGAGCATGGGGTTGCCAGTGGTGACCCTTTACAAGACCGTGTGATCATTTGGACACGAGCGACCCCCAGTGATGTGCAAGCACGGTTAGAGATTACTTGGGAAGTTGCTCTAGATGCGCAATTTACTCAAATTAAAGCCTCAGGAAAAGTACAAACTAGCCCAGCACAAGATTTTACGGTGAAAGTGGATGTTACTGGGTTACAGGCACAGCAGCGTTATTTTTATCGCTTCCGCTTTGGGCAAACGCTGTCACCGATTGGGCAAACCAAAACTCTGCCATCACAAACCAATCAGGTTAAATTAGCCGTTTGTTCCTGTTCGAATTATCCTGCGGGATATTTCTATGTCTACCGTGAAATGGCAAAACAAGATGTCGATGTCGTGCTGCATTTAGGGGATTACATTTATGAATACGGACAAAATGGCTATGCAACTGAAGATTCAGAAAAGTTGGGGCGTTTGCTTGCAGAAGACAATCAACAAGAAATTTTGAGCTTAGCGGATTATCGCAAACGTTATGCTTTGTATCGTCAAGATCCAGATTTGCAAGCGTTGCATCAGCGACATCCTTTTATTGTGATTTGGGATGATCATGAGCTTGCCAATGATACATGGCAAAATGGCGCAGAAAACCATACTGAGATGACAGCTCAGGCACCAAATGAAGGCAAATTTTCAGATCGTAAATTAGCAGCCTTGCAAGCCTATTTCGAGTGGATGCCTATTCGTCCTGTTTCAGATGATGATCATTTACATATCTATCGTCAGTTTGATTTTGGTTCACTGGTACAGCTCACCATGTTGGATACGCGAATTATTGCGCGTAATCAGCAATTGGACTACATCAATTATATGACGGCGCAGGGCTTAAATACGGTGCAGTTTCAGCAAGATTTGTTGGCACAAGATCGAACTTTGCTAGGCTATGAACAACGTGATTGGTTGTTACAGAAAATGATGCAGAGCAATGCACAGTGGAATGTATTGGGACAGCAAATTTTAATGTCAAAAATGTTTATTCCTGCCGAGTTGTTATTATCTTTAGCAGAAATTAGCAGTGGTACCGTCAGTGCTGAAACACTCACAAAAATGAATGCGCAAATTACAGAGTTGGTGACAATTAAGTTGCGCTTAGAAGCGGCTGATTCTACGCTGACAGATTTGGAAAAGGCACGGGTTAATACGCTCGCACCTTATAATCTGGATGCATGGGATGGCTATTTTTATGAGCGGGAAGTGTTGTATGCAACGCTCAAGGCCTTGAATAAGAAAGTGGTGGTCTTGGCTGGGGATACGCATAATGCATGGTATTCTGAGTTGCTGAGCAAGGACCAAGACGTGGTTGGTGTCGAATTGGCGACGAGTTCTGTGTCTTCGCCTGGTTTGGAAAAATATTTGAATATTCCTTTGGCACAATTGCAGCAATTTGAATATGCCTTCCAAACACTGATTAATGATTTAGCTTATTGTAATTTGAATCAACGAGGTTATCTGTTGGTGAGTTTTACTGAGCAGAACATGCAATCTGATTGGATTTTTGTTAATAGTGTCAAAGAAAAAAGCTATATGGTTGATGAAACGAGGGGATATCAGTTGATATTCAACTCACAGCTACAAGTGTTGGAATCATTACCACAATCGGCATAACTGCAATCAAATAAAAAACTGGGAAAGCCCCAGTTTTTTATTACATCAAGCTATCCAGATAATTTTCTAAATCTTGATGTTTATGTGTTTGGCACAGTTGCTGTTCCATATGCATGGATTTTAAATGTAGGGTATGAAAGTGTTGTAATTGTTTAATTTTTTGCTGATATTGTGCAGTATTTTTTCCAGTGAATTTTAGTTTAAATTTGAGTTTAATCGTCTGTTTATAACTCCAGAAGTTAAAACGTCTTAATTCTTGTAGGTAATACAATCCAACATGGGTTGCACTATTACGAAAAAGATTTTCTTTATAAAACTTTACAAAGCCAAAACCCATAGCAAAGAAAAACAGCACAATTTGCAAAAAAGTACTTTCTACAAAGGCAATATTGATTGCTTGTAGCATAATTAATGCTGCAATTTTAATCGGTGCATGTTGTTGCTGTTCATAACAGGAGCTTGAGCTGTGTTTCATTTGTTTGAGAACAATAGGAACATACAGCATAAATAACAACATGAAGCACAATACAGCAAAGCCGTGTGCTTGAAAGGTCGTAAAGCGAGGAAAATGTATTTCGAAATAATGTCCTAAGCTTAAGGACAAGGAAACAAAAATCATAATGGCTAAAATCCAAGGAATAAATTCTTTGATTTCATCCATTAAACCTTTGGTTTTGAGCATGCCGTAAAATACAAAGTTGCGTTTAAATGCTGCGGGATACTGCATTTGTAACGGCTTTAAAAAAAGTGCTGCCTGCTTATCATTAACCATAAAAATGAGTACTTGAAAGTTACGGCATTATAAATCAGAAATGCACTTTTTGGTCAAATGATCTTAACGCCAACTAACTTGGTCTAAAAATTTGCCTGTTTAGTGAAATCGCGACGCAACTGAATTAGCGTACTTAAAAAACTATTCTTGATTAGAGTATTTTATGAGAGTTACTGCTGTTGCATTACATAATTTGCATAAACCTTGGGAGTTGCTTTTTTATTTGTTATTACTTAGCTATCAGATATGCCAAAAGGTTGTAATTTTGAAGATCTAATACAATTTCTCAAACAGATTATTATTAAAGAAATGGCAATACGGATTTACACTTGTCTATTTCTATCGCTGGTCTAAAGCATTGCGTACATTACTGGATTTCTTTCGGGAGTTAAAAGCCTACGTGTAATAATCGCTAACCTTCTATAAAGGACTACAGTACTTTGTCAAATTTAACTTTGCTGGATTGAATATATGGAGGAATATTTTAGACATAAAAAAACCAGCTTTCGCTGGATTCTTTATTGCACCATTTTAAGAAGTATTAAAATGGTGCCCGGGGCCGGACTCGAACCGGCACGCTTTGAGGGCGGGGGATTTTAAATCCCCTGTGTCTACCTATTTCACCACCCGGGCGTTTTAACAAGATTGGAGGCGGAGGTCGGAATCGAACCGGCGTACACGGAGTTGCAGTCCGCTGCATGACCACTCTGCCACCCCGCCATGTCTTGTTGATGCACATATTAGCAACCTTTAAAAAAATTACAATACTTTAAATAGCGCATATGCACATAAAATCAGCATGTAGAATAAAATTGCCTAAATAATCATGTATTATTTGCAAAATTGATTCATATCTACCTTGGAGATGTGCTGTGGCATTAGTTTTAGATGGTCGTGCGTTGGCGAAACAAATTGAAACTGACTTGTTAACCCGTGTTGAAGCGTTGAAAGCAAAATCAGGTCGTACCCCAATTTTGGCAACGATTTTGGTCGGTGACGATGGTGCATCAGCGACTTATGTGCGTATGAAGGGAAATGCCTGCCGTCGTGTAGGTATGGATTCATTAAAAGTTGAGCTGTCGAAAGAAACAACAACAGAACAATTATTGGCTGAAATTGAAAAATTAAATGCGAATCCTGATGTTCACGGGATTTTGTTACAGCATCCAGTGCCTGAGCAAATTGATGAACGTGCATGTTTTGATGCAATCTCTCTTGCCAAAGATGTGGATGGCGTGACTTGCCTTGGTTTTGGTCGTATGGCGATGGGCGAAGCGGCATATGGTTCTGCAACCCCAGCAGGCATTATGACGATTCTGAAAGAAAACAACATTGAAATTGCAGGTAAGCACGCTGTGGTTGTTGGTCGTTCTGCAATTTTAGGTAAACCAATGGCTGCAATGTTATTGGAAGCAAATGCAACCGTAACGATTTGCCATTCACGCACTCAGAACCTTTCTGAGTTTGTTAAACAAGCCGATATTATTGTGGGTGCGGTAGGTAAAGCTGAGCTGATTCAAAAAGACTGGATTAAGCAAGGCGCTGTTGTGGTTGATGCTGGTTTCCACCCACGTGATGGCGGCGGTGTAGGTGATATTCAATTGGTGGGTATTGAAGAGGTCGCTTCAGCTTATACGCCTGTTCCAGGTGGTGTAGGTCCAATGACCATTACCACTTTAATTCGTCAAACAGTTGAAGCGGCTGAGAAAGCTTTAGGCTAATACTTTAAGTCTGCTTCTAAAAAGCTGTATAGCATAAAACTATACAGCTTTTTTTATGGGGGTAGATTTCATTTAGGAGAATTTTAGGCTTAGTCGAAAAATCCTCTGTTTAAGCCGCTTTGAGTGATTGTATAGGTTTACGAAGCGGATTATTACTTTTCAGTCATGCGCAGCTAGATTATGATCGCCTGATCTGTTGATTCTAGTGACAGCGATGGCCGTCTTTAAATTGCTGTTTTTGAACGATGCATATTTTGCATAGCGTTAAAGGTTTATAAATTTAATGAGCTGTACTTTTCAAATGGCGAAAGCACCACAACATTTATTGGATGCATTGAATGAGGTCATTCCTCAGGCGGAGCTGTTGGCGCAACAGTTGCCAGAAACTCCTATTTCTTTGTGGCTCATTCCACCTGTATTTCCAACAGATCGTCTAGATGATGAGGTGATTCGTCGTATTTGGAATGAAACTCCATACTGGATTTTTTGCTGGGCTTCAGGGCTGGCAATGGCACAGCGGTTGTTGGCAGAGCCTCATCACGTGAAAGATAAAGTGGTTTTGGATTTTGGAGCGGGTTCAGGGGTGGTGGCGATTGCAGCCAAAATGGCGGGTGCGAAGCGCGTGATTTGCTGTGATATCGATTCGATTAGCTTGGCTGCCTGTAAAGAAAATGCAGTGCTAAATCAGGTTGAATTGGAGTATTTGGATGATTTATACCAAGCTGAACTAGTCGATGTACTATTGGCGGCAGATGTGTTGTATGACCAATGTAACCGTTTTTTCCTCGATGAATTCTTAAAGTTCGCCTCTGAAGTTTGGGTGGCCGACAGCCGAGTAAAAAATTTTAGTCATCCAAAATATATGAAAATTGATGAGCGTAGTGCCACAACTTGGCCTGATTTGGATGAGGCAAAAGAGTTTCGCAATGTGAGCTTTTATAAGACGCTATAATGCGTAGCGTCTTATAAGACTCTGATTTTATGAGCAGCTATAACGCACAATACGCAAAGTACTTGGACGCGCTTCTAAAGCCTGACGTGTTGCGTAGTCTTCGCCATTATGTAGGTCAGGTGTGTTACTTAGACCGATAGACGTGCGTGAATTACCAATCTGGCGACCATAATTATCAGATGCCATCGCAGCAGGGTTGGCAACTTCATTCACGCTGAGAATTTGTAATTTAAAGGTTTTATTTGTACCTAAAACTTTCTGGCAAGCACGTTGTAGTTTTTTGGCATCCAGATCCTGATTTTGACGACCAGCGAGGGTATAAGCGAGGGTTGCTGAGTCCGCTGTTTGGCTTTCTACACGGTAACCGACTTGACCATTATACTGTTGGGGAGTGCTTTGGCAGGCTGCAAGAGCTAAAGCGATAAAACCGAGTCCTAAAAATTGAAACGTTTTTTTCATGGTGGAAGTTCCGTGTTTTATTCTTGGGCACAGTATGCCATAAGCCTGTAGAAATAACGATGTAATACCTATGAAAACGACCTCCCTGTAACAAAATACAGAAGGGTCGTCTCGGTGCTTAGCTTCAGCAGTTAATGGTCAGTAATGAGACTATGTTTTTTCGTGTCCTTCATAAAAACATAGGTAATTAAGGATAAGCCAATCATGATGGTAATATAGTAAAAGAAATAGCTTTCATGTCCTGCATTTTTAAAACTTAAAGCGATCAATTCTGCGGTACCACCGAAGATGGTATTGGCAATCGCATAAGGCAGTGCAACACCTAAAGCGCGAATATGGGGTGGAAATAGTTCAGCTTTTACAACCGCATTAATCGCGGTATAGCCTGTAACAATAATCATCCCACTCATGCAGAGTAAAAATGCCGTTGTTACGTCTGTGGTTGTTCCCAAACGATTGAAAATCGGCACGGTAAACAGAACCCCACAAATACCAAAAGCAATCATAATTGGTTTACGCCCAATTTTATCGGACAAGGCGCCTACCGCAGGTTGAATCAGCATAAAAATAAAGATGGCTGCGGTGGTAATTTCAGTGGCTGTACTTTTATCAAAACCAGACGTATTGACTAAATATTTTTGTAGATAAGTGGTGAAGGTATTGAATGCGAGTGTGCCGCCCGCAGTCAGCATAATGACAGTAAAAGCTGCTTTAGGATGTTTAGTAAATAACTCGATTGCACCTGATTTTGGACCACCTTGTTTGGCTTGTTCTTGCGCTTCTTTTGAAGATTGGGTCTCAACCAATCCACGACGAATCCAAAACACCACAATGGCTAACATGGCACCAATCAGGAAGGGAATGCGCCATCCCCAAGCATGTAGAGCTTCTTCTGAAAGCGTGTGTTGTAGAATAATCAGTACGCACAGGGCGATAAGTTGCCCTGAGATTAAAGTCACATACTGAAAACTAGAGAAAAATCCGCGATGGTTTTTTCCTGCCATTTCAGTGAGATAAGTCGCACTCGAACCATATTCTCCACCGACACTGAGCCCTTGTAATAGACGTGCAAACAATAAAATTGCAGGTGCTAACATTCCCACAGCATCATAGGATGGGGCACAGGCAATCATCAGTGAGCCAACACACATCAAAGATACAGAGAGGGTTAAACCTGCTTTACGCCCCTTGCGATCCGCATAAATACCCATAATCCAAGCGCCAATAGGACGCATTAAGAAGCCTAAGGCAAATACGGCTGCGGCCTGTAATAGTTTGACGGTTTCATTACCTTCTGGAAAGAAAACAGGCGCAAAATAAAGTGTGAATGCTGCATAAACGTACCAATCGTACCACTCTACAAGGTTACCGGCGGAGCCCCCTAAAATAGATTTAAAACGTGTTTTTCGATCAAATGGCGTGTGCGCAATTTGTGGAGATGATTTTGACACAAGGAATTCCAGAGCTGCGGAAAAACACATTCTTTTAAGTTCTTTACCGTGGGAGAAAAACTTAAAAACATGTATTTTTTAGGAGAAATAATATGTTACTTTTCACATTTATTTATACGCTCTTGAGATGGATTTCGCATTCGACTTTAGTCGCAATGATGTCTGTGATAGGTGTGGAGTGATTCAATATTAAACTGGCTAATCAAGATTAATGACACGTGTGTAAGGACTTTGCAAAGAACACATTTTATTGCAATGGTTCGACAATAAATGCCTTGCAATTTAGGTTTTCTGTTAGGATTGAGTAGAGGATTATATAAACAGAAAAGTTGCTTGAAGCACGCAAAATAAGAGGAGCCTAAATATGGACCAACATCATATATATGACATGGTCGTCATTGGTGGCGGAATCAACGGTGTAGGTATTGCTGCTGATGCCGCAGGGCGTGGATTATCTGTTTTGTTGTGTGAAAAGGATGATTTGGCCAGCCATACTTCATCCGCCAGCAGTAAATTGATTCATGGTGGGTTACGTTATTTAGAGCATAAAGAGTTTCGTCTGGTACGAGAAGCTTTGGCTGAGCGTGAAGTCCTCATGGCGAAAGCACCACATCTCATTCGTGCCATGCGCTTTATTATGCCGCATCGCCCACATTTACGGCCTGCATGGCTGATTCGAACGGGCTTATTTTTCTATGATCATTTGGGCAAACGTGAAAAATTGGCGGCTTCGAATCTGATTGATTTTGATCCCAAAACCAGTCTATTTAAACCTGAAATCGTCAAAGGTTTTGAGTACTCGGATTGTGCTGTGGATGATGCCCGTCTTGTCGTTGCGAATGCAATTCAAGCGCATGAAAATGGTGCGAGTATACAAACACGCACACGCTGTATTACTGCGCAGGCAGAGCAAAATGTTTGGACAGTACAATTACAAAATACACAAGGGGCTTTCGCTGTTCGCGCCAAAGTACTGGTGAATGCCGCAGGGCCATGGGTCACTGAATTTATCCAGCAAGATTTAAAAATGCAGGCGGCTTATAGCATTCGATTGATTCAAGGTAGCCATATTATTGTGCCGAAGATTTATTCAGGAGATAAGGCTTTTATTCTGCAAAATGATGATCAGCGGATTGTTTTTGCTATTCCGTATTTAGATGAATATACCTTGATTGGGACTACGGATCAGCGTTATTTGGGCAATCCAGATCAGGTGGATATTACAGAAAGTGAAATTGATTATTTGTTGCAGGTCATGAATGCACATTTCCAGCAACAATTAACGCGCCAAGACATTATTTCGACTTATTCAGGTGTCCGTCCATTGTGTGATGATGAGTCTGATAATCCCTCTGCTATGACGCGTGATTATACCTTGGTATTGACTCAACAGGAGCATGCGCCATTACTTTCAGTATATGGGGGCAAGCTTACGACTTATCGTAAACTGGCTGAATCGGCAATGCATCAGCTCAAACCATTTTTTAGCAAATTAAAACCTGACTGGACGGCCAAAGCCTTGTTACCAGGTGCGGAAAACTTTTTTGATGCTGAGCATCTGGTCAAAGAGCTAGAGCAATATTTACCAGATGTGCCGAAGTCTCTGGTCGAGCGTTGGGTACATAGCTACGGTTCTCGAGTATGGAGGATGCTTCGAGATTGTGAACATGTTTCTGCGTTAGGGCAGTGTTTTGGTCATGACTTATATCAGCAGGAGGTGGATTATTTGGTTGCGAATGAATGGGCGGTGAGTAGTGAAGATATTTTAAAGCGCCGTAGCAAACTGTATTTAAAATTTGACCAAGACCAGATTGCTAGATTGGATGAGTATTTGCTTGCTTTGCATAAACGTCGTGCACAAGAAATGGCTGCGTAGCCATAATTTTGAGTGAATACAGATTATTTTTTTAATTCTAATCGAGGTTAGATCTTTGATTAAAAAAAGCCGCGTATGCGGCTTTCTAGTCTTTAGATTTCGATACCGCCAAGTTGTTGGCAGTTTACAGGCGTATTCCATTTAACGGCTGTACCCCAAACCACTGGGCGTACAATACGCCAAGGCCAAAAACCAAATCTTTGGCTTGCATTGTAGTTAATCACCACATTGCCACCGACTTGATGTGCCCGCTCAGCAAAGCGAGGGTAGAGCTCTACTACGTTACCATAAGTCCCTTTCGCAACTTTAATCCGCTTCTTAATCTGAAATTGATTCGAGTCGGGTGTACCTTTAATGGCACAAACATGTAGAACGGGTTGTTCTGTTGTTTCGGTGTTGGCTAGAGCAAGATTGGATAAAGCAAATGCGCAAGTCAAAAGTGCGAGTGTTTTTAGCATGAATTTCCCCTTAGATATTTCTTTTTGATTATAAAGTTTATAAAAAATAGCTTGAAAAAAGACCGCTAGTGCGGTCTTTAATCTTAAGTTTTTTTAAGCATTTAAGCAGATTGCTTAACCGCTTCTAAAAGTTCGTTTTGACGAGCTTTAAGTGCAGCTGGTAAACGGTCACCTAATTGATTGAACAATTCAGTGTGACTTTCAATTTCTTTGATCCATTGCTCTTTGTCTTGAGAGGTAATCAGGTCAAATTGAGTTTGAGTAAAGTCAGAACCAGTCCAGTTTAACTGTTCGTAAGTTGGCACACGACCAATTGGAGTTTCAACTGCATCAGCACGGCCTTCACAACGATCAATGATCCATTCCAGCACACGCATGTTTTGACCAAAACCAGGCCATACGAAGTTGCCTTCAGCATCACGGCGGAACCAGTTTACATTGTAGATCCCTGGAAGTTTGTTACCTGCAGCTTTCGCTTTCGCTTCAACTTCTGCACCCATTTCTAACCAATGAGAGAAGTAGTCTGCCATGTTGTAGCCTGCGAACGGAAGCATAGCAAATGGATCGCGACGAACAACACCTTGTTGACCAACAGCGGCAGCAGTTGTTTCAGAACCCATTGTTGCAGCTTTGTATACGCCATCTACCCAGTCAAATGCTTCTGAGATTAATGGAACTGTATCCGCACGGCGACCACCGAAGATGAACGCAGAAATTGGAACACCAGCTGGATTTTCCCAGTCAGCGTCAATAGAAGGGCATTGACCCGCAGCCACTGTGAAACGCGCATTTGGATGAGCTGCTTTTTCAGTACCTGTATGAGGTTGACCTTTCCAGTTGGTCAGGTTTGCAGGCGCTTCTTTAGAAAGACCTTCCCACCAAACTTCGCCGTTGTCAGTTACAGCAACGTTGGTATAGATGACGTCTTTATGAAGTGTCGCCATACAGTTCGGGTTAGTCTTGGTATTTGTACCAGGTGCTACACCGAAGAAACCAGCTTCAGGGTTAATTGCATATAAGCGACCATCTTCACCTGGTTTAATCCAAGCAATATCGTCACCTACAGTTTCAATTTTCCAGCCTTCGTAGCCAGCTGGTGGAATCAGCATCGCAAAGTTTGTTTTACCACACGCAGAAGGGAATGCCGCTGCGATGTAGTGTTTTTCACCTTGAGGATTCGTTACGCCAAGGATGAGCATGTGTTCAGCTAACCAGCCTTGTTCACGGCCCATTGCAGATGCGATACGGAGTGCTAAGCATTTTTTACCCAATAATGCATTGCCGCCGTAACCAGAACCGTATGACCAAATTTCACGAGTTTCTGGATAATGAACGATGTATTTTTCAGGGTTGCAAGGCCATGCAACATCTTTTTGTCCTTCTGCAAGCGGTGCACCTACAGTGTGGACGCAAGGAATGTACTCGCCATCAGTACCAAGAACGTCATAAACGGCTTTACCCATACGTGCCATTTTAGACATGCTTACCGCAACGTAAGGTGAGTCTGTTAATTCAATACCAATGTGTGCAATGTGGCTGCCCAAAGGACCCATAGAGAAAGGAACAACGTACATTGTACGACCTTCCATTGCACCGTCAAATAAACCATTTAAACGAGTGCGCATTTCTGCAGGAGCTTCCCAGTTGTTTGTCGCACCAGCATCTTCTTCTTTTTCAGAACAGATATATGTACGACCTTCAACACGCGCAACGTCAGAAGGGTCAGAATTTGCAAGATAAGAACCAGGGTGTTTTTCTTGATTTAAAGCTTGCATAGTGCCGTTAGCGATCATCAAGTCGATAAGACGTTGATATTCTTCTTCGCTGCCGTCACACCATTCAATCTTTGCTGGTTTGGTTAATTTCGCAATTTCTTCAACCCATGCAATAAGCTTAGGGTGACGAACGAATTCTGGTGCGTTCACTTGGGTCATGGTGAGGCCTATCTTAAAAGTGTACAAATTTTGTACAAAGTCCAATCTAAGTAATCAGGTTACCTAGATGAAAGTAAAAAAAAGTGGCAGTATTAAAGCACAAAACGATGAAAAAAATAAGACACCCGTATCTACTTGTAGATATTGATAATTTGTATTGTATTTTTAATTTTCCATTATAAATCATTGTGTTGTGATTTGTATTTTTTGACTTTATTTATATTTATTTTATTTATGGAAATTATTTATTTAAATTATATGCTTTATATACAATAGCTTATGTATATTTTTTTTATGAGAACTATTATTGATTAAATGAATGGTGGTAATTTGAATTTTGCATAAGGGCATTGTTAATTGGTGATAAATTGGACAAAATTAGAGCAAATACTTCATAGAAGTGAATTTGCGGGATGAATTTAAAACCCCTTTCGATTATTTACAATGCACGCTCTGGTTTTCATGCCAGCAATAAAGAAGAAATCTATGAGCAATTGCTGACATATTTTACAGAGCACGGCTTTGAGATTCAGGTTTTTGAGCTGGGCGAAAAAAACGATTTTCCTATTTTGATGCAATCTATTATACAGCGCCATCATTGTTCCAGCGAAATGGGTGTGATTGTTTCAGCAGGCGGTGATGGAACGTTAAATGCGGTTGCCAAAGCCTTACTCGGGACCCATATCCCTGTCGGTATTTTACCTTTAGGCACATTTAATTATGTTGCCCGTGTTTTGAATATTCCACTTGAAATTATGCAAGCGGCTGAAGTGGTTGCTACAGGGCAGATACGCTCTATTCATGTGGCTAAAATTAATGATCAAATTTACTTAAATAATGCCAGTTTGGGTTTATATCCTTTATTTATTCAACGTCGTGAACTCTATAATGCCAAGTTTGGACGTTTTCCTTTACATGCCTACACTTCGGGTTTGGATGTGTTGATTCGAGATCGTAAAGAGTTGAAGCTAGAGGTGGAAGTGGATGGTAAAACTTATCCTGTAAAAACCCCATTAATCTTTTTTGGTAATAATCAATTACAGTTAGCAGAAATGAAATTACGTATTGCCAAATGTGCAGAGCAGGGGCAGGTTGCAGGCGTAGTGGTTGCAAAAAGCGATAAATTAACTTTATTTCGAATGTTATTGCAGTTAATTCGTGGTGAGCTAGAAAAAGCACCAGATGTGTATAGTTTTGCCGCAGATGATGTCAAAGTTTTTTCGCAACGTGAAAAATTAACGGTTGCACTGGATGGTGAAATTGTAGAAATGTGCCCTCCACTGCATATCACCGTACAAAAAAATGCAGTTAACATAATGGTGCCGTATGCTGCTGCATCTGTCTGATCTGCATTTTGGTACTGAGCGACCTGAATGTCTAACTGCGATTCAGCGGTTTTGTTGTGAACAACAGCCCGAATTGGTGGTAGTGAGCGGAGATTTAACCCAACGTGCGCGCTATAGAGAATTTTTTCACTGTAAACAGTTCCTCGACAGCTTGAATTGTCCTTACTTGGTGGTGCCAGGTAACCATGATATTCCGTTGTACCATGTTTGGGATCGTATTTTTAATCCCTTTACCCGTTACCAATTGTTTTTTGGCAATATGGAAATGACCTTGGAAACTGAGCACTTTTATGTGATTGGGGTCAACAGTATCCGCCGTCGTTACCATACGCGCGGGCATATTTCTTTAGAGCAAATTCAGCAGATTGATCAAATCTTACAGCGCGCACCAGAGCACAAAATTAAAATTATTGCGGCACATCAACCTTTTTATGCATCACCAGAAGATCCGCATGGCATTAAAGACTGTCCTGTACTTGGACGTATGGCATTAGAAGTTTGGAGTAAAAGTGGTTTAAAGGCACTGCTGCATGGTCATTTGCATCAGTCAGCAGTGTTCGATTTAAATTATTTATATCATTTAAATGTTGGGCATCCTGTGTTGGATATTCATGCAGGAACGGCAACGTCTTATCGTTTACACCATGCTTTAAGCAATAGTTTTAATGTGATTGATGCGCAGGCCGATGTGCGCCATTATCAATTTAGCCTTCAACATTTAGACTTTGAATTGGTATAAATTGCTGAATTCAGCAACGAATCAGTTGTATTGCATAAAAAACATACAAAAAAGATGTTTTTTTTAAAGTCTGCCCTTGAAGCCCTATTTTCCATCCCCACAAAAGTGTCATCTAAATTCATTTTGATGATGACCAAAGGAATAAATAAGTCGTCATCAGTCATCTTAATAGACTTAGTCTGATGGAGTTATTTATGAGCAACATTCGTCCATTACATGACCGTGTAGTTATTCGTCGTGTTGAAGAAGAAACGAAAACCGCTGGCGGTATCTTATTGCCAGGTTCTGCAGCAGAAAAGCCAGCACAAGGTGAAATTATTGCTGTAGGTAATGGTCAAATCACGGACAACGGTATTCGTGCTTTAGATGTAAAAGTTGGCGACAAAGTATTGTTCGGTACTTACGCAGGTACAACCGTAAAAGTACAAGGTGAAGAACTTCTTATCATGAAAGAGTCTGACATTTTAGCTGTATTAGAAGGCTAATTCTGTTCTTACTCGTTCAATCTCAGATTAGTAAAGATTAAAAAATTTCGGAGTCTATAAATGTCAGCTAAAGACGTAAAATTTGGTGATTCAGCACGCTCTAAAATGATTGCAGGCGTAAACGTGCTTGCAGATGCTGTAAAAGTAACTTTAGGCCCTAAAGGTCGTAATGTTGTGATTGACCGTTCTTTCGGTGCACCGCACATCACTAAAGATGGTGTAACAGTTGCGAAAGAAATTTCTCTTAAAGATAAATTTGAGAATATGGGCGCTCAATTGGTTCGTGAAGTATCTTCTAAAACCAATGACATCGCGGGTGACGGTACAACAACAGCAACTGTACTTGCTCAAGCAATTTTAAATGAAGGGATCAAGTCTGTAACTGCGGGTATGAACCCAATGGACTTGAAACGTGGTATCGACCTTGCAGTTAAAGCATTGGTTGCTGAAATTAAAGCAACAGCAAAACCTGCTTCTGATACTAAAGCAATTGAACAAGTGGGTTCAATCTCTGCAAACTCTGACGAAACTGTAGGTAAACTCATTGCACAAGCAATGGAACGCGTGGGTAAAGAAGGCGTAATTACCGTTGAAGAAGGTTCAGGCTTTGAAGATGCTTTGGACGTTGTTGAAGGTATGCAGTTTGACCGCGGTTATATCAGCCCGTACTTTGCCAACAAGCAAGATACTTTAACAGCTGAATTAGAAAACCCGTTCATTTTGCTTGTTGACAAAAAAATCAGCAACATCCGTGAATTGATTACTGTACTTGAAGCGGTTGCTAAAACAGGCAAGCCACTTTTAATTATCGCTGAAGATGTTGAAGGTGAGGCTTTAGCTACGCTTGTTGTGAACAACATGCGCGGTATTATCAAAGTATGTGCGGTGAAAGCACCTGGTTTTGGTGACCGTCGTAAAGCAATGCTTCAAGACATCGCAATCTTGACGGGTGCGACTGTGATTTCTGAAGAAGTAGGCATGTCTTTAGAGCAAGCTTCTCTTCAAGATTTAGGTACTGCACACAAAATCACGATTTCTAAAGAAAATACTGTGATTGTTGATGGTGCTGGTGATGCAGCTCAAATTTCTGAACGCGTTACTCAAATCCGTGCGCAAATTGAAGAATCTACCTCTGAATATGACAAAGAAAAACTTCAAGAACGCGTAGCTAAATTAGCTGGCGGTGTTGCAGTCATCAAAATTGGTGCTGCGACTGAAGTTGAAATGAAAGAGAAGAAAGACCGTGTTGACGATGCGCTTCATGCAACGCGTGCTGCGGTTGAAGAAGGTGTAGTTGCTGGTGGTGGTGTTGCACTTGTACGTGCTGCAACTGCACTTGATGGTGTAACTGGCGCGAATGACGATCAAAACGTAGGTATCAACATTTTACGTCGTGCAATTGAAGCACCACTTCGTCAAATCGTTGCGAATGCAGGTGATGAGCCTTCAGTTGTGATCAATGCAGTGAAAAATGGTGAAGGTAACTTTGGTTACAACGCTGCTACTTCTGAGTATGGTGACATGCTAGAAATGGGTATTCTTGACCCTGCAAAAGTAACGCGTTCTGCACTTGAACATGCTGCTTCTGTTGCTGGTCTAATGCTCACAACTGAATGCATGATCACTGATATTCCAGAAGACAAGCCTGCTATGCCTGATATGGGCGGCATGGGTGGTATGGGCGGCATGATGTAATCATTACCCCCAGATTCACAGATCTAAAAAATCCCCACTTAATGTGGGGATTTTTTATTTTTATCGGTGTAATTGATTTAGAAAAAGATTTTAAAAACAAACTATTAAAAGAGTATAAAGGTCGTTTAATTTTTCAGTGATTGGCAGAATATGCCGCATCCATAACTGAAAGAACAAAAAGTCGCGGTATTTTGAACTAAGTCAAATCAGTAACATCAACTTGTGAGTGTTTTTTAAAGCAGTCCAATCAGCTTTTATAACATGAAATCAAAATTTCTGAGCTGTTTGTGAATGTATACAACCGAGAGGTAATTGCCATAGCATGTGCACTGATACTTACAGTTCAGTATAGAGATATATCAAAATTTTGCCAAAAACGTTTGTTCAACTCAAATTGAGCTATTCCTTTTATTGGCAAGCTTCCGCTAGATTTTGAACATATTCCTTAAGCGTACTTTAACCCCATAAAATCAGTGTCCAAGTCACGGCAATGATGCTTAAAGCAACAAATTGCGCAGCACTGCCCATATCTTTGGCATTTTTAGACAAGGGATGACGTTCTAAAGAAACGCGATCGACAATGGCTTCTAAGGCAGAGTTGAAGAGTTCAACGATAATTGCCAATAGACAGACTGCAATGAGAAGGGCTTGCTCGCTACGACTCACGTTAAGAAAAAACGTGATTGGAATCAAAATAAGATTGATATAAATAATTTGTCGAAAAGCAGCTTCATGTTGAAAAGCGGCTTTAAATCCAGCGATAGAATAGTGGGCTGCGTTAAAAATTCGTTTAAAACCAGTTTTACCTTTAAGGGGAGAATATTCGCTCATGATGGATTGGATCGTTTAAGATAGAGAAGAGAATAGCCCTGATAGATTAAAGTGGGCTTAAAACATACAAAATATGTATGTTCAGTTTAGCATGAATTACGCTCAATCAAATGAGCAAAAAGTTGTAACTTGGCTTGGAATAAAGAGATCTTCATCCTTTAAGTTCAGCCTGATATTCAAGTTGGCATTGATTTTATGTATTGAAGAATATAAAGCCGACATTGGATTGACGCTGGATTTGCGTGATTGATTGAAATTATCGGGTGGAAGGAATGGATCTTCATCATTTCTACATAATTGAATAATAAATCCGTAACTATGTTAATAATGATTGTGTTTTATGCTTGGGTCATTGAATATCAACATAAATTTGCTAGTTTTTCTTTCTCCTTTGAATTCTAATTTTTAAGTGGCGCAAACCTATGTTGTCTAAGTTTTTTATACAACGTCCCATTTTTGCTGGCGTACTTGCAATTATTGTGATGGCTTTGGGGCTTTTTGCCGTTCTGAATTTGCCAGTAGAACGTTATCCCGATATTGCGCCACCACGAATTACTGTGAGTGCAACTTATACAGGTGCATCTGCGGAAACCGTAGAGGAAAGTGTTACGCAAATTTTAGAACAGCAAATCAAAGGTATTGATCATCTTTTATATTTTAGTTCCAGCAGTGATTCTTCTGGACGTAGTCGAATTAGCATCAGTTTTGAAAATGGCACTGACCCCGATACTGCGCAGGTACAAGTACAAAATGCAATTAACGGAGTCGTCAGTCGTTTACCCGAAGATGTGCAGCGCCAAGGCATAAATGTCTATAAATCACTGGGGGATACCCATATGGTGATTGGCCTATATGATGCCTCTGGTCGTAGCGACAATATAGAATTGTCTGATTATATGATGACCCATTTGGAACAGGATATTGCCCGTATTGAAGGTGTCGGTGAAGTTGATGTATTTGGCTCACAATACGCCATGCGCATCTGGCTGAATCCGAGCCAACTTAAGCAATATAGTTTAATGCCATCCGATGTTCGTAGCGCAATTGAAGCACAGAATACACAAGTTGCAGCGGGCGGCATTGGCGATTTACCCACAGTCGAAAATCAATATCTGAATGCAAAAGTGACTTCGGGATCTCGGCTTAAAACTGTACCTGAATTTGAACAGATTATTGTGAAATCAAACCGTGATGGTAGTTTTGTTTATTTAAAAGATGTGGCACGCATTGAGCTTGGTGCAGAAAACTATCAATCCTTTAATACCATCAATGGTTTTGCCTCGGCAGGGATGGGGATTTCTTTATCTTCTGGAGCGAATGCCCTTGCGACATCTGCACTGATTAAAGCCGAAGTTGAGCATTTATCCGGTAAATTGCCTGCGGGATATAAAATTGTTTATCCGCGGGATAATACGCCGTTTGTGCAAGAGTCGATTAAGGAAGTCGTCAAAACCCTGTTTGAAGCGGTCATTCTGGTGGTCATTGTCATGTTTCTGTTTTTGCAGAATTGGCGTGCAACTTTGATTCCAACTATTACTGTGCCTGTAGTGATTTTGGGAACGATGGCAATACTCTATGTTTTAGGTATGAGCATTAATACCTTAACCCTATTTGCTTTGGTTTTAGCGATTGGCTTATTGGTGGATGATGCCATCGTGGTGGTCGAAAATGTTGAACGTTTGATGCACGAACAGCATTTGTCTGCCAAAGATGCTGCCATTGAATCCATGCAGGAAATTAGTGGAGCCTTAATTGGGATTACTTTGGTACTGACGGCAGTCTTTATTCCGATGGCATTTTTTGGCGGCTCAACGGGTGTGATTTACCGTCAGTTTTCCATTACGTTAGTGGCTGCCATGGGGCTTTCCTTAATAGTGGCTTTGGTGTTAACACCAGCCCTGTGTGCTTTAATTTTGCAGCCCAGCAATAAGCAGAAAAAATGGGCAGCGTGGTTCAATCAAAAGTTAGACCAGTTAAAAATACACTATCTTAAACTCGCGCAATTGACCATAAATCATAAACGCATCAGTTTGGTGATATTTACTGCGTTAATCGCCGTATTTGCCTTGTTTTATCGTGCTTTGCCCACCAGTTTTATTCCGAGTGAAGATCAGGGCATATTAAGTGTGCAATTTGAGCTGATCAATGGCGCACCGTTGTCTAAAAGTCGCGAAGTGGGTGAGGAAATTCGCCAGTATTTTCTGAGTCAAGAAAAAGACAATGTCAACTTAGTGATGGTGCGTTATGGGCGTAATTACTCTGGGACGGGTCAGAATTTGGGACAAGGATTTGTTGCCTTGAAACATTGGGATGAGCGGAGTGGTCAACACAACTCAGCCCAAGCCATACGTGAACGGGCGATGCAGCATTTCCGTCAGAATCGTAATGCCAAAATTATGGTGAATATGCCTTCATCCGTGAGTGGGCTGGGCCAGACGGATGGTTTGGAGTTCTGGATTCGAGACATTAACGGCAATGGACGTCAATTCTTAGATTCAGAGTTTAAAAGGTTACAAACTGCCGCGGAACACTATAAGAGCTTTGAAAATCTGGATAACAAGGCAAACCCTGATAAAGCTGAATTACAAGTCAAGATTGATCAAAAACAAGCATTGGCTCTAGGTTTATCTCAGTCTGCCATTAATAGCACCTTATCGGCAGCGTGGGGCGGTTCTTATGTGAATGATTTTATTGATCGTGGGCGGGTTAAACGTGTGATGATGCAGGGAGATGCCGAATATCGCTCGACACCTGAAGATTTACAGCAATGGTATGTCCGTAATGATACCAATCAGATGGTGTCATTTGCCAGTTTTGCCAACGTGAATTGGGGTGGTGGACCTGAAGTCGTAAAACGCTTTATGGGCTATACCGCTTTAGAGATGGAAGCCGATACAGCCAAGAATGTGAGTTCGGGCGTCGCTATGGGGGATATTCAGAAACTGGTGGAGCAGCAGCCTGATATTGACTTGGCATGGAGTGGATTGTCTTTTGAGGAGCAGAAATCCAGTCATCAGGCATTATGGTTATATTTGATTTCGATTGGTTTTATCTTTTTATGTTTGGCTGCGTTGTATGAGAGCTGGACGATTCCAACAGCTGTGATGAGTGCCATTCCTTTAGGGATAGGGGGCAATATCCTATTCAGTTATTGGGTTGGCTTCCCGAATGATATTTATTTCCAGATTGCCTTACTCACTACGATTGGTCTGTCCTGTAAAAATGCCATTTTGATTGTGGAATTTGCTTCTATAGCGCAAACACGTGGTCTGACGGTCATACAAGCAGCTATGGAGGGGGCGAGTTTACGTTTACGTCCAATTTTGATGACTTCTTTGGCTTTTGGTGCTGGGGTTATTCCATTGGTGTTTGCCTTAGGTGCAGGGGCGGCAAGTCGACAGGAAATAGGCATTAGCGTCTTAGGCGGTGTAATTTTCGGAACAGTCTTGGTACTGATTTTTATTCCCTTTATGTACGTGTTGATTCGCTCCATGTTTGGGAAGAAACAACCGCAGTCATAGTGCTGTCAGCTGCTGATCGTTTTCTGTATAGGCAATTCATGCGCGGGATGAATATCCTTCCTCAACTCTATTTAGACAATAAGTCAGCTATGACATTTTACAGTAGAGTGAATGTTTTCAAACGACTAAATTTATACTGAAAAGCATTGAGATCAATCAACGGAGGTTATTCAATTTTCTAGAATTTTGAATAACCCTTTGTTACTTTTTTGAGGATCAAAATGATTTAAGCTGTAGTGAAATCAACATCCTATCGACATGCCTATGCCTTCACAGCCATCAGCTACAAAAAAAACACCACAAGAAGTGATTCGTTTAGAGCGTGATTTAGCGAAATATGCCAATTTGATGGATTCACTGATTCGAATTCCATTTACCAAACAAGGCGTAGGTGCAGATGCCGCATTGGGGACCATTCCTGTGGCAGGGGATGTCGCAGGTTTTGCCTTAACCTGTTATGCGGTGTATAAAGCCAAGCAAATTGGCGTACCACAACATAAATTAAATGTAGTGTATAAACTGGCACTAATGGATTTGGTGGTGGGATTTATTCCAATAGCAGGGACCCTATTTGATATATTTATTCGTCCAAGCCGTAAAGCACTCGATGTCGTACATGAGCATATTCGGGAAGAATATCAGATCCGCGATATGGCGCATGTCGAACATCCATATTTACATGAAAAGTTAGAACAGAAGCAGCAGCATTCAGCCTTTTGGCGCCAGCCAGTGATTGCGTGGTTATGGCTACATATTCCAGATTTGATTGGTTTGGTGGTGATTGTTTTGCTGCTTGTTGCCTCTTGGTATGGCTTTACTGCGGTATGGTCTTGGTATCAAAACTGGTCTTCAACCTATTGATCTAATAAAAAAGCCTCCATATTGGAGGCTTTTTTGAATCTTTAAACTTATGCGCAGTCTAATTGTTGTAAGGCTGCTACACGTTGTTCAATCGATGGGTGAGTTTGGAATAAGGCTGCTAAGCTAAAACCTTGTTCTTTACCTTCCGCAATAGAGAACGCTTTCATTTCTTTTGGCATTTGATCTGGAAGCTCTGATTCTGCTTGAAGACGTAATAGGGCAGAAATCATGGCTTGTTTACCTGCTAAACGTGCACCCGCTTCATCGGCACGATATTCACGGTAGCGTGAGAACCACATCACGATGGCAGAAGCTAAAATACCAAAGACGATGTCGAGAACAATTGTAATACCGAAGTAAGCTAAGCCAGGCGCTTCACCATCTTCACGACCAAAGACATTACGGTCAATGAAATCACCTACAACACGTGCAAAGAACATGACAAAGGCGTTAACGACACCTTGAATCAAAGCGAGTGTGACCATATCACCATTGGCAACGTGACCAATCTCGTGAGCCAGTACCGCACGCAATTCATCTTTATTCATACGCTCAAGTAAGCCTGTAGAAACAGCTACGAGCGCATCATTTTTATTCCAACCTGTTGCAAAGGCATTTGATTGGTAAGATGGGAAAATACCCACTTCTGGCATGTTAATACCAGCACGTTGAGACAATTCCGCAACTGTTTGTAGCAACCAAACCTCTGCTTGGCTACGTGGAGCATTAGGGTCAATAAGTTCAGTGCCAGTTGTTTTTTTCGCCATCCATTTCGACATGAACAGAGACACTACAGAGCCAACCATACCAAACACGAAACAGACGACTAAAAGGTTGCCTAGATTCAAGCCACCTGCGCCATGATAACTACCGACACCGAAGAGTGACAAAATAATGCCAGCTACAACCAGTACCGCGAGGTTGGTTAGCAAGAACAAACCAATCCGCATCATTGAGAAAATCCTCTTAATATAGAAATATAATCTGATTTATAACTGATAAATCATAAGGATCAATATGCGGTGAATATTGCAAAAATTCAAGAAAAAATCGTGATTCGTCGCGAAAAATAACATTTTTCTATTAATAGATTCGTGCAGATGCAGACGCATGTTCAGTCGAATATGAGCCTGCTCTTGGTGCATCAGTATAACTGCCATCCGCTGCGATGATGATCTCACGCTGCCCACTTCTGGACGATGGATTTGGAATAGACTCTGCCTGTGTAGATTGAGCATTGATTTGCTTCGCACTGTAATTTACAGATTGGGCAACGATTTTCTCTGAATTGCTACTACTGCTGATCAGACCACCTGAATACAGATTGCTATAACGACTGCTCACACGGCGCACATAATCTTGGGTTTCTCTAAAGGGAGGAATCCCGCCGTATTTATCGACATTACCTTCACCCGCATTGTATGCAGCCAGTGCTAAAGAGGTATTACCATTGAAACGTTTGAGTAACCAACTTAAATATTTAGCACCGCCCATAATGTTTTGCTGAGGGTCATAGGCATTTGAAACATTGAAGCGACGTGCTGTTGCAGGCATCAGTTGCATTAAGCCTAAAGCACCCACAGGCGAGCGAGCATTCACATTAAAGCCCGATTCAGTATGCATCACTGCTTTAATTAAACCTTCAGAAATCCCATGGGTTTGGGCAGCTTGACGAATCATGCTGTCAAACGCATTTCGATTGCGGCTGTAGCTGGGTAATACGGAAGCTTCTGAGTTTCCCCAGTTGCTGTAACTGTGCATGTTACTGTCGGGATAATAGGTTTTTTTTTCGACTTTTAAATGGCTATATTTACTTTTTTTATTGGTGAGCAGGGTCGTACCATTCGAATCGGTCAGTTGATAAATAGTTTCACCGGCCATACAGGCAGGACTTATGAGTAAGACTGATGCACAGCCAAGAAGGTAAGCTTGAACGTTATGCCATTTATTTTTCATTTTTTATCAATTTTTCTGTCCCCAAACAGTCAAGTTAAGTTTAGCAAAAAATACTTAGATAAAAAGCGCTACAGGATTTTATTTTTGATGACTTCGTAAAAATCAAGCGTAATTGCGGAGTTAATAATCAAAAAAAAATTTAATTTATTTTTAATCAGGATTGCTTGACTATGGTAAGCCATTGATAATTAATTAAAATAAAATTGATCAAAAAATGATCAATTTAAATAGAAGCCTTAGATTATGGGAAGCATCACCTGTCAAGTGTTTTGAAATCCACAAAGTTATCCACAGCTTTTGTGGACAACTGTGGAAAAGTCCAAAAGATAAGCATTTGGGTGAAAAAATGAACTGCAACGTTCAAATTTACCCTTTAAGTAATACGAAAAAATGACAAGTAGATTCGGTCATGAGAATTTACATTCTTTAGATGCGATTGCTTGGCGAATCATATAAAATTGCGCGGTATTTTTATTTATGGGTTAATCGTGTCTATGTACTCGCCAGTTGAGTCCGAACAAGGGTTTAATTTCAAGCCAGAACTCCCAACCAGCTCTGCCTACTATCGTTTGTTAAAAAAGCTTCGCCGCCAAGTGGGGCATGCTATTCGTGATTTTAAAATGATCGAAGAAGGCGATAAGGTCATGGTCTGTATTTCTGGCGGTAAAGACAGTTATACCTTGCTGGATATCTTATTGCAGTTTAAACGTATTGCACCGATTAACTTTGACGTGGTTGCGGTTAACCTTGACCAGAAACAACCGGGTTTCCCTGAAGATGTACTCCCACGTTATTTAGAAGAAAATAACATTCCGTACTATATTTTGGAAAAAGACACTTACAGCATCACTAAGAAGTTAACTCCAGAAGGCAAAACTTACTGTGCGGTGTGTTCGCGTTTACGTCGCGGCTCTTTATATGGTTTTGCGCAAGAGATTGGGGCTACCAAAGTGGCGCTCGGACATCACCGTGATGATATTTTAGCGACCTTCTTCCTGAACTTGTTCCATGGCGGTAGCTTAAAAGCCATGCCACCAAAATTGTTGTCTACAGATAAAAAGAACATTTTGATTCGTCCACTGGCTTATGTGGAAGAGAAAGACATTATTAAATATGCAGAAATGCGTCAGTTCCCAATTATTCCATGTAACTTATGTGGTTCGCAGGAAAACCTGCAACGTGCTATGTTAAATGACATGTTGCGTACATGGGACAAAGAGCATCCAAAGCGTTTACACAGCATTTTTGGTGCATTGCAGAACGTTTCGCCATCCCAGTTGGCCGATCGTGAACTGTTTGATTTTGAGGTGCTCGATTCACAACGTGAATTCGACTTTAAAGGCGAAAGTTGTTCGACTGAAGCTGAACCTGAGAACAAACGCATTAATATGGTTAATCTTGGCTTTGCTGTTGAATAATTTTGTCATTTAAGCCAATAAAAAAACACCAATCCATGATTGGTGTTTTTTTATGTAGATGATTTTGATCATCTTTGTATAAGAAATATAAAATATGAACGGTACGTACAAAAAACTTTAGGCGCGTGTAAGATATACATGCTATAACAATCTCGACGTGTATTTAGCTTCACAATGATGTCGACTGGATAGGCGACACAAAATGAACAAATAAATTTGAGGAAACATCATGCCTACCTTTTTAACTGATGATTGGTTTTCAACTGTAGAAACTTTGACTGCGCAAGCAGGGGACTTGAATTTACCACCCGCTTTGGCAAATTTAGCCATTAACTTGGTTGTGACAGATGCGAGTGGTAATACCGAATTGGCATTAGATGGCGGCAAAATCTTAAAAGGTTTGTCTTCAAATGCCAAAACAACGCTCAATATGGATGCTGATACACTGCGTAAAGTATTCTTAGAGTTTGATATGGCTGCTGCGATGCAAGCATTCATGACAGGTAAAATCAAAGTTCAAGGTGATATGTCACAATTGATGGCATTGCAAACCGCAAAACCAAGCCAAGAACAAAAGGATTTATTTAAGAAAGTACTTGAGCTTACGGCTTAAGTTTTTCGCAAAAAAAAGCTTACCCGTTGGTAAGCTTTTTTTTCTGTCCTCAATTCATGACTATTTATATATTCACCAATTGAGGCGTATTTTTGATGTATTCCAAGTAAGAACGAATACGCGTGACATATTGTACTGCTTGGCGATAGCGACCATTTTGTGCTTTATGACCATCTAAATAACTATATAGATTTACCCAGTTATTCGGATCTTTGCCTTGAGCACTGATACGCTTTTGAATCTGATCCACGGCACCTGGCCCCATATTATAGGCAACCAAGGCATACCAGTTACGATCTGGATATGGTACTTCTTCGAACTTGCTTAGCATCAGGTCGTAATACTTCGCACCACCCTGAATACTTTGAGCGGGATCGGTACGGTTACTTACACCCATCGCTTTGGCTGTGCTGTTGGTCAGCATCATGATACCGCGTACGCCTGTGGGCGAAATTGAATCGGGTTTTAAATACGATTCCTGATATCCAATGGCTGCCAAGAAATGCCAATCGAGATCATATTTCTCGGCTGTACGCTGGAAACTGGCTTTATAAATCGGCATACGTTTGGTGAGATCACGTTCAATAGAATCCCATGACTCGGCCTGTACAACATTGCGATTATAAAAAGAAGCCAATTGGCTAATTGAACCCGTTTGCTTACCTTGACAAACAAAGCCACTGGCAGTTTGAGTCAAGGGGTCATCAGCATGTTTAAATACCCAATTCAATTGAGTATTTAAGCCATTTTTCTGTAGGCTATATAAGTCACCACAGGTGGCTGAAAACGAGGTCAGTTTTTTACTTTCAATGTTTTGAATGTTTGAGGTGGTAATGGCAAAGTTTACTTTACCTTGATCAACCAATTTTAATGCCGTGGCATCATCAGGAACGGTGGTAAACACCAGTTCAACATTCATACTGTCAGCATAATTACGCGCAAGGTCATAACCAAAGCCATGTAAATACTGTCCATCTTTAAAAACAGTCGATGGATTTTCTACACCAACCACTGTGAGTTTGTTGTTATTAACAACAGCGTCATATTGGTAAGCCTTGCTGGCATTAATTGTATGAAACGGAATTAAGGCTGCGGTGAGTGCTAAGGCTTTTAAAGGGAGAGAGAAAGTTAATGAGTTAAGGCTAAGCCTCGACCCAGAAGGTGAACTACTGTGCATGTTGTCTCCGCTACAAGTAATTTATGCCCTAAAAAGCCAAAGCAAACGAGGCCTTAAACTTCTTTAAAGTTTGATAAATTCAATAAGGGGTGGGCAGTCATGGACGTCATTCAAAATGACATGGGAAAAAAGGAAATTATGCAGTAAAAAACCACATAGGTTAAAAAGTACACTAAACAGAAGATAAAGGCATAATAAAGTCGGAAATTTGGATTGTCAAATTTAGTATAAAAAATAGTGAAAAAATGTAATGTAACTATATAATTTAATTAATAAATTATTTTTAAACCCTTTTGTTGTAGTGAAATTGGGCATAAAATAGCTTAAAAATGTATCTGTTTCGTACTTTGAAAAGACAATTTGCAATATGAAATCTAACTTAATTACGCGTTCTGGACACGACAAATTGGTGGCCGAACTACAGCATTTATGGCGTGAAGAACGCCCAGAAATTACTAAAAAAGTGAACTGGGCTGCTAGCCTTGGTGATCGAAGTGAAAATGCGGATTACCAGTACAATAAACAAATTTTAAGAAAGATTGACCGTCGGGTACGTTACCTTGGAAAACGTTTAGAAGAGTTAAGAATTGTTGATTTTGCTCCAGAGCAAGAGGGCAAAGTTTTTTTTGGAGCATGGGTCGAAATTGAGAACGAACAAGGGGAGCAAAAACAACTGCGCATTGTTGGTGTAGATGAAATTTATGATCATCATCCACAACATATTTCTATAGATTCACCGATGGCACGCGCATTACTGTCGAAACAAGTGGATGATGAAATTGAAGTAATCACACCATCAGGGAAAAAGACTTGGTATATCAATACAATCCGCTATGAAAAGCCAGAAATAACCCTTTAATTTGGTTTTTGATTTTATTTTGTGCAATTGAATAGAAAAATATGCAAAAGTATTTGCCAACTTAGAAAAATATTTATATGATAGCCGCCATTGGAAGCGTGGCAGAGCGGTTTAATGCACCGGTCTTGAAAACCGACGAGGGTGTGAGTCCTCCGTGAGTTCGAATCTCACCGCTTCCGCCAAATATCTAAATAAGCCCTTGTTTTTGCAAGGGCTTATTTTTTTGTCTATAGTTTTTACTGAATAGTCCCCACATCAAGTTTCGGATGCTAAGAGTAAAAACAAGATGATTTAGGATAGGAAATAAGCATAAAAATGTTAATAATTCTAAACTCATTTATGGCTGGGCAAAGAGCTTTTAAATACATAAAAAAGAGGCTTACGAATGAACCTTCAGATGAAAATAAAACGATTATAGGTTAAACATTTCCGATGCATTCTTTCTACAAATCAGTAATAGCCTTGCCTGTATCGCGATAAAAACGAAGGGACTCATGTGCTCGTTCAATCAGTTGGAACCATGACTTTTGAATGAGACTTTGTCTATCGGGCTTTGTTGCATAAAGCTGTTCGTATGAGGACTTATTGGGTCATCTAATTCCTAGCTGAATCAGCTTGTCCCAACAATCTATCGCATCAGCAATATGTCTTCTTTCAATTAAATTATGATGAATCATAGAAATCTTTCGATTGAGTTGGAAAAATGAATACGGTTATTCCTTGTTCTATAAAATACATGTAAAATTACATTTATAAATACTGATACCAAATTTGTAAAAATAATAATTAAGGTGTATTGTTTTTAAACTGAGTTGCGCTAAAATCATCCTAAAGGATGAGTTTATGAATAATAATCAGCGATAAACTTCATGTAAAAGAACATCAATATGGATATGAGTCAGATGAATAGCAACATGTTGTTAAATGGTGAAACGGTTGTAGGTCAGGGTGAAGCTTTTGCAGTGTTAAATCCTGCAACAGAGCAAACTATTGTCGAGATTAACAGTGCAACCGCTGAACAAGTTGATCAAGCTGTACAGGCTGCGCGTGCTGCATTTAAAACATGGCAGCATGTGACTGATCAGAGGATTAATGAAAGTTTTCTGAAAATTGCACAAGATATTCGCGCAGAAAGTAATGAAATTGCTCAGTTGATTACGACTGAACAGGGTAAACCATTGGCTTTGGCACAATTTGAAGTTGAAGCTGGTGCAAATTGGATTGAATACATTACCAGTTTGGAAGTGCCAGTCGAAACCATTGCTGATCCGAATGGTAAGACAATAAAGGTTTATAACCGTCCGTTGGGGGTTGTGGCTTCAATTACCCCTTGGAATTGGCCATTTATGATTGCAATCTGGCATTTCTTTCCTGCGCTGAAAACCAAAAATACCGTAGTGAACAAACCATCTGAATTTACCCCACTCAGCACGATTAAACTGGTTGAAATTATTAACCGTCATTTGCCTAAAGGTGTATGTAATATTGTCCTAGGTAAAGGCGATGTGGGTCAGGCACTGAGTGAACATACAGATGTGGATAAAGTGACGTTCACAGGTTCTACCCGTACTGGTCAGAGCATTCTGAAACATTCAGTAAATAGTTTAAAGAGTGTGGTGCTTGAGTTGGGCGGTAATGATGTCGGGATTGTATTAGATGATGTCGATGTCGATGTTGCAGCCGAAAAAATCTTTGGTTCTGCATTCTTGAATATGGGACAAACCTGTGCAGCATTAAAGCGTTTATATGTACATGAAAATGTTTATGATGCGCTAACACAGAAACTCACTCAAATTGCCAATGCGCAAGTGGTCGGCAATGGATTAGATTCAACGACGACATTTGGTCCAATTCAAAACCATGTGCAATATAATAAAGTCAAAGGCATGATTGAGGATGCTGTGGCACAAGGTGGTCAGATTCTTACTGAAGCGAAAAAAGTAAGTGAGTATGGTTATTTTATTCCACCTACACTTATAACCAATGTCAAAGAAGGCATGCCTTTGGTGGATGAAGAACAGTTTGGTCCTGTCTTACCAATCATTAAGTTTAGTGATGTAGACAATGTAATTGAACGCGCCAATAACAGTGAATTTGGTTTAGGCGGTTCAGTTTGGAGTAAAGATTTAGATCGTGCGCAAGAAATAGCCAGCAAACTTGAGACGGGTACGGTTTGGATTAACAGTCATTCGGATGTTTCACCCGCAGCCGAGTTTGGTGGTTGGAAAATGTCTGGTCTCGGATATTCATTTGGTTTAAATGGTTTGTTATTGTTCACACATAAACAAGCCATCCATATTTCTCAATAATGAGAAAAATAGATCAACATGTGTGACTGATGAAAGAGATTCTAGGTTTTAATATAGTTATATATTGATTATATTAAAACCATAGAAAATATTTTTGAATATACATCGGCCACCTTATTTATTGGCAGGAAGCTAATAATCTTGTTCTATTTATTAGATTAAATTTTCAAAAGGATGATGGAAATTTATGTTTAATCATAATTTTATTCAGCAATTTAGCCAGAATTTTATTTCTCAAATTCGGTATGTTATACATATTGATAGTTTTCTGACGTATAAAATTGATAACATTCAACATGCTTATGATTTTGAACAAGGTGGAATATCAAAAAGTGCAATTGATGAATATCTAAATGGAAAAATTGAATATGATCCAGTAAGCTTTCGGCATTTTTATCATGGTGATCAGAACATTGCACTTTTGGGGCAATATCAACCCAATGAAATATTTTTAAACTTTATGCAGCGTTGGCAAGTTGAAGATACTGCTGAATTTTTCTTCAGAAAGCGCGATGGACAACCGATTTTTGGTTTGAGTATTTTTAGAGAGCAGGGCAAAGCCAAATTTAATCAGCAAGAAAAAAAGATATTTGAAGCCTTTCATCGCTTATCTATCGATCACTTTCTTCATCATGTCGACATGATTAATAAAGATAAAATCATGGATCAATATCAATTAACCAAAAAAGAAATTGTGGTTTTAGAGGAATTATTTACAAATTTGGAAGCCGTTCAAATTTCCCAAAAACTCAATTGTAGTTTATCGACCATAAAAACACATGTGCAGCATATTTATCAGAAATTAAATGTAAATAGCCGACAAGAATTGGTGTGTAAATTGATCAGATAATCCATTGTTCAATTTTAATATTCTATATTCAGGCTAATTTTATAATAAATTTTTCTTTGCCTATGATTGCATGTATATCCTGCATTATTTCAGTCCATCGCATGTATAACTGCAAAGTGTACGAATGGATGGTTTTCTTTCTAATTACACTTGGCATATGGCTTTGTTGCACAAAGATTCAAAAGATAAATTTACCTCCATCTACTCAAATTTAAGTTACAGCTCTGGTATGTGGTCTTCCTAAGTTTGTAAATGTATTCAGGACTGCCACATGTACGTGTGTCCTAGCTAATCGCTTTGCTGTTAGAAGCAGCTCGTTTCGTTCTAGTGAGTAAATTCTGGTATCTTTCCGAGGTTTCGCATTTCCCTTGGTGAAATTACAGCTTGAGCTTGTCGATCTACACTCACTTGATGAGATTGCTTTGTATCATAAGCACCATTTATATCGATTGAATCAATTCATTTTCAGGTAGAAGGATTGCATCTTCAGGTAATATCACAAAATTTGTGAATGGCACTTTCTTTATCTTTAATCGTCATACGGTCAATCTTTGTTACACGATGCATAAAATGAATTTTCCTATTTATTAGATGTATATATGAAATTTTCATCATCAAGCTGATGAGCTTTTCGAAATGATGCTGTCAACATATCAATAATTAAATTTTGAAAATTGTTTTGGTATAAAATTTGAAAAAATTTAGAGTTGATAACTGATTATCTAAATTTATTTGGTGTTGAGATTGAATTTCTTCTATGACATTTATAGATGTTGAAAATATAGGGATAGTAGTAAGACTGGGTTATTTCGCCCTGAAGGTAAAATTTTTAAATTAATTGCAATCTAATTTGTATCCCATGACTCATAAAGATTTAAATCGTACGCCTAGGTTCGGCGTACTTTTTGCTATTTAGCAAAATTGAATTTTAAGTCATATTCAAGCTTTTTAAGCTTTTCATACGTAGTTTTGCTAATTACTACCGCAGACTCTTTGCCTCTTCGATTAATTTCGACAGGGTAGTCAGCGCTGGCCTTATCCATAATGAGAGATAATCGGGCACGTGCAATCGTATAATTCACGCTATCCATACATTTTTTCCTCAGTTTGCTGTAGGTATGCCATTGCTCATAGAACAGCATACCTTGGCATTTAGATTTTTGTAGTTAATTCAGGAACAACAGTATTCAAGTCACCCACCAACCAGTAGTCAGCAACTGCATTAATTGGCGCTTCTTCGTCTTTGTTGATCGCAACGATCACTTTAGAGT
This sequence comes from Acinetobacter sp. ANC 4173, assembly GCF_004331255.1. Taxonomy (GTDB): domain Bacteria; phylum Pseudomonadota; class Gammaproteobacteria; order Pseudomonadales; family Moraxellaceae; genus Acinetobacter. The sequence continues at coordinate 229,714 of NZ_SJOF01000001.1, read as the reverse complement.
CTTTCATACCCGCCAAGTGCTGAATCGCACCAGAAATACCTACAGCGATGTAAAGGTCAGGTGCAACGATTTTACCTGTTTGACCGACTTGCATGTCGTTTGGAACGAAGCCAGCATCAACCGCAGCACGTGAAGCACCTTGTGCAGCGCCCAGCTTATCTGCTAATGGGTCAAGTACTTTATGGTAGTTCTCACCAGAACCGACTCCACGACCACCCGAAACCACGATGCGCGCAGCTGTGAGTTCAGGACGTTCAGATTTTACGATCTCTTCAGATACAAACTTAGAGATCCCTGCATCTTTTGCTTCACTTACAGCTTCAACTGCAGCAGCACCGCCTTCAGCAGCTACAGGATCAAACGCTGTACCACGCACTGTACCCGCAATGATGGCTTCATCAGATTGAACTGTCGCAATTGCATTACCTGCATAGATAGGACGCTTGAACGTGTTTGCAGATTCAACCGCAATGATGTCAGAAATCATGCTCACGTCTAACAGTGCAGCCGCACGTGGAAGAACGTTTTTACCAGTCGTTGTAGATGTCGCAAGGATATGTGAATAACCTTTACCAACTTGTGCAACTAAAGCAGCCACGTTTTCAGCCAATTGGTTGGCATATGCAGCGTTGTCCGCAAGTAATACTTTGCTTACACCCGCAACTTGAGCCGCTTGATCAGCAACTGCCTGAGCGCCAGAACCAGCTACCAATACAGTGATATCACCACCGATTTTTTGTGCCGCAGCAACAACGTTTAAAGTTGCACTGTTAAGTGTCTTGTTGTCGTGCTCAGCGATTACTAAAATACTCATGATTTTATCCTTCTGTATTAGATCACTTTCGCTTCGTTTTTCAATTTTTCAACAAGTTCATCAACAGATTTCACTTGTACGCCCGCTTTACGGTCAGCAGGTGGTTCAACTTTCACTGTTTTCAGCTTCGTTGCTGTAGAAACACCAAAATCAGCTGGTGACTTCATATCAAGCGGTTTTTTACGTGCTTTCATGATGTTTGGCAGCGCCGCATAGCGTGGCTCGTTCAAACGTAAGTCAGTCGTGATAATTGCTGGAAGTGATAATTCAACAGTTTGTAAACCACCGTCAACTTCACGCGTCACTTGTACTTTGTCGCCATCTACTTTCACTTCAGATGCGAACGTACCTTGACCTGCACCCAATAGTGCACCAAGCATTTGACCAACTTGGTTAGAGTCGTCATCAATGGCTTGTTTACCAAGAAGAATTAATTGTGGTTGTTCAGCAGCAACAACACCTTTCAGGATTTTAGCAACTTCCAAAGCACCGAGTTGGCTGTCATCAGCTTCAACCAAGATACCGCGGTCAGCGCCAAGTGCCATTGCAGAACGAATTTGTTCTTGCGCTTCTTTAGGACCAATAGAAACAACGATGATTTCTGAAACAGCTCCTTTTTCTTTTAAGCGAACCGCTTCTTCCACTGCGATTTCACAGAATGGGTTAATTGACATCTTAACGTTAGTAAGGTCTACCCCACTATTGTCCGGTTTAACGCGAACTTTAACGTTGGCATCAACCACACGTTTTACAGCAACAAGAGCCTTCATGTAATCCTCTAATGTATATATTTTAGGGAATATTAAATGCAGATAGTGCATTAATAAAATTTACTATCGATGAGATAATATTGCCTTATTAAATTTAAAATAGTCAATTAATGAAATTTTGGAGTTGAAGATGTTTATATATAAATTTTTAAATAATTATTGAAATTCACTTCTTTATTAAAAATAGATATTTAAAAACAAATAAGGTTTAAATTTAACCAAATTAAATGAGATTTTATATCTAAAGATGCTATAACGCATTCCAATTTTTCTATTACCTATTCCATTTTCTCTTTAAGTTATTGATTGTTAATGGTCTATTCCATTTTCTCTTAATACTATTCCATTTTTTCAGCTATAATTATATGAAAAAGCGGATATTGCACTTGAAAAGAGCAATAATTAAGCTATGTTCTTAAGTGGTGCATTTTAGAGTGAAATAAGTATTTGATTGAGTAAACTTGGTTAATTAATTGTTTTTATGAAATATACAAAAATATTTAGAGTTTAATTTTTAATTAATCAGGTTTTAATAATGAGAAAAGTGAACATTATTAATGCATTTTTTTCATTTTATAGATTTATTGACCAAAATATTTAAAAAGGATTAAAAAGGTTTAAAGCTGTTTAAAATATGCAAACAGCAAAAAATTCTTTTTTCGCAAGGAAAGATTATGGCTAGCAATATAAATGATTCGAAATTAAAGCACGCTTTATCAGACCGTCAGGTGTCAATGATTACCATTGGAGGAATTATTGGTGCAGGGCTATTTATTGTATCTGCATCGGCAATTAATACTATTGGTCCAGCAGTATTAATTTCATACATGTTGACGGGATTACTGTGCTTTTTTGTCATGCGAATGTTAGGTGAGATGGCAATTTTAAATCCAGACTCAGGCTCATTCTCAACATATGCATCGAAAGCTTTAGGACACTGGGCAGGATTTACAGTTGGTTGGTTGTATTGGTGGTACTGGGCATTGGTGGTTGCATTCGAAGCAGTGTTAGGCGCGGGTATTTTGAATGCCTATTTTCCTGATATTCCAGCGAGTGGACTTGCAATCAGTATCGTAATTTTATTAGCGTTAACAAATTTATTTGATGTACGAAATTTCGGTGAATTTGAGTTCTGGTTTGCCTTAATCAAAGTGATTGCAATTATTATATTTATTGCAATTTGTGGATTAGCAATTTTTGGGTATTGGCCATTGGCTAAAAACGTCAGTGGAATTGCGAATTTATATAGTCATGGTGGCTTCTTACCAGAAGGCTATGGTTCTATTTTGCAAGGTGTTTTGATTACTATCTTTTCATTTTTTGGTATTGAAATGTTGTCTATCGCGGCTGCGGAGGCAAAACATCCTGAGAAGCAAATTCGCCGCTCTATCAATCTAGTAATTTACCGTATTGCGCTTTTCTATATTTTATCTATTTTCCTTGTTCTTTGTATCGTGCCTTGGAATGATCCTGGCTTACAAAAAATGGGTACATTCCAATATGTTTTATCTGTATTGAATGTTCCTGGTACAAAATTGGTAATGGATATTGTGGTTTTCATTGCAGTTTGTAGTGTATTGAACTCTGGTATTTATGTTTCTTCTCGTATGTTGTTCTCTTTAGCTGACCGTGGTGATGCTCCAAAATTCTTAGGAAAAGTAAGTTCAGGTGGCGTACCAAAATCTGCAGTATTGTTATCAACGGCTACAGCCCTAATTGCAGTAGTGGCAAACTACTTTTTCTCTGAAGGTCTATTCTCTTTCTTACTTTCAACGATTGGTTCAATTGGGTTAATTGTCTATTTAGTTGTAGCTTGCTCACAATACCGGTTACGTCGTAAGTTAGATAAACAAGGCATCGAACTTTCATTCAAAATGTGGTTGTTCCCATGGATTACTTTGGCGGTCATTCTTTTAATTGTCATGACTTTAGGTTACATGTTCTTTGCTGAAAAATATCAGTATGAGTCATTAATGACAGGTTCGTTGACAGTAATAATTTTAGTTGCAAGTTTTATTGTGAATCGTAAAAAGCGAAATCAGCAATATGTCATTAAAAGCGAACAGAGTCAGAATTAAATCAGATACAAATTCGATAAAAAATTGATTGTAGCTTGAAAACAAGCAAGTGTTAAAAAGTGTAGGTTAGTGTATGAAAAATCAATCTGTTGTAATTGTAGGTGGTGCTTCAGGCTTAGGGTTTGAAACAGCAAAGCTAATGTGTGAGCATGGCGCGTCTAAAATCGGAATCATTGATCGTAATGTGGAACTGATGGATAAAGCTGCAGCTGAACTACGTGCATTAGGTGTTCAGGTTGCCACGGCAGCAGGCGATATTTCTCGATTAGAATCGGCTCATGGCGCATTTAATCAAATTGCAGATGAGCTTGGGCGTATTCATTGTTTAGTGAATAGTGCAGCAATCTATCCACGTGAAGATATTTTTAGTATTACAGACGAGCAATGGGACTTAGAAAATGCTGTAAATATTAAAGGTACTTACCACATGATGGTCGCTGCAGTACGCCATATGCAGCAATTTGTAGGGCAAGATATGGTTACTGGCCGTATTGTGAATGTTACTTCGGTCGACGCATTTAAAGCTCATCCGCAAAATGCCCACTATGCAGCAACTAAAGCTGCGGTGGTCAGCTTAACAAAATCTTTTGCACAAGCGTGCGCACCAGATCAAATCTTAGTGAACTCAGTTGCACCTGCAGGTTTTGCAACTGAACGTGCTAAACAACTGGGCTTTTTGGGTGAACTTGCGGCAGCAAATCCATTACAACGTGCTGCTGAGCCAAAAGAAATTGCAGAATGGATTGTTATGATGGGTAGTTCACGTAATAGCTATGCAACTGGTGAAAACGTGATCGTAAGTGGTGGATATATCTATGCTTAATCATATCTATAACACTGCTTTAGTGACAGGTGCAACCAGTGGTATTGGTAAAGCAATTGTATTGGCATTAGCAGGGCAGGGTATTCAAGTATTAGCATTAGGTCGTAATTTGGATTTGTTGCAGGAGTTTGATGGCATCGAAAATGTCAAAGCAATTCAGGCAGATGTTCGTGACTACAATCAGTTAAAAGAACTCTTTCTCAGTTATGAAGTAGATGTTGTTGTGAACAATGCAGGCGTTTTAACCACGCGTTCAGAATTCCAAAATATTGAACATAGTGATATTGATGCAATGTTGGATATTAACCTCAAAGCGCCATTGCATTTAACCCGCGAAGCGCTGCCAGCCATGATTGAACGTGGCAAAGGTCACGTGTTCTTTATTGGCTCAAGTGCTGGTTTAACTCCGCATCCAAACTCAACAGTATATGGCGCTTCTAAAGCGGGTATTAGTTTGTTCTGTGATGCATTGCGTTGTGATCTGATTGGTAAAGGTATTCGTGTGACTGAAATCGTACCAGGACGAGTACAAACTAACTTATATCGTACGGCAATTGAGCAAAATAAAGTGCAATCAGAATTGTATGATGAATATGAGTCGATAATGCCAGAAGATATTGCTGAGCTGATTGTAACTGCATTGAAACTACCACAAGCAGTAGATGTATCGCGTTTCGAGGTATTCCCAACCTCACAAGTAGTCGGTGGTTCTAAAATTGTAAAAAAACAGTCTTAAACCCTCGAAACCTCTAAAAAAACTTACTTTGCTTTGTGCAAGGTAAGTTTTTTTATGCAATTAAAATAGGATCGAAATGAATAATATTAAAGTGCTTTCTATTTTGTATATGCTTCTATCAATGATTTCAACGCAGTTCAGCGCTTCGATTGCTAAACAAATGATTATGCAATTAGATGCCCTTACTGTGACGATTTTCCGTATTTTTTTTGCCGCGATTATTTCCTTTATATTATTTAAATCATGGCGAATCATTCCAAAGCTTAAGCTAATTGATAAGTCCGATCTCATTTTATATACAGTGGCACTCTGTGTCATGAACACTCTATTTTATTTTTCGCTAGGCAAACTACCCATGGGGATTGCTGTTGGATTGGAATTTACAGGACCTTTATTATTAGCATTGCTATCAATTAAACAAAGAATTGATTACTTATGGGTTGGATTCGCCATCGTGGGAATTTTACTTATGGTGCCTTGGTCAGAGGCGTTACAACTAAATTTCTCATTTCTAGGTGCAATTTGTGCTTTAGGTGCAGGGTTCTGCTGGGCACTATATATTTATTACGGACAACGTGTAGCTACTGCAAATTTAGGTATTCATGCGCTAAGCCTAGCATTGTGTTTTTCTTCAGCGATTTTGTTACCTATCGGATTTATCTGGCACCCTGAACCATTGTTGACGCCAAGTTATTGGCTTCAAGGGTTATTGATTGCGATATTCGCAGCCGCTTTTCCCTATACATTAGATATATTGGCATTAAAGAATTTGACTAAACTGAGTTATGGAACATTGTCGAGTTTATCGCCAGTTTTAGCGGCATTAGCAGGATTGATTTTTTTACATGAGTATTTGAGCTTACTACAATGGATTGCATTATTTTTTATTATGGTTGCATCCATTGGTGTGACATTGCGTAAAGAGAGTGTTGACTAAATTAAACTATTTTTATAGAAGATCATCTAAAGGATGATCTTCTTCTTTTTATTTAGAAATTATAGAAGAACAATAAGTTCAACATGCGATTTGTACTATTGTCATCTCCCACAGCAAGGGAGTCGGCTGAACCATTAATAAAGACATCATTTTTACCTATAATATATTCGGCAGCCATCGAAAATTGTTTGATATCTAATTGAGCACCAATGATATTTCGTGTGGAATCTTTATAGTTTGACTTATTCTTAACATAGCTGGAATAGGTCAAATATGGCGTCAGGGTAAAGCGCTGATTTGGATCTTTATAAACATAGTTTAAATCTGCAGTATAAAAGTCGGCATCATTAGCGACATAGTAAGTGCTGTCAAACGATCCCATAACTGAATAGTCTGGGGAGATTGGATCTTTATTGGAAATTTTATTCTTACCACCTGTTAGGGTTATATTTAGTCCTTTATAGTTGGTGCGTGCAAATGCTGCCCAAGCATTCCGATTACCTGTGTCACCACTGGTTAAGTTTTCGATATCTGAATGCCAATATGAGCCACCTACACTTAAATTAAGGTCAGGGATATTAAAATTAGGGAGTTGCTGATCAATTCGACCTACAAACATGTTTTTTTCATTGTAAGAACTATCTCCAGGAACATTTGTTTTTACATAGTTCACAGTGTAACGAGATGAATCATAGCCTTTGCCTACGTAGTTGCCGGCATCCCCTGCAAAATACGCTAAATCTACTTTTGTACTATTGGTAATATTGGATTGAAAATCTAGTCCGAGGTAATGTATATCTTCTAAGCCAGCATTTACAACAATCCCTCCATACCAGCTTGTCGACCATCCACGGCCAGGTCCAAAAGGTACATCTTGCACACCGGCAGTTATACGATTATCGTCATTAAATTTATAACCTAAATTGGCATTAACCAAAGATGAAAAATCACATAAAGTATCGAATTGATAGCATCGATATTCAAAGTTTCCAAATAACTTTTTTGCATCATAATTAACATTAATTTTGGCAGCGTTAAATTGCAATTTATGATCGTTATCAGAATAGTCTTTATCCTGAATATTGGCTCTTAGCCAACCTGATACCGTCACTTTACCTAAATCAGTATTGGCATCGCCTAATGAAAGATCGGATGCGAAAGATGAGGTCGTGGAGAATAAAGCAATGGATACCCCAGTGAATAGAGCATTAGATTTAGTGAACACCATTTTTAAAATCCTAGTTATGTATCAAAAAATGCCCAATAAGTAATTAAAGAAATTCAGGCATTCTTTTTAGACTTGTGAATAAATATAAAAATTATTTGGTAATTATGTGTTTGCTGGCATTAACCTGGATAAATACCACGTTCGATACGTGCAATCAGGATGCGTTCACATGCGACGATATATGCTGCGGTTCTTAATGAGCACTGAGATTGAATTGATTTATTCCAAATATCATTAATCGCATCACGCATGATTTTATCCATGCGAAGATTAATTTCATCTTCAGTCCAGAAAAAGCTTGATAAATCTTGAACCCATTCAAAATAACTAACCGTGACACCACCAGCATTACAAATTACATCGGGTACTACCGTAATATTACGTCTGGCGAGAATGTCATCAGCAGCTGCTAATGTAGGACCATTAGCCCCCTCTAAAATTAATTTGGTTTGAATTGTTTGAGCAATTTCAGCATCAATGACGCCTTCAAGGGCAGCGGGAATAAAAATTTCAGCTTCTAGTTTCCAAAATTTTGACTTATCTATTTCATCATCAGCAGCATAATTTTTAATGCCCCCATTGATTTTTTGATAAGACATTAATTTTTCAATGTCGATACCATTGGGCTGATATAACGTAGCACTATGATCCTGAATACAAATAACTTTTGCTCCATTTTTTTGGAACAATAAAGCAGCCTCGCTGCCAACGTTGCCGAATCCCTGAACACAAATACGCGCATTGGAAATCTCTAAATTTATTTTTTTTGCAACTTCAAGACCAGTGATGAACACACCTCGTCCGGTTGCATGAACGCGGCCTAAAGATCCACCTAAATGTACGGGTTTCCCCGTTACGACTCCAGTAACCGTATGTCCAGCATTCATGGAAAAGGTATCCATCATCCAAGCCATAATTTGAGGTGTTGTACCTACATCTGGCGCAGGAATATCTTTTTGAGGACCGATGATTAAATTAATTTCTGCAGCATAGCGACGTGTCAGGCGTTCAAGTTCACGTTTAGATAAAGAGCCAGGATCTACTCGTACGCCACCTTTTGCACCACCAAAGGGTAGGTTTAATGCAGCACATTTAATTGTCATCCAGGCAGATAAGGCCATGACTTCATTTAAATCTACGTCAGGATGAAAACGAATGCCGCCTTTACCTGGGCCTCTAGCTAAACTATGTTGAACGCGGTAACCTTCAAAATGTTCGATGGTACCATCATCCATTTCGACAGGAATATCTACGATTAATGCACGTTTGGGATGACGTAAAAAATCCAATCGCTGCCTTAATGGGTCATCCAGAAAAGGTTCTACCCGTTTTAGTTGCTGTAAATAATTGTCCCATGCCGAATTACTTTGGCATACATATGAAAGACTTGCCATTTTAATACCTATAACAGAAATGACAGTAAAAATAGGTTGGTTAGCTCAGATTTGGAGAGCTAAACCTATTTTGTTCATTTCATTTAAAATTGATCGCTGTTAGTGCTTATTTAACAAAGCAGACCCTAAGCACGTATTCATAGTTATATAAGCGAGTGAAAAATGCACGAGTGCAAAGTTGATTTGTTTAGGAAAATAAATCTTAGGGATATTCCCTTTTTTCGTTTTATTTCAAATGAGAAAATTTTTATTTTGTATGAGGGATAATGGGATAAATTTCTAGATGAAACGGAAACAAATTGATTTATTTGCAGTAGTCAGCATGATAATTCTATGTGCAATCTGGGGATTACAGCAGGTCAGTATTAAGTCGATAATTTTTGATATTTCGCCTGTGCTACAAGGAGCCATTCGTTCTCTGATCGCAACTCTAGCGGTCTATATTCTTATACGGTATCAAAAAATACCATTATCATTATCTGCTTCTGTATATAAATATGGTGCACTAGCAGGCCTACTTTTTGGTTTAGAGTTTCTATTTGTGAATGAGGGGCTGAAATATACTTCAGCGGCACACATCTCAGTATTTATTTATACCTCACCAATTTTCGCTGTGTTGGGTATGGGGCTATTTTTGCCAGAAGAGCGTTTAACCTCCAAGCAATGGGGAGGGGTGTTCCTTTGTTTTATTGGGATCTTAATTGCTTTATTTTGGGGGCATCAAAGTACAGGAGACCAGATTTCGCTTAAGGGAGATGTATTGGGTTTGCTTGCAGGCTTAAGTCTTGGTGCTACGACCGTAGTCATTCGCTGTACTAAATTAGGATATGCACCAGCAACACATCTACTCTTTTTCCAAGTTTTGGGTGCCACACTACTTTTGGGAATATATGCAGTTATAACTAATCAATTAAATTTTAAGGTTACGCTTTTCTCTATATCTAATCTTTTATTTCAAGGGCTTATTGTCTCTTTTGCCAGTTTTTTAATGTGGTTTCATTTAATTAGAACCTATTATGTATCCCAAGTTGGGAATATTGGCTTTCTAACACCTATTTTTGGGGTGATTTTTTCTGTGCTTTTATTAGGTGAAAAACTGACTATCAGTTTTATGATAGGTGGTTTTTTTGTTGTTTTTGGAGTCATTTATTTAAGTTTTTCCCCAAAGGAAAAAATAGAAAGTACAGCATGAAAAAAAGGAATGATCTTATTAAATATATTCGCTTGAGAAGCTGATTGCACAAAGATTAAATAAAATCTCATTCTAAATTTAAATTAAATTGAATATTTTTATTTGATGAAATCATCGTAATGAAATTTATCATTACATGGTTGCTTAACGTCAAAATAGATCATTTTTTTAATTTAATTCTAAAGTAAATATTTGAGGTTCATCATAATGAGATTGGTTAATTCAGATGAATTGAGATCTAGATATATAAAAAGGGTCAATGATCACTTTTATATTAAAAATCATGAGTACGCTATCATCTCAGATGTAATTAAAGATATTAATAATATTGAAATGATTAAGAGTCCAATTCTTTTGGAAAAACTGAAAAAACAAGGGGAAAGAGACTTTTATATCCAAGAGTTAGAGCTACATTACAAAATTATTAATCAAATTGATTTGAGTATTGTATGTCGTATATTTGCTGTACTAGGATTATTTCCTGTCGGATTTATTCTGCAAGGGAGTTTACAGAATCCTGTACCGTGTACTTTATTCCGTCCTATTAATAACTCAAACGCTAAAAAACACTATATTAGAATCAAGTTATCTTATGCATATGATTCAAAATCATACAATAAGACGCAAAATGATAAAGTGGATACATCTAAAACTTACCAAAATCTAAAACAATATATTGATAAATTTGAAAAAAATTCTTATTTCATTGATTCAGATATAGAGATGTTTCTAGAAGAGGTAATTGATTATTTACATCCTGAATTTAATACATCTAAGGTTGCTCAAGAAACACACAATAGATTTTTAAGAGATAGCAATAGTATCTGTGAAATCAGATTTCCAACGCTAAGTCTAACGCGTACCCTGTCGATGATTGGAAAGTATAAGTTCGATATTGATTGTACAGTGAATTTGCCAGAAGCGAGAAAATATCCTCTTTTATATAATCTTGCTAAGATTTTCCTTAAATCACCAAACATTTGTCCAGACCAAACAAATGTTCAGAATGATGCTTTATCTCAGATTCAATTGGTTCAACGCGGTATAGCACTCACCCCAAAAGGTAAGAGCCAATATAGAAAAATACTGGCAGAATTTTTTTTAGAGCAAAATCAATGTAATAAAAAAAATGATAATTCACAGTGTTCGATAAATCGAAATTTTAGAAAATTTCCAGATTCAACCTCTCAGTTGTATCAAGAAGGTTTAGCCTATTTTAGTTTTAAATTGAAACCTAATATCGATTTATCAAATGATAAGAATTGGAATAAAGAGGATCTGACAGATTTAATCTATTCAAATCATGTAGATGTAATGCCAATTATGTTTGATGGTTTGATGGATACTCAAGCATTAAAAATTAATCAATTAGATGAGTTAGTAAAGGCTCATAAGTGTGCATTCGAAGAAAAACTGGAATGTGCAATCCAAGATGAGCATGAGTATTACTTGATGCTTCAACATCAGTCCATGCAGCAATGTTTAGCTGCTTTAAATCAAGTCTCTTCTGTTCGTCAGAATGTGTATCCCACAACCGTAAAGATTTAATTTTAATCGAGTTTTCATTAATCATTTAGATTTAGTAGCGAATCATGACAGATCCAGCCCAGAATATTGTAATCAAAGACTTTATTAATCAGCTAAAACCATTATTTTATGGTGATATTGATGAGTCAGAGGCAGCCAAATTTGTAAATTCAACAGATAACTCGATTTATCAGGTTATTCCACAAGTTGTTATATATCCAAAAAACATTGACGATATTCAGTCGATGATGCAGTTGGTTAATTTGGAGCAATATACTAATTTAGTCATCACGCCACGTGGAGGAGGTACTGGGACGAATGGGCAATCACTAACTAATGGTTTAGTGGTCGATTTATCTCGATATATGAATAAAATCATTCATATAGATCCAATACAACGTACGGCAATTGTAGAAGCAGGCGTGGTGAAAGACCAATTGAATTTGGAGTTAAAAAAACATGGTTTGTTTTTTGCGCCAGAGTTATCAACATCAAATCGTGCCACTATAGGTGGCATGATTAATACTGATGCGAGTGGTCAGGGGAGTTGTCGTTATGGAAAGACACACCATCATGTACTTGGCTTAAAAACAGTATTAATTAATGGTGAATTACTTGAGTCAGAGACGATCAAGATTACTGAACTTGCTTCTGTTCTGTCACACAAATCTGCATTTCAGCAAAATTTATATAAGCAATTACTTGATATTACAGAGAATAATCAAGAATTGATTGAAAAAAGTTTTCCTAAGCTGAATCGTTCTTTAACTGGTTATGATTTACCTGCACTTTATGATAAGCAAGAACTGAACATCAATAATATTCTGTGTGGAAGTGAAGGGACTTTAGGATTCATTGTTGAAGCAAAATTAAATGTTTTACCGATACCGAAGTGTCGTGCCTTAATTAATATTGGTTATGATAATTTCCAAAATGCTTTAAAAGATGCGAAAGCATTGATGGCGCTTAATCCATTATCTATCGAAACTGTAGATTCGAAAGTTCTAAACTTAGCGAAGAATGATATTGTGTGGCAAAAAGTTGGGCAATATTTCCCTGAACCTGCCTCACCGTTGCAAATACAAGGAATCAATCTAGTTGAGATTGATGCGGAAACACAGGACGAACTTGATGTTTTAAAGACTAATTTCATACAGCATTTACAGAATGACCAAAGTGTTAAGCGGCTAAGTATGACTTTGGCGAATGGTGATGATGAAATTAAGGACGTTTACACAATGCGTAAACGTTCTGTAGGACTACTTGGAAATGTTGTTGGTGAAAAACGCCCGCAACCTTTCGTGGAAGATACGGCCGTTCCTCCAGAGTATTTGGCAGACTATATTACAGAGTTTAGAGCATTACTTGATAGCAATGGCCTAGACTATGGAATGTTTGGGCATGTGGATGCAGGAGTTTTACATGTGCGACCTTTATTGGATATGAAGGATGCCCATTCCGCAAAATTAGTTCAATTGATTAGCGATAAAATCGTTGAGCTAACGCATAAATATGGTGGCGTAATTTGGGGAGAACATGGAAAAGGGTTGCGTTCAGAATATGCACCCATTTTTTTTGGTGAAGCTTATCCATTAATTCAAAGAGTTAAGGCCATTTTTGATCCATTGAATAAGCTTAATCCCGGTAAAATCGCAACACCGGATACTCAGCCAAAGGCAAAGTTGATTAAATTATTGGAGGCTCCATTAAGAGGAGACTTCGACAAGCAAATTTCGAGAAAAGACTGGCAAAAATTTTCGACAACTATGCACTGTAACGGAAATGGCGCTTGTTTTAATTTTGATGTAAATGACCCCATGTGCCCTTCATATAAAGTGACACGTGATCGCATTCATTCTCCAAAAGGGCGTGCAACGTTGGTCAAAGAATGGTTGCGTCGAGAAAACTCAGGAGAGCAAAGCCAAGCATTTGATGTAGAAGTTTATGATGCGCTACACGGTTGTTTATCATGTAAATCTTGTGCTGGTCAGTGTCCAGTGAAGGTGGATATTCCTGATAGTAAAGCCAGATTTTTACAGAAATATCATGCGAGATATAAGCATTCAATTCGAGATTATTTAATTAGTAATCTCGAGCGTTTTATGCCGTTAATGTCTAATTTTTCAGGCTTATATAACTTTTTTCAAAAAATGAAATTAGTTCAAATTGTTCAACGAGACGTATTTAAAGTGGTTGATATACCTTTATTTCACCCTCAAGCAAAAGCTGATATATCTGAACTGGGTGCTATTTTGTTAAATGGTGATTTATCTAACTTGCCTCAGTCCTCAAATAAAGCTGTAATTTTGGTTCAAGATGCTTTTACCCGATATTTTGATACCCCCGTATTTATCGAAACAATTCAGTTTATTCGTAAATTGGGTCTACAGCCTTATATTTTGCCATATTTCCCCAATGGTAAACCGTTGCATGTGCATGGATTTATCAAAGAGTTTGAAGAACTTAGAAGTGAAACGTCGTTATTGTTAAGCAAAGCTGCCCAAAGTGGTATTGCTTTAGTTGGGATAGACCCTGCAATGACTTTGGTTTATCGACAAGAATATAAGGCTCAATATGATCATGAACCACCAGAAGAGTCATTTAACGTATTAATGTTGCAGGAGTGGCTGAAGGAGTGGTTAGAGTTAAACTCCTTACCAGCTTTACCAGCCGTTTCTAGTCAAAAATATTTTTTGGCGGGTCATTGTACAGAGCGGACTCAGGTTCCTGCATCTACGGCACAATGGCAAACTATTTTTAAAGCTTTTGAAATTGAACTCGAGTCATTGGCTCTGGGATGTTGTGGCATGGCTGGAACTTATGGTCATGAGGCTGAACATCGCCATCTTTCTGAGCAAATTTATCAGCAATCTTGGCAGGAGAAGCAAGTTGAATATGGGACGAGCTTTCTAGTTACAGGTTATTCTTGTCGTAGTCAGATTAAACGATTGCAGCAGGAACAGGCACTTCATCCAATTCAGATTCTTAATCATAGACTTCAGGCAGTGTAAGCCTGAAGTATCAAATTTTGTACCCTATAAATGTCTCTATCAAAGTGTATAGAGACATATCTTGAATAAAAATCATTAGAAGATTTTTTATAAAACTAGACGAAAGATATTGGGGGATATTATTGGGTTAGATTGGTGACACTATTGGTTGAAAAGCGGCATTAAGTCTGGCGTTATGGTTAATGGTGGGTGCTACTTTGGGTATTGGTCTATTACCCGCCTATACACACATTGGTTTTCTATCTCCAATCTTATTGATTATATTGCGATTAATACAGGATCTATCTGCTGGTGGTGAAGTATGTAGTGCTGCAATATTTGTGGTAGAGCACAGTAATGATAATAATTGAACTTTCGCAACTAGCTTGATTGAAGTGGGGTGTATTGCAGGATTTCTTTTCGGTCTTATTATAACAGCAACCTATTTTTCCTTGCTTTCGACTGAGCAAATGATGGAATGGGGGAGATTACCATTTTTTTAGCGGCATCTTTGAGTCTGATCGGGATATATATTCGTCGCCATTTCCACGAAAGCGACGATTTTGAAAAAAATAAGAAAAAGAGGAACAATCTTTTCATTAGTTGAAACCCTTGAAAAAGGAGTTATTACAATCTTTATATCTATGTTTTTACTAATTTTTCTTATTTGTATTCCAATATTTACATGTATCGCAATAAAGACTTCACGGAAAATCATGATGATGTTCGGTGCTTTTGGGGTTTTGATTATGGCGATTTCATCGTTCTACCTAATTTATAAGCCAGAACTTGGTTTCAAAATTTTAGGAATCTCATGACTCGGTCTTTGTTGGGCTAGTTTATTCAGTTGTATTCTGGCGATGTTACCTTCTTTGTTTCCTGTTCATGTCCGTTATACAGGAATGGCGATCAGCTATAATATTGGCGTTGCTTTGTTTACGGGAACTGCACCAATGCTGAATGCTTGGTAAATTGAGGTTACGGGTAATCCGTATATCCCTGCATTCTATTTAATGCTTGCTTCAATTATAGGGCTTTGCAGTATATTGAGTTTTAATGATTCTTCAGAACATTATTTAAGCAAAAAATAAATTTCAATCGGCCTTATATTGTGTAAATAAGGCCGATTTATCAATTGAATTATTCTTTCAAGATGGTACTTAGTGTATTAACTAATCGAGTATTATTATGCAAGGTTCCAATACTAATACGTAAATATCCATTGATTCTCGGCTTATCAAAGTATCTGACTAGAATATTTTGGTGTTTTAACTGTTGTGCAAGTTGTTTTGCTTCAGCCGTAGGATGATGAACAAAAATGAAATTAGCTTTAGATGGAAGAACTTGGAATCCTAACTGTTCTAGCTCATGGATTAAGTGCTCTCGATCTTCAATAACTTGCTGACAACATTTTTCAAAATAACTTTGATCTTCGAAAGAGGCTGCTGCTGCTGCAATGGCAATTTGATCAACTGGGAAAGAGTTGAAGCAATTTTTAACTCGATCTAAAGCGTTAATAAGATGGGTTTGGGCAATGGCAAATCCAACTCTTAATCCTGCTAATGAGCGAGATTTAGAGGTTGTTTGACATACGACTAAGTTATCGTAGTGAGGAATAAGTTTTACTGCAGACTGTGCTCCAAAATCTACATAGGCTTCATCAATTACCACCACGCTATTTGGATTTGCTTTTAGGATTTCTTCAATTTGTGTTAATTCGAGAGCAATTCCTGTTGGAGCATTTGGGTTGGCGATAATAATACCGCAATTTTCTTGATCATAATCTTGAGGTTGGATCTGAAAATTGACATCTACAGGTATGGCAATTGCGTTCAAACCGTAAAATTGTTTGTAAACAGGGTAAAAACTATAGCTAATATCTGGATAAAGAATAGATTTAGATGGGTGGTTAAAGAAAGCTTTATAAATGAAGGCCAATACTTCATCTGAACCATTTCCGACAAAGATCTGGTCAATATCTACCTTTTGTTGTTGCGCGATCTTAGCTCTAAGCAGCTTTGCATCAGGATCTGGATATAATCTTAGGCAATCTGCTGAATTAGAAATTAGCTGTTGTATAGCTTTGGCAACTTGAGGTGAAGGAGGGTATGGGTTTTCATTGGTATTGAGTTTTAGGATGTACTCATTCTTTGACTGTTCACCAGGTACATAAGGTTGTAATGTGCGTATATCAGGACTCAAAAAACGCATAGGATCTGAGTTGTATTGATTATCAACAATTTCCATCACGAAGACTCCTGATTCTACTAAGTTCAATTGAAAAGAATATGATTATAGAAGAATAGGATTAGTGTAGATGGATGATTTAGATTCCATTTCCTATGAAGTGGATTCCTTTTTTTCATGAATTTGTAAGATCATGAACTTCATGATCTTACTATGGGTATAGAATCTGATTAAAGAGAATTAATCAGATTCGAGTCGGTTTTTAATCCATTGCACCATCGTGGTGATTTTAGGTGTTTGCGACATAGAAGTTGGATAAATCATATAGTAAGACCTATTGGTCTGCATTTCATATGGCCAAACTTGAATGAGCTCACCACTTTCCAGTTCTTTTTTTACAAAAAATTTAGGTATTAATGCAATTCCTGAGCAAATCATTGCAGAGTTTACACATGCTGAAAATGTATCAAATCTGGGTCCAATAAACGTCTTTTCATGGCTGAAATCTTGTGCTTGAAAGAATTCATCCCAAACTCGGGGCCTTGCACGAGACTGGATGAGCACATAATTTTGGAAGTCTTCAATTTTGTTTAATGGTGCACTGATTAAATCGGGTGAGCTTACCGCAATACAGCTTTCTTCAAATAACTTGATACTGGTCATATCTCGCCAAACGCCATCTCCATATAAAAAAGCAACGTCAATCTGACTAATATCAATATCTGAGGAGCTGATCTGCTCTTGAAATTCCAAATGAATCTGAGGGTTGGTGTCACTAAAACCCTTTAAAATCGGAATAAGCCAACGGGAACATAATGTAGGATGAGCAGCAAGATTTAAGGTATCTGCCTCATTACGATGTGCAAGTACATTTAAAACAGATATTTCGATTTGATTCAGAATAATCTGTGTTTCTTTTAGAAAGAGTTTTCCCGTAGGCGTGAGTTGTAAGCGCTGTAATGATCGTTCAAAGAGTTGAATATTTAGACTATCTTCTAAATGAGCAACTTGTTTACTAATTGCACTCTGCGTCATATGGAGGACTTGAGCTGCTTTTGTAAAACTTAAATATCTGGCTGAAGCTTCAAAACATCGAAGTGACATAGTGGAAGGATATGTTCTTGAAGTCATCTTTTGCATAATCTATCCTCTGAAAATGCTCGCGGATCGAAAAAACTTTGATAGCACCCTTTGCCATCTCCTCTTAATAAAATATATGGCTTAATGCATTTATTCCAGTGTAATGGTGTCAAAGAAAAGTATTATCTTAATATTCTATAAAGAATATCAATGCTTTTTAAAGCATATTTTATGCCAAAAAATATATGATATAAATCAATTGCTTGATTTTAATTCTATTGTTTTTTTTTAAGTAATTTTATAATTAAAATACCTTTAGATAAAATGTCATGTAGAGTATTTTTTTAATATGAGTAATTGAATCAGTGGATGTAACTAAACCCTATTTTATCGTAATTATTTTTCATAAAATATCAAGAGAAAATTAGGAATGATGTATTAACTTATTTTCTTAAGTTAAATTTTGACCAATAATTAATATTATAATGAATTTTATAAAAACATAAGTAATTGATATTTAATAATAAAATCAATGTATTTTATTAAAATTTGAATGATTAAAATGCATTTTTATTATTTTAAGCTGTGTTGACGTATTTTAACTCAACTATTATTTTGATTTTAAGCTATTCAGTGTTAGCGAATAAGAAATTAACTTTTAAAAAGGTAAGAACGATGACGACTTCAATCTGTCGTGTTGGTGTTGATATTGGCGGAACATTCACCGATATCGCTTTGGATTTAAATGGAGTCATCCATTCGACAAAAGTCCTTACTGACTACGAACTCCCTGAACGTGCAATTCTAAAAGGTGTGTCTCAGGTCGCTAAGACAGCAGGTGTAACCTTAGCAGATATTGATCAATTAATTCATGGTACAACTTTAGCAACCAATGCATTGATTGAACGTAGAGGTGCAAAGACTGCATTTATCACTACTGAAGGTTTTCGCGACACTCTTGAAATGAGAACAGAGAATCGTTTTGAGCAGTATGATATTAATATTTCATTACCACCGCCATTAATCGAACGTGAACACCGTTATACATTAAAAGAACGTATTGGTGTTGATGGCAATGTGTTAATCGAACCACAACAACAAGACATAGATGATGTTGTTGAGCAAATTGCTCAAGGTAATTATGAAAGTGTGGCTATTGGCTTTATCCATAGTTATATGAATGGAGAGCATGAACGTAAGTTACGTGAAGCTCTAGCTGCTCGTTTACCGCAAGTATCAATTTCGATTTCGAGTGAAGTTTCACCACAAATGCGTGAATTTGAGCGTTTCAACACTGTGTGTGCAAATGCTTATGTAAAACCAATTATTAAGTCTTATTTAGATCGCTTAGTGGTGACATTGAAACAAGAAGGCGCTCAGTGCCCAGTGTTCATGATTCACTCTGGGGGTGGAATTATTTCTGTAGAGAGTGCTGCTGAATTTCCAGTTCGTCTCGTAGAATCTGGTCCTGCTGGTGGTGCTATTTTCGCAGCAGATATTGCCCGTAAATATTCACTTGATTCAGTTGTTTCATTTGATATGGGTGGAACAACAGCAAAAATCTGTTTAATTGAACAGCAAGTACCGAAAACTGCAAAAACATTCGAAGTTGCTAGAACATATCGCTTCAAAAAAGGAAGCGGAATGCCAATTTCAATTCCTGTTGTAGAGATGGTTGAAATTGGAGCGGGTGGTGGCTCGATTGCCAGTATCGATAGTATGCGCCAAATTCGTGTAGGGCCACATAGTGCAGCGTCTGAACCTGGTCCAGCTTGTTATAACCGTGGTGGTACTGAGCCAACAATTACAGATGCAAACCTTTTATTAGGTCGCTTAGATGCTAAGAATTTTGCCGGTGGAGCAATCCTACTTTCAGAAGACAATGCTGACGAAGCAATGGCGAAAGTGATTGGTAATCCTTTACAGCTTGCTGCAAAAACCGCTGCCTATGGTGTGTGTGAAGTTGTAGATGAAAACATGGCAAATGCTGGTCGTGTTCATGCTGTAGAAAGTGGTAAAGATATTTCGGATTTCACCATGATTACTTTTGGTGGTGGTGGTCCGCTACATGCAGCACGTCTTTGTGAAAAAATGGGTGTATCACGCTTTATTGTTCCTGCTGGTGCGGGTGTCGGTTCTGCGATTGGTTTCTTACGTGCACCTTTTGGCTATGAAGCAGTGCGTAGTTCATTTGCACGTCTTTCAACATTTGATGCTAAACAAATCAATAGTTTGATTGATGATATGACACAAGAAGCCATCGGTTTCTTACGTCAAGGTATGCCTGAAGGGGATATCGAGAAGGAATGTACGGCATTTATGCGTTATGTCGGACAAGGTTGGGAAATTCCTGTTCAATTAGGCTTTAAAACATTTAGTCAAGATGATGCAGCAGTATTTAAAAGTGCATTTGAACAAGCCTATACCACATTCTTTGGTCGACCAATTGAAGGTCCTGATGTCGAGATTGTGAGTTGGTCTGTTAAAGCAAGCTCACCTCTTGCTCCAGTCGTACCTGTAGAACAGATCGAAGCAACACATCAAGCTGAGCCAATCGCACAACGTAAAGTCTTTGATGTCGTTAAAGGCGATTTTATTGATGCAAATATCTATCAGCGTGAAAACTTGAATATTGGCGCTCAAATAGATGGTCCTGCAATCATTGCTGAGCGTGAGACTTCTACATTTGTTACATCTTCATTCACTGCAACTGTTCAACCAGACGGCTGCTTATTGGTTGTTAAGCGTTAAGGCAGGCATTAGAGGTTATTACAATGACAACAAATTTAATTGATATTCAAATGCAGGTTATGTGGAACCGTTTGGTTTCAGTGGTTGAAGAACAAGCTTTAACACTGATTCGAACTGCATTTTCTACGAGTGTGCGTGAAGCAGGTGACTTATCAGCAGGTGTATTTGATCGCGAAGGTCGAATGATTGCTCAGGCAGTGACAGGTACGCCAGGTCATGTGAATACGATGGCCGAAGCTGTTGTCCATTTTATTAATGATATTGGTGCGGATAACATTTACGAAGGTGATGTTTATGTGACCAATGATCCGTGGAAGGGTACAGGCCATTTACATGATATTACGATTGTTTCTCCTTCATTTTATAAAGGCAAGTTGATTGGCTATTTTGCTAGTACTGCACACGTAGTGGATATCGGTGGTCGAGGTTTTGGCCCAGATGCTCGTGAAGTATATGAAGAAGGTTTATTTATCCCTGTTATGAAGTTGTTTGAACGTGGCAAGGTTAATAAAGATCTGGTTAATCTTATTCGTCATAACGTGCGTGAGAATGACCGTGTAATTGGCGATTTCTATGCGCTGTCTGCTTGTAATGAAACTGGCCATTTACGTTTAATCGACATGTTACGTGAGTTCAATCTGAACGATCTAGATATGATTGGTGGTTTTATCTTGGAGCATAGCCGTAAAGCAACATTGGATTGTTTTAAGTCTCTACCTCGTGGTCAATATACCAATAGCATGACCCTTGACGGTTACGATGTGCCAGTGACACTTTCAGTGACATTAACAGTTGGACCAGATGGTATTTTAACTGACTTTGTAGGCACTTCAGGCATGAGTCAGTTCGGTATTAACGTACCTTTAGGTTATGCCAAAGCTTATGCTTGCTATGCTTTGAAATGTATTTTGGCACCTGAAATTCCAAATAATACAGCATCGCTTGAACCTTTTGAGGTGGTTGCTCCAGAAGGCTGTATTTTAAATGCTAAACATCCAGCACCCGTATCAGTACGTCATGTTTTAGGTCACTTTGTACCTGACCTTGTGCTTGGTGCATTACACAAGTGTTTACATGGAACTGTACCAGCGGAAGGTGCAAGTGCGCTTTGGAACTTACATATGAGTGTGCGACCACTGGCAACGAATCCAAATGGTCGTAATGCAGAAATGTTGATGTTCAATAGTGGTGGTATGGGAGCACGTGCCAACCTTGATGGTTTAAGTGCAACTGCATTCCCAAGTGGTGTTCATACCATGCCTGTTGAAGCAACAGAGCATGCTGGTCCAGTGATTGTTTGGCGTAAAGAATTCCGTGATGGTTCTGGCGGCGCTGGTGCTTTACGTGGTGGTTTAGGTCAAGAGATTGAGATTTCAGCTTCAGAAGGCTATGAGTTCCGTTTCAGTGCCATGTTTGACCGTATTAATTACCCAGCACGCGGACGTGAAGGTGGTTTGGATGGTACGAAAGGATTTGTAGGATTAGATGATGGCACGGTTTTACGTGGCAAAGGTCAACAACAAGTTCCAGCAAATCGTCGTCTAGTACTACGTTTACCAGGTGGTGGCGGATATGGTGATCCTCGTAAACGCCCATGGGAGTCTGTTGAGCGTGATGTACGTTTTGGATATATCAGCCCAGAGCAAGCCGAAGCAGATTATGGCTATACACCTGTAGGGGGAGCAAAATAATGCAATTCCAGAGTACTCGAGTACAACAAGTAAAGAGTTCTCCTAGTATGGCAGTCTCTGTTTTAGCAAAACAGATGGCTGCAGCGGGTGAGCCAGTCATTAATTTAAGTTTAGGAGAGCCAGATTTTTCAACACCGGCTCATGTGATAGATGCTGCTTATAAAGCGATGCTTGAAGGACATCACTTATACACAGCACCAAATGGTTATCCAGAGCTTCGTGATGCTGTTGTAAAGAAATTCAAAAGAGATAATAACTTAGATTATTCTCAGGATGAAATTTGTATAGGTAATGGTGCTAAACAAATTCTTTTCAATGCCTTCTTAGCGACCTTAGAGCCAGGTGATGAAGTCATTACACCCGCGCCATATTGGGTTTCATATACAGATATGGCTTTACTGAATGGTGGCGTACCCAAAGTTTTGCCGTGTGGTACTGAACAGAATTTTAAAGTTCAACCCGATCAGTTAGAAGCTGCAATTACGTCTAAAACACGTTGGGTTATGTTGAATTCTCCAAGTAATCCGACGGGTGTGATTTATAGCAAAGCAGAATTAGCAGCATTAGGTGAGGTGCTTGAGCGTCATCCAAATGTTCTAATTTTGTCTGATGAAATTTATGAACATATCGTGTTAAGTGATAAGCCATTTGTTTCATTTGTAGAAGCCTGTCCTGCACTTAAAAACCGCACATTAATTGTAAATGGTGTTTCTAAAGCGTATGCAATGACTGGTTTCCGTCTTGGGTATGCTGCAGGACCCAAAGAACTAATTGCTGCAATGAATAAAATGCAGTCACAAACCACAACTTG
Source organism: Acinetobacter sp. ANC 4173 (assembly GCF_004331255.1). Lineage (GTDB taxonomy): Bacteria > Pseudomonadota > Gammaproteobacteria > Pseudomonadales > Moraxellaceae > Acinetobacter. The sequence continues at coordinate 206,705 of NZ_SJOF01000001.1, read as the reverse complement.
TCCTTCTTCAGTATCTCAACAGGCTGCAATTGCTGCTTTGAACGGTCCTCAAGATTTCATTGCTGAATCAACAAAAGAATACCGCGAACGTGGTCAGATGGTGATTCAGGCTCTTTCTGAAATTGAAGGATTGGAATTAAAGATGCCAGAAGGTGCATTTTATGCCTTTCCTAAATGTGAAGGATTTATTGGTAAAAAAACACCTAAGGGTGACGTCATCAAAAATGACACCGATTTAGCTAACTATCTATTACAAGAAGGAAAAGTGGCAACTATTCCTGGTGTTGCATTTGGGATAGAGCCTTATATTCGATTGTCGTTTGCAACATCCCAAAAGGAATTGCAACAAGCATTGACCCAATTGCGTTCTGCACTAGCAGCACTCGTATAAATTAGATTTGGAGTACAACATGGCTAAACAATTCAAACGAATTTTAATTACAGGTGCGGCAGGGCGTTTAGGACGTGTTTTGCGTGAGGCTTTGAAAGATTATGCCGAGATTTTGCGACTAACTGATATTGCACCTTTAGGTGACCTAGCTGCGCATGAAGAGGGTGTAAGTTGTGACTTGGCAGATTTTAACAGTGTTTTACCTTTAGCCAAAGACGTCGATGTGATTATTCATGCAGGTGGTGTACCTGTTGAAAACACGTTTGAATTAATTCTGCAAGGCAACATTCGTGGTACGTACAACATCTATGAAGCAGCACGCCAACATGGTGTTAAACGCGTCATTTATACCAGTTCAAATCATGCAATTGGTTTTTATGATCGTACCGAAACTATTGATGCGACTGCTGCCCATCGCCCTGATAGTTTGTATGGTTTGAGCAAATGCTTTGCAGAAGATTTAGGCCGTTATTACTGGGATAAATTCGGCATTGAATCCGTCAATATTCGTATCGGTTCCTCTTTTGAAGAGCCGCTTGATCGAAGAATGTTAGCAACGTGGTTGTCATTTAATGATTTTACTCAAATTGTAGTGAAATCAATGCAGGCACCACGTGTGGCACACATGATTGTATACGGTATGTCTAATAATCGTGAAACGTTATGGGATAACCGCTTTGCTTCCTCGATTGGCTATGCTGCAGAAGATAGTGCAGATGATTACCGTGAGAAAGTATTCGCAAATCATCCGCCTTTAGACCCAAATGATGCGGCTGCACGTTATCACGGTGGCGCATTTGCGGGTGCTGGTCATTTTGAAGATAAGAAATAACGTTTAGACAAGATTTAAGGTATATAGCCATGGCTACTACAGCAAATAAAACAAACTATGATGTCATTATTGTTGGTGGCGCAGTAAACGGTAGTTCTACAGCGTACTTCCTTGCCAATAACCCTGATTTTAATGGCTCAATATTAGTAATTGAGCGTGATCCTACTTATGCACAATCTGCGACTGCATTATCAAGTAGTTCGATTCGTGTACAGTTTTCGAATCCAATCAATATTCAAATTTCACAATACGGCGCCGATTTTATCCGTAATTTTGGTGAAATCATGCAAGTTGATGGTGAAAAACCCGATTTAACTTTTCATGAGAATGGATATTTATTCTTAGCTGATGATAAAGGATTTGATGTACTTAAGCGTTTGCATAATACGCAAATTGAGAATGGTGCTCAGATTGATTTATTAGATGTTGAACAACTGAAACAAAAATTCCCATGGGTTAATACGGACAGTCTTAAAGGTGCAACTTTTGGCCGTGCTGATGAGGGTTGGTTTGATAACTATGGAATGGTAAACGGTTTCCGTCGCAAAGCACGTTCTCTTGGCGTTGAATACATCGAGAATGAGGTTGTAGATATCATTCGAGAGGGCAATAAAATTACAGGTATCCGCCTCAAAACTGGTGATGTTATTGGTTGTGGAACTTTAGTCAATTGTGCTGGAACACGTGGAGCTAAAGTTGCTCGCATGGCAGGACTCGAAATTCCGGTTGAACCGCGCCGTCGTTCACTTTTCGTATTTGCATGCCGCACACCTTTAGAGGGGAATGTACCTTTAACAATTGATCCAACAGGCGTCTTTTTCCGCCCAGAAGGCCAGTTCTATTTAGGTGGTACTTATCCTAAGGTTGACCCAGAAGTAGATCCAGAAGACTTTGATGTATTGCATGAAGAATTTGATGAAGAAGTGTGGCCAATCTTAGCTGAACGAGTACCAGCGTTTGAAGCGATTAAGGTCGTAAACTCGTGGGCCGGCCATTATGACTATTGTGTACTAGATCATAACGCAATTGTTGGACCTCACAATGAAGTAGATAACTTCTTGTTCTGTAATGGCTTCAGTGGTCATGGGTTGCAACAAGCTCCAGCAATCGGACGTGGATTAAGCGAACTCATTACCTATGGTAATTACCGTGCTTTAGATTTAAGCCCGCTTTCTTTCCAACGTGTGATTGAAAATCGTCCATTCCTTGAAGATTCTGTAATTTAAAACCTGACTGAGAGATATTACTAATGACTATTGAAAATAAAGCCGGTCGTACAGGCGGTCAGGTATTGGTTGATGCCTTATTGGTGAACGGTGTTGAAAGAGCTTTCTGTGTGCCTGGTGAAAGTTATTTAGCGGTATTAGATGCCTTACATGATGTAAAAGAAGAGATTGATTTAATTGTATGTCGCCAAGAAGGTGGTGCTGCTTATATGGCAGAAGCCTACGGCAAGCTTACGGGTAAACCCGGTATTTGTTTTGTTACACGTGGTCCTGGCGCTACAAATGCATCTGTGGGTATCCATACTGGATTTCAAGATTCAACGCCAATGATTTTGTTCATTGGACAAGTTGCTCGTGATCAAATGGATCGTGAAGCTTTCCAAGAAATTGATTACCGCCGAATGTTTGGTGAAATGGCTAAATGGATTGTTCAAGTCGATGATGCAAAGCGTTTACCTGAATTGATTAATCAAGCATTCTATCGTGCTATGAATGGTCGACCTGGTCCAGTAGTCATTGCATTACCAGAAGATATGTTGACAGATATTGTCGATGTTGCAGATGCTTTGCCTGCAAAACATATCGAACCATCAGCATCTAATGAAGAATTACTTGAATTACAACAATTAATTCAAGAGGCAGAAAAACCATTAGTGGTGTTAGGTGGTGGCGGTTGGAATGAAGCAGCAGTAGAAAATGTTCGCCAATTTATTCAAACCCAGAATTTGCCTGTCGCAGCGTCATTCCGTTGTCAGGATTTGGTGGATAATAAATTGCCACAATACATTGGTAATTTGGGATTGGCTGCAGGACCAGCACTACAAAACGCGGTTAAAAATTCAGATCTTTTAATCGTACTTGGTGCTCGATTGGGTGAAATGACCACTGGTGGTTATGCGCTAGTAGATATTCCAACACCAAAGCAAAAATTGGTGCACGTACATTTAGGTATTGAGGAGTTAGGTCGAGTTTATCAACCAACTTTGGGTATTAATGCGGGGATGCAGAAAATCAGTGCTCAGTTAGCAGCATTGCCAGCAATTAAACCATCATCTTTCAATACTCTAGTACAGTCATTGAATGAAGAATATTTGGAAGGTTGTACATTCCCAACGGCCCCTGGTCCAGTACAAATGGGTAAAATCATTGAATGGCTCAATGAACAATTACCACATGACAGCATCTTAACTTGCGGTGCTGGTAATTATACCGGATGGGTACATCGTGGTTATCAACACCGTAAATTCAGAACACTGCTCGGCCCAACCAATGGTTCTATGGGATATGGTGTGCCAGCAGCAGTTGCGGCAAAACTGACTTACCCAAAACGGACAGTAATAGCATTTGCTGGTGACGGATGCTTCTTGATGAATGGTCAAGAATTAGCTACAGCAGCGCATTATGGTGCGAATCTAGTGGTTATTGTTGTAAATAATGGAATGTACGGAACGATTCGTATGCATCAAGAGCGTTCATATCCTGGACGTGTCTCAGGTACAGAATTGTTTAATCCTGACTTTGCCGCATTTGCTGCTGCATTTGGTTTCCATTCAGAGACTGTGAATGAAACTGAACAGTTTGTCCCAGCATTTGAACGCTGCCAAAATTCAGGCCGACCTTCTCTAATTGAAATTCAGATTGATCCTGAAGCATTGACACCGAAAATGAGTTTAACGCAAATTCGTGAAAATGCACTCGCATCACGTTAAACAGAGCAGAGCACAGTGATACAGATCACTGTGCTATCCATAACGAACTTTGATGAGTGACTTGCAATAATGAAAGTTTCTAATACTTCTTTATTTAAAACACAATGTTTTATCGATGGTCAGTGGCGTGATGCAATTTCTGGTCTGAATGTTGATGTTCTCAATCCTGCAACACAGGAAAAAATTGGCACGATTCCAAATATGGGAACTGAGGAAACTAAGCTAGCGATTGAAGCTGCTGAACGTGCCTTGCCTGAATGGAGAAATCTAACAGCTCAAGACAGAGCGCGAAAACTTTTAGCTTGGCATAAATTAATTCTTGAGAATCAAGAAGATCTCGCGCAAATCATGACTGCAGAACAGGGCAAGCCTCTATTCGAGTCACGGGGTGAGATTAATTTTGCTGCATCTTACTTAGAATGGTTTGCAGAAGAAGGCAAGCGGATTTATGGAGATGTAATTCCAACTAATCAAAAAGGTCGTCGCCTGATTGTCACAAAAGAGCCTATTGGTGTTTGTGCTGCGATTACACCGTGGAATTTTCCATCTGCAATGATTACACGGAAGGCTGCACCTGCTTTAGCGGCTGGATGTACAATGGTATTAAAACCTGCCAGCCAAACCCCATATTCTGCATTAGCATTAGTCGCATTGGCAGAACAAGCAGGTATCCCTGCTGGTGTAATCAACGTTGTCACTGGTAAGTCCAGTGAAATAGGCGGTGAACTGACATCGAATCCTGTTGTTCGTAAATTATCGTTTACAGGGTCGACACCGATTGGTATTCAGCTCATGCGACAATGTGCTGAAACTATGAAAAAAGTCACCATGGAATTAGGTGGTAATGCACCATTTATTGTATTTAATGATGCCGATATTGATGCTGCGGTCGAAGGTGCTTTAATTGCAAAGTATCGTAATGCAGGACAAACATGTGTTTGTGCCAACCGCTTCTATGTACAAGAAGGTGTCTACGAGCAATTTGTCACAAAATTTGCTCACCGTATTGCTCAGTTATCTGTTGGAAATGGGATTGAAACTGAAACCATTATTGGTCCAATGATTGATGAAAAGGCAGCAAAAAACACGCAAATTTTAGTGGATGAGGCTGTCAATCAAGGGGCTGAAGTTTTAGTTGGCGGCAAACGACATTCATTAGGTGGTTCTTTCTTTGAGCCAACATTACTTACAAATGTGAATGTAGATATGCGAGTTGCCCGAGAAGAGATTTTTGGACCTGTGGCGCCAGTCTTCAAATTTACATCAGAACAGGATGTGATTGAAGCAGCCAATGATACTGAGTTTGGCTTAGCATGCTATATCTATTCGCGCGATGTTGGTCGAATTTGGAATGTATACGAAGCTCTAGAATATGGCATGGTCGGCGTTAATGTAGGCGTTCTGGCAACTGAGGTTGCTCCTTTTGGTGGAGTCAAATCTTCTGGTCTGGGACGAGAAGGTTCTAAATATGGTATTGAAGATTATATAGAAATCAAATATATGTGTTTAGGTCTCTAAATTTATCCGTAGCTAAACAATCAAAGTTTAAGCTGCGGTTTTTTTTACCTAAAATTTATATATTCAAAAATAAAATGTTGGCTATTAATAATTTTTATTTGATTGTGGCGAGATCACTTTTGAAAAAATCAGGGGTAATTATTCCTCATACAATTATTTGATGAATATAAATCGTAGGTTTTATAACCATCAAACAATTGGAGTATTGACTATGTTGAATAAAAATACTGAGAAATATAATCGTAAAAAGCGTATTGTGATTGTAGGTGGAGGAGCAGGTGGACTAGAACTTGCAACACGCCTAGGGAATCGTTTGGGCAAAAAAAATAAAGCCGAGATTATCTTGGTAGATGCTGCGCTCACGCATATTTGGAAACCACTTTTACATGAAGTGGCTTCAGGGACCCTAAATTCACATGACGATCAACTGAACTACTTTGCACATGCCAAGAAGAATAATTTTGAGTTTTATTTGGGAAAAATGATCAATATTGATCGGATCCATAAAACCATTCAACTGGAGGAATTAAGTTCGCATCAGGGGGAGACAATCGCACCCAGTCGTGCGCTTGCCTATGACGTTTTGGTGGTTTCCGTCGGTTCAACCTCCAATGATTTTAATACTGAAGGGGCGAAAGAGCATTGCGTGTGTTTAGATTCACGTGCACAAGCTGACTATTTGCAAAAAGAATTTTTAAATTTATATCTGCAAGCACAAGCCAATACCTTAATCGAAAATGAAAAGCCGAGTTTACTGAATATCGCCATTATTGGGGCGGGTGCTACGGGGGGCGAGTTAGCCGCCGAGTTGGATTTTGCCGCGCATCAATTCTGTAAGTATGGGTTGGATAGTATCAAACCAGACAATGTGCAGATTACTTTAATTGAGGCGGCTGATCGTGTCTTGCCTGCATTGAACAGCAAAATTTCTAGTTTGGCTGAGGAAGAGTTGCTCAATATGGGTATTCATGTACGAACCCAGAGCCGAGTGAAGAAAATTGATGAAATGCATATTTATTTTGAGGATGGCACACAATTACCCGCGGACTTAAAGGTCTGGTCAGCAGGCATTAAAGCACCTGATTTTTTAAAGAATATTGCTGACTTGGAAACCAATCGAATCAATCAGTTGATGGTTCAATCGACGTTGCAAACAACTCGTGATGCTTGCATTTTTGCGATGGGGGATTGTGCGAGTTATACCCCAGAGGGTAAGGACCGTCCTTTGGCACCACGTGCGCAAGTGGCGAATCAACAGGCCATATTTTTAGAAAAAGCGTTATCAGCTTATGTCATGGGGCAACCTCTGCCACAGTTCGTATTTAAAGACAAAGGATCCTTGGTGTCGTTAAGTGATCGAAATAGTGTGGGGCATGTCATGGGCAATATTAATATTGAAGGCTTTATCGCGCGCATGATGTATATGTCACTCTATCGGTTTCATCAAGTTGCCTTGCATGGATTATTTAAAACAGGAATTTTGATGTTAAAAGATGTTTTAGCTAAGTCTTCTCGACCTCAATTAAAAATGCACTGATAAATTGACTCTATTCGAGCAAGTTACGCTTTCTTGAAAAGGCTTAATATATTCCAAAAAGTTGACTTGTTATGCAAAAAACTCAGGATGTTTTAATCATTTCTGCTGGAGCAATATCTATTGCTTCATTAAAAATATTGATATGCTCAGCAATATATTGAAATTTAAATGATTAATTGATCTAGTTGATCTTTTAATTAGGCAGCACTGTAAAGAGTCATACAGTTGCCACCTTTAAGTAATATGAGGAGTCCTACATGGAACACATCGAACGTGAATCGATGGAGTTTGACGTCGTTATCGTAGGCGCAGGCCCCGCAGGTCTTTCTGCTGCGATCAAAATTCGTCAACTTGCGATTGAAAACAATTTATCTGATTTATCCGTTTGTGTGGTAGAAAAGGGCTCCGAAGTCGGTGCACATATTCTTTCGGGTGCTGTACTCGAACCACGTGCCATCAATGAACTCTTCCCGAACTGGAAAGAAGAAGGTGCGCCTTTAAATGTTCCTGTCACGGAAGATAAAACCTATTTCTTGATGTCGCCTGAAAAAGCACAGGAAGCGCCACATTGGATGGTGCCTAAAACCATGCACAATGATGGCAACTACGTGATTTCGTTAGGTAACGTGGTACGTTGGTTAGGTCAAAAAGCCGAAGAGCTTGAAGTTTCAATCTTCCCAGGCTTTGCTGCAGCTGAAGTGCTTTACCATGCCGATGGTACGGTAAAAGGTATTCAAACCGGTGACATGGGGATTGGTAAAGATGGCGAACCGACGCACAACTTTACACCGGGTTATGAACTGCATGCCAAATACACCATTTTTGCTGAAGGCTGTCGTGGTCATTTAGGTAAGCGTCTGATTGCCAAGTTCGATTTGGATAAAGATGCTGATCCACAACACTATGGGATCGGGATTAAAGAGCTTTGGGAAATTGATCCAGCAAAACACAAACCCGGTTTGGTGATGCACGGTGCGGGTTGGCCTTTAAGTGAAACAGGCTCTTCTGGCGGTTGGTGGTTATATCACGCTGAAAACAACCAAGTCACTTTGGGGATGATCGTGGACTTGTCGTACGAAAATCCACACATGTATCCATTCGCAGAAATGCAACGCTGGAAAACCCATCCACTGGTGAAACAGTATTTGGAAGGTGGCAAGCGTATTTCTTATGGCGCACGTGCCGTAGTAAAAGGTGGTTTCAACTCACTGCCTAAATTCACTTTCCCAGGTGGTTCTTTAATTGGGGATGATGCAGGTTTTTTAAACTTCGCGAAAATCAAAGGCTCTCACACCGCCATGAAATCTGGCATGTTGTGTGGCGAAGCGGTATTTGAAGCGATTCAGGCTGGTGTGGAAAAAGGTGGTGATCTGGCGATTGCCCGTGTCACTGAAGGTGAAGACTTCTTCGCGAAAGAACTCACAGCCTATACTGACAAATTCAACAACAGCTGGTTAAAAGAAGAGTTATACAACGCACGTAACTTTGGCCCTGCGATGCACAAGTTTGGTCAATGGATAGGGGGTGCATTCAACTTCATCGACCAAAACGTGTTTAAAGTGCCATTTACACTACATGACTTAGCCCCTGACTTTAGCGCGCTAAAAACAGTAGATGCGGCAACCTTTAAGCCAAACTATCCAAAACCAGATGGCAAGTTAACTTTTGACCGTTTGTCTTCAGTTTTTGTTTCGAACACCGTGCATGAAGAAAACCAACCTGCACATTTGAAACTGACTGATGCATCAATTCCAGTGAACGTGAACTTACCAAAATGGGACGAGCCTGCACAGCGCTACTGCCCAGCTGGTGTTTACGAGATTATGGAAAATGATGATGGTTCGAAGCGTTTCCAGATTAATGCAGCGAACTGTGTTCACTGTAAGACTTGTGACATTAAAGATCCATCACAGAACATTACATGGGTAACTCCTGAGGGTGGCGGTGGTCCAAACTACCCAAATATGTAATGCTTAATTAGCTTGCATAAGCCTCTAAAATAATTGATTATTTTAGAGGCTTTTTTATATTTATTAGATTATGAAATACAAATTAGAAGCAGAATATAAATCATTAGATCCATTTGAAATTGAATTGCCTAATTTTGTAATTTTGACAGGGATTAACGGTGTAGGTAAAACACAAATACTTCAATCTCTTGAGAATGGACATTCCAATATTGTCATTGATGGAGTATCAACTCCTCCTAATAAAATTAAATACATTGAAAAATTAATGCCTGTAAGTGACCTCAACCCAATTCACAGAAATTATGATAATTATCGACATCATCATGAAGAAGACCCTTTGTTTATTGGTTATTTTCGTATCTTTGAGTTTCAAGACCAACATCAAAAGCTTCCTGAAAATCTTGAAGAATTGGAAAAATTTACGAACTCGACATATGGAAATCCAAATTTAAGTACTAAACAATTCCAAAAGCTTAAATCCTTTATTGAAAATTCCCCAGAGAGAATAACTGATCCTAAATTACTCAAAGAAAGTATCCCTCATGGTTATCACCCAACTACACATGATATTTTCGCTCAAAATTTTTCTACTATATTTGATAATTATCAAAAACTAGAATTCCAAAATTTATGGAGTGAATTCTTAAAAAAATGTAAAGGTAAAGATGTTTCATATTTAACAACAGATGAATTCACCCAAGCTTATGGTTATTCACCTTGGCAAATCATAAACGATATTCTCAAATCAGCCTCAATGGACTACGAATTCAAAGTTCCTGAAGACTATGATCCCAATATTACCTATGAATCTAAATTTTTAAAAAAAGATACTAAAACTGAAGTCAAAATTTCTGAGCTATCTTCAGGAGAAAAAATTCTTATCGCATTAGCATTTGCACTGTATAACAATGACCATGTAACTCAATTACCTAAAATATTACTGTTAGATGAAACCGATGCTTCACTACATCCATCAATGTCTAAACAATATCTACATATTCTAAAAAATGTTTTCGTAAAAGATTTAGGCATTAAAGTCATTATTACAACACATTCACCAAGCACTGTTGCCTTAGCAGATGAACAAGATATTTTCGTAGTTGAAAATTCGGAACAGCGAATTAGAAAATGTAGCAAAGACGAAGCATTATCTGTTTTAACTGCTGGGGTTCCATCTTTTAGTGTCAATTATGAAAATCGAAAACAAGTTTTTTTAGAAAGTCATTATGATGTAATGTATTACGAAAGAATCTATGACATTTTAAATACTAACAATGATCTAAAAAAGGAGATATCTCTTAACTTTATATCTTCAGGAGACTCCAGAACAGATAAAAATGGTGATCCAGTTGCAAATTGCTCACAGGTAATTCATATCACAAATACAATGCGTAAGTTCGGCAATAAAAGCTGTTTTGGAATTATAGATTGGGACATGACAAATTCCGATGAAGATGGATTATTTGTTCATGCTCTAAACGAACAATATAGTATAGAAAATTGTTTGCTTAACCCTTTATACCTTGGATTATTGATTCTAAGTACAAAAACAGGTTCTCATAGTGAAATTGATCATAGTTTTCGTAATTTAGATCAATTTAATCAAAATACACTGAACAATATTCATAATTGGATCTTAGAGAAAATTCACTCACAATTTGATACTTCTAATACAAATACTACCGCTATAACTCTTAACAATGGATTAGTCATTAATACCCCTCAATGGTTCACAAATCATCAAGGACATGAATTAGAAGAAAAAATTTTAAAGAAAATCCCTGAATTAAATGCTTTAAAACGTAGAAAGGAAGAAGCTTTAAAGCTAGAAATCATACATAAAGTATTTGAGGATTTACCTGAATTAATTCCGTTAAGTATAAAAACCACATTCCAGAGAATTCAAAATTCATAAATATGCATCCCTGCCAAGTGCAGGGATTTTTTATATCTGATCAAAAAGCCTTAGCCTTTTTTCACCAAATAATGAAACTCTTTATTGCCATTTTCGTCTAAGCGTTCTTCTTGCAACAACAGCTCATGCCCCAAATGCATACAAAATTTAGGAATATCCCACGAGGTCGAATTGTCTGTTGCAAAGACCTCTACCACATCCCCAGATTTAGATTTACGAATGGCTTGATGCAACATCATCACAGGTTCAGGGCAACGTAATCCACGGGTATTTAATTGCAGGGTCGGGGTAACAGAGGATTCAGACATCTAGACACGCTTCATAAATTTTCAGCGCTATTCTAACATAAACTCGAAATGACACAGCAACACCTCCCCGCTTATCTGTTTAGCAAGCAAACCATAAACTCGAAGTTTAAACCCATTTAGTTCAGTAAAAGATGACGATAACATTCATATTTTGCAGTACTTTTTGCATAGACATCTGCATTTTCTAAGGTATGATGAAAATAATTTTTTTCATATCTAGAGTCTTTAGGAAAGATCATGCACGATGAATCCAGCCCGTCGTGGGGCATGCGTGGCTTAAGAAAGTGGTTAGGAACTGCACCAGAAACTCGCGACGAATTGCTCAAACTCGTACAAGATTCACGTCGTTTTTTAGAGCCTGATACGGTTGCGATGCTTGAAGGTGTATTCGATCTTCCTGCGACTAAAATCCGCGAAGTCATGACGCCGCGCACAGCCATGATCAGCCTGCAAGAAGATGATGAATTACTCGATATTTTGCATGTCTTGATTGAATCAGCGCACTCACGCTTTCCCGTGTTTTCATCCGATCAACCCGATAATGTGGTCGGCATTTTGTTGGCGAAAGATTTACTGCCTTTCTTGACCGAAAAAGCCAGCAAAGTCGATATTCGCGTACTCATGCGTCAGCCACTATTTGTCCCTGAAAGTGCGCGCTCTGACCAGGTGTTACGTATGCTAAAAAACACTCAGACACATATTGCTGTGGTGATTGATGAATATGGCACCACATCAGGTTTGGTCACGCTGGAAGATATTCTGGAAGAGATTGTCGGTGAAATTGAAGATGAACACGACATGGTCGATGAAGAAGCGTCCTATATTGTGCCTGATGATGATCCGAAAACTGCCAATACTTGGTTGGTGCAGGCACTTACACCAATCGAACACTTTAACAATCTTTTAGATGCTGATTTTCCTGATGATGAAGTAGAAACTATGGGCGGTTTGTTGCTTCAAGAAATTGGTTTAGTGAGCGATTTACAAGGTCAAGTGATTGAAATTGGCGATTGGGAATTTACCATTGTAGAAGCAGATGCACGTACTATTCATCTGATTCGAGCTGTCCTTAAATGAGAACATACTTTCATGCGCTGTTAACGTCTTCACAACAACAAAAACAGCTCCCCATGATTTTCCCTTTGATTATTTCCCTTTGTTCGGGTGCCATGTTAAGTTTTGCATTGGCACCTTACTATTATTGGTGGATTGCCCTACTTTCCCCTGCCTTACTCTATGCCTGTTTGCGCCAACGTTCAGCCAAACATGCCTTTTTCATTGGTTGGAGTTATGGCTTTGGGCTATGGTTTGTTGGTGCTTTTTGGCTCTACACCTCCATTCATGTCTACGGCGATACCAGTGCTGTGCTCAGTGTACTCATGATTGCCATTATGGCACTGGCAATGGGACTCTTCACCGCACTACAAACGTGGATATATCGCAGATTTTTTCCAGAAACACCACTTACCTTTGCTCCGCTTTGGGTATTCTTTGAATGGGCGAAAACCTGGGTATTTACTGGTTTCCCTTGGTTGTTTGTCGGCTATGCGTTTACCGAACGCTTCCTCGACGGCTATGCTCCACTGTTTGGGGTATTCGGGGTGTCTTTCGTCGTCATCCTCTTGGCCTGCGCGATTGTGGAAATCCTCAACAAACGTCTATTCTGGTTGGTTCCTTCTCTGATTTTACTGCTCGGGGCTTGGGGGGCTGCACAACTTCAGTTCGTTCAACCCAAAAAGGAAAAACCACTTTCGGTTTCTCTGATTCAGGGCAATATTCCACAAGACCTGAAATGGCTGACCGAATACCAAACCCAAACCTTAATGATCTATGCAGGACTCAGTCGTAGTGAATGGGGACGTGATTTAATCGTTTGGCCAGAATCTTCCATTCCAATGTTCCAAACCGACATTCAGCCATTTTTAGATGCCATGAAAGTCCAAGCTCAAAAAACGGGGACGGGATGGGTCACAGGAATTCCTTATTGGGATTTAAAAGCATCTCAGCAACAAGGTAGCCCGATGTTCTATAACAGCATCATGGCTTTGGGCAGTCAATCCGAAGGACTGTATAAAAAACAACGTTTGGTGCCGTTTGGTGAATATATTCCCTTATCCGGTATGCTCAGTTGGGTATTGCCCGCCTTACAAAATGACCCTGCTATGAGTGGTTTCTCACGTGGTGCATCCGATCAGCAACCCTTACATATCAAACAGCATAATTTAGCCGCAGCAATTTGCTATGAAGTGGCTTATCCAAATCTGACGCGACGGAATGCCAGCAACAGCGACTTCCTTGTGACCGTTTCCAATGATGCGTGGTTTACAGGTACGGCAGGCCCTTGGCAACATTTACAAATGGTGCAAATGCGTGCCAAAGAGAATGGGCGTTGGTTTATTCGTGCCACCAATACAGGCATCACGGCTTTCATTGATCATCAAGGGCATATTGTGCGCCAAGCACCAATTGATCAACGCGTGGTACTGCGTGGGGACTTACCTGCAATGCAAGGTCAGACACTCTACACTCGTCTAAGTGACTGGCCAATCCTCGGATTTTCAGCACTACTGTTGATTATGGGTTGGTTCTTCCGCCCACGAAAAGTTGATGTTTCCTTTAAAAGCAGACGCTAATAAAAAAGGGAGATTTTGAAATCTCCCTTTTTGATTCTGATATTGAATCAAACTTCAGAAATCTAAAATCAATTAAAACATTGAAGCAAACTGACTCGCGAAATAAGCGACCAAGCTAGATAAAAACAGCATTGGTACATAACGATAGGCAGAAAAGATTTTTTGCTCAATGGCAGAATTCAAACTTTGCGACTGCCACACGGTTGCTTTGAGCGCACTCATAAAACATACCACTAACCACGCACTCATGACACTCAAGGCAAAAAAGCCAATCATAATCTGGCTACTGCCTTCGGTACCTTGCCATAAAGTCACTGCCCCATTCATCATCGGCAATACTGTTAAAATCAATAGAACAGATTTCAGCATCGCCCAATGAAATTGGGTGATTTCATCTGATAAAACGAATGCTTTCATTCTATTCCCCATCACATTTTTGTTCTTAAAATCATTATGCTAGGTTTTTTTTAAATAAAAAGTTTATTTATCTACATACTTGACAAATTTTGTAAACATTACGGTTAAGAATAATTCTTATTATAACTCTCAAAAACCATTTATTATATTTATATATTTAAATTCAAATACTTGAATTTAAATATATAAACAAGAAAGATTATCACTTTATTTATAATTGAGTCATTCAATAAAATAAAGTGATAATTTTCATCGATTAACTTAGGCGATATTGCTTAAGGCTGATAATAAATATCGGCATCAGTCCCTTCACCACCTTCTTTTCCATCGGCACCAAACGAATATAAATCGAAAGCACGACCTTCAGCACCAGGGCTAATGTACTGAATATCATTTTCCCAACTGTCTTTTGGATAGCCACCTTTGACATAGCCCCCTTGCATCCAGTTTTTTGCCGACGCCGGTTGATTCACTAAGGCATCCAGACCACCATCTTGCATAGACGGGTATTTGCCATTATCTAACTTATATTGATCCAGCGCACCTGCGACACCCTTTAAGGTAATCACTGTGGTATCCACTTTGGCTTTTTCACCACGCCCCATGACATTCGGTACTATCAGCGCAGCCAACACGCCTAAAATAACAATCACCACCATCACTTCAATTAAAGTAAAACCTGATTGTTTGGTTTGATATTTACTCACTTGCATTCAACCACTCTCTCTTCCATCTTTATATTCTTTAAATCATATTGTTCATATTAACGATTGGCAGCATCACTGCAATCACAATCACCAATACAATACTGGCCATGAGCACCAACATTAGTGGTTCAAGTAATGCCAATAAAGTCGAAATCAGGGTCGTGACCTCTCGATCTTGCATGGTAGCAGCACGCTCTAACATGCGATCTAATTCACCTGAGGCTTCGCCACTTTTGATCATTTGTACCATCATCGGGGGGAAATAACCACTGCGCTCCAGTTGAGTGGCCAAGTTGCCCCCTTCTGTGACTTTTTCAGCCGCCAAATCGACCGAATCCCGAATCACCCAGTTATTGCTGACCGCAGCGCCAATGCGTAATGCATCCACCAGCGGCACACCCGACTTGGTTAGAATAGACAAGGTACTGGCAAACCGTGCTGCATTAATACCACGTGATAATTTACCAAATAATGGCAATTTGAGCGTTAAACGATCAAAAGCATAATGCCCTGCGGTACTCTTTAAGAACCGTAAAAGGAACACGATCGCCAACACCGTTGCAATAATTAAAAATGGCCAAGCCACGCGAATAAAAGCACTGGCTTTCATCAGTGTAACGGTAATCCAAGGTAAAGCATCTTTATTTTGATCGAAAGTTTTGACAATATCGGGAACCACGTAGGTCATCAAGCCCATCACAATCGCAAAAGACATCAGCATTAAAATAATTGGGTAGATCATGGCGCCTTGAATTTTCTTTTGCATAGCAAAGCGATTCTCGGTGTAATCTGCCAATTGCTCCAAAATCAAATCCAGATGACCTGAACGCTCGCCTGCCGCAATCGTCGCACGGTACAGTTCAGGAAAACGCCCAGATTGCTGCAAGGCATTGGCTAAAGAGTGTCCTTCCAAAACTTTGGAACGAACGGACAGAATTAATTGTTGCACATGGGCTTTTTCACTTTGTTTAGCAACCGCTCGTAAAGCTTCTTCTAGCGGAATCGCCGCAGCAACCAACACCGCCAATTGGCGGGTAAAAAGAGCTAAATCATAGGCAGTGATCTTTTTTTGAAACCAGCGTGATCCTTGCTGTTTGGCTTTATGTTCTACAGGATCGACACTAATCGGGATGAGCGATTTCTCACGTAATTGCTGGCGGATTTGTCGTGCCGAATCACCTTCTAGCACGCCTTTTTGCTGCTTCCCTAAAGCGTCAATGGCGGTAAATTGATATGCAGGCATTGTAATGCTCTAATTTTCCGAAATTTCCTTCAGCGCTGTTGCGTCTGACCCCTAAAATCATTCATATTCTTCAATATAAATTTTATTTGCACACTCTAACATAACTCAAGACTTCACACGACGAACATTCAGCTGGAACCTTTGACCCTTTTATGCCAAATACAGTATCGCCCCCTTTCGTGCCTTATCGGATTCGCGTAGCCGTTCCAGCCCATGTTTATGACTGCTTCGACTATCAGATTTCCGCAGATGATTATACGCAGGCGAAGGTTGGAGCGCGTGTTGCCGTGCCCTTTGGATCTCGAAATTTAATTGGGGTGATTATGCAAAAACTCACACCTGATACTCCCGAGAACCCCAAGTTTAAGCTAAAGCCCATTCAAGCCTTGTTAGATGACAATGCCATTCTAGACAGTAAAGTTTTAACTTTGTTGACATGGGCCGCACAATATTATCAATTTCCGATTGGTGAAGTGGTGCAAAGCGCCTTGCCCACCTTATTACGTCAAGGCAAACCCTATGATCTATTGGCGCACATGTGGCGGCTGCTTGAGCCACATGCAGATGAAAAAGTGAAACGCTCAGAGAAGCAGCAACATGCCTATAAAATTTTAAAACTCCACCCCGCAGGTACAGCAGAAAATATTCTGAATTTAGCGGGCATCGAAACCGCCACCTTAAAAGCGCTGGAAAAGAAAGGCATCTGTGAGGCTTATTTAGAACAAAAAGATTTTAGCCCACAAGCCCTGAGTTTGGCGCAAATGCCACTGACCGCCAACCCCGATCAAAAGCATGCCATTCAGCAAGTATTGAAATCACTCTCGTCTTATCATGCCTATTTACTGGATGGTTTAACGGGTAGTGGTAAAACTGAAGTGTACTTGCAAATCATGTACGAGGTACTGAAACAAGGCAAACAAGTATTGGTGTTGGTGCCTGAAATTGGTTTAACACCCCAAACCATTAGTCGCTTTCAATCGCGTTTCCACTGCCATATTGCCCTGCTTCATTCAGGACTGACGGATGCTAAACGCTTGCAAGCATGGCAAAGTGCGCAAATGGGCAAAGCCTCGATTATTTTAGGCACACGCTCCGCCATTTATACCCCCTTGCATAATTTAGGCTTGATCATTTTAGATGAAGAGCATGATCTGTCTTTTAAACAGCAAGAAGGTTTTCGCTATCATGCCCGTGATGTAGCGCTCTATCGCGCGCATTTGGAAAACTGTCCCATTATTTTGGGTTCAGCAACACCAAGCATGGAAAGTTATGCACTGGCCGATCAAGGTAAACTGACCCGACTAGAATTAAATGAACGTGCAGGCACGGCACTGTTGCCTAAGTTGCACATCTTGGATTTAAAAGTCGGGCGCAAGCAGCATGGTTTTAGTCAGTTTCTGTTGGATGAAATGCACAAGCGTCTGGCACGCAAAGAACAGGTGCTGATTTTTCTCAATCGACGAGGCTATGCCCCTGTACTGATTTGTGAAAGTTGTGCTTGGCAAGCGAAATGTCCGCATTGTGATGCCAATTTCACCTTGCATACTCAACCCTATCAGCACCTGCATTGCCATCATTGTGGCACCATTCATCGCATGCCAGATCATTGCCCGCAATGTCATCATACTGAACTCAAACCGATTGGCATGGGCACCGCCAAAGTTGAAGAAAGTTTAAAAGAACTCTTTCCAGAGTTTGAGGTCATTCGGGTCGATCGAGATTCCACCAGCCGTGTCGGTAGCTGGCAAAAAATTTATGATCGCATTCAAAAAAGTGAGCCGATTATTTTACTTGGCACGCAAATGCTCGCCAAAGGGCATCATTTCCCCTATGTGTCTTTGGTGGCAATTTTAGATATTGATTCAGGCTTACTTAGTGTCGATTTTCGTGCACCAGAACGCACGGCCCAACTCATTGTTCAAGTGGCGGGACGTGCAGGACGTGGCGAGAAAAAAGGTGATGTCTATTTACAGACCTTACGCCCAGAACACCCTTTATTGCACACTTTAGTGGATGGTGATTATCGACAATTTGCTCGCCAGACGTTGAAAGAGCGACAACAAGCGTTGTTCCCACCGTATCGTTATGGTGCGCTAATTCGCTGTGAATCGAAAAGTCAGGAACAAAATCAGCAATATCTTACCGAACACGCACAACAACTGCGTCAGATTTCCGAACTCAACATCGATATTTGGGGACCCATTCCTGCCCCGATGGAACGTAAAGCGGGTCGTTATCAAGCGCATATGGTGCTATTGTCTCAAGATCGAGCACGTTTACATTATTATTTGAGAGCATGGTGGCAAAACATGTTGCAGCACAAACCTGCCAACATGAAACTCAGTTTGGATATAGACCCGCAGGAATTGAGTTGAGTCTAAACCAGCACTTCAGCCATTCATTATCACTTTTTTAATTTCAGGACAGAGGCATGTCGTTATTGTTGCAAATCACGCTTTTTTTAGGTGCAGCGCTGATGGTGGTGCCACTACTGAAACGATTTGGCATTGCTACAGTCTTGGGGTATTTAATCACAGGGATTCTTTTGGGACCTCATGTGCTGAACATTGCCAATGATCCCGAAGCGATCCAAAAACTCGCTGAATTTGGCGTCATTCTTTTGATGTTTTTAATTGGTCTAGAACTTAGACCTCAACGACTCTGGAACTTACGTCAATCCATCTTTGTCATGGGCAGCGCCCAAGTCGGCATCACGGCGCTCGTCATTGGATGTATACTTTTCTTGGTATTACAGCAAGGCATTGCTGCCAGTTTGGTGATTGGCAGCGCACTCGCGCTGTCTTCAACCGCCTTTGTGTTGCAACTGCTCACAGAAAAACAGCAACTGAATACCTGTTATGGGCAACAATCTTTTTCAATTTTACTGTTTCAAGACATCGCAGCTATTCCTCTGATTGCCGTGATTCCGCTGCTTGCAGGTGTGGAATCAACACATTATGGCATCGCCTATTTTGCTGCGATTGTCGCAGCATTTACGGGGCTGTTTTTATTCAGTCGCTATCTGATTCGTCCTTTTTTCCGCTTTGTAGCGAAAACAGGTGCGCATGAACTGATTACCGCAGTGGGCTTATTTATCGTTTTAGCCGTGGTGATGTTGATGGATCTGCTCAATATCAGCACCACGCTGGGAGCATTCTTGACTGGCGTATTACTCGCAGATTCTGAGTTCCGACATGAACTGGAAGCCAGTATTGCACCCTTTAAAGGCTTATTGCTAGGGCTGTTTTTTATGACTGTGGGCATGCTGACCCCCATTCATATTTTATGGCAACAACCTGTGTTTATTCTGGCGGGTGCAGTACTCCTCTTGCTGGTTAAATTTACGACACTCACGGCGATTGCCCGCTATTATCAGGTCTCTTGGCCCAACAGCTTGCTGCTTGCCAGTTGTTTGGCACAGGGTGGAGAGTTTGCCTTTGTGGTATTCAGCGTAGCACAAGATGAACAACTCATTTCTGCTGCCAGCATTGCACCCATCACCCTGATCGTGATTATCTCCATGATGTTGACCCCGATTTTGTATTGGGTGATTCGCCAAGGTGTGGTACCGCGTCTTAGGCCTGTCACAGTCCCTGAATATGATGATATTCCTGAACAACACTCCGCCATGATTATTGCGGGCTTCGGTCGGTTTGGACAAATTATTGCCCGTGTCGCGCATTTACAGCATCAAAAATTTACCGCCATTGACAGTAATTTAGAAAAAGTCGATTTTGTCCGTAATTACGGTGGACACTTATATTATGGCGATGCCACCCACCCTGATATTTTAAGAGCCGCAGGTATTGAACAGGCCAAGGTATTTATTTTGGCCATTGATGATATTGAAGACTCGATGAATGTGGCACGGCATATCCGCCTCAATTACCCAGCGTTACAGTTATTAGTCAGAGCCCGTGATCGACATCATGTACACTTATTACGTGACTTGGGTGTCCAGCACATTTGGCGAGAAACCTATTTATCGTCACTCGGCATGGCGTATAAAGCCTTGTGTGACTTAGGCATTAGCGAAACCGATGCCAAAAAAAGTATTGAGTTATTTCGCGATTATGATGAACAACTCTTGGCACAGCAACAACGCGTTTATACCGACGAACAAAAGGTATATGAATCGCACCGCAACGCCCTTGCTGAGTTGGAACATTTGTTTGAACGTGATACAGAAATTCGAACGGTCGAAACTGACGTAAATTTACACCGTGGTTTAGATTCTACCCGAATAGATGTGACACGAGATGAAGCAAATTGACTTGTGTTTTACAATATCACCACCATTAAAGCAGGGTTTTGGAGAAAATTATGTCTGATATACGTCAACGCTTTTATATTGAAGATTGCCCTGTTCGTGGTGAAGTCGTTCATTTGGAAGAAACCTTACAAACGATTCTTGCCCAACGTGACTACGCACAAGCCGTACAAATTTTACTGGGTGAAATGCTCAGTGCAACCGCCTTGCTTGCCAGCACGCTGAAAATTAAAGGGCGTATCAGCTTACAAATTCAAGCCTCTGGAACATTTAAATGGGCCATGGCGGAATGTAACCATGTCGGTGAAGTTCGTGCCTTAGCCGACTATGAAGAAGATTTGCGTTTCCACGCCGCAACTGACAGCAGTACGGTGCTGAAAGCGCTCAGTAATCCAATTCTTTTTATTAACATTGAACCTGAATTTGGTGAGCGTTATCAAGGGATTGTACCTTTAGATCAACCTACCTTAGCGGGCTGCTTGATGCAGTATTATGATCTTTCAGCGCAAATTCCTACCCGTATTGTATTGGCAAGTACGGCTCAACGCTCGGGTGGTTTACTCATTCAGTTATTACCGCGCATCAGTGAAGAAGAACAGCAACGTATCGATGAGGATTTATGGCCACGTCTAACCATGCTGACTGAAACATTAAAAATCGATGAGCTAACAGACTTAGATGCCAATGAAATTCTGTATCGTTTATACAATGAAGAAGACGTTCGCCTACCTGAAATTGAACAATTAAAGTTTGGCTGTACCTGTTCTAAAGAACGTTGTGCCAATGCTTTACAACAAATTGGCGTAGAAGCCGTACGTGAAACACTAGAGCATCAAAATCCGATTGCTATGGATTGCCAATTCTGTAATACCCAATATCAGTTCACGGCCGAAGAAGCCCTCGGTTTATTTGGTGAACATTTAAGTTAAGCACGCATCAACCGTCTATCTGCCTGTTGTTATGCATCTCATTGCTGACCAACAGGCAGTTTATACCCTGCTAAATATAAATAGCCTCTTAGAACATTCCATGTCCACTTGCGACACCACAGCACGGATTTCTGTGGGTTTGGAGCAGGGTTATATATATTCAAAGTATTGAAAAAACGATAAAATAGCGTGACGAAGATAACAATTTTTTTGTTGAACTGCGTCTCTACATGATAAAAAAATCATCATTTTAATAGGTGATTCATTGAAACTTAACGGATATACACTGAGGTAATATTTCATGGGAACTCGCTTTCTTTCCCGTACGGTTTTCATTACAACTTTGCTATGCAGTACCTACAGCTTGGCAGCCACGGATCCCCTGATTGGCAAATGGAAAACTATGGATGATCGTACAGGTCACTCACTGGCAGATGTCATCATCAGTAAAAACCAGCATAATATTTACAGTGCACAAGTGGTCGAAATACGCTCATTATCAGGCAAGGACAGACTGACCACTTGCCAAAAATGCACAGGTCATTTAAAAAATCACCCGATGATTGGCTTAACCATTTTATCGGGTTTAAAGCAAAATCCAGAAAAACACGACCAATATATTGAAGGTAAATTTCTGGATCCACTTTCAGGGCATCATTATGTTTCGGAAGCACGTTTAGTTCAGCAAGCCAAATATTTGCAAATTCGCGCTCAAGAGGCAGGCTCAGCTAATGTCCGCCAAATGACATGGGTGAAAGTCCAGTAAAATTCAAACCCAGCTATTCCAACAAAAAAAGCCCTCTGTGGGCTTTTTTTGATTGTCATGATTTGAAACAAATACGAACAGTTCTACACTACTTCCCACTTTCAGAAAGACATAATAATATTGATTAAATTATCATCAATTTTATTAAATACGTATGTCTAAAAATTATTATGAAATTCTGGGAGTACCACGCAATGCTCCTCCTGACCAGATTAAAAAGGCCTATCGAAAGCTAGCACGAAAGCACCACCCTGATATTAGTAAAGAAAGTGATGCTGAAGCTCGTATGCAAGAAGTCAACGTCGCATACGACACGCTGAGTAACGAAGAGAAGAAAAAAGAATATGACTTCATCTTAGATCATCCTGAAGGTTTTTCAGGATTTGGAGGACAGGCAGGTGCGTCTGGGTTTGATGATGCTCAATTTTATCGACAAGGATTTAGCCAAGGTAGTTCGTCAGATTTCTCAGGCTTTGAAGACTTATTCGGTCGCTTTGGAACGGGTTTTGGAGGAGGCAATTATCAATATAAACAAAAACAGCCATCTTTTCGGGGTGAAGATCAACATGCCAAGCTAGAGGTTGACTTAGACGTTGCCTTTCATGGCACTTCTCAACAGATTACGCTGCAAATTCCAAGTATTAATGCCTATGGTGAACCAGAAGTCCAACGTAAAACCCTAGAAGTCAAGATTCCGAAAGGAATGAAAGAAGGACAACAAATTCGCTTGGCAGGTCAAGGGCAAACTGGTATCCGTGGAGGTAAAAATGGTGATTTGTATATCGAAATTTACTACAAAGATACCGCTCAATACCGCGTTGAAGGTGTAGATATTTATTACACACTGCCTGTGACCCCATGGGAAGCCACGTTAGGACAACAAATTGAGTTACTCACACCAGCAGGCACGAAAGTTCAGGTGAACCTACCCAAAAATGCCAAAACAGGACAACAATTACGTTTAAAAAATCAAGGGATTCCCAATAAAACAGCAGGACATTTATTCTTAATTCTAAACATTGTGAATCCACCTGCACACAACGCAGAGCAAGAACAAGCTTACCGCGCTTTTGCTGAAGCCTTTAAGCAGTTTAAGCCTCGACAACTTTAAGGAGAACGCTATGACAACTATTCATTATCGAGAAATTATTTGCGACGGTTATAGCACCGCAGAGATCGTCGATGAACATCGTAGTTTCGATTTAAAACATTTTGCCGAAGCCTGTGGTCAAAGCCCGGAATGGGTTTTACAACTATTGGAATACGATATTTTAGCCACACGCCCAGAAGAGCGGATTCATCAATTCTTTGGTGAAGATGTGACACGTGCACGTAAAGCCTATCGTTTACAACGTGACTTTGATGCCAGTTTTTCGGCAGTCGCTATGATGTTGGATCTGATTGATGAAGTACAACAATTACGTCGCCAAGTTCGACATGCCCATATACAAGAACCATAAACCCTTCATGCAGCCCGTTCACTGATATTGAAACATCATGGAATGGGTTGTTGTTCTTTTATCATTCACTGAAGAGAAATACGGTTACCATGAACACTAAAGAATGTAATAAGAAAGTGAAACTGATGTTCCCTGAACATCGTGAAATTATTCCACAATTGCGCCAGGATAATCCGCGTTTTGCGAAAATTTTCGAAGAACACGCGGAGCTGGATCAGGAAATTTACCAACGTGAGTTGAATCCTGTGTTTCGTATCAATGATGATATTGAAGCTTTAAAGCGTAAAAAACTGCGTCTCAAGGATGAGATTTATCGCTTACTGCAATATCATGTAAATTCACAAGCCTAAGTGGTGCATGACACCATTAAAATAAAATCAGATCGTACTTTTTAGGCTATATACAGCATATAAAATGAAGATGTCAGTTTCGTGACATCTTCTTGTATTGTCTGGTGATTATTTTAATTTTGTCAGTTTTTCTACTTCTTTCAAGGTCACTTTAACCCCTTGTTTGATGGGTTCGTAATCTAGAAACCAGAGTAGGCCCACATGCTGATCTTGGTGTTGTTGTGCCAGCATATCAATGACGCTTTTTTCTCCACGACCCACTAAGTGACGACGATAGAAATACAATATGAGCCAAACGGTGGTGATTAACATCACCATCAACATTAACCAAAATCCAATTGGAGATTTTAATCCTGGTATAAATTCAAAATTCATACCATATATCCCTGTCAGTAAAGTTAATGGTGCAAAAATGGCGGTAATAATTGCCAGAATCCGCATATTTTCATTGGTTTGATTGGCAATCGCTGAAAAATGTAATTCGATTGCCGCCTGTACCGCACTGCGTAAACGCGTCGTATGCTTTTGAATCCGTTCCACATGGCTGACCAAATCATCGGTACGTACCAACACAATATCGCGTTTTTCGGAGCGCTTTTTAGATTTCAAATGTGAATAGTTTTCAACAATTTCATCGCGTAATTCTTGCAAGACCTCGATTTGCTCTTCACACAAATTTTCAATTTGCTGAAATGCCATGTTTTCTTGCAACAATTGATTCCACTTGGTAAAACGTCGATGGCCTTGCAATAACTCTTGTTGCCAATATTCTACGCGTCGTGTCAACGGAACTCTCAAATCCAAGTAACCATCAACCATGGCATTGAGTAAACGTAAAGCCAAGTCTAAAGGGCTATGCGACAGTTTACGGGGTTTATTTTGCTCATCCAAAGAGCGTGCTGCTATTGATTTTATCCGTTCGATATATTGCTCAATAATTTGATTGCCTTGCTCCCGTACAGTAATCAACACCTGTGATGTCAGGATAAAACTAATCGGTGTAGTGGACAGCCCAAAAAAATGCTCATGCTGCTCTAAAGCTTGTTCACCGGTCTGAATTTTGTCATCTGGCGTAATGAGTTTTCGGAAAATGAGCAAGTCATAATCTTCCATCGCATCGAAAGCACACGGATGCTCCAGATTCAAAATATCTTTTAAGTGAAACTCGTTCAGACTCACCCCTGTCATTTCAAACATTTGACTTTGCCAGTGTTCGGCATGATTTACGACATCTTCTCGGGTACTATCAATCCAGATAAATTCAGGCTCCACATCATCTAATGCCTGTTGTTGGACGTAAATATAAGCATCCGTGGGATGTTGATAAAAATAGTAGCTTTGCATCTATTCTGTCACTCTATTCCGTCAATCTTGTTGTTTAATTCATGCGGTTGAGTGTAATGCATTATGCTTAGGATATTCATTTTTATCGCAATTTCACCACAAACTTTATCGCGTTATACCGCGCTTAAATAAAAAAGTTAAGCATAAAAAAGCCCGCTCAGTAGAGCAGGCTTTTTATTAAAAGATGATCAAAGTATTAAACTTGTTCAACATCTTTCATGGTTAACTTGATACGACCACGGTTGTCGACATCAGCAACTTGTACTCTCACTTCTTGACCTTCAGACAACACGTCTGCAACATTGGCAATACGTTCGTTTGAAATTTGTGAAATGTGAAGTAAGCCGTCAGTGCCCGGTAAAATATTTACGAACGCACCGAATTCAACAATACGAATCACTTTACCTGTGTAAATTGTGCCTGGCTCGATTTCAGCAGTAAGCGCTTGGATTTTTGCAACAGCAGCAGCAGCGGCAGCTTTAGTTTCACCAAATACACGCACTGTACCGTTGTCTTCAATATCAATTGCAGCTTTAGTTTCTTCCGTAATGGCACGGATGGTTGCGCCACCTTTACCAATCACGTCACGAATCTTGTCTGGGTTGATGTTGATCACTTGGAACGTTGGTGCATGCATTGAAATTTCAGAACGTGCACGAGAAATCACTTGATTCATTTCGTTCAAAATGTGCATACGACCCGCATAAGCTTGGTTTAATGCAGATTCCATAATCTCTTCAGTAATCCCTTCAATCTTGATGTCCATTTGAAGTGCAGTAATACCATTGGCAGAACCTGCTACTTTAAAGTCCATATCACCTAAGTGATCTTCGTCACCCAAGATGTCAGAAAGTACTGCGAAACGCTCGCCTTCTTTCACTAGACCCATTGCGATACCCGCAACTGGTGCTTTCAATGGAACACCTGCATCCATAAGGGATAAAGAAGCACCACATACAGAAGCCATTGAAGATGAACCGTTTGATTCAGTAATATCCGATACGATACGAATCACATACGGGAAGCGGTCAGCCGCAGGAAGAACAGCTTGTACACCACGACGTGCCAAACGACCGTGACCAATTTCACGACGCTTAGGACCAGATTCACGACCTGTTTCACCTACAGAGTATGCAGGGAAGTTGTAATGCAACATGAAGTTATCTGTTTTCGTACCAGCTAGGGTATCAACCATCAACGCATCACGGGTATTACCCAAAGTCGTAGTTACCAACGCCTGAGTTTCACCGCGTGTGAACAATGCAGAACCATGCGCACGGCCTAAAACACCCACTTGAACATCAATCGCACGAACAGTTTTCGTGTCACGACCATCAATACGTGGTTTACCAGACAAAATATTGTCACGTACGGTACGGTATTTCAAATCTTCAAACAGTTCATTTACTTCGTCAGCAATACCAGTTTCATCATTTTCAGGAACAAACTGTGCAACTGCTTCTGCATAAAGTGCATCAAGTGCCGCATAACGATCTTGCTTAACCGCAATTGTATAAGCTTCAGAAATTTTCGCTTCGAAAGCAGTTTTTAATTGCTCAAGAAGGACTTCATTTTTAGTTGGAGCAACCCAAGTTGACTCAACTGCACCCGCAGCGGCTGCAAATTCTTTAATGGCTTGAATTGCGATTTGCATTTCGTCATGACCGAAAAGCACTGCACCCAACATTTGGTCTTCTGAAAGTTCTTTCGCTTCAGATTCAACCATAAGAACTGCTGATTCAGTACCTGCAACCACAAGGTCTAGATCACTTTCTTTCAACTGTTCATTGTTTGGGTTGAGGATGTATTCACCGTTGATTAAACCAACACGTGCGCCACCAATTGGACCGCGGAATGGGGTGCCTGCAATCGACATCGCTGCAGATGTACCTAACATTGCTGCAATATCAGCTTCCATCGTTTTATCAGAAGAAATAACAGTTGCTGTTACTTGAATTTCGTTGAAATAACCTTCTGGGAACAACGGACGAATTGGACGGTCAATTAAGCGTGAAATTAAAGTTTCAGCTTCAGATGCACGACCTTCACGCTTGCCATAACCACCTGGGATACGACCCGCAGCATATTGTTTTTCTTGATAGTTAACAGTCAACGGGAAGAAATCTTGACCCGCTTTTGCTTTAGGCTGTGCAACAACTGCAACTAAAACAGTCACGCCACCCATTGTAACCACAACGGTGTTTGCTTGACGTGCAACACGACCTGTTTCAAGTACTACATTGTACTGACCGTATTGGAATTCTTTACGAATAATATTAAACATAGACATGTATTTTTTTCCTAGTTCTTGTGAACAGCTCTTCTAGTGGAGACCCCTAAGGTTTGGCATTCGCAACCCAAAAGCTTGCGCAAATGACAAAGCTTAGAAGCCGACCTCACTAGACACACTATTTTCAAACACAAAGAAGGAGCGAAACATTCGCCCCTTCCCCATTATCTAGACATAGCTAGATATACTTCAGTTTTCAGTAATACAGCATTTGACATGCAATAATCCGAAAATAAAAGTTTCAATCGAATTAACGACGTAAACCTAAAGCACCGATCAAAGCAACATAACGGCCATGATCTTTACCATTTAGGTAGTCAAGTAACTTACGACGTTGGTTAACCATACGGATCAGACCGCGACGGCTATGGTGGTCGTGTTTGTGCTCTTTAAAGTGACCTTGTAAGTCATTAATTTGAGCAGTTAAAAGCGCTACTTGAACTTCTGGTGAACCAGTGTCGTTTTCAGCACGAGCAAATTTAGCGATGATTTCTGCGCGATCTGTGTTTGTTAAAGCCATTCGATTTCTCCGAGATGCTTATAAGTTACATTTGATACAAATCAAATTGATTCTTCAAAACCAATTTGACTGCCGTGCATCACTACAGCAAGTCGGATATTTTAAGGGAAAATGGTGATGATTGCAAAATATGCGCACTATTTAAATTTACTAAACAAAAAAGAAGCTGATTTTGGGTTGCAGGTATTCAATCTGATACAAAATGTCATCCCTTCCAGCATTAAAATTTAAAAAATGAATACTGGATCACATTTTTAATGAAATTTAACTGTGAAAGATACATTTTCTGACTGAGTAAAATACCAAATCTCGGCAATGTCCTTTTTAAGCGAAAATACACAGCCCTCGACCAATGTAATCATCCAAACCTATTCAAATAATAAAATACCAGCGAACGGCTGGCCATGGTGCATATAACAAACCATACATCGGGCTTTAACACTCAAATAATGTGCTTCAATTCTCACTAAAAGCGATTTAATACTGGTTATATCATATTTTAAACACTCAAACTTTTGATACTTTTTGCAAACTCTAAAACATATTCAAGCAGAAAGAAAAAAGCCCAAGCAAAACTTGGGCTTTTTTCATTGCGCTGTAGTTCTTATATTTATTTTTATATTTTTTTTAGTTATTGCGCATAATGCGCTTATTGTGACAAACAATCCTTGTTTCCACTTTCTGTCCTTATGTGTAATATTTTGCCACAATGAAATCAGAAGACTAGAGGTGTTTTTCTCAACTCAATGTACGTTTTTGCGTACATGGATTTACATCAGCAGAAATGGCGTCCATGAAAAAAAATGTATTACTGAAAACAAAATTCAAGGCAATAAAAAAGCCCTGTAGTCTCTCCCAAAACTACAAGGCTTAGCGGCTGTAAGTTTCCTCTTTCACCTACTTCACTGTAAGTTCGCTGTCATATTCCGACTTTGTTCTTATGCTTTTGCGATTATTGCTCAACGTTCCGTGTTGTGCTCTTTATGTGAACTCATCTTCTCAGAAACCGTATGAAAGCTCTATGCGCAAATATCTTGAATCGATGTAAGCTTTTTCGTACAAAGCATCCTATTATGTAGTACAGATTAATAATCCAAGATACCTTTTATTTTTTCTAAAACTCCGCTCACCCGAGTCGTCCTTTTAGACAACGCATGTGACAAAGCCTGAGGATCTGCCAATACACTCACCACCGTTTTAGCACGCGTAATTGCGGTATAAAGCAGTTCCTGACTCAGCAAATTTTGTGCTTGTGCATCCAAAACCACTGCCGTATGCGTGAACTCTGAACCTTGTGATTTATGAATGGTCAATGCAAAGGCCGTTTCTATACTTTTAGGCAAGCGTGTTGCCAGCACCCATTTTTCTAAACTTGGGAAATACACTTCAAACTGAGACTGCCCTTGACGTTGCCTTTTAAAACAGATGCCAATATCTCCATTAGATAATCCTAATTGATAGTCATTATAAGTCATCATCACTGGGCGCCCGACATACCAGTCCCCTTGTTTGGTCGTGTAGCGACTGAGTTCATTCAGTAAGCGCTGTTCGATCTGTTGATTAAGCTGTTTCAAGCCAAATGCACCATGTCGGATGGCTGTGAGAATACGGTAATCATCAAAAATCTGGATCACATGCTGAATAGAAGTGTCCGGGTCTTCCGCAGTCAAATGCGTTTTCAATACTTCAATATAATGCTGATAGCCCAACATCAGTTGATCGTAATATGGCTCTGATGTGGGATGCTCTTGAGCAAAGTACTCCAGTTGCAATACATTCGGCATCTTGGCTAAAAGTGGCACAGCTTGGATTTCAGTCGGAGCTACTACCTGTTGGTGAAATTGTTCCAGTAATGCTTGAGGGGATATAGCTGTTGGTGGCTGCTGAATAAATGCGGCCATTTGTCCAATTAAAGCTTTACCATCAAAGCGTCGACTGGTCTTTAAATGTACCCGATTCTCTTGCAACGCTTTCACCTGCTGTAAATCGGCCAATACCGCCCCAACATCTACCGAGGCCAATTGATTGGCATCTCCCAGTAAAATCAGTCGCGCCTGATTCGGTACAGCAGCAAACAACATACTGGCCAGATTTAAGTCCAACATCGAGGCTTCATCCACCACAATCACATCATAGGGTAATGGTTGTTCGGCATCATAGCGTGGACGAGCAGAATGCCCCAAACCCAACAAGCGATGCAGTGTGACAGGGTTTAATTGTTTTAAAGCGGGAGTAACTAAAGGCTGTAATATCTCATCATTCAAGGCATTTTGCAGGGCTTCTTTCATGCGTTGCGCGGCCTTGCCTGTTGGTGCTGCCATCGCAATGCGTAAATGTGGTAAAGACTGGTTCAATGCCGCAATAATACGCGCCAAAGTGTAGGTTTTCCCTGTCCCTGGCCCGCCCGTAATAATATTTAACGCTTGCTGACACACCATGCTTAATGCCTGCTGTTGATGTTCATCACTCAGCAAACTCGAGTAAACTTGATGATCAACACGAGGAACCGTTTGTTGTTTTAACCTCGCCACATGCCGTGCCAAAGTATCTTCCTGTTTCCAGTAACGATACAGGTATAAATATTGTGTGTCATAAATGAAAGGGGCAACCCGATGTGCCACCTCATTTTCACTGATGGCCAAATGGCCCAAAGTCTGTACGGCATCAGGTTCAAACAATACGCAACTGTTGCCCTGTAACATCGCTTCTAATACGGACTGTATAACTACATCTGCTTGTGGATTTGGCGTTGCACTAAAAGGAGGCTGCTGAAGATATTGACTCCACGATTTAATCCATTCAGCATTCAATTGCTGTTCCTGCTTGTTTTCCACACAGTTATCCTCAAAGTTATCCACAGCTTAATTCATTGTTTTTACATAGCAGCCAAAGGTGTTGATGCACTTTTATGAACATGCTCTTCAGCAAAGTAGCCCAATAATGCATCTAAACGCAGTATAAATTCTGCATCAGGGCACCAATAGTTTACCCCGTACTCGGCATCTCCATGCATGCCCCGCAAATACAGATAACTTGCTCCGCCTAAATGTTTTTGAATGTCATAATCTTGCAACTGCACTTGTAAATAACGATGTAACGCCACCAAATACAGTCCCGCCTGCAACCAATAACTGGCATGGGACATACTTTCTTGTAACTTTGTCGGCGTGTAATCCATAACATTTACACCCAAAAAATTACTCTTATAATCGGCAATCTGGTAACGCTGCCCATCGAAATAAACCAAGTCGATAGAGCCCGTTAAATAACGTGCCGAATTTGCAGGATTGAGTTCTGGCATATAAATGCCATATTCAGCATATAAGTCCTGTATGCGTTTAATGGCCAAAACGTGATTGGACAAGGCCAAATAAAATGGAAACTCTGCCAGATAGGAGTCTGCACCCAACTGGTTGAGGCAGAACTGCTGATGTAGGGGCGTAGACAACACTTGTGCCAACCATTCAGCCATCCAGATCAGTAATTGTTCTTCATCCAGCTGCTGAAAGTCTTGCTGATATTTTTCACACAACGCCTGCCATAAACTTGGATAATCATTTTTAAAACGACGGCGGATTTCGATTTTCCAGTCCTGTTGCTGTTGAAAATCAATATGTTCAAAGATTTCATGCAAAAAATTACCCGCCAAAGTCCCCATCGGAAATTGACGCTGAATCCAATGGATCGGTTGAGTAACCTCCTCAGACGATTCAACAACTTCGAGATTGATTTCATCCGCAGCACTTTGTAGCTGTTCACGCTGTACCGCGAGTGCATCTAATGCTTGTTGCCGACTCAAATGCTGCGCCAATGCACTAAAACTGGTTTTTGCGCGTGGATAAAAACGTTGCATTGGAAATTCGGCGGCATACAGTTCAGGAATGCGCTGATCTTGCGTACGTTTCAAGACTGTAGGACATTCGGTTAACACCGCTTCATCGACACTATAGGGATGCTGAAAAACCTGCGCGGCATGTCCACGCCAAAATGCCAAGCCCGTGGTCGATTTACCGGCCTGATCTTGCAATATGGCATAAACCCGATGACTGGCACGGGTCAGTGCCACATACCATAAACGATGCTGCTCCGCTTCTGCCCGTGCATTATGCTGCTGAATTGCCAGCTCATCTAAAAGATGCTTGTCATTCACCGCAATCACACGCTGCATTTCGGGCTGCCCTGTAACAGGATCGGGCAATTGTTGCGTGGAGAAATTCAGGGTTTTGTTCATTTCCCGAAAATCTTTATCAGCTCCTAACAGAAATACAATCTTAAATTCCAAACCTTTGGATTGGTGAACGGTCATCAACTGCACGCCTGCTTCATTCGACAGTTTTCGTTCCAGTTCCCATTCACGCTCACTCGGTGCTTGAATCTGCCTGAGATACCAGTGATAGAGCGCCTGTGGTCCCTGAAATTGCTCACTGTGCTGGCTGAGCAATTCGGTTAAATGACGTAAGTTCACCACACAGCGTTCGTTGTCACGACTTTGGCTCGCCACCAAATTTGACCAAGCTTTAAACAGGTTCAAGGCATATTGCCACGCGCTTAAAAAGCCCGTGTTAAACCACATTTCTCGAATGTAATCCAAATCTTCAATAAACTGACTCAATCCTTCGGGGCGTTGTTCCAATGCTATCAATTGACTGAGTTGGAAGTTCAGTAACCGTGTCAGCAATGCCCGCTTGACCTTCGCTTCATCGTAAGGATGCATGATTGCGGTCAACATGGCTGCCACGTCCTGTGCAATTGGACTATCAAATACACTCCGCTTGGAAGGACGATTAACTCGAATCCCCAAACGCTCGAGCTCATATTGCACCTTATCTAAGCCATCATGACTTTTGGATAAAATCGCAATATCATTTTCATCAATGCCACGATTACCTATGGCTTCTGCCAAATACAACTGCTGCTGAATGCCTTGATTCAGCAAATCACGGATTTTCCACGCCACTTGAATAAATTCATCTTTTTTGTCTTGCAGCAGCAACCAACGCAAAGGCTGATGATTGTTACCTTGTGCATCGACCAGAACAGGATGCGGTCGTGGCCCTGCCTCAACGGCACTATATTCAACCTCTTCTCCCAATTGAATTTGACGTTGGAATAAAGCATCGACCACCGTGACCAATTCAGGTACAGAACGATGATTGTATTTCAGACTGTACAATCGTCCTTGCTTACTTAGCACATCGGCACGCGCTTTGTTATAGGTCAGCATGTCTCCGCCACGGAAACCGTAAATCGCCTGTTTCGGATCACCCACCATAATCATGCAGCCTTTGGCATAATGCCCTGCATCACGCCAGATGCTTGCCAGCATATTGTCCTGATCTTGATTGGTATCCTGAAACTCATCCACCAAAATTAAGGGATAACGGGCTTGGACAAAACGGGCAAAACGCGCGCCTTGTGCATCTTGCAAGGCCTCGGCCAAAGTACGAATTTGTTGCCCAAAGGTGGTTTCGCCCTTTTGCTGTAAGATCTGCGGCAAGCGTTTTTTCACTTCCGAGGCCAGATAGAACTGCAAATAACTGTCCAGTGTTTCTAGATCAAAACTGAGCTTATCTAGACTGTGCATAAAAGCCGTCAGTTCACGAATCAGAGGGTGCTGTTGAAATCCCTGCAAGACCTCATCGGGGCATTTGTTCAAGACTTTTTGGGTGGCATCGCTCAGATGTTTCAGCGTTTCGGCATATAAAGGTGCAAATAAGGCGTAAGTGCCTTGCTGCTTTAACACCTCCAACAGTTCAGGCAACTTAACCGTCAACAGTTGCTGTAATTTGTTGTCGTCGCGCCATTTCTTGGCCAGTAACTTAAAATGAGCACCATCGGCAGCATAGTAATCTGCCAATTCAGTGATACGGCTCCAATCTAGCCCCAATACATGTTCGATTTGACGACTAAAGCCCTCTACATCGACTTCGGGGGCAGCCACCGCCTGAAAATGTGCGGAAGCAAAATTTAGACTGTTTTCTACCACCGCCACATAAGCCTGTTGCGACTTTAATTTTTTATTCAGCAGCAGATAGTCCAAAATATTTTGCGGTTGCTGCTGAATCCATTCACGCAGTAAGTCGTGAATCAATTGCTGGGTATATTGTTTGGCGTCATCGGTAATTTCTACCCGCTCAATTTTGCCGCTTTCAAAGGCAAATTCACGTAGCAACTTCTGGCTAAAACTATCCAAGGTTCCAACAAAGAGCTCATCTAGTTGATCAATCACCAATTTAAGCCGTTCACGCGCATAGTCCACCCGCGGCGCATAATCCTGTAAAACTTTTTGATATAAAGGATCGGATTCTGTTGTGATTTTCTGTTGCAGTTCCGATTGCGTCAGGCTTTGGCACGTCTCAAAATAACGTAAGGTATCTAGCAAACGACTGCGAATGCGTCCCTTCAATTCTGCCGCTGCCGCACGGGTAAACGTGGTGGCAATAACCTGATTCGGGAGATAATCACCTAAGAAAATTCGTACCATTAAACTAGATAAGGTAAAGGTTTTGCCTGTACCTGCCGAAGCCTCAATCCAGTGCAGCCCTTTAAACTGCATATCCACAATCGGATGATAAGAAATTGAAGCAGCTGGAATTACGGTGTTCATCTGCATTATTCCTTAAGCAACTGTTGATATTGAAAAATTGGGGCATACAACGCATAGGCATACTGCTGGCAGGCTTGTGCTAACAAAGCCGTACTATCTTGTTGTTGCAGAATAAACTGCCAATCGCGGTGCTGCTGGCTGGCTTCATTGTCTAACACAGAAAACCCTGCAAAACGTCCATCATCCTGCCAGTCTTTGACCAAAGCATCCCAGTCTTTGATCTGTAGTTGACCCTGTTCATCGGGTTGCCATTCCAGTTGTTTGCCTTTTTCTGCGACTTTAAATAATAAAGCTGCGGGTAAAACCACAGGCTGCATCTGCCCGTGTTGCCACATTTCAAACCACGCTGCCAAATATTGCTGCGCTTGATGGGAAGATACCCCATGACACAGCACAGTCTGATCACTGAATACGACCAAGCGTGTCAAGTCCTGCCCTGCATCACCTAAATTTTCATGTGCCAACCAAAACAGATATTCCAACCAGAGCTGAACCCGTCGTTTGGCACGTGCACTCGATGCTTCTAAACTGACCCATTGCTGCGTAGACTGAGCTGGAACAGTGATTTGGAACTGGATATTGGCACTCATATTCCAAAGCTGTTGGGTGACGGCAGTGACTGTTTCTGCATAACGCTGCAAACGTGCTTGTAATTGCTGCTGTTCAATCACACTGATTTGCCATGCAGCTTGCTGCATTTTCCCGACAGGTAACTGATCCAATAACAGTTCAGGCGGGGTCGTTTGCCTTTGCTGTTGTAAGAAATTTCGGACTGCATAACGCCCCAAACCGTCTAAAACCAAGGGTTCAACTTCATCGGGCAAATTTTCAGGTTTTAAGTTTTCCACCCCAAGGGTTTTTAAATATAAACGTGCAGGGAAACAAACATCCTGAATCCATTGTCGACTTTGAAGACTGACAAAATCATTGGATGCAGCCATATAAACCGTATCTTGCCAAGCCTGACGCTGTCCCGTGGGGGCTGCAATCTGCTGTGCCACCCGATACCAATGATCTTGAAAGCGCATTGGTTTTGGCTGAGTAAAACCTGAAACATCAAAAGGTTGTAAAGGATGAATCTGATACAAGGAATGCAATTGTGCGGGTATCTCTAAGCCCTGCAAATCTGGATGGGTCGCTTCTTCCCCATCTACTTTTTGGGTAATCAAAGCCAAATATTGAATCAATTCTTGTACAGCGGTAGAAGGTTCACGCATTTCGCCATCATTGACATCAAAACCTTTATAAAACAACCACAAACTCTGCTGTGCCAACAACAAGGCATCCAAAAAAGCCCCCTGATCATCCTCTAAACGAGAACGATCGCCCAATTGTGGTTTAAGGATGTCCATCAAATCAAACGGTAAATGCTGATTGCGACTCGGGAATTTTCCACTGTCCAAATTCAACATCACAATCAGACGATAGGGAATCGGACGAATCTGCCCCAACTGACTAAAAGTGATCTGTCCCGTCGGTTCAGCCTGATCAAGCTGTGTATCTAATGTAGATTGAATTTCATCCAGTAAATAGCTCAAGGGCAAGCTTAATTGATCTAAGCCATACTGCTCTTGCCCCTCATAGAAATTCGAGAGGGTCAGCATACGCTCTTGTTTTTTAATCATTTGTGCAACACTTGCCAATGCTTCGACACCAGCCTGCTCAAATTCTGCCACTTCCTGCATTAAAATTTTGAGCCACTGTTCTACAGGCTTTGGCTGCTGCTGTTCATGTGCCAACAACCAGTCACGACGTGCATCCAAATCCTGATAAATCTGAATCAATTTGGCAATCAGTTCAAAATCACTCGGCATTACCTCCGCAAAACTGAGTGTTTCTTCAAACAGCGTATGTTCAGGAATAGCAATACCCATCGCCAAGCGGTCTAAGGCAAATTTAAAGCTAAAGCGATAGTCCTGATCCCCTTTGGTCAGACTCAATGCCAAATGTTGAGCATCCAAGCCTCGCTTAAAACCTGCTTGCTCAAGCAATTCCAGCAGACGTTCTACATTATTCATGTCTAAGCCATAGCATTGCTGCGTAGCCGCCAAGCTCAACCAGTCGGCAAAATCATCTAAGCGAAAGCGTCCTTGCGTCAGTTGTATACGTCCCAACACCGCACGCCATGCATTAGCAGCATCCAATTGAGTCACACCTGCAATTTTCACAGGCAAATAAATACTGTCTTGGCTAATCCGTGTTGTTGCATTCGGCATAATGCGCTCGGCCTCACGCTCCCGTGCAGGCGGTGCAAAAATGCTACGAATATGCGGTTCAATGTCTTTTAAATTGGGACTGAGCACCAAAATGTCGCTGGGACGACGTGGTTGCTCCTTACTCCCTTGTGCCAACCATGCAATCAGTTGTTCTTTCAGCACTTCCAGTTGACGCAAAGTGGAATGGCAGACATGCACCTGAATTGAATCATCTTGTGCATCCAACACAAATTGATGTTGCTCTGGCTCAACCAAATACAGAATATCGGATTGGACTTTGCCCAATAAAGTGGGTGGATATTCATCAACAAATACATCTGCCCAAACCCCATCTTCCCCCGAAGAAAGTCCAGATAACAACGAAAAATGATCTCGCGCTTGCTTACCAAAACGGGTTAATAAGGGATGGCGCGATTCACGAATTTCGGCATTAAAATGCAGGGTAAAATCCTGAAAGAATTGTTGAATTTCGGCATCACTTGCCTGTGGATTTTTCGCAATAAAACGCTCTTTTACCCGCAAGTCATAACGCGCTTTCCAGTTCGGATCGACACTGTCTGCCCAGTATTCCTGAGATGGGTTATAGTGCAGCAGATACACATCAATATATTGCCCTAAGCGCTGTAAAAACTGTAACTGACTGGGTGGTAAATCCAGTAAGGTAAACACCACCAGAGGCTGTGGCAGCTTTTTCAATGCCGCTGCATTGGGTGCCTCGACACTGCCCAGCGTCTGCCAAAATGCAGCATCAATCTGCTGCATGTCCATAAAATCCTGATGAAACACCACCTGCCACAGCCAACGCTGCCATGCTTCCAATTCATACGCTTGATTTAGAGTAAATGCCGAGATTTCAGTATGGGTTTGAAAGAACATCTGCTCAATCGGCAACGCCTGATTATTGCCCCAACGTTGTAACCAGTTGGTCGGACAGGAACATTGGTTACTTGGACAGTTTTTCTGGCAATGTCCTCGGTATTCCATGTAATGACTAAATAACTTAGACACTTGCTCGGCAACCCAATACAACATGCGCTGCTTTTTTAGTTGTTTTTCAATGCCGTGTTCAAGTTGGTCGGCACTGGCATAAATACGTTGCACAATGGGAGCAAGCGGATGTGCCGCATCCAAAGGAGAATGCTCTGGCTGAATATACGCCAGCAAGGCTTGATAAACCCGCCATTTAATAATCATGCGTGGAATATTGGCTTTCCGTACCTGTTCTTTGTCTTGATCCAGCACCCACTGATAAGCTGACCATTGGAAACCACGAATGCGATGATGAAACTGCGTGTTGGCACTAATGCCTTTTTGCTCGGCCAATTGCTGGGTCAGCCAAACTTCAACCGCGGGTGATGGCACAATAAAATGCTGGGTTTTTAACACCTGCAAAGCATTACTGCTCTGTGATTTTACCGTTTTTAACATGGCCTGAAGTAAAACATCAATCCGTTGACTCTGAATCACGTGAATGGCCATGAATATTTTTTCTCCAACGATAAATGAACAGCAATCTACAAAAGCATAAAGATTATTGACTATACTTCATGTACTGTCTATGTCACGTTATAATCGAACTTCGATTTAAAAATGACTTTGAAAATCGAAGCTTAAAGATGCTTCAATATAAAAATGGATACAAGGTTTAGAGTACACAATGAAAATAGACAACATTCCCGATTCAATTGATGCCTCGTTAAATCTAGAACAAATACGGGCTGAATGCTTAGAAATGGTACAAAAACGTGCTTATGTTTCTGCGGGCGCAGCTGTTATCCCTGTGCCGTTTTTGGATGTCGTGATTGATGTCGGACTTTTGTCACAATTAATTCCTGAAATTAATGCCCGCTTTGGGCTTGCACCCGAACAAATCAGTGTGTTTGATTTAGAAACTAAACAAATTCACTGGCATGAACTGCGTAAACGCGGTTTTGAGTTTTCTGGTTTAGTCGTGGCGCGTACTGCTGTGAAAAACTCAATCCACAATGTCGCCTCCAAAATGATTACCAAACAAGTCAGTAAATATATTCCTCTGGGCGGTCAGTTGGTCGCGGCAGGTCTTGGCTATTTTGTCATGAAAAAAGTGGCTGAAGCACATGTCGAGGATTGCTACAAACTCGCCAAATCCATCCAGCAAAAACAAAACCTACAAGCACTCGTTTAAAAATAGGTTTCGCTTAAATCAGATTGCTCAAAGCCATTGTTAATCGGCTTTGAGTTGCTTCAAAATACTTCTTAGAATTTCCAGTCGCGCACTGTATTTGTCATCATTGGCAATAATGTACCACGGTGCATAGTCGGTATTGGTGCGTTCAAACATATCCGCCGCCGCATGCAAATATTCGTCCCACTTTTCCCGATTGCGCCAATCCTCTGGGGTAATTTTAAAGCGCTTATGTGGCGTTTTTTCTCGTTCTTTAAAGCGTGCATATTGCTCATCTTTACTAATCGAGAGCCATATTTTGACCACGACAATTTGGCTATCACTTAAATCCTTTTCAAAACGGTTGATTTCTTCAAAAGCGCGCTGCCACTCCACATCACTGGCAAAGCCTTCAACCCGCTCCACCAAAACCCGCCCATACCAAGTCCGATCAAAAATACTAATCCGTTCATTGGGTTGTATTTTGTTCCAGAAACGCCACAAATATGGATGACGCAATTCATATTTTTCAGGCGCAGCAATACTATAAATTTCATATTCACGCGGGTCTAAACTTTTGACAATCCGTTTAATCGCTCCGCCTTTACCTGCTGCATCCATCCCTTCTAAGGCAATAATCACATTGCGTTCTCCAAAACGTAATGCATCTGCCACTTTTCGAGTCAACTTATCAAGCTCTAGCTTATATTCATTCTTATCAATTTTTTCCACAGGCGGCTGTTGTAGCACCGTGGGGATATCGGCCTGCTTCCATTTATGCTGTGCCGATTTCACATGCTCTGGGCAATGTTCTAAGGCTCTTAAGACATGTTTGGCAAATTGTTGATCACGCGATTTTTCGTCTTCACAATCAATAATGATCCAATCTTCGGTAAAGCGTTGTCGTAATTTTTGTAAGCGGTCATATTGTTTTTTATTGCGCCAGTTTAAACCATGCAATTTATGCCAGTGCAACTCACTGGCATCCATATTATCCAAACGCTTTTGCAAAGACTTCCAAGACAAATCAAACCAAATTTTAATCACATCCACATGGTTGTTTTTTAGGTCTTGTTCATAGGCACGCATATTATCGACATATTCATCATAGAGCGTTTCATCTAAGGGCTGTGACACATGCAAAGCCGTTGTGAGTAAATCTCCGTACCAATTCCCAAACATCACGGCAATTTGCCCTTCGGCAGGAATAAAGCGTGCATAAGGCTGCCAAAATGGCTGGGTATTGTTAAACATGACAGGAGCATCCGCTTTCACCCGCAAATAACGCGGATCCATCCATTCGCGGAGTTGTTTTACCGCTTCGCCTTTACCCGCCAGTTCAATACCGCTCACCAACACCAAAACGCTTTTGGCATTTGGCTGATCTTGGGTATCTTTTAATGCATATTGTGCATCGATTAAATCAAGCGACAGTTGATCTTCATCAGCCAAGGTTGGTTCTGATTGTTCTTTTACCATAAGTTTTTACCCTAAATTTCAAATTATTTTTCAATATTTTAAACCATCATTTTGTTTCAGTATAAAACAAGCGGAATAAGTATTTTGACAGATCTTTATCTAATTTCATGACAAATTGGCTGATTTTCATGCCGTATTCGATCATTTTGTCATAGCGATAACTTGCAACAAGCTCTAAGATTTGCACATGTTTCAAATCGAGATAGCACATGTCTAAACTTGCAGTCCTAGATGACCTACTAGAGCAGTATTATCAATTGCAATATCACAATAATGCTGAGCTATTTCAACGTCTGCAAGATGTGCAAATGTGGCAAAAACATCGCATGCAACGCACCCATCAACAGCACTTCTCGGTAAAAAACAACCAATTGATGGCGCAGTACTTTTTGAACCGTTTGTACGGCGGCCCTGACTTTGATGCGTTGTCCAAACAAATTGCACGCATGATGAAATATGTGCATAAAGCGGAGAAGCTCATTCCAGACAATGCGATTAAAACAGGTACTGCAGGTGTTGAATTGGCCATTCTCGCCGTACAGTTGGATGAGCAGGTCGCACTCCAATTGTTAGCAGACTATGCTCCAAATACACCACTCACCGATGAAATGATGCGTCTCAGTTACCTTAAACTCGATCAAGGACAGCCACGTTTACACCAACTGGAGCTGCTCGATCAACTGGGTGCCAGCCTCGACAAATATATGCGCTCATTTATGGTCTATACCGCGTTTAAAATGTGTAAAGGGGTGGCTTACAAACACCATTTCGATGTGATGTATGAGTTTATGCAGGACGGTTTTTTGGCGATGAAGCCATTAAAATCGGCAGAGCAGTTTGTCAAAGATTTTACCGCCATCGAACGTCAAATTATTGGCAAAGTGCATGCGGGCGATCTGCATCCCTTTCAGTAAAAGCACATCCACAGCAGGATAAACGCTTGAGCGAACCTACAGCGCAAAGTTTTTTTCTGTATATTATTCATAACAATTGCATGATGATTGCTGCACATCGGCCAAGAATCTGTCATCATGCTTGCACTGCAACATTAACCCTATTTTTATGTTAGGAGTGACTTGAATGTCTAATGAAAATCAAACGCCTACCCCTCCTTCTGAGTCGGCTCAACAAACAGACAAAGTCAGCCCCTTCCTAAACAGCCCACTCCCTGAAGGTATCCCTCAAGGACAGCAACAATCATTACAACAACAATTAACGGATACACCTGTCAGCGGCACAGTGCCAAAATACAATCTGCCACGCGGCGCCAACACAGGTAATGTTGGTGCAACCACACACTTCGGTTATCAAACTGTCAGCAGTGAAGATAAAGCGCAAAAAGTTGCCGAAGTATTCCATTCGGTTGCCAGCAAATACGACATCATGAATGACCTGATGTCATTTGGTATTCACCGCTTATGGAAGCGTTTTGCCATTAACATGTCAGGTGTACGTCGTGGTCAACACGTGTTAGACATTGCTGGTGGTACAGGGGACTTGGCTAAAGTGTTTAGCCGCGAAGTAGGACCTACGGGTCATGTGGTCTTGTCAGATATTAACGAATCAATGTTAAACGTCGGTCGTGACCGCCTGATTGATGCAGGCTGTACCAATGTCGACTTCGTCTTGGCGAATGCTGAAACACTTGAACCTTTTGCCGATAACAGCTTTGACCTGCTTACCATCAGCTTTGGTTTACGTAACGTGACCGATAAAGACGCTGCACTGGCAGCAATGTATCGTGTGTTAAAACCAGGCGGTCGCTTATTGATT
The DNA here is from genome assembly GCF_004331255.1 of Acinetobacter sp. ANC 4173. GTDB lineage: Bacteria > Pseudomonadota > Gammaproteobacteria > Pseudomonadales > Moraxellaceae > Acinetobacter. Next base: position 164,152 of record NZ_SJOF01000001.1, on the reverse strand, counting down.
TTAGAATTCTCTAAACCTGTGTTTGAACCGTTCTCGAAACTCTACGACTTATATTCGTTCACTGCACTGCCAATCATGGGCAAAATTATTGCCAATGATGCTGAAAGTTATAAATATCTCGCTGAATCCATTCGTATGCACCCAGACCAACGTACCCTAAAAGGCATGATGGAACAGGCAGGCTTCCAGAACTGTGACTACCATAACCTAACAGGTGGTATCGTCGCGGTACACCGTGGTTTCAAACTCTAAACGGACTGGGTGAAGGTTAAGCTATGTGGTCGATTCTGGCACTCGGTGCAGTTGAACGCTTGATTCACCATGTGATTGATCTGGATGCCATCACGCGTATTCAGCTCAATCAACTGCAAGGCAAAATGTTGCGTGTGGTACTCGACTCCCCGCAACTCTCGGTGGATGTGTTCTTTGATCAAGATAAAGTTCGTCTTGAACCAACTGTCACAGGTCAAGCAGAACGTCCGTCCATTTTTGAGCAACGCCCGTTTGACCCGCAACAAACATCTATGCCAGCCACTGCAACCTTACAGGTTAAAAATGTAGTGGAATTACTAAAATTATTTTTGGCGGAAGATGTGGGTACCATTCCTGTACAGGGCGATTACCATTTACTGCAAGATATCCAAAGGATCATGCAACAGGCTGAACCTGATTTGGCGGCGCATCTCAGTCCTTGGATTGGCCCTGCCTTGGCACATGAACTGGGTAAAATTCAACTGGCACCCAAGCATCTTAAGCGCTCTTTGCACAGTCATTTATTCTTTGCTGAAGATGCACTCAAAGAAGATTCAGGCTTGTTTGCTGCACGTTGGCAAATGGATGACTTGCAACAAGATACACGGGTTCTCAATCAAAATATTGACCGTACAGAAGCCAAAATCCAACAACTGCAACGTCAAATCGATGCACTCCCAGACTCTCTTTAAATTTAGGTAATACACTTTATGATTCCGCACGTTTCACGTTTACTCGAACTTTGGCGCATTGCTGCGCACTATAGACTCGACACGTTGTTTCCTGCGGAAGAATTACCTGAGAAGGCCCGTCATGCCTTAGCTTTTATTCGTATGCACCCTGCGGCATGGTCGAGTAAAGAACGTAAAAATCCACTCAAACTAAAGCAAGCGCTCGAAGACATGGGGCCTTTGGCGATTAAGCTGGGGCAGTTGCTTTCCACTCGCCGTGACTTAATTCCACCTGAAGTTTTGGCACAGTTGGTATTATTACAAGATCGAGTGAAACCGTTCAGTACCGATGTAGCGAAAACGCGCATTCAGCAATCGCTCAAAGCCGATGTTGCCACTTTGTTCAGTCGTTTTGATGAACAGCCGCTTGCAGCTGCTTCGATTGCGCAAGTCCATACCGCTGCCCTGCATGATGGGCGTGAAGTGGTGGTCAAAGTCACCCGCCCCGATATCCGTAGCCAAATTCTGCAAGATTTTGAAATTCTGGAATGGCTCGGTGCGACTCTAGAAAAACGCCTAGAAGCTGCACGTGCACTGCATCTTTCCGAAATTATTCAGGACTATCGTCAAATTATCCTGAATGAACTGGATTTAACCCTAGAAGCAGACAATACGCGTCGTATGCGTCACTACTTTACCGGTTCAAGCATGATGTATGTGCCTGAAGTCTATATGGACAGTAAAGAAGTGATGGTGGCGGAACGCATTACCGGCGTGCCGATTTCTGACACGGCGACTTTTGACCGCATGGGCATGGATCGTAAAGATTTGTCAGAGAAAGGGTTAACCATCTTCTTTACCCAAGTGTTCCGCGACAACTTTTTCCATGCAGATATGCATCCTGGTAACGTGTTTGTCGAGACCATCAACCCAAGCAATCCACGCTTTATTGCACTGGACTGTGCGATTATGGGCGAGCTGTCTAAACACGACCAAATGACCGTTGCGCGCATGTTACTGGCGGTGATGAACAGTGACTTCATGCAACTGATTCAAATTGTGCATCAAGCAGGCTGGATTCCACCAGGCACCGATCAAGATGCCTTGGCACGCGAAATGCGCCGCACGGTCGGACCCATGGTCTCGAAACCAATGCATGAGTTGGACTTTGCCGGTATTCTGATTCAGGTCATGGATATTGCACGCCGTTTCCATTTGGAAATTCCACCGCAACTGATGTTACTCCTGAAAACATTGGTACACGTGGAAGGCTTAGGCACTGACCTGTATCCAGAATTAGACATTTGGAGCTTGGCAAAACCAATCCTGACGGATTGGATCAAAGCCCAAATGAATCCACAAAAAAATCTGAAAGAACTCGGACAGAAAATTCCTGATTTACTGTTGGGTGCACAAGATTTTCCAACCCTGTTGGTCGATAGCTTAAATGGCTTAAAAAATCAGTCGGCTTGGAACGCGAAACAGCTAAATGAACTGCAAAGCCTACGCCTACAAATGGAACACCAACAAAAGCGTAGCTGGATATTCGGCAGCTTGATGGCCATTTTCCTCTCCATTGCGATTATTACGCCGTGGTTTGTTTCGGTCATTCTCATTGTGCTGGCAAGTGTGCTCGCTGTGTGGCGTGTTTTTAAATAAATATTTAAATCTACTTAAAATTCTAAGTATTAATCTGATCAATGTGTTGAAAATAATCTTATAGAATAGAAATATCATTATATACGTGAATAATATAATGATATTTTTAGACTTATTTTCAATAACTAAAAATATAGATAAGCATTTAAAAAATATACATTAAGTTAAAATAAATGTATAAAAAACACAGAATGAAGAATACAATTTAAGTATAAGTTAGAAATTAATTTTAAAAAAAATTATTAAAAAAACAGTTAAAAAATATACTATTGAATAAATTTAAAAATCTTCACAAAAAAACTAGGGAACACTCAATGAAGAATCGCGCCTTAAAATGGTCAACCTTAGCATCTGCAATTTTACTAACTGCTTGTGGTGGGGGCGGAGGTGGAGGTAGTTCTGAAACACCTTTTACTCCAAAAACTATTTCTGGTACAGCTGTGGATTTTTATTTAGCTGGTGCAGATGTTGACTTCACTAACTCTGCTTGTAAAGAAGCCAATCCAAATCTAAAAACAGATGAAAATGGTAAATTTACTTTTAAAACAACAGCAAATTGTCAAGAAACTGGTTTTATCATTACCGGCGGTGTTGATACGGTTACCAAACTGCCATTTGCTGGAGAGTTAAAAGTTAAACCTATTAATTATCAAGCTTCATCGACTAATGAAATAGTTGCCACTCCTCTAACTACTTTACAGGCTGAACTACCAGAAGCTGAATTTCAAAATGTGCTTAGTCAGCTAGGCTTTAATCTGAATAAAGATGTCACTACATTTGATCCAATTGCTGAAGGATCTAATAATCAACAAGCAGCAGTATTTGTATTACAACAAATTTTAATTCAGCTTGAAGATTCTGGTTTAACGACTGAGCAAGCGGCTAAAGCCATTCAAACAGCAGCAGCTAGTGCGCCTCTTCTGACTGATTTAGGGGTAAATACGACGGCTGTAACACTCATATTCAATACTGCTGCACAATCTGCCTCTGATGAAGTTAAAACAGCATTAGAAGAGAATCAAGCAAAAGTAGAAGCTGTAACTACTATTATCAATACAGCTCTAACTTCAACAGGAAATGCTAAGTTAGAAGATTATTTAACTGGCAACCCTACTGTGATTGCTGACATTCAGGATAACATTGTCTCTGCTAGCTATAGTGAACTGAGCGTTGCAAATAAAAATATTCAAGAAATTATTAATTCTCGAAATGATGCGCGTCTATCAGTTGATAAGAATGCTATTGATTCTCTAGCTCAAGTGAAGTTTATTTTAAATAAAGCGATTACAGATACAGATTCTATTAAATTAGGCTTCCGGGCTACTGCTGCAATTGGTCAAAATGGCCAGCCTGAAACCTTGACCGCGTATATTAGCAATGTAAACGTTTCATTTGATAATAATATTGCCATCAGCAAAATTACTATTCCGGCTGGCGCTGTAATTGAAATTGAAACAACTCTGGCAAATTCAATTAAGGGTTCATTCGAAGTTGCACAGGATACTGAGTTTACAGGTGATTCAATTTCTCTATCAGATCTAGCAAATAAATTCACAGCTTTACGTGAACCTTATACTGACTATAAGAATTTGATTACTTCAAGCAACTTCGTTAATGCGGATGTATCTGTTTTTGTTGCTCCGACTAAGTATCCGATCTCTGCAACTTTAGGATTAAACCTCGGTACATTTAGTATTCCAAATAAACCTGCAACTGCCTTCAGCGGTATGACCACTACAGGCTACTTTACGATTCAATAATCAAAAATTAAAAAAAAGCCAGTGATTCATCACTGGCTTTTCCCTCACTTTCTATTTGGTAATTAAAGTTGAAAAATCAATCATTACTTTTTATTTCAGTAGCATTTATTATTTCTCATACTTATGCTGCGCCCGATGATTTGTTTTTACAAGCCACGCCTGCTAAAAACAAACTTACGACTAATGTAAGCCTAGATTTAGTTAACGATACTGTCGACTTTTTGGATATACGAGAAAGCGAAGGTGTTCAAGGCGATTCTGGAGATTATATTGGTACACATATAAATGCCCAATATCAATTTCATCCTGAATGGTCTATCAATGCTGACTATTGGCGTCGAGAAATTGAGTTTGGCAAAGATACGAATAAGTTAAATTCTGGAGCCTTAGGTATTACTTACTTTCCGGCAAGTCTTTCTACTGATCGATCTAACCTTGCTTTTAAACTTTCTTTCTGGGGCAATCAAGCTGATGAGTTAGCAAAAACTTCCCCAACCAATGTTAATGGCCGTACAATTAATGAGGTAGTTGTTTCTAATCCACGTGATACTCAAATTCAGCTCGATACTATTTATACCCATAAAATTGACTTTATGAATCAAGTGAATTTATTTGGTTCTTTAGGATATAGTAAAGTTAAAGTTGATGCATTGGATTTGATGGTTCATTTAACGGGGGATGGACGGGATTGTAAAGCCAATATCAATATTAACTCGAATAATCAGTTAACAGGAACACCAATTGGTCAGTGTATTATTGACGGTCTAATTGTACATGATATTGATATAGGAAATTATGCTGATCGATTTGACTTGGATATCCAAAAAGATCTCAACTATGACAGCTACTATGCTTCCCTAGGTGGCTCATGGAACTGGCGCTATAAACAGTTTGAAAGCCAGCTTGCCTATCAATACCAGCGCTTTTGGCGCGACAATATCGATGACCGTGTTTCTAATTTTGGCAATCAAGCGATTAAAGACAATCATACCATTGGTGCCAAGTTCAGTTATGACTTCACACCTAAATTGACAGCTTACCTACAAGGTCAGATTTTCCAAAATAACTTAATTGGCTATGTACCCTTTATATATAATGGGGTCACTGCTTCCCGTTTAGACAAACGTTATGGATTGGCTTCTATTGGCATTCAATACCACGGTTTCTAAGCATCAAAAAAGCCTGAACCCTTCAGGCTTTTTTATTCCCGATATGACTGCAAAGTCACCTAAAGTTTTTCCCCGCCATTGAGCCATCAGACAGAACTTTTAAACTGAGTGCACATTTGTATATTTATCATTGCACCATGATTCAAATTCTTGAAAAGCGCTCTCCCGCCCTGAATATTCGTGCTGGTCATCTGGCACGCCAACTCATCCAACAACAAGGCTTACATGCCCAACAAGTCGATATTGTTCCTGGTGCAGCAGGTGGTCCCAAAGGTATAGGTTTAACAGGACTTGATCAGGCCATCTTTGGAACTTTCCTTCCACAAGCCAAACAACGCCGCTTTTTGGTCGGCTCTTCAGTCGGTGCATGGCGTTTTGCAGGAATTTTGGCGCAAGGTGAAAAGCTTGGGCCTGAGCAATTGGCAGAGCTTTATATTCATTTGCCTTTTCATCAAAAAATGAAAATGGCCGATATCGAGAAAATTTCACGCGAGATGCTGGCTGGAATTTTAAATCAGCAAACGCAAAAATTGGTCGATCATCCCGATTATCACCTCACCATTATTGCCGCAAAAGCCGAACACCTCTTCCAAAGTGATCAACGACTGGCTCTATATGGTTCATTACTTGGCATTGTCGGCAGCAATGCGATTGCACGTCAGCATTTAAATCTTTTTATGCAACGGGTCATCTGCCAACCAAAAAACTTCCCACAATTTAAAATCAAAGACGATAGTTTTAAAACCCATTATCTGAACTTCAACCCAGACAATGTTGCAGACTGGCTCATGGCGTCAGGTTCAATCCCCGGGGTAACCCCTGCGGTCAAAAATATCAGCGATGCCCCGCAAGGTGCTTATCGCGATGGGGGCTTGATCGACTATCACATCGATTTACCCTTTGAAAGCCAAGGTATTGTGCTCTATCCGCATTTCAGCGACAGCATTACTCCGGGTTGGTTCGACAAGATGTTTAAATCGAGAAAATCCAACCCAACCCATCAAGCACGCACCCTGCTGATTTCTCCTTCACAGGAATATCTGGCACACTTACCCTTAGGACGTTTACCGGATCGTAAAGATTTCACCCTCAAAGGCATGGAGCCACAACGTCGTATCCAACTCTGGAAACAATGCGTGGCTGAAAGCCAACGCTTGGGCGATGAGTTCTTGGAACTGGTCGAAAAGCAGCGCTTTGCAGAGGTCATGCAAGCACTGTAAACAGCGCCACATGCAGCATGAACTCAGCGTCCAAGTTCATGTTGCGTCATATCGACTGGCTAAATTGATGAAAGATAATTAACACAAATCCAACCTGATCACCTACACTATAGCCTGATGTTTTTCGCATCAACTTGAATATTCTTTTCGATTAACTGATTTTGGTGAAGTCCCTATGAACAACGTGCGCTGGCTCGATGAAGTAAAATTTAACGAACAAGGTTTAGTCCCTGCCATTGCACAGCATCATCAAACAGGACGTGTGCTGATGGTCGCTTGGATGAACCGCGAAGCCTTGGCACTCACTGCTGAAAAAAATCAGGCGGTTTATTTTTCCCGTTCACGCAACAAGTTGTGGCACAAAGGCGAAGAATCAGGGCATTTCCAGACTGTATATGAAATTCGCCTCGATTGTGATGCCGATGTGATCGTTCTGCAAATTGAACAGCATGGCGGTATTGCCTGCCATACAGGTCGTGAATCGTGTTTTTACCGCAAACTCACCCCACAAGGCTGGGAAATTGTGGATGCACAATTAAAAGATCCAAGCCAGATTTATGCTGAAAAATCAACCAACCCCCATACATTGGCGATGAATGCCTCAACGGCGCAGTCTGAGCAAGTTGAAGTGCTGTCATACCTCAGCCAAATGATGGCTGAGCGTAAAGGTGCAGATCCAGACTCGTCTTATGTGGCAAAGCTCTATCACAAAGGTCTCAATAAAATTCTAGAAAAAATTGGTGAAGAAAGCATTGAAACGATTCTTGCCGCAAAAGAATTTCAATTGGTCGCCAATGAAGACAATAAAAATGATTTGATTTATGAAGTGGCAGATTTATGGTTCCATACCATTGTGATGCTTGGTCATTTTGACTTAGATCCACAATTGGTATTGAATGAATTGGCACGACGCCAAGGCTTATCGGGTTTGGTCGAAAAAGCCAACCGTAACCACTAAATCTTATTTTCCCTGTGTCGAATATCAATCAGAAACCGAGCGCAACCTATGAGCAGGCGACTGCCATTGATAACGCGCGTCTGGGGCAATCCTTTAAAGTGATTGCCTATGCCGGCACAGGTAAAACCACTACCCTGCAAATGATCAGTGATGCCATGCCGCAACGACGTGGCATGTATCTGGCGTTTAACAAAGCCATCGCAGCAGAAGCTCAAAGTAAATTTCATCGCAACGTAGACTGCCGTACCTTCCATTCACTGGCATTTCGCAGTGTTCCACGTGGAATCACCGACAAACTGCGTTTGCCCCGTTTAAGTCCAAGCTTTATTGCTAAAGAGTATCGGCTAGAACCGATTACCCTAAGACGCATGATGGGTGGGCGTTATGAAAAGTACGTGCTGATGCCGAGTCGGCTTGCCAGTTTAGTGGCAAATGCAGTGAGCTATTTCTGCTCCACCAGTTCACAGTACCCTGCTCCACGGCATTTGCAAGCCCCGAATTGGTTGCATCCCGACGATATCGACACCTTACAAAAGCATCTTTATCCTGCTATTGAACGACGTTGGCTAGAATCAATTGACCAAAATCATCAGGCAGGGATTGGACACGATGTCTATCTGAAACTGTGGGCACTGTCTGAACCGAATATTCCCGCCGATTACGTTCTATTTGACGAAGCACAAGATGCCGATCCGTTAATGTTGGGCATCTTATTACGTCAGAAAAATACCCAAGTGATTTATGTCGGCGATGCACATCAACAGATTTACGCTTGGCGTGGTGCCGTCAATGCCATGCAGCAACTCCCTTTACCCGAATCTCGCCTCACCACCTCGTTTCGCTTTGGTGAAAGCATTGCGCACAATGCCAATGCCATTTTGGGTGCGCTCAATGAAAAAGTGCCGCTGTTGGGCAATCCACGACTCAACTCTCAAGTGGTGAATAAACCACACACCAAAATGCGGGATGCAATTTTATGTCGAACCAATGCCCGTGCCATGGAACTGTTGCTTTCAGGTTTAGTGCATGGCGATAAAGTCAGTCTGCAAGCCGACCATGTCAAATTAAATCGTTTTGTCGATGCCGCTAGCATGTTGAAACAAGGCAAACGGGTCACCGACGTGCCTGAACTGGCTTGGTTTAACTCTTGGCACGATGTGCATGAATACTGTGAAACCAATGAAGGCAGCGACATTAAACCGTTGGTGAAATTGGTGGATGATCATGGAACTGACCCGCTCAAACGTGCTTTAGCCAAAATTACCCCGATTGAGCAAGCCGACTATATTATTTCCACGGCGCACAAAGCCAAAGGGCTAGAATGGGATCGTGTACACATTGAAGATGACTATCAGTTTAAGCTGACGGAACAAGACCATAAAATTAGTGACGAAGAGTTAAGATTGCTGTATGTCGCCTGTACTCGTGCTAAAGTAAGTCTAAATATTCACCATATTTACGACTTGATGCAACAACTAAAAAATAGGATGCCTGTCTCATTGCGCCAAGCAGTAGGCTAGCCGTTGCACGAATGCGGGGCTTATATGAAAATCGAATCGTTACAGCTCAAACACACCAATCTATTTGCCAATATAGAGCTTAAATTTCATTATCATGATCAACCGATTACCCTAATTTTAGGCGATCAAGCTACAGGCAAAACCAGTATCCTCAAGCATGCCTATCAGGCCTTAACGTGGTTTTCTGCCCGTTACAAAGACCTGCGTAGCGCAGGTGTAGTCATGTTGGATCAAGATATCCTGCATAGTCGCCTACAGTCCAAGGTTCACATTTGTGTCGAAATTCCTACCGATATTGGCACCCTCGCAGAGTCTGAAACAATACAACCCGCGATTTCCAACCGCTGTAGCTGGCAACTCTATAAAACTCTCAGCCAACAAGGCATTGGACTGAGCAAAGCAGATACTTTACAACTCGAACAATTGGTACAGCTTTATCATCAAGCCCTACAGCAAGACCCGATGCAAGGTTTACCGCTTATTGCTTATTATCCTGCTGAACGTTTTGTCAATGAAATCAATTTACTGAGCAAGAACAACCCGATTGTGTTTCAGGCGGGGTATGCCTATGACGTGGCTGCCATTCCCTTTACCACCTTTAGCCGTTTCTTTGAATGGTTTCGCGAAATTAGTGATCTGGAAAATGCACAGACGGCACAATTGTTTCAGCAACTGATGCGCGATAAGTTACATTTAGGTCAACACCTACAACCCGAAAATATCCCGAATACCCTATTTCAGGCGCATGCACAACTCCATGCACCTTGCTTAAAAGCACTAAAAGATAGTCTGAGCATGGTTTTGCCTGAACTGAATGATATTTTTGTGCAATATCAACCCAAACTGCAATTGATGGTTAACTATCAAGGCAAAATCATGCAATTCCAACAACTTTCCAGCACTCAAAAAAACTGGATTGCGTTGATTGGTGATATTGTGCGACGCATGTGCTTACTCAATCCCTTAAGCCTCTATCCGTGCTTGGAGGGCGACGGCATCTTACTCATTGATGCGATTGATGAACAACTAGATCAGCAACATTGCAGCCTAATTTTGCAACAGTTACATCAAGCCTTTCCACGACTCCAAATTATTGTCACAGGGAACCGCACAGCACTTCTCGAAAATGCAGCCGCCTATCAATGCCTGCAACTTTCTGCACAAGGTATCCACGACATTGCACTGCAGCCACTCCAACAACAATTCGATCAAATTTATGCCGAACTGAGTCAACTCTCGCTCTCTGGCGTAACGGAGCTTGAGCCATTGTCAGATGAACCCTCCATCTCTGCGGCACAGCAGTTGTATGCACAAATCCAACAACTCTCCCCAGAAGCACAAGCAGAGTTTCAGCAACTTTGGCAACAAGAGCATGACTCTTCTTTTCAGGATCCATCCTCCTAATTTCTAGCAATAGCACAGCTGCTTTAAGTTCAATTTAGAACTCAAAACAAATAATTCGATAGGTGTGCACGAAAAGGTTTGATGTTGTTTTATTCATGTAATAAGATCGGATTTATTCAAATTTTTTATAGTAAAATTTTGTTTTGCTATAGTTTTGCAAGTTGCGCAACACAACTTGTTTTTCGCTTTTATATTTTCTTTACGGCTTTCAAGATTGAATTTTTTTGGATATCTCTTTGCTGTCCTGTAATCCTTGAAAGATAAGATTCACCCATAGGTTTCGACCTATCACGACAATGGATACAAGTGTGCTACCAATTATTATCTTGTTACCGTTAGTACTGGGTACAACCCTTGTCTCGTGGCTGAAAAATTTTTCGCGCGGGGTAACGGCTTTCGGGGCTATCGGAGTCAGTCTAAGTAGTTTAATTCTGTTACTGACTCAAGCAAAGCAGGTCTTTCATGGTGAAGTCATTACTCAAAGTTGGTCTTGGTTACCACAACTGGGCATTGATCTCAGTTTCCGTCTGGACGCCTTAGGTCTACTTTTCTCTTTGCTGATCACCGGTATCGGCACGCTCATTTTTATTTATGCCTATTATTACCTCAGCCCAAAAAACTCATTGAGCAAACTTTATCTGTTGCTCATGTTGTTTATGGCAGCGATGTTGGGTATCTCTCTTTCCAATAATTTAATTCTGCTGTTAATTTTTTGGGAATTGACCAGTATTTCTTCTTTTCTCTTGGTCGGCTACTGGAGCAACTATGATGTTGCGCAACGTGGCTCGCGTATGGCACTTACCATTACGGGGATGGGGGGCTTGGCGATGCTGGGGGGCTTCATTTTACTGGGGCAAATTACAGGCACTTATCAAATTGACCAGATTCTGACCATGTCGGAACATATTCAAAGTCATGCCTTATTTACTCCAACCTTGTTGCTGATTCTACTCGGTGCCTTTACCAAAAGTGCGCAGTTCCCCTTCCACTTCTGGCTCCCCAATGCCATGGCTGCCCCAACACCTGTGTCTGCCTATTTACATTCAGCCACCATGGTGAAAGCGGGAATTTTCTTACTGGCGCGCTTACTACCGATTTTTGCTGGTGCTGCGCTCTATCACAATATTGTGACCTTTGTTGGCTTATTCACTTTGTGTATGGCGGCATTCTTCGCCATTTTCAAAGAAGATCTGAAAGGGCTTCTGGCCTACTCTACCATCAGTCATCTCGGTTTAATCGTCTGCCTGTTGGGGATTGGCTCTCCCCTCGCTGTCGCTGCTGCCATTTTCCATATCATCAACCATGCCACCTTTAAGGCGGCTTTGTTTATGATTGCAGGCATTGTTGACCATGAAACAGGAACACGCGACTTACGCAAATTAAGTGGCGTATGGCAATTACTACCGTTTTCAGCCACGCTCACTATGGTCACCGCAGCGGCTATGGCAGGTGTTCCGCTAACCAATGGCTTTCTGTCCAAAGAAATGTTCTTTACCGAGTTATTGGCAAACTTGAGTGGTCCAGCACTCATATTGTCAGCCATCGTTGCAACCTTGGCAGGTATTTTCGCAGTTGCTTATTCGACTCGCTTAATCCACGGCGTATTTTTTGACGGCCCACTGGGTGAGCAAGTTCCTAATAAAGATGGACATGAGCCGCCTATCGGCATGCGGGCACCCGCAATTCTCTTGGCAATTCTCTGTATTATGGTGGGCATTTTCCCTGCGCTCACTGTTGAGCAAATTGTCAATAGTACGGCACGTGCCAGTACGCAGTTACATGACTTTTCGGGAACACATTTGGCCATCTGGCATGGTTTTAATTTGCCTTTAGTGATGAGTTTAATTGCTCTAGTTGGCGGTTTAAGCTTTTACTTCGTTCTAGCAAAGAACCGTAAGATTCGCAGTATTGACCTAGACCCAGCCTTGGGACCTTTTCAAGGCAAACTCATCTTTGAGTCTCTGCTCAAACACTTACTTCTTAAATCACGAAAAATTAAACGTAAAACAGAAACAGGCTCCTTGCAAACTTACCTGCTCTGGATCGTAGCGTTTAGTATTGTCTTGGTCGCTGTTCCTCTGATGGGGCAAGGGCTGACCACAGGTACACGTGAACTGACCCATGCACCTATGCTCGCAATTGTGCTATGGCTATTATTATTCTCTGCCTGCTGGATGATGCTCTGGTTCCATCATGAACGCATTAAAGCTGTCCTGATTAGTGGTGCCATTGGTTTAGTTGTGACCATGGTGTTTGTCACTTTGTCAGCACCAGATTTAGCCTTAACGCAAATTACTGTGGATGTTGTGACCACTGTGTTGTTGCTCATGAGCTTATCACTCTTACCTCAGCTTACACCTTATGAATCCAGTCAAGCACGTCGTTGGCGCGATGCCATTCTTTCTATTGTCGGTGGACTTGGCATTGGTTGGATCACTTGGCTGATTCTGACGCGTGACCATAATTCAATTTCTTGGTTCTTCTTACAACAGTCAATTCCACTCGGCGGTGGTTCCAACGTTGTTAACGTGATTTTGGTCGATTTCCGTGGTTTCGATACCTTCGGTGAGATCACGGTATTGGGGATTGCAGGTATCGGCACACTCTGTCTAATGGATGGTATGCGTACACATGGTACGACCATCACACAAGGTTTAACCTATCGCTTTAACCCCTCCCCGTTAATGCTCCGTATTGCATCCTCTTGGATTTTACCGCTCGCTTTGGTCATCAGCTTGTATATTTTCCTACGCGGACATAATGAACCTGGCGGTGGTTTTATTGCAGGCTTAATTACCTCATTGGCATTGATTATTCAATATATTGCCTTAGGTCAAGACCAAGCCGAACAATTGCTCCGCGCCAAATCTGGACGCTTATACGAAATCTGGATCGGTGCAGGTCTAAGCATTGCAGGATTAACCGCAATTGCAGCATGGTTCTGGGGACGTCCATTCCTGACCAGCGCACACATCTACGTTTCACCTCCAATTTTAGGCGAAATGCACTTGGCTTCTGCGGCTGCATTTGATGTTGGGGTCTATGTCACAGTGGTCGGCGCAACCATGCTGATGATTTCTGTTTTGGGTGACTCACGCCACTCGAGCATGTCTGGTCCATTACCAAAGGGGAAATAATATGATTAGTCTAGAATTTCTTATTGCTTCTGCGATTGGACTGTTAGTTTCAACGGGCATCTATCTGATTCTGCGCGCACGTACTTTTCCAGTGGTACTTGGCTTAGCCATGATTGGCTATGCCGTAAACATGTTCTTGTTTGCCATGGGGCGGGTCCAAATCAACTCGCCTGCGGTATTAACCGAAGCCTCCAAATCTACCGACCCATTGCCACAAGCGCTAGTCCTTACCGCCATTGTCATTGGTTTTGCCACTACAGCCTTTATTGTACAACTGGCTTTACGCAGCCGTTATGAATCAGGGACCGACCACGTTGACTCAAAAGAAGAAATTAGTCTTGTTGACCCACGCGAGGATGAGCCTTAATGCATAACTTCATCCAATTTTGGGCCGAACATACACCAATTTTTAGCATCCTCATTCCTGCATTTACTGGCTTTATTCTGGTTTTACTGGGCAATCCCGGTTCAGGCTCACTCGCCTATGACTGGCGTCAGCCTTGGCGTCGTGGCATCAGTCTCATTTCCGCACTCTTAGGGCTTGCTACTGCAATTTGCTATTTAATGGTGGCCAGTCATGGACAAATCAGCAGTTATAACCTAAGCGAATGGACGGCACCCTTCGGGATTGTTTTGGTTTTAGACCAACTCTCTGCCTTAATGCTGGTATTAACCTATGCACTTGCAGTACCCGTTTTGTGGTTTTCTAGTCGTGAATGGGATACCCGTGGGCGCTATTTCCATACCATGTTCCATTTTTTATTGATGGGACTATGTGGTGCCTTCCTCACAGGCGACTTATTTAACCTGTTTGTATTCTTCGAAATTCTACTGATGGCTTCTTATGTCCTGCTCTTGCATGGACAAGGCAAAGCACGCTTTCAGCTTGGCATTCATTACGTCACCATCAACCTATTGGCCTCTGCACTGTTCCTGATTGGTCTGGGCATGATTTATGGCAGTGTTGGTAGTTTGAATATGGCAGATGTCGCACGCTTGCTGCCGAGCTTACAACCGGATCAACACAAATTGGCTGTGGCAGGGGGACTGTTACTGTTCGTGGTCTTTGGCATTAAAGCTGCAATGTTACCTGTCGGCTTCTGGTTACCCAAAACCTATGCCGTCGCCACCACCCCTGTTGCCGCCATTTTCACCATCATGACCAAAGTCGGCATTTATGCAATTTTACGGGTCAACGGTACAGTATTTGATGATGCTTTAAGTCAGTCCATTCTACAAAACTGGTTATTGCCCATCGGTTTAATCACCTCACTCTATGGTGTGATTGGTGCCATTGGTGCGGAACGTTTACGCCGTTTTGTCGGTTTTATGGTGTTGTCTTCCATTGGAACCTTACTCACCGCTATTGCCTTGTTGAATACCCAAGCATGGTCAGCAACGCTGTATTATCTGGTACATAGTACGCTGATTGCAGCCGCCTTTTATTTACTTTGTGGCTGGATTACCTCGCAACGTGGTGTCTACAAAGATCATTTGAAAATTGCACCACAGATGAAACAACATCATGTGCTCTCCATTTGCTATTTCCTGATAGCCTTAATGATGGCGGGATTACCCCCATTCAGTGGTTTTCTCGGTAAAGTCTTTATTCTTCAAGCCACTGCAAATGAACCTTATCAAGGCATTGTGATCGCAGTGATTCTGATTGTGAGTTTGCTCAGTATTCTCGCTTTTACCCGTGTGGGTTTTATTCTATTCTGGCGCGCCAGTAAACCCGAAGAAATCGCACATATTGAAGCGGATTATACCGCTTACCAAGCCACACCCGAAAAAGCGCCGCCACGTAACGATATTGCAATCTATGTCTTATTGGCAGGCCTTATCGGCTATATGGTCGCGGCAGGACCTATACAGCAATATACCCAGAATACTGCATTACAAATTCAAAATAATGCCTTGTATGAAGCGGCTATATTGAAAAAGGATGAGCTGAATCAAGTCATCAGTGTGCAGCCATTTGATCCTGAAAACTTACCCGAAACCAAATATGGGGGAGAAGAACTCGATCCCAATGCACATCTGATTCCATATACGATCAGTGAAGATACTTTGTCTGGTGAGCACATTTCACCGTACAAGTTACGTCAGATTCAAGAACAACAGACCCATGAAACGTTGATTCCTGATGATGCTCAACTTAAACCTGTGGAGCCGTAATGATGCAAAAAAACTCTTTTCTTCATCGCTGGCTCCCTCATCCTTTTGTCTCGGTTCTGGTTGCAATCACTTGGATAATGCTGGCACATAGTTTCGATGCAGCAACATTAGTCATGGCAAGTTTACTTGCCTTGATTATTCCACGCTTAGTACAACCCTTTATTCAGCAGACACCGAATATTCATTGGAAGGCAGCGATTAAGCTATTTTTTGTTGTACTTTGGGATATTGTGATCTCCAATATTCGGATTGCTAAGCTAGTTTTAGGTCCAATGGATCAATTACATCCTAAATGGTATCGCGTACCTTTAGACACCCAACACGATGAGGTCAATAGCTTACTGGCGATGATCATTACCACCACACCAGGCACAGTGTCAGCGGGCATCGATCAAGATCGGGGTGATATTTTGGTTCACGCATTAAGTTCGGATAATACCGAAATCGATATTCAAGACATCAAAAACCGTTATGAAAAACCATTAATGGAAATCTTCCACGTTAACTCAGGAGATGCCACATGACCGTTCTGCCCTATGCTTTAGGCATCTGTATGGTGGCGATCACACTTTCGATGATGATGTGCCTGGGTCGCCTGATTATTGGACCATCTATTGTGGATCGACTGTTGGCTTTAGACACCTTGTTCTTGAATGCAACCTGTCTCATTGTCGTACTTGGCATCTATTGGAGTACCACCTCACTATTTGAAGGTGCACTACTGGTCGCTATGCTTGGATTTGTATCTACTGTGGCCTTGGCACGCTACTTTACCTCTGGTCATGTCATCGATTAAGGAGCACATTACATGCAATTACTCATGGAAATACTGGTTTCTATTTTCTTGCTGATTGGTGCATTCTTCATGTTGGTCGGAGGAATAGGCATGATTCGCCTACCCGATTTATTCATGCGTTTGCATGCCCCCACCAAATCGAGCACTTTAGGTTTAGGTAGTTTCCTAATTGCCGCCATGATTTTCTCTGCTTTTCAGGGAAAGATTGGTTTCGCAGAAATTTTATTAACACTTTTAGCATTCATTACCGCACCTGTATCGGCCAACCTGATGGCGCAAGCAGCACTTCATCTGCGCTTACGCTCAATGAGTGGTGATGTACCCGAAACATTGAATCGACCATTACCTTGGCAACGTCAACGTCGTCGTGAATAAATCATAAGCATAAAAAAGCCACCCGAAGGTGGCTTTTTTATCACTCAATTTTAAGCTTGAGCTTATTCATCATCTTGTTTTGCTTCAGCAGCAGGTAAATCCTTTACTGCTTCTGCAATCAAACCAAACATATAGTTACCATAAGCATTGGTCTTGTCATAATGAAAACGTAAACGTGGCGTAATACGTGTCTTAATACGACGACCCAGTTCGTGGCGTAAGAAACCTGATGCTTTATTTAAGACATCCAGAGTTTCTTTATTTGCCACTGCACTTTGCTCATCGCCAAGCTCACGCCCCATTACGGTGACATAGACTTCTGCATAGCCTAAATCTGGGCTGACCTTCACCGCCGAGATGGTCACAAGACCACCCAAGCGTGGATCTTTCAGCTCTTGGCGGATTAACTCAGACAACTCACGTTGAACTGTATCTGCCATTCGCTTAAGACGCTGACTACCCGCCATTAAAGACTCCGTTTAATCAGTTGAACATCATAGACTTCGATTTTATCTTTGACTTTAATGTCTTTATAACCTTTCACCGCAAGACCACATTCCATACCTGCACGAACGTCTTCAACCACTTCTTTATAACGACGAAGAGATTCAAGCTCGCCTTGGAACACCACCACGTCATCACGTAATACGCGAATCGGTTTATTACGGTGTAACATACCCTCAAGTACCATACAGCCTGCTGCTGCACCAAACTTACTTGAATGGAACACTTCACGTACTTCAGCCACACCCAGAATCGTTTCACGATGTTCAGGTGCAAGCTTACCGCTCATCGCTGCTTTCACATCATCAATCAATTGATAGATGATTGAGTAGTAACGAATATCGATACCATCTGCATCAGCTTTTTGACGCGCAGTGTTGTCTGCACGGACGTTAAAGCCAAGTAATACGGCTTCAGAAGATTCAGCCAAAGTTACGTCAGACTCAGTGATTGCACCTACGCCTGAACCAATGATACGAACTTTCACTTCATCTGTTGCAAGTTCAGCAAGCGCAACATGTAATGCTTCCAAAGTACCACGTACGTCAGTTTTCAATACCACATTGACGATAGGCACATCTTTCTTGCCCATAGACGCCATGATATTTTCAAGACGCATTGCACTTTGACGCTCAAGACGCTTTTGACGCTCACGATCCATACGCGCATCGGCAACTTCACGTGCTTTCTTCTCATCACTGACAACAAGAACTTCATCACCCGCCATTGGCGCTTCAGGAAGACCTAAAATTTCCACTGGAATTGAAGGACCTGCAGATTGAATACGTTGACCATTTTCATCCGTCATTGCACGAACGCGACCGTAAGATGCACCCGCAAGAACAAGGTCACCTACTTTCAGTGTACCGTTTTGAACAAGGATAGACGTTACCGCACCACGGCTATTGTCAACACGTGCTTCAATCACCACACCTTGTGCAGCACCTTCTTCAGATGCTTTCAACTCAAGCAATTCAGCTTGGATTGAAATAAGATCTAGAAGCTCATCGATACCTTGACCAGAATGTGCTGAAACCATTGCCACGGGTACATCACCGCCCCATTGTTCAGGCACGATTTCTTTTACTGTCAATTCGTTCAATACGCGATCTGGATCAGCAGATTCTTTATCCATCTTGTTGATTGCAACAATGATTGGTGTACCCGCTGCACGCGCATGATCAATTGCTTCCGCAGTTTGTGGCATTACACCATCATCTGCTGCTACAACAAGAACCACGATATCAGTCGCTTTCGCACCACGTGAACGCATTGCCGTAAATGCAGCATGTCCAGGAGTATCAAGGAAAGTGATCATACCTTTTTCAGTTGTAACGTGGTAAGCACCGATATGCTGTGTGATACCGCCCGCTTCGCCTTGAGCAACTTTTGCACGACGAATACGGTCAAGAAGCGATGTTTTACCATGGTCAACGTGACCCATGATTGTCACCACTGGTGCACGAGTAGATTGAACACCTCGCGCACCTTCAGCAGCTTCAAGTAAGTTATCTTCTGCTTGCGTATCAGATACAAGAACAGGGTTATGACCCATTTCTTCTACAATCAAGGCAGCAATTTCTTGCTCAATTGCTTGGTTCTGAGTAACCAGCTCACCCATTTTCATGAGTGACTTAATTACTTCACGTACTTTAATCGCCATTTTTGCTGCAAGATCTGCAACAACAATGGTTGAACCAATTTCAACATCATAAACTTGCTTTTTAACAGGTTTTTCAAAACCATGTTTATTTGCAGTGCTGGTTTTTAAACCGCGCTTATGTGTATTGTCACGGAAAGATTGCTCTTCACCACGACGACCACCTTTCTTCGGTGCACGTGTACCTGGTGTATTGGCACCACGTTTAATGTCGCGGTCTTCTTTCGCAAATGAATCTTCATATGCTTGACCAACAAGACCCGCAGCAAGAGGAGAATCATCCACTACACGAATGGTCGCAGTTGCATCTTCGTTTGAATACTTAGATGCCATTTGACGCATTTGTTCAAGTGTACGTTGCTGCGCTTCTTCAGCTGCTTTACGACGTGCTGCTTCTTCAGTTGCTTTTAATTGAGCTGCTTGTGCTTCACGCGCTTTCTTCTGCTCAGGAGTTTCAATCACTTTAATTTGTGCTTTAACTACTGGCTTGTTTGTCGATTTGCGCTTCACCACAACAGCTGCTTTTGCTGTTTCTTGCTTGGTGGTTTCTTGCTTTGCTGCAGCACGCATTGCTTCTAAGTTTGCAGCCGCTTTATTTGCTACTGGACTTTCAGCTGTTGCTTTAGGTTCAACAGCCTTACGTGTCTGTTGTTCAGCTTGTGCTTTCGCCAAAGCTTCTGCTTTGATTTGTTCAGGATCAGGCTTGGTAAATGTATGCTTCTTGCGAACTTCTACATTAATGGTTTTTGCCTTACCTGAGGTACTTGCTACTTTAGCAGTACCTGTAGTTTTACGTTTCAACGTGATTTGTCCTGCTTGCCCTACGTCCTGACCATGAACTTTCTTCAAATGGTTAACGAGGGTATCTTGTTGTTCAGTAGAAATAATGTCGTCAGCTTTACGTTGCGGTAAACCTGCATCGCGAACCTGCTCTAGGAGCTTGTCTACAGGACGTCCTACGCTGAGTGCTAACTCTTGAATCGACTTGTCCGTCATATATTACCTCCTAGTTAAACCATGATTCACGCGCTTTCATAATTAATTGACCTGCTTGCTCAGCCCCTAAACCTTCAATATCTGAGATATCGTCAGTCGCTTGGTCTGCCAAGTCATCAACAGTCACTACTCCGCGTGCAGCCAATGCATACGCGATTTCTTGTGTCATTCCTTCCATTGCAAGAAGTTCAGCACTTGGGTCTTGGATATTTTCTTGCTGTTGTAGTGCATCTGCCAATGCCAACTCTTTGGCACGACTTTGCAACAATTCAACAGTTTCAGCATCCAACTCAATTTCATCAAATGTTTCAACTGGGACATAAGCAATTTCTTCGAGAGAAGTAAAGCCCATATCCACCAACGCCATTGCCAAATCTTCTTCAATATCTAGACGTGATACAAATAAGTCTAAGTATTGTTGTGCTTCATTTTGCTGACGTGCATGATATTCTTCTTCAAGCATCATGTTCAGTTTATAACCAGTCAGTTCAGAAGCTAAACGTACGTTTTGACCTTGTGAACCAATCGCACGCGCTAGTTGATCGCTAGTTGCGAAAATAATGTCCGCAGTACGCTCTTCTTCATCAATCACAATACCCGATACGTCTGCAGGCTCTAATGCGCTTGCAATGTATTGTGCTGGATCATCAGACCATACTACTACATCAATACGCTCACCATTCAACTCCTGTTGAACTGCTTGAATACGCGTACCACGCATACCAATACAAGCACCTACAGGGTCAATACGATGATCATTGGTTTTCACTGCAATTTTAGCACGCACACCAGGTTGACGCGCTGCGGCTTTAATCTCAATGATTTCTTCAGAAATTTCAGGAATTTCTTTTTTCATCAAAGCCATAAGCATTTCAGGACGTGCACGTGACAATAACAATTGCGCACCACGACCTTCACGATTCACGTTAAACAAAATCGCATTTACGCGTTGTTTTGGACGTAAAATTTCTTTTGCGATCATTTCTTCACGCGCAAGATATGCTTCAGCATTATCACCGAGGTCAATAATGAAACCATCTTTGGTTTGCTTTTTCACTTCGCCGTAAATTAGCTCACCCACTTTAGATTCGTAGGCATCAGCAACTAAAGCACGCTCAGCTTCACGAATCTTTTGTACAATCACTTGCTTAGCAATTTGCGCTGCAATACGACCGAAGTCAATTGAAGGCACTTCAAGCTCACGAATGTCACCAATAGACCATTTCGCAGGATCGACGTCAGAAATAGCATCTTGGCATGCAGGCATTTCATGATCTTCATCTGCAACCACTTCCCATTGACGGAAAGTACTATAGTCACCAGTTTTACGATCAATCTCTACACGGAGACGCGCTTCTTCAGAATTCGTGCCTTCATAGAATTTCTTTTTCGTCGCTGCAACGAGAGCTTGTTCAAGCGCTTCGAAAATTGCTTCGCGACCTACACCTTTTTCGTTACTAACCGTTTCAACGACGGTAAGGATTTCGCGTGCCATAAGCCACCTATTTGTTCAGATTCTTATAAATTGAATTAATCTTGATAAACCAGATTTGCTTTGTCGATATTGTTACTATCAATTTCAAGCACTTGTTGCTTTTCTACTTCAACCTGAATCACTTCATTTTCCAGATCTACTGCAACCAATTTCGCTTGAAATTTGCGACGATTTTCAACAGCACTGATCAGGCGTAAAGCAACTTGTTGACCAATATATGCCGGCATCTGCTCCAATTGGAAAAATGGACGATCCCAACCTGGAGAAGACACCTCAAGTGCATACTCACCAGAAATTGGGTCATGAACATCAAGCATAGCACCCACTTGTTGAGTGACACGCACACAGTCTTGTACGCCAATACCACGGCCAAGCTCAAGCTCACCGTCTTCACTGATCATTGGTTCTACATTTTCATCAACAGCTTTGTCAATATAGATACGCAATAATGAACGTTTGCCCTGAGGGACAAATTCAATCCCCCATAGATCTACATTACAAGCTTGCACTGCAGGAACGATTAAATCTTGGAGTGCTTGGGTTTTATTTGATAACTTCATTTACTCTCGTCATTTTGTGCGATTTAATGGCCGTGTTGACCGATGAAACAGACCCACTACAGTGAAGCATGACTATTTGACCAATTGATGTCGACACTACACGATAGCCAATAAAAAAGGGCGCAATCGCCCCAATTATTACACAGAAAACCAATGTCCACTGTGCAAAAAGGCCCACCTTGTTGTGAGCCTCTTTTAGAAACTTGGTAGCGGGAGCTGGATTTGAACCAACGACCTTCGGGTTATGAGCCCGACGAGCTACCAGACTGCTCCATCCCGCATCAACGTGCAAAAATTATATACAAATATGAAATATTTTTCAATCTAAATATAAATACTTCATACCTGCTCTGACTTAGTTGCACCTAAATCAAATTGGTAGCGGGAGCTGGATTTGAACCAACGACCTTCGGGTTATGAGCCCGACGAGCTACCAGACTGCTCCATCCCGCATCAAAACGCAAAATCTCTTAATTTAATCACTTAAATTACTTATTTTAGTTTGCTCCTAAAATAAGGTTGATTGGTAGCGGGAGCTGGATTTGAACCAACGACCTTCGGGTTATGAGCCCGACGAGCTACCAGACTGCTCCATCCCGCATCAACAGATTTGCCGCATACACCAACTTAATCTTCTGGATTCATAAGTTGGTGCGGAAGGGGGGACTTGAACCCCCACGCCCGAAAGCACTACCACCTCAAGGTAGCGTGTCTACCAATTCCACCACCACCGCAGCTGTGACGCATTCTAGTAGCATCGCCACAAAAAAGAAAGGATTAATTCTAATTATTCGCTCGTTTTAGGTGCAGCTGGCGAAGTTTCACCCGAATTGGTTGTTGCAGGTGCTGTCGTCTGTACAGATTTCAAGCTATACGCTTCTGTGGTTTGCTGTTTTGCAAATACTGCCAGCGTTAAACTGGTAATAAAGAATAAGGCTGTCAAAATCGCGGTTAGGCGTGTTAAGAAGTTACCTGAACCTGACGCACCAAAAACTGTTGCAGCGCCACCGCCACCAAAAGAGGCACCTGCATCTGCGCCCTTACCATGCTGTACAAGAATCAAGCCAATCATTAACACGGCAAGAATAATATGCACCACCAGCACAAAAGTATGCATGATGAACTCCTCGTTATTTTGTATGCGCAAAGGCCTGAGCGATTTGATAAAAAGATGCAGCATTCAAAGATGCTCCACCCACTAAGGCGCCATTAATATCTGGACAGGCCGCTAACTCTACTGCATTTTCTGGCTTAACACTACCACCATATAAAATTGGCATTGTGCTACCCAGTGTTGTGAGCTGTTTTAAACCTTCACGAATTTTAGCATGCATGTTTTGTGCATCTTCTGGTGATGCGGTCTTCCCGGTACCAATGGCCCAAATTGGCTCATAAGCAATCACAATCTGCTGCCACTGCTCTGCTGTAACGCAACTTGCAATGTCACAGATCTGCTGTAATACCACTTGATCAGCTTGACCATTCTCTCGCTGTTCAAGGCTTTCACCGACACAATAAATGACCGTTAAACCTTCTGCCAATGCATGCTTTACTTTCTCGCGAATGACTTGTGGATTATCACCAAAAAATTCACGGCGCTCAGAGTGACCAATCAATACATGTTCAATTGCACTATCTTTTAATAAAGTGGCACTGACTTCGCCTGTATACGCCCCAGTTCCCGCCATACGAGAAACATCTTGCGCAACCACATGAACAGTACAGCTCGCTTGTTTTAATTCGTCTTTTACGAGATGTAATGCGATTGAAATCGGTGCAACCGCCAAATGACATTGCGCTGGAGAAATTTCATTCTTGTTCAATAATTCTTTAAATTCATTTATAAGTTGTTTGGCATTCACCTGTATTGGATTCATTTTCCAATTCCCTACAACCCAAGGTGTGATCGTCGAATCCGACATACTTAACCCATTCACAAAACAATTGATTTAAACGGCGACATTCTACACGGAATTCTTTATTGAGAAGATAATTTTCTTGACAGTTTAGTATTAACTTCACTTTTTTATATTTTTTTCAGCCATTAAAATGGCAAAAAATATCAGTTTCATTAAACTGGTTCATGCTTTTGATTAATAGTTAGCGAAACACAACACTTTCAGATATGGTATTTTTATACAACAAAAGTATAATTTTACGATACCAATTATAAACAATTTAATTGAAGTAGGCATTAAGCGAATGACAGCACTACAAGGTTCTCCACGATTCACAGGTTTTATTCGCCGTTTGGTCGAAGATGGAATCGTTTCTACTGAAAACATGCAGGCTGCTGTTAGCAGTGCAAAGAAAGCAAACCAAGATATTGTTCCCTATTTGATTGAGAATTTAAAACTCAAACCAATTATCATTGCCGAAAAAATTTCTGAAGAGTTTGGTGAGCCTTTATTTGATCTTTCGACTTATGACTCTGCACATATTTTAAGGGATGTCGTTGAAGACAAACTAATTACCAAATTTCGCATTTTACCCATTTTTCGACGCGGGCACCAACTTTTTGTAGCCACCAGCAATCCAACGCATATAGATGCTATGGATGCCATGCGTTTCAATAGTAAGCTCAGCATTGAAGCTATTATTGTTGAACATGACAAATTAGAAAAAATTATTGAACAAAATTATGCCGAAAAAAGTACCTTCGAGTTTGATGATGACTTTGAATTGCATGTCCATGAAGAGCATACAAATCAAGAAGATAACGATGATCAACCTCAAGAAGATGAGGCTCCAATTGTTAAATATATCAATAAATTATTGATTGATGCGATACGCATGGGCGCATCGGACTTACATTTTGAACCGTATGAAAAAGTATATCGTGTACGCTACCGTGTGGATGGTGTTTTACGCCAGATTGCTACGCCTCCATTACAGCTAGCCAACCGTCTTGCTTCACGCTTAAAGGTCATGTCGCAAATGGACATCGCTGAAAAACGTGTTCCTCAAGATGGACGTATTAAACTTAAAATATCAAAAACTAAAGCCATCGATTTTCGTGTCAACTCCCTGCCGACACTTTTTGGTGAAAAAATTGTGCTGCGTATTTTAGATCCTTCGAGTGCAATGCTGGGTATTGATGCCTTAGGTTATGAACCTGAACAAAAAGCTTTATTTATGGAAGCTCTGGAAAAACCACAAGGGATGCTGCTCATCACAGGTCCCACCGGTTCAGGTAAAACGGTTTCTCTCTATACTGGTCTAAATATTCTAAATAAAGAAGATACCAATATTTCAACAGCTGAAGATCCCGTCGAAATTAACTTGGAAGGTATTAATCAGGTTAACGTGAACAATAAAGTGGGGCTAACCTTCTCAGCAGCATTAAAGTCCTTCTTACGACAAGATCCAGACATTGTCATGGTCGGTGAGATTCGAGACTTAGAAACTGCTGAAATTGCGATTAAAGCCGCACAAACAGGTCATATGGTGATGTCTACCTTACATACCAATAGCGCACCAGAAACCCTGACTCGTTTAAGAAATATGGGCGTCCCTTCCTTTAACATCGCAACCTCTGTAAACTTAGTAATTGCACAACGACTTGCTCGACGACTCTGTCCACAATGTAAAGTACCTGCTGAAGTACCAAAAAATAGTTTGTTAGAAATGGGCTTTAGCGAACAAGATATAGAACAGCCAGATTTCAAAATTTTTCAACCTGTCGGTTGTTCAGAATGTCGAGAAGGCTATAAAGGGCGTGTGGGGATCTATGAAGTAATGAAAGTTACATCTGAAATATCCAAGATTATTATGGAAGATGGTAATGCAATTCAAATTGCAGAAGCATCGGCAAAATTGGGGTTTAGTAATCTACGTATTTCGGGTTTGAAGAAGGTCATACAAGGGGTAACTTCACTACAAGAAGTCAATCGTGTGACCAGCGAATAAAGTACGTATTTAAAATAAGGATAAACGCATGGCTGTCAAAAAAGCACAGATGATGCCAACCTTCAGTTATGAAGGAGTTGACCGCAAAGGGGCAAAAATTAAAGGGGAACTCCCTGCACGGAATATGGCTTTAGCTAAAGTCACATTACGGAAGCAAGGGGTTGCCATTAAGACCATTCGAGAAAAGCGAAAAAATATTCTTGAAGGTTTGTTAAAAAAGAAAGTCAGCACACTGGATATCACCATTTTCACACGTCAATTGGCAACCATGATGAAAGCGGGTGTGCCTTTGGTACAAAGCTTTGAAATTGTGGCTGAGGGTCTAGAAAACCCCGCAATGAGGGAAGTGGTCTTAGGCATTAAAGGTGAAGTAGAAGGAGGCAACACTTTTGCTGGTGCACTAAAAAAATATCCACAGCACTTTGACAATTTATTTTGCTCTTTGGTCGAATCAGGTGAACAATCAGGTGCGCTTGAAACTATGTTGGATCGTGTCGCAATTTATAAAGAAAAAAGCGAACTCCTGAAACAAAAGATCAAGAAAGCCATGAAATATCCAGCCACCGTCATTGTGGTTGCAATTATTGTCACCATTATTTTGATGGTCAAAGTAGTTCCTGTTTTCCAAGATTTATTTAGTTCATTTGGAGCTGACCTACCAGCTTTTACCCAAATGGTCGTGAATATGTCGGAATGGATGCAAAAATACTGGTTTATTCTGATTATTGCGATTGGTGTTTTGATTGCTGCATTTCTTGAAGCGAAAAAGCGGAGTAAAAAATTCCGCGACTTTTTAGATAAGGCGGCATTAAAGGCCCCTATTTTTGGTGATCTGGTTTATAAAGCCATTATCGCGCGTTACAGCCGTACTTTAGCCACCACCTTTGCTGCCGGTGTTCCACTGATTGATGCTTTAGAATCAACTGCTGGAGCAACCAATAATGTGGTCTATGAGCAAGCAGTGCTTAAGATCCGAGATGATGTTGCGACTGGACAACAGTTACAATTTGCCATGCGGGTCACGGATAAATTTCCTTCTATGGCGGTACAAATGGTTGCCATTGGTGAGGAATCAGGTGCACTGGATGCCATGTTGGATAAAGTCGCGACACATTATGAAAATGAAGTCGATAATGCTGTCGATGGCTTAACTTCAATGATGGAACCCTTAATCATGGCGATTCTGGGGGTCCTTGTCGGTGGTCTGGTCATTGCCATGTATCTTCCAATCTTCCAAATGGGTTCTGTGGTTTAATGCAAGATTTACTCGATTATTTTATTCAAAACCCAACTGCACTTTATATCGCAGTTGGGATTTTTAGTTTATGTATTGGTAGTTTTTTAAATGTTGTGATCTACCGTACCCCCAAAATGATGGAGCAAGAGTGGCGTCAAGACTGTCAACTACTCCTTCATCCTGAACAAACTATTTTGGATGAGACAAAACTCAGTCTCAGCCAACCTGTTTCAACCTGCCCACAATGTAAAACCCCGATTCGCTGGTTTCAAAATATTCCTATTATTAGCTGGTTATTTTTACGTGGAAAATGTGGAACCTGTAGCAATCCCATCAGTATTCGCTATCCTTTGATTGAATTACTGACTGCAATCTGTGCTTTGACAGTCGTCGCAATCTATGGTCCAACCCTTCAGATGCTGTTTGGTTTAATTCTTACTTATACTCTGATTGCACTGACTTTTATCGATTTCGATACACAGCTTTTACCTGATCGTTATACCTTACCATTGGCTGCTTTAGGACTAGGGATTAACAGCTATTCAATTTATACCTCTCCAAGCGGTGCTATTTGGGGCTATATCATTGGTTTTCTTTGTCTTTGGATTGTGTATTACCTGTTTAAAATTATTACAGGTAAAGAAGGCATGGGCTATGGTGACTTTAAATTGCTGGCAGCCTTAGGAGCTTGGATGGGTCCCTTGCTGTTACCTTTGATCATACTACTGTCTTCACTGGTCGGTGCGATCATCGGAATTATTCTGCTTAAAGTCCGTAAAGAGAATCAACCTTTTGCTTTTGGCCCCTATATTGCGATCGCAGGTTGGGTTGCCTTTTTATGGGGTGAGCAAATTATGAAAGTTTATCTAGGACAATGAGTATGCAAGACCCATTCATTCTCGGTCTTACAGGTGGAATTGGCAGTGGGAAATCTGCTGCCAGTCATTGGTTTGAAACCCAAGGTATTCAAGTGGTCGATGCTGATATTGTCGCGCGTGAAGTCGTCGAACCCAATCAGCCTGCCTTATATGCGATTCAAGCAGCCTTTGGTGACTGGGTGCTCGATAAAACAGGTACACTGAATCGCAAAGCCTTGCGTGAGCATATCTTTCAACATGCCGATGCACGTAAAGTTTTAGAAGGCATCACCCACCCTGCTATTCGACAATCAATTCTTCAGCAATTGCAGAATGCCACCAGCCCTTATGTGATTCTGGTCTCACCACTACTACTAGAGACCAATCAACATGAGCTGACCGATCGTGTCTTGTTAATTGATGCATCGGAAGACTTACAAATTGAGCGTGCCAGTCAAAGAGATCGCCAAAGTATTCAGCAGATCCAACAAATTATTCAAGCACAAATGCCACGAAAGAAAAAACAACAGCTAGCGCATGATATTGTGCTCAATGATGGTCATCTCAACCATCTTTATGCACATCTTGAACCTTTACATCAAAACTATTTAAGCATGGCACAGCAAAAACAGTCCGTTTAAGATGACCTCTTTTGCTGATCAAGCTGCGCTTGTAACGAATCTTTACGCAACCAGCGCCACGGTTGCAAAGCTCCAATTCCCATCCCCAACAAACCGCACATAATTGCCAAACTTAACGGTTCATGCAATAAAGGTACAGCCAGAATCGCGGCAATAAATGGCGCTAAAGTCACAATACTGCCCGCCTTAAATGCACCGAGTCGCTTGATGGCTTCCACGTAAGTCAGCGTTGCAACAATCACCACAAAAATGCCATGGAACAGTGTTTGTAACAACAAATGCATCGGTTCTGGTTGATCCAGATGTTTCGGTAAAAATAGCAAATAAATCGGCAAATAGATAATCGCAGACCAAATCGCCACACTTGCCATGGAATGCCAAGCAGAAAGTTTCCATTGCCGCAATAGAACCGTAAAAATTCCCCACCAGATTGCACTCAAGAGAAACAATAAGTCACCAAAACCAAAAGCAACCCCTGTTTCCTGATACATCAAATAAGACATTGAGCCAATTGCGGTCAGCATAATCGCCAGACTTAGCCACGTATGGCGATCAAAAGGTTCTTTAAACAGTAAATACGCCGCAATTGCAGTACATAGTGGTAAACAACCATTCAAGAAAATCGCCGCATGTGCCGCAGGAACATAATGAAATGCACTATATGACGTTAAACAATACGCCACACCACCAATAAGTGCCAAAATGATCGGTTGTTTATGCCATAAAAAAGCAGTGTCTTTTTTATAAATGAGGATGGGCGTTAAAATGCAAAAAGCCAATGCAAAACGCAGTGCGGTGATATCCCACGCACTGATATGCCATTGTGCACTTAAGCGAGAAGTCAAAGTAAATCCGCCCCAAATACACATGGTAATGGCAACAAACAAATAGCCTTGGGAGCGGTGTGAAATCATCTTTAAACAATATGCTAAGCAATAAAAAGTAAATTAAACGCTTTGACGTTGGCGACATGCTTCATAGAGTGCCATGCCTGTTGCCACACTCACATTCAAGCTTTGTAAGTTGCCCGCCATCGGAATATAAACGGTTTGATCACATTGAGACTGGGTAATTGGACGCAGGCCTGTATCTTCTGCACCCATCACCACACATACTGCGGTTCCCGTAAAATCGAACTGCTGTAATGGCAAAGCCTTTTCATCCAACATGGTCCCCACCACACGCACATTAAACTCATCTTTAATTTGCGCTAAAGTCCGTGCCAAATTGGTCACTTGGATAAATTTAACTTTTTCAGCACCGCCCGCTGCAACTTTACGTGCTGTCGGAGTCAAACTTGCAGAACGATCACGTGGCACAATTACAGCTTCCACCCCCATGGCAGCCGCAGTACGAATACACGCACCTAGGTTATGTGGATCGGTGACTTGGTCTAAACCCAACAATAAACAATTGGGTGATTGCTTAAGTAAGGCTTCTAAATCTTTTTCATTTAAAATTGGATTAGGGCGAACAGCGGCCACTACCCCTTGGTGAAACGGCAAGCCGGCCATTTTTTCTAATCGATCCCGACCCGTTTGTTGCACACTAATACCAAAAGGTTCAGCCAACTCAAGTACACGTTTTAAACGCTGGTCATCACGGCCTTTTAAGGTGAACAAAGTTAGAACACGTTCAGGCTCCAATTCTAAGAGCGACTCTACTGAATGAACGCCATAATAATATTCAGGTTTTGCCATGAACAACCTCGAGTAAGCAAAAAGTTAGGGAGAAAATAAAAAAAGAAAATCCTGCAAAGTTGCCTTTACAGGATTTTAACTTAAGCCATAGTTTAACTGATTTTCGTTAAAATAGCTTTGCTTATCCGTCCTAGACTTAGCCTTCTAAGTGGCACACATAGTCTAAAACTTCATCTGTTTCAATTTTAAAACGGCTATTGCCAGGTACATAAAATGATTGCCCTGCACGGAACAATTCACTTTCTTCGCTATCCGCAATTTTTACACGGCACTCACCTGAAATAATTTCCATACGCTCGGGCACATGTGTTTCAAACGTTAAGGCTTGTTCAGTTGGAAGAATAACGCCTAGGGTTTTTTTGGTTCCATCTTCAAATTGAACGGTATGGCTAATGCATAATCCACCAAAGTAAACGTTCGATTTTTTGATAACTGATACATGATCAAACTGAGCTGACATGCGTATTCTCCAGATGATGCGCATAAATATCTTAATGATTGATGTAGTTTAAATAGGCAATAGCAACTAATCAATCGGTGTTTATCTGTAAACAGCATTTTTACTAGAAAATCTAGAGTCACACTTTTACAGCCCCATTTTAACTGAAAAATTGTATATGATTGACGCTTGAGACTCAAATTGCTTTAGTCTTAAATCTTTACTATGCAATTGAAAAATTTACGCTAATATAGAATCCAACACAGTTTCAGCACAGACTGAAACTTGTGAGAATTAAAAAATTTGACTATCTTACAGAAACCAAACTTTTCGCAGCTTGGACGCGTTTATGCTGACACATTTAACTCTCATCAATTTTGCCTTAGCTGATCACTTAGCCATTGATATTGATCAAGGTTTTAATGTTCTTACGGGGGAAACTGGTGCAGGAAAATCATTATTACTGGATGCGCTCTCAGCCAGCTTAGGCGAGCGTACAGACACCAATTATGTGCGCTATGGTGCAGATAAGGCCGATATTAGCGCCGTGTTTAGTTATGAACAGCATAGCCCCGAAGCTTCTTGGTTACAGCAACATGAGTTAGATGATGATTCAGGTGAAATCCATTTAAGACGCGTCATCTTCGCTACAGGTCGCAGCAAAGCTTGGATTAATGGTCGTCCCAGCAGTTTGTCCGAACTCAAAGAGTTAGGGCGACTTCTGGTTCAACTCTATAGTCAGCACAGTCAACAGCAACTTTTAGAGCCACCTTATCCTAAACATTGGCTTGATCGTTACAGTAATTTTACCCAACCTGCGCAGCAAGTTAAAGAAGCCTATTCAGATTGGCTGCAAACTATTCGTCAGCATCAAGCTGCTCTCGATGCCCAAGCCAGTCGTAAACAACGTATTGCAACCCTTGAATTACAACTCGAAGAATTAGAAGAAGTGGTTCAATTGGCGTATAAAGAAATTGAACAGGAGTTCGATCGACTCAGTCATCATGAACACATCATGCAAGATTGTAGTTATGCCTTAAATACACTGGATGAAGCCGAGCAGAATATCAATCAGGAATTGTCTGGACTCATTCGTCGCTTAGAATCCCATGCGGGACGCAGTGAACAATTGGCAGAAATACATAACTCCATTCTGAATGCGCAAAGCGAATTGGATGATGCAACGGCAAATTTACGCCAGTTCATTGACCGTCAAAGCTATGACCCTGAGCGCATGGAAGAATTAAATACCCAACTTGAAGTGTTCCATCGTTTTGCCCGTAAATACCGCACACAACCTGAAGCCTTAAATCAGGAATACCAAAGCTGGCAAATAGAATTGGCGCAGTTACATGCCCTACAAGACCCTGAAACCTTAGCGGAACAAGTCGAACTGGCACATCAGGACTTTCTAGCGAAAGCGCAGCATCTAGATGAAATTCGACGTGCTGCAGCAACACCATTGGCCAAACAATTGACTGAACAAGTGAAGCAACTGGCACTGCCTGAGGCACATTTTGAGTTTAAATTTGAACCACTGGAACAAGCTTCTGCCGATGGACTAAGCTTTATCCAATTACTCTTCACGGCCAATAAAGGCATTCCAGCGCAACCTTTGGCGCGTGTGGCTTCGGGGGGAGAACTCTCACGTATTGCCCTCGTGATGCAAGTTATGAATGCCGAAAAAACCGAAGCTGAAGTCTTGGTCTTTGACGAAATTGATGTGGGGATTAGTGGCGGAACTGCGGAAATTGTGGGTCGCCTACTGGCTGATTTAGCCCAGCATGTACAGATTCTCTGTATTACCCATCAGGCGCAAGTAGCAGCACAATCTGATCAACATTTACTAGTGAAAAAACAGCAAACTGATCCTGCCAGCAGCACCATTATTTCACTCGAAGAATCGCAGCGAATTTTGGAATTGGCACGTATGACAGGTGGTGTTGAAATTAGTGAAACCACGCTACAACACGCAAAACAACTCCGACAATTAAAATTCCAGCCCGTATAAATTTAAGGTCAAAGCTGTAAAAAAAGATTGGTGAATAGCGCAAAGTCTTGTAAGTTGAAAGTATACGGACTGTAGTCATCACATAGATGACGTTTAAAGGAGAAATGCTTAGGTGACCAAACAATATCTCACGCATCGTTGTCTGATTGCTCCGCCAGAAATGAAAGATGAGTTTTTTGCTCATACTGTCATTTATTTGGCTCGACATGATGATGAAGGTGCGCAAGGCATTATTATCAATCGACCTTCTGGCATTTCCGTAAAAGAATTACTTAATGATCTAGAAATTGATGCTGATAATGTGCATCCGCATGATGTGTTACAAGGTGGCCCTTTACGTCCAGAGGCTGGCTTTGTGTTGCATACCGGACAACCGACTTGGCATTCATCGATTGCCGTCGGGGAAAACGTCTGTATCACGACGTCTAAAGATATTTTGGATGCGATTGCGCATAACGAAGGTGTGGGACGCTATCAAATTGCTCTAGGCTATGCCAGCTGGGCCAAACACCAACTTGAAGATGAAATCACTCGGGGCGACTGGCTGATTTGTGATGCCGATATGGATTTAATCTTTAACTTGCCTTATGGCGACCGTTGGGACGCAGCATACAAAAAAATGGGCGTCGACCGTAATTGGTTATCTTCAGAGATTGGTCATGCCTGATTTATCTCAATCGCAATTAATTATGGCGTTTGACTTTGGCACCCAAAAAATGGGCATGGCTGTCGGGCAGTCTATTATTTCCAGTGCTAACCCATTGCCGTTGTTCCCTATGAAAGATGGTATTCCCCATTGGGACAATTTACTTAAAGTAGTCAAACAACATCAACCGAACTTATTTTTAGTCGGATTACCGTTGAATATGGATGATAGTGAATCGGAGCTTTCAACCCGCGCACGCAAGTTTGCTCGTCGTTTGCGCCATCAAACCAATATTGAAACCCTGATGGTCGA
Source organism: Acinetobacter sp. ANC 4173 (assembly GCF_004331255.1). Taxonomy (GTDB): domain Bacteria; phylum Pseudomonadota; class Gammaproteobacteria; order Pseudomonadales; family Moraxellaceae; genus Acinetobacter. Next base: position 130,086 of record NZ_SJOF01000001.1, on the reverse strand, counting down.
TGAGCGCCTGACCACCCGCGAAGCACGCGATGAACTCGATCATTATCAAGCACAAGGTCGCGGGAAAAAACTTTCTGCCGACAGCCTTGCTGCCGCATTATTGATCGAAAGTTGGTATCGCCACCCCGAAGGTGTGCAGCCTTAAAGTTTGATCTGGAAAAGGATATTCATCCTTTTCCATTTTGTTCTTCTATTGTTTGGTTTGAATATGAATGGTGGCAGTTCGACCTGCAACAAAAGCCAACTGGTTTTTCGGCATTTCATCTAACACAATTTTCACGGGTACCCGCTGGGCCAAACGCACCCAAGTAAAAGTTGGATTCACATTTGCCAACAAAGTCGAGCTACTCGAACGCTCACGGTCTTCAATGCCTGATGCAATCCCCTGCACGTGACCTTTAATTTTCTGATCATCCCCCATCAACTGTACCGTAGCAGGATCTCCAATTTGAATATGGTTCAATTTGGTTTCTTCAAAATAGCCCACCACATACAGTTGCTGACGATTGACTAAGGCAGCAACAGCATCTCCCGTTTTGACATAATTACCCACCTGTAAACTAAAGTTAGATAAGCTTCCATCGGCGGGAGCAAGCACCTCGGAACGGGTCAAATTGAGCTGCGCCAAATGCAAATTACTGTTTGCCACTTCAATTAACGCTTTTTGTTGCACAATATTGGCTTTGGCTTGTTCAATGGCTGCCAACATTTGCTCATGCTCGGCATGCGATTGATCACGCGCTGCGAACATTTGATCCTGTTCTTGTTTCGAAATTGCACCATCCATTAAATTGCCGTAACGACTGGCATTTTTATCTGCCAAATTGGCATTGGCTTGCGACTTAATCATGTTGGCTTTGGCTTGAGCCAATGCTGCTTCTGCCTCTGCCAAACTTGCATGGGCTTTAGCTAAATCAGATTTTGCCTGTTCTACATCCAATGCCTGACGCGCAACATCAATTTTAAACAGCACCTGCCCTTTTTTGACAGTTTGGTTATCTTCAACCAAAACCTGAGTGACTAAACCAGAAACATCCGAAGATACTTGCATAACGTCCCCCCGAACACGACCATCACGTGTCCAAGGTGCTGAATTATAATAATTCCATAAATGCACCACCACGTAGATCGCTGCCAATAACATCACGGCTGTGACGATGGGGCGTATTACTTTACGTGTATCCAAGGTATTCATTTCTGCTTCCTCTTAACTAATTCAATCATCTGTATGGCCTAAATACCCCAAAACACCAAAAACCCTTCATGCACGCCCATTAACAAAATGATGTAGAGGCAAATATTGAAGACCCCTGGCAATGCGACCCAACCTTTATCCAGCCATGGGTTGGTCAAGATTGAAACTCCTTTAAAAATTAAAAATGCAACAATTGCTTGAATCAGGAAAACAGGAATATAAATTCCATATGCATTGAACTCTCCCATCTTAAGCTCCTGTCACTGCCGCACGTGGTATTTTCGCTGAGGGTGGCTCATGGAAAATACTGCTGCGGATATTGTTAATATTCATTTTTACCCGCATACAAAAATCTGCATTCGGTTCATGTTGCAAACATTGCTCTACATGCTGCAACTCGGCAAAAACCTGCTGCTTTAAGCTTTCAGGTAAAAGCTGTTGTTTTTCTTGCACCAAAAAGGCTTGTTCTAAACTGCGTTGCAGGGCAATAAAAGCCTGTTGTAAGTTCACACTGACGTTCGGGTTCTGGACAAACTCAGCCAGCCGACTCAGATTGATGACCGCACTGGTTTCAATCAATGCTAAATTCATGGCCTGTTTGAGCTGCTCGGACTGAACCAACTTGGTATTCAACACCCCTATACGGTCGAGCATACTGCGTAAATGAATTCGGAATTCAACACCATACGGAATAAATAAGGCTTCTCGCATAGCACGATAATGCAACGCCAAAATTCGACTAGCCGTGGTTTCTGGCGACATGGCTCGAATAAAATAAATGGCAAAAATCGAGATAATGGGACCCACAACCCCAGCCAAAGCGGTATCAATCAGTAACACAGCATCGGTGCTATAACGATTTTGCAAATTTAAACTCATGATGAAGTTAATCAACATCGGCAATGCCAAACCCATTAAAGGTGGATTCGGCAACATGCTCAGCAAGTACAATGATAACGGCGCCAGTACAAATGCCAACTGCCAGAATTCATGTACTTCAGGCATAATTACAAAGGCATAGAACATGGTAATGATTGCCGCATAGACTGAACCACGAATAAACAAGCGCAACGCGGGTACTGGGTTGTCTAAGCCCGACAAAATACATACCGTAACTGCAGTCAACTGCGCCATCATATAGCCCGCATGCCAACCACTATAAATCCAGAGCAAAAATGAAATCATCGTGGCAATCACTGCGGCGACAGCACTGCGTACTGCCACACCGTGGTCTCGATGCAAACTCGGATACGAGGTAGTTAAAGTGACAATCTGCTCTGGAATCCGCTTATCGCCTTGCTGGATCAAATCCCATAAACATTTAATGGTCACGACATTTTCTACAAAATGACGAATATCCATTTTTAAGGCATGTAAAATGATCTGTTGCTCAGCCGTCGCCAATTCCGATAACGCAGTAAAATCTTGCTCAAAACTGTTGGGTAATTGTTTTAGTTGATCAACTTGCACATGTTGCTGCGCGCGTAAAAACTGTAATACATGCTCATGCAACAGTGGTAAAACTTGCCGATAACGGGTATCCATTTGGTCTAGCTGTGCAACCCGTTCAGACATGGCCACCAAGTTGGCAACCGTCATACTGACCTGATGCAATAATTCTTGTAGTGATTTGGTCATGCCTTGTAGGGCACCGCGTTCATAACTTAAATGCACCGCTAAGGCATGAATATCTGAAGTATCACGGGTAATTGCTGCCAACAGCTGGGTATAACGATGGCTGTGTTCTGGATCGGTTAAAATACTGCGAAAAACTTGGCGGGTATCATCCAAAGTTTTTTGTACCCGCTTTTGTACCAAAGCCCCTAAATGTACAGGAAACAAAGTGCTCGACACCACCGCGCTACATAACACAGCGACTGAGATTTCCAAAATTCGCCCCAAAGCCATATCAAACACGCTATGGGTACTAATGCTATTGATTGAGCTACACACCACCATGACCGTGGTATAACCCGCCAACATAAAGACATAGCTACGCGGCGTACGGTCCAATAAAGACAGATACAGGCATAGCCCCACCCAGCCTGCTAGAACCAGTGTAAAGAAGATGGGCAGATCAATAAATTGTGGCGTCAGTACAATGGCAACAATCCCACCGATCAGCGTACCTAAAATACGGTAAACCGCCTTAGAGGACACCATTCCCGCATAGGGATGTGCCACAATAATCACCGTGCCTGCTGCCCACATCGGATAGGTCAGGTCGAGTGAAAATGCAATAAAAAGAGCCAATAACATTGCCACAAAAGTTTTAACGGCAAAAACCATATCCATGCGACTTGGACGAAAGGCTAAAATTGGCTTAATTAACAACATCGCCCCATCCTGTAGACGAAATTAAATGGATCATCTTTTTCAAAGTCACACCACGGTCGGCAATATCAATATGCAAGCTCTGTCCCATCCGCTCAATTACGGTAACAGAAGATATTCAAAAATGAGAGGGCAGGTTTTAACGTGAGGAAAACGTCACAACTGCAATTCAAGCGTAAATTTTGAACAGAAAAATTTACAGTGAGAAGTTCAATCCTGTTATTTTCATAACAATTACGGTAAAAGTCAAATAAAATATCTTATTATGATAATTTGATTTATTATTTATAAACTTATTGGCATTAAATTTAATCAAATTATCGATGGTCGCTTAATTTAAAATCTGCCCTCGTTTTATTACGAAAGCTCTGCATGACCAACAACAATTTGTTATAACATCACTTTAAATGTCTTTTTCTTTTTGACGTTGTGGCTTCTTATGACACTTTCTAGTTTTGGTAAAATTCTCACCGTTTTAGACCTGTTTTCAGTGTCTCGCCCAATCATTAATGTCGATATCATTAGTGAAGAACTTGGCCTTTCTAAACCAACCAGCTATCGCTATTTAAAAGAATTGGTTTCTGCTGAGCTGTTACAGCGCCTAAGTGGGACTTCTGGCGACTATACCCTCGGCTCAAAAATTGCCATTTTAGATTATATTTCGCATAAATCTAATCCCTTGATTCAAATCAGTATTCCGTTCATGAAAGAAATTGCTGAACGAACAGAGTTTTGCTGTCTCTTAACGCATTTAAATCATGATTCTTGCATCGACTTGCATCATGAAGTCACCAAAGGGGTGACTTTATTGTCCTATGGTCGAGGCTGCCCTCGCCCAGTCTATGTAGGATCCTCTCCAAAAACCATCATTTCACATTTACCCAAGCAAGGTATTTTAGATTATTACCAACGTTTTTCGACCCAATTGGCGGAAGTTGGATTTGCTCAGAATGATCAAGAGTTTCTGAATAAGATGAAAAAAATCAAGAAACAAGGCTATTATTTCTCAAATGGTGAAGTCGATCCCAATGTCTCTGGCCTATCTGTTCCCATCAAGTTTTCTAGTAAAGAACCTCCTTTGGCTCTGACCGTACTCGGCTCAAGAAAACGTTTTGAATTTGTCAACTTAGACAAACTGATTGAAGTCTTACATAGCAATGCCGCCTTGATTGAACAACAAGTTATCGCTTTATCGACGCAGCCCCCGGCTGAAATGTAAGTTGTGTCACGTATACAAGAATTGAACAAATTGATTTAGTTTTTCTGGTTGATAAGGCCAACATATTCTCATAATATGATTATAGTTCTTCAGCAGCTTTATGTTTCCATGACGTATTGCATGCGCTATTCTCCTCAGAGTTAAAAAGCTCAAGCCGTGTCTTGGGCTTTTTAATGTGCGGAGCATTTTAGATTGCTGGTTTTAATTTTCAGACATAAAAAAAACTCCATATTTGGAGTTTTCTTTCATGCGCTCAATTAAGGCTGCTTTAAATACGGCCATGCTGCTTTTAAATAAATGAACATTGACCATAAAGTCAGCACAACTGCCGTATACAGCAGTAAATAAGCCAGCGTTTCCAAGGGTTGCCAGTTGAGTAAAAACACTGAAATTGCAATCATTTGAAAAGCTGTTTTGTATTTACCCACGGTAGAGACGGCCACATTGGTACGTGCCCCAAGCTCTGCCATCCACTCTCTTAATGCAGAGACCGTAATCTCACGCGAAATAATCACAATTGCCGCAAAAGCCATTGAAATTGACGGCTGCCATTGCACCAAGACAATTAAGGCCGCTGCAACCATGAGCTTATCTGCCACAGGATCAAGGAAACGGCCAAAGGCAGACGTCTGATTTAAAGTTCGTGCCAAATAGCCATCAAACCAATCTGTCACTGCGGCAAGGACAAAAATCGCAGTCAAAATAAGATGCCGCGTTAAGCCACCATCATGTCCTGCAACACCAATCGCGGGTGGCCAATAGGCAATTAATAAAAATACAGGAATCAAGGCGATACGCGCCAAGGTCAAGATATTTGGAATATTCAGGATTCGACCTGCTGTCATAGACACCGCCAACTTTTCCCCTTTATGAGCGATGATTCTATGGTTCAAACGAACACATTTAACTCATCGTATTTAGCGCCACTTTATACGAATTGAGGTACAGTGTCACTAGGCAAACACGGTAACTGTCTGTCTAGAAATCGCAATTAAACGATTTTTGGCATCCCATAAATGCGCATATTCGGTGGCATAACCTTCCGCAGCGTAGTCCGTAAATACTTTATATTTAAACCAATCATGTAAATTTTGCTGTAATGGATTGACATAAGTCACATGCCACGTCAAAGAACTGGCAGGTGCGAGTGTCTTAAACAGCGGTAAAACGCCAGGCGGCCAAATATCAAAGAGCGTCATTAAATCGGCAACCTCAAAAGAACGGTTCGTATGCTTTTCGGGATGAAACCGACACCAGCCACCAAAGTCACTTTGTGCACTGCCAGTACATGGTGTTTCACCTTCAGCCCAACGCACATCAAACTGCTGGTAACACTGCGGAAACTGCGTATTCAGCTGCATACCTTGTAAATGCTGGGGTGCCACATAGTTTGGCGCTGTACGTTCTTGGCGCACCTGAATTTCAGAAGATCGGGCAGCACCAAAGCTGGCAATTAAAATACTTTGTACGGCATCGTCTTGCCATAAGCGGACTTCAATGGTGGTCACGGACTTACCTTGACGTAAAATCTCGGCAGTTAGCCGTGCTGTGCCTTGTTGTACAGGTCCAACAAAAGTGACACTGGTACTGAGCAATCGTTTAGAACGATCGGCAATGCTCACCAATGCCTTTTGCATCATCAGACCCGCAACCACGCCACCGTAAATTGTTCGACCCTGTAACCAACCTGTTGGTATTTCAATCCATTCATTTTGCTCAAGTGCTTGATACACAGCTAACAGCGTCATGCCTGTCTCTTATTTTATCCTTTAGCAAATATTGTTCACCATGTACTCACATTTGTGAATGCTCTATGACTCATACGTCACTGAGCATTTTTGCTATTTACTCATAGGGATTCATGCAAAATTTTATAAATGGTCCGTGCCATGACTTCCCCCAAACCGGGCACGAGCATAATTTCATTTTCCGAAGCTTTCAGCACCCCTTGAATACCCCCAAAATGTGTCAATAAATCACGACGACGTTTCGGTCCAAGCCCAGGAATCACCTCTAAAACAGAAGAACCCCGCTTTTTATCTCGTTTAGCACGATGTTTGGTAATGGCAAAACGATGCGCTTCATCACGCACTTGCTGAATTAAATGTAAAGCCTTGTGATCTTCGGGCAATTGGATTTTAGTGCCATCCGTAAAATGCAGGGTTTCCAATCCAGGTTTACGCCCCTCACCTTTAGACACCCCCACCATAAAGGCATCTAACTCTAAATCCTGCATCACCTGCATTGCCATATGCAATTGACCTTTGCCGCCATCAATCAGCAATAAATCGGGCAGCATGGCTTTTTTATAACGGCGAGTCAGCGCTTGGCGCATCGCTGCATAATCATCACCTTCGGTAATATCCTGAATCGAGAACTGACGATAATCGCGTTTTCGCGCGCCACCGGCATCGAACACCACACAAGAAGCAATGGTAGCTTCACCCATGGTATGGGAAATATCAAAACATTCAATCCGATCGACAGGACGCCCGACCACCTGTTCGAGTTGATGAAACCGCTCATTGAGTTCTAAATGATTCGCCAATTTGCCTTTTATGGCGTGTTGCACATTCATCTGCGCCAATTCTAGCCACTCAGCTCGGGTCTCACGCACATTATGTTTAATCTGGATTTTTTGTTCAAAATGCTGCTGTAAAGCCTGTTCCAATTCTTTTCGATTGGGAATTTCGACATTCACAATCAATTCATTCGGCACTTCATCCGCCACCTGAAAATAAAAATTGGCCATAAATTCCGACAGCATTTCACTCAGATCATCACCCAACATATCGGGGAAATAAGCTTTTCCGCCTAGCATTTTGCCATTACGGACATGCATAATTTGCACGCAGGTCACGCCCGCCTGATAGGCAATTGCCAAAATATCGGCTTCGCCCTTAATTTTATAAATGGCTTGCTGCGCCTGTACATCACGTAATAAGGCCATACGATCACGATAAAATACGGCTTTCTCAAACTCCAAAGCTTCAGCCGCAGCTTCCATTTTCTGAATCAATTCCTGATTCAACTCTTTGGTATCGCCCTTTAAAAAGCGGATAGAATTATTCACGTCTTCCTGATAATCCTCAGGGCTGATCAAGCCGACACACGGGGCAGAACAGCGCTTAATCTGATACTGCAAACATGGGCGCTTACGCTGCGAAAAATAGCTATTTTCACACTGCCGAACATTGAACAGTTTCTGAAGCACCAACAGCGTATCACGTGCATTATATGCACTCGGATAAGGTCCAAAGAACTTGCCGATTTGATGTTTGCCTTTCCCGCGTCCACTGGCAATGCGCGGATAAGGTTTGTCTGCCGAAATAAAGATATAGACATAGGATTTATCATCGCGCAGCATAATATTGTATGGCGGACGATGCAGTTTAATCAGATTTTGCTCAAGCAGTAGTGCTTCGGTTTCAGAACGGACCACCAAAGTTTCAATATCATAAATCCGTGCCACCAGCGCCTGAGTTTTGGGATGCTCAATGGTTTTAACAAAATAACTCGACACCCGATTCTTCAGATTTTTGGCTTTGCCGACATACAGTAACTCCCCCTCTTTGCCCAACATCCGATAAACACCGGGCAAGGTGGTCATATTGGCCAGAATCTTTTCGATATGTTCGCGGGCGTTTTCGTTCACAGTGCGTTAAAACCTTAGAAAGTTATTCAATGATGTGGATGTGCGAAGGGGCTTTTTCAAGCCAGTCAATCAAATCGTTTGATCGACAATCTTATTCTGGTGATTTTAGAGCAATACAGCGGGCTTAAAGTTACAAATCTCAAGTTGGCTCTACATCTTGAGGTTGTAGCATCACTTGTCCATACAGATCCATGTGCTCATCTCCCCAAGCTTTTAGCGCCAATAAAATCTCACGTAAGCTCATACCTAAAGGCGTCAAACTATATTCCACCTTTGGCGGAACTTGTGGATAAACCTCACGGTGAATAATACCGTCCTCTTCCAACTCACGCAGTTGATTGGTCAACATGCGTTGAGTGACATTGGGAATCCGTTTACGAATTTCACCAAAACGTAAGGTATGCTCGGTCAACAAATGCCATAGAATGATACTTTTCCACTTGCCATCTAAAATACCAATTGCAGCCTCAACCGCACAGCCTGGACTGCAATTAAAGCGAGAGTGCTTTGCTTTACCCATTTCAATAGTATCCTTTTCTACACTATATGCAGAATTTAACCGTATATACCAAATTTCAAATTACGTTAAGATTTTAAGCATAAACCCAATTTGAGATTAACAATATGAAAGCTGTTGGATATTTACAAGCCGGTACGGCCGAACAATTACAAGATATTGAACTCCCAACGCCCACCCCAAAAAACCGCGAAGTCTTGGTGGCAGTCAAAGCCGTTTCGGTGAATCCCGTCGATTGTAAAATCCGTACCCGCGTTTCCCCCGAACAGGGACAATATAAAGTTTTGGGCTGGGATGCCGCAGGTGAAGTGGTCGACGTTGGTCCAGAAGTAGAACACTTTAAAGTCGGCGATCAGGTCTGGTATGCAGGCGACTTAACCAAAGCAGGCACCAATGCCGAATTTCATGTGGTCGATGAACGGATTATCAGTTTAAAACCGCAGAATCTAGCTTTTGCTGAAGCGGCGGCATTGCCACTCACTGCCATTACCGCTTGGGAAATGTTGTTCGATCGCTTACAGGTGCAACAGCATGATCACCCGCATGAATCCATTTTGATTATTGGTGGTGCAGGAGGTGTCGGCTCCATGGCCATTCAACTGCTCAAAGCCAAAACCCAATTGCAAGTGATTGCCACGGCATCTCGTGCAGAAACACAGGCATGGGTGAAACAGTTGGGTGCGGACATCGTACTTGACCATCGTCAATCCTTGGTCGAGCAACTACAGGCACACCATATAACGGCACCACGTTACGTATTTTCCACCACGCACACAGGCAGTTATCTGACCCAGATTGCCGAGTTAATTGCGCCACAAGGTAGGTTTGGTCTAATTGATGACCCCGAACAGTTGGATATTAGCCTGTTTAAGCGCAAATCGATTGCAGTACATTGGGAGTTTATGTTTACCCGCTCTATGTTCCAAACGCCTGACATGACAGCACAAGCCCATCTTCTACAACAGGTCGCGCAACTGATTGAAACAGGGAAAATTAAAACCACCCTCAATCAGGTCGTGGGCAGTATCAATGCGGAGAATATCCGTCAAGCCCACCATGTGATTGAGTCAGAGCAGACTCAAGGTAAATTGGTGCTTGAAGGCTTTTAAAGCATAAAAAAGCCCGCGGTCTAACTGATGAGAGCGGGCTTTTATGCGATTCAATCAGAGACCGATTTAACTGATCGACTGCTGCGCCTGTTGTAAGGCTTGCGTAAAAGCCTGCTTATCTTTAGGTGAAATCAAAATGAATTTGGCTTTACCCTGTTTTTGATAATCAATTCGGAGACGATCTAAAGAAAGTGCAGGCGAAGACACTGAATTATTGCTGGGACTAATCTTTTGAATGGCAGACAAGGGAATTTTCCAAGTCAAAAACAGACTGGTAATGACCAATTGTTCTGCTTCAATCCGATATTGTGTGCTCCATACAGGCCACCACAACACCACTATAGTCAGTACATAAGTTAAAGTATGCACTGGATATTGCACCATGTTTCCTTTGGCATACATGGTCAATAACAATTGAAGCAATAAGCCCGTCATGGCAATGATAAAACCGAGAATCCACCAATCTTTTTTTGAACTAAATTTTTGCATATTCTCCCCCATTTGCTCTTATCTTACACAAAAAATAGCAAACTGTAAGAGCAAGTACCCACGACTTTCAGACCTAAAAAAACGTCCCGCAGGACGTTCCGGTTTAGCAATGCTTAGAACACGTAAGGACGTACAAAGATCAGGAAAAAAATACCTAACATCAGGAACCATTTTAACAAATAGTACAATTTGCGATTGGTTTTCTTTAAGGCTTTGGCTTTTAATCGCCCTTGATAAACTGTTCCAAAAACCTTATTCAAACCGCCCGTTTGATCGCCTGTTTCATTGGGTGAACTGGCCGCTGTCATAACATTTTTACCAAACCAATGATTAAACTTTTGCATCAAACGCGTCTTTAATGGACGTTCAACATCAGCAAAGAAAATAATGCGGTTTTGCTCGGTTTTATTCTCGGCATAGTGAATATACGTTTCATCGAACACCACGCTTTCACCGTCACGCCATGAATAACGTTGTCCATCGACATCAATAAAACAGCGGTCATCATTCGGGGTAATTAAGCCCAAGTGATAACGCAGTGAACCTGCATAAGGATCTCGATGGCGCACCAAACGACTGTCGGGTGCCAGCTCGGTAAACATTGCGGCTTTAATGCTAGGTAAAGTCTTTAATAATTCGGTGGTTTTGGGGCAGAGTTCGGCAGCGGATGGATGCGCAGAGTCATACCATTTTAAATAAAAACGCTTCCAACCTGTTTTGAAAAATGAGTTAAAACCAAGGTCATCATAACTACTGGAGGCTTTAATTCCACCACATGCATATAACGCTTGGGCTTCATCTCGAATCATTTCCCAGTTTTCATCCAAAACTTTCAAATCTTTAAAATATTGGGTTTCAATATACGGCTGATTCGGCACCTTGGAAAACAGGTACATTAAAAAGTTGATGGGCGCCAACAAGGTCGAATGATCAAAAAATTGACGGTAAAAAGAATGACGCACTTTACCGCGATTTTGGATATACAACGCAGAAATCACAAAAATCGCCAAGATAATCCACTTAATCATACAACACTCTTTTCATTGCTTCTGATGGTCACGTTCTACAACGTGATCATGGGGCTAGACATTAATTTTGGCGAAATTCTAGCAAATTTGAATATAAATTTCATATCGCCCCGTCACCTCTCTCTTTTATGAAGCGAAAGATTCAGATGAAGTGACCATCATATTGCCTAGGTTTATTCATGGCATCTGGTTCCCTAAAAAGCCACCAAGTGCATTCAGATTTACTGGAAAATTCCAAAATACAATTGACTTTTTTGACACAGATTGCATAGTGGTGAATGGTGGTTTTTGACTCGCCATCAAGCACAACAAAAAATGAAGCAGTACAATTTTTGTATAAAAAACAGATGCATCTTATTAAACAATTTTAAGTACGGTTTTCACTTCAATAATTTTTGCTGTAAATGAAATTAAAATTGATGACCATTGCGTCACTGCTTGATACAACTTGTTATGTTCTTTTTGGATATAGTTATCGTAAGATTAGCGAAGCATTTTCGTGCGCAGAACAAGCGAACACGCTTCAAAACATCAACTTAGAAGTCCTCCAAAATAAAGGAGATCAGGCATGATCCACGCTGGCAATGCCATTACCGTCCAAATGCTTTCGGACGGAATTGCAGAATTCCGCTTTGACTTACAAGGTGAGTCGGTCAACAAATTTAACCGTGCAACGATTGAAGATTTTAAAGCTGCTATTGCTGCTGTAAAAGCAGACAGCTCAGTAAAAGGCTTGGTCGTTACTTCAGGTAAATCTACATTCATCGTTGGTGCAGACATCACAGAATTTGGTGAAAACTTCGCGCAAGGTGAACAAGCGATTATCGACTGGGCAATGCCTGTACATGACATCTTCAACAGCTTTGAAGATCTAGACATTCCTAAAGTTGCTGCAATCAATGGCATGGCATTGGGCGGTGGTTTTGAAATGTGTTTGGTGTGTGACTACCGTGTCATGTCTGAACAAGCTCAAGTCGGCTTACCAGAAATCAAACTCGGGATCTTTCCTGGTTTCGGTGGTACAGTTCGTTTAAGCCGCGTGATTGGTATCGACAATGCGGTTGAATGGATGGCAATGGCTGCGCCGAAAAAACCTGCTGCTGCACTGAAAGATGGTGCTGTAGATGCGGTTGTAACGGCTGACAAACTCCAAGATGCTGCAATTGACTTGGTGAAACAAGCCCTTGCAGGTCGTGTAGATTGGAAAGCAAAACGTCAAGAAAAAATTGACCCAGTCAAGCTTAACCAACTTGAACAAATGATGGCGTTCAACTCGGCAAAAGGTGCGGTTCTTGCAAAAGCAAACCCTGCTCAATACCCAGCGCCAAAACTTCTTCTTGACTCACTACAAGCAGGTGCAAGCCTTCCACGTAATGATGCATTAAAAGCAGAAGCAGCGGGCTTTGCCAAAGCAGCAATCACACCACAAGCAGGTGCATTGATCGGTTTATTCATCAATGACCAAGTGGTGAAGAAAACCTCGAAGAAATATGAAAAAGGTGCGCACCCTGTCAACCAAGCGGCGGTATTGGGCGCGGGTATTATGGGTGGTGGTATTGCTTACCAAGCGGCAAGCAAAGGCACACCAATCATCATGAAAGACATTGGTAACCCGCAACTTGCTTTGGGTATGAAAGAAGCCAATGGCTTACTGACCAAACAAGTTGAACGTAAGAAGATGAAACCTGCTCAAATGGGTGAAACGCTTGCGCGCATCCGTCCAACTTTAAGCTATGAAGAGTTTAAAGAAGTGGACATCGTGATTGAAGCAGTAACTGAGAATCCAAAAGTAAAAGGCATTGTACTGGCTGAAACTGAGAAGAACGTTCGTGACAACACGATCATTGCTTCAAATACGTCTACCATTTCAATCACACGTTTGGCTGAAAACCTACAACGTCCTGAAAACTTTGTTGGGATGCACTTCTTTAACCCAGTTCACATGATGCCATTGGTCGAAGTGATCCGCGGTGAGAAGACTTCTGCAGAAGCGATTGCGACCACTGTAGTGCTTGCTCAGAAAATGGGTAAAACACCAATCGTAGTAAACGACTGCCCAGGTTTCCTTGTAAACCGCGTATTGTTCCCTTACTTCGGCGCATTTGACCTTCTATTGAAAGACGGTGCTGACTTCCAACAAGTCGATAAAGTCATGGAAAAATTCGGCTGGCCAATGGGTCCTGCTTACCTAATGGACGTTGTGGGTATCGACACAGGCGTTCACGGTGCAGAAGTGATGGCTGAAGGTTTCCCTGACCGTATGAAGCCTGACTTCAAAGGTTCGATTCAAACCATGTATGAAGCAAAACGTTTGGGTCAAAAGAACGACGTTGGTTTCTACAAATATGAATTAGACCGTAAAGGCAAAAAAGCGAAAGTGGTTGATCCAACTGCTTATGAGCTGGTTGCTTCTGTGGCAACTGCTGAAAAACGCGAATTCGATGCTCAAGAAATTATTGACCGCATGATGCTGACTTTCTGTAACGAAACTGTTCGTTGCCTGGAAGACAACATTGTAGCAACTGCTTCTGAAGCAGATATGGCGATGATTATGGGTGTAGGTTTCCCTCCATTCCGTGGTGGTCCATGCCGTTACATCGACCAAACAGGTGTTGCTGAATACGTTGCACTTTGCGACAAATATGCACACTTAGGTAAGGCTTATGAAGCGCCACAGATGTTGCGTGACATGGCTGCTAACAACAAAAAATTCTACGGTTAAGGAGCAACGTGAATGGCTACTTTAAATCCACGTGACGTTGTCATCGTTGATGGCGTACGTTCAGCAATGGGTAAAACCAAAAACGGTATGTTCCGCAATGTACGTGCCGACAGCTTATCGGCTGAATTGGTTCGTGCTTTAGTTGCTCGTAACCAATTTGACACCAATGAAGTTGAAGACCTGATCTGGGGCTGTGTAAACCAGACTTTAGAACAAGGGATGAACATTGGCCGTAACATTGGTTTATTGGCTGACCTTCCAAAAACTGTGGCAGGTCAAACGGTTAACCGTCTTTGTGGTTCTTCTATGCAAGCGCTTCACACCGCTGCTGCACAGATTGCTACTAACCAAGGTGATATTTTCATCATCGGTGGTGTAGAGCACATGGGTCACGTCGGTATGATGCACGGCATCGACCTAAACCCAGAAGCGTCTAAGCACTATGCAAAAGCGTCTAACATGATGGGCTTAACCGCTGAAATGTTAGGTCGTATGAATGGTATTTCACGTGAAGAACAAGACGCGTTCGGTGTTGAATCTCATCGCCGTGCTTGGGCTGCAACGCAAGAAGGTCGTTTCAAAAACGAAATCGTGGGTGTTGAAGGTCATGATGCCAATGGTTTTAAAATCCTGTGCGACATCGACGAAGTGATTCGTCCAGATGCCAATCTTGAAGCATTCAAAGCATTGAAACCAGTTTTCGATCCTAAAGGTGGTTCAGTAACAGCAGCAACATCTTCAGCTTTGTCTGATGGTGCATCTGCAATGTTATTGATGTCTGCTGAACGTGCCCTTGCTTTAGGTCTTAAGCCGCGTGCTGTGATTCGCTCTATGGCGGTTGCAGGTTGTGATGCTGCGATTATGGGTTATGGACCAGTACCAGCGACTCAAAAAGCGTTGAAACGTGCTGGTTTAACGATGGCTGATATTCAAACTATCGAGTTAAACGAAGCATTTGCGGCTCAAGGCTTATCCGTGATGAAAGGCTTAGGTGTGTATGACAAGCAAGACATCATTAACTTAAATGGTGGTGCGATTGCGTTGGGTCACCCATTGGGTTGCTCTGGTGCACGTATTACCACGACCTTGTTGAACGTGATGGAACAACAAGATACGCAAATTGGTCTTGCGACCATGTGTATCGGTCTTGGTCAAGGTATCGCGACCATTATTGAACGTGTTTAATACACGAATTTGATGTATAAAAATCCTCGCTTTGGCGGGGATTTTTTATTATGGTTCTCTCAAGGTTTTATAAATATTAATTTTAAAGCTTAACAATAAAGTGAGCAGGAGAACTTGATGTTTTCATCACCAGTAAAAACCATCATCAGTGCAGGCATCATAGCAACACTTTTCACAGGCTGCGCCACCAAAACCCTCATCACCAAAGACAATAAAACTTATACTCGCTCTAACAAAGTCACTTTAGTCGAAGACCAAGTGGTGGCATTTGGTAAACCCGCTCAAGTGCTCAATACCTTGCCTGCCAATAGTCTAGTGATTGCAGGGCAAAAAAATAGCTATATCTTAACCCAAGGTGGAGCACAGTTTGTCACGCTGATCACAAAACTAGACCCCAAAAATATTCAAATGACCAAAGAACTCAGTTTCTATTCAGAGAAGAATGATGGTCATTTCACAGGTACACTGCCACTGTCTTATGTCAAACTCAAAGAAGACATCAGTAAAAAAGATCTCGAATTCTTTATCGAAAATGGTGCAAAAGAGTGTTCAACTTATAGTGATGAACGCATGAAGGCTCAACGTTTCTGTTTCGACGTTGCTTTGGCTGGTGTGGTCTACCCTGCCGCCAATAATCTCAATACTTTAAAACCGCTGAGTAAACCTTATCAGGTCAGCATTTATACCTATAAAGAGGAAAGCTACAAATCAAAATCAGGACTCAATCCTTTTGAAAAACTGGTGTTACTGCCTTTTGCTGTAGCGATTGATGTGGTCAGCCTGCCGTTCCAAGCAGCCGAAAAAATCTTTGATTAATATTATGAAGAACGAGAAGTCCAAACTGAAAGGGTGGACTTCTAGAACTCGTGTCACCTGTTAAGCCAGTAACTCTGCCATCAACCATGCCATGTATTTTTCTTGATCCATAAAATCGGGGGCATTGCCCGTATCCAAACTGTAATACTGCCGATTAAACTCAATCACAATTTGTTCGGTATGGTGCCAGTCTTCAATTAAACGGAAATATTGGCTAAAGAAGAAACGGTTTTTACCCCAATTACTCAGACTTTCCAGTTTGGGATAGGCTTTATTTTCTAAAAATTCGACATATACCTGTTGAATATCATCAAAGACCTGAATGGTTTTCATTGCTGTACCTGCTTTAAATCTGATGCGTAAAGGTGTTCAACCGTTCTAACTTAACGCAGTCATTTTAAAGTTATATGACACTCATCCAGTGTTTATTCATGCTTTTGTTCAAGCGCTTTTTGATTTTGTTGCTGGATCCGTTGTATCTGTGCATTCAGTGTTAATACCTCCTGATACAGCGTATTAAATTGTTTTAATGCAGCAGCATCATAAAACATGAAGGTATTATTTTTACTCTGCCAACGATTATTCTTTAACACTAAAAAAATCTGATCGGCTTTTTCAAGCACTTGTTTTTCTATTTCAAATAAGGCCAAAGCCTCATTTTGCTTTTCACTTTCCCGCAAATTTTCTGCCAGCTGATGACGATAACGCGATTGTATCGGCAGTTGTTTCGCTTGCTCTAGAGCATTTTGTTGCGCTTGTTCAATCTTGACCTGATACTCCGCCGCCAAGGCATGTGCTTGCTGCAACATTGAATCCGTTTCTTGATAATTCTGTTTTTTATCCTTGTTTAAGCGGTCAATATTTAAAAATTCATCCCAATGAATCGCTTTTAACTCACGCAAATAAGCATTACGCGCTTCGGCACTTTGAATCATCTGGCTCAAAACAAAACTGGCCATGACTTTATAATCACCCTGTAAGCGTGCATCGGTCACATCGACGTCTATGGGCTTGTTCCAGTCTTTGGCTTGGGCATAAATTAAATCGGTTTTTTCGTACAGCACCTTTTGATATTGTTGGAGTTGTATCGCTTCTTTTTGTTGCTCATGATATTGATAAAATAATCCACCAAACACAACTGCTGTCGCTAATCCTAAAATCAGAAAAATACGTGGCATAGTCCGCTCCGATTCCCCGTTGTATCTATCATAACAAACATCAGAACATGCTGAATATTTCATCATTTTCTTCGGTGTGAAAAATCATAATCTGTCGCAAATTTAGTCAAATTAACAATGAGTTACGATCAAAATACTGAACGTTTTATTTTGTATTGGGTGCACGTGGTAATTGTGTATTTGGTTGGTTACTCTGCATAAAATTATAATCGACTTGTCCAATCGAAATCTGCTCACGCACAATCTGGACATTTTTCGCATTCCGATCAATACCCAAAGGTTGCAACATAATATACAAGCCTTCGGT
The DNA here is from genome assembly GCF_004331255.1 of Acinetobacter sp. ANC 4173. GTDB lineage: Bacteria > Pseudomonadota > Gammaproteobacteria > Pseudomonadales > Moraxellaceae > Acinetobacter. The sequence continues at coordinate 112,332 of NZ_SJOF01000001.1, read as the reverse complement.
CGGGTCAGATGACTGTAAACCCGCAGCAATATTTAAGATATGCTCACGTAATAATGGAGGCAATGAATCTAGATCGGGCGTTGCAGCAGGCGCCAAGATATCTAAATTATGAACAAGAGTTGGGTCTACAACAAAAGACTGGGGATCATCCTGTAATTGCATCATCCGATGCTGTAAGGCCTTACGAATATTTTCGTCCTGCTGATAAGGAATGATTCCTGATTCTGCGCGAAGTTCTGACTCTGCCATGACTTTAAATGTCGGCAAACTCACGATTTCACCGTTGGCTTGAACATCAGTTGACAGTGAAACCCCAATAAAAGAAAGTGCTAGAAGATCTTTCATCAAATTCATAAAACCATCCCCAAAGTAGAGATATCAACAGGAATATTTAATATATAGCTCAGACTTTATTGTATATTTTTTCAGCTACATCCAGTTTGTTTGTCAGATAAGCGGTCAAATATGGATGAAAGTGCACGATGCCAACAGCATCTAACAACAGGCTTTTTTTCATCGTATTTGCTTTAAATTCTATAAATCATCCCCATCATTTTCTGAATTGCTACTGTTACTTTTTAGAGAAATTACATGCGTGTTGATATCTGGTCCGATGTCGTTTGCCCATTTTGCTATATCGGAAAAAAACGTTTAGAAGCTGCAGCGGAGCAAGCGGGCGTAGAACTGGAAGTGCATTGGCACAGTTTTGAACTTGATCCAGACGCTCCAGCACGCCAAGAAATTTCAAATTCTGAACGTCTAGCACAGAAATATGGTCGCACCCTTGCTGAAGTCGAAGACATGCAACGCAATATTGCAGCAATGGCCGCAGCAGAAGGGATTGAGTTTAATTGGGAAAATGCCAATTCTGGCAATACCTTTAATGCACACCGTATTATCCACTTGGCACAAAGCAAAGGCTTGGGTTCTGATGCCAAGGAAGCGTTCTTTTATAGCTATATGACCCAAGGTTTGCCGATTGGTGAGCGTGAAACCATTGAAGATGTTGCTGCGCGTATTGGACTGAACCCTGTTGAAGTTGATGACGTACTCAATTCAGATGAATATGCAGACTTTGTCAAATTTGATCAGGAAGTCGCACGCGATCAACTCAAAGTCACGGGCGTACCTTTCTTTGTGTTTGATCAACGCGTTGCTTTAGCTGGTGCACAACCACGTGAAGTTTTCTTACAAGTCTTAGAAAAAGCCATTGAAACAGCAGATGATGCAGATACAGCACCTGAAGCAAATCAATGTGATGCCGATGGACAATGTGACTCAACGAAAGAACAAGCCAAATAAGCCTCTCATAATTTAATTACTGTCATTTTCAAACCTCCTGAGTACAAACTTTGGAGGTTTTTTCTGTCGAAACAATTTAGATATTGCTCTTAAAACCGATATAACCGAATCCATACGCAGTACACATTTTCATCAACAATCAAAACAATTCGCTTGTATAAAGTCAGCCCTGACTACACAGGAATATGACAGTTCTTACATAACATGGGAATAGGCTAGAACAGTACAGTTACTCATCCAACTTTTGACATGAGGTTTATATGAACCATCAAGCGACTCCAGATCAAACTACTGACGCGCCAACCACACAAGATCTTTCCCGTGCCAGATCAACCCAAACAAAAAAGAAATCTCGTGTTTCCCCTGCTTTTGCAGGTGCTGTGATGGGTGCAATTGCGGGGCGTTTTCTTCCTAGACTTAGCCCTTTTTCAGGTGCAGTCATCGGAATGATGAGTGCAAAAATGTATCAAAAGCATCAGTCTAAGCACCGTTAAATATCTTATTTTTCACTACCCTAAGATTGTCTTAAGAGCTAAGGCAATCTTAAATAAACAACCATATTACATTGATTTAAAAACAATTTTAATAATCATTCATCTTTTTACAGATAAAAAATACCCTATTTTGATCGCTTTTTAATACTATTCATTTGCTTATTTTTTATGCCCATCCAATTTAGATCTTCTCTTTGTTATCAAGGTGATTTTTATGTCAATCATGAAATCTATTTTGGCTATGGCCACATTTGCACGTTCTACTCAAGTTTCTGCACAATTGGTTTTGTACCCAATTTCGCTGGGAAAAAAGAGGTGAAAGCCCAAACGCCAACCGCGACATCAACTGAACAGACTGCTCAAGATGCAGCTGCACTGGCAAAAGATGCAGCTTAAGACATCATTTTTATTGTTGAGCTACGCATACATGTCTAAAATACAAAGTAAAAATGGTGTAACCATCTGCTTTTTTCAACAGCAGGTATTGCTGTGATTCATTGAAAATGAATTGTTACGAATAATTTTTAAGCAAAACTTTTAAATAAATGTCATATTCACCCAAAAATGCGTCAAAGATGACAAAAATTTTCATGTTTTTTTCTGATAAATCCATATAATCAAGTGATCTAGATGCATTAATCGAGGAATTTGATTTTATGTACATGCAAGATATTCAAGCACTGATTCAAGGAACAGTTCCCCCGCAAGCAATTAATTTGGATGAATTGATTGCCATGGCAGAACACTATCCTCAACATACATCTACAGAATATAAATTGTTAGAAATAGCAGCCAATATTGTTTTGGCAAGTTATTTGGAAAAGGCTCAACAGCATCTATAAAGACTATCTATGAATGTTTTAGAAAAAGTCCATTTAGCCAAGGAATTACAAGGTCTTATTCATGGCTTAGACCAACGATCTTTGTCATTTTATGAAATTGCAAAATCAAAATGTCGTCTAAAAGAAATCTTTTTGCGTTGTGATGAACCTATTTTTAAAAAGCAAATTCTGAATTTTAAATCTTATATGCATCCCGAGCATGCAGCAGATGAGTTTGCTCAACATTCGTTATATCGACAAACCTTTCGTGGCGTATTTAAGCAGGACTTAGCCTTAGAACAGGCACTTGAGCAGCACCCAGAAATGGGCTGGGCGATTTTACATCGTGCCAATTTAGGCTTTCAAATCTGGTATATCCCTGCTCCACATCGTACTGCGCTAATAAGTGACTGGGATGGGCTCGAACAAAATTATGCCTGGATGTTAGAACAACAAGAAATCTATGCGGCATTAAAAACGGATGCCGAGCTGAATCAATTGTCCGTCGAAACAGCTAAGAATTTTAAAACCAGCAAAAAAAGCTCTGTTTCATTTGCAAGTTCTAGAAAAGATGACAGCATCATGGCACCCAACACAGCCAATAGCCCCTTTTCTTTTGAACCACTCGCACTACAGCAAAATTCTGCTTCCTCACCCCCCCCAATGCAGCCTCTGGAGTCCGATTCAGCAAGCCTCGCAAACCACACACTTGAATTGAACCCAAAAGAGGATGATGCCGCGCACTCGTTGTTTTCAACCAAAGTGGCAACAGCCACGACGCCTCTCAACTCCAATCATCTGCTTCCACAAGTCGTTGAACTTGGGCAGTGGAAATGTCGTTTAACCGCATTAGAATTCCCTCAAGCACAAGAGTTAGCGCTTTGTAGCTTAACACTGGAAAATGTTCCAGAAATCATACCTTTACTTGAGATTGTTATCTCGGCTGCGCAACTGCAACAGTATGCCAATCAACCCGTTTATTTAGCAGAACAAATCAATGCTCAAGGACGCTTTGTCAAATATATCGTGATTTTAGGCGCAGAAGATCAATTACATGCCATACGCCTTGGCAATATTGTCAGCCAACATTATGCTTACGAACTTGTAGCACTTAAACTCCTGCCGAATGAGCAATCACTCAAACAATGTAAAAATGCGGAGCAATTTTTCGAACTGTATAGCGAACAAGCCGAATTGGTCTGGAACACTGAAACTTATCAACCCTTTATTCCTGCACAATGTATTCAAAAGCATAAATTAATTGCATTTGAAGAAACTTCTGCCAGCTACACAACCGCAATTATCTTGCTTAAAGAACGGCAGAAAATTCGTGTCATTCATGGTCAGGCTCGACTACAGTTATCGCATGAAGAAATGGCTTATCCTTATATTCTCTTAGACCGCAATCAAGGTGTGTCATGGCAATTAATCCAAAGGATTATTCAAACGCTACCACAACCGATTTCGGCTTCAAAATTGCATGATGCCATTCAAATACACATTAGCAGTTAATTTATTTTATTTTGTAGCAAAAGCTTGATTTTCATCCCTAAAAATTACCAAACTTGGAAGGTAAATTTAGAATAAAAGAATGCCTACAATGAGAAAAACTTTTACACAGCCACTTGTGTTGATGGTTGCCTTGGGGATGGGCCATACTTCAAGCTGGGCAAATACGAATGACACACAACAAGTCTCCCCAGCTTCACCCCCGTATAGCATAGAGCAAGCACCCAACACGGAAGATAGTTTGCTCTATACTATTCCACGTTGGATTGATTCGGCCCCAACGGTTCTGCCAGAACAATCCGATGAACAAATTGTGCCTTCAGCGGTGGTCACGGAAGATCAAACTTGGATAGATCGTAAACAAAAGCTCATTCGTAACTGGGCTGATGATACCTCGCAAAACATTGATGGTTGGTTTGGTGAAAAAGATACCAACACTCCTGCTTCTGCAACTTTAAGGGTGCTGATTGATAACCGTTGGAACAAATATGATGAATACGACGTTAAACCTCGTATTCGCGGTAAGATCAGTTTACCCAACTTAGAAAAAAAACTCAGTCTGGTCTTTGGTGATGACTCACTCGATAACGAATTGGCTAACAACGTGGCCATCACCAATGAGAACCCACCGAGTCCAGACAATGACAAAGCCTATGATCGGCGTCAAAACCGAGATGCCAACAGTTCATTGGCTTTACGTTGGTCAGATATTTCCAAACGCCTCCCATTTGAAACCGACTTTGATATCGGGGTTCGTTCTGGCGATGATATCTACCTGCGTTTGAAAGCCAAAAAAGATTGGACCTTAGAAAATGACTTTTTCTTCCATGCCGAACAGATTTACCGTTATGGGGTCGACAGTGAAAATTATTTAAGAACCAACTTAGAGTTGACTCATGCACGTCCTAACGAAGCTTTCTTGAGTGACCAATTCAGCTTAACCTATGCCGATGCTCAAAAAGATGATTTAAATTGGGACAACTACGCTTTCCGCCAACATCAATTCTTTCAGGGCAACCAGTTTAACTATGGGCTTTACACCGGTGGTTATTTGGACAATTCAGATTTACGTCTGAATAGTTGGGGACCATTTATTTCTTGGCGACAGCCTTTATGGCGTGAATGGTTCTATGTGCAAACCGATATCAATTATTACAATGATCATCGTGCAGACCGTAGCCACTACCTAAGTACACTATTACGCTTAGAAGCACTCTTTTAAGCCAATTGTGGATAACTTCTCTGTTATCAACAAAAGCGTTTCAGTAAAAAAGGCAACCTGTTACAGGTTGCCTTTTTGCATCAGTCCTTGTCTTATTTAAGTAGCAACTGATTAATACGCTTCACATACTCAGCTGGATTTTCTGGTAATCCTCCTTCCGCAATCACCGCCTGATCAAAAATCACATTGGCCAGATCTTCAAAATGGCTTGTACCATCCAGTTTTTTCACCAATGGATGCTCAGGGTTAATTTCCAGAATTGGCTTGCTTTCAGGCACGGCCTGACCTGCTTGTTTCAACATACGGATGAGTTGTGGTGAAAGTTCACCTTCACTGGTTACCAAGCACGCTGGAGAGTCTACTAAACGCGTAGTCACGCGAACTTCTTTGGTTTTTGCTTTTAAGGCATCAGACAATTTGTCTACCACAGGTTTAAATTGTTCTGCAGCAGCTTCTAGTGCTTTCTTCTCTTCCGCATCTTGCAAATCGCCTAAATCCACCGCACCTTTAGATACGTTTTGCATTGGCGTCCCATCAAAGTCTTGGACAAAATTCATTGCCCATTCATCCACACGGTCTGCCATTAACAACACTTCAATGCCTTTCTTTTTGAACAACTCTAATTGTGGTGAGTTCTTCGCAGCATTCAAACTATCCGCGGTCACATAGTAAATGGCTTTTTGCCCTTCTTTCATGCGCGCTTTGTAGTCTGCTAAAGACGTACTGATGTCGTCATTGGTTGAAGTCGCAAAACGTAATAATTTTAAGATGCGGTCACGATTACCAAAGTCTTCACCTAAGCCTTCTTTCAAGACCGAACCAAATTCAGCATAGAAAGTTTTGAATTTCTCTTGGTCTTTTTCATCTTCTGACTTCGCCAGACCATCCAGCACGGTCAAAATACGGCGGGCATTGCCTTCACGGATAGTACGCACATCGCGGCTTTCTTGTAACAATTCACGGCTGACATTCAGCGGTAAATCCGCACTATCCACCACACCTTGTACAAAGCGGAGATAATTTGGAATTAAATTATCTGCATCATCCATAATAAAGACGCGCTTCACATACAACTTGATGCCTGCTTTGGCTTCACGGGTGAAAATGTCATGCGGTGCCTTGCTTGGAATGTACAGTAATTGCGTATATTCGGTACTACCTTCGACACGGTTATGTGCCCATGCCAATGGCGCGTCAAAATCATGACTCAAGTTCTTATAAAACTCGATATATTGCTCTTCAGTGACTTCATTTTTACTGCGTGTCCATAAAGCACTGGCAGAGTTAATCGCTTCCCATTCATCAGTTTTGACCATCTGACCGCCTTTCGGTGCGTCACCTTCGGCTACTTCTTCTTCCTGCCAAATCTCTTTTTGCATTTCAATTGGCAGGCTAATATGGTCAGAGTATTTGTTAATGATTTGCTTAACTTTATAACTTTCTAAATAATCTAAAGCATCTTCACGCAAGTGCAAAATAATGTCTGTACCACGGGTTGCTTTTTCAATTTGCTCAACTTCAAAGTCCCCTGTACCACCACTGATCCAACGCACAGCGTCATTCTCAGCTGTACCCGCATGGCGTGATTCAACCGTAATCTTATCTGCCACAATAAAGCCCGAATAGAATCCGACACCAAACTGACCAATTAATTGCGCATCGGCTTTTTGATCGCCCGTCAACTTCGACATAAAGTCCTTGGTGCCCGACTTGGCAATCGTTCCAAGGTTATCAATCGCTTCCTGTTGTGTCAGACCAATCCCGTTATCCGAAATAGTCAGTGTTTTTTGTGCTTTATCTAAAATAACGCGCACATGTAAGTTCGGATCATTTTCATAAAATTCAGGATGGTTAATACCTTCAAAACGCAATTTATCGCAGGCATCCGAAGCATTCGAAATTAGCTCACGCAAAAAGATTTCTGGATTTGAATAAAGTGAGTGGGTCACCAAATGGAGTAATTGTGCCACTTCTGCTTGAAAGCTATGTTTTTGTGTATTGTGTTCGTTCATACAACCTTCCTCGAATTCATTCACACAGTGTTTTTATCAGATGCTTAATGAATTGGAGTGACTCAATGATTTTTCAATAGCAATTGAATTTTTTTTCAACATTTACGCATTTAGTAAGGTCCGCGTTGATAAATCTGCTGCAAATATAAATCCAAACGTTGCTGACGCATCGCATACACCTCGGTTAAACAACGCAGGTTGTCCCGACATTGATCACGTAAACGTAGCCATTTGACTTGCTCATCTTGAATCACAGAACGGGTTCCCATGGGCACCAACCGTTTTAAAATATTATAACTTGTCGCCATTTTCACATCGGCATCATTCAAGCTGAGTTGATGACAGATCTTGTGTTCTGTCATCGTTTCGGCACGTGCACAATCAAAACTGGCAGCATTGCTGCCCATTGCAATGAATGAAGTCAGTACAAATAAAGTTATTTTTAAAATTCTCATGTTTAAACCCTCTATTTTTTATTTAATTTAAATAAAATCAGTGAGATAAAATGTAATCTTTTGCGTCTACATGGTGAAAGATTGTTGCAGATATTCAAATAAAGAACATAAAAAAACCCCATCAAAAGATGAGGTCTTAGCGCTGTTATTATTATTCTTATTTTTATTAGTTAGAATTTATAGCTATAACCGATGGTATAAATCATTGGGTCAATATCTAGATCAAACTTAATTGGTGTATTTTCTACACGCACTTCTGGGCTAAGTTGTGCATAACGTGCATCTACAAATACACCCCAGTTTTTCGCATCTGCTGGTTGGAAATTAAAACCAATTTGACCCGCAAAACCATAATCTTCTTTAACTTTAACTGATGCACCAGAAAGAGCACCTTTAGTTTCCTCATCCCAAGCAATAAATGCTGTTCCACCCAACCCAATATATGGAGTGAAACGGGTTGAATTTGTAAAGTTATATTTAACAGTTAATGTTGGTGGCAAATGCTTAATTTTAACTGCATTTTCACCATTGATTGACACATCATGGTTGACTGGAGCAGCCAATAATAATTCAGCAGAAATTGGAGAATCACCAAAGAAATACTCTACAGAAGGGGTAAATGCCAATTCACTTTCTGCTTTTACAACACCAACACCAGCAACCGTTGTGTCTTGAGTTGGAGCAATTGCAGATCCACCGACTTTGACCTGCCAGCCACCTGCCATTGCAGATGCAGAAAACCCCAATAATGCAATAAGTGCAGCTTGTTTTAACATATTAAACAACCTTTTTATAATAAGAAACCTAACGCTTAATTAATATTAAACAAGACTGTTGTTAATATGCAACACTTATTAAATAATATAAATACAACTTATTTTCAAACCACTGATTAATAATGTTATTTATTTTAATTTGACCAATATGGTTGGTATTTAAAACCAACCATATTAATCAGATATTTATTATTACATTCAGAGTATATTACTCAAGTTTTTAATATAACCACACATATTAATATATTTTAAATATACCTTTTAATCCATTAAAATAAAATAGATTAAAATACTCAGAATTTAATTAAAGCACCATTGCGGCAATCCAACCAAAGACCAACAAGGGAATATTAAAATGAATAAACGTTGGCACAACCGTATCCCAAATATGATCATGTTGGCCATCTACACCCAAACCTGCGGTTGGACCCAAAGTTGAATCCGAGGCAGGAGAGCCTGCATCACCCAGTGCAGCAGCAGTACCAATTAAAGCCACTGTCGCCAATGGTGAGAAGCCAAACTGTACGCAAAGCGGAACATAAATCACAGCCAAAACAGGTACGCTTGAAAAGGATGAACCAATCCCAATCGTCACAAACAGACCAATAAACAACATCAAAAATGCCGCCAGTGCACGATTATCACCAATCAGATGAACGACCCCATTCACCAACTGATTGATATCACCCGTATGTGTCATCACCGAAGCGAAGCCTGCAGCAGAAATCATAATGAATCCCACCAAAGCCATCATACGCATGCCTTGTACAAAGACATCATCGGCTTCTTGCCATTTGAAAATACCCGCAGCTGACAACACAGCAAAACCGACCAGTCCACCTAAGATCATTGAACCTGAATATAGCTGTGCAATGAGGGTCAAAATAATCGCTAAAAGCGCCATAAGAATGGTCTTTTTCGCAATCACTGGAACATTCTCTGCTTCGCGTTTTAACTCTTCAGCATCTTGTTCGAAATTCACTTCACCTGCACGAATCGGCTTATCTAAATCAATTGTGGTCACACGTACCACTTCACGATTAATATAATGGCGCGGTTTACGATAGCTGACAAATACCGCCACTAAAGTCCCGAGCACCATTCCCACCACAGGAATCGCCATGCCTACTGGCATCATCCAGCGCTCCACATGCAAATGATAGGCAGCACCAATCTTGTTGATATTGCCCATCAAAATTTGTTCAAGGAAAATAGCACCGAATCCCACAGGCAGGAAAATATACGTCGCCACCAAACCTAAAGTTAAGACACAGGCAGCAGCACGACGGTCCAAATTCAGGTGATTCATGACTTTTAATAAAGGTGGAACCAAAACTGGAATAAATGCGATATGCACGGGAATTAAGTTTTGTGAACAAATGGCCGCGACCAGTAAAATACCGAGCAACAAATATTTCACCTTACGTGCACGTCGATGTGAGACTTCAGCCCCCAATAAACCAATCAGTTTATGGGCCAACAAATCGGGTAAACCAGACTTAGAAAGTGCTAATGCAAACGCACCTAAAACCGCATAGGCTAAGGCAACTTCGGCCCCATCCCCTAAACCGGCATTAAATGCACTCACGGTATCAGACAAACTAAGTCCTGCAACCAAGCCACCAATAATTGCTGAAATGACCAAAGTCAGAACAACAGAAACTCGTGCCAGTGACAAAATAAACATCACGGCAATCGCAATCACTACTGCATTCATGAAAAACTGAAGATCATAAAAAAAAGCGCTATCTTAGCAGATTCAATACATCGAAATTGTAATTTGATTGGGTTTCTCAACGTTCAATTGACAAGTGAGATGGACCCAACCATCGAACTTGTTGTCTGCGTCATGGCCACATTCAACAAGTTCTCTAACATATTTATACGCAGGCAAAACTCGCAATTAACTGTGCAATAGCTTTAGGCTGACTCAATATCGCCCAATGGTTTGCATCTAAATCGACCCGCTGAAAACTTGTACTCCATTTTGGCATTTCATCAATCAGTGCTGGGCTGACAAAATTATCTTTTTTCAACACAATGGCCTGTACCGCACATTGTGCAAAACGTTGTCGCGGTTTACTGAGTCGAGGCAGAAAATTTGCCCGATAAAGCCCTACGCCATACTGACCATCTTTAGCAATATGTGTATTTAATGGCAAGTCCTGAGTTTGTTCCAACTTTTGTAGCACTTGCCCCCAATGTTTAGGTTTAAAGAAGCGCCAGAGCGTAGGTGCCACAAATGGTAAATGAAATGCCATGATGTACCATGACTTAGCCAGTTGTTTCAAAAACTGTTGTGGCTGTGTCTTAAATTGCTCACGCATCCAAAAAGCGGCGTGGTCTAAGCATGGGCCAGAAATGGTGGTATAGGACAAAATCCGCTGCCCAAAGTGCTGATCTGTAACCGACTCCCATGATTGTATGGATCCCCAATCATGTGCAGCCAGATGAAAATCACGTTGCGGAAGTACACGCTCGACCACCGCTTGCAAATCTGCCGAGAGCTGTGGCAAAGCATAAGCCTGAATGGATTTGGGTACAGAAGATTGCCCTGCCCCACGCACATCATAGGTAATAATATAAAACTGGTTGACCAATAACCGAATCACTGGCTCCCACACTTCCTGATTATCAGGATAACCATGGACCAAGACCAAGGCAGGATTTTGTACCTCACCCCACGCTTTCACATATAAGCGCTGATGATCGGTGGTTGTTACCCATTGGGTTTGTACTTGCATACCGTGTTTCCTTTTTTGTTTTATCGTAATTTTTCTATAATCAGACGAGCTACCGTCACTTCATTTGCTTTTTTTGGGTGTCAGGTTAAGATGAAATCAGACTTTAAGAAAAATATTTTGCATCATGAGTATTCTCAAAAGATTACAAAGCGTTCCAGCCATCACTAAATTTCTTTTGAATCGTTACGCTCCTTATCGGGGTGCTGGTATTCAGATTGAGAAGATTGATTTCCCAAACTACCATATTCGGGTCAAAATGCCACTCACCCGCAAGAACCAAAATATTGTTGGGGTACATTTTGGTGGCAGCCTCTATTCGATGATTGATCCATTCTACATGTTGTTGCTGATGCATCACCTTGGCTCAAAATACATCGTCTGGGACAAAGCTGCCAAGATTCAGTTTTTATCCCCTGGACGTGGCACAGTCTATGCCGATATCCGAATTGATTCGGCCGAAATTAAACATATTAAAACTTTGGCAGAAGACTATTCAGCAGTGAATCGTATTTATCAGTTAAGTATTTATGATGAAACTGGAGTTCGGATTGCTGAAGTAGAAAAAACCATCTACATTCGCCGTAAAAAACCCAAATCCGATTTAAAATAAAAAAGGTGCTTTATTCAGCACCTTTTCCATTCTTAAAATCTCAAATGAAATCAAACAGAAATCATCGATTATTATTTTCTATTGCTGCACCTGCACCGCCACCAATCGCACCACCAATTGCAGCACCTGTGTTACCACCAAATACGGATTTACCAATAATTGCACCAACACCCGCACCGACACCGCTATAGGTTGCATTTTTGGTCGAACCATTTTGTGTTTTACTACCCACAGCCGCACCAGCACCGGCACCTAAGGCTGCACCTGCACTTCCACCCACGCGACTACCGACTCCGCCACCCACAGCACCACCTAAGGCGGCTGCACCCACACGCTGCTCAGATGCAGACATATTGCTACATCCTGTGAATAAAAATGCGGAAACCGTCGCAACAATGGCTAAATTCATTAACTTTTTCATGAGTGTATCTCCATTTCCCACTGTCCTAGTATTAACTTTATAAAAGTATTAAGGAGCGAAGATGAAGTTTTATGTAAAAATCCTCATAAAATTACGAAGATTTTGTAACCTCAAAACTGAAAAAGCTTATTCCATACTACTTATTTTTTAATAACTACTCCATCTTTAGTGGTTTTACCATCATTTTGAATCACGGCATGGGTTTCATTTTTAGTACGCTCATGATTCTTAATCTGATTAATTTTTCAAATTCTTCTGGAACAGCTCTTGGCCTTTTTTAAACTCAATTCCAGAAGCATCTAGCTGCTTAGCTTCAGCAACCACTTTTCCGTCTCTCATCACTTTTAAATCTACTTCAATTTTTGGAGTCGGCACAATTAAACTACCTTTTTGCACTATAGGTGCTTTCATTTTTTCATCAGAAAATTGGGATTTGTCATCCACAATCATGACATCACGTGCAACGACATCCTTACCTTTGTTGGTCACTTCAAAAATGGTGGCATTCACGGTGCAAACAGGCTTTCTACCCAGCAGAGTCCGAATCACTTGAGTTTTTACAATAGGAACTACAGCTTTATCTTCCATCACCATTGTGTTGAGCATTGGTGCTGCAAATGATGAACTCGTCCCTATCACCCCAAACACATTTAAAATATTTTTTGTTAAAATTCATACCATTAAAACTTATTCTTAATTATAGATTTATGTTTAATCATAGAACTTTATGTATTTTATTATGTGGTTTTTTAGTTGTTCTGCTTCAAAATGTAAAAAGCCACCCGAAGGTGGCTTTTTTTTAAAATGGTTTAAGGACTAATTACAGACCGTTAAACTCATCACTAAATGCTTGGCTAAGCGCTTGGTCTACATCAGAGAAGTCATTGTGAAGCTCAAGCTCTGCAGCTTCAGATTCTTGACGACGACGCTCTAAGTGATATGCCAAACCTGTACCTGCAGGAATCAAACGACCTACAACGACGTTCTCTTTCAAACCACGTAAATCATCTTCTTTACCTGTTACAGCCGCTTCAGTTAACACACGTGTTGTTTCCTGGAACGATGCAGCAGAGATGAACGAGTCAGTAGAAAGCGATGCTTTGGTAATACCCATCAATTGGCGTTCAAACTTCGCAGGGAACTTATTCTGCGCAAGCACAGCTTGGTTTTCACCCATAACACGGATGTAATCCACTTGTTCGCCTTTGATGAAGCTTGTATCACCACCATCCGTGATATCAACTTTACGCAACATTTGACGTACGATCACTTCAATGTGCTTGTCGTTGATTTTTACACCTTGCAGACGGTATACGTCTTGAACTTCGTTCACGATGTAGTTAGTCAACGCAACTTCGCCTTTCAAGCGTAAGATGTCATGTGGGTTTTGCGGACCGTCAGAAACAGTCTCACCACGGTTCACATGTTCACCTTCGAACACGTTCATGGTACGCCATTTTGGAATTAGTTCTTCGTAGATCTCAGAACCATCATCTGGTGTAATCACTAAACGGTTCTTACCTTTAGTCTCTTTACCAAAGCTTACAACACCTGAAATTTCAGCAAGAATTGCATGTTCTTTCGGTTTACGCGCTTCGAACAAGTCAGCTACACGTGGTAGACCACCGGTAATGTCACGCGTACGTGAAGTTTCTTGAGGTACACGACCAATAACGTCACCCACACCAATTGTTTCGCCATCACGGACAGAAAGAATGGTATTTTGTGGCAAGAAGTAGAACTGTTCACCACCATCAGTCGTATCAAGAACAACCGCAGGACGTAAATCTTTACCAGACGCAGGGCGTGCTGTTACAGGCAAGATTTCAACAGTCGTCATACCTGTTGCATCATCAGTCTTAGAAGTTGCTGTTACACCATCAGCAATTTGGCTGAAACGGATTTTACCTGCAACTTCTGTTACTAATGGATGTGTATGTGGATCCCAAGTCGCCACGATACCACCTGCTTCTACAGCTTCGCCATCTTTCAACAAGATTGACGCACCGTATGGCAGTTTATAACGCTCACGCTCACGACCTAAGTCATCTGCAATACCAATTTCACCTGAACGTGAAACAGAAACCAAGTGACCTTTAGCATGTTGTACAGTTTTCACGTTGTGGAAACGTACGGTACCTTTGTTACGAACTTGTACACTGTTTGCGGCAGAAGTTCGGCTCGCTGCACCACCCACGTGGAAGGTACGCATGGTTAACTGTGTACCTGGCTCACCAATCGATTGAGCAGCCATTACACCCACAGATTCACCTGGGTTCACCAAGTGACCACGCGCCAAGTCACGACCATAACATTTCGCACACACGCCAAATGTAGATTCACAGTTTACAACTGAACGTACTTTAACTTCATCGACACCCGCTTCTTCAAGGAAGTTTGCAAGTTTTTCGTCAATTAAAGTGTTACGTGGCAGGATAACGTCGTCAGAACCCGCTTTCTTCACGTCTTCTGCAACCACACGACCCAATACTCGAGTACCTAAGTTCTCGATCACGTCACCGCCCTGAATGAACGGAGTCATCACAAGACCGCCCAAAGTACCACAATCAGGCTCAGTAATAACTAAATCTTGTGCTACGTCTACCAGACGACGGGTTAAGTAACCAGAGTTCGCCGTTTTCAATGCTGTATCGGCCAAACCTTTACGCGCACCGTGCGTCGAAATAAAGTACTGAAGTACGGTTAAGCCTTCACGGAAGTTCGCCTTAATTGGCGTTTCAATGATCGAGCCATCTGGTTTTGCCATCAAACCACGCATACCTGCAAGCTGACGAATCTGCGCCGCACTACCACGGGCACCAGAGTCAGACATCATGTAGATCGAGTTGAATGATTTTTGTTTCTCATCTTCACCCTGTTTGTTTTTCACAGTGGTATAAGACAAGTTGTCCATCATCGCTTTCGCAACTTGGTCGTTAGTACGTGCCCAGATATCGACAACTTTGTTATAACGCTCACCCGCAGTTACAAAGCCTTGTTCGAACTGTTGTTCAATTTCACGAACTTCAGTTTCTGCTTTGTCAATAATCACTTGCTTAGTCGGCGGAATAACCATGTCTTCCATACCTACCGATACGCCTGAACGTGTCGCTTGACGGAAACCAAGGTACATCAATTGGTCAGCAAAGATAACGGTATCTTTTAGACCCAATTTACGGTAGCAAGAGTTAATTAACTTTGAGATGTTTTTCTTGGTCATCTCAACGTTAATTTGCTGGAAATCCATGCCTTCTGGCACAACTTCCCAAAGTAAACAACGACCTGGTGTCGTATCTACAACAATAGTTTGCTGTTCACGATTACCATTTTCATCAATGACAGTTTGATGTACACGTGCTTTAACGCGAGCGTGTAATGCAACCTGACCTGTCGCCAATGCACGGTTAACTTCATGCGTATCCGCAAACACCATGCCTTCACCTTTGGCATTGATTGCATCACGCGTGATGTAATACAAGCCCAATACAACGTCCTGAGAAGGAACGATGATTGGTTCACCGTTTGCAGGTGACAAGATGTTGTTGGTCGACATCATTAACGCACGCGCTTCTAATTGAGCTTCGAGTGTTAATGGTACGTGTACCGCCATTTGGTCACCGTCGAAGTCGGCGTTAAACGCAGCACAGACGAGCGGATGTAGACGGATTGCTTTACCTTCAATCAGAATCGGTTCAAATGCTTGAAGACCCAAACGGTGAAGTGTTGGCGCACGGTTCAACATCACTGGATGTTGACGAATTACCGATGCAAGAACGTCCCAAACTTCTGGAGTTTCACGCTCAACCATTTTCTTCGCAGCTTTAATGGTTGTTGCCTGACCTGATGCTTGTAATTTCGCAAAAATAAATGGCTTGAATAATTCAAGTGCCATTTTCTTCGGAAGACCACATTGGTGTAAACGTAAGTTAGGACCTACGGTAATTACCGAACGACCCGAGTAGTCAACACGCTTACCAAGTAAGTTTTGACGGAAACGACCTTGTTTACCTTTGATCATGTCTGCCAAAGATTTCAATGGACGTTTGTTCGAACCAGTAATCGCACGACCACGACGACCATTATCCAGCAACGCATCTACAGACTCTTGTAACATACGTTTTTCGTTACGTACGATAATGTCTGGTGCAGCAAGATCAAGAAGACGCTTCAAACGGTTGTTACGGTTAATCACACGACGGTAAAGATCGTTCAAGTCAGAAGTCGCGAAACGACCACCTTCAAGTGGAACCAACGGACGAAGATCTGGTGGAAGTACTGGAAGTACGTTCATCACCATCCATTCTGGCTTGTTGTTCGACTCTTTGAATGCTTCCATCAACTTCAAGCGCTTAGAGGCTTTTTTCAACTTCGTTTCAGAAGTTGTTTGTGGAATCTCTTCACGAAGACGAGAAATCTCAGCTTCAAGATCGATATCTTTCAGCAAGTCTTGAACCGCTTCAGCACCCATTTTCGCAGTGAATTCATCACCGTGTTCTTCTAACGCATTGAAGTATTCTTCATCGTTAAGAAGTTGGTATTTCTCAAATGGAGTCATACCTGGGTCAGTTACTACATAAGATTCGAAATATAATACGCGCTCGATATCACGTAATGTCATATCAAGAAGCAAACCGATACGGCTTGGTAATGATTTCAAGAACCAGATGTGCGCAACTGGAGAAGCCAATTCGATGTGACCCATACGCTCACGACGAACTTTCGCAGTTGTTACTTCAACGCCACATTTTTCACAAATGACGCCTTTGTATTTCATACGCTTGTATTTGCCACACAAGCATTCGTAATCTTTGACTGGACCAAAGATTTTGGCACAGAATAAACCATCACGTTCTGGCTTGAACGTACGATAGTTAATTGTCTCAGGCTTTTTCACTTCACCGTGAGACCATGACTTAATCATTTCTGGTGACGCAAGACCAATACGGATGCGATCAAACTCAACTGGAGCATGACCGTCTGAGTCCGTCTTTTTGCGCATGATATCGAGCAAGTCTTTCAATTTTTTTCTCCGTGTGTCAGCGAGATTTTCACTCTCCGACTGGGTCACAAATATTGTTTTTTAACTGAATAGGGAATCTCAAAAAATCCCCCTAAATCCCCCTTTACTAAGGGGGACTTCACCCCTCTTTAGGAAAGAGGAGTCGGGGGAGATTTCTTAGTCACCATTTTTCAGTTCAATGTTGATACCTAAAGAACGGATCTCTTTGGTCAATACGTTGAACGATTCAGGCATACCTGGGTCCATATAATGGTTACCATCTACAATGTTCTTATAGATACGAGTACGACCTTCAACGTCATCCGACTTCACAGTAAGCATTTCTTGCAGTGTATAAGCTGCGCCGTAAGCTTCAAGTGCCCAGACCTCCATCTCACCGAAACGCTGACCACCAAACTGAGCTTTACCACCCAATGGCTGTTGCGTTACTAATGAGTAAGAACCAGTAGAACGTGCATGCATCTTGTCGTCAACCAAGTGGTTCAACTTGAGCATGTACATATAACCTACAGTTACAGGACGGTCGAAACGTTCACCTGTACGTCCATCATATAATACGGTTTGACCCGAGCGTGGAATTTCAGCCAGCTCTAGCAACTCTTTGATTTGAGCTTCTTCAGCACCATCAAACACAGGGGTTGCTAAAGGCACACCAGCGCGTAAATTACCCGCCAAGATTAGAATCTCGTCATCAGTTAAGCTGTCTAAATCTTCTTGCTGACCGCCCACTTTGTTGTAGATCTTGTCTAGGAAAATACGTAGCTCAGCAATTTCACGCTGTTGTTTGAGCATCTTATCAATTTGCTCACCCAAACCTTTCGCAGCCATACCCAAGTGAGTTTCAAGAATCTGACCCACGTTCATACGTGACGGTACACCCAATGGGTTTAGTACGATATCAACTGGTACACCATTGGCATCATGCGGCATGTCTTCAACTGGCAAGATGTTAGAAACAACACCCTTGTTACCGTGACGACCCGCCATCTTATCACCAGGCTGGATACGACGTTTAACGGCAAGGTAAACCTTAACAACTTTCAATACGCCAGTTGTAAGTTCGTCGCCTGTAGAAAGTTTGCGTTTTTTCTCAGCAAATTTCTCGTCAATTTCAAAGCTCTTCTCTTTCAAGAACACTTGAATTTGCGTTAGACGCTCAGCAATGGCTTCATCGCTTGGCTGGATTTCAAGTAAATCAACCAACTCTAAACCAGACAACATATCTTCAGACAGTTTGTCGCCACGCTTCGTACCGCCACCGCCATTCGATTCTTGACCTGTCAACAAGCGAACAACACGTTCACGAGCTGCTTCTTCGAAGATTTTGTATTCTTCTTTCAAGTCTTTACGGTAAGCATCTAATTGAGCTTTTTCAATTGCTTGTGCACGTTCATCTTTTTCAAGACCATCACGAGTAAACACTTGAACGTCAATCACTGTACCTTTGGTGCCAGATGGAACACGTAAAGAAGAGTCTTTAACGTCAGCCGCTTTTTCACCAAAAATTGCGCGAAGCAGTTTTTCTTCTGGTGTTAATTGCGTTTCACCTTTAGGCGTTACTTTACCGACAAGAATGTCACCCGCAGCAACTTCAGCACCGATATATACGATACCTGATTCATCTAGCTTAGACAGTGCAGCTTCACCCACATTCGGGATATCAGCAGTAATTTCTTCAGCACCCAATTTGGTATCACGTGCAACACACGATAATTCTTGGATATGAATCGACGTTAAGCGATCTTCTTGAAGGACACGCTCAGAAAGCAAGATCGAGTCTTCATAGTTATAACCGTTCCATGTCATGAACGCGACGCGCATGTTTTGACCTAGCGCAAGTTCACCACCATCAGTCGATGGACCGTCAGCCAATACATCACCACGAGCAACTTTGTCACCCATGCGTACCACAACGTTTTGGTTGATACATGTATTTTGGTTAGAACGTGTATATTTGATCAGGTTGTAGATATCTACGCCCGCTTCACCCGCAATCATTTCTTCTTCGTTGACACGAATCACGATACGAGAAGCATCCACGTATTCAATCGCACCACCACGGTTTGCGATAACACACACACCTGAGTCACGCGCTACGTTTGCTTCCATACCAGTACCAACAAGTGGCTTGTCCGCCAATAATGTTGGAACAGCCTGACGCTGCATGTTCGAACCCATTAATGCACGGTTCGCATCATCGTGTTCAAGGAATGGAATAAGTGATGCAGCAACAGAAACAACCTGCTGAGCAGATACGTCCATATGCGTCACTTTTTCAGGTGGCATACGTACGAAATCACCTTGATGACGTACAGAAACAAATTCTTCAGTCAAGTGATTCTCTGCATCAACTGCAGAGTCGGCTTGTGCAATGACTGTGCCTACTTCTTCAATCGCAGATAAGTATTCAACTTCATCCGTTACACGGCCATCAACAACTTTACGGTATGGAGTTTCCAAGAAACCGAAGTTATTACATTTTGCATAAACAGATAGCGAGTTGATCAAACCAATGTTTGGACCTTCAGGCGTTTCAATTGGACATACACGACCATAGTGAGTTTGATGTACGTCACGTACTTCAAAGCCCGCACGTTCACGAGTTAAACCACCAGGGCCAAGCGCCGATACACGACGTTTGTGCGTAATCTCAGACAATGGGTTGTTTTGGTCCATAAACTGAGACAATTGGCTTGAACCAAAGAATTCTTTGATTGCAGCTGCAACTGGTTTCGCATTGATTAAATCTTGCGGAGACAAATTGTCTGCTTCTGCTTGGCTTAAACGCTCTTTTACAGCACGTTCAACACGAACCAAACCAACACGGAATTGGTTTTCGGTCATTTCACCAACAGAACGAACACGACGGTTACCCAAGTGGTCAATATCATCCACTTCGCCTTTACCGTTACGAATTTCAACCAATGTTTTTAATACATCAGTGATATCGCTGTTCGAAAGAATACCTTCTACTTCACGTGACTTCTGGTCAGTTCCCACTTCGTAAGGACGACCCAAACGACGGTTAAACTTCATACGACCAACTGGCGATAAATCATAACGCTCAGAAGAGAAGAACAAGTTATTGAATAGGTTTTCAGCTGCTTCTTTTGTTGGTGGCTCACCTGGACGCATGACTTTGTAGATTTCAACAAGCGCTTCTTCACGCCCTGTTGTTGTATCTGCACGTAAAGAATCTGCAATGAACGAACCACGGTCAATGTCATTCGTGAACAGCATATTGAACTGTTTCACGCCGCCTTCAGCCAATTTCACCATAATTTCATGGCTTAATAAGGTGTTCGCAGCAATGACATCGCCATCACGTAAAGTGATATCTTCAGCAGTGATACGCTCATATAAATATTCGTCTGGAACAGAAAGCTTAGTTAAGCCTGAAGCTTCCATTTGACGTACATGACGCGCATTAATACGTTTACCTTGTTCAACAATCACTTTACCATCATTATCGGTAATGTCGAATTGTGCCATTTCGCCACGCAGACGTTCTGGAACAAGGTCAATCTGATAGCTACCCATATCTAAATAGACAGGTACTTTCTCGTAGAATAAGTCTAGAATTTGTTCGTTGCTATAACCCAATGCACGAAGTACCACAGTCGCAAGCAATTTACGACGACGGTCAATACGGACATAGACTAAATCTTTCGCATCAAATTCAAAATCTAACCATGAACCACGGTAAGGGATAATACGTGCTGAATAAAGCACTTTACCGCTTGAGTGAGTTTTACCCTTATCATGATCAAAGAACACACCAGGTGAACGATGTAACTGAGATACGATTACACGCTCAGTACCATTAATAACGAATGTCCCGTTATCCGTCATGAGTGGCATTTCACCCATGTACACTTCTTGCTCACGCACGTCTTTGATTGATTTCGTTTCACGATCTTTAATGATCAAACGAATTTTTACACGCATTGGTGCCGCATAAGTTGAGCCACGAAGAATACATTCGCGAACATCAAACTCCGGCTTACCAAGGCTATACTCAACAAATTCTAGAGCAGCATTGCCAGAATAACTTTCTATAGGAAAAACTGAACGAAATGCGGCTTGGAGACCGATATCTTCGCGGTTTTTTGGTGATTTGCCATCTTGCAAGAACGTTCTGTACGAGTCGACTTGAATCGCGAGCAAGTACGGAGCATCCATAACACTAGGCAATTTACCAAAATTCTTACGGATCCGTTTCTTTTCGGTATATGAGTATGCCATCTGGAGTCCTCGGAAAGTAAACTAAACCCGCCTGCAGAACGGGTTTAGAAGGAATTACGCAGGCCGATATGGCCACCACTGTTTACAAATGCTGCAATTTTTAGTGGTATTAAAACGCTTAACAATATTTTTTGAATGGAAAAATATTGGTAAGCGTTTAAAATTTGTCTTTATTGTTTAAATTTGATGGTTTTTAAACCAATCAAATTGAAGTCGAGCCGATTATTGTAACGCAAAAAGGCTGATGACCCAAGAGCCATCAGCCAATTTGTGGGGGTGAAATTAATATTTCTCCCCCTGGTAACATTACTTAATAGTAATAGTAGCACCAGTTTCTTCAAGTTTTTTCTTAAGTTCTTCAGCTTCTTCTTTAGAAACTGCTTCTTTAAGAACTGAAGGAGCGCCTTCAACTAAATCTTTAGCTTCTTTCAAGCCAAGACCAGTGATTTCACGAACTGCTTTAATTACCGCTACTTTGTTCGCGCCGAAAGAAGTCAACTCAACGTTGAATTCTGATTGCTCTTCAACAGCAGCAGCAGCAGGACCAGCAGCTACAGCTACAGCAGCAGCAGATACGTTGAATTTTTCTTCAAAAGCAGAAATAAGTTCTACAAGTTCAAGAACAGTTTTTTCAGCAACTGCGTTTAGGATTTCTTCGTTTGTTAAAGCCATGAGATTAATTCCAAATGGGTATTGAATGATGTGTGTTTAAGTTTGAGCTTATGCAGCTTCTGACTCGTTTTTCTCTTGAAGCGCTGTAAGTAAGCGACCCAATTTCGAAATAGGAGCCTGAAGAACGCTTGCAAGCATAGTAAGCGCTTTCTCTTGGTTTGGAAGATTCGCGATAACGCTAACTTCTGCGCCTTGATAAAGTTTGCCTTCAAATGCAGCAGCTTTAAGTTCAAATGCTTTGTTAGTTTTCGCAAATTCTTCGAATAAGCGTGCCGCAGCACCCATATCATCTGCAGAAGTTGAGAAAGCTAAAATTGTTGGGCCAACAAGGTTGTCGTTCAAGATATTAAAAGGAGTATCTTGAAGAGCGCGTTTAGCCAAAGTATTACGTACAACACGTGTAGCAACACCCAACTTACGAGCTTCAACACGAAGAGCAGTTAATTGCTCAACAGTTAAACCTTGGTAGTCAGCAACAACAGCAGCAAACGCAGTAGAAGCAACTTCAGTTACTTCAGCAACGATCTGTTTTTTGCCTTCGATAAGAAGAGCCATTGTAAAACCTCCTAACGGTGATTTATGTACCCGAATACACAGATACACTCCCAATTCGCAAGTTCATCACTGAACTTACACGCGGAGGATGAACAAATCACACCACCGCGTCTACTCAGGCTGGAAAATTAAGAAAGCAATCGAAATCACTCTCGCCTGAGGTCTTTGACGCTGATAAATTAAATTTATCAATTCAAAGTTTGCCTAAGTTCCGCAAGAGACTGAGCGTTTCTTGCGTAATTTTTGAAGCAGTGCTTCAAAAATTACTCAGGGCTTTAAAATTCTGTCTAAGTAAAAACTTAGTTAGAAACGTTGTTTACATCAACAACAAGACCAGGACCCATAGTTGAGCTCAAAGTGATCTTTTTGATGTATACGCCTTTAGAAGTTGCAGGCTTTAACTTTTTCAAGTCTGCAATCAAAGTTTCAACGTTTTGACGAACAGCTTCAGCAGAGAAGTCTACTTGACCGATCGCAGCATGGATAATACCCGCTTTGTCTACACGGTAACGTGCTTGACCAGCTTTAGCATTTTTAACTGCACCAGCAACGTCTGGAGTTACAGTTCCCACTTTCGGGTTTGGCATCAAACCACGTGGACCAAGGATTGTACCTAACTTACCTACAACGCGCATTGCATCTGGAGCAGCAATAACTACATCAAAGTCAAGGTTACCTTGTTGAATGCTTTCAGCCAAGTCATCAAAGCCAACGATGTCCGCGCCTTCAGCTTTAGCAGCTTCAGCAGCAGCGCCTTGAGCAAACACAGCAACACGTACAGTTTTACCAGTACCTGCAGGAAGTGTAGTCGCGCCACGAACAACTTGGTCAGATTTACGAGGGTCAACACCTAGGTTTACCGCAACATCCAAAGATTCTTTGAATTTCGCAGCAGGAAGACCAGCAAGAACAGCGACTGCTTCTTCTAAAGTGTAAACTTTGTTTGCTTCAATAGCAGCAGCAATGGCTTTTTGACGTTTAGTTAACTTTGCCATGTCTTATAGCTCCACTTCCAAGCCCATAGAACGTGCAGAACCAGCGATGGTACGAACACGTGCGTCTAAATCAGCACCAGTTAAATCTGGTTCTTTAGTAGTCGCGATTTCTTCCAATTGAGCACGAGTCAACTTACCAACTTTAGTTTTGTTAGGTACAGATGAACCCTTTTGAATACCAGCAGCTTTCTTAAGAAGAATAGATGCAGGTGGAGTTTTCATGATGAATGTGAACGACTTATCGTTGTACACAGTGATCACGACTGGAATTGGCAAACCAACTTCAAGTTTTTGTGTTGCAGCATTGAATTCTTTACAGAATGCCATGATGTTAACACCACGTTGACCTAATGCAGGACCAATCGGTGGAGATGGATTCGCTTTACCAGCTGGAACTTGCAGCTTGATATAGCCGTCAATCTTCTTAGCCATTTCAAATTACCTCTGGGTACAAACGCCTTTTACAGCTCCCCAATATTTCATGTAGTGATAACCACCACAACAACAATGCCCGATTGAATAAATCGGGCGTTTTTAACCAATTCAGATTAAATTGTTTTTTCGACTTGACGAAATTCCAATTCAACTTGAGTTGGTCGATTAAATACATTAATCGTCAACGTCAAACGTGACTTATCGTAAAGAACTTCTTCCACCACGCCTTTAAAGTCGGTGAATGGACCATCAATTACGAGTAATTCTTCGCCTGGTTCAAACATCGTCTTCGGACGAGGTGCTTCACCAGTATTGCGTACACGAGCAAGAATCGCATCTGCTTCTTTTTGCGTAATTGGTGCAGGTTTTTCTGCCGTACCACCGATAAAACCTAAAACTTTAGGGCACTCTTTTACGATATGCCAAGTTTCATCATTCATTTCCATTTCGACCAATACATAGCCAGGAAAGAATTTACGCTCAGACTTACGTTTTTTACCATCCTTCATTTCTACCACTTCTTCGGTAGGAACAAGGACTTCACCAAAGCTATCGGCTACAGCGCTACGCTGGATTCGATCATTAAGTGAACGCATCACTTGTTTTTCATAACCTGAATAGGCATGAATAATGTACCAACGTTTCATAGCTCTCTTACCCGATAATAAACTTCATTAACCAGCCTAAAATATAGTCAAAACACCATAATAAAATGGATGCTACAACGACTACTGCAAGTACTTGCCACGACGTAGTGACCGTCTCTTGCTTGGTTGGCCATGTGACACGACGCAATTCAATACGCGCATCTTTTAGCAAACGAACAAAGCCTTTGCCTTGATGGGTGGCGTATAATAAACCCAAAGCCACAACGATACAAGACAAAATTACACCAACACGCACCCAAATATTATTTGCTGGTGCCCAATATGCTGGCAAATGCTGATTTACCATGGTTGCACCAATGATTAAAATCAATGCAATAATCCACAGCACAACATCTAATGGTGAGCCAGAATTAACAACTTCAGCAGAATTATTTCTTTGAGGGATTGGCGCGTCGCTTAATGCGTCACGCGATTTATCATTCGACATTTTTTTACTCGTCGTAGAATTCGCGATTTATTATATGACCAGTTTAGCCAGCATCAAGCTCTTTTACTAAAAAAGTGGCAGGCCAGGAGGGACTCGAACCCCCAACATTCGGTTTTGGAGACCGACGCTCTACCAATTGAACTACTAGCCTGCAGTGTAAGTCGAGAATCGAAATTCTCGACTTAAAACTTATGTACCTATTATGCAGTTACTTTCGCAACAACACCAGCACCTACTGTACGACCACCTTCACGGATCGCAAAACGTAGACCTGGGTCCATTGCGATTGGGTGGATTAATTCTACTGACATTTCAACGTTGTCACCAGGCATTACCATTTCAACGCCTTCTTGTAATTGGATTGCACCAGTTACGTCAGTCGTACGGAAATAGAATTGTGGACGGTAACCGTTAAGGAATGGAGTATGACGACCACCTTCTTCTTTAGAAAGTACGTATACTTCTGCGTCGAATTTAGTGTGTGGCTTGATTGTACCTGGTTTAGCAAGTACTTGACCACGTTGTACGTCTTCACGCTTAGTACCACGAAGAAGAACACCACAGTTCTCGCCCGCACGACCTTCGTCAAGAAGTTTACGGAACATTTCAACGCCAGTAACTGTAGTTGTTTGAGTATCACGGATACCAACGATTTCAACTGATTCGCCTACTTTCACGATACCAGCTTCTACACGACCAGTTACTACTGTACCACGGCCAGAAATAGAGAATACGTCTTCGATTGGCATTAAGAATGCTTTATCGATAGCACGTTCTGGTTCTGGAATATAAGAGTCAAGCGCTTCAACAAGAGCAAGAACTGAAGACTCACCGTACTGACCAGCATCGCCATTAAGCGCAGCAAGAGCAGAACCACGGATAACTGGAGTGTCATCACCTGGGAAGTCATAAGTAGAAAGAAGTTCACGAACTTCCATTTCTACTAATTCAAGTAATTCTTCGTCGTCAACAAGGTCGCATTTGTTTAAGAATACGATGATGTAAGGTACACCAACCTGACGTGAAAGAAGGATGTGTTCACGAGTTTGTGGCATTGGACCGTCAGTCGCAGCACACACAAGGATCGCGCCATCCATCTGAGCAGCACCAGTAATCATGTTTTTAACATAATCGGCGTGGCCCGGGCAGTCTACGTGAGCGTAGTGACGGATTGGAGAATCGTATTCTACGTGTGAAGTATTAATTGTAATACCACGTGCTTTTTCTTCAGGAGCAGAGTCGATTTGTGAGTAATCTTTCGCTTCACCGCCGTAAGTTTTTGCACAAATAGTTGCAATCGCAGCAGTTAAAGTAGTTTTACCATGGTCAACGTGACCGATTGTGCCCACGTTTACGTGTGGCTTATTACGTTCAAACTTAGCCTTAGCCATGTTTATATTCCTCGTTTACGTCGAACACAATTCTGAGAAATGCTCAGCATCGACATATCGCCTAAAAAAGCAGACACCCAATACTTGAAAAGCAGACTAATAAGCCTGCTTTTTAAAATCTTTGTAGAATATCTACTAAACTGTATCTGGAGCTCTTATCGAGATTTGAACTCGAGACCTCTCCCTTACCAAGGGAGTGCTCTACCACTGAGCTATAAGAGCAATCATCTTCGATGGAGCGGGAGACGAGGGTCGAACTCGCGACATGTAGCTTGGAAGGCTACCGCTCTACCAACTGAGCTACTCCCGCTTAATGTTGGTAATTAACCACTTCAATCGAAGTTAATGGTGGTGAGGGAAGGATTCGAACCTTCGAAACTTTCGTAGCGGAGTTACAGTCCGCCCCCTTTGACCGCTCGGGAACCTCACCATTTCACACTTATTTCAGTGTTGTTCTTCACTTCATAACTACACACCCTTAAGATGGTGCCGGCACACGGATTCGAACTGTGGACCTACTGATTACAAGTCAGTTGCTCTACCAACTGAGCTATGCCGGCTCTTTCTTAGTGTTTCGTACGTTTCGTATCGGAACGGTGTGCAGTTTAGCAAAACTTAGAATCCTTGCAAGTGTTTTTTTCAAAAAAAACGTTAAAAACTCATAAAATCAATCCATTTGATGATAATTCAACCGCTTTGATCACTGCGCGAGCTTTTATTTGGGTTTCATTCCACTCAGATTCAGGATTTGAGTCCACAACAAGACCGGCACCCGCCTGAACAAAGACCTTATTTTCACGAATAACACAGGTTCGAATCGCAATCGACATGTCCATTTCGCCATGCCAGCCTAAATAACCAACAGCACCACCAAAAACACCACGTTTTACCGGCTCTACCTCATCAATAATTTCCATAGCGCGGATTTTGGGTGCGCCAGATAAAGTCCCTGCTGGAAAAGTTGCTTTAAAAACATCCAAAGCATCCACATCATCACGAACTTCACCTTGCACATTAGAGACAATATGCATCACATGCGAATAACGTTCGATCACCATTTGATCAGTCACTTGTACTTTGCCAATTTTAGAGACACGACCGACATCATTACGTCCCAAATCAATCAGCATTAAATGCTCTGCAATTTCTTTTTCATCTGAAAGTAGATCTTTTTCTAAGGCTAAATCTTCTTCTTTGGTTTTACCGCGAGGACGTGTGCCTGCCAAAGGACGAACCGTGGCAATGCCATTTTCTAAACGAGACAAGATTTCAGGTGAAGAACCGACAATATGGAACGGCTTCTGATCTTCTAATGTCCGTCCTTGTACCAAGAACAAATAGGGCGATGGATTCAAGTGACGTAAAGCACGATAGACCTGTAAAGCCTCACCATCAAAATCAGAGACCATGCGATGTCCAGGCACCACCTGCATCACATCCCCTGCACGAATGTATTCTTTCACCGTCTCAATCGATTCAAGAAACTTGTCTTTACCCGTCAATGATTCAAAATGCGGTGCCGTATGTTTCTTCGCTTGCAAACTAACAGGGGTTGCTAGCAACCTTTCTAATATATCGAGCTGAGTTTGCGCTTTAAAGTAAGCTTCTGGATCATTCACATCGGCATGCACAATCAAAAACAGGGTGTCTTTGAGGTTATCAAACACGATTACAGTTTTAGACAGCATCATCCAGATATCTGGCAAGCCTACTGGATCGGCTTCAGGCACATTATTGAGGCGTGGTTCAATATAACGCACCGCATCATAGCCAAAATAACCCACTAAACCGCCTGTAAAGTTTGGCAAAGCAGGTAAATCTGCTTGTGTAGGCACTTTAAATTGCGATAGAAAATCACGAATGTATTGGAATGGGTCGGCACAGGCTTGCTTTTCATGTGAACCATTGACATGTTTAATGGTGAGTTGACCCGCATTACAGGAAAACACGGTCGATTCACCCAAACCAATAATCGAATAGCGCGCCCAGTTTTCACCCCCCTCAACCGACTCGAATAAGTAGGCTTGCTGATGACCCTTTAGACGGGCAAAAACAGATAATGGAGTTTCGGTATCAGCCAAACGCTGACGATAAACAGGAATTAGGTTATAGCCTTGTGCTTTTAATTGCTCGTATTGCACTTGAGTCGTCATGAGGTTCTCTCTAAATTTCGATTGGGGTCCATTCAATTTTTCGTTACATCAGACTGAGCGACGCCATCGAAAAGCTTTACAACGACTCATGTGTCATTATTCCTTATCTACAAATTACGTTTTGATTAATTCTCTTAAATCATCCACCACTTGTTGTGGCTGGCAATCCTGTATATCTTCACCATGATTATAACCATAGCTTACGACAATACAATCAATACCCGCACGCCGTGCTGCCTCGACATCATTACTTGAATCACCAACCATTAAGGTTTGAGATTTCTCAAATTGATATTCTTCAACACAGTGTAACAGTTGACGTGGATGTGGCTTACGTTCTTCAAAACGGTCGCCACCAATCACATCGACAAAGTATTTAGACATGCCCAAAACTTCGACAATCATACGTGCAGGCTGTTCAGGCTTATTGGTGACACACACCATTTTTTTATTGTGTTGCAAGCCCCATTCTAGAAATTCCAGAATGCCTTGAAATGGACGTGTTTCGACACAAGGCTCTGCATTGTAAATTTTTAAAAAAGTGTCGAGCAGTTGTCGGTGCTGTGCAGGATCAACCTCACCCGTGAGATATTGCAACGTACTGTGGCAAAAGATAGATGTGCCCTTACCCACCCAAACGCGAACTTGCTGCTCGGTCACCAAAGGGAGTTGGAGTACATTAAGACTCATATTCATCGCACGATATAAATCAGTCGCTGAATCGACCAAGGTTCCATCCAAATCAAATAAAATGAGTTCACGGCGATCTAATTGTGCAATATTCATAAGCAGCTCGAATGATTCAGATATAAAAAAGGCATGCCGCAGCATACCCTTATTGTAGGCAATTCCCAGATTATTTAAACATCACCCAAGTGAGGATTGCCAAAATCACCAAAACAATAATCGTAATTAAACCCAGTGAGGCGTTCTTCTGCTGTGTGCGTTCTTCTTCTACACGAGAAACGGGTTGCTCAACGGGAACGGGTTCAGGCTCTGGGGTCACTTGAGATAAATCTATCCCTTCAGGAATTGGTGCAGGCTTTGGCACAGAGACATTCTGAGGCATTCCATCACGAGTTAACTGCACATTGCCATCACGCTCAGTCAGGCTTGGCATCCCCTGTTCATTCATGTGTTGTGCTGCTGATTTCTCTGCTGCCGTTTCAGACGGTGCAACAGCTTCAGCAGGTTGCTGCACTTCAATCTCTTCTTGCTCAACCGTCTCTACTGCTGGTGCGGGTGCAAAGACTGCAAATTTAAAGCTTGCAAACTGGACAACATCCCCATCCTGCAACTGACTTTCATTTTCAATTTTTGCTTCATTCACAAAAGTGCCATTCGATGAGTTTAAATCCTGCACCCATAACGCCTGCTCTTTTAACAACAGTGCTGCGTGTTTACGTGACACCTCTGCCGATTGTAACAATACGTCTGCATCCTGATGGCGCCCAACCAACATATCACGGTCAATATTGATCTCTTGCCCCGTAAATTCGCCTGTAATTGCCTGTATCTTCCAAGTCATCACATTATCTCTTTATGATTTTGCCTCATCATACCATGCAACTTATAGATTTCAATTTGGATACCTTATTGGCATTACGAAGCTGGATGCACACGAATTGTGGTCACTGTGTTTTTGGTTCTTTCTACTTCCGACTTTGGCAAAGGACTACTGGTGATTGGCGGTTCAATTGCCACAGGTGTTGTTACAGTCGTGGCATTGGAGGTCTGTGCCCCTGATGGAACTGCTTGGTAAGGACTGGTGCGTGGTGCACCTGGTGTCACTGGTAAGCGCTGCATGTAAACATCATCCACCTGCTCAGGCAACTTGGCAAAGCCTCCATCTTTATCAAGCGCCAATTGCAAGCTATAAAGCTGACTATAACGTTGTTGAGCTAAACGACGAACATCATTACCTCCACCCACAATGGTTGGGTGGATAAAGACCAATAAATTGCGTTTCTGATTCGATTTTGAGTCCGATCTAAATAAACGACCTACTCCGGGAATCGCACCTAGCCCCGGAACCGATTGACGACTATAAATCGAGTTATCCGAAATTAAGCCACCCAAAACCACCGTTTGACCATGCTCTGCCAAAATTGAGGTTTTGATTGCCCGTTTGCTGGTCACCAAGTCCGAAGCCTGACCTTTACTATTTTTAACCCCAGAAACTTCTTGTTCGACTTCCAAACGTACCGTGCCATCTTCCCCAATGTGTGGAATCACTTTCAGCGTCACACCAACATCTTTACGTTCGATAGTGGTATAAGGATTGACCGTACCACCTGTACCCGTACTGACTGAACCTGTCACAAAAGGCACGTTTTCACCTACCACAATGTAGGCTTCTTCATTATCCATCGTGACAATCGAAGGTGTTGAAAGTAAATTGGATTTGGTATTTTCTTTGAGTGCCTGAATCAGCGCACCATAAAGTTGACGTGACCCATCACTACCCTCTTTATAATCACCGAGCACCAATGAACTGCCTGCACTTGTGAGCGCCTGACCCAAGCCTGAAGCTCCACCACTCAAATAACCCGCAGCGAGACTGGCTAAGCTTGAACCCACGTTATCAAAACTGACTAAACCCACACCACTGCTAATGTCACCCAAAGCCCATTGCACCCCCAATTGATCGGCATCGGAACCTTCTACTTCAATAATTGCGGCTTCAATTAAGACCTGTTGACGGCGGACATCGAGCTGTTGAATCGCAGACTCAATTTCTCGCATCAACTGCGGATCTGCTTTGACCACCAATGCATTTTGTGAACTATCGGCAATAATACTGATCTCATTGGCATTAAAACTGGTGATGTTGCTCTGATTACCTCCAGAAGAACTGCCCCCCAAATTAATTGCTGGTGTCGAAATACTTGACGATGAACCATTGTTTGTCATCGTGTTCGCACTCCCCATCATATTATTGTTGGTATTCGATGCTCCATTCGTTCGACTCTCTGACCCTGATACTGCTTGCCCAGTGACCAAACCCTGTAAAATTTCAGCTAAATTTTTTGCACTGGCATACTTTAAACGAAAAACTTTCAAGCCACCCAATCGGTCTGCCGCAGGCACATCCAACATTTCAATCAACTGGCGCAAACGTTTGCGTGTTGCCGTATCACCTTTAATTAAAATGCGATTGGTGCGATTGTCCGCAATCACACGCACTCGTGCACCTTTTAAATCTTTGGCTGCGCCTGTTGCCGTCATGGAATCTAATAAGCCAATCATTTCCTCGGCTTGACTAGATTGTAAGGTAATCGCTTCTATATCGTGTTGATCGGTGCCATCTAAATTACGAATGATGGTTTCCAACTGATAAATATTACTGGCACGATCTGACACAATCAGCGCGTTGGCACCCGGTACTGCCGACAAATTTGCAAACTGCGGCATTAATGGACGCAAGGCGGGAATTAAATCATTGGCATTGGTATTTTCCAGCCAAATCACACGCGTGACAATTTGATCCCCCCTAGCGCGATTTTTAGCATCGTAGGGAATGCCTGAACTTTTTACGTTACTGTCTGGAACAATTTTCACAGTATTGCCTGATGGGATTGCCACCACGCCATTCACATTGAGTACACCCAAAAATAAATCGTAAACTTCACTTTTATTGAGTGGTTTATTGGAAATCACCGTCACATTGCCACGTACGCGCGGATCAACTGCAAAATTTTTCCCTGTAATATCGGCCACTTCATTAATAAACGCCGTTAAGTCCGCATCACGTAAGTTGATTTTCCATGTTTGTGCATAGGCACTGCTACTCACGGCAGCAATCAGAGGTGCACTTGCGAGCAAAGCCCAAACTGGACGATTATTATGAAATAAAGCCATATACTTCTGTGTTTCCTAACCCTATGGGCGATTTCTCATCATTTAAAAATTTTGTTGTATGGTCATCACCTGATCACCACGTTTTATTTCAAGTTTGACTTGGCCTGCTTGTTTAGCCCGTTCAAGTAATTGTGCATCATTCTGTCCCTGCCCCACACTTTGACCATTTAAGGACAAAATTCGGTCTCCAGGTTGTAATCCAAGCGTATTCCGTAAAGCTGAAGGCGTTTTACTGGTGACCTCATAGCCTTCACCCTTCGCTGCACCCACCCCCATATCAGCCAAAAACTGGTCACGATTTTGCTGCATTTGTTGCACTGCCTGCCCCAAAGCATTTTGAGTCGATTGCGATGAATTTGCCGTCGGCAGCGATGCTGCAGGTGGAACAATCGGTTGATTTAAACCATTGGCAATTCGATTAAATGCAACTTGTTGGCTTTGTCCTGTGGAGTCACGTAATACCACATGATCCCAATACACCTCGGCCAATTGATAAGCTGTGCCTGCTAGTGTTTCCCCGACCCGATAACGGTCAGCCACCTCATTGACTTTAATGACTGCAGAGGAATATTGACTCGGATAGGACACCACCACCCCTTGTAGAACAAAATTGGCAAGCGTTGCACCACTCGAAACATTATTTTCCTGAAATAAAGAAAATGCCGAAATATTGGGAACTTGAGGTTGCTGTGAACCTAACTCTACACGTTCTAATTGCATAGGCATTGGCGGAGCAACCCACAACCACAATATACTGGCCAATTTCCAGCTTAAATATGTCAATAATGCTGCCAATAGCCACGGTGCAAAACGATTGAATTGTGCACCATTCAAATACTGTAACTTCTCTTTGACCGATCTCATTACATCCCCCCTTTCAACAGGGGCTGACGAGAACTCACGACATAGGTATCTAAACCTGCTTTACCTTGATATGACGGCACATTCATCAACATGCGTTGAGTCATCTGCACATCCAGCATGAAATTCTTATCCAAAAGCAGGTTTATCATTTTTTGATCACGCTGATCTCGTACATCAACCATCAACACTTGATCTCGATCACTGAAGCTTCCTTTTAATGAAGGAATATGCATTTGCTCTTGGCGTTGCGCAAAGCTATACGTCAGCTCACCGCCAAGCCACTGCACGATACCCTCTGCTTGTTGAAAGCCTTGTTCTTTTTGATATTTAAACTGTAGATCTTGAACTTGAATCGGATTACTGGGCCATTGCCAATCAGCAATCCGTTTTAATGTTTCTGGGGCAATTTCACCAGATACTGCTTTCACCGTCCAACGTTGACCCAAACCATATCCCACAGTGCCTTGCAATTGGGTACGCCCGCTGTGGACATCCACCTGAGCACCTAAACGAAGCAACAATAAATCTAAAGGGCGCACCTTCCAATTCAATGAGCCTTTTAAACCACCTTGATGCCAATCCGCCTGCCCTTGCCAAATATTACCACTAACATTTTGTAAAACTTGATTATTTTTATAAAATTTAGAAATGAGCCATGCTGCAGGAATTTGCAGCACTACAAAAAATAAAAATGTACTTAACGCAAAAATCCACCATGCGAGGTGCTTATTTTTTTTTGTCATCCCAACACAACCAACATCACTATTTTTATTCCCTAAATATGTATTTTATCTTTGTCACCCATTATGCACACTTTTTTATCATCGCCAATTCATCGATATAAAAAAACCAAGCAGTTTTGCTTGGTTTAAATAATTTAATCAGATTGCATGACAATCTCATGAAGGCTAGATGAGAAAATCCTCAAGTTTTGCGCCTTTTTCCAATTCAGCCACTAACCAGCGTGGTTGTTTACCACGACCAGTCCAAGTTTCTGATGCATCTGATTTATTGCGATAACGTGGCTCTACAGACTTACGAGTACTTTTCTTACGTTTAGTTGCGCCAAACTCTAAGATTTGCTCAATACTCAAACCCACTTTATCAGCAATATCCATAATCTGAGTATATGCATCTTCAATTGCTTGGTCTTTTTTAGAAACGATTAAGGCTTCCGCTTCTACTTGTAAACGCTTTAACTCTTCTACAGATAAATTACTAATGTCCGGCATCATATTAACTCCATTAAATACGATTTAATTTCTTACACACGAGATTATCATATTTTTATTAATTCGATTATTCAATACTTATATTTAAATTCACTACAAGATTTCAACAGTTAATACAGGTTTTCATAATCTAATATTAAAATAATGATCAAAAATTAAATTAAATGTCCAACACGCTGTTCCATTTTGAGAATCTTCTCACGAATATCATCAGGGATTGCGGTTTTTTGCATATTGTCTTGATCAACACAAACTATCACCGCTTCTGCCATTGCAACCACCGCATCTTGTGCCGTACTAAATAATAGATAACTCATGCGCATTGCACTATTCCGTAATTCATCTACACGAACAGCAACTTTGAGTTGGTCTGGATAAAATACAGGTCGTAAATATTTGCACTGATTTGATGCAACAACCGTCAATACACTTTGCTCAAATATATTTAATGCATCAAAATATTGAATACGTGCGCTTTCAATATAACGATAATACATCACATTATTTACATGCCCAAAAGCATCCATATCCCCCCATGCAACATTTTGCTCATACACGATTGGATATTCATTGAATAACGACATATATTCCCTTAAATCTTAATTTTCATAAAATTCGCATTATTTTCAAAGATCAAATTTAACTGATGAATCAAATCTTCCCGATTTTTCAACGTCGATTTAATCCTTAAATAATTCATGAGCACATTATCAGGATATAAAGTTAATAATGCATCTGCTTTATTTAACCGATCAGTCGCTTCGTAGACATGCCATTTTGCAAAGGTCAAAACAGGTAAAGATGGATATTTCAACTCCCAATCCTGAATATGTTGTTCTACGTCGCTATAATTTGGCACCTGCTTCAACAATTGTTGTTGGAACCACGAATAAAACACCTCAGCATTAAACTGTTGATCGAGTAAATGTAAAGCCAAAGTTTCATGCTGCTGACTTAAGTCAGGTAAACGCGATAATAATTTTAACCACAGCATCTTAATGTGATAGCTACGGGTTTCGATTTCAGCCGACAAATCTAAATAACGTTGTTGCAAATCTTGCAAGTTTTCGGCACTGGCTTGGTCAAACTGTTGTAAAAGTTGCTCTAACCATGCTTGTTTGGTGGCTTCATCTAAATGTCCATATTGCATAGAACGTAAATACAACCACGGAAACTGCACTGCAAACACCCCCCACAGCTCGGTCAAACGTTGCTCATACGCCGCTTGCACATCCTTTAACCAAGGGGATAATTCATGTTGTGTTAAAAATTCAAGATGTGTCAGTGCTTGCTCACCATCTTGCTGTGCCAAATAAACCTGAATCCGTTGAATTTCAGCCAATTCAAATGCCATGGCATGACTCTGACTTAAAACGGACAATGCTTGTGGATATTCCTGCTGCATTAAATACAGCCTTGAATCAATCACACCACGCAACAAACCAGACTGGGTAAATGCATTTTGAATAAATTGCTGTTGTTCCCGACCCGCATCTAACAACCAAATGACGGCCAATTGCTCATAAGGATGCAAGGTTTTGAAGTCATAGATTTCGGTTTGTTTTCTTTGCGCGCGAGAAAAATAGCGTTTTAGCAACAACCAAACCAACTGAAAAATAAAGCCCAGCACAGCCAAAAGCACAAACATGAACCAGACATTACTCTGCAATTGCCATTCGCGCCAATACACATAAACATAGCCTGCACCAAAACCGTAACTCAACACACTAATCACAGCAATCACAATCAGGCATATAAAAGCATAGGCTAAAAGAATCTGCTTCATATTAAGATCCTAGCATTGCACGTGTATTTAAAACTGGCATCGGAATAATATTAAACCCTTTAATCTTCTCCACTTGCTTACGCAGTTTTTGTGCTTGCGCATCAGGTAAAGCCGATAAAATTTGGATAATTTCCGCCAAATCCTTTTGATATTCTAAGTACTGCCCCCGACTTAATGCCTCACGCGCAACCAAGAGGCGCAACTGTACTTCTTTCAGAATGATCGCACGCTGCATCAGTTGTGTGGCTGGTTGCTTGGCTGGTTGTAACTCAAACCAACGTTGCCAGAAAGGACGATCTCCCTCACTGACCGGTTTCATCTGAGCTTGTTTAATTTCTGATGTTAATACCACATCTACTTGTTGTAATAGTTGTTGAATTTGTTGCTGCTGCTCGGTACGTGCTTGTACCGTTTGCTGTATCAATTGTTGATCTTTGCCCATCACCTGATGCAAGCTTTGTTTCAAACTCGGTGCCAAAGCATATTGCTCAATATTGATATTCAGTTGTGCCAACTTTTCCAAAGCAAAATGATATTGCTGTTGCTGCAAAGCAAAATCAACCAAGTCGAGTTGCTGGCGAATCAAAACCATAGGATCGACCTGCAATGTTGTAGTCGATGCCTGCACGCCCGTGCCCGTAGTTGTCACATTCGATGCGTTTGACTCAGGTGGTTTTGGGGTTTGACGCTGCAAAGCAACAATTTGATCATTCAGATTGGCACTATGGGTTTCGAGCTGCTGTAACGTATCCTGCATTGCAACTTGCGTTTGATTGAACTGAAAAATGTCATAGCTTAATTTGGCAATCCATGCCACACAGACCAAAATTAAAACAATTAAAAACTTTTTCATGCATTTCTCGGCATCGCTTGAAGGCATTGCAATATTGTTGCTGTATTTAAATCAGATAATTGATGGAGATGAAATGGTAAATGCTGTTGTCGCTGGGTATTTAACAGCAATTGATACAGTCGCTTACCCAACACCATAAAATGCCCCCGTGCAAGCAACTCTGTATGCGTTTGCATCAACGCCAACCAGTTTAACCAACTGGCTTCACTGCTAATCAGCACACTATAATGCTGATGTTGTTGCAACTGTACGACAACTTGATCAAAATTTTGAATCGTCTGTGCTGGGCAATACCGTTGATACAAAATAAAATTTAAAACAGAGACACCTTGCTGTTGCAAAGTCTCCATCATAAATTGACGCCCACCTTGTCCTCGCCAAAAAGCCACACAAGCAGATGGAGGCAGATCTTGCAACAATGGAATCTGCAACATCCCCTCTGATGTTTCAACCTCGGGCACATGACTAGCTAAGCCATATTGGGCCAGTGCTTGTGCCGTTTTTTCACCGACTGCAATCCACTGCACTTTACTCAAGGCTTGTAGTGACACACCACTTTGCTTTAAGCCCTGCATTCCAAATTCAACCGCCGAAGGACTCACCACCACAATACAGGTCGCCTTGGGTAACTGCTGATACAAATCCTGCAATTCTAATGACCATGCACACGGCTCCAACACCAACAATGGAAGCTCCAAGACTTGAATACCTGCCTGTTGGATGTTTAAGCTGAGCTCGGTCGCGCGAGTGTTCGGGCGGGTATTAATAAATAACATGAATTAATGCAACGCTTGGAGCAGCTCTCCTGCACCTAACTCAAGTAGTTGTTGTGCCAAAGCTTCGCCTAACTGCTCGGCTTCTACCACTGGTCCACGTAATTCAGCGACCAATAAAGTTACACCATCGACACTGCCGACACGCCCTTCAATATGCAACTGGTCTGCATGTAAAGTGGCATAACCTGCAATTGGCACCTGACAACCACCTTCCAAATAAGCATTAAAGGCACGTTCAGCACGAACACACGCCGAAGTTTCGATATGCAACAAAGGTTGGATTAAATCTAAAACCTGTTGATCATGTTCTCGACATTCCAACCCCAATGCTCCTTGTCCAACTGCTGGCAAACTAACGCTAGCTGGCAAGCTATGACGAATGCGTTCTGAAAGCCCTAAACGCTTAAGTCCTGCACTGGCTAGAATGATGGCATCATATAAACCTGCATCTAATTTCGATAGGCGGGTTCCGACGTTACCGCGTAAATCAATAATTTCAAGATCTGGGCGCTGCTTTAAAATTTGGCATTTACGGCGCAAGCTTGATGTTCCTACTTTAGCACCCTGTGGCAAATCGTTAAAATTTGCATAGTGGTTTGAAACAAAAGCATCAAATGGATCTTCACGCTCACAAATCACTGCCAAGCTTAAACCTTCTGGAAGTGCCATAGGGACATCCTTCATAGAATGTACCGCCAAATCAGCTCGACCATCCAACAGTGCAGCTTCCAACTCCTTCACAAACAAGCCTTTCCCGCCAATT
Organism: Acinetobacter sp. ANC 4173; assembly: GCF_004331255.1. Taxonomy (GTDB): domain Bacteria; phylum Pseudomonadota; class Gammaproteobacteria; order Pseudomonadales; family Moraxellaceae; genus Acinetobacter. Next base: position 73,270 of record NZ_SJOF01000001.1, on the reverse strand, counting down.
TTCGCCAACGGCGTATCTAAAATTTTATCGCCTTGAGTGACAAACGTAACCAACTCCACCTTCAAATCAGCATTGCGTTCTTCCAAACAGGAACGAATAAATTCTGCCTGCCATAAAGCAAGGGGACTTTGGCGTGTTGCAATCTTCAAAGTTTTCATAAATTTTAGATACATTGAATAAGGTCAGTTATTCTAAACTTAACTGGCTGACTTTAAAATACAAGCAGAATTACCAGCTCACTGCATGAAATCATCCATTTGGCTTCAAAGTTTATGAATTCGTTCGCGTAAATTTGGTAAATGACGTCGACTCACAGATAAACGCTCGTCCAATTCACGGCAACGCACTTGGTATTGTCCAGAGTTAATCACTTCTAGTCCTTCAAGATAATGCACCGAAACCAAAGCATTGCGATGAATACGAATAAACTGTTCACCAAATTCCAGCTCTAAGTCCTTCAGAGTCTCATCAATCAGTACACTGCCATTTTTATGACGTACCGTGACATATTTTTGATCCGCTAAAAAATAAAAAATATTTTCTATGGGAACCAGTTCTACCCCACGATAGGTCTTCGCCGCAATTTGATGGCGTTGTGCTTGATTATCCATATCTTCTTTTTGTTTTAGGTTACTCATTTGCGCTTGCGTGAGTTTGGTCAGTTGGTCTAAAACCTGTTGCAATTCCTGTTGCATAATCGGTTTTAGCAAATAGCCCTCGGCATGCGATTTAAACGCATCCAAGGCGTGTTGGTCGTAAGCCGTACAAAATACGATGGCTGGTGATGGCTCCATCTGACGCAAATATTGCGCACAGGTTAAACCATCCATTTCTGGCATTTGTATATCTAAAAGCACCACATCGGGTTGATAAAATTGCACCATTTCAATTGCTTGCTGACCATAAGCCGCTGTTGCAATAACCTGATGCCCCATTTGCGTGACTAATCTGGATAAACGCTCTACTGCAAGTGGCTCATCATCACAAATCAGGATGTCCATTATTTCTCCTTCGTTCAGTTAACGTGGATTATTTTTATAAGTTAACCGCCACTGTTTTATTTATACGGGTATTGCACCACAGTGGTATACATCCCATCCCCTGCAAAAGTTCGGAAGATGACTGCGCGCCCATAATACGCCATGAGACGCTGTTTTACATTATCAATGGCAATACCATGTCCTTGTCGTAAATTTATTTTATCCTGTGTGTACGGGTTTGTAATGACGATATTGACTTGATTTTGTGTAATTTCGACCAATACACTCACTATACTGGTTGATAACGTCCTCTCAACCCCATGAAAAATACTATTTTCTAGCAAAGGTTGCAAAGTGAGCAACGGGATTTGGACCTGTGAAAATAATTCAGGATGCACAAATTTCCACTCGACCTGTAATCGATTTCCTAGGCGAATCTGCTCAATCGCTAAATAGCGTTGGCACAATTCAATTTCATCTTGCAACTTCACCAGCTTTAATTCTTGGAAACTGGCACGAAATAAACGCGATAAATCTAACAGCATTTGCTCGGCTTTATCAGGATCAACAACAATTAAACTGATGGCGCTATTTAAGCTATTGAATAAAAAATGCGGATGAATTCGGGCTTGCATCGCCTGAATACGTGCATGCAGTTCACTATGTTGCTGTCGCATCCATTGTTCTCGGATATACAGATATCGAAAGCAAAATGCTCCCAGCAATCCCCCATAACTCAAATGCAGCACCACACCGTGTAATGCTGTCGAAAGATCCAAACCTTTAAAGCTAAAGTTTTGCCCAAAAAAAACAAAAATATTGAGAATCAAGCTGGTACAAAAAATGGTGCTTTGTAAGATCACAAACCCCAACAGCAACATTGAAACCAAACCCCAATGTTCTAGGCGCGGCTGTAGACGCTCAACAATTGCCGTAAAGCACAGCAACACCCAATTGATATACAGCATAAACAACAGCACTTGGGTTCCACTCAAGGCTTGCCATGAATGAGCTTCGGCCAAAGCCAACAAAATAGCTAAAATATTGCCTGCAATACACAGCTCGACTAAATTTTGCCAGCGTCCCGCCGTACTAAAAAAATAAGAATAGGATGCTGGGGCTTCGGCAACTGCTTTTGAATTTGCTATACTCTGTTTAATTTGCCGATTTTTTATTTTACTGAGCCGACATGACCACATCTTCTAATTCCTCTAATCCGTCACAAGCCCAGACTTCTGGCATGTGGGGCGGTCGTTTTACTGAAGCGACTGACGCGTTTGTTGCAGAATTTACCGCATCTGTGCAATTTGACCAACGCTTTTATAAACAAGATATTGCAGGCTCAATTGCCCATGCAACTATGTTAGCAAAAGTTGGGGTACTAACTGAATCTGAACGCGATGCCATTACCGAAGGTCTCCGTACCATTCAGGCCGAAATTGAAGCTGGTCAATTTGAATGGCGTATCGACTTAGAAGATGTGCATATGAACATTGAGTCGCGTTTGACACAACGTATTGGTATTGCAGGTAAAAAACTACATACAGGTCGTAGCCGTAATGACCAAGTTGCCACCGATATTCGTCTTTATGTGCGTGATGAAATTGATGCCATTTTAGAACTCTTGGCTAAACTGCAAAAAGGCATTCTGTCTTTAGCCGTAAAAAATACGGGCACAATTATGCCGGGCTTTACCCATCTACAAACGGCTCAACCCGTGACTTTTGGGCATCACTTATTGGCATGGTTTGAAATGTTGGTGCGTGACTCTGAGCGTTTAATTGACTGCCGTAAACGTGTGAATCGTATGCCGTTGGGTTCGGCTGCACTTGCAGGAACAACTTACCCAATCGACCGTGCTTATACGGCTGAATTACTTGGTTTTGAAGCTGTTTCTGAAAACTCACTTGATGCCGTCTCGGATCGTGATTTCGGAATTGAATTCAACGCTGCAGCATCACTGATTATGATGCACTTATCTCGTATGTCAGAAGAATTGATTTTATGGACTTCTGCTCAGTTCAAATTCGTCAACATTCCTGACCGCTTCTGTACAGGCTCTTCCATTATGCCGCAGAAGAAAAACCCAGATGTGCCTGAATTGGTTCGTGGCAAAACAGGTCGTGTGTATGGCGACTTAATGAGCTTGCTGACCCTCATGAAAGGTCAACCTTTGGCATATAACAAAGACAATCAGGAAGATAAAGAACCTTTATTTGACGCGATTGATACCGTACGTGGTTCACTCATGGCATTTGCTGACATGATTCCTGCATTGGTTCCAAACATTGAGATTATGCGTGAAGCAGCTCTTCGCGGTTTCTCAACTGCGACTGACTTAGCAGACTACCTTGTGAAAAATGGCGTGGCATTCCGTGATGCGCACGAAATTGTCGGTAAAGCCGTTGCACTAGGGGTACAAGAAGGAAAAGATTTATCTGAATTGACACTTGAGCAACTTCAACAGTTCTCCGACCTCATTCAAGCCGATGTTTTTGAAAAAGCACTCACTTTAGAAGCATCAGTGAATGCACGTAACCACATTGGTGGTACCGCACCCGCGCAAGTCGAAGCTGCGATTGCTCGCGCCCATGTTCGTTTAGAAAAACTTTACGCTTAAGAAGGTTCACCATGTCTCGACAAATATTCTGCCGTAAGTATCAAAAAGAGATGGAAGGCTTAGACTTTGCGCCATTTCCTGGTGTCAAAGGCGAAGAGTTCTTCAACAATATTTCTAAACAAGCATGGCAAGAATGGTTAAAACACCAAACAACGCTAATCAATGAAAAGCGTTTAAATGTGTTTGAACCTGAAGCCAAGAAGTTTTTAGAAGAACAGCGTGAGAAGTTTTTTAGCAATGACAGCAGTATTGAAACTGCCGAAGGCTGGAAACCAGAAGCTTAAGCATTTTGAACCTTTAAAAATGAAAAGACCAGCCAATTGAGCTGGTCTTTTTACCTTATATCATTGAATTTTATCAGACTCTTCAATATTAAAATTAAGCTTTGGGATGGCTTATTTGATTTCAAGGTTTGAGATATAAAAAACTACATATTCATAAATAAGGCTACATTTGCACACAATATCCTACATGAGTCATGTGCAGCATCTCACTATAATGACAATTATAGAGATGGAGACATCTCTGAATATTAAAATAATATCCCCCTATTTATTTTATTCCCAGATTTCCCCCAAAATCTGGGATTTTTTTTAACTTGCTCTGCAACTTCGGTCACCCTGAATACAATAAAAAAGACTTATGTAGGTTCTACATAAGTCTTTAGCAACTCGCGACTAAACGATTGAATTACTTTAATATGAAGTAAAACTTAACGCTCTTGAACTTTTTCTTCAATTTCAGCCACACTGGTGTGCCGAACATCTAAACCTTTGACCATATAAATTACTTGCTCAGAAATATTGCGGGCATGATCACCAATACGCTCTAAAGAACGCAAAACCCACATCACGTTAATCACACGAGAAATATGACGTGGATCTTCAATCATATAAGTCATTAAGGTACGCGTTGCCGACTGGTATTCACGGTCAATATCTGCATCCGCCAACATAACTCGTAACGCCTGATCCACATCTAAACGTGCAAAGGCATCCAAGGCATCATGAATCATGACACGGACTTGATTGCCGATATGACGGGTTTCCATATAACCGCGCGGTGAACCGCCTTCTTCACAAAGGCTCTGTGCAATGCGGGCGATTTTTGCCGCTTCATCCCCAATACGTTCTAAATCGGTATTGGCTTTACTCATGGCAATCACCATACGTAAATCAATCGCTGCTGGATGACGACGCGCTAAAATTAACGTCAGGGCTTCATCAATTTCACGCTCATAACGATTGACGGTATTGTCTTGATATTGCACATCAATGGCTAAGTTCGCATCTGTATCAAGTAAAGCGTGGATTGCATTTGCCACTTGTTGTTCAACCAAGCCACCCATGGTCATAAACTTGGTATTTACAGCCTGCAAATCTTCATTAAATTGTGAAGAAATATGATGGTTTAAAACAGGGTTACTTGGACTCAAAATCAACACTCCACAACAGCGGTTAAAGACAAACGCTTTCGCTCAATATTAAAGCATACCTATTATGAACATTTCATGACAACAGAAAATCAACACCAGTGTTTCTCATTATTTTTCGACCAACCAGACATTCATTTGCTGTAACGCTTGTTCATTCAATTGTCCAACGGCTGCTTTTAATCGCAACACATTCAACACATAGTCATATTTAGCATTTACATAGTCTTGTTTGGTTGAAAATGCATTGCGCTGTGCCAGCAACACGTCGACCATGGTTTTTAAACCTTCCTGATATTGTGCCTGAGAGGCCTCTGACACCACTTGGGAAGATTGCATAGCGGCTTGCCGTGCTTCGAGTTTGGCTTGATCGGTTTCCACCTGATAATACGCTTTCTTCACCTCAGTTTGCGCTTTACGAATGGCAGCATCTAATTGTGCTTCAGATTTACGCACATTCACCGCTGCTTTTTGAATAGAACGCTGTGTTCGTCCACCCGTAAAGGCATTCCAGTTCATTTCAATGCCAATCTGGTCAAATTGACCGTCATTTGACAGCACACTTGAAGGCTGATGCTGATTATAACCATAGGTCCCGACAGCTTCGAGCTGCGGATAGCGTGCAGCTTTTTCCACTCGTTTTTGATCTTCGGCATAGCGTTGTTGTAAGCGTGCTTGCTGTATTTCTAAATTATGGTTGCGGGCCAAATCTCCCCATGCGGCAAGTTGAGCAGGCTGGGGTTTTTGATAGATAAAATCATCCCGAATAACCGCAAGCTTGTCTCGATAAGGACCGATCAATTGTTGTAACTGTTCTTGTGCCAATAACAATTGCACTTGGGTTGCAATACGGTTTGCTCGTGCATTCTGATACTGTGCTTGCGCTTCACTGACATCACTTTTAGCCACCAAACCTTCACGCAACTTGGCATTCATCATATTCAATTGCTGCAACAGAGCTTGTTCTTCTTGTAAATATGCTTGCGTTAAACTTTGCTGACGCAACACATCAAAATAACTTTCTGCCACCGTTAAAATATGCTGTTGTTGCTGTAATTTTAAGGTGACTTCACTTAAATTGACCGACGTCTCGACCTGTTTAAAACCTTCCCATGCATCCCAACGAAACAAAGGCTGTCGGGCAGTAACGGCAACCTGATGAGTGGTGGTGGCCGAAGGAATCTCTAAGGAAGATTGCGATGTATCAACATTCTGCTGTGATTTTCGGGTACTACTGGCCGAAATCGTGATCGTCGGTAATAAATTGCCTTTGGCAATGCCTAAATTGAGCTGATCTGCTTCGTATTGCAGCTTATTTGCTTGCCAATTTGGATCGGTCTGTTGCGCCCTTGTATAGGCTTGTACCAAATCCAAAGCATGTGCTTTCGCCATGCAGAAGCTTAAAGACAAACCGAGCAACCAAAGTTTCTTCATTCTTATCCCTGATTCAAACCGTTTCACATTGTATGTACAGTCATAAGACCCTACAAACTCTGCTAAATTAACGTGATCAATGCAATTTTGCACGGGTTTTAACCGTAATCATCGGCTAAAACAGCTCTGGCTTAGTAACCAAACTCCCTCACAATAGTACAAACCTAAAGCAATATTTCGGCTTAAAATAAGACTTTCTCCCTGCTTATCTTTTAGATTTACATTCTAAGAGCTGTGAAATTCAAGTTTATGCTTTTATTCAAACCCTGTTTTGCTTTGTTGTGTAGCATCTTGCTTTTGGGTTGCCAGCAACCAGAATCTCAAGTTGCTCAAGAACAACCGCCCAAGCAACAACAAGAAATTGCCGTTGATTTAACTGAAATGTGCAAAAACTTGAAAAAAAGTATGTTAGAAATTAATAATCAAAGGACTACTTTTGCCCTCGAAGAAATTAATCAAGATTTAAAAGTCTGCCTCCCCCTTTTGAAACTGCGTGAACAAAAAGAGTTGATGGAGCTTTCTGGCACCATGTACGACAACTTTTTGCAAGTGGAACGCACTCCCCAACAGCAATTGGCTTTTGAGCAATATGCGTTTGATATGGCACAACACCCAACCATTCAACAAAGTCATTTTGAACAATTCTCTTTGCGTGACCAATATCTGATAAAGCATCAAGGACAGGCCTATATTGAATTAATGGACCAAGGCGAAGGAATGCTCGCTTACCGTCGTAGCCCGCAATATTTAGCGATTGTCTTTGCACCATATATGCCCGAAGCAGAAAAAGCCTTTATGACTGAACTGGCACAACAAAATACACAAGTACCTTTTCTTGATGGCGCACTTACTATTGACCCTCAAGAAATCGTTATCCGCGCCTTATTCTGGGAAAATTATCTACAACAATATCCACGCAGTAGCTATCGACATGACGCAGAATATCTCTTACAGATGTACACGCATTTCTTATTTAAAGGCATGAATAACTCTCCCGTCTCAGAAAGTTATAACGATCAAAATGCCATTAACAGTAGCAGTCTCTTTGAGATTAAAAAACTGGCGAAACTCAAACACTCCCATCTGTCTTGGCAAGCACAACGCTTCCTGCAATTTTTAGAATTATCAGAACAACAACGCAACGCCCAAATGCCTGTGCAACTGAGCCCGCAGCAAAAACAATCTGGGCAAAGCAATTTACAGACGTTAAAACAATTGGATCAATTTTTAGATCTACCTGAGCTGAATACACGTTCGCCTCGTGACTGTTTCAGGGATGCCATTTGTCTAGCACCAGCAAAATAATCTGCACTATTTTTCATTCTTTTTCATACAAGCCACGCCAATAATAAGTCCTTTTTCTTGCTGACGAATGTCATGAAATATACATGGGCATTTCCCAGATTGCATGCTACCATTTGTCCTAGCTTGACGGAGCGCGAGTAATCCCTCGCTGAGATTGTGTAGTTCTAAACATGAGCACAAGTACCGTTGAACCTGATCAGGTTAACACCTGCGTAGGAATCAAGCGCTCCCTAAAACTGTCGCCCTCCGTCTATCTGGTGAATTTACTACTAGAATTTAAACCAGAAGACCAGCCAAGTTTTGGTCGTGCTTGATTCGTTGATGTCATTCATAAGGATCATGCTATGAACCAATTAACGAATCTTTCCCCTGCTGAAGTTTCAGCTCAACATGAGCAAGACGCAAAAGATTTAACTCGAATTTTACCTGCTTCAAACAAAGTCTATATTGAAGGCTCACGCCCTGATATTCGTGTGCCCTTCCGTGAAATCAGCCTAACCGATACCCCAACGGGTTTAGGTGGTGAACACAATCTGCCTTTACGCGTGTATGACACCTCTGGCGTCTATACCGACCCGAATGTTTCAATTGATCTGAATAAAGGTCTCCCTTGGGTACGTCAAACTTGGATTGAAGAACGTGACGATACGGAAGCTCTTACCAGTCTGACTTCAAAATTTGGTCAAGAACGCCTAAAAGATATTCGTACAGCCGATATCCGTTTTGCCCATATTCAAAACCCACGTCGTGCCAAAACAGGCAAAAATGTCACGCAAATGCATTATGCCAAGCAAGGCATCATTACGCCCGAAATGGAATATATTGCAATTCGTGAAAATCAGCGCCAACGTGAAGGCGTGGATATGCGTCAACATGCAGGACAAAACTTCGGGGCACAAAATCTACGTGAAATTACCCCAGAATTTGTCCGTCAAGAAATTGCAGCGGGTCGTGCCATTATTCCGGCCAATATTAACCATCCTGAAATTGAACCCATGATTATTGGACGTAATTTCTTGGTGAAAATTAATGCCAATATTGGGAACTCGGCACTAGGTTCTAGCATTGATGAAGAAGTGGCAAAAATGACCTGGGCAACCCGTTGGGGTGCCGATACCATCATGGACTTATCCACAGGTAAAAACATTCATGAAACCCGTGAATGGATTATCCGTAATTCACCTGTTCCTATCGGTACGGTTCCAATCTATCAAGCACTGGAAAAAGTCGACGGTGTTGCCGAAGATTTAACTTGGGAAATCTTTAAAGACACCCTGATTGAACAAGCAGAACAAGGGGTAGACTATTTCACCATTCATGCGGGTGTGTTACTGCGCTATGTGCCAATGACCGCCAATCGTTTAACGGGCATTGTGTCACGTGGCGGTTCAATTATGGCGCAGTGGTGCTTGGCCCATCATCAAGAAAATTTCTTGTACACGCATTTCGATGAAATCTGCGAAATCATGAAAGCCTATGACGTTTCATTCAGTTTAGGCGATGGCTTACGTCCAGGTTGCGTACAAGATGCCAATGACGAAGCACAGTTCAGTGAACTGAAAACCCTAGGTGAATTGACGCATCGCGCATGGGAACATGATGTACAGGTGATGATTGAAGGTCCAGGACATGTGCCAATGCACATGATTAAAGAAAATATGGATCTGCAATTAGAAGTCTGTAAAGAAGCACCGTTCTATACGCTTGGCCCACTCACGACTGATATTGCCCCGGGTTACGACCATATTACCTCTGCAATTGGTGCGGCCATGATTGGTTGGTACGGCACCGCCATGTTGTGCTATGTCACACCGAAAGAACATCTAGGCTTACCCAATAAGAAAGATGTTAAAGATGGCATTATCACCTATAAGATTGCGGCACATGCTGCGGATTTGGCCAAAGGTCACCCTGGTGCCCAAGCCCGTGACAATGCTTTGTCTAAAGCACGTTTTGAATTCCGTTGGGAAGATCAATTCAACTTGGCTTTAGACCCAGATACTGCGCGCAGCATGCACGATGAAACCATGCCAAAAGAAGCGCATAAATCTGCCCATTTCTGCTCGATGTGTGGACCAAAATTCTGCTCCATGAAAATCACCCAGAATGTGCGAGATTATGCGCAAAATCAAAAAAATGCCTCAGTAGCAGAAACAGTTGATTCAGAAGTAGAATCTGGTCTGCAAGCCATGAAAAATGCCTACCACGAACATGGTCAAAAATTGTACCACAAAGTGTAATTAGCTAAAAAAATATTGGTGTTCAGAAAAAACTCCGTTAGGATGAAATAGTCATTTTCATCCTGACCGAGCTTTATGAATATTATTAAACGAGCAACGTATAATAGCGACGAAGTAGACATTCTTTCTCGAGAATATTTATTTCGCGGCTTTATTCAGGTTGAAAAAGTCAGTCTCAAACATCGTTTATTTCAACAAAGCCAATACACCTCTGTTATTCATCGGGAATTAATTCAACGTCCTGAAGCTGCAGGGGTTTTAATTTATAATGATCATCAACAAAAATTCGCTTTAATTGAACAGTTTCGTATTGGTGCAATGGATGACCAAGATTCACCATGGCAACTTGAAATTATTGCCGGTGTACTCGATGGCGATGAATCGCCTGAAAGCTGTATACGACGTGAAAGCCTTGAAGAATCAGGCTGTGAGTTGCAACAGTTACAGCACCTATTCAGTTTTTATCCTTCTGCTGGAGCATGCGCCGAACTTTTTCATCTATATAGTGCAGAAGCAGAACTCCCTGAGCAAGGCGGAATATTCGGAGTTGCTGACGAAGGCGAGAATATTCAATTACATATTCTTAATTATGCTGATATACGTAGTCTACTGACCAATGGTCGGCTCAGAAATTCACCTGTCATTATGGCATTGCAATGGTTAGAACAACACATTAAAACTATAAGGAATGTCTAAGGGGAAGGACATGACTTTAAAACAACCACATGATCAACAGCAAAGCTGGACCATCATACAAATTTCAGATACACATTTAATGAATCAGGATGATTTAGAATTTGTGCATATGAATCCTGAGCAAAGTTTTCATCGTGTGATAGCTCAAATTCAACATGAATATCCACACGCACACGCGCTGATTCATACAGGTGATTTGGCGCAGATTCCTGTGTCTGAAACCTATCAACGCTATCTCGACTTTATGCAAACCACGGGGTTACAATACTACCAAGTGCCCGGCAACCATGATAGTGAGGAATTCTTTCCATTTCATGACCAACAAAACAAAGTCCATGCTATTCCTATAGGAAATTGGTGTTTGGTGCTGCTCAATAGTGCCGTCAAAGGAAAAATTGATGGCTGGATTGATACCGAACAACTCAAACAACTGGATCAAATTCTCAGTCTTCATGCTGAGCAATCCATTTTAATTGCCTGCCATCACCATCCTTTTGAAATGCAGTCCCGTTGGATAGATCAACATATTCTGAAAAACACCGAGCACCTGACCGACATTTTGGCTAAGCACTCGAATGTCAAATTGGTATTATGTGGTCATGTGCATCAAGCTTCGGAAAATCAATGGCATGGCATCCACTTTTTATCTACTCCTTCTACCTGTGTACAATTTAAACCCCATAGTGATGATTTTGCGCTCGACGATGAAGCCCCCGGCTATCGCGTCGTACAATTAAAAGCCAATGGCCAGTTTACAACTCAAGTGCATCGTACGCAGCCTATACAGAAAAAAATAAATATTGAAATTACAGGCTACTAACTTTTCATTTCATTTTATTTCCATTATGTTATGGCTGCTAAATAAAAGGTGATAGCTTAAATCGAAACATCAAAGACTATCCAGAATTGAAAAAAGTCTATATGATGACGGCCCCTGTGGAACAATCTCCGCAAGGGCGGTAGATAAAAACACTTGCATATCACCATATTTTTTGCGTATAGATGTACGTATATGATGAGGAATGCCCTATATGGCGAATGATAACCAAACCCAAGTCTTGGATGAACATACAGATGTTGTAGATGACAAATCTACCAAGCGCGTACGTAAAGCAAAGCCGAAGGCAACTGAAGGTGGTTCTACTGCAAGCTTATTTGGTATTGAACCTTATCAGCCAAAAAAGAATGAAGAATACATGTCTGAAGGACAGCTTGAACACTTCCGCCTGATTTTATTGGCGTGGAAAAAAGAGCTCATGTCTGAAGTGGATCGTACCCTCAACACCATGCAAGATGAAAATACAGCATTGCCTGACGTTAATGACCGTGCAACGCAAGAAGAAGAATTTGCAATTGAACTGAGAACACGTGACCGTGAGCGCAAATTGATTCGTAAAATTGAACAATCGATTGAAGCAATCAAGAATGATGATTACGGTTTCTGCGAAACATGTGGTATCGAAATTGGTTTACGCCGTTTAGAAGCACGCCCAACCGCGACGCTTTGTATCGATTGCAAAACTTTGGCTGAAATCAAAGAGAAGCAAAACAACGGGTAAGTATGTTATTCAATAATCCTCCCCTAACCCCTTCCTTACAACAGAAGGGGGACAACAGGATGGCTTATGTGGGTCGGTTTGCGCCATCGCCAACCGGCCCTTTACATTTTGGCTCACTACTCACAGCCGTTGCGAGTTATTGCGATGCCAAGGCACAACAGGGACAGTGGTACGTTCGTATCGAAGATACCGACATTCCGCGTATTTATCCTGGCAGTGAACAACATATTCTCGAATGCCTAGATGCCTTCCAGCTTTACCCCGATGCCGAAATTATTTTCCAGAAAGATCGCCTAGCCCTTTATGAAGCGGTGATTGATCAGTTACACGTTGCGGGTCAAGTCTATGCCTGTGCCTGCACCCGAAAAATGCTCGGTTCTAATCACATCTATGCAGGGACTTGTCGTAATTTAGGTCTGGCGTTTGAACAACAAGCCATTCGTGTTAAAGTCGAAGATCAACCCATCTGCTTTCAAGACCGCCTCCAAGGTCAACATTGTTCCAATCTAAAAAAAGATTTGGGTGATTTTGTGTTAAAACGTCGTGATGGCATCATCAATTACCAATTAGCGGTCGTAGTTGATGATTATTTGCAAGGTATCACTCATGTCGTTCGCGGTGCAGATTTACTGGATAATACCGAACGGCAAATTTGGCTCGCACAACTGCTGAGTTATCCAACATTGAGCTATATGCATCTGCCTCTCGCAATGAATGCTCAAGGGCAAAAATTGTCAAAACAAAACCTTGCACAAGCCTTAGACCCGAAGCAAGCACCTGAACTATTACAACAGGCGCTACACGCTCTGCATCAGCCAGCAGTAGATATAGACCACCCTGAAATCATGCTGCAACAGGCTGTGGCGCAGTGGAATACCGACCTGATTCCTCACTGTATCGAATTGGAAGGACACTATCTCTAGATCTAGAGATAATAAAAAACCTCTCATCTGATTAGACAAGAGGTTTTCCAATTAAAATATATGTGCTTAATTAGGCACACGCCCAATAGGCTTAGAAACTTGATTCTTCTTTACTTGGGTTAATGTCTTGCGTGGTTGCATCAATTTTCAGAATTAAGCTGATCATGACTGCACACATAATTAAAGACGAGCCACCATAACTAATAAAAGGTAACGTTAAACCCTTGGTCGGTAGCATGCCCATATTCATGCCCGCATTCACCAAGATTTGCAGCAAGAAGATAATACTGATGCCATAGGCCAAATAACCTGCACGTAGATATTGATTGCGTAGCGCACGATGACCAATTTTAATACAGCACACCAACATGCCAAAAGACAGCAGCAACACCACTGTAATACCTAAAAAGCCAAACTCCTCTCCCAGCACCGCCAACATAAAGTCGGTATGGGCTTCGGGTAAATACGACATTTTTTGAATACTATGACCTAAGCCAACCCCTGCCCATTCTCCACGACCAAAGGCCATCAGCGCATTAGAAAGCTGATAACCTGCACCTAAAGGATCGTTCCAAGGATTAGAGAATGACATCAAACGTTCAAAACGGTAGGGTTCAAATACAATGAGAAAGAAGAAGGCGGTTAGAATCGCACCAAGGGCGATACCAAACTGAATTACAGGTGCACCTGCTAAAAAGAACACACCCAACATCATCAGCACAATGACCACTGTTGCCCCCAAATCGGGTTCCGCAATAATCAAACCAACCGTTAAAATCATAATTGCCGCAAGTCGCACCAAACCTTTCACAGTGTTCCGGACTTCTGCCGCACGGCGCACCACATAGTCTGCCGTGAAAATGGCCATCATGACTTTGGCAACTTCCGTGGCTTGTAGCGTAAAGCCTGCAATACGAATCCAACGTGTCGAACCATTCACCTCCGTCCCGATCACCAATACAGCAGCGAGCAATACGATGGTGATGAGCCACAGAGGAAAGGTATTGTTGAACCATATATTCAAGGAAACCCGATAGGCCAAAAATGCAGCGATGCCAGCCACCACAATTGAAATGGCATGCCGTACCACATAATGGAAAGGATTCTCCAGCATTCGATCGGCATAAGGCATGGAAGCCGAAGCCACCATAATAGAACCTAAACACAGCAAAGCAATGACACAAAAAATCAGAACATTTCGTGCCGTAAATTCGGCAGGAATTTGCGGGCTGATACGTTGATAGACTTGCTGAACTTTATTGATCGTTGTCTGAGCTAAACTCGCCATACAACTCTCTCCTTATCATTCTTTTAAGTTAGAGCATTCACACAATCGACAAACTGATGACCACGATCACCATAACTTTTGAACATATCAAAACTTGCACATGCAGGAGACAATAACACTACATCGTGTGGCTGCGTATGTGCTTGGCATAATTCTACCGCTTGTTTGAGTGTTGCAGCATGCAACATTGTTGTAGTTCCTGCAATCGCCTGCTCAATCAGATTGGCATCTTCTCCAATCAGCACTGCCAGTTTCGCGTATTTTGTCAGTGAATCTTTCAAAGCGGTAAAGTCTTGTCCTTTCCCTTGTCCACCCAAAATAATTGCCACCTTACCTTGCTGAGCTTCAATCGCTGCCCCTAAACCATCAATCGCCGCCAAAGTTGCGCCAATATTGGTGCCTTTAGAGTCATTATAGTAGCGGACTTGATTCACTTCTTTCACAAACTCACAACGATGTTCCAAACCTTTAAAATGCTTCAAAGTATTCAGCATCGATTCGAGTGGTAAGCCAATCGCTTCGCCCAAGGCTAAACATGCAAGTGCATTAGCAACATTGTGCGTGCCTTGAATATACATGTCCGAACTTTTCAATAAGCGCTCACGACCACGTGCCAACCATATCGTACCGTCCGCATCTTTTAGAATGCCATATTGATTCAGGTCTGGTGCATTCAGACCAAAACTCTGCAATGGCGTTACATCGGGGACCAAAGGACGCGTCAATGAATCATCACGGTTATACACCACTTTTTTCACACCTTGGAAAATGCGGTGTTTGGCTTGATGATAGCCCCACATATCCCCATGACGGTCTAGATGGTCTTCACTCATATTCAGGACTACAGCAACCGCTGCATTTAAATTCGATGTAGTTTCGAGTTGGAAGCTCGATAATTCTAGAATATATAGTTCTGGATCATCCTTGGTTAAATCCAGTGCTGGTCGTCCTAAATTCCCTCCAACTGCGACTTTCTTGCCTGCTTCTTGCGCCATTAACCCCATTAAAGTAGTGACTGTACTTTTAGCATTCGAGCCAGTAATTGCCACAATCGGTTTATCGGTGCTACGACGTAACACCTGAATTTCACTCACTACTGGAATGTGCTGTGCAAAGGCCGCTTGAAGTTCTGGAAGCTTGAGATCTAAACCAGGACTCACAATAATTTCTTCGGCTTGTAATAAGAGTTCTTGATCCAATTGACCAAAACTGGTTTGTACATCGGCAGGAATCTGGTCATGTCCCGGAGGGGTGGCTCGTGAATCTGTTACTGCAACGCGGTAGCCCTTTTCATGTAAGAAATTTACTGCTGCAACACCTGAAATTCCCAGCCCTGCAACGACTTTTAATCCACCACGCTGTATTAACATTTTTGCCCCATGTTTTGGTTGATTGGTAAAACTGACAAAATGTTAGCACTTTGCTGTTTTGAATGCTTTTTCTGTTTTGACTTTCTCTCTGTTTTTTTGTGTCAGCGCGTAAAAAAGCCGTCGAATCTGACGGCTTTTGCGGGATTAGGGAAAAATTGCTTATTTCCACTTCACGGCTTGAATCTCAGCAGTTTTATTTGCGCTGGGTGCATCCTCTTGACTACAGCCACAACCGCCACTACAACCTGCAACTGGTGCAGGCTTGAGCCATTTAGATAGCGTGTTCCAACCCTGCTTTTCCGTAAATCCAGCCAATGCGCCAAAAGTTTTATTGGCTGTCTTCGGAAACACTTTCTTAAACACCACCACTGTACTCCACAGCACCAAGGCTGCAACAATCAGAATTTCAACCATGTTCAGAGTCTCCTTGCAGATTAACCGAAATAGTGCGAGGCAATTTGATACGTCAGGAATGACATCAAATACGCTAGGCCAAACAAATACGCAGTCATAAAGCTCACGGTTTTCCATGAACCTGTTTCACGACGTACAGTCGCTAAAGTCGCTAAACAATGTGGCGCATAAATAAACCAGACCAATAAAGATAAACCTGTTGCCAAAGACCAACCTAAATCACTATTACCACTAATGATGGCGGCCAAGCCTTGCGACATCGCATCATCATTCACCGCAGATAAAGCATAAACAGTACCCAAAGCCGCAACTACAACCTCTCGCGCTGCCATAGCTGGAATTAATGCAATACAAATCTGCCAGTTAAAACCTAATGGCGCAAAAATTGGTTGCATGATATGCCCCAACATCCCTGCAAAGGAATAATCGATATCAGGCATAGTCGCGCCTACTGGCGGTTGCGGGAAAGTACACAAGAACCAGAGCAACACCGAAAGGGCAAAGATAATGCCACCAACGCGCTTCAAAAATATCTTGGTACGATCCAACAAACCAATACCGACACTTTTTAGGTCAGGAAAACGGTAACTTGGCAGCTCCATCAGCAACGCATGTTGCGATTTATCTTTCTGGAAAAATTTCAATACAAATGAAACAATCAATGCACTGACAATGCCTGCCATATACAAAGCAAACAGCACCAAACCTTGTAAATTAAAAATCCCCCACACTGTTTGTGCAGGAATAAACGCTGCAATTAACAAGGCATATACAGGCAGACGTGCCGAACAGGTCATTAGGGGTGCCACAAAAATTGTGGTTAAACGATCACGTGGGTCACTGATACTACGGGTTGCCATAATTCCAGGAACCGCACAGGCAAAGCTAGACAACAAAGGAATAAAAGCTCGACCACTCAGGCCTGCTTTAAACATCAGTTTATCCAGTAAGAACGCTGCACGAGGTAAATAGCCAGATTCTTCCAAAACCAAAATAAAGAAGAACAGAATAATAATCTGGGGCAAAAACACCACGACGCCGCCCGCACCCGCAATAATTCCGTCCACCACCAGACTATGTAATAACGGTTGCGAAATGGATGCGCCAATCACTTCACCCAGCCAGCCAAATAAGCTTTCGATCCCATCCATAAATGGGGCTGCCCAAGCAAAAACCGCTTGGAAAACCACAAACATCATCACAGCGAGCATGACCAAGCCGAATACAGGATGTAAGAAAATTCGATCGAGAAAATCGGAGCGTTTATCTTCTTGGTCTGCATACTGAACGACATCATGCAAAATCGTAGCGATTTTTTGGTGATGCGAACCTTTTAAACCACTCAGTTCTGTATGGGGCACGGCATATTTGGCTTGATCTAAAGCATTCAATAAATTTTCGATGCCTGCATTACGCACAGCAACGGTTTCAGCGACAGGAATACCCAAACGTTCAGATAATCTCTGGGTATTGATCTGCATCCCACGACGGCGTGCTTCGTCCATCATGTTCAGAACCAATAGAATTGGGCGCCCCAGCTCAATCATTTCCAGCACTAAACCTAAATGCAGTTTTAAGTTGGTGGCATCTACCACACATAAAAATGCATCCTGATGCCCTTCTTCTGCAATTTTTCCCTGAACCACATCACGGGTGATGGCTTCGTCAGGGCTGGTTGCATCTAAACTATAGGTTCCAGGTAAATCCAAAACCCGAACAGCTTTCCCAGAAGGCAAGGAGAACTGTCCCATTTTACGTTCTACCGTTACCCCAGCATAGTTGGCAACTTTCTGGCGGGTTCCTGTTAAATGGTTAAATAAAGAGGTTTTACCGCAGTTAGGATTCCCGACAAGGGCAATACGCAACGCATCACTCATGCAGGTGCTCCTTCCATCTCAATTTCAATTTTTTCTGCTTCAGCTTTTCTTAGTGCGAAACGGGTAAATCCAACCTGAATTAAAATCGGATCGCCACCAAAAATACCTTTTGTCACCACCTGAACGGAAGTACCAGGCACAAAACCTAAAGTTTCCAAACGACTGGCTATTAGGTCAGTCTGAGCTGCATTACCATCCACATGACGTTTGACGTTACGAATAATGGCTGTTTGCTTGACTTTCAAATCAGATAAAAGCACCGCACTAAACCCTAAAATATTTTCTGTAGTATACAAGCAAATGAGAATAATTACCAAATAAGGTTAGATTCCTATTCGCATTCACTTTATACCACAAGCTCCACCCAGAAAAATGTTGTAAAATTAGTTAAGATGGGCGATCTAAATCGGTTTCCTGAATTCGAAGCAGTCATGTTAAATAAAAAACCTAGAATACCTACACCTGTCCAAATTCCAGAAAAACTCAGCTTTCTTCAAGGTTTCCGTGACTATTTAATTGCACAAACCGTCAGCCCGCACACGCGGAATGCCTATCTTTCTGACCTGATTCAATGCAGCGAATGCCACAACAAAGCCCTGATCGATTGGCAAAGTGATGATATTGCAGATGTACTTCTCAACTTAACTCAGCAAGGCAAAAGTCCGCGATCTATTGCACGTAGTCTTTCTGCCTTACGTTCATTTTATAAATTTTTAAGAGAACAAAAGCTTCGCAGCGATAATCCTGTGGCCAGTCATCGCACCCCGAAAATTGGACGTGCCTTGCCCAAAGACCTTTCAGAACAAGATGTTGAGGCACTGATTCTGGCACCAGATACCCATACCGCGTTGGGTTTACGTGATCGTGCCATGTTTGAAGTCTTATATGCCTGTGGTTTACGTGTATCAGAATTGTTAAATTTACGCTTAGAACTGATCAATTTGAAACAAGGTTATTTACGTATTGTTGGCAAAGGCAATAAAGAACGTTTAGTGCCCTTAGGGCAAGTGGCTTGTCAATGGATTGAAAACTATTTGGCACAAGCCAGACCCAGCCTCTATAAATCGGCAACTGACTATGTTTTTCTGACCCAACAAGGCGGTATTATGAGCCGACAAAATTTCTGGTATGCGATTAAGCGCTACGCCCTACAAGCAGGCATTCAAGCCGAACTTTCACCGCATACTATGCGTCACGCTTTTGCCACCCATTTACTCAACCATGGCGCAGACTTACGTGTGGTACAAGTGTTATTGGGCCATAGTGATTTATCCACCACACAAATTTATACCCATGTGGCACAAGTCCGTATGCAACAACTACATGCCGATTTTCATCCAAGAGCCTAAACCATAAAGCTCAATCCGCTTCACAGAGTCCACACCAAGAAATAGCACGCTACAAAGTTTTTTTTGCTATGCTAGCTTCCTGTTTTTATACCTAAAAGAAAGGGTTTTATATGTCATTTACCCGCACAAAATTATTTATTGCATGTACCTTGGCAGGCAGTTTGGCTCTCACGGCATGTTCCAATTCAAATAATGATGACAAAAAGCAAAATACCCTCACGGCGAGTGCCCCTGCCACTGGAGAAGCATCTAATCTCTCTGAACGCAATGCACAACAGCGCCTGATTAAAACTTTAGAGCAACATTTTAAAACCGCGGGTATTAATGCCAAAATTGTGGATGTAAAAACAACTGAAGTCCCGAATCTGTATTGGGTGAACCTAGAAGGCATGAGTTCAGTTTATGCCACCAGTGATGGTAAATTCTTAATTCAAGGCGATGTCATTCGCTTAGGCGATAAAAAACTACATAATGTCAGTGACAATTTGCAAGCCACAGCCAATAAAAAGCATTTAGCCAGCTTAAAAACAGAAGACCTGCTGGTGTATCCAGCGCAAGGTAAAACCAAGCATGTGGTTTATGTATTTACCGATGCAAGCTGTCCGTATTGCCACAAATTACATGAGCATATTCCTGAAATTACGGCTAAGGGTATCGAAGTGCGTTACATTGCTTGGCCACGTGGCGAACAATTTATGGCTGCCATGGAAAGCGTATGGTGTAGTGCAGATCGTCAAGCTGCTTTTAACCAAGCCATTGCAGGTGCACAATTGCCACCTGCCACCTGTAAAAACCCTGTCCGCGATCAATATCAGCTGGGCTTGAATATGGGCGTGAATGGTACACCTGCGATCTACAATACCGAAGGTGTTTATTTAGGCGGATACCTTAGCCCTGAAGAATTAGAGCAGCATTTAAATAACTAATTTTTATTTGTTATTTTACTATTAGTTATAGGTGGAGATTATCTTCGCTCCACCCTAGAGTCTGAGCGTTTTTTTAGCTATGATCTAGACTCGCGTAAAATTGAAGAAATAAATGGAGTGTGACGTGAAACCAGTTCGTCTGGCAATCCTCGGTCTTGGTACTGTGGGTGGTGGTGCCCTTAAACTACTAGAAGAAAACGCTGCGGAGATTAAACGTCGCACCGGTCGAGGAATTGAAATTACCCACGTAGGTACTCGTCGTCCGCGTCCAGACCTTGATCTTCCAGCCTCTGTAAAACAAAGTGCAGACCTGATGGACATCGTACGTCAACCCGATGTCGATGTTGTGGTAGAGGTAATGGGTGGTATTCACCCTGCCTATGATGTGATTATGGAAGCCATCAAGCATGGCAAACAAGTCGTCACTGCCAACAAGGCTTTACTGGCTGAACATGGCAATGAATTGTTTAAAGCGGCAGAAGACAATGCCGTACAAATTGCCTATGAAGCCGCTGTGGCAGGCGGTATTCCCATCATTAAAGTGATGCGCGAAGGCCTAGCTGCCAATAAAATTGATTGGTTAGCAGGTATCATTAACGGCACAGGCAATTTCATCTTAACTGAAATGCGCGATAAAGGTCGTGCCTTCGAAGACGTGCTACAAGAAGCACAAGAATTAGGCTATGCCGAAGCTGACCCAACCTTTGACGTTGAAGGGATTGATGCTGCACATAAACTGACAATTTTAGCCTCTTGTGCATTTGGTATTCCATTGCAGTTTGACAAGGTCTATACCGAAGGCATCAGCAAAATCACCGCACAAGATGTGAAGTATGCTGAAGAACTTGGTTTCCGAATCAAGCATTTGGGTATTGCACGTCGTACAGAAAAAGGCATTGAACTACGTGTTCATCCAACGCTTATTCCATCTGAAGAACTGCTTGCCAATGTCAATGGGGTAAAAAATGCCGTCTTGGTACAAGCACATGCTGTCGGCCCAACCTTGTATTACGGTGCAGGTGCTGGCGCTGGTCCTACAGCATCTGCGGTCGTTGCCGATGTGATCGATATCGTACGTGATATTTCCTATACCGAAGATGGTGCAGGGACAATTCCTCAATTGGCATTTGAAGCATTAACCGACATGCCAATTTTAAGTCGTGAAGAAATGACGACTGGATACTACATTCGTTTGAATGCCGAAGATCAAACTGGTGTACTCGCTGACGTCACCACGATTTTAAGCCGTGCAGGTATCAGTATTGATGCCATCATGCAGCAATCACGCTTAAAAGACCTGATTCCAATCGTGATTTTGACCGATCCAGTGGTTGAATCGAAGATGGATGAAGCCTTGCAGCAAATCCAAGCCTTGCCAGTTATTCATGGCGAAATTGTGCGAATTCGTTTAGAATCGCTTGATAATTAATCGGGTCGAGGGGGCAATTCCCCCTTACCAAGCTCTACCCATAATTGGAACATCATCATGTCGAATGCCAATCGTTATACTGGTTTAGTTGACCGTTATCGTGACCGTTTACCAGTGTCTGCTACTACTCGTGGAATCTCTTTGGGCGAAGGTAATACTCCGCTCATTAAATTGGAGAACATTCCACGTATTATTGGTAAAGATGTTGAAATTTATGTGAAGTATGAAGGCTTGAACCCGACAGGCTCATTCAAAGACCGCGGCATGACTATGGCTGTGACCAAAGCGGTTGAAGACGGTTCAAAAGCAATTATCTGTGCATCTACAGGCAATACTTCTGCGGCGGCGGCCGCTTATGCAGCGCGTGCTGGCATCAAAGCCTTTGTGTTAATTCCTGAAGGCAAAATTGCCATGGGAAAAATGGCGCAAGCCATGATGTACGGTGCAATTACCATGCAAATCCGTGGCAACTTTGACGATGGTATGCGTCTTGTAAAAGAAGTTGCCGATCAAGCACCTGTGACCATTGTTAACTCGATTAACCCATACCGTTTACAAGGTCAAAAAACCATTGCTTACGAAATCGTTGAAGCTTTGGGTCGTGCACCAGACTATCACTGCTTACCTGTAGGTAACGCAGGGAATATCACGGCACACTGGATGGGTTATACCGAAGCCGTAGCAAACCAGCCTGTGGATCAGTTTGAACAAGTCATTTACGATGCTGCGACAGATCAATTCACAGGTCCTAAACCAGAAGGCTTACCTATCATGGTCGGCTATCAAGCTGATGGCGCTGCACCTTTCTTACGTGGTGCACCCGTGGAACATCCTGAAACAGTTGCAACAGCCATTCGTATTGGTAACCCACAAAGCTGGAACCATGCCAAAGCTGTGGTACGTGATTCTAAAGGTTGGTTTGATGAACTTGCTGATGCTGAAATTCTAGAAGCACAACGTTTGCTTTCTATGTATGAAGGTGTCTTTGTAGAGCCAGCTTCTGCTGCCTCTATCGGTGGTGCAATTCGTGATATTAAAGCGGGTAAAATTGCTGAAGGTTCTGTGATTGTGTGTACCGTAACGGGCAATGGTCTAAAAGATCCAGATACAGCCATCAAACAATGTGCAGATGCTGTAATGTTATCTATTGATGCAACCATGTCACAAGTAAAAGATTCGATTCTTTCAAATATGTAAGTTTCTACTTGCACTAAAAAAACCAGTTGCTCGCAACTGGTTTTTTTATTTCATGTCAAAGATTATTCATAATCTTCATCATAACTATGCATTTTTGCGAGTTCTTTTTCCAAACGCTGAATTTCTGCTAACTCAATTTGCTTAACCTCAAATAAAGGTTGTTTGAGCAATGCATTCACTGCGTATAAAGCCTCATTTTGCCACAGGCCAATGTTTAAAATTTGTTTATCTTCATCATAGTTTAAAGCATATTCCGCCTGAATGAGCGCTTTTAATAAAATAGGCTGATCCGATAAAGACTCCAATGAACCTGCTAATTCAATATCCGAATAATCGTAATCCTTAAAGATAGATTCAATTTTGTCCTTGAGTAATTCTGGGCTTTCAGCATAAATGAGCCCTGCAAAAAACTCGTCATGCTCTTCAAGCCATTGCTGCTTCTGGGTCGACCACAAACCATAAAATTTAACTTCATACTCAAAGCTAACTAGTTGAAATTTTTGCATTTCAGCCATTTGCACAAAGCTAAAAGTATCTGCATCACTCAAACTACTCGGTAGCACATCCCGAGAAACTTCGCCATCTTGATAAATATGCTCACCACAACGTGAAAAAACAAATTCATCTAATTGTTTCAACATGGCTTCATCGGCATCAAATAAAGATTCTACCTCGTACAAGGCAAAATCTCGTGCACCCTCAACTTCAAGCTTTTGATAAGCCGCTTGAGCTTCAGCCTGATCTTGAAAAACATTGCTAATGCGATTGCCTGCGACATAAAAAACTTCATCGTTATAGCCGAAGTATTTTGCACGAATAACATAGGTGGTCATATTCATCTCCTGATTTTTTAGCTCCGCTTATACAGCGCGTTGTTGTTTTCTTTGATGTAATGCTTGTGCACTTTGCGGAATAGCCATGCCATTATCCATCCACAATTCAAACTGCATTGCGTGGAAGATATCATCTGGACTGTAGACAATATTCTGTAAGTGGGGTAATACGCCTATTCGCGGTAAAATCTCGTAAATAAACCAACTGTTATGCGTAAAAAGTAAAGAATGCAACTTCCCCGTTTGTGCCAAAGGTGAAAGCATTAATTGGGAGGCAACTGGGTTTTGAGCGTAGACTTGGTGTAATTGTTCTAAATGCCGTTCTAAATTTTGAGGTAATCGGCTTGCATCAATGGCCTGAACAAAATCACTTAAAGTGGGAATAAAACGCTGCTGATAATCTACCAACAAATGGTCACGTTCACATAGATCTTTTATGTCAATCGATTTGCCCGCACTGTTCTGAAGACTATGGCCAAATATTGGCACAACGACTGAATTTATTCCCCATAGGGTATGTAAAATTCGATGTCGAGCATCACTACATAAACTTTTGGTACTATCAATAAATGCATGTAATTCATAATAATCTTCTGGCTCGCCACCCCAACGTTTCGCTGAAATTCGAGCATGTTGCATCGCATTCATCGTCAGACCCCGTTGTTATCTTGTTATGTCGCTATCATACGCATTCTGCATACAAAAAATAGTCGAAAAAGATGCTTTAAGACAAGCTGTGTCGCAGCCTATAGACATAAAAAAAACTCTTCATCAAGAAGAGTTTTTTTAAAGGAAAAAAATTAAATTCGTTTTGGCAACTGGCTTGCCCACGTCATTAAACGGGTCGCATCCTCAGTTCTACTTTGAGATGAACTTGCGCCTAAAATAACCACGACTGCTGGACGTGAATTCAGGGTAGTATGCATGACTACACAACGCCCTGCTTCATTGATATAACCTGTTTTAGACAGATTAATATTCCAACCACCATTACGAACTAAGGCATTGGTATTATTAGACTTTAACATCCGATAGCCGAGATTAAAATCATAACTGGCTGTGGTTGAAAACTGACGAATTAAACCGTATTGCGATGCGGTGCTGACTAAAATACCCAAGTCACGTGCCGACGCAACGTTGTGCGGATCTAAGCCTGTAGATTCAATATAATGTGTCGAACTCATGCCCAATGCACGTGCCTTCGCATTCATTGCAGAAATGAAAGCACTACGTCCTCCTGGATACGTTCGCGCTAACGCTGCTGCCGCTGGATTTTCCGATTTCATTAAAGCAAAAAGCAACGCTTCTGCACGGTTCATGCTGTCCCCTGCACGTAGCGTTGAACTCGAATTTTTACCACCTGCCCCTGCAAAATCAATGGACTGTAAGGTAATTTCTTCAGACATGTCTAAACGTGCATCGGCAATGACTACCGCTGTCATTAATTTGGTAATAGAAGCAATTGGTAATGCTGTATTGGTATTTTTACTATAGAGCACCTCACCTGTTTGTGCATCCATGACCAGCGCGGCACGAGCACTTACAGAAGGCTGACTACTATAACCCGCAGAGGTATCAATAATATGAACCGTTTTCGGTGCAGAAGAGGAAGATACCCCATTTGAGCTGCGAACCGTCGTGGTGAGTTTGGTTGATCCTTGCGGAGACACTTCCTCAACCAGTGAAGAAACATCACTATTTAATAATTGACTCGCTTCCTCTGAAGACCAGTTCATTGAAGCCTGACCAACACTCCCCGAGGAAGGATTAATGATGAGTTCAGCAAAGCTGGTTGAACTCAGGCTGAGTAGAATAGACATACTCAACACATGCATGAATGACTTCTTAGAATTTTTCACAATCGTTTACTCAACTCAGGGAGGTAAGATACATTTGCGTATTACCTCAAATATGCCTTACATTTACACAGCAACGGGAATCTTTCGTTCACGCTATTGTGCAAAACTTTTAATTTCGGAATAAGAATAGGATTGCTAATTTTGTCGTTTCATTGCAAGCTTATTTTGCTTTATGTAACAAAAATGATGTAATTTTTTTTAGCCAGAGGGAGAAATCGGTGATTACAGTTTTAGTGGTGGATGACCATGAATTAGTCCGTACTGGTATTTGCCGTATGCTAGAAGATCACGTAGATGTACAAGTCATTGGTCAGGCGGAATCTGGTGAAGAAGCGATTAACCTGGTTCGCCAACATCACCCTAATGTGGTTTTGCTGGATGTGAATATGCCAGGTATTGGTGGCGTAGAAACAACACGTCGCTTATTACAAACTGCACCTGAAACTAAAGTGCTAGCTGTGAGTGGTTTGGCCGAAGAACCTTACCCTTCTTTACTCCTTAAAGCGGGTGCCAAAGGTTATATCACCAAAGGTGCTCCTGTCAGTGAAATGGTTCGTGCCATTAATAAAGTCATGCAAGGTGGCAAATACTTTAGTGCCGATATTGCAGAACAACTCGCAAGCTCTTATTTATCCGACACGCAACAATCGCCATTTGATGCGCTGTCTGAACGTGAAATGCAAGTTGCCATGATGGTGGTGAATTGTATCAGCGCACAAGAAATTGCGGATAAACTCTTTGTCAGCGTAAAAACAGTCAATACTTATCGCTACCGTATTTTTGAAAAATTAAACATTGATAGCGATGTCAAACTGACCCATCTAGCCATTCGTTATGGTCTAATCAAACCTTAAATAACAAAAACTTTCATTATCTAATCGGTTTGCAGCATGCAACATTCCCAATATTTCGAATTAAATCAATACTTTTTTGGGCTGTGGTATGCCGCTTACCGCTTATTGATCACCAGTTGTCTGGTCCTCATTTTTATTCTGACCCAAGATGAACTCTCAACCAACTACGAATTTCCCCAACTGTATTTTTATGTGCTCTGGGGCTATTTCTTCATTAACTGTGTACAACTCTTTAATCTGAAGCATTTTAAACAGCATATTCCTCAGCAGTTTGCATTCATTTTTATTGTCGATGTTATTGCCTTAAGCCTACTCACCATCGCCACCAATGGCCCAAGTTTAAGTATCAGTATCCTGTTCTTAACCACCATTTTTGCAGCTTCATTACTCCTCAATGCACAAAAAGCCTTAATTATTACGCTAATTGCGGTGATTGCAGTTATCTATCAACAATTCGTTATCAGCTTTCTGACCCAACATTCATTCCAGAATCTGGGCAATAGTGTGATCTTGGCAGTTTTATTTTTTGTCTTTTATGCGTGTGGACAAATTGCGGTTCGTCGTTTCAAACTGCTCGATCATGTCAATTTTTCCCAATCACAAGAACTGAAACGTCTGCAAAATATTAATCGTTATATCTTGGAGCAAATTGAAACAGGCTATTTGGTCTTAGATGAAAACTGCCATATTGTTTTAAGTAACCCTGCTGCCTGTGCTTTACTGGGCATTGCACCATTTTATGCCTTTGATAAATATCCGCTGTATAAACTACAACCTGATTTGTTTGAGTTACTGGACTTTGATCAGGTGCAAAACGGGGAAAAATTTCAGTTTGAATCTCAGCTCAGTCGCTACCATTTGCATATTGAAGTGCAGAAACTGATTGTCCCACAACAGGTCCTGACACTTTTGGTGATTCAAGATGGACAAAAGATAAATCAGCAGGTACAACAATTAAAATTGGCTGCGCTGGGGCAACTCTCAGCCAGTATTGCGCATGAAATTCGTAACCCCTTGGCCGCCATTGTTCAAGCCAATGAATTACTGCCGCACAGTACGGTTGATCAGCAGCAAACACTGAGCCAAATGATTAGCAAGCAAACCAAGCGAATTGATAAAATTGTGCAAGACACTTTAAGTATGGTGCGTAATCAAGGAACTCAACCGATTAGCATACAATTAGATCGTTTTATCCCCCTTTTTATTCAAGAAGACCTGCCCGATCTGAAAACTAAAATTTTATGTCATATTGCCCCACAGCTCAGTTTGAACTTTGATGAGGCACAATTTAGACAGGTATTAATTAATTTAATTCGCAATGCAATCCGACATAATTCACCTGAACGCAGTACAATAGAACTCCACTGCTATACGCAGGATAAAAACATTCACATTGATGTGTGTGATTTTGGGGAAGGCGTGGCGATTCACGATCAAGCCCACCTGTTTCAACCATTCTTTAGTACAGCGATTACAGGAACGGGTTTAGGATTATATCTATCACATAGCTTTTGCGAGGCCAATCAAGCGCTCTTAAGCTATGTAGAACAACAACAGGGAGCTTGCTTTCGCATTCAATGCCGACAGCTGACTTAATAATTCAATTTTTACTGGGGTGTTATAGTGGCGCAACAACCACTCGTTTTATTTGTAGATGACGAAGAAGACCTATGTACGCTGATGCAAATGATGCTGAGCCGTATGGGAATCGAGACGCATGTGGCTTATCGTATAGCACAGGCCAAAAAAATGTTGTCTGAACATCACTATGATGTTTGTTTTACGGATTTAAATCTCCCTGACGGTAGTGGCTTGGAATTGGTTGAAGAAATTTCTCAACTCTATCCGCAGTTACCTGTCGCAGTGCTGACGGCCTATGGCAATATGGACATTGCGATTGCAGCGCTCAAGGCGGGGGCTTTTGACTTTGTCAGCAAACCGATTAAACAAACCCATCTGGAACAGCTGTTACAAAAGGCGCTGAATAATCCGGTACAGCAACAGGCTTCTAGTGAAGATGCACTTGAACAACGCATGCTGATTGGTCAATCCATCCCCATCCAACAACTCCGTGTCACCTTAAAGAAGATTGCTCGCTCACAAGCCCCAGTCTTTATTACAGGTGAATCTGGCACAGGCAAAGAAGTTGTTGCGAACTTGGTTCATCGTCTTAGTAATCGCAACGAAGGCCCTTTTATTGCGATTAACTGTGGCGCGATTCCTTCCGACCTGCTCGAAAGTGAGTTATTTGGACACAAAAAAGGCAGCTTTACAGGTGCAACTCAAGATAAACAAGGTCTGATTCAATCTGCGCATGGCGGTAGTTTATTTTTAGATGAAATTGCCGAACTGCCCCTGAATATGCAAGTCAAATTGCTGCGTGCAGTGCAGGAAAAAACCATTCGTCCCATTGGCTCAGATACCGAAATTGATGTCGATTTCCGGGTGATCAGCGCCAGTCATCAAGACCTCGAATCTCTAGTTCAGCAAGGTAAATTCCGACAAGACCTGTTTTTCCGCATTCATGTGATGGATTTGGTTCTGCCACCACTCCGCGAACGTGGTCAGGACATTTTAATTCTCGCGCAACATTTTATTCATAAAGTCTGCCGTGAATGGGAAATTGAAGTCAAAGCATTAACCACACGCGCGAAAGATTTCTTATTGGCACAGTACTATCCGGGTAATGTCCGTGAACTGCGTAACATCATCGAGCGTGCCATTACTTTAAGTGATGAGGATTATATTGAAGTGCAGCATTTACAAAGTGCTCCCTTGCGCCGCAGCGTCTACGCACCAGTCTCATCAATCGACCAAATGCTGACAACGCCTTCAGAATTAACGCTAAAACCTCGGAAATTACCGGATGAAGGTCTGGAGTTGTATTTAGAAAATATTGAAAAAGAGATTCTGCTGAATGCCTTGAATATTACGCATTGGAATCGTACTTTAGCGGCCAAGAAACTAGGGATGTCCTTCCGCTCTTTGCGTTATCGCCTGAAAAAGTTTGGGCTGGATACTGATGAATAATTAACGGCGATTAGCAATGATCTCTGCAGCATGCTCTAGATAGGTCTCTTCTTTCATATCATGTTGCAAGGGATATTGCTGATCGGGTTGAATGCCAATGCCTTCGATCATCTTCCCTGATGGGGTGTAATAATGGGATACCGTCATTTGTAGCGCAGTGCCATTCGACAAAGGGAACAGTTTCTGTACCACGCCTTTGCCATAACTTTTTTCCCCAATCACCCAAGCACGACGATGCTCTTTCATCGCAGCCGTAAAAACTTCTGCCGCAGATGCAGATCGCGCATTAATTAATACACCGACTTTAAGATTCTGAAATTCCGAGCTAGGTAAAGCTTGAAATTGCTGATTACCTTCTGAGCGGCTTTTGGTGGTGACAATAATGCCCTGATTTAAAAACAGGTCTGCTGTTTCCACTGCTGCGGACAATAAACCACCGGGGTTATTTCGTAAATCAATCAACACCGCCTTAAGACGGGATGGGTTGTTTTCTTCAATTAAACGCTTAATTTCATTGGCTGTATCTTGTTGAAACACGCGAACTTTAAGCAACAGCACTTGGTTATGTAGCAGTTGTGCCTCAATGTCTGTTTCAATTTTCTTGGTCCGAACCAAACTGATGGGCTTGGTGGTCTGCCCCAATTGCACACTTAAAGTCGAGCCAATTGAACCATACAACAAAGCATTGACCTGTTCACGGTTCAGCTTTCTTAATTCTTGATCCTCAATTTTAAAAACTGAAACGCCATTGCGTAAGCCTTGTTTATAGGCATCGGCTTCCGGCTTGAGTCCTTGAATCGTCCATTGATGCTGATTGTCATAACTTAAATTAAAATCGACCGAGGCCAAGTCACCATCAGTATATTGCACCAACTGCTTATAATCTTCGGGCGATAAATAACGAGAATAACGGTCTAAACCACTCACCAAGCCCTGAATGGCTTGTTGGAAAAGTTGTTCATCATTTTTATTATCGACATAATTGTCTTTGACAATGCCATAGATCTGTACAAACTGCTGAATCGATTCCACAGGCACTTCAGGATAGTTTTGTTCGACTTCGTCAAAATCTGGCACGGTGTCAGTCTCATTCACCGCACCTATCGCATGACCACAACACATGAATAACGCTGTTAAGGGAATAACAAATTTCAAGTGTTGTGTCATTGATTCACCTGTGAAAAACCGACTTAGGCTTGTAGGGTAATAAGATTACGCCCTTGCATTTCTGCTGGAACAGGCAATTGCATCAAATTTAATAAGGTTGGTGCAACATCCGCTAATACACCACCTTCGACAATAGTGGCTTGGGTTGGACCCACATAAATAAATGGGACTAATTCTGTTGTATGTTGAGTATGCACTTGCCCGCTCACATAGTCTTGCATTTGCTCCACATTACCATGATCGGCCGTAATCAGCATATGGCCTTTGTTTGCCATCACAGCATCGTAAACACGCCCCAAACAGGTATCCACCGCTTCTACGGCTTTCACTGCTGCCTGGAATACACCAGTATGCCCCACCATGTCACCATTGGCATAGTTCACCACCAAAAGGTCATATTCACCCGAATTAATTGCCGCGACCAATTCATCAGTCACTTCATAAGCACTCATTTCTGGTTTTAAATCATAAGTCGCAACATTTGGTGATGGGATTAAAATACGTTTTTCACCTGGATATTCGTCTTCACGGCCACCACTAAAAAAGAACGTCACATGCGCATATTTCTCAGTTTCAGCAATACGCAACTGTGTTTTACCTAAATTAGAAAGGTATTCACCCAAAGAATTATGCAACGCTTCAGGCATATAGGCTACAGGTGCATCAATGGTCGCTTGATAACGCGTTAACATCACGAACATCGACAGATTGGGTACAACTTTACGTTCAAAGCCAGCAAAATCTTGCTCTACAAAAGCTTTGGTAATTTCACGTGCACGGTCAGCACGGAAGTTCATAAAGACAATGCTGTCCCCATCTTGAACTTTAGCCATATCTCCAATACGCGTAGCTTTAACAAACTCATCAGATTCGTTCGCTGCATATGCCAGCTCTAAGCCTTCAACTGCCGTTGTAGCTGTACGCACCGCCTCACCTTCTGTTAATAGACGATAAGCTTGTTCCACGCGATCCCAACGGTTATCACGATCCATGGCATAGTAACGACCAATCATGGTGGCTATACGGCCTTGATTTGGATATTGCGCAAATAAAGCATCGAGTTTTTCTAATGAAGGTTGCGCGCTTTTAGGTGGCGTGTCACGGCCATCTAAGAAGGCGTGTAAATACACCTTCGCACCACGTTTAAGTGCAAGCTCTGCCATCGCGACAATATGGTCTTGGTGTGAATGTACACCACCTTCAGAGAGCAAACCCATAATGTGCACTGCACCTTGAGCTGCTTTGGCTTTTTCAACCGCATCAATCAATACTTGCTGTTCAAAAAAAGCGCCTGTACGGATGTCTTTGGTAATTCGGGTAAAATCTTGATACAGCACACGGCCTGCACCCAAATTCATATGACCGACTTCTGAGTTGCCCATTTGTCCATCTGGCAAGCCAACATCTTCACCAGAACCAGAGATTAATCCATGCGGATGCTTTTGTTGCATAGCAGTCAAGTTTGGTCGTTGTGCTGCAAGGAAGGCATTATCTTTAACCGCTTCACGGTGTCCAATACCATCCATAATTACCAATACGTGGGGGACTTTGCCAGCAGTTGCATCCGTCATGATTTACACTCTTGTCTATAAATTGGTCGCTATATCTTACCGAATTTTCGTGCAAGACTCCATGTATGCGACAGGGTTAAACTCACTTGTACAGATTGTTTTCGCCAATCTGTACAAATTCTTAGCGGGCACGGCGCAATAAATAACCGCCCACCACAAACATAAAGACAATCGGGACAAAGACGAACCAAGCGGGGGATGGACTATAAACCAAGCTGGCATAACCCAGAAAATCTTGCAAATAGAAGAAACCAAGTCCAATAAATAAAGCAATCACCAAACGAAAGCCCATCGATTGTTGGCGTAATGGTCCAAAAATAAAAGAACAGGCAATCAAGACCAACGCAATTAAAGCAAATGGCGAACCCACTTTTTGCCAAAATGCCAATTGGTAGGTTTTCGGCACTTGGCTGTATTCATGCATATAACGCATAAAGCTGACCAGTTGACTCGGCGACAAATCTTCAGGATCAATGGTGACCATATGGACATATTTAGGTTGTAATGCCAAAGCCAAGGGCTGTTGTGCTGCATCGCGTTTGACCGCATTGCCGGCATCCTGAATTTCTACCTGTTCAGTGCCTTTTAAATTCCAACGACCATCTTGAACAAACTGTCCCTGTTCGGCATCCAATACACTATTTAAACGGTATTCTTGGTCAAAATCGACCACTTGAATATTCCGCAATTGACCTTGTGAGTTAGCATAATCAATATAAATAAAGCGCTGCCCTTCGCGCGTCCAATAACCTTTGACTTCACCTAAAGCCGCAACACTCCGGTGACTTTTCACGCTCTTGGCGTGTTCATTGGTATAGGGAATCACCCATTCGCTTAATACAAAGGATAAAATGACCAGAATTAAAGCCGAACGGATTACCCAGCCCACAATACGCCACAGGCTAATCCCGATGGAACGCATCACAATCAATTCACTGTTAGATGCCATGGTGCCTAAGCCCAACACTGCCCCAATTAAAGCAGAAATTGGTAAAATCTCATACAGATAGCGTGGCGCACCCCATAAGACATAAATCAAGGCCTGCCAAGCGGTATAGGTATCATTCAGCTCACTTAATTCACCCAAATAGGTAAATAGAATTTGTAATACCGACAAGACCGCTGTCGCCCCCAACATGGCATAGGCTGTGGTCTTAGTCACATGTTTCGCGACAATACGACGTGCAAACATTTTAAGACCTCACTCGCTGAATCTGTTTCTTAATTTTTGGGGCTAATTTTTGCTTACGAGAGAAAATCGCGGCGGCCATTGCATAGACAAAGAGCACCAACGGATAGGCCCAAATTCCAATTTCCTGTTTGCTGACACGGGTTTTTATCGCCATCATCGCGACAATTAAACTGGCAAAAATTAACAGTGCAGGAAATAGTTTTAAATAACGCCCCTGACGTGGACTCACTTCAGACAAAGCCACAGCCAATGCTAATGCCACAATCATGACCAGTGGAACAAACATCCTCCAACCTAATTCACTTGCCACAATTGGATCATTGCGGTTTTGCCATAACTTACTCGTGGTTAAGGCTTCAACCTCAGCACTTTCAAATTTAGCTTCTTTATCATTTTCTAAACGCAAACGATAACTTTGAAATTCCGCTTGGGTATATTTCGGTTGACCTGCATAAATTTCATAACGACGACCTTGTATCAAATCGACTACATTGGCGCTGTCATTTGCCACTTCAACCCGTGTTGCTTCTTTTGCCAGAATCATGACGTCTGGCTTGCCTTCTTTTTCTGCACGTTGGTAAAAGAAAATATCTTTTAGATTTCGCCGATCTTCTGATAAATCGCCGGCATAAATGGTATATCGACCCGAGGAAATAAACTCTTTGGGGCGAACCAAATCGAACCCCGTACGTACTGCCTGACTGGTGGTAAGCTGTTCAAACTGACGTAAGCCCCAAGGCGACATCCACAGCATTAACACACTCTGTAACAGCATAAACACCAAGGTCAATGGAATCAGCATTCGTGCCAATTGATGTCGACTGACGCCACTTCCATTCAGGACCGCCATTTCATGATCGACATATAAACGACCAAATACCAGCATGAGACCAATAAAGAAACCCAAAGGAAAAATCAGCGTTAAAAACTCAGGTAAACGATAACCGATGATGCTGAATAAAATGCCTGCATCTAAACGACCTTGAGCAGCGATGCCGAAATACTTGATTAATCGGCCACCCATCATGATTAAGGTCAATAAGCCAATCACAACCAATGAATTAGACACCACTTGCTTGACTAAATAACGCCGAATAATCAAATTGATTCTTCCAATTTCAAAAAGAGTAAAAACTACCGTTAGTTTACCCGAATGTTAAAAATATAAAACCTATTCCCCTGCTTCTGCATTGAAACTCGAACCATAAAAATGTTTCAATGGCTGAATGACTTAAAACCCTCAAAGGCGTGAAGACCCCCTATGAAACTCAGCTTGAATACCGCTCTACCCGCTCCCGCTACCGATCAGGCTTTATTCATTTTAGCCGACAATGCTCAGCTTGCTCAGATCGCATCAACATATCAAATCAATGACTTAGAACAGATTGCACAAGCCACGCAATTTAAAGCTGGATTAAACGAAACTTTACCACTCTTGGCAAAGATTCCCGGCTTTGCCCATGCCGTTCTGATTGGACTCGACAAAGTTGAAGATTTACAACCTGCAAAATTAGCAAAAATTGCACAAAGCATTATCAAATCTTCACAAAAAAAACATCAGCAGATTCAAGTTGATCTGAATGCTTTACCTGAAGCCTTGCATTATTTATTTGCCTTAAGCCTGACTCAAGCGGCTTATGGCTATGATGAATTTAAATCAAAAAAGAACGAATTTTTACTCAATGAAATTGGCCTGATTGCTGCGCAAAGCCCTTTAAATAATTCACAATTAAGCCTGATTCAAGCCATTCAATCGGGTCAAAATTATGCACGTGACTTGGGTAACCGTCCGGGCAATATATGTTTCCCTGAATATTT
Source organism: Acinetobacter sp. ANC 4173 (assembly GCF_004331255.1). GTDB lineage: Bacteria > Pseudomonadota > Gammaproteobacteria > Pseudomonadales > Moraxellaceae > Acinetobacter. The sequence goes on along the minus strand of NZ_SJOF01000001.1, from coordinate 37,907 downwards.
AGCCGATCAAGCTTTGGCTTTGGCACAGCAATACCCAGAGCAACTCAAAGTTACCGTCATTAATGAACAGGAAATGGCCGATCTGGGCATGTTTGCCTTTTTAGCGGTCAGCCGTGGTTCAGACCGTCCGGGTCGTATTATTACTTTGGAATACAAAGCTCAACCAGATCAAGCACCGATTGTTTTGGTCGGTAAAGGCGTCACTTTCGACACCGGTGGTATTTCACTCAAACCCGGTCTAGGCATGGACGAAATGAAATTCGACATGTGTGGAGCAGCTTCGGTACTCGGTACTTTACGTGCTTTATGTGAAGCGAAACTACCCATTCATGTGGTCGGTGCAATTGCTGCTGCAGAAAATATGCCATCTGGTCATGCCACCCGCCCAGGGGATATTGTCACCAGTATGAGTGGGCAAACGGTTGAAATCTTAAATACCGATGCCGAAGGCCGTTTGGTGCTCTGTGATACCCTGACCTACATCAAACGTTTTAACCCTGAATTGGTGATTGACATTGCGACCTTAACAGGTGCATGTGTGGTGGCACTAGGTTCTGTCTTAACAGGCATGTTTACCCCAGACGATGAACTCGCTGCTGAATTAAATGCCGCAGGTCAAACTGCCTTTGACCGTGTATGGCGTATGCCTGTGATTGATGATTATCAAGAACAGCTCGATTCACCTTTTGCGGACATTGGCAACATTGGTGGTCCAAAAGCAGGTGCAGTGACCGCTGCATGTTTCCTGCAACGCTTTACCCGTGAATATCGTTGGGCGCATTTAGATATTGCAGGCACAGCATGGCTTTCGGGCAGCAATAAAGGTGCAACAGGTCGTCCAGTACCGTTGTTAATGCAATTCTTAGCCAACCGCGTTAACACGAATGGCTAAAGTTCGCTTTTATCTGTTTGAAAAAAGTCCAGAACGGCAAGTCGAAAGTACTTGCCGTTTGTGTCGTAAAATTCTGCGTCAACCCAAACGGATTTGGCTGTATTGCCCCGATGCTGCATTGCAGCAGCAATTGGATGAACGCTTATGGAGTTTCGATGCAGCCAGCTTTATTGGACATGGTATTGACCAAGAACATGCAAATGTCTGCATCTCGGCACGCTTACCCACAGAAAATGATTGGATTGTGTTTAATTTTAACAATCAGGCACTTGATCAATTTCATGAATTTAGCCAAATTATAGAAATTATTGAAAATAATGATTCTGCTAAACAGCTCGGTCGTGAAAAATTTAAACAATACCGACGCTTAGGCATTGAACCTCAAACTTTCAAGCTTTAACTGTTCAACCTTAGGGAGAAATATGGTGGCATTAAATGTCGGTCCAGATTTTAAACAGCGCTGGTTAGAAGCGCCTGAAGCTGTACGTCAGACATTTATGGATGATCTGAATCATATTTGTGATTTATTACAGCCCGAGACACAAACACAGCTCTGGCTCGCAGCAGATCAGAAAGCCCAACAGCAAGCCCAGCAAACTGTTGAACAAGCCTATGCCGATCTAAAAGCACGTCTGATTGAAGAAGCCCGAGTTCGTCGTCAATTGGCTTTAGAACTGTCCTTGGCCAATAAGCGTGCGGCCACTGAACAATATGCGCAACAACTGTTTGCGGATGAACAACGCCAATATGCTGAACAAACCCATACTTTAGACAACTTGCGCCAGCATATTGAACAAGAAACGCTACGCTATACCGAACGCTATCACGTCAATGATAGTCACCAAAATCTAAACTTTGCCCCAGGCATGGTGCATGTTTCAGATCAACACATTATGTCTGAATTAGAAACCGTACGCTTACGCTTAGAACTCGAAGCCGAAGCTCATATTGAACAAGCCGTGAGTAAATTCCGTAATAAATTACGTACCGCAGCGCAAGAAGAAATTGAATACATATTACATAATTCTAATTTTTCTGATGTAAAACCAACCGTTTAATTTTTCTACTTCAATTTGATGGGTGTCATGAAAATGACACATAAATGTCACAATATGGTCATCACTTTAAAATAAACGCTTTAAAGTGTTGACGCCAAAAATTGACATATCAATAAATTAGGAAGAAAAAATGGACCTACTGAACCACGTTTCTCACCGCATTGCTGCTCTCGATTCAGGCGAACAATGGATTGTTTCTGCTCAAAAACTACTGATTAGCCGCGCCGATTTTCAATCACTTTCAGTGTTTCTCTCGCGCGAGTCGGAAAAAGGACTTTTTAGCCTCTCCCCACAAGGATTTAGTGCAACTTGGCATGATGAACCTGTCGTGACCATTATTAAGCATTAACCTTTAAATATTCGCCCCGTAAAGTTGAGTGGCTTGTTTGAGCAGGTCACTCGATAAACTCAAGGGTTGCAAAAAAGATATTGCCCGCGCCATAACCAATACTCAGTAAAACGCCAATCCAGATTAAACTTCCAATGGTGTTGTACCACATAAAACTAGAAAATTTCATCCCCCCTGCACCCGCAGCAAAAGGGGCAAATGAACGTACAAAGGGAATAAACCGCGCCAGAATAATGGTCTTACCACCATGTTTAACAAAATAATGGTTGGTCTTGCTCAGATATTCTGGCTTTATCCAACGTGAATGACGATGCAAATACTTAAAGCCTAGCTTTTTTCCAGTGTAATAATTCACGGCATAGCCCAATATCGCAGCAATCATGAGTAATGTTCCCATGCTATGCAGCTGAATAATGGCAGAGGATGAGCACAAAGCACCTACAGCAATCAATAAACTATCGCCAGGCAGAAAAAACATAAAAACAAAGCCCGTTTCTGCAAAAATAATCAGAAACAAAATGGCGTAAATCCAGACTCCATACTGCGACAATAGAAGCGGCAACATTTGTTCTATATTTAGAAAAAAATCAAGCATTACATAAATCTACACTAATCAATTTAAGTATCACGTGCTTTATTTCACTCGAATAGAAATGAAAACAGCCCTGTAGTTTAGGCTGTTTTCGCATCCGATATATACTTTTTATTTTAAAAAGCCATTTGCCGCCAAGAAATCCATACTGATTTTGGACTGTGCTTGGGTCTCTGCGGCTTTATCGCCCAACAATAAACGTTCGATATAACGCGCCAAGACATCGACTTCCAAATTCACTTTCGAACCCGTTTTCCACGTCCCAATATTGGTACGTTCTGCCGTATGTGGAATTAAATTCAGGCTGATGATATTGCCGCGTAAATGGTTGATGGTCAGACTAATGCCATCCACAGTAACCGACCCTTTCTCTGCCAAATATTTGGCAATTTCTACAGGCGCAGTGACTTCAAAATAGAGTGAACGAGCATCTTCACGCACTAAGGTAATCTCACCCACGGCATCCACATGACCACTGACAATATGCCCACCAAACCGTGTGGTCGGCAACATGGCTTTTTCTACATTGACGGGTTGACCAACTTTCCAGTGACCCAAGGTCGTTCGATTCAAACTTTCACGTGACACATCGGCTGCGTACCACGTATCGCCCCATTCAATCACCGTTAAGCAGATCCCATTGGTGGCAATCGAATCACCTAAATGTACATCTGACATGTCCAAATTCGTTTGAATACGTAAACGTACATCACCACCCACGCTTTGCAGGCTTTCTACTCGACCAAGGCTTTCAATAATTCCTGTAAACATAATCTTTTCTCTTCCTGAATTTGGACTTACCACAATGCTAACTGGGTACTTACACCTGAGGTATCGACTCCACCCAATTCTGCGAAATGATACAGTTGACCGAGTAACTGACGTAGTGGCGGACCAGATTTGGCATGGGTATCGGTAATCACAATAAATTCCAACACACGTGCGCGTTCCGACTGACGTTGCTTACTGACGCGATAACGCGGGACATCTTGGGTTAACAACATTACACGTCCACGCTCAAGATTGGCTTTAAGCAAATCGGCCGCTTCAATATTACCATCGGTCGAATAACTGGTCAGAATATAACGTGCATTGATGGTCGACAGTAATTTTTCATAAGCTTCCTTGGCATACTTAGAGGAATTGTAAGGACTTGGGCGCTCTTTACGCCACGCGCGGTCAATTCCACTCTTAAAGCCTTTGGTGTCTGGGCTTGGCAAATCCACCTGATCCCATAAGGTCAGTGCATTCAACACATGATAGTTACTGCTATAAGCATGTTGGTTATACGGCGGATCTAAATACGCCACATCCACTTCAAAACCACTCATCTGATTGGCTAAATGCTGCGCATCAACACACCACATTTCTGCGGCAGGGCGTTTTGGATCACCGATTTCACAAAAACGGCTTGGGGTCAGCCAAAGCAAAGATTCAATACGCTCCAAGGCAGTTTGGGTTTTACCGCCCCAACCATGATGAAAACTTTTGAAGACACCACTGGTATTGCTGACAAAACTGGCTGAATACAACAACGGCGCCAACAAAGCACTCATTTCCACATCATCAATCGCACCTTGTGCTTGCCAAGTGGCAATTTGCTGACGAATCGCATCTATCCGCATGCCATTGCGACGTTTAAAGAACAATCGGTCACGGGCGGGATCGTAAATTTCATCATTACGTGGGCACAGGTTATGTGTGACCCAACCCTTCACCTCTGGCAAGCGATTTAAATAATCAATCGCCTTTTGATAGCCGCCCAACTCTTTAAATGCAGGTGCATCCGTACATGCCAGAATGGCATGGTTTAAGGCATGGCTATAGGGTTCCCAGTCATTGGCAATGACACGGTAACCATTCTGGCGCGCCAAACGAGAGACCACACCACTACCCGCAAAAAAATCAGCAAAAATAGGCGAACGACCTTTGGCATTCAAGGTTCCCGTGTGCTCAAGTGCCTCTAAAATCAGATGTAATAAACGACGCTTGTTTCCTAAATAAGGAACCAATTGATGAAATAAGTATTCGTCTGTGGTCCGTGCCGCGTGACGTCGTTTATGATAAACCGTAGACTCTTGATTCATATAGACTCTTGAATGGGTGTTAGCCTTAAGCGCACATCATTTCCCACTTGGGAAACATCGATGAGCTTAAATCGAAGTTGCTCTGCCAAATGCGTAAATTCCGCATTAAACATCGCACGTGCAGATTGACCTAATAAGGTGGGTGCAACATAACTAATCAGTTCATCGACCAATGCCTGCTTAAGAAAAGCACTGGATAAGGTTGCACCCGCTTCGACCAACACATCGTAAATTTGAAAATCTTTTAGCGTTCTTAACAAACTTTCTAAAGATTGAATTTCTAACTGTATCACGCCCAACTGCGCCAGTTCAGGACGGAATGGTCCCATCACCATGACCGTATCGGGCTGTTGTAAAATTTGGGTGTCTAAAGGTAAGCGACCTTGTCGATCTAAAATAACGCGTTTGGGTTGCACCACCGTACTGATGTCTTCAAGGTCTGGCAAGTGACGCACATTCAATAAACAGTCATCTGCCAGAACTGTATCAATGCCTGTAATCACGGCCCCTGAAATAGCGCGCCAATGCTGAACATCACGTCGTGCTTCAGGTCCAGTAATCCATTTCGACTCACCAGATGCCATCGCGGTTCGACCATCCAAACTCGATGCAACTTTTAAACGCACATAAGGTAAGCCAGTCGCCATCGCCTTGAGAAAGCCGCGATTCAACACCGCAGCTTCTGCCTCACAGACTCCTGTGGTGACCTGAATGCCCGCTTCTTGAAGAATATGAATACCTTTCCCTGCCACCAACGGATTAGGATCAGAACAAGCCACCACCACTTGCGCAATGCCTGCTTCGACCAAACCTTTGGCACAAGGCGGAGTACGGCCATAATGCGCACAAGGTTCCAAGGTGACATAAGCTGTTGCACCACGTGCTTGATCACCGGCTTGGCGAATGGCAAACACTTCCGCATGAGGTTGTCCTGCACGTGGATGAAAACCTTCACCGACCAATTGTCCATCTTTGACAATCACGCAACCAACATTCGGATTAGGTTTGGTGGAGTATTGCCCCTGCTGTGCTAAGCGAATAGCGCGCTGCATCCAAACTTGGTCTTGGTTTAACTCAGACATGGGCACACTCATTCATGTTCACGTTGTTGCATTTGTTCAATTTGACGACGAAAAGCTTCCACATCCTGAAAGTCCTGATAGACCGAAGCAAAACGCACATAAGCCACATGATCCAAGGCAAATAAAGCTTGCATAACAATTTCCCCGATAGTGCGCGACTTGACATCACGTTCTCCTAAACGGCGAATATGTAGCTGAATATCGCTCAACACAGCTTCAATTTGTTCTTGTGTAACTGGACGCTTTTGTAATGCATGCATTAACGAGCGGCGTAACTTGGCTTCATCAAAAGGCTCATTTTTGCCGTCTGATTTAATCACACGTGGCATGACCACTTCATAACTTTCAAATGTAGTAAAACGCTCACCGCAACTAATACATTCACGGCGACGTCTGATTTGACAGCCTTCAGCGGCTAAGCGCGAGTCGATGACTTTACTGTCTGCGGCGTTGCAAAAAGGACAATGCATGACGGTCGAATTAAACAAAACATTTTTGAATTCTGAGTGTAGCAAAAATTATGGTTTTTGTAGAGCATTACGCTAGATATGGAAAAAAAACAGCCCTTTCGGGCTGTTTTACACAATATATTGATTATATCGCGAAAAAATTATTCAATGCGTTCGCCATGTTGACTTAAGTCGAGACCCATGCGCTCATCATCAGCTTCTACACGAATACCAATCACCACATCAATCACTTTTAAGATCACAAAAGTTAACACTGCAGAGTAAGCGATGGTCGCAAGTACACCTTCAATTTGAACCCACAATTGGCTCATCATATTTGCGGGTGCTTTATCCCCCATGATGAATTCACTGGCGAAGACTGCTGTGAGAATCGCTCCCACAATACCGCCAACACCGTGTAAGCCGAAAGCATCTAATGAGTCATCTGCTTTAAGGGCACGTTTCAGACCTGTGATCCCCCAGAAGCAAACCACACCACCAATCAGACCCATCGCTAAGGCACCACCAACGGTCACGAAACCTGCCGCAGGAGTAATCACGACCAGACCTGCTACCGCACCAGATGCACCACCCAATACAGAGGCCTTACCGCGTACCACTTTTTCAGTAATTAACCATGCGATTGCCGCTGCTGCTGCTGCAACTTGTGTGGTGACCAGTGCATAACCTGCGGAACCATTTGCACCCAATGCTGAACCACCGTTAAAACCAAACCAGCCAACCCAGACAAGGCTTGCACCAATCACTGTTAATGTCAGGTTATGCGGTGCCATAGATTCACGACCTAGCCCCATACGTTTCCCTAACATATATGCAGCCACTAGACCCGCGACACCTGAGTTAATATGTACGACTGTACCGCCTGCAAAATCAAGTGCGCCATCGTTAAATAACCAACCGCCACCCCAGACCCAGTGGGTAATTGGCGCATACACCACAACCACCCAGATCGCGATAAATGCGACGAACGCTCCAAATTTCATCCGTTCTGCAATTGAACCACTGATAATAGCAACGGTAATAATGGCAAAAGTCATTTGGAAAATAACAAAGAGAATTTCAGGAATTGTGCCTGTTAATGCTGTTGTGGTAATTCCTGACAGCATGATTTTATCAAAACCACCAATAAAGGCATTTCCTTCAGTAAATGCAAGTGTATAACCCACAATTACCCATGCAAGGCTCACAACGGCCGCAGCAACAAAACTGTGTGCCATGGTGCTTAAGACGTTTTTCTTACGAACCATACCACCGTAGAAAAGGGCCAAACCTGGAATAGTCATTAACAAGACCAATGCGGTAGAAACTAAAATCCAAGCCGTATCACCCGTATCGAGGGCGGGTTCTTTAGCCGCAGGAGCTGTAGCTTCTTCAGCTGGAGCAGGTGTCGCAACTGCTTGTACATCTGGCGATGCCGCTGCAGTCGTTTCCACTGTTGTTGTGACTTCTTCTGATGGAGCAGATGCTGTTACTTCTTCAGCCCAAGCAACAGAACCGCCTAAAAGTGCGCCTGATAGACTCAGCGCGAGTAGCATTTTTTTCATTCGTGTCCCCCAACCTAATTTTGCGAGTTACTCGATACTCAGCAAACTTTATGCCAAATTAAACAGCATCTGGACCTGTTTCACCTGTACGAATACGGATAACTTGCTCTAAGTTAGTCACAAAGATTTTTCCGTCACCAATTTTTCCAGTGCTCGCAACACGAGTGACCGATTCAATCACTGCATCAACCATTTCGTCACTAATTGCGATTTCAATTTTAACTTTTGGAAGAAAATCAACGACGTACTCAGCACCACGATACAACTCAGTATGACCTTTTTGACGGCCAAAACCTTTGACTTCTGTTACAGTGATCCCTTGAACACCAATTTCTGACAATGCTTCACGCACATCATCTAATTTAAAGGGTTTTACAATTGCAGTTACTAGCTTCATGTTTGTTTTTCCTTCGGCTTTTCTCACCAGTAAGGTTTTATGTTCAATTTTCGTGCCAAGATTTCTAAGGTTGAGGGAAATAAAAACCTGATACACAGCTCTATTTATACCTTATTTTTGTCTTTTAATCGAAGCTTAGGTCTTTAATATTTGAGATTTTTAGCCGAAAGTCGGCTATTTTGCCAGATCGCGTCAAGGATTATTGCGATAGCACTATAGTCTCTGTCGAAGCAGTGCTACACTGCTCCCGCTCTTCTCCAGCAATATGGATAAAACAATGATTGAAACTTTATTACAAGCCATTCTAGAACAAGTAGAACAACCGAAAACTGATTTGGAACATAATTTAAGAGCCTTATTAAATGAGGCTGTCACTAAAATGGATTTGGTTTCTCGTGACGAAATTGAACGTCAAAAAACTGCACTTAATAATGCCAATCAACGTTTAACCGAATTACTCCTCCAAGTCGAAGCACTTGAACAAAAAATTCAGAACAAAAAATAAGCACACTATTAGTGCAATAAAAAACCAATAACGATCAAAAATAACGCACCAAAATGGAACAACAACATGTCTTTTGCCAAAATAAATACGCGAGGGCTATTGGGTCTGCACGCCCCACTGATTGAAGTCGAAGTTCATTTAAGTCAAGGATTACCATCACTTACCATTGTAGGATTAGCAGAAGCAGCTGTTCGGGAAAGTAAAGATCGGGTCCGTTCAGCCATTATTAATAGTGGTTTTCAGTTTCCCAGTAAACGTCTCACGATTAATCTTGCGCCTGCAGATTTGCCCAAAGATGGTTCACGCCTAGATTTACCGATTGCCTTGGGCATTTTAATTGCGTCTGGGCAACTACCAGAACAAAGCATCAATCATCTTGAATTCATTGGGGAATTGGCGCTAGACGGTCAATTACGTCCAACCACAGGAACGCTGAGTATTGCCATCGCGTGTCAGCAAGCCCAACACCAATTGGTTTTGCCCAAACAAAATGCACTAGAGGCAGCACAACTGCCCCATTTTGAGGTGTATGCAGCAAAACACCTCAAAGAGGTTTGTGAACACTTAAGCCAAAACAAACCGTTGTCTCCAGTACAAAAGCCTATCGACTCAACTTCACATCGCTATAAATTTGATCTGGCTGATGTGAAAGGGCAACTCCGTCCGCGGCGGGCTTTAGAAATTGCAGCAGCAGGTGGTCATTCCTTACTGTTTCGTGGTCCGCCAGGCACAGGTAAAACCTTATTGGCATCACGTTTACCCAGTATTCTTCCGCCACTCAGTTCTAGTGAAAATTTAGAAGTGGCCAGCATTTATTCTGTTGCCAATACACAGCATCATTTTGGACATCGTCCTTTTCGTGCACCACATCATACTGCTTCAGCCATTGCCTTGGTGGGTGGCGGTTCACACCCTAAACCAGGAGAAATTACCTTAGCCCATTTAGGCGTTCTGTTTTTAGATGAACTGCCTGAATTTGATCGCAAAGTCTTGGAAGTGCTTAGACAGCCTTTAGAATCGAAAGAGATTGTGATTTCTCGGGCATCCCGTCAAATGACTTATCCTGCCAATTTTCAGTTAATCGCTGCCATGAATCCTTGTCCATGTGGCTATGCGTTTAATCAAGATCAGCGTTGTCAATGTTCGACTGAGGCCATCAAACGTTATCAAAATCGAATTTCGGGTCCCCTGCTGGATCGCATAGATTTGCATATTGATGTACCACCACTTACGGTACATGAATTACAAGCACATGCCCCAGCTGAAAATTCTGATCAAGTGCGTCAACGTGTGATTCAAGCCTATGAGCAACAAATTCAACGACAAAATTGTTTAAATCATGCTTTGAATCCACAACAACTGGAACAATTTGCAGGCTTGAATGAGCAAACCCAAAAAATGCTTGAATTGGCTCAACAACGCTTAAATTTATCCGCACGGGCCTATCATCGAGTATTAAGAGTGGCCAGAACTATTGCTGACTTGGCCAATGCTACTGAAATTCAAACTGGACATTTAAGTGAAGCTTTATCCTATCGGCAGTAAAGCCTTTAATCGGTTCTGATTCAAATACCAAATAAAAAGCCTCTAGTCCCAAGGACTAGAGGCTTTTTAACATCCTTAAATTTAGAATGTTTTGGTTAAGGTAAAGACTGCACCTGTTTCTACGCTACGAGCGGTTGCATCATCCATAGCGTCAGTATCAATATTTGTACCTACTGCTGCTAATTCAGCGGTTGCACCAGAAATTGATTTAAATGCATAGTTAACACCGACTTTCCAGTCTACATAGTTATCGTCGCCACCGAATGAATATTTGTCTTCATCATCCACGACGGTATAGCCCACACTTGCGACACCGCCAAAACCTGTTGAACCAAATGGAACAGCGTAGCCTGCATTCACATTCCAACTGTTTGTATCTGCACCTGCATAATCATTGGTAAAGTTGACATTGGTCAGAATGCTGTCCCCTTCAGCCAGCACACTTGCGAAAGTTAATTTGCCATAAAATTCGACCCAACTTAAGTCAGATGCACTTGGATAGTTGTAATACACCACACCCACATCTAATAAAGGTTTGCTAGCAAAGCTATCTAATGTGGTTGCAAAACCCAACGATGGATCTAACTCTAAACTTGGCGTCCCCGAACCAAAGTTTACATTGGAACCCCAAAGCCCAAAATACACACCTGAATCATGTGCAAGTGTGAATCCTGCTTGTACTGCTGGATCATTTTGAGTTTGCGACAATCCACGGAAACGATAGTCTGTTGTTACTGCTGCATTGCCGCTAAAAGAAAGACCAAATGGTGATGCTGCTTGATCATCCGCAAAGGTAAATGTTGAAGCTGCTGCAACAACCGCCATAGATAATACTTTTAATGTGAATTTCATTCTGAGGTTCCCCTACATCGAATTACGACGTTTTTTGCTGTAATTAATAAACTCAGGAATGTATTAGCAAGCGCTATGCCAATTTTAAGAAAATATTTTTCACGTTGCTGTTCGCTGTCAAATATTGAGAAACTTCAGGCCGAACTATAAATTTCCATAGTGATAGAGTTTTATAAACCATACGCTGTGTCTAAAAAGTTCTGAACTTAATTGGCCATAGCATAAAACCACTCAACGTAGCTGTAACGTAAAAAGATCGTAAATTTACAATAAAACAATACATAACAATGACTTACAAATATTCATTCTTTTACTTATTATCAAAACTTGTCAATCAGGTTGATCAATCCTTATCATCGAAATGACCCAGATCATCAGCATCGTTACTTATCGAAAAAGCGTTGGTTAAGGTGATGGACACATCATGCAGACCATTCATAATTCTTATATTTTTCATTTGAAAAGACATAACTTGCTAAATAAACGGCATAAAATTTATTTTAAGATTACCAATGACTAAAGCCGTGTAAGATCTTACTCTCTATGGCATTCATATTCTGTTCAACATCATTCAATTCACTTTCATCATGGTATTTCTAGCCCAAAATGAGACTGAGTTGATGAGGTACATTTCTGTTTGGCTTTTACTACTCAGAACCCATTGGATTAGCAAAATTTGAATCAAGCTGTTCTGGTAGAGTACTCAAAATGCTTCATTTCTGTTCAAAACAGATTTTCACACCACAAGTTGTACAAAATACACGCACCACTACTGACCACACCCCAATTTTTAATAGGCTGCGAATCACAATTTATTCCAACATTGTATGCTCGGCATTCAACGAAAATTGCCCCATACATAAATGAAACATTTCTCATTTTCATTTAGAAATTAAATTGTTTCATAAAAGCAAGACATAATTTGCATATAAAACAATCAATCAATTCGATTTTGAAGAAAAAATAAACAAAAGAATATGTGATTTTTCTGTGTTTGATCGAAACAAAAACACTGGAAATTTTCCATTGAATAAAATATATTTTTATTATGAATGAATGGCTTATGTATAAAATATGGTTATTCATTTCCGAACAACAATAATGCAATCTCGTCAAGTAGCTGGTAACAAGAATGAAATAAAATTAATAAAAATCTATCTTTTTTATAGATTAATTATACAATTTATTAAAATTTCGAGTTATGCCAAAAAACGAAATTGTGAATCTAACTTTTTTTGAGGTTGTTTCTTATGCCAAAGGCGCAAAAACTTACATTAGCAGTATTAATTCAGGCGGCCCTTATTACTACCGCTTATGCAAGCGAACAAAGTGAAGCAAAAGGATTTGTAGAAGATGCTGAAGGATCAGTGTTGTTCCGCACTGGTTATTTATCTCGTGACAAAAAAAATGGCGCAGCAGATACCAGCTCAGCTGCTCAAACTGCTATGGTTAAAATCGAATCAGGTTATACCCAAGGTATTGTCGGTTTTGGTGTGGGCGTGATTGGTGATGGTTCATTCAAATTGGGTGAAAATAACCACGCTGGCAACCAAATGATTCCATTACATAACGATGGTTCTGCTTATGACCACTGGGCTCGTGGTGGCGGTATTGTAAAAGCTCGTATCTCTAACACTGAAGTTCGTTACGGTACTCAAGTACTCGACTTACCAGTACTTGCAAGCAACACTGCACGTTTGGTTCCAGAATACTTTGAAGGTGTATTGGCAACGAGCCGTGAAATTAATGGTCTTGAATTAACTGCTGGTAAGTTCACTAAAGATCAAATGTCAGATCAAGTAACTACTGATGGCAATGAATTAGACCGCGCAGTGGTTTGGGGTGCAAAATATAAATTTAATGATCAATTAAATGCATCTTACTTTGGTTTAGACAGCAAAAATGCTCTTGAACGCCATTATGTGAATGCCAACTACAAACAAGCTTTGGCAAACAACAGCTCTTTAACCTATGACTTCAGTGGTTATCACACTGAGTGGGATGAAGGTGCAAGCGCATCATCTTCTAAGTTACCTGTTACTTCATCTGACCGTAGCAACAATATCTGGGCATTTTCTGGTGCATATCATCAAGGTGCGCACAATGTCATGCTTGCTTACCAACAAAGTACTGGTAACACAGGCTATGCATATGGCGAAAATGCAGATGGCTTCCAAAGTATCTATTTACCGAACTCTTACCTTTCAGACTTTAACGGTCGTGGTGAAAAGTCAGTTCAAGTTCAATATAGCTTAGATTTTGCAAATTATGGTGTGCCTGGCTTAAGCTGGACCAGCGCTTATGTCTATGGTTGGGATATTGATACAGCAACTGATAATAACGCGAAAGAAAGCGAACTCTTTAACCAAGTAAAATATACAGTTCAATCTGGTTTTGCTAAAGATGCAAGCTTGCGTTTACGTTATTCTCACTATCGTAATGATGATGCCTACGCAAATGATTACTATATGCCTGATACCAACGAATGGCGTATCTGGTTAGATATCCCTGTAAAATTCTTCTAATTTGAAGTCATTTTCAGAGATTTAAAAAAACCTGCACACTGTGCAGGTTTTTTTATGGGTTCAGAAAAATAAATTTATCTAAACCCTGATTTTATTGAAAAATTATTTTGCAGCTTCAATTGCTTTAAGCACTTCTTGCTTAGCAACGTCAGCACCTTCCCAACCTGTTAATTTCACCCATTTGCCTGGCTCTAAATCTTTGTAGTGAGCAAAGAAATGTTCCACTTGCTGGATTAAAAGCGGAGGAAGATCAGTATATTCCTGAATATCTTTATAAATTGGAGTTAATTTTTCATGTGGTACAGCGATTAATTTCGCATCGATACCGCCATCATCTTCCATGTTTAATTTACCTACAGGACGGCAACGAATCACTGAACCTGGTTCAACTGGGTGCGGTGTTACAACAAGCACGTCAAGCGGGTCACCATCTTCAGACAAAGTGTTTGGTACATAACCGTAGTTTGCTGGGTAGAACATTGCTGTACCCATGAAACGGTCTACAAATAAAGCGTCAGAATCTTTATCAATTTCATATTTGATTGGCGCTGCGTTTGCAGGAATTTCAATGATGACATAAATGTCATTTGGTGCATCTTTACCCGCTGGGATATTGCTGTAGCTCATAGCATCAACTCTTTAACGATTTAAATTATATTGAAACCGAAATTAAGGTCTTCGGTTTAATCACGGAGCGATTATACATCTGCCCCGTAAAAATAGGGAATATGTACGTTCATTAGCTAAGTTTGATCACCAAGATCAACAACGAAATTGGACACAATAAGGACAGACACCAGACAATTGAACGCAACGTCGCCCAATTGGCCAAATAACAGACCCCATAAATCACGCGTAAGACCAAATAGGCAATACCAAAAGTCATAATCACAGATTGTGACACGACCATATATTCCGCCATTAGAACAGCAGCAATAAATAAAGGTAATCCTTCAAAACTATTTTGTTGTGCAGCATTGGCACGTGCCGCAATACCTGTTGCCTTGTTTAAAAACTCACGTGGATATTGATTATCTCTGACCTGAAAACCACTCGTAAGTCTGGCAATAAAACTAAAGACATAAGGTAATAAACATGCAATTAAGATCAGATAGACAATACCGCTAATGCTTTGCATTAATTTTGTTCTCGTGAGGAAGCAATAAGACTTATCATAACATGGCAATTCTAGAATATTTTTTGTTAAATATAGTGTTTTGATTACCAAGTCATTCGGGAATAGCTATGTCATTTAATGCGGAGCAACACAAACTGTTCGATGAACTGGAAAAACAACGCCAACATCAACGGCAGATGGATCGTGTACTCGCCATTGTGTTCCCTATTGTTGCTTTTTTACTGACCGTCATTTGTGCCAATATGAACATCTGGTCGACCGTATGTACCTTTGTTTTGCTCTGGGTTGCCTTTTGGGCTGTGGGCATTCGTCGCTTACCCTTATGGCATTGGGTCCTGATTACCCTCATTTATTGTTTGGTCGATAATTTTCTGAGTTATGGCAGCTTTAACCGTTCAGGTTTCAGTCGCCAATTCGGCACCATCTTTATCTTTATTGGCATTGTAGGCGTAGGACGCCCTTATTTTGACCGTTGGCTGATGAAGAAAAATAAGTAAATGCCATAAAAAAAGCGCCCCAAGGCGCTTTTTTTAGATAGGCGGAATCTTATGCAGTTTTACGCAAATCTTTACGTAAAATTTTACCTACATTCGATTTTGGTAATTCTTCCATAAACTCTACATAACGTGGACGTTTGTAACCGGTTAAGTTTTCTTTCGCGAATTCAAGAACTTCTTCAGTGGTTAAAGAAGCATCTTTTTTCACAACAAATAATTTTGGTACTTCACCTGATTTTTCATCAGGGACGCCAATCGCAGCAACCTCAAGAACTTTCGGATGTTTTGCAATCACTTCTTCAATTTCTGAAGGATAGACGTTAAAGCCAGACACCAAAATCATGTCTTTCTTACGGTCTACAATTTTGGTGTAGCCACGGTCATCCATAATGCCAATATCACCCGTACGGAAGAAACCATTCACCATCACTTTGGCTGTTTCATCAGGGCGGTTCCAGTAACCTTTCATGACCTGTGGGCCACGAATACAGATTTCACCTTGCTCGCCCAACGCAACTGGATTGCCATCATCATCTAAAATCGCAATGTCGGTTAACGGTAATGGAATACCAATCGTACCGCTGAATTCATCCGAAGCCGGTGGATTTGCCGTTGCAACCGGTGAAGTTTCAGATAAGCCATAACCTTCAATAATGTTTGTACCCGTGACTTTTTTCCACGCTGCTGCGGTCGAAGGAAGTACGGCCATACCACCACCCATTGCCATTTTAAGCTTGCTGTGGTCGAGCTGTTTAAATTCTTCGTTATTGACCAAAGCATTGAATAAAGTGTTCACTGCTGGGAAGAACGTTGGTTGATACTTGCGTAATTCCTTCATCACCGCAGGTAAATCACGCGGGTTCGGAATTAAAACATTGGCTTGACCTTTATACATACCGTACATGGCACAAACCATAAACGCGAAAATATGATACAGCGGCAAAGCACAGAAAATACGGTCATCTGGCTGACCATCTTGAGCACCAAATTTACTTTGGAAAATACCATCACACTGTAATAAGTTGGCCACAAGGTTACGATGGGTTAACTCCGCACCTTTAGAAACACCTGTGGTTCCACCCGTATACTGTAGAACAGCCGTATCACTGAGGGTTAAATTGGGGCGCTTATAGTTGCTTGAGCTGACTTTTGACATTGCCGCATTAAAACGGATATGACCAGGAATATTCCACGCGGGAATTTGCTTACGCACTGAACGCAATACAAAGTTGACTAAAGTCCCTTTTAACGTCCCTAACATGTCACCAACAGAAGCAACCACCACATGCTTCACGGGTGTTTTACCAATAATGGTTTGATAAACCGAAGCAAAGTTTTCAATAATCACTAAAACTTCAGAACCCGAATCATTTAATTGATGTTCCAACTCACGCGCAGTGTATAGCGGATTAACGTTCACGAGCACCAGACCCGCACGCAATACACCAAGGGCAACCACTGGATATTGGAGAACGTTTGGCATCATGACTGCGACACGAGAACCCTTCGCCAGACCTAAACTTTGTAGATAAACAGCAAATTTACGACTCGCTTCGTCAAGTTCACTAAAAGTCAGTGCTTTATCCATAAAGATAAACGCATCACGTGAACCAAATTTTTGGAAATTACGCTCAAATACATCTACCAAAGAAGTATTCTCTGGGGGTAATTCTACAGTTTCAGGAATTCCTGTCTTGCGGTATTCAGCGAACCAAAGCTTTTCCATAATCCCAATCTCTCCAATCTATAATCCTTAAAATATGCAGCTTTTTTTTCGGGTTTGTGTGTGTTTATTTAGCTTGTTAATGCACATTCCCGTATCCATTTTCACGAACACAGCCTCATATATAACTTATTTCAACAAATACATGCTAGTTTTATCTCTGAACCAACAGTCTATTTGCTTTTTGATATCCACGTGGTAACAGTTGCCCTTTTGTCGCACGCTTGCCCATGTATTTTTGTAAATCATCACCTTTTATTTTAAGTTGTTGTTGTCCCGCAACCACTTGAATTATTTCATCTAAATTCAGTGTTGTCATAGATATAATTTGATCTTTATCTTCAAGTTGTATCAATTTATTACCTTTCCCTTTATTCAGAATTGGTAATTCTGACAAATCGATAATCAGTAAACGTCCAGCCGAACTTAATAAAGCCAAATGGGTCGCTTGCTGTAAAGGATATAACGGTAATGGTTTGGCATCGTCAGGCACAGTCAAGAAGGCTTTGCCTGCTTTGGCATTGGTATCCAGCTGTTTGGCTTGCGTCTTAAAGCCATAGCCTTTACTGCTCATGGCTAAAATTTCGGACTCATCTTCTTCAATCAGCACTTGTAGGAAACCTACCCCACTCACAGGCGCAAGCTTGGAACTTAAAGGTTCACCTAAACCGCGGGCGGAAGGCAAGCTGTTAATTGCCAGTGCATAACTGCGTCCTGTCTGATCCAAAATATAAACTTTTTGATTAGACTTGCCTTGTGCATGACTGCGGTACTGATCGCCCGCACGGAAATTTAGGTTCTCGGCATCAACCTCATGACCTTTGGCACTACGAATCCAACCTGCTTCCGAAAGCACGACAGTCACAGGATCAGCAGGCATTAAATCTTGCTCGCTAATGGCTGTTGCTTCAGCACGTTGTACGATTGGCGAGCGGCGATCATCACCAAAACGTTTCGCATCTTCTTTAAGTTCATTAATAATTAATGTCTTTAAAGATTCTGGATTCGCCAATTGTTCACGAATAATGGCAGCTTTGGCTTCCAATTCTGCTTGTTCACGGCGAATTTCCATTTCTTCTAATTTCGCCAAGTGGCGTAATTTCAATTCTAAAATGGCTTCGGCTTGAATTTCATCAATGCCAAAGTGTGAGATCAATTCAGCTTTGGGTTGGTCTTCTTCGCGAATAATCCGAATCACAGTATCAAGATCCAGATACGCGATGAGTAAACCCGCCAAAATGTGCAGGCGTTTTTCAATTTTATTTAAATGATATTGCAGGCGACGCGTGACCGTTTCTTTACGAATTTCAATCCATTCCAACAAGATACGTCGAATCGATTTCACTTGTGGACGACCATCTGCACCAATCATATTCATATTGACGCGATAGCTAGATTCTAAATCGGTCGTGGCAAATAAATGACTCATCACCGCTTCTGCATCAATGCGATTTGAACGAAGCACTATCACCAATCGGGTTGGATTCTGATGATCCGATTCATCTCGCACATCACTGACCAACGGTAATTTTTTCGCTTGCATCTGGTCGGCAATTTGCGTGATCACTTTTGACCCTGACACTTGGTACGGCAAGTCTTTGATTACAATTTCATTTTTCTCAATGCTGTACACCGCACGCATACGGTAGCTACCACGACCTGTGGTCTGAATTTTGAGTAATTCATCTGGTGGGGTAATAATTTCAGCTTTGGTGGGTAAATCTGGGGCAGGAATATATTCTGCGACTTTCTCATCGCTTAAATTAGGATTGCGAATTAGGGCAATAGTGCCTTTAATCACTTCACGCAAGTTATGCGGCGGAATGTCAGTCGCCATACCGACCGCAATCCCTGTGGTGCCATTCAGAAGAATGTTGGGTACACGTGCAGGCAGGTTCACAGGTTCTTTCATTGACCCATCAAAGTTATCTTGCCAGTCACACGTGCCCTGTCCCAATTCTGCCAACAAAACTTCACTGTACTGCGACAATTTAGCTTCGGTATAACGCATAGCAGCAAAGGACTTAGGATCATCTGGTGAACCCCAGTTGCCCTGACCTTCGATAAACGGGTAACGGTAGCTAAACGGTTGTGCCATCAACACCATGGCTTCATAACATGCCGAATCACCATGGGGATGGTATTTACCGAGCACATCACCCACTGTACGCGCAGATTTTTTCGGTTTACCACTGTGTTTCAACCCCAATTCACTCATGGCATACACAATACGGCGTTGAACAGGCTTCAGACCATCACTAATGTGAGGCAAAGCACGATCCATAATCACGTACATGGCATAATTGAGGTAAGCGCGTTCAGTAAATTCTGCGACGGAGCGGTTTTCTGTTGCGTGATGCGCAAGGTTAGTCATAACAACCTTTCATCCTAATCAAATCGTTTTTTTATCTAAGTTCTTATGCTAAGTCTCAGACTGTGACTGCACAAGGGTGTGCCATCTACTACTACGACAATTTGTGTCTTAATGGATCTCTGATGTCGTAAAATTATCCACTTTTAAATAAATGATCAACTTATAATTTTTTATTTTCACCGCAATGCGCTGAACACATGATCTACCCAATAATCCTAAAGCGGGCATGACGGCAGTTCTGCCGCCCAATTCACCTGCAAATTTTACATGCCAATTGATTCTAAAGTTTTACCTTTGGTTTCTTCACCTAAAACCAAAATGACCAATGCTACGGCAAGCAAGACTGCGGTAAACATCATAAACACATGATTAAAACCATTGCTCTGTACCATCATTTGCGTCACCACCAACGGCGCCACGATGCCGCCCATACGCCCAATCGCAGAGGCCCAACCCGAACCAAAGGCACGAATATTGGTCGGATACTGTTCTGGGGTATAAGTATAAAGTACGCCCCATGCCCCTAAATTAAAGAACGACATCAGACAGCCCCAAAACATAATGAGCGTGACGGTATTCGCTTGTCCAAAGAAATAAGCCGATAAGGCACAAAAGCCAATAAAACCTGCCAATGTCCATTTACGTCCGAGTTTCTCGACCAGCCATGCTGCGGCAATATACCCTGGCAGTTGTGCCAAGATCATGACCAAAACATATTCAAATGACTGCACAATACTATAGCCTTGTTTGACCAACAGACTGGGTAACCACGTGAAAATGCCATAATAAGAATAAACAATGCCAAACCAGATCAGCCACAGCATTAAGGTACGTTTTGCAAAAGGATTTGACCACAGCTGTGAAAAAGATACGCTTTGTTTGGCAGCGACAGGTTTCACTTCAATTTGCTGAATGACTTCCACGCCACATTCACGTTCCAGTTTTTGCACCAAAGCATGGGCTTCTTCAATCCGTCCACGGTTAATTAAATACGGTACCGATTCAGGCACTTTCTTTAAAATCATAAACACATACAGTGCAGGCAAACCACCAATCAAAAAGGCCACATGCCAGCCATAACTTGGAATCACAAAATAGGACACCAAAGCAGCCACTAACCAACCCAGTCCCCAAAAACTTTCCAACAATACAATAAATCGCCCGCGCACTTGCGCAGGAATGTATTCACTGACCAAAGTCACGGCAACAGGGAGCTGTCCGCCAAGACCTAAACCGACAATAAAACGAAAGACCAATAACCAAGTCAAATTTGGGGCAAAAGCACACAATGCCGTGGCAATACTATAAGTCACTAAAGTCACAGCAAACACATTACGACGTCCCCAACGGTCGGCCAATGCTCCTGAACAGACCGCACCTATCGCCATACCGACAAAACCAATCGACACCACCCAGCCTTTTTCTGCGGGACTCAAACTCCATTCGGTTGCCATCTTGGTCAGAATGAAGGAAATCAGTCCTGTATCCATGGCATCAAACATCCAGCCCAAGCCAATCACCCACAACAAGGTATAGTGGAACTTTCCAACAGGTAAACGTTGTACACGTGAAACTAAATCCATAGCGATGACTCAAGTTAAGATGAGGAAAATAACAACCCTGAAAGTACTGCTTTGCAATTTTCATGTTGTTGCAGAAGAAAAAATACCGCGCAGTCTATTTTAATAAATTCTGTTGAAAGATGGGGGAAATGAAATTTATTTTATATTTTAAATATATGCCCAAATTCAGCTTTGGGCACCGTCATTTTAAATTTTGGTAAAATTGCAAGCGTTGATTAATGCGTATCGGTTGAAGAGGCAGAATCAGCATCATCATCTTTATAAATAAATTTCGGCATCTCCAGACCAAAATAAATCGCAATCAGACGTAAAGAAAATCCAAAAATCAGGGTTGAAATCACCGTCAGCTCTAGGGATAGTCCAATTTCCAAACAGACCCAATAACAAATCACCGCGACAAAAGAAATACTGGCATAGAGCTCACGACGGAACACTAATGGGACATCGTTACACAAAATGTCACGCAAAATCCCGCCAGATACCCCTGTCATAATGCCTGCCACTGCGGAAACCACAAAACCATGTCCCATCGACAAGGCAATTTGGCAACCAATAATGGTAAAGCCAATCAGACCTAAAGCATCTAATACCAAGAAAATATTGTGCAGATGACGCATCCACTTGGCAATTAAAATGGTGAACAACGCGGCACAACACGTCAGGACCAAATATTCAGGATGCTTGACCCAAGTCAAAGGATAATGGCCGAGTAACATATCACGAACTGAGCCACCACCGAGTGCTGTGACACAGGCAATTAGAATCACTCCAAACCAATCCATACTACGTCGACCCGCAGACAATGCTCCAGTCATGGCCTCAGCCGTAATCGCAATAATATAAATTATGGTCAGTAACATCGCCCTGCTTTTCCGTTGAAGGGTTAAGATGCGGGCTATTCTAAGCCAAATCCAAACTGAACGTTATAAAAATTGTGCGCAACATTGCTTAAATTTTTTACCCGACCCACAAATACAGGGCTGTTTCATGGTGATGACTTGCGCTGTAGTCGGATCAAGGAAATACCAGTGCTGTGCCTGTTTCACAAAATGTGAAACTTCATGATGTGTTTGGGCCTGTTGCCCATCATGATAATGCGCTTTGAATTCCACTTGGGCATGGCTCTTGTCCAGTTTTTCCTGCGCGTGTACCACTTCTAAACCTAACCATTGATTAGATTCACTCCACACTTTAATTGCGGGGACATCCAAAGCCTGCTGTTGCCCCAATGCCGTCGTCTGCACAATATAGTCAATCTGCTGTTTGGCAAATGCACTATAACGCGAACGCATTAACTGTTCCGCGCTAAGCGCAGTGCATTGCCCTACATGCAAAGGCTGACAACACTCGGCATATAATCCTAAGCCGCAAGGACATTGTTCTTTTGACATACATTTTCCCAATAAAATAGCCCGAACAGTGCGGGCTATTTTAACTGAAGTTTAAACGCGGATTTCTACAGCGTTAATCATCTTTTTCCACAATGTGTTTTGGAATCACATGAACTTTCTCAATTTTATGACCATCCATCGTTACCACTTCAAAAATAAAGCCATCAGCTTCAATACTGGAACCATTTTCAGGCAAGCGGCCTAAATGGAACAGTAAATAACCCGATAAAGTTGAATATTGTTCTGAGTCATCCACCAAGTTTTTGCCCAATAACAAAGACACATGGCGAATATCGGTCGAACCTTCCAACATCAAACTGCCATCTTCTAGGCTTTCTGCCGCGGTTTCCAATTCATCTTCATCAGGGAATTCGCCTGCAATCGCTTCGAGGACATCAATCGGTGTGGCAATCCCTTCGATCGAACCATATTCATTCAACACAATCGCCAACTGTAATGGGGCTTGACGCAGTTGTTCCATCACCATCAGCACTTGTGCATTTTCATGCACGATCACAGGGTCACGTAAATGCTTCTCGAAATTCAATACTCCAGTTTCGATGTATTCATTCATGACTTTATGCGTCAACACTACACCTGCAATATTGTCCAGCTCACCATGTGCCACAATCAAACGAGAATGAGTCATGCTCAGCAATTGCTGTTTGATCGCGGTTTCATCTTCATCCAAATCTAGCCATTCCAGTTCAGGACGTGGAGTCATGACTGATTTGACTGGACGTTCGGAAAGCCCCAATACCCCTTGCACCATAACACTGTGATACACCCCATTTTCCTGATCAAAGACTTCATCAGCAAAAGCGCGGGTGGCCAAGACATCTTCGTTTTGATGTTCAGGTGCATCACTGGCATTTTTCCCCCCCAACATACGCAGCACCGCTGAAGCTGTGCGATAGCGTAAATCATTGGTGGTGACCATTTTTTCCTGATTTTTCTTCACCGTTTGGTTCAGGAACTCGATCATGACCGAGAAACCAATCGCGGCATATAAGTAACCCTTCGGAATATGATAGCCAAAACCTTCGACCACCAAAGAGAAACCAATCATCATCAAGAAACACAGACACAGAATCACCACGGTCGGATGTCTGTTCACAAAATCCATGAGCGGCTTGGATGCCCACAACATAATGCCCACAGCAATAATGACCGCAATCATCATCACAGACAGATGTTTCACCATGCCCACAGCGGTAATTACGCTGTCTAAGGAGAACACTGCATCTAAAATCACAATTTGGACAATCACCATCCAGAACGTCGCATGCACAGGATTTTCTTCCTTTAAAGCAGGCTTGCTTTCAATCCGCTCACGTAATTCCATGGTGCCTTTAAACAGCAAGAAGACCCCACCCAGCAGCAAGATTAAGTCTCGCCCAGAAAAAGGATGTTCGAAAATATGGAATAACGGATTGGTTAAAGTCACCACCCATGCAATGGACGCCAATAGAATCAAACGCATACCTAAAGCTAAAATCAGCCCGAGAATACGCGCGGTATTGCGTTGTTCTGGTGGTAATTTTTCTGCCAAAATTGCAATAAAAACGAGGTTATCAATCCCCAATACAATTTCAAGCACCACTAAGGTGGCTAAGCCTACCCATGCAGAAGGATCAGACATCCACTCAAAAATCATTGAATGCTCTCCTTCATCATGTTTTTAGGATGAATAAGGTAAGGTTTAAGTGCAAATTGGCTCTGCATCTTCTCTCTTATTATGGCAAAAATGTGTGTTCGTTTAGTGCGACAACAGTCACGACTCATGTTGATTCATTTGTTGTAAAACAGAAGCTCAGTATAGGCAAGATCAGTACTAAATTCATCTTTTTTTAGACAGTGCATATTTTGCGTCACCAAGCAACAACATAAAGACAGCCACAACAACGATACGTAACATCGCCTTGTCATATTTCTTACATAAGCTAGAGCAGCCAACAAGAAAGTGATAAGGTAAAATAGAGAATGATGAATAGCGTATTAAAAATGAATGTAGAACATGAAAAAGTAACAACGAAAACTTCTCAAGCCCTCATTGCACTCTACTGTGGTTCACGTTCTGGTAATCATCCCATTTATAAAGAAAAGGCGATTGCACTGGCAAGCGCCATTGCGGAACAAGGCTTTGGTCTGGTATATGGTGGTGCCAGTATTGGGTTAATGGGTCAAGTCGCCGATACCGTGATGGGACATGGCGGTGATACCGTAGGCGTGATTCCTGAATTTATGTTGGATTATGAAATTGCACATAACCGACTGACAGAATTACATGTGGTCAAAACTATGCATGAACGTAAAGCCATGATGGCAGAGCGTGCGAGTGCCTTTGTTGCCTTGCCTGGTGGTTTAGGCACATTTGAAGAAATTTTAGAAATTGCCACTTGGGGGCAACTTAATCAACATCAGAAACCCATGATGCTATATAACGTCAACGGCTTTTATGATGCCTTGATTGCACAACTGGATCATGCTGTACAAGAAGGTTTTCTACCTCCGCAACATCGCGCCAAACTCATTGTGTGTAATCATGCAGATCAAATTTTAAATGCCTTAAAGAGTTTACAATCCCCTGCACGTTTCGTTATTTAATCGATTTTAGCCACAAAAAAGCGAGCCGTTCATGCTCGCTTTTTTTCTGCCTTGACCAAACGTTTAGCGGAAATTTCAACCTGAAATGTGTTGATATAACTAGGTAATTCTGTTGCCAACAGTAAACTGATGACCAAGCCAAACATTAATTTCATGGCATCTTTACTGACATGACGTGAAGTCCGATATTTATTCACTTCAGCCAAAGGCATGGACAACGCAAACTCACGCCCTGCCAGTAAGCCCAAGAATACCTATGTGATACTGATTGGAATATTGCCCCACTCTTGAAACACCCACAAAATGGTGGCATACATAAACTCGATCATCGTGGCTGAGCGAATATCCGCAGCCCCAGTTTTGCTCTCGATAATATTTTGAATTGCCCACTGCAATAAAAAATCCAACCGAGCAATACCACAAACACCAAAATGCAAAATATTAAGCATTCAAATGGCACTTGGCGCGGGACATAGACAAAAATAGTGGCTAAATCCTGAATTAGCCACTGACTCCACAAAAATGCGGTCGACACCCATTACAAACCAATCCAAATATTTGAAGCTGGTTTATGACGGGTTCTACTTCAATAAATACGAATCCTTTGCATCACAAAGCGATAACCCCAAATCGCAACTACAAACGCAACGGCATAAGCCATCATCAATTTGGTCAGCATCGCGCTTAAACTATGACATTTTTATTTCATTTTAATAATTAAAGTGTGACAGACAGCACATCCCATCAAATAGATTAGACCTTTCTCATTGAATTTAATTACATGACCGCCCTCATCTTCAGGTCATAAAAAGTAAGCTGACCAATATTCAGACTGTCCAAAATCTCGTTTTCACATCTAGGGACACCAGTTTGATTGCTAATTTATGTGATTTTTTCAATACTGATTCTTTGGCTTTGCTATGATGACTTTCAACAGTGTATTGATCAATTCCATTTCTACTCTATGAGCCAAGCCATTTCACATCGCGCCTTACAACCTGAATACCGACTCTTGGTTTTACTGGTGTCGATTGGCTTTTTTATGCAGGCTTTAGATACCACGATTGTCAACACTGCCATTCCCGCCATGGCCATACATTTACATGAAGACCCCCTGAATATGCACAGTGTGGTGGTGGCATATGTTTTGGCTGTCGCTGCGTGCATTCCACTAAGTGGCTGGCTCGCCGATCGTTTTGGGGTACGCAATACCTATTTGGCAGCCATTGTCATTTTTACCCTCGCATCATTGGGTTGCGGTCTATCTCAAAACCTGAATCAATTGTTAATGTTTCGTATTATTCAAGGCATCGGGGGAGCATTGCTGTTGCCTGTTGGTCGCTTAGCCATGCTGAAACTGATTCCACGAGATCAATTTTTATCTGCCATGAGTTTAATGAGTCTGGCAGGTTTGATTGGCCCCTTAATTGGACCAACTCTGGGTGGATGGCTGGTTGAAGTTGCCACGTGGCACTGGATTTTTCTGATTAATTTACCGATGGGCATTTTAGGCATTTTAGTGACTTTAAAAGCCTTACCGAATGCCACTGAACCCAGTGTACAAGCCTTCGATTTTAGTGGTTTTCTGTGGTTAGTCATCGCCATGGTCGGACTGTCTTTAGGCATTGAGAGTTTTGCCAGTACAGCACACAGCCATTGGCAAGGACTCGCCTTAATTGGACTGGGACTCGTCAGCTCAGCCATTTATGCCTATCATGCCCACACCCATCAAAATGCCTTGTTTCGTAGTCGATTATTTAAAAACAACATCTATGCGATTGGTATCTTAGGCAATTTCTTTGCACGACTGGGTGGCAATGCCTTTCCATTTTTACTGCCCTTAATGCTGCAAGTGGCTTTTCATTTTGAACCCTTCATCACAGGATTGATGATGATTCCTTTGGTCTTGGGCTCATTGGTCTCTAAGCCGATTGTACGACCTGTGATTCAAAAATTTGGCTATCGACCCGTACTGGTGGTCAATACCATACTCGTAGGGAGTGCCCTCGCCAGTTTCGCCTTGACCACGGCGGATACGCCACTATGGCTAAGAACACTCCACTTTTTCATTTGTGGCATGTTGAACTCAACCCAATTTGTCGCCATGAATACCTTTACCTTGAAAGACCTATCTCAGCAAAATGCCAGTAGCGGGAACAGTTTCCTGTCCATGATCATGATGCTGTCCATGAGTATTGGGGTCGCACTTGCCGGTACGTTGATTAACCTCTTTACCGCACATTATGGGGTTGCACAAGTCACGACGGCTTTTCAAATGACCTTTATCTGTCTGGGTGCCATCAATATCATCACTGCTGCAATTTTCTGGAAAATTCCCAAAAACAGCAGCATATAGTCCTTTTGCAAAACGCACATGGAGTCAATTTTATGCTCGCGTTATCATAGCACCACTTGATGAGATTAAAATACGCATGACCAAATCAACACGCATAACAAAATCCAGTTCCTTTATTGCTTCCTGCATTGGCCTAGGGACGGTTTGTCTTGCTGTTATACTCTATGTTTTTATTGTTCATCAAAATCCCGCTGCTGCGCAGGAATTTCCAGTGCAGGGTTTCGATATCTCCCATCATCAAGGCGAAATTAACTGGAAACAGGTTCCGCATAAAAAATTCCAGTTTATCTATTTAAAAGCCACCGAAGGGGGCGATTTTAAAGACCGTAAGTTTCAGGACAATTGGCTACAAGCCCGTGAACACGGCTTTTTGGTGGGTGCGTATCATTTTTATCGTCTCTGCCGTGATGGCAACATTCAGGCGCAGAATTTTATTGAAACTGTACCCAATAAACCTGATGCCCTACCACCTGTGATTGATTTGGAATATGACAGCAACTGTATTAATACCTATACCAGAGAACAATTACTGACTGAAATTCAAATTATGCATGATCAGCTACAACAACATTATGGTAAGCAACCGATTTTTTATATTTCAAAAACTTTCTATAATATTGTTTTAGCAGGTGAATTCAAAAATACACCGCTTTGGGTGCGTGAATATCAAGGACAACCTGAACTTAAAGGCAATCCCCAATGGACCTTTTGGCAACATACCAATCAGGGCACAATTCAGGGCATCAGCAAACCCGTCGATATGAATGTCTTTCATGGTTCAGTGTATGACTGGAGTATCTTCTTACAAAAGAACGGGATTCAACCGCTTACCCCTACCACACCTTAAATACTTTTTTATGACCCCATTCACGGATTAGCGCTATTAGCCGTCATGGTCTGTCGCGCTAATTGCTGTAGTGCTACACAGCTTTGCTGGAGCATGCCATACTCTTGAACAGTGGTGCGTTAGTTTTGGGTGATATGAGAAAAATCATACATATTGATATGGATGCGTTTTTTGCATCGGTAGAATTACGTGATCGTCCCGATCTGCAACATTTGCCTGTGGTGATTTCATCGCATCATCCGCGTGCTGTCATTGCCGCAGCCTCTTATCCCGCACGGAAATTTGGGCTACGTTCCGCCATGTCCATGACCCAAGCGAGAAAACTCTGCCCGCAGGTCGTGGTGATTGAACCCAACTTTAATCAATATCGTGAAGTTTCCGTACAAATTCACCAAATTTTCCAATGCTATACCCCACTGATTGAACCGCTATCTCTAGACGAAGCTTATCTAGACGTTACCGAAAATTTGTATGGTTTAGCCAGTGCAACTGAAGTGGCACAACGTATCCGTGCCGAAATTTTCCAAAAGACTGGTTTAACTGCTTCTGCTGGAGTGGCACCGAATAAATTTCTGGCAAAAATTGCCTCGGATTGGAATAAACCCGATGGTCTCTGTGTCATTAAACCCAGCCAAGTACAAATTTTTATTCAGCATTTGCCCCTCAAAAAAATTCCAGGCGTCGGTAAAGTCACCCAAGAAAAATTGAGACAACTGCATTTGGAAACCTTGGGTGATTTACAGAAAATTGAGGAAAGTACCCTGACTCATCACTTTGGCAAGTATGGTCACCAATTATTTTTATATGCACAAGGTATTGATGAACGTCCTGTGCAGGTTGAGCGTGAACGGCAGCAAATTTCCAAAGAAACCACGTTTGATGATGATTTTACCTTACAACAATGCCAACCCTATTGGGCAAAACTCACAGCGCAGGTCTGGGAAAGTTTAAATAAAAAACAGCTTATGGCACGTGGCGTAACCGTCAAACTGAAGTTAAAGAACTTTCAGGTGCTTCAACACAGTAAAAGTTTTAAAACACCTTTAAATAATCTTGCTGAACTGACCCAAGTTTTAGACCTGTTACTCAGTGAAATGTATATTCCTGCCGAATATCAATTCCGTCTGATCGGTGTGGGTGTCTACCAATTAAACCCTACCGATGATCTGCCTCAACTAAGTCTCTGGTAAGCCCACTTTTGTGTCTTTTTTAAACAAAAGAATAAAAATACAACAATTTGCCCTACACTTTTTTTATTTTTAGGTTAACCTATTTCACGCGGTACATTATCCATGTAAACGCTGAAATGCTAAAAATCACCTTTACTTTTAGCATGTTGTCCTGTGGTGAACGCGACGATCCAATCCGAGTATTACAGGGCAATTCTGAACATGTTGCATGGGTTCTGTTGCTCTTCTGATTCAAACCATAAAAAAATCAAACTGTATCAACCTTATTCTTTCTATTGTTATTCATATTTCCAAACCGTATTTTCCAATGACTCCGCAAAGAAATTGCCCCCTTCTCTTGCTGTACGGATCATACAAAACACCATTTGCAGATCACACCCGATCACGTAAACTGACCGTTCTCTTTACATCATGGAAATCACATGACGGTTCAACGTTTACATGTCGAAAAGCGTTTTTCTGAAATAGCCATTTCAGGTAACTTGGTTCATCTTGCAGGTCAACTTGCAGCAGATACCAGTCTCGATATTAAAGGACAAACCCAACAGACCTTAGACATTATTGATCGTTTTCTTGCCGATGCAGGCACAGATAAGCGCCATATTTTGTCGGTCATGATTTTTTTGAAAGATATTGAAAATGATTATGCAGGCATGAATGAAGTTTGGGATGCATGGTGCGCAGATATGCAAGCACTGCCTCGTACCTGTGTTGAAGCAAAAATGTACACGCCAGATGTATTAGTTGAAATGACCGTGACCGCAGTCCGTCCAGAGTAAACTGAGCTAGAATCAGCTTGAACATGGATTCAGGCTGATTTTACCCCCATAGTTTCAACTTACGTTTTTCATGATTGTGATAAAAATTATACTTTTTCAAAGATGTATCCAACTCTTGAGTATCTGGCTCTTGCCACTCTTTACGGAGTTCGCCTAAAAAGTCTCGTCGAATTTGCTGATAACTCGGCACTTCGTCATAACGAATCACCCGATAACCTGCCATCTCTAATAACGCATCTTTATACTGTGTTTGCTGAAAGCGCTTTAAGGCATTCGGATCATCTAAACCAATAATCGCCACAATCTGATGGGATGCATCGAGAATTACGAAATCTGCCAATAAATTACGATACTTATTTCGAGTACGACTATATTTTGTCGTCATCAATGCATCATAAGAAACCTGTGCCAAAATGGTGTAGCTTGGGAGAATTTCCTTTAAACGTGCAAAGGTCAACTGCTGATTCAAACTAAAAACTGCACGCCGCTTAAGCACACTATCCTGTTGTTTTGATTGATTATTAAAGCTTTTAAAAATCATGCAACTAAACAACAATAGCAGTCCAATCAGTAAATACATACTCATAAATTAATTCCTTTAATCTATTCTTATAATCCTAGGGCTTTACATCGATTTTTTTGTCATGAATCGATTATAGCGCCTCTATTTTTATTCAAGCGTTCAAGTTAAAAAACGATATTTATCTTGACGAAATTATTATAAAAACCGACTACACATCACTTGACGTGAGCCAATTAACTCGTGTGTTTTTTATACACACATAAATTGAATAAAATTACTTTAGCCTAATCCTCAAGCAAGATGCAATTCATCTTAAGTCTTGAACAAGAAAATTCCGACGAACTGAAGCCTAAAAAAAGACGCCGAAGCGTCTTTTTTATCCATCTTAAGCACGTGCTTTCGGATTTTTTCTTTTCTTTGATGCAGTTGCATTAAAAGGACGTTTCTCACCCGTTTCACGCGGCGGCAAACCTGTATGCTGCGTTAAAATCTGACCGCGCTCAGGACGCTTCTTGGTGTTTGATGGGCGTGATTGATTTCCTGATTGTTGATTACGGCTCTCCCCATTACGCTTTTGCGAATCACCATCCACAGTCGAGTTTTTCTTCCGAGCAGACTGATACTGACCTTCGGTTCCTTGCGGTTGATAGGTTGGAATCAAATGCTGTTTCGAATTACCAATCAAGTCTTGGCGGCCCATCTCTTTTAAAGCTTCACGGAGTAATGGCCAGTTGTTTGGATCATGATAACGCAAGAATGCTTTGTGCAGACGACGACGCTTCTCACCTTTCACAATATCCACATCTTCGGTATATCGCGCCACTTTGGCTAATGGGTTTTTACCGGTGTGATACATGGTCGTTGCAGTAGCCATTGGCGATGGGTAGAAAGTCTGTACCTGATCGGCACGGAAACCATTCTTTTTCAACCAAATCGCCAAGTTCATCATATCGTATTCGGTCGTACCCGGATGCGCAGCAATAAAGTACGGAATGAGATACTGCTCTTTACCCGCTTCCTTACTGAAACGATCAAACATTTGTTTGAAACGATCATAGGTCCCGATACCCGGTTTCATCATCTTAGATAATGGACCTTTCTCGGTATGTTCAGGGGCAATTTTTAAATAACCACCGACATGATGCTGTACCAATTCTTTGACATATTCAGGATTCAGTACCGCTAAGTCATAGCGCAGACCTGAACCAATCAGAATTTTTTTGATGCCTTTAATGGCGCGTGCTTTACGATATAGCTGCGTTAAAGGGGCATGATCGGTATGTAAGTTTTGGCATACACCTGGATAAACACAGGATGGTTTACGACAGTTCTTTTCAATCTCAGGGTCTTTACAGTGCAAACGATACATGTTTGCTGTAGGCCCACCCAAGTCAGAAATGATGCCGGTAAAGCCCGGTGCGGTATCACGAATCTTTTCAACTTCACGCAAAATTGATTCTTCTGAACGGTTTTGAATAATACGCCCTTCATGCTCTGTAATTGAGCAGAAGGTACAACCACCAAAACAACCCCGCATGATGTTCACAGAGAACTTAATCATGTCAAATGCAGGGAAACGAGCTTCACCATACACTGGATGTGGTAGACGTGCATACGGCAAATCAAACACATAATCCATTTCTTCAGTCGTTAACGGAATCGGTGGCGCATTTAACCAGACATCACGCTCGCCATGCTTTTGTACCAAAGCACGTGCATTTCCCGGATTGGTTTCCAAGTGTAAAATACGGTTGGCATGGGCATATAGAACTGGATCATTCGCCACTTCTTCAAATGCAGGTAAACGAATCACAGCCAATTCACGCGGTGGTAATTTATGCTTAATCGCTTTTGACGACGGCTGTAACTGCACAATTTGTGTATCAGGATCCAGTTGATCCCCTTCACGAATAATCGGATTGGCAACCAATTCTTTTTGGAAATTTTGGTATTGGGTTAAAGAATTACCCTTATCTTTTTCAATTTCACAGCCATCTAAATCTTCAGTCATCACATAAGGATTAATGATCGGATCAACACGACCAATGGCATCCACATCATTCGATGCAATTTCGACAAATTTGGCTTTAGATGCACGATTATGCTTATTCACGATAAATGCCGTGCCACGAACATCGGTAATTTCGTGAATTTTTTCGCCCTTGGCTAAGCGATGCATCACTTCAGTGATCGAACGCTCACCATTACCATACATCAAAAGATCGGCTTTTGAGTCCATCAACACTGAACGACGGACTTTGTCTGACCAATAATCATAATGTGCAATACGACGCAAAGAGGCTTCAATACCACCTAACAATACTGGCACATCTGGAAAAGCCTCACGTACACGTTGGCAATATACCGTTGCTGCACGATCTGGACGTTTATTCGGCACATTGTCGGGTGAATAAGCATCATCCGAACGGATCTTTCGGTCAGCCGTATAACGGTTGATCATCGAATCCATATTCCCTGCGGTCACACCCCAAGCGATATTCGGTTTGCCCAAAACGCGGAAGGCTTCAGCATTGGTCCAGTCCGGTTGCGCAATAATGCCGACACGGAAACCCTGTGCTTCTAGAGTACGACCAATAATGCCCGAACAAAATGAGGGATGGTCGATATAAGCATCACCACACACCAAAATAAAGTCACAACTATCCCAACCGAGTTGATCCATTTCCTCACGCGACATCGGCAAAAATGGCGCAGGTTCAAAGCATGACGCCCAATATTTGTCGTAATCAAACAACGCTGTTGGCGCAGTCTGCATGGTATAAGCAGTAGACATGGCTAGCAATTCTCGGCTGGCAGATGAAAGATCTCAAATAAAGATCAAAGATGAAAGCCGATCATTTTACCATGAATTCCATTCAGCTTGCTTGATTAAAATATATACAAAAACAAGCATCTAAAAATTTATGTTTATTGTGAAATCAAAATCATGCAGATTAAACATCTGCATGTGGATGCGGCTGCCTGAGATCATGAAAACACCACCCTTTCTATCGCCTTGGCTTCGATCAGGTGGTGTTTCAAATCAGCTTTTCTTTCACACAGCTTAGGTCATGAGCTTGTAATTGAACGCTTTGCTGTCTCTATGTTTGGCTGTTCTTGTTGTGTACTACCATCAACAGAAGCTTTTAGATTCACCATAAATATCGCTAAGGCAGCAATAATGCCGGGAATTGCAATCACCATAAAGTTCATTTGATGCGGCAACTGCAAGGTCAATAATGCACCTGTCAAAATAGGTCCCACAATTGCGCCAATACGCCCAATTCCTGATGCCCAGCCCATACCTGTAGAACGTACTGCGGTTGGGTAGAACTGTGCTACGAAGGTGTAGAGTAAAATTTGTGAACCAATGGTTGCTGCGCCAGCCAGTGCAATCAGCGTGTACAACACCGCCTGTGGGCTATTAAAACCAAGTAAAATCAAGGCTAAAGCACCTACGGTAAACATAATACTCAGTACAGGTTTAAGATGAAAACGATCTGCCAAAGCTCCGCCACCAATTGCACCGACCATGCCACCAATATTCAAAGCAAACAGGAACAACATACTCGCACCGAGTGAATAGCCTGCTTGAATCATCAATTTTGGTAACCAACTACCTAGTGCATAAACCATCAGTAAACACATGAAAAAGGCGACCCAGAACATCAGGGTGCTGAACATACGACCTTGCTGGAACAAGGCACGTAAAGGTGCTTCGTCACCTGCGATAACATCATTTAATACAAATCGTATCTCTGCATTTAATTTTTGCTCAGGACTAATTTTTTGCACAATCTGAGTCACTTGTGCTGTTTCGCCTTTTTTGGTCAGAAACATTAATGATTCGGGTAAAAACTTCCAGATAATCGGTAAAGCTAGAAACGGAATTCCTGCAATAAAGAACATGATTTTCCAGCCGTGATCCGCAACAAGCCATGCCCCCAATAAAGCTGAAGCCATACCACCAATGGCATAACCACTAAACATGACGGCAACCAAAGTACTACGAATACGTTTCGGTGCATATTCAGTCATCAAGGCAACCACGTTCGGCATCACACCTCCAATGCCCAGCCCTGCCAGAAATCTTAAAATACCAAATTCAACAGGTGAGGAAGCAAAAGCGCCTAAAAAGGTAAATCCACTGAAGATGGCTACACAGATCATAATGGTTTTTTTACGACCTAATTTATCGGACAACGTACCAAAACTCATGGCACCAAACATCATGCCAAACAATGCCGTACTGGCGAGTAAACCTGCTTGTACCGCGCTAAGCCCCCACTCTTGCATCAATAAAGGCAAGGCAACGCCATAAATGACTAAATCATAACCATCAAAAATAATAATCAGTAAACACCAAATCAAAACACTCCAATGAAAAGGAGTAAATTTGGCTTCATCGACCACCGTATTTATATTTAAAGTTTGTGTGCTCACGCTTCACCTCCAACTTGTGAAATCATCCCAAAATAGATTTACACAATGCGGTAAAGCTGCTTTATTGTCCAAAACCGATTGCATATATAGATATGCCACAAAGGTATGCAATTACTTCATTATTCATGCTTTTATCATCTTTAAGATATAATTATTCGAACCGTACATCAGGTCTTAACAAAGTTTGACTGGGAAAGCATGCCATAAATGGTTAATTTACATACAAGAATAAAAAATGGAACCCTCATGCTTATCTATCTTATTGTTGGTAGTATCCGAGAAGGCCGCACAGCCATTAAAGTCGCGCACTGGATCACAGATTGTATTTCTGATTTTGCCCTGCATGACATTGATATCGAACTCATTGATTTAAAACATTGGGATTTACCATTGTTTTCAGGTTCGCATCCTCCGGCCACGGGTATTTATGATCAACCCAAACAACAACAATGGGCAGATAAAATTGCCTTAGCAGATGCCTTTATTTTTATTAGCCCTGAATATAATCATGGTTATAGCCCCGCCCTTAAGAATGCCTTAGATTATCTGGGTAAAGAATGGCAGAGTAAACCCGCCGCTTTTATCGGTTATGGATCTAGCAATGGCTCTCGTTCTATCAGTCAAATTCGCCAAGTGACATCAAGTTTAGGTATGGTTGATCCCAATGCGGTATTAGAAATTCGGGATATTTTTAAACGTAATAAAGAAGAAACATTTGCAGCCAATGAATTTGAAATAGATGGTTTGAAGTTGATTATGAATAAACTCATCCAATATCAATTATGAAGCACAGTATGGTCATCTGTACTCAATTAAGCGTCTCATTCAAGAAACCCTGTACCCCAACAGGATTTCTTGAATGAAAGAGTTAGACCGTCCTTTCAATGCTTAGACTTTTAAATGCCTATCCATGCTGAATGAACCTGATCAAAAAATTGCCAAAATATTTATATGTATTTTTCAGACTCAATCAGCGCAGCGGATCGTTCGAATGCTTTAGTCACGATCTCACCGATCAGGCTCTCTTCTAGTTGGGCTGTGGCTAACCTTGCAGCAAATCCTAGATGAAAATCTAAAAGCCAATCTGCAGGAGGTTCGGGCAATGGTTGTCTTGGGAAATCAATCTGAGGAGTTAACCAAGGTATCCTTTTGGGCCATTTTGGATAGGTCGGGCACCAATCATCTAGATCATCCAGAATAAAACTGGCATCCAATCCAAAACGGTTTGCAAACCAGACCATCTGTATAAATTCAGAAGCAACGAGTGCACCCAATTCTGAAGGTGGTAATTGTTGCGAATTCACTGCAACTGGAGAATGTTTGCCAATGATCCAAGTTTCAGCAGAGGGACAAGTAAAACGCGGTATAACGATGTCATAAATGGTAGGGTTTCGCTGTGCGATAATGGCTAGTAATCTTGAATTCAGTGTTAATGTTGTACCCATGGGAATAGCCTCACCTTACTGATTTCAAATACTAAAATCCTTAAAGAAAGTTCATATCGTCTCATAACCAACTCCTTAGGTTGATGTTCAAGAGGTCATGTTGTCATAACCTCTTTGACAACAATGTGGTGCAATAACAATGCTCTCCTTGTTCGAATTTTTTCATTCTGGAATGATATAAAGCTTTAGTTTAAATCGTTCTAGACCTCCTTGATTTCTTTTGCATTATTATCGAATCTTAGATTTTTAATGTGATGATCTTCTCAAGTGATACCCTCCTTCCCCAGATTAAAAAACAATGACTTATCCTGAATCTGAGTAAAATTGCTAAACATGATAGATCTTTGCAAATTCATGTGTTCCTTATATTGAAGAATTTTTCGGTTTAATAACTTTATTGTGTACTGAAAGATTGAGGGCTTTTCCATACATCAAATCCAATCATTTCATCTCTGTATTCTTAAATTGTTTACCTTTTAATCAACACAAAATTACTATAGAACGCAGATATACTGGAGTCAAAGTCAGACCATGACTAGGTTTTGGATATATCTGTGATCTACCTCTATCAACACAGATGAAGTATGTCGTATGACCCTATAATTGACGGTATTATTTTAAATTTGTTTACATTTTGAACAATATTTTTAAAACTTGATGCTTATAAAAACCAAATAGCCTATTAAAAAAACACCCCTAACTGAATGGTTAAGGGTGTTTTTTTAATAGGCTGAACACTTAGATAGGCAAATTCATGATTTAAAAATTAAGCTTTAGCTAACACTGAATCATTTACGCTAGTTTTTTCTGACTCATCAAAATTAAAAAAAAGTAGGAATTGATTCGACTGAAAGCCCCTTAAGCTCATAATAATCGCCCCCCAAACACATTAATACAGGTTTAAGATGGAAACGATCCGCTAAATTAGTCTAATCAAAATTTCTCATCATTTGACCGATTAATCATATTTTTAAATAATTTTCGTCTATTCTTTTTAATTTCCAATAAAAAACACCCCCTAACGTTGGTTAGGGGGTGTTTGAATTAATGAGCTGGCGATGACTTACTCTCACATGGGTAACCCCACACTACCATCAGCGCTAAGAGGTTTCA